>NZ_MJGI01000022.1:0-40254 GCF_001864835.1 Curtobacterium sp. MCBA15_001 | reverse complement strand
CACGCCGTCGGTCCGGGTCCCTACGATTGGGCGCATGGGACACGACCACGCGCACGGGCACGCCGGCGCGAACGAGCGCGCGTTGCTCGTGGCGTTCTGCATCTCGGCGACGATCCTCCTCGCCGAGGTCGTCGGCGCCGTCGTGACCGGGTCCCTCGCGCTGCTGGTCGACGCCGGGCACATGGTGGTCGACACCGGCGGGATCGGCATCGGGCTCGTGGCCACGCGGCTGGCTCGGCGCTCCCCGACCTCGCAGCGCACGTGGGGCTTCCAGCGGGCCGAGGTCCTGGGGGCGACGGCGCAGGCGGCGATCCTGCTCGCCGTCGGGGTGTTCGTCATCGTGTCGGCGATCCAGCGCCTGTTCGTCCCCGCCGAGATCCACGCCGGGCCGCTGCTCGTGTTCGGCGTCATCGGACTCGTCGGGAACCTCGTCGCCTACGCGGTGCTGATGCGGGCCTCGGGCGAGAACTTCACCTCGCGGGCCGCCCGCCTCGAGGTGCTCAACGACACCCTGGGCTCCGTGGCCGTCATCGCCGCGGCCGTCGTCCTGGCGCTCACCGGGTGGGAGCGGGCGGACTCGGTCGCGGCGCTCGTGATCGGCGGGCTGATCCTGCCGAGGGCCGTCCGGCTGCTGCGCGAGACCGCGAACGTGCTGCTCGAGTCGACGCCGCCCGGGCTCGACCTCGAGGACGTGCGGTTCCACATCCTCGAGCTCGACCACGTGATCGCGGTGCACGACCTGCACGCCACGCTCGTCGCCACCGGGGTGCCCAACCTGACCGCGCACGTGGTGGTGGACGACCACTGCTTCACGACGGCGCACGCCCCGGCGATCCTCGACGAGCTGCAGCGGTGCGTGGCGGAGCACTTCGACGTGCCGGTCGAGCACTCCACGTTCCAGCTCGAGCCCGCGTCGCACCAGCGGCACGAGCACGACGTGCACGCGTAACGCGGGGCGGCGGCGGGTGCGTGCGGTGGCGGGTGCGTGCGGTGGCGGATCGGCGTGCCGACTCGGAACGACATGCCCGCTGTCGTACGACAGCGGCTTCGTCGCGCGGGCTGCAGCGCTGCGAGGGATGCGACAGGTCCGACGTCGTACGACAACGGCGGTGTCGTACGGAGTCGGCGGCGCGGGTCGGCGAGCGCGGGTCGGCGAGCGCGGGTCGGCGGCGCGGGTCGGCGGCGCGGGTCGGCGAGCGCGGGCCGACTGGTCGCGCGCCGCCCCGTCAGCAGTCGTCGGTGCGGGTCGGGTAGGCGGTGATGACCCGGTCGGTGGTACGCGACACGATGACCTTCACGAAGCCGTCCGGCGCCGGAGTCGAGTCGTCGTCGAACCGCATCGCCGCCGCGTAGCAGACCTTGCCGTCCCCGGCGTCCCGCGGGAAGCCCGGTCGCGGGTCCGTCAGCGCGGTCTGCACAGCGGTCAGCATCGCGTCGTCCCAGTCGCGGTCGCCCCGGCCTCCGAGCACGTCCTGCCAGTCCGCGGTGTGCCGCACGCGGATGTGTTCGTAGCCCTGGCTGTTCGTGCCGCACTGCAGGACGACGTCGCCGAGCGCAGTGGTGTCGTACCGTGCCACGTCCGCGCGGCTGCTGGTGTCACAGCGGTCGAGGACGCTCGCCCCCGGCAGGTCCGGCCCCCGGAGGTCGATCACCACGACGCCGTCCGCGGTCGCCCGAGCGGTGGGCACCGACGACGCGAGCACCGGGTCGTCCGTCCGCTGCTGTGCGGTCAGCGCGAACCCGCCGGCCACCAGCCCGGCCGCGACGAGCGCGGCCAGCCCGGTCAGGACGGATCGGTTGCGGCGGGACGGCATGCGGCCAGTATGCCGGAGGCGAGCGGGGCCTCCCGGCCGGCCGGGAGGCTCGGGGACCTCAGGCGCGCGCGGCCAGTCGGATCCCGGCCACGACGGCCAGGACGGAGACGAGCACCACGTACCCGATCAGGACGGGGAGCGTCGGGAGCACCAGGAGCGCCGCGCCGACCGCGACCACGGGCACCGTCAACCCGGCGTAGGCGATGAGGAACACCGCGGCCAGGACACCGCCGCGCTGGTCGGGGTCCGCCAGTGCTCCGGCGCTGCCGATGGACGCCCGGAACAGCAGGCCGACACCGGCGCCCGCGACGACGCCTCCGCCGATGAAGCCGGCGACCTGCAGCACGACGGCCGACACGGCGAGCACCGCGAGCCCACCGACGAGCAGGACCATGCCGAGCCGGATCTGCGTGCGCGGTGCCAGGCGGGCGAAGACGACCTGCGAGAGCGCGCTCGCGGCGAAGACCCCGAAGGTGGTCGCACCGGCGGCGAGCCGGTCGGTGACGTGGAACGTGGTGCCGAGGAACGTCGGCGCGACCGAGGTGAACAGGCCCTGCACCGCGAGCGCAGCGAACGCACCGGTGCCGGCAGCCCAGAACGCCGCGGTCTTGCCGGCCGGCGCCTGGATGCGCTGGGGCCGGTAGGGCACGGGCTGCTCGGGACGGTCGACGGTCTCCGGGGCGACGAGGACCACCACGAAGGCGACCGCGAGCGCGACCACGAACACCGCGTACGGCACCAGGAGCGGACGGCCGACGAACTCGGCGAGCGCGCCACCGACCAGCGCTCCGAGCGACAGGCCGCCGAGGTTGACGACGCCCGCGACGACGCTGGCCCCCTTCGCAGAGTCCTCGTCACCCGTCGCCCGCACCCGCAGCTCGCCGAGGTGGGCCGTGGCCGTCGCGGTCAGGGTGCCGATGCCGAGGCCGGTGACGAGCCGCGCGACCACCAGCCCGCTGACGTCGTTCCAGACCAGGAACAGCGCGGCGGCGACGAGTTCGAGGGCGATGGACACGAGGATGAGCGGCTTGCGCCCGTGCACGTCGCTGAGGTGTCCGGCGAGCCAGAGCGACCCGACGACGCCGACGCCGTACGCCGCGAAGACGACCGTGGTCGTGAACGTCGGGAAGCCGTCGCGCGCTTGGTAGATGACGTACAGCGGGGCGGGGACGGTCGCGAAGGCCATCACCGTCAGGAACGCGAACCCGACCGCCCAGAACCCGACGTCGTGCCGGCGGCGGGTGTGCGCCGGTCGCCCGCGCGGGGCTGGTGCGACGGCGTCGCTGGTGGACGCGGTGGGCTGGTGCGTGGTCGAGGACATGCTCCGATGATCGTCCGTCCGGAGCATCGAGTCCAACGGATGCTCTTGATGTGCGCTATCGATCTGGTCGATGATGTCGGGATGGAGACCCGTCTGCTCGAACAGTTCGTGGCCGTCGCGGCGGAGGGCAGTGTCACCCGTGCGGCCGAACGGCTCTGGGCGGCGCAGTCGACGGTGTCGGCCGGGTTGGCGAGCCTGGAGCGGACGTTCGGCGTGCGGCTCTTCGACAGGACCGGACGGCAGCTCGTGCTCACCGCCGCGGGCGAGGACCTGCTCCCCCACGCCCGCGCCGTGCTGGCGTCGCTCGACCGGATGCGGGACCTGGCGAGCTCCGACGACGCCGACCTGCGCGGCCGGGTGCGGCTCGGCATCTTCACGAGCATGGACGTGGTCGACCTGACCGGGGTGCTCCGGACCTTCCGCGAGCGGCACCCGCTGGTGACGGTGGAGCTGATGACCTCGCCGTCGGGGACGACCGGACTGGTGCAGGACCTGGCATCGGGCCGGCTCGACCTGGCGTACTCGGGGCTGCCGACCGTGCCGCAGGGCATCGTCGTGGAGCCGTTGCGCGAGATGCCCTTCCGCGTGTTCCTGGCGTCGGACCACCCGCTGGCCGATCGGGCCTCGGTCTCCCTCGCCGACCTGGCCGACGAGTCCTTCATCGACACCGCACACGGGTTCGGCAACCGGCTGATCCTGGACCAGGCGTGCGAGCGGCTCGGCATCCGCCGTCGCATCGTGGCGGAGATGAACGACATGCCCGCGGTGGTGCGGTTCGCGGCAGCGGGTCTCGGGATCGGGGTGGTACCGGACGCCGGGGTGCCCCACGACGGGGTCGTGCTCGAGCTCACCGACGCGGTGGAGCCCCTGCGGGTCGGACTCGCGATGCGGGGCGACGTCGAGCCGACACGGGCGGTGCGGACCCTGGCGCAGCACATCGTGGCTGCGCGGACCTGAGCGGCTTGGCCGCTCACGCGCCTCGCCGCCTGTCGGGTCAGGCGTCGAGCAGGGGTGCGACCCGGTCCATTTTATAAGAACGCTTCTACGACGAGCTGTTTCGTAATCGCCGAGTATGGAGACTCCCTCCCACACAGACTAGACGGTTCTGCTCGGAGGGCGGTCCATTCGTCAAAATCCTCAGAGTCAAGCGCGGCCTTCAATTTGGCCAGGCGAGGAGCAACGATCAAGTTCACGTGATCGGAAAGCTTACGAGAAAGTCTATCTCGATCGAGCGAAAGGACGCGGATGGTCTCAAGTCCCCGGGGCGACAGAGCCGCATACCGCCACACGCCTCCCAGATTGACGAACTGAAGATGGGGTTGCGGATCTTCCCGAGTCGGGTCAACAACGGCTGACCGCTCAGTCGCCTCCGGCAGGTTCTGCCGCGGTGTCAAGCGGGCCGCACCGCGTACGAGCGGCCACCGATTCCACTTCAGGTTGTTGCACGACCGGCAAGCGACAAGCAGATTCGACAATTCGAAAGCGAGCCACCAGTAGAGGGCTCGCCCTTTCGGTCGGATGTGATCAACTTCGACAGCTCGCTCGTCGAGCAGCGACTCGCACCATCCACACTTCCCCGCCTGCGCGGCTTCCAGAGCGGATCGCATCGAAAGCCACGCTGCTGCGGCGGAGCGCTCCTGAGGGACGTCCCGCGCGTGATCGTCGGAAAGCGTCGAGAGGCGATTCTGGGCCGCGAGCAGAATCGACGTGGGAGTGAGCCCTGATCGATCCAGTCTAATCATTGTCGATGAGCCTCTTTCGCCCGTCCCACGCGGCCTGCAAAAGGGCGGCAATTTCAGGATCGGGGTCAACCCCCATCGCCTTCGATTGCGCAAATAGGCGCTCGCGTTCTATGTACTCATCATTGCTTGCGCGCGGCACGCCAAATACAGCGTCATAAATCTCGTCAGCATCGAGCGCTTGAAGTCGCTCATCAAGCAAGTCAACTTTGACGTCGCCGTCGGCGGCTACGGTCAGAACCTGCACTTCACCTGGTTCGGCGCTCCCTACGACGAGAGGTGAGTGCGTAGTAACGATGAATTGACACTCTGGAAATACTTCGCGAAGGAGGGGAACCACACTGCGTTGCCAACGAGGGTGAAGGTGGGCCTCAATCTCGTCGATCAGGATGATCGCATTGAGTTCGCCAGGCTTCGGAACGACGCCAGAATGAAGCGCCGCTTGGGTGAGAATTTCAAGCACGATCGTAAGCATGGCTTGATAGCCGTCACTGAGGTCCTGTACTGCGACCTTGGCCTGATAATTGTTTCCATACCGCAGGCCAAAGCGCTCCTGCTCCAGGAGTTGTGCGTTGGTCGTCACGCCACCGTTTCCTCGGAGTTCAACAGCATCCACGAGTGGAAACATGTGCTCTCCAGAACTCTCCAGCTCGTGGGTGATGACGTCCCTGACCACTCGAGCAAAATTACGGCGCTCATTCTTTGATGTAAATTGTGCAAACGCGTCGTGGGCGAGTAAAGGAAGATTCGGATCGAAGAGCCCCCGAACCCGCTCTACCTCAAAGTTCTCACTTTCTGGCAACTCGCCAGGGTTAGCGATTCGTCGACGAGCAGAAAATGCTAGCAGCAAGGGCAGTTCGACCGAACTCGTGGTGGCCTGCTCGACGTACGACCCACGACGATTGGAAACAGTTTTCCTGAACTCATGATCGGGCCCGACGTTCACGCTCAACGAAGCAGTCGTGCCTTCTGGTGAACCCTGTCGCACCATCACCCAGGGAGAGTTGTTCAGAGCCGTCAGTGGCCGGGGATCCATCAAG
Source organism: Curtobacterium sp. MCBA15_001 (assembly GCF_001864835.1). Taxonomy (GTDB): domain Bacteria; phylum Actinomycetota; class Actinomycetes; order Actinomycetales; family Microbacteriaceae; genus Curtobacterium. The sequence goes on along the minus strand of NZ_MJGI01000022.1, from coordinate 34,340 downwards.
GCAAAGACTATCGCTTGCAACAGGCTCGACTTACCCGTGCCATTCTCGCCCACGAGGATATTCCACCCCCCGCCAGGGTTGTCGGCCGCACGAAGCTTCAGCTCGATCTCGTCGAAGCACCGGTAGTGTTCGACCTTCAATCTGGTCAGCATGTTGGCCCTTCAGCTTTTGATTGAATCGATCTTTGCATGTCGGCGTCGTCTCAGCTGACTTCGAGACGGCGCGCCGATGTTCGCACCACCCCCCTTGTTGCTGACCGACCACGAAGCCTGCGAGGGACCACGATCGCTAGACCTTCCGAAGCAGGGTCCTTTGGGCGCTTCCGTGGTTCTCGAAGATTACGCGCCTCGGGTCAGGCGTCGAGCAGGGGCGCGACCCGGTCAGCCGAGCGCCGCGCCACCGCCGAGGACGTCACGAACCCGACGACGACGATCGCGGCGCCGATCCCGACGACGATCCACCACATCGCGTGCGTGGCCACCGCGAAGTCGGCACCGACGCTCGCCACCGCGCTCGCGCCGGTGACGGTGCCGGCCAGCGCGACGCCGAGCGACACCCCGGTCTGCCGACTCGTCGACGCGACGGCCGCAGCGGAACCCGCCTGCGCCCGGGGCATGCCCGACACCGCGGTGTTGGTGATCGGCGCGTTGACCATGCCGAACCCGAAGCCGAACAGCACGAACGCCGCGACCAGGACGAGCATGGGCGTGTGGGCGTCGATCGTCGTCAGGACCAGCCCCGCGCCGAGGATGCCCACGCCCGCGAGCACGAGCGGGACACGGGTGCCGACGGACGCCACGAGCCGACCGGACAGCGGCGACACGAGCATGGTCGCGACGGCCGCGGGCAGCGTCCAGAGGCCGGCCTGGAACGGGGTCATGCCGCGGACCTCTTGCAGGTAGAGCGCGTTGAGGAAGAGGAAGGCACCGTTCGCCCCGAAGGCCACGACCGCGGTGACGACGGCGGACGAGAACGGGATGCTCCGGAAGAAGCGGACGTCGATCAGCGGTTCCTGACGGCGTCCCTCCACCACCACGAGCAGGACGAGGGCGGCAGCGGCGACGACGAACAGCCCGAGCGTCCCGACCGAGGTCCAGCCGAGCCGGGGTCCCTCGATCAGTCCGCCGACCAGGGTGGCGAGGAGCACGATGACGATGCCCTGCCCGAGCGGGTCGAGCCGCCGGGGCTTCGGCGACCGCGACTCCGGGACGAACAGCGCCGTCAGGACGATGGCCGCGACACCGATCGGCACGTTGATCCAGAAGATGGCCCGCCACCCGACCGTGTCGGTGAGGGCGCCGCCGACCAGCGGCCCGAGGCCCATCGAGACGCCGACCACCGCACCCCAGACGCCGACGGCCTTCGCGCGCTCCTTGGCGTCGTCGAACGTCGCCGTGATGATCGACATCGCGACGGGGTTCATCATCGAGCCACCGACGGCCTGCACCATCCGGAACACCACGAGCCAGCCGACCGACGGCGCAAGCGAGCACAGCAGCGAGCCGACCGAGAACAACGCCAGGCCGATCTGGAACGTCCGCCGCCGTCCGATCCGGTCCGCGGTGGACCCGGACAGCAGGAGCAGGCTGGCGAGGACGAGCGTGTAGGCGTCGATCGTCCACTGCAGCCCGGAGATCGTGCTGCCGAGCTCGCGGCCGATCGACGGCAGCGCGACGTTCACCACGGTGGCGTCCATCGAGACGATGAACAGGCTCATGCAGCAGACCGCGAGGATCAGGTAGCGATGGCGGTACCGCGCCGGGAGCTCCCGCGCGCCCTGGGACGGGCGCCGGACGTCAGTGGAAGCCGTCGCCGTCTCCTTCACCAGGGGTCTTGTGTCCGCCGAGCATGTCGTTGTCGTCCTGGTCGCTGGTCGACGCGAGCTGCAGCATGGCCAGCACGACCACCACGACGATGAACGCGACGCCGAGGAAGATCAGGGACAGCGTCACCTCTCTCGTGGAGAAGAGCACGACGAGCCCGACGAAGACCGCGACGATCGCGGAGATCCCGAGGAGCTCGGCCGGGCGCAGGCGGTCACGACGGCTGGGGGTGGTCATGCGTGTGGTGCTCCGTCCGGGGACGGCGCCGGAGCGACGGTCCCCCACTTGTGCGAGAGGCCGGCGATCACGTGGAAGACCGCCGCGATGGCGAAGTAGGCGCCGAGCAGGCCCACCAGGACGACCGAGGCGTCCAGGGTGCCGGAGACCCGCTCGATGCCGCCGAGCTGCTGCGAGTAGTCGGGCGGTGTGACCAGGAAGGCCACCGCGAGCAGCAGGGTGAGTCCGCCGATGGTCATCCAGTCGCGGGCGAACGGCGACCGGCGTCGGGCACGGAGGCCCTGCGCGAGCTCGAGCGCCCCGGTCAGGACGGCGAACACCACCAGCACCGCGATGAATGCCGTGAGCCCGAAGCCGTTGCACGCGATCGCCACGATGCCGGCGACCACGGTGATGACGGACTGCGCCAGGGCGGTCCGCCGCGAGCGCGGGTCGTCGCGCAGCCGCGTGGCGCTGCCGACGCCGAGGACGATGCCCTCGACGACCGCGAACACCCCGAACAGCAGCAGGCCGTAGCCGGCGGCGTGGTTGGACGAGAAGGTGATGACGAGCGCGATCACGGCAGCCGGGACGGCCCGGAGGACGGGGATCGGCCAGTACCGCGCGCGCTGGTGTGCGTCGGCGACGGAGTCGGACACGAAACCTCTTTCACAGCATGCGGATCGTGTCATCGATCCTACCGCCGCCGCGCATGTGCCCTCTCCGTGTGGATCGTTCGTCGGGGCCGCGGAACTGAGGATGCTCCGACCTGGGCAGCCGACCCCGTGCCGGCCGGCTGCCCAGGTGCGCCTCACTCGACCGGTCCGCTGCGCGGCGTCGTCCGCGTCCGGCGACGGAGCGCCCAGACGAGCCCGGCACCCGCCAGCAGGAGCACCGTCCCCACGGTGGCGAGGACCGTCAGCCCCTCGGTACCCGTGTACGCGAGCGGCCCGTGCTGCCCGTTCGAGCCGGCTCCGCCACCGCTCCCGGTCGTGGCGTGCCCCGCGGCGCCGGGCGTCGGCGGGGCGGTCGGGGCGGCGGTCGGTGTCGGCGAGGGCGATGGGCCGTCCGGGTCCACGACCGCGATGTCGACACCCGGCGAAGGGTCGCCGCCGTCCGGGTCCGTCGGCGACGACGCGGTCGCGGTGTTCACGACGTCCGAGCCGTCGCCGCGGTAGGCCGGGTCGAGTCGGGCGTGGAACCGGAACGCGGCGGTGCCGTCGGGGGCGAGGTCCCCCGTCAGGCGACACGTCACGTGCTGCCCCTCGGCCGTGCAGTCGTCGTCACTGCCCACGAACGCGAGCGGTGTCGGCAGGTCGTCGACCACCGTGACCTCGTGTGCGACCGCCGGACCGTGGTTCACCGCGGTGACGGTGTACTCCAGGTCATCGCCCGGACGGACGCCGGTGGACGGTGACACGGACTTGTCGGTGCCGAGCTGCGCCTCGGCCCGGACCGGGGCGCTGGCGACGGAGACGTTGTCGCGTTCGTCGATGTCGGCGAGGTGCGGGGCGGTCGCGATCGTCGCCCGGCTGTCGAGCGTGCCGGTGGCGGCAGGGTCGACGGTGCCCCGGACCTCGATCCGTGCCACGGCGCCGCGGGGCAGGGTCAGGTCGGTGGCCACGTCGCCGGTGCCCGATGCGTCGCCGCAGGTGTCCGGCGTGCTGCACGACCAGTGCACGTCGTGCAGGGCGTCCGGGACGTCCACGGTCAGCGGGCTCGGGGTGGAGTCGTTGACGCCGACGTTCGATGCCGTGACCGTGTAGGCCAACGGCGCTCCGGCGGTGGCGGGCGGCAGGGTGTGCTCGACACGCAGGTCCGCGGGCTGCCAGACGCGGAGTGCGTCGATCTCGTGTACGTCGACGTACGAACCGGTCGCACCCGCGAACCCGAGTCGGAGCGTGTCCGGCAGCGGTGCCTGGCCGTCGCCGTGGAGCGGGACCCGGTCGAGGACGGTCCGCATGGTGCCGTGGTCCTCGAGCCGGACCGTGGCGAAGAGCTCTCCGGCGGCGCCGGGGACCAGGCTGACCCGGACCGTGCGCGGCGTGGCCCCGGCGCTGGCGACACCACCGGGTGCCGGAGCACCGGCCACGTAGCGGTAGCCGACCAGGCCGTCGCCCGAGCCGCGGACGACCACCGCGTCCGGGGTCGGGCCGGGACCGCTTCCGTTGATCGGCTGGGAGAAGTTGCCGTAGCGGTCGAGTGCGACCGCGGCGAACCCGCCGGGGATCCCCGCGACGCCGCACGGCCCGTTCCCCTGGTTGTCCCTCGGCACGCAGGTGTAGCCGAGGCCGGTCCCCGGAGCGCCGACACCGGCGGGCGCGGCACCGTCGGCCAGGTACATGACGAGCCCGTCGGCCTTCCGCCCGTCGCCGGTGGAGTACATCGCGTAATCGTGCGCACGTGATGTGGGGTGTTGTCGGGTCATGCGAGGCCCGAATTCATGCGCAAGTAGCGGCGGTCAGTGAGTGCGGATGACAGCCAGATGATGGAGCTTTTGCGGACTAGCTGCGGACTCGCCACGATGGGCACATGACCGAGTGCGTGCACATCTGGGTGAAGCCGGGCATAGACGACGGGGGTCCGCGAGATCCGCACGTCCCCGAACACAGGGTGTGCGCACGCTGCAACGCCGAGTGCCCGTGACCGACATCGAGGGGATCATCCGCCGCGTCGTCCGTGAGGAGCTCGAGCGCGTCGTCGCGCCGGACGCTGAGAGTCAGCCGCTCCTTCGGGCCGGCGACCCGGCCGACCGTCGTAGTGCCGGTTCGGCCCTGGGCGACGAGATCCTCGCCCAGCTCGCGCGACGCCGTCAGACGCAGGCATGGCTCGCCGCCGAGACCGGCATGCCGATCGCCACGCTCTCGCGGCGCCTGCGCGATCCTGCAGCGTTCCGTCTTGGCGAGATCGCCGCTGTCGCTCGCGCGCTTGGCGTCGACCTGCGAGACCTCGTGAGCGTCTGACCGGCGTCGGCCGCTGCCAGTACGGTGCCGCGCATGGCACGACGGCGGCGAGACAGGTGGGCCCTCGGGCCGGCTCTGTCGCTACCCGAGGCGGCACGCGGCGGTCCCGAGGTGGACCTCGCCGAGCCCGACCCAGTGCTCGCCTGGGTGCAGTTCCCCGACCGGACGCTCGAGGTCGAGGCTTGTGTGCTCGCCTGGACGGACCGGGCGGTCCTCGTCGAGTGGGGCTTCGGGCAGGCCGCCGAGTGCGCGTGGGTCTGGCGCGACGCGGTCCGCGCGTTGTCCGACACGCCGAGCGCTCCGGAATCGGCGTTCCGTCAGATGCGACACGAGGCTGGTCCCTTCTGACATCTGCGATGTCTCATGTGAGAGCCTCGTCGCTTCGGCCTGCACTCAGCGTCTCCTCACCCCGTGAAGGCGGCTCAGACTCGGCGGATGACGGCACCACCGGACCCGGTCCTCCGCAACATCGTCACTCGACTGCACCGGTCCCGCACGCCCACCAGCGCACTCGCTGAGGCGGCGAGGATCCCTCTGGGTCGGCTCGAGCAAGTCCTCCACGGTGAGGCGCCGCTCCTCGTGATGGACGCGACGAGCATCGCGTTCGCCCTCGGGATGACGGCCGCCGAGCTGTTCGCCGCAGCGCAGCCATTACCCGTCGCACCGCCAGAACGGCTCGCGTATTCGCTGCCGGCGTTCGCTGACGCCGTGTGCCTGTCGGTCACGACGGTGAAGAAAGCGATCGACCGTGGCGAGCTCCTCGCCCGCTACCCCACACCGGCCGGCCGGAAGCCGATCGTCACACGCGAGGACGGCCTCCGCTGGTTGGAGGAGCTACGCACACAGCCGTAGGGCCGTGTCACCGGTCGCCGGCAGACTGACTGTATGTCCGCCCTGACGCCGAGCACGCAGCTCGCCCTCCGTGCCCTCGCCTGCCAGCTCGTCATCTCCGTAGCGAAGGGCAAGGAAGGCCAGGACGAGGCGCAGGTGCTCATGAACGCGGTACTGCTCGGCGAGGGGCCCGACGCGCTCGCGCAACTCGCAGTGGAGGCAGCCGACATCGCTAGGAGTGCCTTCGACCGGCACCTGGACCGCGACATCTGGGTTGGCGCGCTTCGCGACGAGATGGCACGGTGCGAGCTTGCTGGCGACCTTGAGGAGTTCGACGGCCGACTGTGAAGCGGGGCTCGAGCGTCACAGTCCCCCTGACTGCTGCCCCGCACCAAGCTTGAGCTTGCGCCGGGCGTTCTCCTGGCGGAGGACGATGCGAGCTTCTCCGTTAGCCATCTCGCGGAGCATCCCGAACAGCGATCCGTCCATGTAGATCGGCCGGTCGTCCGTCGGCTGCTGCTTCTGCGAGCCGAGGGCCTGCAGGGCGTTCGCCGGGTCCGCGTTGATCGCCTTGATGATCGGCCGCGCACCCGGGTACCCGGCAGCGAACGCGTTCACGACCTCCTCCCCGGGAGAGAGGAACGTCCGGACCTTGTCCGAGAACGCCGACCCCGTGCCCGACACCGACCCGCCCGTGCCGCCCTGAGCGAAGCGCTGTACCGCCCGCCACCCGTCGACACCCGCGGTGCCGCCGTGCGCGTTGAACGCCGCGCCGGCTACACCTCGAGCAGCGCCCGAGTTGACGGCCTCCTGCACGAGGACCGTCTTCTGGGTGATCGTCAGCGTCTTCCCGTGCATCCCGTCGATCTGCGCCTGCAGGATCACGAGCTGCCGCTGAGCGTCCGCGATCGACGCCTGCATCTCGGTCCGCTTCGCCACGGGCACCGACTCGATGTTCGCCGTCAGGTCCCGCAGCTTCGCCTTCGCCTCGTCGACGAGCGCCTGCGCCTTGGTGTCGTGCTTGTCCGGCACCGACGCGATCGACTGCTTGATCGCCGCGATCCCGAAGTCCGCCTGCGCCGTGTCGACCTCGAGCGCGGTCGGCTTCACCTTGAGGTTGTCGATGTCGTAGAGCTTGTCGATGTACGCCTGCACGGCGGGGGTCAGGTTCCCCTGCGCGCGGAGGGCGTCCTCGAGGGCCGCCTTCGACTGCTTGTAGGCGTCGACGCCGGCCTGCGTGGAGCCGGTGGCCTTCGCCTGAGCGTCCGCCATCTGCTGCGCGGCCGACACCTGCTGCTGGATCGCCTGCTGGTTCTTGACCGCCGCCTCGGAGTTGCCGTCGATCGCGTTCTTGCTGTCCTTGAACGCGTCCTTCGTCTGGTTGATGGCGGACGCGACCCCGGTCTGCGCCTGAGCGACCGACAGCGCCCCACCGTTGAGCAGGGTGAGCGCGTTCGACAGGAGCCCGGCAGCGTCGTTCTCGAGCTGCATGGCCTCGGTCGTGGCCTTCGTCTGCGCCGCCTGCTCCTTCGCCGCGGACGTCGCATCCCGGTACGCCGACGTCGTCATGCCGTACGCGTCGGCCTGCGACTTCGCCGCGTTCGCTGCGCCAGCCGACGCGGAGTTCGCGTCGTCGAGCGACTTCTTCTCCTTGGCAATCGCTTCGGAGGTGGTGTCGAGCTGATCGCGAAGTTCCCGGAGAGCGTCGAGCTGCTTCGACGCTGCGCCCGTAGCGCCCGCGAAGGCGCCACCTGCCTGCGCCTGTGCCGTGGCACTCTTACGCAGCTTCGCCTCCTGGGCGTCGAGCACCCTGTTGATCTGATCCGTGGCGTCCGCGTTGCCGGTCGCGGCCGAGGTCAGGTCGGTGAGGGTGAGGCCATAGCGCTTCGCCGTGTCCATCACGCCGGCCTGCTGCAGCTGCTGCGCGGCGAGCTTGGTGGTGTGCTCGCCGATAGCGTCGTTGTCCTGGATCAGGGCGGACGAGTAGTCGGCTGCCGCCTTCGTGTTGCTCTGCGTCGCGACCATGACCACACCCATGACCGCGGCCAGGCCAGTAAGCCCACCGATGACCCATCCGAGCGGGCCCATCATGAAGTTGATCGCCCCACCGAGGACCGTCGTCGTGACGGCAGCACCTGCCGCCGCCTCACCTTCCGCGACGGTCGCCGCAGCGTTCGCAGTCGCCGACACCGCGGCCGCGGTCTGAGCGCCAGTCACGCGGTTCCACGTCGCCACGGTCGCCGTCGCAGCGGTGTCGACACCAGCGAGGATGACCTGCGCGCCCTTCCACACCTGGAAGCCCACGAACGCCGCACCAGCAGCGATGCCGATCGCCGGCAGGACGGGACCCAGCCGAGACGTGATTGTTAGCAGATTGCCGACACCTTCGACGACGTCGAGGATCACGGGTCCGGCAGGCCGGAACGCGCCAACGAGGTTCACGACGCCGCCGACTAGCGACCCGATGGCCGCGTTGACCTGAGGGAGGTCGTGCGACGCGTCGGTGACGAACTGCCGGAACCCGGTCGTGGACGTGGCCCACTGCCGGAAGGTCCGTGCCCCGCCCTCGACGACGTCCTCGACCTGCACGAACAGGGGCCGGGCGACGAGGAGCGCGCCGACGACACCGCTCACGATGTCGTTGCCAGCGTTCCCCGCCGACGTGCCGAGCTCGCGCACGAGGTCGTTGAGGCCGGGCAGGTTCCCCGTCACGGACCGCTCAGCCTGCTCGAACTGGCGGAGCATGCTTACGGCACCGGTGTTCGACAGGGTGTCGAGGTCAGCGCCGAGGTTCGTGAGGACGGCGGAGTACCGCTGCCCAACCTCGGTGCCCGACTTGATCGCCTGGTTCGCACCGACGATCGCGAGGACACCCGCGCCGGCCATGCCAACGAGCGCGCCGCTGTAGGCGACGGCGGCGCTCGTCGCTGCGGGGAGGATCGCGACCGCGGCACCGATGGCCGTTGCGAGCCACCCGGCGACCGGAATCGCTCGCTTCTGCCCCTCAGCAGCGGAGTCCGTGGCCCCGGCGGCGAGCTCCTGCGCGCCGGCGAGGACCTGAGCGCTGACCGCGGCGCGCGCCTGCTCGTCCGAGAGCTCACCCTCAGCGTTCGCGGCGCGGTGGGCGGCGGCGGCCTGAGCCAGCGATGCGTCTGCAGTGAGCCGAGCGGCGGCGACGCGGACCGCGGAGGACTGCGGGTTCCCGAGCACCTCGTCGAGACGCATCTGCGCGACCGTCGCACGACGCGTCGCGAGCTCCGACGCCTGCCGTGCAGCTGCCAGAGACGCCTGCGCTGCAGCGGACTCCTCGGCAGACCGAGTGCTCCCGTCCTGCGCCTCGCTGAGGGCCTCCTCGGCGACAGCAGCACCGGACGCGGCGGCTACCGCTCGCGTGTACGCGGCAGCGAGTGCGGTGCGGGCTGCGACCGAGTCCTCAGCGGAACGCTCGGTGTCACGGTCGGCCGCTTCGATTGCTTCGGACGCGGCGACGGCCTGCGCACTGGCCGCGGCGGCCCCGCCGGTGCCGGAGGTGTGCTGGGCAACGTTGACGTCGACTGTGACGGACTCCGCACCGACCGCGCGCACGGCGGCCGAGAGGACGGCGAGCTGCTCCTCGGCGCGGGCGGTGTCGACGTCGACGCGGATGTCCGGGTCAATCGCGCCGAGCTCGCGGGCCTGCCGCTTGACCTTCTGGATCTTCCGGTCCCAGTCGGAGTCGTCCAGGCGGAGGAATCCGGTGATCCCACCGATCTCGGTGTCACTCATCGTCGGCGCTGTTCTGTGAGACGGGCATGAGGCTCCTCAGGAGGCGGGCGGTGCACCTGGGGAATGCGCGCGCGTGATCGTGCTCCCAGCCTGACGGGGTCGCTCACCCTGGTTCCGGGAGCGGAACCGACGTACATTCGTGTCATGGCAGGCAAACTCGTACAGGGGTTCGGTGAGAACGTCGGTGATTCTGACGACCGGCTCGACCGCGTTCTCACCACGCTCGACGAACTCGACGACGTGATCTACGACGGCCCGGAGAGCGAAGCACTCGTCGTGCTCCGGAACGCGATCCGCACCCTCACCGACGAGGTGCGAGACATCCGCGGCGGGTTGGTGTCGGCGTCAGAATCCGAACCCCGGAAGGCGGATGCCCCCGCCGCTCCTCACCCTCGCTCGGTACCCGTGGATCCGAACGAGCCAAACGTTGGCTCCATGAAATTCTGATTGACCAAGGCGAGGATGCTCAGCTCGCGCTCCTCATCGGGACTGAGTTCCGCCACCTGGCCGACCGTCAGAACGCCGCCGGGTCCCGGAGGACCGCAGAGCGCGCCGAGCATCTCGCGGCGATGGCGAGCCCTAAGGCATACCGACGCTTGATCGCCACGCAAGTACGGGAGACCGCCCGCGGCTTCCGGCCGCATGCGACCGCGCCCGATCTCGAGAGCGAGCAGTAATGAAGGCGGCGGTCCTCCCAGGTTGACGGGTGCCGTCGCCGTGGTTTCGAGAGCGGAACTGCGCGAGGATGACCGCATGGCCACCACGTCGACGCTCTGCCCATACTGCGAGAAGCACACCCACACCACGATTCAGTGGGGGCAGGTGTACGACCAAGCCACCAGCGTGCGAGTTGCTTCTACCTGCGACAACTGCGGACGGATCCTGGCCGGCGAGGCTCAGGGTGAGGCGATCACGGGCTACGGCGGTACTCACGCGACTACAAGCCTTGGGTCGGTGGTGGAAGCAGTGGGACGCGCGGAGGAGATTAGCTGGTTGCCCCTGTCCGCGGAGAGCCCAGAGGTACTGGACGTCCCACCGGCGATCGCTCGCGCAGCAAAGGAGGCCTACTCGAGCCGCTCTGTCGGCAACCAGATGGCGGCCGTCCTCATGGCCCGGACCGTGGTCGAGGCAACGGCAAAAGCCAAGGGAATCGAGGGGAAGACCCTCGCCGCGAAGATCAACGGGATGCGAGAAGCGGATCTCATCCGGCCCGACATCGCCGAACTCGCGCATGAGGTCCGCTTCGCTGGGAACGAGATGGCCCACGGCGACATCGACGTCCCCATCGACGAGACTGACGCTGAAGAGATCCTTGCGCTGATGGCGGAGGTCCTCAGTGAGGTCTTCCAGGGTCCGGCACGGGTCGCGCGCGTCAAGGCGAAGCGGCAGTCGAGGTAGACGAGTACGCCGCCATCGCCCCTCCGCGTGACTCAGCGTGTGCTCGTGGATGAGCCGCCCTGGGCTGCTACTTCGCCTTCAGCGTTCCAGCGTCGAACGCGCTGCGGATGCGCTCGTAGTAGAGCTTCGCGTCAGCGATCGACGCCGATGGCTCGAGGCCCTCGTTGTAGCGAACGTTGACGCTCCACTGGTGAAGCTCGAGGTACTCGAAGGAGATCTGCGGGTAGAGCTTGCTCACGATGTCGTTGACACCCGGCTTGCGCTCCCTGTCGCCCTTGCGACCTCGGTGCATCGCAACGAAGCGATCTGCGAGTGTGAAGCGGCTGTCGACGGCGCTGAGACGAGCCACCGAGTCGAAGATCGTGTCACCGATAAAGGCGGCACGCATGAGGTGGTAGCTCGCGTAGAAGTAGCAGACGACCGCCCACTCATCCCCCACGTCGTGGAGGCTCTGACCGGTGAGCACGAAGGCGTCGGCCCGCTGAACACACTTCTCAGCCGTGTCCAACGCCTTCGAGGTCATGCGTACTGGAACTGTCGTCGCGCGTCCGCCGTTGCGCGGTCGTGCGCATGAAGCTCGCCCACGAAGTTGTGTCCGATCACGATCTCGTCCCAGAACAGCTCTTCCACCTCGCGAAGCGCCTCGAGAGCAGCGCGACGGTGCGCCTCGTGCGCATCACGGAGAACGATCTCGATCTCGGCTTCCATCGTGATGGGGTTCACCTCAACGGACAGAGCCCGGAGGTTTTCCTTCCCGATGTACGAAACACTGTTCTCCCCGATGGACTGCGCGAGGATGGCGAAATCAGTCGTGTCGGACATGTTCCGCACAGTACACAGGTCGGTTGTGCATCCGGTAGTTGTGCCGTGTCGCTACATGCACAAGCGAGGTCCGGTTGACGAAACCTACAACGAAGTCCCGTTTTCGTTCAGGTTCGGCACTTCTGCACGCCATGTGGGTGGCGCTGCGGACATCGTATCTTTCTCCGCCGACACGAGCGTCTGGACCGCACCGTCCTTGGATCACGCCCCGGGCGGTCGGATCCGGGGACGCCGCGCACCCGCGAATGCGATGGCCCGGGACATCGGGAGCCGTCCGTCCCCACGACGACGACTCCCGGCAGTGTTGAGCCGGGGCCGCCGCGTAACCGTGAACGCAACAACCCCGGCGGTCAGGACGCGTCGCCGAGCGCGTTGCCGGCGGCGGGATCGTAGTTCACCGCGGCCGCAGCGAATCCTGCCGCGAGCGTGTCGAGCAGCGAGTGCGCTTCCGTCAGGCCCTCTGACGGGTCTTGAAGGATGAGCTTCGCCGAAGTGGTGAGGTAGCCGGACACCGCCGCCGTCAGGTCGCGTTCTGCCTGCGTCGGAATGAAGTCCAGCGTCTCGTCATGCTCGGAGCCGCCCTCACCGCGCACGAGGGCACGGAACTTGCCGCCGTCGCCCTCCTCGAGCCGATCGAGGATGCGCTCGGCTCGCGTGTACAGCCGGTCGACCAGCGTCGCGCGTCGTTCCTGTAAGGAACGGACCTTCGCGGTGGTAGCCACTGCCGTTTGCGCCCGGTCGAACGCCAGCCCCTCACTCTTCGCCCACCTTGAGATCCGGGCCGCCGAGAACCCGAGCTCGCGCGCGATCGCGTTGCACCCGAGCCCCTGGTCGAACAGGGCTCGGGCGCGAACGGCGTCGTCGGCTGTGAAGCGCTGAGCGGGCAACGGGTCAGTCCGAACCGTCGCCGAGTTCGGCGCCTGCCTCGTAGGTGAGGTGCTTCACGCCGAGCTGTGTGCCTGCGACGACCTCGTTGCGTGGCACGTCGGGTGTGCCGAGCCGCTTGAACTGCTCCGCCGAAACCATCACGGCGTCGTGCATGCGCTGCACGTCGACGTGCTGCTGCAGCGCGTCGCGCGCCTCACCCTCGGGCGTGACCGCGATGAGGCGCTGCTGCGTCATCCGTTCGATGCCGGCGAGCGTGGCAGGGAGCTGGTGCTCTGTCTTCCGGTCGGACCTCGCCGTCTCGTAAGCGGGTGCGTACCGCTGTACGGCGAGGAGCGCGTCGCTGTCGAGGTTCTTCATGATGTCGGGCCATGACTTGCCGGACTCGAGCTGCGGACGGATGAAGTTGTTCCACGCCTGGTCGGTGCGGATCAGCTGCGCCATGTTGTCGGGGTCCAGCTTCGGCCGGTGCTTCTCAGCGAGGATCGCCGCGGATTCGAGCGCGCCGACCGCGTGCTCCTTGAGCTGAGTAGCCCGGTGGTCCAGCGCCTTCTGCAGGGAGCTCAGCCGAGCCCCACGCTCGGCTTCCTGTGCGTCATGCAGGACGTTGGGGTCTTCGTAGGCGCGGATCGCGCCGAAGTTCGGCAGAAGCGTCTCCGCGGTCCGATACAGGCCCGTGAGCGCTGCTCGTGCCCGTGCCGCAGGGTCTCCGACGTGTACGCACGGGTCGGTGATGCGACCGAGGGCTGCCAGAGACGCGCGGAGTCGAGCCTGTTCCTGGCGATCGGCGATCTCGCGCTGGTCGGCGGCGGAGAGGAAGGCAACCCAGTTGCCTTTGGCGTCGAACGGCATGGCTCGTCTCCTACTCGCTCAGCGACGCGACCAGCGCGTCGGCGTCGTCGAAGGTCTGCACAGCGAGGATGCGGTCGATCGTCGCCTCCACCGGCTTGCGGGCGTCGTCGAAGTCGATGCCTGCGGCGAGGCCCAGCCGTTCCGCCTCGCGTATCTCGTGGGTGATACCCGTGCGGATGCCGAGCGCGCTCGAGCGGGCATCCTCGAGGACAGCGGCGACCTCGGCGGCCTTCCCCTCCGAGTCGAGGCCGGCTCGGGCGCTCTCGTGCGCGTCGAGGGTCGCTTCGAGGTTGCGGCGCAGCTTCTTCGCGATGCGGTTCAGTGACGCCGGTGCGACGTCGATGCTGTGGGTGATGGTCATGACGTGGGTCCTTCTTTCGAGGGTGAGGGTGGTCAGTTCGACCTGACGTTCCGCGAACCGGAGGAGGCTCTGCGCCACCTCGGCGTCGGTGCGCGCCGACAGCAGATCAGCGTCGGTGACGAGCTCCGTCGTTCCGGTCATGCGCGGCTCCGTCCGTATCGGTACTGGTCAAGGTCCGCGGCACCGATCCACCACGAGTGACCGTGGCGTTCCGCCGGGAGCCGCCCACTCGCGATCGCCTTCGTGATCGCCCTCGTGGAACACCCCCGCACCGCAGCCGCCTCGGCCACGGTCAGGAACTCCTGCCGCCCACTCAGCGTGACCTCCCCGCCACGGCTGGTTCCGTGGACGGAACGGGCAACATCCGCCCGGGCCGCAGCCTCCTGCAGCGCATCAAGCACTCGCACCATGTCCTCGTTCACCGAGACGCCCCGGCTTCGGCCCTCGACCACGCCGATGGTCAGTAGTCGGATGAGCGGGGCTGCCACCCGCTGCGGTACCACCACGGCACCGTCGGGCCGGGAGTAGTCCCGCGGCTCAGGAGGAAACACCATCGCCACCCCCACTGTCCGCGGTGCAACGTTCACGTGGCTGCCGCGCACGCGCGTGCGCGCGCGAGGCCGTCATGGCTTACCCTCCGTGCGTCTCTTCAGTTCGGCGAGCTTGGCCCGCACCTTGTCGAGCTGCTGGTCTAGCTTCACGCGTTCGGCTGTCTCCGCTGCTTCTCGTTCCGCGTGCTGCTGCGCGACGATGCGCCGGGCTTCGGCTTCCCGCTTCACGGGGTTGGGGTCCGGGTTGAACATGCCTCCGGTGGTCATGGTGCTTGCCTTTCATCGTCGTGTGGGTACCGCGCGGGGGCTGAGACGGACGATCCCAGCCCCCGCGCATGTGGGTCTGGTTTGTGCTGCGATCACTCCGGAGAGGGGCGGTGAGCGCTTCGGCCCGACGCAGGGTTCGGGAACGAATAGACGCGGGACCGTTCGGCGTGTTGAGCCTTGAGCTCGGGATGCTCTCGGTAGAAGGCGATCCAGCGATCCGTCTCGGCCTCGAGCGCATCACGCTCCGTCGGGTGCTTGTCGTCGACCGTCACAGCTGTGTGACCCCCGATCCCGCCCTTCGCGTCAGCGAAGTGCGGTAGTCAGCTGTCACTGGTAGGAGTAACTGGTTCCTGTGACTGATAGGTGGCAGTTCTCGCCGACGGGATGCGCGAGAACTGCCGATGGCTACCGGCAGAAACTGCCGACGGTGAATGCGAGAACTGCCGGTGGCCCAGCGGCAGAAACTGCCGGTGGACCTCAGTACGGCTGCTGCCCGGTCCACGCCGGATCCGCGCTGCGGTACTCGTCCGGCACGTTCAACAGGTACAGGTGCCGGTAGTACTGCCCGTCGCGCCTGCGCCGACGCTCTATCTTGAACGCCCCCGTGAACTCGAGGGTCTTCACGTGCTCCTGCACGCTCCGCACGCTCAACCCCGTGCGCTGCGCGATCCGCTCGTATGACGGGTACGCGTAGCCCTCTTCGGCGTTCTCGTGCTCCGCGATGCAGAGGAGCACCAACTTCTCCCCCGGCTTCAACGCAACCCTGTCGCCAGCGTCGCCCTCCGAGGGCCGCGCAGCTCGCTGCCCGACGTCCCAGGCCCAGTTTCTTGCTGAGAGTGTCACTCATGGCCAATCCGGTCGGTCAGTTCACCAGCGCGCGCAGTTGCGCCGCGACGGCAGCGAGCTCTTCAGCGAACCCGACCAGGGCGTCACCGCTCAGCGGCTCCGTGCCTTCTGTGAGGCGCAGCTCGAACGTGGCCGGACCGTCGCCCTCCGCCGACCGGGCGACCTCGAGCGCGACGTCGGTGCCGAAGCGGTGTTCCTCGACGAAGTCGCCGACGTGCAGGCCACTGACTTGGGGCTCGTCGTCGGCCCAGGCGATTGAGTGCCCGGTGCACCAGCGGTGCCGCTCGCACGGGATCTCCCCCGTCATGCGGAGATACGCGACGCCGTCCTCCGTGCCATCGACGACGAACGTGCCCTCGGTAGTCACCACCTCGCCGGTGTCATCGTTCCGGTACCGGTCGCCGACGGAGTGCTTCACCCCGGCGACCCACGGGTCCGTGGACAGCACGACACCTGGTCTGCCGTCGACGCTCCACGCGTACACGGTCCGTCCAGCCGTCGCTCTCCGGGCGCCCGTGATGCGTTCGACTGGGCAGGCTCGGCGGTAGATGTCGGTGGTCGGCGCAATGGTGGTCGTACGCTTGCTCATGATCGGTTCCTCTCAAGGGTTCTGGTCGCTGCCCTCGAAGCCCTGGCCGGCTTCGGGGGCGTTCTTCGTTGTGGTGGTCATGCGGTCGCCTCGTGCTCCTCGCCGATGGGTACGAGCTCCCACACGGCCGCGGACCCGCCGGCCTTCGTGGGGCGCCGCTGCCCTGTGTCTCTTACCTCCGCACGACGGTGCATCTCCGCGGTGCGTGTGCGGATGCTCTGCGCGGTAACGGTCTTGACCCACGGCTTCTCGGCTCCGTACTCGGCGTACGCGTCGACCAGCTCCTCGTGCGTCAGCGGGCCACGCGAACCGAGCAGGACACGGATCGTCGCGACCACCTGGGACGTCTTCCCGTCGCTCTGCTGGTCGGCTGCTGCCCAGGAGGTGTCCGGGTCACGGTCACGCACCCGCCCGTCGTACGTCGACGCGGTCATGCGGAGGCCGTCTCGAATTGGCTCGCGATGTACGCCTCGACGTCGGCGGCACGGAACATCCGACGCCCGCCGATGAGCCCGCTGCGCGGCCCGGTTCCCGTCTGGATCATGTATCGGATGCCGGCCTGCGACTTGCGCAGGCGCTTCGCAGTCTCGGCGAGCGTCAGGTGGACGGTCTCGTTCTCGTTCTGGTCCATGTTCATCCCTTCTGGGTGGTTCACTGGTCCTACCAGCAATGGAAGGATTAGACCACACCCCACATCAGATGGCAACCAAAAGCTTCCACGCTTGGTCGGATTTCCCTATGCTCATCACGTGACATCACTGGACAAGCAGATCGGCGATAACCTCACGCGCCTCCGAACACCTCGCATGAGCCAGCGCGCTCTCGCAGACGCGATGACCGAGCGTGGATGGAAGTGGTCGCACGTCACGGTCGGCTCGGTTGAACGCGGCGATCGCCCGCTGCGAGCAGCCGAGGCGATCGGTGTTGCAGAGATCCTCGAGGTGGAGGTCGTCGACCTCGTGAACGCCCGGGAGGCTTCCCAGATGCGCGAAGCGACGCAGAAGCTGCTTGCGCAGTATCACCGGCTCCGACACGCAGTTTCCGACTGGGATCTAGTGCGCCGCGAGTACGCGCAGCTGGCGGACTCGCTCGGCCGGGAAGTCGACAACGAAGTGATCGCCAGGCTCTGGTTCCCCGCGGAGGAAGTCGTCGCCAACGAGCACCGGATGTTCGGGCTCGACGAGTACCCATGGGCAACAGAAAACGGCCCCTGGATGAAGCTGTACATCGAATCTGAGAGGGCGGCTCGTGGCCAGCATCCGGCAGCGTCCTGACGGGAAGTGGCGGGCCCGGTACCGCGATGACGAGGGTCGCGAGCACTCGCGGCACTTCGACCGGAAGCGCGAAGGACAGGACTGGCTCGACGAGGTCGCGACGTCGCGGCGCACCGGCACGTACGTCGCGCCGGCCGCGTCGAAGGTGACCCTGTCAGGGTTCTACGCGGAATGGGCGCCGCGGCAGGTGTGGGCAACCGGAACCCGCCGCAACGCCGACCAGGCGCTCGCCTCGTGCACGTTCCGCGACGTGCCCTTCGGGAAGCTGCGCCGGTCACACGTCGAAGCGTGGGTGAAGGCGATGGAGGGCACGCTCGCGGCGTCGACGATCCGGACCCGCGTGCGGTACGTGGGCGGCGTGTTGAAGGCGGCCGTGCTCGACAGGGTGCTTGCAGCAGACCCGACGGTCGGCGTCCGGCTACCAGCGGTCCGTCGGCTCGAGCACACCATGCGCATCCCGACCCCAGCCGAGGTGCAGGCGGTCCGCGACGCTGCGGAGCCGTTCCTCCGCCCGCTCCTCGACGTCATGGCGTTCGCCGGCCTCCGCATCGGCGAGGCGTCCGCGGTCAAGGCGACCGACGTGCGGTGGCTGCAGCACGAGCTCCACGTCGCACGACAGATCCAGAACCGCCCAGGCCTCCGCGAGGTGTGCCCGCCAAAGCACGGGTCCGAGCGCGTCGTCCCCGTGCCGCCCGAACTGACCCTGCGATTGTCCGCGCACATCGCCGACGTCGGCGTGCACGGCGACGGGTGGCTGCTGCCCGGCGCCCCGCCGTCACCCGACGCGCTGCGCCGCTGGTTCGAGAAGGCGTGCACGGCAGCCGGCGTCGAGGGCATCACGCCGCACGACTACCGGCACTTCTACGCATCCGGCTTGATTCGATCTGGCCTTGACGCTGTGTCCGTGGCCCGGGCTATGGGGCACGCGTCCCCAGCGATCACGCTGACGGTCTACGCGCACCTGTTCCCGGACGCTGCGGACCGCACCAGAGCCGCAGCGTCCGCGCTCCTCACGTCGACCGAGCATTCTGCGGACCAAACGCGGACCAAACGAGCCTGAACTGCCGCAGATCCGCGCCTTCTCGGGACTTGTCAGACTGCATCGCGTAGTCGAACGCGATCTCGAGACCGGCCGTCGACGGGAACGTGTCGGTCGTCGACCACGATCCCACCTGGCTCTCCACCGCGTCGGTCAGGCGCAGGCGCCCGTCGACGATCTCGGCGTCCCCGTTCAGCACACCCCCGCCGGCCGTGCTGAAGTCCTGCTCGTACGGGAACGCGAGGTCGGCGGCGGACGCGCCAGGCGGTGGAGCGAGTGCGGTCGGCAGCGCGGCGACGGCGAGCGCACCGAGCGCCACGAGGACAGCGGCGCGGCGACGCACCGCGCGGGAGGGCGCAGCCGGGCGATCAGCCGCGTCGCGGCGAGCGCGATCGCGGCGGGCAACGACGGGTGGACGAGCAGTGTGTGGTTGCTTCATGCACCGATCGTCGCGAGCAGGACACCCCGGCCGGCCCGGCCCCGGGACATCTGTGGACGAACGCGCCTGAACCCTATTCGGTGGAGGAAGACCCGGCGGGCCCCAGCCAGACCGTGGTCGCGCCCGGCAGCTCAGCAACGCCCAGCGGCCCGGACGCCAGCAGCACCGTGCCCGCGGGCAGCGGGACCGGAGCGTCGCCGAAGTTCGTCACCGACCGCCACCCGTCGTGTCGCGCGAACGCGACCACACCGGCGGGAGCGTCGAGCCAGGTCAGGGACTCCCCCTGCTGCAGGTGCCGACGGGTGGCGAGCGCCGCCCGGTAGAGCGACAGCGTCGAGTCGGCGTCACCGTCCTGGGCTGCGACGGACTCGGCGCCGAAGTCCACCGGCTGCGGCAGGAACGGCCGGGCGTCGCCGAACCCGAACGACGGCCCCGAGGTGGCCCACGGGATCGGCACGCGGCACCCGTCCCGACCCTTGACGGTGTGCCCGGAGCGCAGCCACTTCGGGTCCTGCAGCTGTTCGCGCGGGATCGCAGCGGCCTCGTGCAGCCCGAGTTCCTCACCCTGGTAGACGTACGTGGACCCGGGCAGGGCGAGCAGCAGCATCGTCGCGGCCCGGGCACGACGGAGCCCGAGCGCGCGGTCGAGCACGGGCGACGTGCCGTCGGTCATCAGCCAGGCGTCGGTGTCGGTCCCGAGCGGCAGGCCGTAGCGGGTGGCGTGCCGGACGACGTCGTGGTTGGAGAGCACCCACGTGCTCGATGCCCCGGACTGCGCCGCCATGGCCAGGTTCTGCTCGATGAGGTCGTGGAACGCCGCGGCGTCGAACGGGGCCTCGAGCAGGTCGAAGTTGAACGCCTGCCCGAGCTCGTCCGGCCGCGCGTACAGCACGCGGCGGGGAGCCGGGGCCCAGGCCTCGGCGATCGCGGCACGGGGCGGGTCGTACTCGTCGAGCACGTCGCGCCAGGTCCGGAAGATCCCGTGGACCTCGTCACGGTCGTACAGCGGGTCGGAGCCGTCGAGGGGCAGCTCGTGCTCGTTCGACGGGCGGTACGGCACGGAGAGGTCCTTCGCCAGCCCGTGCGCGACGTCGACACGGAAGCCGTCCACCCCGCGGTCCGACCAGAACCGCAGCGTGTGCTCGAAGTCCTGGCGTACTGACTCGTTCGTCCAGTCGAGGTCGGGCTGCTCCGGCGCGAACAGGTGCAGGTACCACTGCCCGTCGGGCACTCGGGTCCAGGCCGAGCCGCCGAAGTTCGACACCCAGTCGCTCGGCGGCAGCGACCCGTCCGCTCCGGAGCCCGACCGGAAGACGTACCGTGCTCGCTCCGGCGACCCGGGCCCGGCGGCCAGGGCGGCCCGGAACCAGGCGTGCTGGTCCGAGGTGTGGTTCGGCACGACGTCGACGATCACCCGGATGTCGTGCGCGTGGGCCGTGCGGAGCAGTTCGTCGAGGTCGTCGAGCGTGCCGAGCCGCGGGTCGACGTCGCGGTAGTCCGCGACGTCGTAGCCACCGTCGGCGAGCGGCGAGGGGAAGAACGGGGAGAGCCAGATCGCGTCCACCCCGAGCGACGCCAGGTACGGGACGCGGCTCGTGATCCCGACGACGTCGCCCAGGCCGTCGGCGTTCGTGTCCGCGAAGCTCCGCGGGTACACCTGGTAGACGACGGCCTGCCGCCACCAGTTCGGGTCGGAGGTGCTGGGCGTGCTGACGGGCGTCCGGAGGCTCACCCCGCCGAGCGTACCCATCGCCGACACGCCGGTCCCCACCACGCCGGGGAATGCCGTTCTCTGCGAACGCATTGGTTGTTCCTGTAACCATTCGGCTGACAGACGTCACCGTTCCGTTGGCAGACGGACCACCGCAACGAAAGGGTCACCCATGACGAACGTCCTCGTGCTCGTCGGCAGCCTCCGCGCCGGCTCCATCAACCGCCAGCTCGCCGAAGCGGCGACCGACCACGCCCCCGACGGCATCGACCTGTCCGTGTACGACGGGATCGTCGACCTGCCCTTCTACAACGAGGACATCGACGGCGACACCCCGCCCGAGGCCGCCGTGGCGTTCCGCCGGGCCGTCGCCGACGCGGACGGCATCCTCGTCATCACGCCGGAGTACAACGGCACGATCCCGGCTGTGCTGAAGAACGCGCTCGACTGGGCATCGCGTCCGTTCGGCGCTTCCCCCATCTCCGGCAAGCCGCTCGCCGTGATCGGCTCGGCGTTCGGCCAGTACGGCGGCGTCTGGGCACACGACGACGCCCGCAAGGCCGCCGGCATCGCCGGCGCGAAGGTGCTCGAGGACGTCAAGGTCGCCATCCCGCAGTCGGTCGTCCGGTTCGCCGAGACGCACCCGCGCGAGGACGCCGAGGTCACCGAGCAGCTCCAGCAGACGCTCGACGCGATCGCCACCGCAGCAGCGGAGCGCGTCGCCGCGTAGCGCGACACCGACGCGGTCGCAGCGCGACCAGCAGACGGACGGGAGGCCCGTGGCGACACCGCCACGGGCCTCCCGTCCGTCTGGGCGTCTGCTCACAGACACGACGGTCGCTAGACCGCCTGGTAACCAGACGGGTTACGCTACCGGGCATGTCCACGACGGAGATCACCGAAGCGTCCGGGTACTGGTTCCCCGATGACGACGCCACCCAGCGCGGTGTCGCCGTCCTGAACGCGCTCCGACGCTACCGGGCCGCCGAGACCGCTATGCGCCGACGCACCCGCGACTCGATGGGCATGGGCGAGACCGACCTGCTCGCCGTG
The DNA here is from genome assembly GCF_001864835.1 of Curtobacterium sp. MCBA15_001. GTDB lineage: Bacteria > Actinomycetota > Actinomycetes > Actinomycetales > Microbacteriaceae > Curtobacterium. Next base: position 12,655 of record NZ_MJGI01000022.1, on the reverse strand, counting down.
CGCTACCTGCTGCAGGCGCAGCGCTCCGGTCGCATGGTCAGCCCGAAGGACCTCGCCGCCTACCTCAAGATCAGCTCGGCGTCGACGACGATCCTCATCGACCGCCTGGTCAAGAGCAACCACGTCCGGCGCGAACCGCACCCGACCGACCGCCGTGCCCTCGTCATCACCCCGACGTTGGAGACCGACGACGAGGTCCGTCAGACCCTCGGCGTGATGCACCGGCGCATGATGTCCATCGCCGAGGGACTCGACGCCGACGAGGCCCGCACCGTCGCTCGCTTCCTCGAGCACATGCGCGGCGCCGTCGACCAGGTCGACCCCGCGTCGCACTGACACCCGGGCGTCGGGGGACGCTCCCTCACCGCGCACTGTGAGGGCGGTCGGGGGCACCGGGTAGACCGGGAACCGTCACCGACGCGAAAGGAGTCATCATGCACGCTTCGGACAAGATGGCCAAGAACCTCCAGGCGGTCCTCGTGGACCTCATCGACCTCCACGTCCAGGGCAAGCAGGCGCACTGGAACATCCTCGGCACGAACTTCCGCGACCTGCACCTGCAGCTCGACGAGATCGTCGACGCCGCGCGCGAGTTCGCCGACGACACCGCGGAGCGCATGCGTGCGCTCTACGCCGTGCCGGACGGCCGCTCGTCGACCGTCGCCGCGCAGAGCCACCTCGACCAGTTCCCCGAGGGCGAGATCACCACGCACGACGCGATCGACCAGATCACGCTGCGGCTGTACCAGGCGACCGGCACCATGCGCGACGTGCACGACGAGGTCGACGAGGAAGACCCGACGACCGCGGACCTGCTCCACGGCTTCATCGAGCGCCTCGAGCAGCTCGCATGGATGGTCTCCGCCGAGAACCGCGCACCGAGCACCCCGCTCGCGGCAGCGGTGTCGCCGTCGACCGCCGAGGCCTCGGCCCACGCGTAGGGCCGGCCACGACGACATGACCGACTACCGCTACCTCATCGTCGGCGGCGGGATGGTCGCCGACGCGGCCGCCCGCGGGATCCGCGAACTCGACGAGTCCGGCTCCATCGGGATCATCAGTGAGGAGACCGACCGTCCCTACGCCCGTCCGGCCCTGTCCAAGAAGCTCTGGACCGACCCGGACTTCAGCTGGGACGAGAAGGTCGACCTGCACACCGAGGAGACCGGCGCGGAGTTCGTGCTCGGGACCGTGGTGACGGCGATCGACCGCGACGGCAAGTCCGTCACGACCTCCGACGGCGGCACCTTCGGCTACGAGCGCCTGCTCATCGCCACCGGTGGTCGTCCGCGTGGGTTGCCCGACCTGCAGCCGTCCGACCGGGTGCTCAGCTACCGCAGCGCGGACGACTACCGCCGGCTACGGACCCTGGCGGACGCCGGGGCGCACGTGGTGGTGGTCGGTGGCGGGTACATCGGCACGGAGATCGCGTCGGGTGTCGTGCAGAACGGCGCACGCGTCACGTTCGTCACCCCGGACGACACCGTCGGCGGCAGCATGTTCCCCGCCGACCTCGCCGCCGCCTTCCAGCAGCGGTTCGTCGACCACGGGGTGGAGCTCCGCACCGGGCGTCGCGTCACGACGGGGACCGACACCGGCTCCGGCGTGCAGCTGACGCTCGACGACGGCTCCGTCATCGAGGCCGACGCGGTCGTCGCCGGCCTCGGCATCGAGCCCGCGACGGACCTGGCCGAGTCCGCCGGCCTGCAGGTGCGCGACGGCATCGTGGTGTCCTCGACGCTGGTGACCGACGACCCGTCGGTGTTCGCCGCCGGCGACGTCGCGGAGTACCCGGACCGGATCCTCGGCACGCGCCGCGTCGAGCACGTCGACAACGCGCAGCAGCAGGGACGACAGGCCGGGCGCAACCTGGCCGACGCGGACGAGACCTACGACCACACGCCGATGTACTACTCCGACGTGTTCGACCTGGGGTACGAGGCCGTCGGACAGGTCTCCACGGAGTTGCGCACCGTCGAGGACTGGCAGGAGCCGACCGTCACCGGCGTCGTCTACTACCTGGACGACGACGACACGGTCCGCGGCGTGCTGCTGTGGAACGTGTGGGACAGGACGGACGAGGCCCGCAAGGTGCTCGCCGAGGCGCACTCGCTGACGCCCGACATGCTGCCGGGCCGCATCACGGCCTGACCAGCGGTCACCGCGCCCTGGGCGCAACCGACGGGAGGCCCGTCACCGGTCCCGAGACCGGTGACGGGCCTCCCGTCGATTGCTCTGGTCAGCGTCGGCCGGCCGGTCCCCGTGGGTCACGGGGCTCTGTGGGCTCCACATCGGCGTGGTCGAGTTCCGGCGCGACCGCCTCGACGATCTCGTGGCGGACCGACTCCGGCACGGGCGCGTCCGCGTCGTCGGCCATCGCGAGTGCGTGGGCGGACTTGCCGGCCTCGAGCACCTCGTCGTCGCCCTTCGCCATCCCGAACAGCTCCTTGAAGCGGGCCCGGACGACCAGCCAGGCATCGCCGGGGCTGAGTCGGGACAGGTCAGTGGCGGTCGAGTCGTCCCGCACACGCTGCATCGACGCGACGCCCCGGTCCGGCAGTTCGTCGCGGACGTGCGCGACCGCGAGCCGGGCGACCGCGTCCGCCTGGGCGTGCATCACCGAGTGGGCGCCGTCGACGACCTCGCGCAGCACCGCGTACGGGAACACCCGCGCCAGTCGCCGCACCCAGTCCCGCGGGACCATCGTGTCGTGCTCGCCGCGCACGATCAGCACCCGGGCCTGGACGTGCGGGGCGCGCTGCTCGATCGGGAAGGCGACCATCTTCGGCAGCACCTTGCGGAACCAGTGCCAGCCGCACAGTGCGTAGGCGGTGACCGCGTGCCACCGCACCGCCGCGGGTTCGTGCACGGCGGAACGCACGAAGCGGACCGCGGACTCACTGATCGTCCGGGCTGCCGCATCGACGACGGGGCTGATCAGGATCACGTGCGAGTACTCGGGGTGCCGGGCGGCGAGCTCGGTCACGACCTGCGTCCCCATCGAGTGGCCCACCAGCACCGGGTCCGTCAGCCCGAGCTCGGCGATGACCGTCTCGACCGCGTCGGCGTAGCGCTCGATCGACACCGCGCCCTTGAACCGCGGCACGCCAGCGAAGCCCGGCAGGTCGAGCGCACGGACGGGGCCGAACTCCTCGAGGTTCGGCGCCAGCCGCTCGTAGTACGTCGACGCGATGCCGAGGCCGGCGACGAGCAGGAACGAGCGCTCGCCGACGTCGCCGATCGAGCTCACGCGGACGTAGGTGTTGTCGACCGTGACCCGGTCGACCTTGACCACGACGTCGGCGGTCTCCGCGTCGAGCGCGTCAGCGTGACGTGGGCGGGGCTCGTGGCGCGGGTCCTGCTCGTGCACGGGGTCTCCTTGCGGGTCGGGCACGGGGTCTCCTCGGGGGGTCGGGCGATCGCCCAGACTACCGTCCGTGTCCCCCGTCCACGGGTGGACGCGACCGTCAGCCCCGGAAGGTGTTCGCAGGGACGCCGTGCACCCGCGTCGGGACGGCGAACACCGCTCCGGCGTGGGGGTGCTGCTCGAGCTGCTCCTCGGTGGCGTTCTCGCGGGCGGTGGCGATGAACAGCGTGCTCATGTCCGCGCCGCCGAAGGCCACCGACGTCACGTTCGGCGCGGGGACGTCGACCGTCTCCAGGTGCGACCCCGATGCGTCGTACCGCTCGACCCGTCCACCGCCGTAGACCGCGGTCCAGAAGCAGCCCTCGTCGTCGCGGACCAGACCGTCGTGCGCCTGGCCGGAGACGAACGGCTCCAGTTCGCCGAGCTCCCCGTCGGGACCGTAGGACCCCCGGTAGATCGTCGAGGTGGCGGTGTCGGTGACGTACATCAGGTCGCCGACCGCCGACCACTCGATGCCGTTGGTCGTGCCGAACCCGCCACGGACGAGCCGCGTCGTCCCGTCCGGCTCGACGGAGTACAGCGCGCCGTCCGGGTCACCGGTGGTCAGGTCCATGCTGCCGACCAGGAACCGGCCGAACGGGTCGCACTTGCCCTCGTTGAAACGGATGCCGTCGTGGGCGTGCTCGACCCGTGCGATCGTCGTGCGCCCGCTGGCGTCGTCCCCGGCCGTGACGACCACGGAGTCCTCGAGCGCGAGGACGAACCCGCCGGACGCCCGGGGTTGGAACGACGCGAGCGGCGGGGGGAAGGCCGTGACGTCCAGGACCCGTCCGTCGACGTCGGCCGTCGTGAGCGTGCCGAGGGTGATGTCCGTCCAGCGGAGCACCTGCTGCTGTGGGTCCCAGACGATGCTCTCGGCGAGCACCGCCTGTTCGTCGCAGAACACGCGGACCGGACCGGTGGTGGCACTCGTCGTCATCGACCCGGTCTACCGTCCGCCCCGTCTGTGCGCGTCCAGCCGAAGGACCGTGGCGCTCCGCCGCCCGGGGTCCGATCCCGTCCGGGCTCGGCTCGGTTCGGCTCGGCTCGGCTCGGCTCGGATGGGCTCGGCTCGGATGGGCTCGGCTCGGCACCCTTGCCCCGTGTGCGAACCGTGCGGGACACTCGTGGCATGTCCGGCGACACCGAGCACTCGCGCCGTGCGTTCCTGCGGCGTGCGGGCATCGGCGCTGCGGGCGCCGCCGTCGGGGCGGGAGCGGTCGGCGCGGGCGTCGCGTACGACCAGCGCACCCAGGACGAGCGGTACGGGTTCACCCCGCTGCCCGAGCGCCGCGAGCCCGGGTTCGACCACGTCGTCGTGCTGATGTTCGAGAACCGCAGCTTCGACCACGTGTTCGGCCGGCTGTACGCGGACGCGGACCTGCGCGACGGAGTGTCGTTCGAGGGCCTGCAGCACGGCACGCACAGCAACACCGCTCCCGACGGCACGGTCGTCCCGGCGCACGTGTACGAGGGCTCGACCGACACGGTCATGAGCCAGCCCGACCCGGACCCGGGAGAGTTCCTGCCGCACGTCAACACCCAGTGGTACGGCGTCGTCGACCCGCCGGAGAACGCCCGACCCGACCAGCACGGGTACGCGGCGCCGTACAACGCGCCGGCCTCGACCGACGCACCGACCATGTCCGGCTTCGTGCACGACTACGTCGTCAACTACCGGCTCGAACGCGGCCGCGAACCGTCGGTGGACGAGTACTCCCGGGTGATGGGCGGCTTCTCCCCCGAGATGCTGCCGGTGTTCTCGACGCTGGCACGGTCCTTCGCGGTGTACGACCACTGGCACTGCGCCGTGCCGTCGCAGACGTTCTGCAACCGGTCGTTCTTCCACGCGAGCACCTCGCACGGGTACGTGACGAACGGGATGGGCGACGGTCCGGGCAAGTGGCTCGCGGCGTCGTCGGTCCCGACGCTCTTCAACCGGCTCGAGGACGCGGGCCGCAGCTGGCGTGTGTACTACGACGCCGACCAGGTCGTCTCGCTCACCGGTTTCCTGCACGCGCCGTCCATCGAGCGCTACTGGAAGAGCAACTTCCGCAGCATGGAGCAGTTCCACGCGGACGCCGCTGCCGGCACCCTGCCCGACTACGCGTTCGTCGAGCCGCGCATGGTCTTCGACCACAACGACATGCACCCGCCGCAGAACCGCCCGAAGGTCGTCGACGACCCGGGCGAGGAGCCCTTCGACAGCGCGATGAGCGACGTGCGCGCCGCCGAGGCCCTGCTCGCCGAGGTGTACGGCGCCGTCCGCGACGGCCGTTCCACCACCGGGTCGAACGCCGTGAACACCGCGCTGGTCGTGACCTTCGACGAGCACGGGGGCATCTACGACCACGTACCACCGCCCGGCGCCGTCCCACCGTCGGGCAGCCCCGAACCCGGCGAGATGGGGTTCACCTTCGACCGACTCGGCGGCCGTGTCCCCGCGTTCGTGGTGTCGGCCTACACGGAGGCCGGGACGGTCGTGAACGAACCGATGCACCACGCCGCGGTCGTCCACACCCTGACGCAGCAGCACGGCCTCGAGCCGCTCACCCACCGTGACGCCGGCGCGACCGGGATCCAGAACGCGCTGAACCGCCGGGTCCCCCGCCAGCCGCAGCTCTGGCCGGACGTCGCGAAGCCGTTCGTGCCGAAGAACCCCGAGCACCGACGGGCCGCGCCGAGCGAGCGGGGACGGCGTCGGCCCCTCAGCGCCCCGGGCAGGGGACTGCTCGGGCTGCTGCTGGCGAAGTACGAGCCGGGCGCCCCGGTGCCCGAGACCTTCGGTGACGCCTACGACGTGCTGACGAAGCACGGCATGGGGCTCTTCGGCGACCGCGACTGACCAGCTGTGACCGCGCATGGCCGTCGCGCCTCACGCATCGCACCCCAGGACGAACGTCGCACCCCGAGGCAACGGGGCGCGATGTCCGCGGCGGGGTGCGATGCGCGGCGGAGACCCCGGCCGCGGCGGGCCGTGCGGTGTGCGGCGCGGCGGTCAGATGCGGGCGTACTTCGCGCGGAAGAAGCTGTAGACGCCGAAGGCCAGGAACCCGACGCCGATCACCACGAGCAGCACCCCACCACCGGGCATCGCCTTGACCGCCTCGAACGCACCATCGAGCCCGGTCGCCTGCTCCGGGTCGCTCGTGAACGCCGCCACGGCCACCAGCACGCCGACGATCGTCACGGCGATGCCCTTCGCCACGTAGCCCGTCACCGCGAGCACGGTCAGCGGCCGCTCCACGCTCGCCGGCGGCGTGACGAGGTGCTTCCGGTACGAGCGGCGGACCCCGATGACGACGAGCCCGATCCCGACGGCGACGGCGATCGCGGCCACGGCGAGCAGCAGGAACACCCCGCCCGGCGTGGCGAGCGCCTTGGCCGCAGCACTGCGCGTCGACCCGGACGAGCTCCTGCCCGCACCGAGTGCGAACGACGTCGACGAGTACGCGATGACGCCGTAGACGACGGCCTTGGCGACGTTCTTGCCGCGGTTCAGCCACGACCGTGCCGAGTCGGTCCGACCGCCCACGACGGCCTCGACGACGAGGCGGAGGGTCAGCGCGGCGGTGCCGACGGCGACGACCCAGAGCAGGACGACCCCGCCCGGCACCGCGGCGAGCTGCGCCAGGGCACCAGACTGGTCGGTCTCGCCGGACTGCGACCCCTGGGAACCACTGCCGCCGGCGGAGGTGCCGATGCCGAGCAGGACCGCCAGGTACCCGATGAGCAGGTGGACCACGCCGCTGCCGACGAAGCCGGCCCGCGCGGTCACCTCGAACCAGCGGCTGTCGGCAGCACGACGCACCTGTCGTCCGGTCTCGCGGGCGGTGGCTTCGGCGCTGTCGGTCACGGCAACCACTCTGCCCGAGGCGACTGCGGCTGTCCGGCGCGCGCCGACGACGGACGGGAGGCACGCCGCGGTCCCGCACCGCGCCTCCCGTCCGACGGTCAGTCGCCCTTGACGTTGACCACCTGCCGGAGCGTGTGCCGGATGGTCACCAGGTCCTCGGCGTCCGCCATCACCTGGTCGATGGGCTTGTACGCCGCCGGGATCTCGTCCAGGAACGCGTCGGTGTCGCGGTACTCGATCCCGGTCATCGCCGCCCGGAGCTCGTCGTGCGTGAACGTCCGACGCGCCGCCGACCGCGAGTACATCCGTCCGGCGCCGTGCGGCGAGGACTCGAGCGACGGCTTGTTGCCCCGTCCCTCGACGACGTACGACGCCGTGCCCATGGACCCCGGGATGAGCCCGAGCTGCCCCTCCCGCGCCTGGATCGCGCCCTTCCGCGAGACCCACACCGACTTCCCCCAGTGCGTCTCCCGCTGGGTGAAGTTGTGGTGGCAGTTGATCCGCTCCTGCTCGTCGACCGGCGTGCCGATGACCTCGGCGAGCTGCCGCACGACCCGGTCCATCATCTCCTCGCGGTTGAGCAGGGCGAAGTGCTGCGCCCACCGCAGTTCGGCGATGTACCGGTCGAACTCCGGGGTCCCCTCGACCAGGTAGGCCAGGTCGGGGTCCGGCAGGGTGATCCACCAGCGCTCCATCGCCGCCTTGGCGACCTTGATGTGGCGCTGCGCGATCTTGTTGCCGACACCCCGCGACCCGGAGTGCAGGAACAGCCAGACGCGGTCCTCCTCGTCCAGGCTCACCTCGATGAAGTGGTTGCCGGAACCCAGCGTGCCGAGCTGGTTGCGCCATCCGCCGAGAGCACCCGCAGGGTCGAACCCGGCGGCCTCGGCCATCGTCTCGAGCTCGGCGATCCGCGGCGCGGCGGTCGCCACGATCTTCCGGTTCGTCGCGCCGGCGGACAGCGGGATCGCCCGCTCGATCTGCTCGCGCAGCGGTCGCAGGTCCTCGGGCAGGTCGGACGCCGTGAACTGCGTGCGCACGGCGATCATCCCGCAGCCGATGTCGACGCCGACGGCCGCGGGCATCACGGCGCCGAGGGTCGGGATGACCGAGCCCACGGTCGCGCCGAGGCCCAGGTGCGCGTCGGGCATCAGTGCCAGGTGGGGGAACACGAAGGGCATCGCTGCGGTCGTGCGGGCCTGCTGCTCCGTGTTCTCCTCGAGCAGGCTCGCCCAGGACAGCAGCCGGCCGGTGATCTTCTGCATTGCTTCGTCTCGTCTCGTTTCGTCGTTCTGATGGTGACGGTCCGAGGCGGGACCACGCCGAGCCTCCGGTCCGTGACGGACGGTCCGCGTCGTGGACGCGAGGAGGACGGCGAGCGACGCCCCGGGCCGGGTGGGCACGGGGCGTCTGGTGACGGTCGTGCCTACGCGGGGTTCCCGGCGGACTGCTGTGCACGGCGCTGTTCGGGCAGCACCACGAGCGCATCGAGCTGGAGCTCGATCCGCTGTCCTGGGTACTGCACGGCGCGCATGCGCGGTCCTTCCGGTGTCCTGCCGCTGGCAGGTGCTGCCCGGGGCGGGCAGGAAGAGCGACACTAGCGCGACACGCCCGGGATGCACAACCCGCGTCCGGCGGGTCGGCCTGGAGGCCCGGCTCGGTCTGGATGACCGGGGTACGAACCGCAGCGGGTCGCCGTCAGTACCGGCGGGCAGCATGGACACCATGTCTGAACGCACGCGCGACACCCCCGACGCCTCCGACAACGAGGAACGGACCGACGGCTACGTCCCGCTCCGCTCGTACGGCGCGATCGGGGACGGCCGCACCGTCGCGCTCATCGCCCTGGACGGCCGGATCGACTGGCTGCCGATCCCGGCGATGGACTCACCCCCGGTGTTCGCGAGCATCGTCGACGCCGAGCACGGCGGCCACATCGCCCTGCGCCCGGCCGACGGCGGCGCGAGCGTGTCCCGCGCGTACATCCCGGGGACGAACGTGCTCGTCACGACCTGGACCACGGAGTCCGGGACGGCGACGGTGACCGACGCGATGGCAACCGGAGTCGCAGGACGCCTGCCGTGGGCCGAGATCGCCCGCTGCGTGCAGGGCGTGTCCGGCTCGGTCGAGATGGAGTGGGCGGTGGTGCCCGGCACGATGTTGAACACCGCCGAACCGAAGCGGCTCGACACCGGCAACGGCGCGGTGATCGGCATCGACGGCGTGACGATCGCCATCGTCGAGCACGGCTTCGACCCGGTCCACGACGACGGTCCACGGTTCTCGGGGCGGTTCTCCACGACCGAGGGGTCGAAGTCGATCCTGACGATCGTCGGCACCCACGACGAGCCGATCTTCATGCCCGACCCCGAGGGCACCATGGCCGCGGTCGACCGCACGATCGAGAACTGGACGAAGTGGTCCGAGGCGTTCTCGTACGACGGCCCCTGGGCCGACGCCGTCCAGCGCAGCGCCCTGGCACTGAAGCTGCTCATATACTCGCCCACCGGCGCGATCGCCGCGGCGCCGACGACCAGCCTGCCCGAGGACCGCACCGGCGGGAAGAACTGGGACTACCGGTTCGCCTGGGTCCGCGACCTGTCGTACACGGTGCACGCGCTGACCCGTTTCGGCCTGCGCGAGGAGACGCACGCCGCGGTGTCGTGGCTGATGCGCACGATCGCCGAGCACGACGAGACGATGCCGATCTTCTACCGGCTCGACGGGTCGAAGACCGACGAGGTCGACGAGGTCGACGTCCCCGGGTGGAAGGGCATCGGCCCCGTCACCGTCGGCAACCGCGCCGGTGACCAGCTCCAGCTCGGCGTGTGGGGCGACGTGTTCGAGATCCTGCGGCAGTACGTCCGCGCCGGCAACGTCCTCGACCGCAAGACGGCGTCGGTGCTGCAGAACCTGGCCGACGACGCCTGCCACCGCTGGCCCGAGGCCGACTCCGGCATGTGGGAGCTCCAGGACACGCAGCACTACGTGTCGAGCAAGATCGGCTGCTGGCAGGCGCTCGACGCCGCGGTCGAACTGCACGACGCGGGCATGATCGACGGCCCGCGCGCGAAGTGGGTCGAGAACCGCGAGCTCATCGAGCAGTGGGTGTCGGAGCACGGGTGGGACGAGGAACGCGGGCACTACGTGATGTACCCGGGATCGACGGCGCTCGACACCTCGATCCTGCTGCACGCCATGTCGGCGTTCGACCGCGGCCCCCGCATGGAGTCAACCATCCGCGCGATCGAGGACCAGCTGCAGGAGGGGCCGCTCGTCTACCGGTACACGGGGATGGCGGACGAGGAGTCACCCTTCGTCGCGTGCTCGTTCTGGCTGGCGGCCGCGATGGCCTGCGTGGGACGGGTCGACGACGCCACGGAGCTCATGGACCAGATGGTCGACCAGGCGAACGACGTCGGGCTGTTCAGCGAGATGCTCAGCGCGGTCGACGGGGAGTTCATGGGGAACATCCCGCAGGGGCTGTCCCACCTGGCGCTCATCCAGGCGGCGCTGACGATCGAAGAGGTGGCCACCGCGGAGTGACGACCGGCGGTCAGCCGAGTGTGATGGCGACCAGGCCGGCGACACCCACCAGGTAGAGCACGACGACGACGAACGAGTCGACGCCCATCCCGATGATCCGGCGCTTCGGCCGGAACACCAGGCCGACGGCGTAGACGAGCGTCAGCAGCACGGCCAACGCCGTCAGGTAGACGTCACTCGCGTTCGCCTGCGGCAGCACCGCCTTCCCCGACAGCACCGTGGCGACCAGGAACAGCACGGGCAGGAAGGCGTTGCCTCCGAAGATGTCGGAGACCGCCAGGTTGTCGTCTCCCTGCCGGACGGCCTGGAGGCCCGTGGAGATCTCCGGCAGGCTCGTCGCGAGCGCCAGGACGGTCGCACCGAAGAGCACGCCGGAGAGGCCGATCTGGCTCGATGCCGCGTCGCCCGCACGCTCCAGCACGACGCCGGCGACCAGCGTGGCCAGGGCGGAGACGCTGAAGACGACCGCGGCTCTGCGGGTGCTCATCCGCGGGCCGCTGTCCTTCGTCCGTGTCCGGTGTCCAGAAGCGTGGGGGGTGGCGTCGGGCGCGTGCCCGCTCTCATGCCATGGCAGCCCCTTGCCGGCGCGCTGGACCAGGAAGAGTCCCACCAGCCAGATCGCGGCGATGAGCACGACGTCGGGGGTGAGCCGGGCGACGACCAGGTCGGGCGGGAGCTGGCTGCCGGCGATGACGACCGCCAGCACGGCGACCACGACCAGCGCCTCGAGCACCAGCGTGAGCGAAGCCGCGCGGTACGTGATCGGGTTCACGCCCTTCCCGCGCTTGCCGAAGGCGTCGAGCACCGCGATGACCACGGTCTGGAGCGCGATCCCGCCCAGGATGTTGCCCGCTGCGACCTCGATCGACCCGGACAGTCCCGCACTCACCGTGATCGCGATCTCGGGCAGGTTCGTCGCCACGGCCAGCACGATGAGGCCGCCGAGCGCACTGCCGAGGTGCAGGCGGTCGTCGAGCACGTCGGTCGTCTTCGAGAGCTGGATGCCGGCGACCCAGATGACGGCGGCACCAGCGACGAAGATCACCACGAGCAACCAGAGCGGCAGGGAATCCATGTCCACGACCGTGGCCCGGGTCGGCCGCGAGCGTTCTCGGTCCCGCGCAGAACGGCCTGGGTGACGCCGTCGGCGGTGCGGGGCATCATGGAACGACGATGAACGACATCGACGCACGCATGGACCGCCTCCGTCGAGCAGCGCGCTACCGCTACCAGCAGCTCGTCGACAGTGAGATCGAACGCGGCTCGCTCGACCCCGACGAGGTGCGCGAGGAACGTCGGCTGCTCAAGGCCGCGGACGTCGCCGCACACGCCCGTGCCCAGATCGAGGAAGCGGAACGCCGCGGGGTGTTCGAGGGCAACCCGTACCACGGCAAGCCCCTGCCCGGGAACGACGGCCACCACGACCCGGACTGGTGGATCAAGTCGAAGATCGAGCGTGAGGACATCCGCGGCATCGCACCGCCCGCGCTGGCCCTGCGCACCGAGGACGCCGAGCTCGACGACGCCCTGGACGCACTGTCGCACGAGGGCGACGTCCGTGACGTGCTCGTCGACTTCAACGCCCGCGTGAAGGAGGCCCGGCGGCAACTGCTCGGCGGGCCGCCCGTGGTCACACCGCTGCGCGACGTCGAGGCCGAGGTCACCGCGTGGGCCGAGCGCCGGCAGGAGCGCATGGCGGCCGCAGCGCTGGCGGCGGACGTGGCGCGGGCGGCGGAGCGTCCACGCCGGTGGTGGCGCCGGCGCGGCTGAGCCGGGTCGTGCCTCCCGTCCGGTACAGGCAGCACGCGAGAACGGCCGGTCCCTTGTGGGGCCGGCCGTTCTCGTGT
>NZ_MJGI01000021.1:405012-414079 GCF_001864835.1 Curtobacterium sp. MCBA15_001 | reverse complement strand
CTCCGGGTGTTTCCCGGCTGGTGACAGTGATTCGGCACCCTCCCCGAACCGGTTTGGACCAGTTCGGGCCCGTTACCGAGCTGTTACCACTCGCGGTCGGATCAGTCGGCGGCGGGCACCAGGGACTCGAGCAGCCGCAGTACGCGCTCCCCGTCGACGGCGTCCGGGTCGAGCAGCCACTGCACCTGCAGGCCGTCCGACGCGGCGATGCTCAGCGACGCCAGGTCCGTCGGGTCGAGGTCCGCGCGGATCCGCCCCTCCGCCTGGTCCCGCGCGATCAGCTCGGCGAGCTCGCCACGCAGCCGGGCGAAACGCTCGCGCATGAACGCACTCGTCGACGGGTGCCCCTGCCCCACCGCATCGGCCGCCAGCGTCGTGTACAGCTGCACCAGACCCGGGATCTCCCGGTTCCGGCCGGCACTCTCGCGCATGTCCCCGATCGCCGACTTGAGCCGGTCCGGGGCGCCCTGCTCGCGCACCTCGTGCTCGCGGTAGACCGCCAGCAGCAGTTCGTCGCGCGACGGGAAGTAGTGCCGCAGTGCAGCGTGGGTGATGCCGAGGGCCTCGGCGACCGACCGCAGCGACGAGGCGTCGACCCCCTGCTCCGCGACCATCCGGATCATCTCGTCCAGGATCTGCGTCCGCCGTTCCGCGCCCTTGCGGTAGCCGCGCCGCGGCGCGGTCTCGGCGTCGTCGGCGACAGTCATGGTGCCAACTTACCGCTGGAAGGTTTCCGGTGGTGGAAACCGACGGGAGGCACGGTGCCAGGCCGCGCCGGGCCTCCAGACCGTCAGACGGTCGCGTCGACCGCCGCACCCACCGTGTACTCGTCCGCCGGCTCCGGCACCGCGACGGCGAGCGCCTCGACGACCTGACCCAGCGCGTGCGTGACCGCCTGGTTGTCAGCGTCGGAGAGCCCGTCGAAGACCTGCACGACGATCTCGTGGAACCGTGCGTACGAGGCGTCGATCTTGGCGGCCGCCTGCGCCGTCGGCTCGAGCACCTGCGCCCGGCGGTCGGTGGGGTGGGCGGTGCGGACCACGTCGCCGCGCTCCACCAGGGCGTCCACGATCTTGGTGACCGACGCGTTCGACACCGCGAGCATCACGCCCAGGTCCTTGGGCCCCATCGCGCGCTCGTCGCGATGGGCCTGCAGCAGGTACCGGACCGCCAGGAACTCGTTCTTCGACAGACCGCTCTCGGTCCGTGCGTGCTCGATCTGCTGCTCTTCGGCATGCTGCAGGCGGAGCAGCGCGTCGACCGCCTGCTGTGCTGCGGCAGAGCGGGGCTGCTGGCTGTAGAGGTGGTGGTGCTCGCGGCGGACGACGGTCAACGGCATGTGGTCATGGGCTCCCTGGTCAGGAACGGGGGACGGCGAAGAAGTCGGCGTAGGACGGCTCGGCGTGCTTCGAGAGCAACGAGGGGTCCTGGATGCGCGCGCTCACGAAGGCCTCGATCACCGAGGGTGCCGTCAGGCCGGCGCGGGGGTGGGAGCCGAGGGTCCGGGTGCCGTGCTGGGCCCCGAGGTACGTGCTGCGCATGCGTGCTTCCACCTTCCGATCTGCTCTGCGTCCGGGTTGGACGACGAGAGTGTTTCAGGGAGTGAACGGTTCGCGCAACGAACGGTTCGGGATCTGTACGTTTCGCGCACTGAACCGTTCGGACGGGTCGGGAGCGCGGGGATAGCGTCGAGGCATGGACCTGCACCTCACTGACCGTGTCGCCCTCGTCGTCGGCGGGAAGGGCTACATCGGCGCCGCCGTGGCCGATCGCCTCCGCGCAGAAGGGGCCACCGTCGTCGTGGCCTCACGGAGCGCGGGCGGGGACGCAGCACCCGACGAGGTGTCGATCGACACCGCGTCCCAGGAGTCCGTCGCCGCGGGCATCACCTCGGTCCTCGAGCAGCACGATCGCATCGACGTCCTGGTCGTGACGGCCGCACCGAGCGCCCGCACCCTCGACCCCGAGCGCAAGTCCGACCCCGAGCAGGTGTCCGACGCCATCGACGGCAAGGCCCTCGGCTTCCTGCGGGTCGCGAACGCCGTGCTCCCCCACCAGCGGCAGGCAGGCTTCGGTCGGGTGGTCGTCATCAGTGGGCAGAACGCCTACATCTCGGGCAACATCACCGCGTCGCTCCGGAACACGGCGACGAACGTCATCGCGAAGAACCTGGCCGACGAGTTCGCCGGCTCGGGCGTGACGGTGAACGTGGTCAACCCGGGGACGGTCACCGACGAGCCCACGGCCGAGGTGAAGCCGGGCGCCGGGGGCGAGTCCTCCCCCACGCAGATCGCCGACCTGGTGGCGTTCCTGTCCTCGCCACTGTCGGCGGTGTCCGGCGAGTCGATCTCGATCGCGCACCGGATGCTCGGGACGGTCACGGTCTGACGGGTCAGGGGCGCGGCACCTCGTAGGCTGACCGCGTGACCTGGACCTCCCGCGCGCTGACGCTCCCGGTGGCGGTGCTCGTGGTGGCCCTGCTGACGTCGTGCTCGGCACACGCGGACACCGACACGAGACACCCGTCAGGCACCGCGCCCGTTGCTCGGACACCGATGCCCGAGGCCCGGTTCTGGGAGGTGATCGCCGCTGCCCGTGGGACGACCGACGACACCGCTCGCGCCGCACGACCCAGCGCGCTCCGCACGCAGCTGGAGCGCCTCTCCGACCACGACGTCGAGGCCTTCGACCTGCGGTACGGCCAGGAACTCGCCGCGCTCGACCGCTGGTCGGTCTGGGACGCCGGGTACGCGGCGGCCGGCGGCATGACCGACGACGACTTCGAGTACTTCCGGTCGTGGCTCGTCGGCAAGGGCCAGAGCGCCGTGCACCAGGTGGAGACGGACCCTGACGGTCTCGTCCGGCTGCTCGGGCCGGCGGATGCTGCGAAGGACGGCTTCGACGACGAGGAACTCGAGTACGTCGCCGACGACGTCCTGGCGGAACGGATCGGGTCCGATCGCGCGGACGCGTTCGACGACCACGCCCTGGCAGCCGACGGTGACGACCCGACCGGCACCGAGTCCGCGGAGTCGACCATCGATCTCCGGTACCCGCAGCTCGCCGCCTGGGCGCGGGCACACCCGAGCGACTGACCCCCGAGCGCCCGGGTCAGGGGCGCGTGTAGTCGAACTGCAGACGCATCCGGTCGCCGCGGAACACGATCGTGGAGTACTCGAACGTGGTCCCCGCCCGGTCGGCGATCACGTCCGTGAGCTGCAGCACGGGGTCACCCCGCCGCAGTCCGAGCAGTGCGGCATCGGCCTCGGCGACGGCCACGGCCTCGAGCGCCTCGGCCACGTCGTGCATCGCCAGGTCGAACGCGTCCTCGAGCACCACGCACAGCTGCTCGCCCACGACGTCGAGCCCGTCGAGCGTCGGGGCGAGCGCGGCGGGCACGAAGGACCGGTGCACGCTCAGGGGCTTGCCGTCGACGGACCGTAACCGGGCGATCGCGAAGACGTCGTCGTCCGCACCGAGGCCCAGTCGGTCGCGCACCCGCGCGGGCGCCGGACCCCGGTCGAGCGAGACCAGTTCGGTGGTGATGTCGTACCCGAGCACCTCGAGCTGCTCGCGGATCCCCCGGTAGGCCGGCGACACCGCGTTGATCTTGTCCGGGGCCACGAAGGTGCCCTTGCCGGCGACGCGGGTCAGCAGGCCGTCGGCAGCGAGCTTGTTGAGCACGCCGCGCACCGTCATGCGACTGAGTCCGTAGTGCCGGTTCAGCTCGTTCTCGGACGGGATGCGCTGACTCGGCAACCACTCGCCGGTCGCGATCTTCGCGGTGAAGATGTCCTCGAGCTGCTGGTAGATGGGCACGACGGAATCGCGCTCCACGGCGTCGTGCACGACTCACCTCGCTTCTGGGACGACTCTCACCGGATGATCGGACATCTTACTTGTCGAGTCCTGTCTAGACAGGTACAGTCCGATCAGTCGTCGACGCTGACGACCATCCCACGACGAAGTGAGGAGTGCCGATGGACGTCTCCACCAGGGCACTGACCAGGACCGCCCGGAACGCCGGTTACGCGGTCCCGGCCGTGAACGTCTTCGACGAACTGAGCATGCGGGCGGTGATCGCCGCAGCGGAACGCACCCACGCGCCGCTCATCGTGCAGATCTCCGTCAAGACCGTCCGGAGTTCCGGCACGGCCTTCACCACCGACCTGTTCCGTGCGCTCACCCGCGACGTGGACGTCCCGGTCGCCCTGCACCTGGACCACTGCCCCGACCGCCAGGTCCTCGACGACGTCATCGCGGCGGGCTGGTCGAGCGTGCTGTTCGACGCGTCGGACCGGGACCTCGACGACGCGGTGCGCGAGACCGGCGAGGTCACCACGGCCGCACACGCTGCGGGAGTGGACGTCGAGTCCGAGATCGAGAACATCCTGGGCGTCGAGGACGGCGTCGGCAGCGACGAGTCCCGGCACGCCTACTCGGTCGAGCGCCTGGCCGAGGTCGCGGAGCAGACGGACGCCGACCTGTTGGCGCCGCAGCTCGGTACGAGTCACGGCCTGTACAAGGCCGACCCGGTGCTGCTGCCGGAGCGCGCCGCCGAGCTCGCCGGGCTGACCGACCGACCGATCGTCCTGCACGGCGGCACCGGACTCTCCCCGAACGACTTCCGCGCGTTCATCGAGGCAGGGGTCTCCAAGATCAACATCTCGACGGCCGTGAAGCACGCGTACATGCAGGCCTCGCTGGAACACCTGGAGCACGCCCGCGCGACGGACAGCTGGGACCCGCCGAAGCTGGTCGCCGCAATCGAGTCCGCGGTGACCGGCGTGATCGCCGAGCACGTGCAGTGGTTCGAGGCCGACGGTCAGGCCGACCGCCGATGACGCGCGCACTCGTCTTCGACTGCGACGGCGTGCTCGCCGACACCGAGCGGGACGGCCACCTCCCCGCGTTCAACGAGACGTTCGAGCACTTCGACCTGCCGGTCCGGTGGAGCGAGGACGACTACGCGAGCGTTCTGCGGATCGGCGGCGGGAAGGAACGGCTGGCGTCGTTGCTGACACCCGACTTCGTGCGCCGAGCGGGCCTCCCGGCCGACCAGGAGGCGCAGCGCGCCGCCGTCGCGGACTGGCACGCCGAGAAGACGCGCCGGTACACGGCCCGGGTCCGGGCCGGCGACATGCCGGGCCGTCCCGGGATCGCACGGATCGTGCACGAAGCGCACGACGCGGGCTGGCTGCTGGCGGTGGCGTCGACCTCCGCCGAACCGTCGGTGCGCGCGGTGCTCGAGCACGCGGTCGGCGACGACGCCGCAGCGTGGTTCGCGGTCTTCGCCGGCGACGTGGTGCCACACAAGAAGCCCGCGCCGGACATCTACGAGCTGGCGGTCCGCGAGCTCGGCGTCAGCGCCGACGACGTGGTCGTCGTCGAGGACAGCGCCAACGGCCTGCGTGCCGCGGTCGCCGCGGGGCTGACCACGGTCGTGACCATCAGCAGCTACACCGCCGACGAGGACTTCACCGGCGCAGCGCTCGTGGTCGACAGCCTGGGCGACCTGCCCGACACCCCGACCCACGTCCTGTCCGACCCGCACCACGTCGGGTCGGTCGAGCAGGTCACCCTCGACACCCTCACCCAGCTGCAGACCCCGACCGGAGGACCCCGATGACCACCGAAGCCACCACGCACCTGGAGTCCGTTGTACGCCTGATCGCGCAGACCTGCGTGGACAACGAGAAGTACTTCTGCGACCTGGACGCCGTGGCCGGGGACGGCGACTTCGGGTACTCGTTGGCACGCGGGTTCGAGAACGTGCTCGCCGAGTTCGACGGGTACGACCGTTCGGACCCGGGCACGTTCCTGCAGCAGGTCGCGATGACGATGAGCAGCCGGATCGGCGGCACGTCCGGCCCGATCTGGGGCACGGCGTTCCTGCGCGCCGCCGGGGTCGCGAAGGGCAAGGACGACCTGACGACCGAGGACGTGGTCGCGATGCTGCGTGCCGCGGTCGAGGGCATCAAGAAGCGCGGTGGCGCGGACCTCGGTGACAAGACGCTGCTCGACGCGATCGTGCCGATGACCGACGCGATCGAGGCCGACGGCGCCGCGGGCAAGGACGGCGCGGCGATCGCCCGGCACGCGGCCGAGGTCGCCCGGAGCGCGGCTGACGCCACGTCGGCACTCGAGGCCCGCCGCGGGCGTGCGTCGTACACCGGCGAGCGCAGCATCGGGTCGCCGGACCCGGGCGCCGTCGCGGTCGCCGTGCTCGCGGAGCGCATCGCCGACGCCTGGTGACGCGTTCGAGTCCGATCCGCACCACATGACCAGCCCGACCAGACCAGCACAGTCCGTCCATCACGAAGAAGTGAGGCACCACCGATGAAGAAGTTCGTCAACGACCCGAAGCAGTTCGTGCCCGAGATGCTCAAGGGACTCGCGCTCGCGAACCCCGACACGCTCACGTACGACCCGAAGGCCAACCTGATCGTGCGCGCGGATGCACCGAACGACGCCAAGGTGTCGATCGTGCAGGGGTCCGGGTCGGGGCACGAACCGGCCCACGTCATGGTGGTGGGCAAGGGCATGCTCGACGCCGCGTGCCCCGGGGACGTGTTCGCCGCACCGCCGACCGACTACGTCATCGAGGCCGCTCGACGGGTGAACAGCCCCAAGGGCGTGCTGCTGCTCGTGAACAACTACACGGGCGACAAGATGGCGTTCGAGATGGCCGAGGAGTTCGCCGAGGCCGAGGGCATCAAGGTCAAGACGCTGTTCATCGACGACGACGTCGCGGTGAAGGACTCGACGTACACGATCGGTCGCCGCGGTGTCGCGGGCAACTTCTTCGTCATCAAGGCCGTCGGCGCCGCTGCCGAGGCGGGTGCCGACCTGGACGAGGTCGTCCGGGTGGGCGAGAAGGTGAACTCGGTGACGCGCACGATGGGCGTCGCACTGACGGCGTGCACCCCGCCGGCCAAGGGCTCGCCGCTGTTCGAGCTCGGCGACGACGAGATCGAGGTCGGGGTGGGCATCCACGGCGAACCGGGTCGTGCGCGGCAGAAGATCGTGCCCGCGGACGAGATCGTCGACATCCTGCTCGAGCCGATCGTGTCCGACCTGCCGTTCTCGAGCGGTGACGAGGTGGCGCTCATGGTGAACGGCCTCGGCGGCACCCCGATCAGCGAGCTCTACCTGCTCTACGGCATCGCCCACGAGAAGCTCGTCGCCCAGGGGATCACCCCGGTCCGCAGCTACGTCGGCGAGTACTGCACGTCCCTCGACATGGCCGGGGCCTCGATCACCCTCGTCAAGCTCGACGACGAGGTCAAGGAACTCCTCGCCGCGCCCGCCGAGATCCCGATCCGCACGCTCTAGGTCCGGCCCGAGCAGGCAAGGAGCACACCATGGCGAACGAGAAGATCCAGGACAGCATCAGCCTCGAGGACGCCCGTCGCGTCATCGACGCCGCCGTCGCGAAGGCCGAGGAGATCGGTCAGCCGCAGGACGTCGCGGTGGTCGACGCCGGCGGCAACCTCAAGGCGCACGTCCGGATGGACACCGCGAACATCGGCAGCATCCACATCGCGATCAACAAGGCGTACACGTCGATCGCGTTCCAGACCCAGACGAAGGACCTGACCGAGGCCACCCGTCCGACGGGCGACCTGTACGGCCTGAACGACGCACACGGCGGACGGCTCGTCGTGTTCCCGGGCGGCATCCCGCTCGTCCGCGACGGCCGCATCATCGGTGCGATCGGCGTGTCCACCGGCACCATCCAGCAGGACCAGGCGGTCGCCGAAGCCGGCGCCGCCGCACTGTGAGCAAGGAGGCCCACATGGCAACGAACCACGCAGTCGCGTACAAGGGACCCGGGCAGGTCGAGGTCATCGACGTCGACTACCCGACCTTCGAACTGCAGGACGGCCCGGGCGTCAACCCGGCGAACGTCGGACGCAAGGTCAACCACGGCGCGATCCTGCGCACGGTGGCGACGAACATCTGCGGCAGCGACCAGCACATGGTCCGCGGTCGCACCACCGCCCCGACGGACCTGGTGCTCGGGCACGAGATCACCGGCGAGGTGGTCGAGGTCGGCCCGGACGTCGAGTTCATCAAGGTCGGCGACATCGTCTCGGTGCCGTTCAACATCGCCTGCGGGCGGTGTCGGAACTGCAAGGAGCGCAAGACCGGCATCTGCCTCAACGTCAACCCGGACCGACCCGGCAGCGCCTACGGCTACGTCGACATGGGCGGCTGGGTCGGCGGCCAGGCCGAGTATGTGCTCGTGCCCTACGCCGACTGGAACCTGCTGAAGTTCCCGGACGCGGACCAGGCGATGGAGAAGATCCTCGACCTGGCGATGCTGTCGGACATCTTCCCGACCGGGTTCCACGGCGCGGTCACGGCCGGCGTCGAGGTCGGCTCGACGGTCTACGTCGCGGGTGCCGGGCCGGTCGGCCTCGCCGCCGCCACCGGTGCGCTGCTGCTCGGCGCGAGCGTCGTCATCGTCGGCGACATGAACGCCGACCGGCTGGCCCAGGCGCGCAGCTTCGGCTGCGAGACGGTGGACCTGACCAAGGGCGACCCCGCGGACCAGATCGACCAGATCCTCGGCGAACCCCTGGTGGACTGCGGCATCGACGCCGTGGGCTTCGAGGCGAAGGGCCACGGCTCGGGCTCCGGTGACGAGGCCCCGGCGACGGTGCTCAACTCGCTGATGGACGTCACGGCTGCCGGCGGAGCGCTCGGGATCCCCGGGCTCTACGTCACGGGTGACCCGGGCGGGGTGGACGAGGCCGCCAAGAAGGGCTCGCTGTCGCTCAGCCTGGGCACCGGGTGGGCGAAGTCGCTGTCCTTCACGACGGGGCAGTGCCCGGTCATGAAGTACAACCGGCAGCTGATGATGGCGATCCTGCACGACCGGACCAGCATCGCGGCGAACGTCAACGCGAAGCCGATCGACCTGCAGGACGCCCCGCGCGGCTACGCCGAGTTCGACAAGGGTGCCGCGACGAAGTACGTGCTCAACCCGAACGGCCTGATCAAGGCCGCGTGATGCGAGCCGCCTGACGGCGACCACCGGACAGGAGGCTCGGTGCCAGCT
>NZ_MJGI01000021.1:367230-404403 GCF_001864835.1 Curtobacterium sp. MCBA15_001 | reverse complement strand
AGCTGGCACCGAGCCTCCAGTCCGTCATCAGTCCCGTCTCACCCCTCCGGCCGAAGCGCTTCACCCGTGCGCCCGATGCCTGCGCGGTCGGGACGCCCGAGGCTGAGTGCATGCCCTCGCCCACCACCCGGACCACCGCCGTGACCCTCGTCGCCATCGCCGTCGTGATCGGTGTCGCCTGTTGGACGATCGGCGGTGCGCACGCTCCCGAGCGCGGACGGGTCGCGAACGTCGTCGACGTGACCTCCGACGGTGGCCGGACCGAGACCATCGCCGGCACCGACCTCGGCGCCCAGGACGGCCTGGTCGACAGCGCGACCATCGTCGACCTGGCGGACTCCCCGGCCGTGACCGGCCTCGACGCCGACCTGCGCAGCGCGGTGGAGCAGGCGACCGCCGCGGCGCACGACGACGGCGTCGAGGTGCTCGTGAACTCCGGCTGGCGGAGCACCCGGTACCAGCAGGCGTTGCTGGACCAGGCCGTCGAGCAGTACGGCTCGATGTCCGAGGCGCGGCTGTGGGTGAACACCCCGGAACGGTCGACGCACGTGCAGGGGAAGGCCGTGGACGTGGGACCGACCGACGCGATGAGCTGGATGGACCAACACGGTGCCGCCTACGGCCTGTGCCGCACCTACGCCAACGAGCTGTGGCACTTCGAGCGTGTGACGACGCCGGGTGGGACCTGCCCCCGGGCCCACGAGGGCGGGACCGCCGGATGACGCGGGACCTCGACGCGCCCGGCCGTCGTGCGATGATCGAGCCGTGACGGACGGGCGGGGGTTCACCAGGCCACTGCCGACCCGTTCCCTGGTGGCGGACCTCGCCTGGGCGGTGTTCGCGGCCCTGCTGTTCCTGGCGCCGATCGAACTGGAGCTCGAGCACTCGAGCCTGCTCGGCGTCACGACCGCTGCGGCCGCCATCGCGGTCCGGCGCCTGTCCCCTTCCGGGGCGATGGTGTTGGCGGTCGCCCTCGGCGTCGTGCAGGTCCTGGGCGGGGAGCGCCCGTCGCTCGTCGACGTCGCCCTGTTCGTCGTGGTCGGCACCGTGGCCGTCGTGGGCACGCGGCTCGAGGTCGCCCTGGCCGGGGTGCTGTCCGTCGTGGCCGGAGCGACCGCGTCGCTGTACCTCTCCGAGACCGGTTACCGCTACGCCGTGATGCTCGAAGGGCCGCGCGACCAGGCCGCGATCGTCCTGGCCGCACCGACACTCGCGCTCGTGTCGGTGTGGGCGACCGGCCTGGCCACCCGAGCCGTCCGCTCCCAGAACCGCGAGTCGCTCCGCCGTGCCGACGCCGAGGCCGCGGCGAGTCGGGCGGAAGAGGTGGCGAGCCGGGCCGAGGCCGTCGCCACCCGCGCCGTCGACGAGGCCGAGTCCGAACGCATCCGCGCCGACATCGCCCGCGACGTGCACGACGTGGTCGGCCACTCACTCGCGGTCATCATCGCGCAGGCCGACTCCGTGCCGTTCCTCGACGACGAGGCACGCATCCGCGAGGTCAGCGCCACCATCGCCAGCACCGCCCGGAGCTCCCTGGTCGAGGTCCGTCAGGTGCTCGGCCACATCGACGGGTCGGACACCGGGACCGACCCGGCATCCCTCGAGGCGATCGTGCAGGGCATCCGCGAGGCCGGGGTCGCGGTCGACCACACCGTCCGCGGGGACACCGGTTCACTCGGACACGAGACCGGCACCGCCGCCCGCCGGGTGCTGCAGGAGATGCTCACGAACGCGCTGCGGCACGGGGCGCCGGGCGGCAGCGTGACGGTGCGCGAGACGTGGCGCTCGGCCGACCTGGTGCTCGAGGTGGAGAACGCGGTGCCCACGGTCGAGGCACCCGTGGGCGAGGGCCTGGGCATCGACCGCGCCGACACTGCCAGCCGCTCCGACCGCACCGACACCGGCAGCCTGCGGCGACCGGTCGGCTCCGGCCGAGGCCTGGTCGGCATGCAGGCCCGACTCGCGGCGATCGGTGGCTCGTTCGACGCCGCGGTGCTCGACGCCGTGTTCAGTGCCCGCGCACGCATCCCGTTCGACGTCCATGGGGGGACCAACCGATGACCGATCCGATCCGCATCCTGCTCACCGACGACCAGGCCCTGTTCCGCGCGGGGCTGCGCGTCGTGTTGGACGCCCAACCCGACATGGTCGTCGTGGGCGAGGCCTCCGACGGCGCCGAAGCACTCGCGCTGATCCCAGAGCTCCGACCCGACGTCGTCCTGCTCGACATGCGGATGGCGGGCATGGACGGGGTCGAGACCGTCCGGCAGCTGTTCTCCGGCGCGGTCGACGGGCCACTGCCCCGCGTGGTCGTGCTCACCACGTTCGGCCTCGACCCCGCGGCGGCGACCGCGATCCGGCTGGGGGCGAGCGGGTTCCTGCTCAAGGACACGACACCGCCGTTCCTGTTCGCGGCCGTGCGCGCCGTGCACGAGGGCAGCTCGGTGATCGCGCCGAACGACCTGTCGCAGCTGTTCGGCGCGGACGTCGAACGTGCTCCGGCACCGCAGCCGGCCGCGTTCCAGACCCTGACCGACCGGGAGCGCATCGTGTTCGGCTGGGCATCGCGCGGGTTGTCGAACGCCGAGATCGCGGGGCGGGAGTTCGTGACCGAGTCCACCGTGAAGACCCAGATCTCGAGCATCCTGGGCAAGCTGGCCCTGCGGGACCGGGTGCAGCTGGTGGTCTACGCGCACGACCACGGGCTGGCGGGCGCCCGGGACGCCTAGCCGCTGCCGGCGTCCGCGTCGGCCGCGTCGTCTCCCTGGAACCCGATCAACCACGTGACGCCGAAGCGGTCGCGGACCTGGCCGTCGTGGTCGCCCCACGGCCGCAGGGTCAGCGGGTCGACGACGGTCCCACCCTCGGCCAGGGCGTCGAACCACTGCCGACTCGTCGCCGCGTCGGCAGCACCGAGCAGCGCGAACAGGACGCCGTCGACCGTCGGGACGGTCTCGCCGTCGGCCGCGTCGGCAGCGAACAGGTCCACCGGTCCGCGCAGCTCGCCGTGCGCGATCGCGTCCGCGGGGCCGTCCTCGCGCCCGAAGTCGGCGAAGGTGTGCCGCTCGAGCTGCCCGCCGAACACCTGCTGCCAGGCGTCGAGGGCGGCGGCAGCGGTCCCGGCGAAGTGGAAGTACGGCACGGGTGCGCTCATGCACGAACCGTACTGCCGCCCTCAGCCCAGCGCCAGCACCTCGTCGAGGACCTGTTCCACGGCCGCCGGGTCGTGCGCGAACCGTCCGAGGAACAGTCCCCCGATGCGCCCGCCGCCGCGCGTGAGCAGTCCCGGACCGGCACTCCCGCCGTACAGGACGGTGCTGCCGGCCAGGTCGGTGCGGGTCGCGAGGTGTGCGGCGATCCCGTCGAGGACCGTGACGACGTGCTCGTCCGGCGCGGGCTCCGCCGCCCCGATGGCCCAGACCGGCTCGTAGGCGACGGTCAGCGCTCCGGTCACGCCGGCAGCGTCGGCGTCCGCCAGGGCACGATCGAGCTGCGCGGTGACGTCCGGCACGGCGTGGTCCGGACGAGAGGGTCGGCTCGTCTCACCGACGCAGACCAGCGGACGCAGGTGGTTGCGGAAGGCCGCGTGCACCTTGGCCGCCACGACCGCGTCCGTCTCGTGGAACAGGGAGCGCCGCTCGGCGTGCCCGATCTCCACCAGGTCGACGCCGATCTCGCGCAGCTCCGCTCCGGACACCTCGCCGGTGAAGGGGCCCTCGTCCGCCCACCCCAGGTCCTGCGCGGCGAGCTGCACGCCACTGCCGCGCAGCAGGTCCCGCACGGGTACCAGCGCGGGGAACGTCGGCGCGACGAACAGCGTCGCCGCGCCGGAGCGCACGGCCGGGTGCCGTCGCGCGAGGTCGGCGACGGCACCCGCCCACGTCAGGGTCCGAGCGTGCGAGAAGTACGTCTTCAGCGAGATGCCGATCGTCGTCACGGTGCGACCGCGGCGACGACCAGTGCGAAGGACACCGCCCCCGGGTCCGCCGTCCCCACGGCCTGTTCGGCATGGGTCCGGGCCCGACCCTTGCGCGGCAGCAGGTCGGTCGTCGCGTCCGCAGCGGTCCGGGCCACGTCGACGGCCGCACGCCAGGCCTCGGCGAACGGGTCGCCGGCGTCGATCCGGTCACGCAGGGCCGTGTCGAACGGGACGAGGGCGTCGACCACCGTCTTGTCCCCCGGGCCCGCGCCGAAGGCGAGGACCGCCTCGGTGGCGGCGTGCACGGCGGCCGCGACCCGGGCACCCGTCGGACGTTCGTCGTCGCCGAGGACGCGACCCAGTGCCTCCAGGCTGGCTCCCCAGATCGCGCCGGAGGTGCCACCGGCCTTGTCGGACCAGGCGTCGGCTGCGATCCGGAGCACGGTGCCCGCTCCGGCGCCGCGCTCGACCGCGTCGGCTGCGGCCTGGTCCGCAGCGTGTGCTCCCCGCTGCATGCCGATGCCGTGGTCACCGTCCCCGGCGACGGCGTCCAGGCGGCCGAGTTCGTCGGCGTGTTCGTCGAGGACGGCCCGGGTCGCGGCGAGCGCCCGGGCGATCTGCGCTGCGGCGGCACGCGAGTCCTCCGACGCCGGGCCGATCGACACGGCCTCCAGGTCGGCCTCGGCGTCCGAGGGGTCGACGCGTTCCTGGGCGATGGCCCCGCCCTTCCGGAACGCGGGGGTGTCGGCCGGCGCTGCCCAGAGCTCCTCGAGGTCGTCGTCGAGCCAGAACAGCGTCAGCGAGACCCCGGCCATGTCGAAGCTCGTGACCAGCTCGCCGACCTCGGGCTCGACCAGCACGGCACCCGCGTCGGTCAACAGCTGCTGGACCGAGCGGTAGACGACGAACAGCTCCTCGTACTTGACGCTCCCCAGCCCGTTCAGGACGGGCACGACCCGGGCTCCGTCGGCCGTCACGCCCTCGGGCAGCTCGTCGAGCAGCCGGTCCACCAGCAGCGACGCCAGTCCCTCGGCACTCGGCACGTCGGTCTCGTCGATGCCGCGTTCGCCGTGGATGCCCATCCCGATCGCCATCCGGCCGGCCGGGACCTCGAAGAGCGGCTCGTCCGCACCGGGCAGTGAGCACCCGGAGAACGCGACCCCGAACGAGCGGGTCCGGTCGTTCGCGCGCTCGGCGACCGTGGTCACGGCGTCGAGGTCGTCGCCGCGCTCGGCGGCTGCCCCGGCGACCTTGAAGACGCAGAGGTCACCCGCGATGCCCCGCCGCTCGTCGGCGCGGTCGGCGGGCGCGGAGACCACGTCGTCCGTCACCCGCACGGTCCGCACGCGGATCCCGTCGTCCTCGAGTGCCCGGGCCGCTGCGTCGAAGTTGAGCACGTCGCCGGCGTAGTTGCCGTAGCTGAACAGGACACCGCCGCCGTGCTCCGAGGCCCGGGCGACCCCGGCGACCTGCTGGGCGCTCGGGCTGGCGAACAGGTTGCCGAGGGCGGCACCCGCGGCGAGCCCGGGGCCGACCAGGCCGCCGAACGCGGGGTAGTGGCCGGAACCGCCACCGATGACGACCGCCACGGTGCCGTCCGGACTGGTGGTCGCACGGGCCACACCGCCGTGGACCCGTCGCACCCACCGGGCGTTGGCGGCGACGAAGCCCTCGGTCGCCTGGTCGGCGAAGTCCGCGGGGTCGTTGAACAGTCGGGTCATCGGGTCGTCTCCTTCGTCGCCACGTGACTGGTGTCCAGCAGTTCGTCCGCGCGAGCACCGCGGAAGAACTTCGTACAGAAGATCATCACCGCTGCCACGAAGGCGAGCACCCCGAGCGACACGATGCCGAACGCACCGCTGTCCGTCGGGACCACCTCGTTGATCGCGGTGCGCATGATCGGGGCCACGAACCCGCCCAGGTTGCCGAGCGAGTTGATCAGGCCGATGCCCGCGGCCGCCGCGGCTCCCGTCAGGAACGCGGTCGGGTAGGCCCAGGTGATCGGGCCGACGGCCAGGAAGCTCGCGACCGCCAGCGTGATGAACAGGATGCCGAGGACCGGCTGCCCGTTCGCGCCGGCCCACGCGGAGCCGAGGATCGACAGCCCGGTCGTGACGTAGAACATCGCGCCCCACCGGCGACGACGGCCGACCGTGTCCGCCTTCGACCCGACGAGGTAGCAGGCGACCAGGCCGACCAGCCACGGGATCGCGGTGACCAGGCCGACCTGCCAGCCGACGTCCTGCCCGAGCAGCGAGGCCACCTGCTGCGGCAGGTAGAACGTCGTGCCGTAGACGGCGACCTGCAGGCAGAAGTAGATGATCGTGAAGTACCAGACGCGGCCGCTCGCCATCGCCTTCCAGATCCCGGTCGGGCCGTCCTCGCTGCGAGCGGTGTCCTCGCGGGCCATGGCCGCCGTCAACGAGTCCTTCTCGCCCTGGTCGAGCCACTTCGCCTTCTGCGGGCTGTTCGTCAGGAACACCAGGGCAGCGATGCCGGCGAGCACCGCCAACACGCCCTCGCCAGCGAACATCACCTGCCACCCGTGGAACGGCGTCGCCTGGTCGCCGACGCTGATCAGCCCGCCGGAGAGCGGCGCACCGATCATCTGCGAGAACGGCTGCGCCAGGTAGAAGATCGCGAACATCCGCACGCGGACCTTGTTCGGGAACCACTCGGACAGGTACATGATCACGCCCGGGAACAGCCCCGCCTCGGTCACGCCGAGGACGAAGCGCAGCACGATGAACATGGTGTCGTTCGTCGTGAAGGCGAACAGCGCGGCGACGATGCCCCACGTGATCGCGATGCGGGCGAGCCAGAAGCGCGCCCCGAACCGCTTGAGCAGGAGGTTCGACGGGATCTCGAAGATCGCGTAGCCGATGAAGAAGATGCCGGCGCCGAGCGCGAACGCCGCGTCGGAGATGCCGCGGTCGACGCTGAGGGCCTCCTCCGCGAACCCGACGTTGGTCCGGTCGAGGAAGGCGACGAAGTACAGGATGACGAGCATCGGCATGAGGTGCTTGGTCGCCTTGCCGATGGCGGACTCCAGGCCGGGGTCGTTCGTCGACCCGAGGGCGGGCACATGGGACTGGGACACGAGATCGCTCCTTTGCGAACACGGTGCAGACGGGAGGCGCGGGATGCGTCGCCTCGTCGGCGCGCGCCCCGCGGGTGGTCGGGCCTAGTGCATGTAGAGGCCACCGTCGACGTTCAGCGTCTGTCCGGTGACGAACCCGGCGTCCTCGCTGATCAGGTAGGCGACCGCGGCGGCGATGTCCCGCGTGGTCCCGATGCGGGGCAGGACCCCGTCGGCGGCCATAGCGGTCTTGCGCTCCTCGGTCAGGGTGCCGCCCATGATGTCGGTGTCGATCGGGCCGGGGGCGATCGCGTTGACGGTCACGCCCCGCGGTCCGAGCTCGCGTGCGAGGCCCCGGGTCAGGCCGATCACGCCGGCCTTGGCGACCGTGTACGGCGTCTTGCTGAAGGTGCCGCCGCCGCGCTGGGCGGAGACCGACGACAGGTTGACGATGCGGCCGTACCCGCTCCGCACCATCGACTCCGCAGCGCGCAGGCTGGCGAAGTGCACGCCGTCGAGGTTGATCGACAGCACACGGTGCCACTCCCCCGGCGGCAGGTCGAGGTAGGCGTGCGCCGAGGACACCCCGGCCAGGTTCACCAGCGCGGTGACCGGTGCGAGGTCGGCCTCGATCGTGTCGAACGCCCTGCGGACGGATGCCTCGTCGGCGACGTCCGCGCCGACCCCGACGGCGCGGACACCGTGCTGGTCGTGGATCTCGGCGGCGACGGCCTGCGAAGCCGCGTCGTCGAGGTCGATGATCCCGACGTCCCAGCCGGCCTCGGCCAGGTGGTGGGCGGTGGCGCGGCCGATGCCACGCGGCGATGCGGCGCCCGTCAGGACGACGGTGCGGTGCTCTCCGGTCATCTGCTGGTCCTCCTGGCTCAGTGGATCGGCGCCGGGCCGAGCTCGTCGAGGAGCTTCTGCATGGCGACGTAGGCGCGGTTGCGGTAGGCGACGAGCTCGGGCGTGCGATCGGCCGGCACGTCGAGGTAGCCCGAGCCGGACTTGGTGCCGAGCTCACCAGCGTCGACGTGCTGCTGCAGCGACGGCGGGGTCGCGAAGCGTTCGGGCCAGCGGGTCTGCAGCGACTCGAAGCAGAACGCGTACACGTCCAGGCCCGCCATGTCGGCGATCGCGAACGGGCCGAAGAACGGCAGGCGGAACCCGAAGGTGGTCCGGACGATGGTGTCGATGTCGTCCGGGGTCGCGATGCCCTCGTCGGCGATCTTCGTCGCCTCGTCGAACAGCGCGTACTGCAGGCGGTTCAGCACGAACCCGGTCGAGTCCTGCACCCGTGCCGACTGCTTGCCCGTGGCGGCGACGACGGTCTCGCCTACCTGCAGGGCGTGGTCGGTCGTCGTGGGGTGCGGGATGAGCTCGACACCCGGGATGAACGGTGCGGGGTTCGAGAAGTGCACGCCGAGGAACCGCTCCGGACCGGTGACGGCCTCGGCGAGCGACTCGATCAGGATCGTCGACGTGTTCGACCCGATCACGGCGTCCGGTCGGGCTGCCGCGCTGATGCGGCGGAGGGTCTCGTGCTTGATCGCGAGCTTCTCCGGGACGGCCTCCTCGACGAAGTCGGCGGTGGCGACCGCATCCTCGATCGTCTCGGCGGCGCTGAGGTGGGCACGGACGCGCTCGACGGCGTCCTCGGGGAACAGACCGTCCGCGACGAACTGCGCGGTCTCGCCGAGCAGCCGGTCGAGGTTGGCGCGGGCGACGTCCCCGGAGACGTCGGCGATGCGGACGGTGTGGCCGGCGAGTGCGAGGACCTGGGCGATGCCGCCGCCCATGTAGCCGGAACCGACGACGGCGATGTCGAGGGTGCTCATCGAGTTGCTCCTTCGGGGGTGGTGGTGCTGAGGTCCGCGGTCGCCAGGACGCCACGGATGTACTGCTGGTTGGTGGCGCAGACACCCAGGCTGTCGCCGCCGTACTGCTCGGTCATGACGATGCCGCGGAACCCGTCGGCGACCGCGTCGCGCAGGACCTGGCGGTAGTTGATGAGCCCGGCCTCCATCGTGCTCGGCACGCTCGTCGCCCAGCTGCCGTCGCCGGCTTCGTCCCGCGTGTAGTTCTTCACGTGCAGGTAGTTGGCGTACGGCATCGTCTTCGCGAACAGTTCGCGCCAGTCCTCCACCGGGCGGTGCAGGCGGATCAGGTTGGCGACGTCCGCGTTCAGGCCGACGGTGTCGAGGCCGATCTCCTCGACCAGGCGCACCGCGCTGTCCGCGATGCCGAGGTAGGTGTCCTCGTAGAGCTCGAGCGCCATCGGCAGCCCGACCGACGCCGCGTGCTCGCCCAGTTCGCGGAGCCGTGCGACGGCGGCTGCCCACACCTCGGGGTCGTCCGGGTCCTTCGGGCCCTGCGCCGTCCAGAACCACAGCGCGCGTCGCTGGGCGTCGGTGAACGGCTGGTGCAGGCCGGTCGAGAAGACCTGCATGCCCCACTCGGCCGCGGCGTCGATCGTGCGGTGCGCGTACGCCAGGTTCTCGGCCTCGTGCCCCGGCTGGATGATGCTCTTCCGCTGCAGGTGCACCGAGGGGATCCCGATGCCGTGGTGCCGCGCGACGGCGAAGAGCTCCTCGCGACGGGATGCCTCGAGGTCGGCGGGCCGGACGTGGCTGTCCGCGAGTTCGGCGAGGGAGAACCCCGCGGCGGCGATCTGCCCGAACACGTCGTCCCAGACCGCGACGTCCGCGTCGTGGAAGGCGACACCGTTGCGGGCCACGGCCGGGAACCCGTGCAGGCAGGCGGCGATCGGCCAGGAGTCGGCGGTCCAGGTCGTGGTGTCCCAGTCCTGCTGGACCCAGTCCTGCGGTGTGCTCACGGGATGCTCCTTCGCATGTGTCGGTTCGGCGGTGAACCTACATCCTGTAGGAAAGATACTCCGATCGGTGTGCAGCGCAAGGAATTCGACCAAACCCCCCGGAGGAGGGGCTCCGAAGGAGATCGGGCTCGGAGGATCAGGACGCCCGTGCCGCTGACCCGAACTCCGGCACGGGCGTCCGCCCCGTTCACGACGACGCCCTCGACCCGCTCGGAACTCAGTGAAGCGGAGGCGGTGAGCCCAACGATCTCCGCTCGGCCACTCGTCGAACAGCGGCTCCCAGGTCTGATCGCGCAAGCGTCGCTGCTTCCACTCCGCCAGGAGGAATCGTGTCAGTCGAGCGCCGCAGGATCAGCGTGAGTCTCCGGCCCGTGAACCGGACGAGGGACGTCGAGGTCGTGGGGTTGTAGTCGACGTACCCATCGACCTCGTTGACCTCCGCACGCGCCCACCACGTCAGCCAGAGCGGTGACCGGATGACGCTCCCGAGGCGGTTCATCTCATCGAGGTACGCCGGCGGCACGCCGTTCGTCGGACCACCCCCGCCCCACGAGACAGCGACTCCGTCGACGCGCTGGAGCGTCAGACGGAATCCGACAGGAGACGCTGGCCCCGTCGGCGAGATCGGGATCACACGCTCGCTGTCGTCGCCACCGCTGAGCTGCCCGGTCGTGGTGTCGAACTCGAACACGGAGGCGACTTCTGTCAGTGCGGACGGCAGCACCCCGATCTGCACAGTGGTCGCCGAGGACCATCGGGTCGCGCGGACTGCTCGTGCGAACCCGGGCCGCGTCGTGCCCCCGACGACCGGCTCAGACCGCTGGACGGTTCCACCCCGGTCCACGGTCTCGACGTGCACGCGGAGGAACCCGTCGTCCCACAGGGATCCGACGAGACGCATCTGCGTCGACCGTCCGCGGTTCCACTTCCAGGGGCCTGCCCACGCTGCCGTGAGGTCTCGTCGCCGCACCGCGGCCGCTGCTTCGGACACTGCCGAACGGTCCCATCCGCGGCGTTCAGCGAAGAAGCACAGCGTCTCCTCCCACATCGACAGCACGACATCGTCCCGGTCCGACGCGCTCAGGTTGTGGAAGCCCCTCGGAACGAACACCCACGCGATGTCGTCGCCATCGCGCATCCAGTCCGACACCTCGACGTGCACATCTGCCGAGTCGGAGAGCCCCCCGGGGATCAAGCGGATCGAGGACCGCGGCACGACGATGCGTCGCGCCTCGAGTGCTTCGCCCAGCGCCTCTGACACCTTCCGCGAACCTCGGAGGAGTGCATCCATGTCGTCGACCGGACAGCCGACGATGCTGAGCTCCGCAGAGACGTCCCACTTCCGGTCGGGGACCCCGGTCGGGGGCCAGATGTACACGTCACGGAGGATGGGAGCCATCATCAGCCTTCTTCGTCGGAGCGCGGGTCACGCCGTGTGCGACGCGTCCGCCCGGGAGCGCTCGCGGACGGCCTCGATGTGCGTCCGCATCGCCACCACGGCCCGCTGCGGGTCGACGGCCAGCGCATCGACGATGGCCTGGTGCTCGTGCACCGCGCGGTCCGTGTCGTCGTCGCCACCTTCGACGATCTGCCGCATCCGGTGCACCCGTGTGGTGATGACCTCGGACATCTCCTGCAGGAACGGGTTGTGCGTGGCATCGAAGACCACCTGGTGGAACTGCCAGTCGCTCCGGAAGAACCGCGCCATCAGCTCCTCCGACGCGCTCGCCACACCGACGGCCGCGATCTCCCGCACCACCGCGGCCTGCTGGGCGAGCGCCGCCTCGAGCCGCTCCCGCAGGGCGTGCACGTCGCCGCGGGCTGCGAGCTCGACCGCCCCGCTCTCGATGATGAGCCGGGTGTCGAACAGCGCCTCGAGCTGGTCCCCCGCCAACGGCGGTGCCACGCGGTACCCCTTGTTCGCCTCGCGCACGACCAGGCCGGTCCGCTCGAGCTGCACCAGCGCCTCGCGCACCGGGGTCGGCGAGACCCCGAGCGTCCGAGCCAGGCCGTCGATCGACAGCCGCATGCCCGGTTCGACATCGTGTCCCATGAGCACGTCGAGCACGCGGTCGTAGACGCGGTCGCGCAGACCGCGCTGGGTGATGCGCTCCGAGGGGAAGCCGGGGACCGTCGTCGTCACGCCTCCGATCCTAGGGACGCGACCAGCACGCCGGGGCCGAGCCGGGCCTCCAGACCGTCCCGACGCCACCGGCCAGGGGGTACAACCGGCTGGGAGGACGTCAGTGGCACCCCGTACAAACGAAGCATGACGGCGACCGCGTTCTGCCTCCACGCCCTCGGCTCCAGCTCCGAGGAGTTCGCCACCATGCGCGCCCGCCTCGCCGGCACGCTCGACCTGATCGGCATCGACCTGCCCGGGTTCGGGCGGTCCACGGCCGCGACCGGCACCACCGTCGAGGAGATGGTGGAGCTCGTCGAGCGCGCCGTCGGCCGGAGCGGCGCGACCGAGTGGGCCCTGATCGGGCACTCGATGGGCGGCAAGGTGGCCTCGGTCGTCGCGTCGCGCACCATCGACGGATCGAACGGCCTGTTCGGACTCCGCGCCGTCGTGCTGCTCGCGGCGTCGCCCCTGTCGCCCGAACCCATGGACGACGAGCGCCGCCAGCGGATGCTCGACTGGGCCGCGGACGGTGAGATCGGCGCAGACGAGGCCGACGAGTTCGTCGCTGCGAACACGGACGAGCAGCTGCCGCCCGAGCCGCACGCGATGGCGGTGCACGACGTCCAACGCGCCGTCCCGCAGGCATGGACCGACTGGCTGGTCCGCGGTTCGCGCGAGGACTGGTCGAACGTCTTCGGGCCGAACCCCGTTCCTGCGCTGATCCTGGCCGGCGCTGCCGACGGCGACCTCGGCGCCGAGGCCCAGCGCACCCTGAACCTGCCGCACTGGCCCAACGGCGAGTTCGACGTGGTCGACGGTGCCGCGCACCTGTTGCCGTGGGAACGCCCCGACCAGGTCGCCGAGCGCATCCGCGCGTTCTGGGAGCGCCGTGTCGCTCCGTCGCCGGTCGTCCCCGCCGCGAACGCCCGAGTGATCGCGTCGCCCCGGGTCAGCGCCCGCACCCGCGGCATCCTGGCCGTGCGCGCATTGCCGGACGACCCCGACGCTGCACCGCGTGCCCTCACGCCTGAGCAGCTCACGACGCTCCGGGCGATGGCCCGCGTCGTCGTCCCGCAGGACGGCGCCCAGGTGGACATCGCGCTCCGCGTGGACGCACAGATCGCGGACGGAGCCGGCGACGGCTGGCGACCCGACGGTCTGCCCGTCGACGTCGAGGCCTACCGCGCCGGACTCGATGCCCTCGCAGCCGAGGCCGAGCAGGGCGACGACCACCTGGCGACCGTGCTCGACGCGGTGACGCGCGGTGAGCACACGCCCGCGGCGGGGCCGTTCGACGCCGAGCAACTCCGCGCCTGGGCCGAGGACGCCAGCGTCGACCTCGTCAAGCAGTGGGTCGCGCACCCGGCCACGATGGCCGAGATCGACTACGACGGCTTCGCCAACGGTGGCGACGGCGTCCGCAAGCAGGGCTTCCTGCTCCTCGGAGCAGGACAGCGTGAAGCATGGGAACCGGCGGGAGCCGCACGATGAACCTCAACGACCAACGCCGCCATGCCGAGGACGACGTCGTCGACGTGGTCGTCGTCGGGACCGGAGCGGGCGGTGCACCGCTGCTCGCCCGCCTGGCACGTCAGGGCCTCCGTGTCGTCGCGCTCGAGGCCGGCCCGAACACCGAGCCGGGCGACCACACCCCGGACGAGGTCGAGGCCCCGGCCGACATCAACTGGATGGACGAGCGGATCAGCGGCGGCAGTGCCCCGACCGCCTTCGGGCCGAACAACAGCGGCACCGGGGTCGGCGGCTCGACACTGCACTGGGGTGCCTTCACGCCCCGCCCGAACGCGCACGACATCCGGCTCCGGACCGACTCGGGACAGGGTGAGGACTGGCCGATCGACCACGACGAACTCGTCCGGTGGATCGAGGAAGCGGAACACGACGTCGGCGTCGCCGGCCCCGCGCACTACCCGTGGGACCCCGCCCGCCGCTACCGGATGGGACCACCCGCACGCAATGCGTCCTCGGACATGATGATGCGCGGCGCCGCGGCGGTCGGCATCACCGCGACGGACGCCCCCGTCGGCCTGACCACCGAGGACCGGATGCAGGACCACCACGGCCTGCGGCACGCCTGCGTCGCCTGTGGCTCCTGCCACCAGGGCTGCCGCAACGGCGCCAAGGTCTCGATGGACACGACGTACCTGCCCGCCGCCGTCGCGTTCGGCGCCGAGATCCGCGCCGATGCCTTCGTCCACGGCATCGAGCTCGACGCAGCCGGTCGGGTCGAGGCCGTCGTCTACCGGCAGGGCGGTCGCGACCACCGGCAGCGCTGCCGCTCCCTCGTGCTGGCCGCCGGCGGCATCGAGACCCCGCGGCTCCTGCTGCACACCGGCCTGGCGAACAGCAGCGGTCAGGTCGGACGCAACTTCACCGCCCACGGCGCGACCCAGGTCTGGGCGACGTTCGACGAGTCGATGCGCTCGTACCGTGGGTACCCGTCCTCGATCATCACCGAGGACTTCATCCGCCCCGACGGCGTCGACTTCGCTGGCGGCTACCTCATCCAGAGTCTCGGCGCCCAGCCCCTCACCCTCGCGACCTCCCTCGTCCGCGGTGGCGAGCTCCGCGGCGCCGCGCTCGTCAAGGCCATGCGCGACTACCCGCGGATGGCCGGTGTCGGCATCAACGCCGAGTGTCTGCCCTACGACGACAACCGTCTGGTCCTGAGCGACGAGCTCGACGCGAACGGCATGCCCGTCGCCCGCGTCACGTTCTCGCCCGGCGACAACGAGGCCGCGATCACGAAGCACGCCATCGCGACGATGACCGCGATCGTCGAGGCCGCCGGCGGCAAGGACGTCCGCGTGCTCGACCGCACCGCACACACCGTCGGGACCGCCCGCATGGGCACCGACCCTGAGCGCTCCGTCGTGGACGCTGCGGGCCGCTCGTGGGACGTGCCGAACATGTGGATCGTCGACAACTCGGTGTTCCCGAGCTCGCTCATCGCCAACCCGGCGTTGACGATCATGGCGCTGTCACTCCGGACCGCTGACCGTCTGCTGCGTGACGACGCCGCCGCCGACCGCGACCAGGCGGCGCACGTCGCAGCCTGATGCACCGACCTGCCGTCAGGGCCGCCAGCCGTCCGCCGTGGGGACGACGACGGGCATGGTCATGCGGGTACGCATCCGCTCGGCGACGTCGACCTCGTGGTCGTCGGACGGTGGGTCGTTGGCGTCCATCCCCATCAGCCAGGTCAGTCCGCGCAGTCCTCGACTGTCCGTACTGACCAGCGCCAGGGCCCACAGCATGCCGGATGACGCCGCCTGACGCTGCGCCCAGTCGATCGCCTGCAGGGCGTCCGCCCCGGTCAGGTCGAAGGTCTGAGTGGCATGGACGTCGCCGGACGGCCGCTGCAGGTACACGCGGAATCGCGGACGGTGGTCTTCCCAGGTGCTGTCGCGCTCGTCGACCTCGATGACGTCCATCCACCGAGCGTACGAGACCAGAGTGTCCGGTGAAATGCCACGTAGGCTGGACTCATGGGCCTCAACACCGCCGGGTGGTGGCCCTGGGGCAAGCGTGAAGCCCACCACCGCTGCAACGGTGATGGGCTTCGGTTTGCTCCCCGAGTGGCCAGTTCATCCACGCGGAGACGGCGGGACGGGCAACAACCGTTCCCGAGTCTGATGCTCGGGTTCAGTGTAGCCGGGCCCCGGCCCGACTGCACGCCCGTCCCGGTCCCCGCTCCTCGTGTCCGCCGGCGCTGACACCGGAGGTGGTCTCGATGTCGAAGGACACCGAAGCCGAGTCCGGGCGTCGGGTGCCCTGGTGGGGAGTCGCGAGCTTGCTCGTGAACCTCGCCAGGCTCCTGGTCGACCTGGCCCGGAAGGACTGAGACAAGGACGTCCCGCACCAGCGCTGGCCGGTGCGGGACGTTCCGGGCGGTCGAGCGACGGACGGGAGGCCCGGTGCCAGCTGGCACCGGGCCTCCCGTCTGCAGGCGGTGCCGGTCAGTACGCCGCTTCTGCCGGCGCGCTGTCGCCCTGCGGCGTGCCGGGAGCACCACTGACGGACAACCCGTCCTGGGTGGTCGTCCACCCGGCATCAGCCGACGTCGCACCCTGGTCGGCGGTCTGCGCCGGCACGCCCGACTGCGTCCCGTCGACGCTCGAGGTGACGGGAGCGGTGGTGTCGGCGGCGTTCGCGCTGACGGCGCCGAACACGGACGCGCCGACGACGAGCAGGCCGGCGCCGATGATGAGGGGGGTCTTCTTGGTGAGCATGGTGGTGTCCTTCGTCTCGTGTTCCCCGCCGTGTGCGGGGAACTGTGACGAGTCAAGGGCAGCGGGTGTTGCCGTGACGTAAGGCGCCGCTCAGCCGCGCGTGCGGGCCAACCGCCGGTTGAGCGCCCCGTTGAGCAGCGCGACGAGCAGCCCCACCGCGAACACCAGCGTCCCGAAGCACAGCACCTGCGGCGGCATCCCGGCCTTCGCGGCGCCGTACACGAAGAGCGGGAAGGTCACCGCGGGCCCAGCGACGAACGACGTGATCACGTAGTCGTCGATCGACATCGCCAGGGCCAGCAGCCCCGCGGCGAGCATGCCCGGCGCCAGGAGCGGCAGCGTCACCAGCCGGAAGGCCTGGAACGGCGTGGCACCGAGGTCGCCGGCGGCCTCCTCCAGCACGCGCGAGGTGCCGGCGATCCGCGCCCGGAGGACCACGACGACGTACGCGACGTCGAAGGCCACGTGCGTCAGCAGCACGGTGAGGAACCCGGTGCCGAGCCCGATCGACAGGAAGAACGACAGCGACGCGGACCCGACGACGATCGAGGGCGCGGCGATGTCGGCGAACACGACGCTGTTCACGACACCGCGGCCGGGGAACCGGTAGCGCTCGAGTGCCAGGGCGAGCGGCAGCCCGATCGCGACGGACACGATGGCGGCCAGGAACGCCACGACGACCGAGGTCACGAACGCCGACCCGAGCCCGGACACGTTCACCAGGTTGGCGTACCAGTACGTGGTGAAGCCGTTCCACGCGAACGACAGCCGGTTGGTCGGAGCGTCGTTGAACGAGTACACGACCATGGCGACGATCGGCACGAGGGTGATCGCGATGACCACCCAGTACACGATCGCCAGCCATGGCCCACGGCGGTTCACGCCGTGCCGACGGGGTCCGGTCGCCAGGGCCTCGGTGGTCGGGGACGACGGGACGGTCGAGCGGGCGGGAGCGACGGCGGTCATACGAGGTCCTCGAGGTCGTCGGTGCCGGACACCCGGGCGTAGATGAACAGGATGATGCCGAGCACGACCATGAGCACGGTCGACAGGGCTGCGGCGACGTTGTACTGCTGGTTGCCGGAGTAGGCGTCCTGGATCGCCTGCCCGATCGTGTACGTGTTCGTGCCGCCGAGCAGCGCCGAGTTCACCGGGTCCCCGACGCAGTCGATGAACACCAGCAGGACCCCGGCGAAGATGCCCGAGCGCGACAGCGGCAGCGTCGTGTGCCAGAACGCCCGGACCCTGCCGGCGTACAGGTCGTTCGCCGCCTCGCCGAGCCGCGGGTCGATGCGCTCGAGCGCGGCGTAGATCGGCAGCACCATGAACGCCAGGTCGTTGTACGCGTCCCCGAAGATGACCGCTCCGCTGGTGCCGAGGATGTGGAAGTCCTTGCCGGCCAGCCCGATCCCCTGCAGCGCGGCGACGACGGGCCCCTGCGACGCGAGCACGAAGGCCCACATGTCGGTGCGGATGACGAACGACACCAGGAAGCTGATGAACACGAGCATGAGCAGCGGGCTCTTCCACCGCGGGGACACCCGGAACGCCACGAAGTACGCCACCGGGTACCCGACGATGATCGTCACGAGGGTCGCTGCCAGGCCGTACCAGAGCGACCGGAGCAGGAACGTCAGGTACGGCACCTGCGGGTCGACGAACAGCGACGAGTAGATGCCGAAGTTCCAGGTGAACGTGTACCCGTCGTCCGGGTTGCCGGACATCAGCGAGACGATCAGCCCAGACACGAGCGGGATCACGAAGAACACGCAGAGGTACGCGGTCCCGACGAGCGCGAGCAGGAACGGCGTGCTGCGACGGCGCCCGCGGCGGACCGGTGTCGCGCCGGCCGGCCCGAGCCCAGGTGCGAGCCCGACGGCCCCGGAAGCGCTCACGACTGCACCACCGCGTTGAAGATGCCGTTCCACTCCGAGTACTCGTCGTAGTTCTCGAACACGCGGAACTCGTGCGACTGCTCGAGCACCGATGCTGACGGGAACACGAGCGGACTGTCGGCCACGGTGGCGTCCTTGAGCTCGTCGCGGACGTAGTCCTCGGCGCCGGGGACCGGGCAGACGTAGTTGACGTAGTCCTCGACGATCCCGGCGATCCGCGGCGTGTAGTAGAAGTCCATCCAGGTCAGCGCCGACAGCGGGTTCGCGGCCTGCTTCGGGATGAGCATGTTGTCGTGCCACGTCATCTGGCCCTCCTCCGGCGTGATGAACTCCAGGTGCGGGAAGCCGGACTGCTGGGCCTGGAACACGTCGCCCGACCAGGCCTGGGTGATCCAGGTGTCGCCGTTCTCCAACCGGTTGATGTAGCTCTGGTCGTAGAAGCCGGCGACGTTCGGCCGGAGCTTCCGGAGCCACTCCTGCGCGCGACGCCAGTCGGCCGGGGTCGAGGTCTCCGGCGCGATGCCGAGGGCCAGCAGGGCGAGCGACCCGAGTTCGGTGTTGTCGCTCATCAGCCCGATGCGGCCGCGGAACGCCGGGTCGAGCAGGTCCTGGAACGACGTGATCTTCCGCCCGGTGTACTTCGGGTTGTACGCCAGGCCCGTGAACCCCGTCTGCCACACCACGGAATGCCGGTTGCCGGGGTCGTAGTTCGGGTTCTTGACCGAGTCGGAGGCGTTGGCGGCGAAGTTCGGCATCCGCGACGCGTCGAGTTGGCAGACGAACCCGTTCTTGATCATCTCGGTCAGCTCGTAGCCGTTGGTCATGACGACGAGGTCGTACCCGGTCGCACCCCGGGCCCGCAGGATCGGGGACACGGTCGCGTAGAACGTCGCGTTGTCCTGGATCACCGCCTGGTAGTCCACCGCGATGCCGGTCTCCTGCTCGAACAGCCGGAGCGACTCGGACTTGCCGTGGTCGGAGTCGATGTACAGCGGCCAGTTCGCGAAGTTGAGGTCCTTCGTCTGCTTCGCGTCCCGCCAGAACGCGGTCCAGTCGACGGGGTCGCCCTGCGACCCGGCCGACCCCTTGATGCTGCACCCGGTCAGCAGGGCGGCGAGCGCCGCGGCCCCGCCGCCGGCCAGCAGGCCACGCCGGCTGACGCGGGCGGACGTGAGACCGCGCAGCAGGTCGGGTCCGGCGGTCATGCGACCGCACCGGCGGTGGCGGGCTGACCGGTCTGGAGGCCCGGTGCGGGCTGGGTGGTGACGGTCCGGTTGGACACGATGGGAGCCTCCAGACCGAAACCGTGGTCGACGCCCCAGGTGAGCCAGACCTCGGTCCCCGTGGGGATGCGGGGTCCGCCCTTGGAGTTCTGCGCGAAGACGGCGACGCGACCGGCACCGGGGACGTCGACCAGGTACTGGGTGCTGACGCCGGAGAACGAGACGTCGACGACGCGTCCCGGTCCGAGGATGTTGCGTCCGGACTCGTGCGACGGTTCGGCGGTGCGGATCTTGAGCTTCTCGGGGCGGACGCCGACGACCACGCGGCCGGACGTCGCGACGGCCCGTGCGCTCGGGACGGCGAGGCTGCCGGCGGCGGTCCGGACGACCACCAGTCCGGCGTCGGTCCCGGTGACCTCGCCCTCGAGCAGGTTCGACTGCCCCAGGAAGTTCGCGACGAACGCGGTGCGGGGCAGTTCGTAGAGGTCCTGCGGGCTGCCCATCTGTTCGATCCGGCCGCCGTTCATGACGGCGACCGTGTCGGCCATCGTCATCGCCTCTTCCTGGTCGTGAGTGACGTGCAGGAACGTCAGCCCGACCTCGGCCTGGATCGTCTTCAATTCGAGCTGCATCTGGTGCCGGAGCTTCAGGTCCAGGGCGCCGAGGGGTTCGTCGAGCAGCAACAGTGCCGGCCGGTTGACGATCGCGCGGGCGAGGGCGACGCGCTGCTGCATGCCGCCGGACAGCTGCGCCGGACGCTTCGACGCCGACGCCTCGAGCTCGACGAGCCGCAGGGCGTCACGTGCCTTCGTCATCGGGTCCGGGATGCGGCGTCGCTTCAGGCCGAAGGCGACGTTGTCGAGCACGCTCATGTGCGGGAAGAGCGCGTAGTTCTGGAACACGGTGTTGACCGGGCGCTGGTACGGCTTGGTCTCGGTGACGTCCTTCCCGCCCAGCAGGATGCTGCCGCTGGTGGGTTCCTCGAGCCCGGCGACCAGACGGAGCGTGGTGGTCTTGCCGCAGCCCGACGGCCCGAGCAGCGCGAAGAACGACCCGGCGGGCACCGTCAGGTCGAGCGCGTCCACCGCGGTGTGCCCGGGGAACGACTTGGTGATCTGCTCGAGCCGGAGATCGGCTCCCGATTCCGCGAACGTGCCGGTCACTGCCATGGTGCCTCCTGGAGCTCGGTGGGTCGGGGTCAACCGATGTGGGACATGACGTGCTTGATGCGGGTGTAGTCGTCGAACCCGTACTGCGACAGGTCCTTGCCGTACCCGGAGTGGCCGAAGCCGCCGTGGGGCATCTCGGCGACGATCGGGATGTGCGTGTTGATCCAGACGCAGCCGAAGTCCAGGTCGCGGGCGAAGCGCATCGCCCGAGCGTGGTCGGTCGTCCACACCGAGCTCGCCAGGCCGTACACGACGCCGTTCGCCTGGCGCAGGGCCTCGTCCTCGGTCCGGAAGCGCTGCACGGTCTGCACCGGGCCGAACACCTCCTGCTGGACGATCCGGTCGTCCTGGTGCAGCCCCGTGACGATGGTCGCCTCGTGGTGGAAGCCGCGGTCGCCGATCCGCTGGCCGCCGAGCGCGACGCTCGCGTGGTCGGGCAGCGTGTCGAGGAAGTCGCGGACCTGGGCGAGCTGTGCGGCGTTGTTCACGGGTCCGAAGTACGGCGAGGCCGCGTCGGGGCCGGTCTGGGCGGTCGCGCGGGCCTCGGCGACCAGGGCGGCGACGAACTCGTCGTGGATGCCGTCCTGGACGAGCAGCCGGGTCGCGGCGGTGCAGTCCTGACCGGCGTTGAAGAAGCCCGCGGCGACGATGCCCTTCACAGCGGCCGCGATGTCCGCATCGTCGAACACGATCACGGGGGCCTTGCCGCCGAGTTCCAGGTGCGTGCGCTTGAGGTCCGCGGCGGCGGCGCGGGCGACCTCCATGCCGGCGCGGACCGACCCGGTGATCGACACGAGCTGCGGTGTCGGGTGGTCGACCATGGCGGCGCCGGTGCTGCGGTCCCCCAGCACGACGTTGAGGACGCCAGGCGGCAGGAACTCCGCGGCGACCTCGGCCAGCAGCAGGGTCGACAGCGGGGTGGTGTCGCTCGGCTTCAGGACCGTGGCGTTGCCGGCGGCGATGGCGGGTGCGGCCTTCCACACCGCCATGTTGAGCGGGTAGTTCCACGGGGTCACCTGAGCGACGACACCGATGGGCTCGCGCCGGACGAACGACGTGTGGTCGGCCAGGTACTCGCCCGCGCTCCGGCCCTCGAGGTTCCTGGCGGCGCCGGCGAAGAAGCGGATCTGGTCGACGGAGAGCAGGATCTCGTCCTGCACGAGCGTCGCCCGGGGCTTCCCGGGGTCCTGCGACTCCAGGTCCGCGAACTCCTCCGCCCGGGACTCCATCGCGTCGGCGATCCGGAACAGCGCGAGCTGGCGCTCCCCCGGTGTCGTGCGACGCCAGGTCTCGGCCCCTCTCGACGCTGCGACGAAGGCGGCGTCGACGTCGGCGGCGGTGGAGACCGGCGAGCTGCCGTAGACGTCCTCGGTGACCGGGTCGACCAGGTCGAAGACGGTCTCTCCCGCGAACTCGACGGAGGCACCCCCGACGAAGTTCCGGAGCGTGGTCGTCTCGGTGTCGAACAT
Source organism: Curtobacterium sp. MCBA15_001 (assembly GCF_001864835.1). Lineage (GTDB taxonomy): Bacteria > Actinomycetota > Actinomycetes > Actinomycetales > Microbacteriaceae > Curtobacterium. The sequence continues at coordinate 382,438 of NZ_MJGI01000021.1, read as the reverse complement.
GGCGGTGATACTGGCACGGATCGGATCGTCACGGAAGCACTTGTGACAACGGAAATCGTTGCGAAACACGAAGTTCACAACCGGATCACTTGCAGGACCGGGTCTGTACTGCCAAGCTGAGCGGCATGGCGGCAGCACCACGACGTCCGGGACCGATCGACGAGATCTCCAAGCGCATCATCGAACAGCTCCAGGAGGACGGGCGCCGCCCGTACGGCGAGATCGGCAAGGCGGTCGGTCTCAGCGAGGCGGCGGTCCGGCAGCGCGTGCAGAAGCTGACCGAGACCGGCGTCATGCAGATCGTCGCGGTCACCGACCCGATGCAGCTCGGGTTCCACCGGCAGGCGATGATCGGCATCCGCGTGAACGGCGACACCCGAACGGTCGCCGACGCACTCGAACAGCTGGCGGCGGTCGACTACCTCGTCATGACCGCCGGCAGCTTCGACCTCATGGTCGAGGTCGTGTGCGAGGACGACGACGACCTCATCGAACTGCTCAACAGCACGATCCGGGCCATCCCGGGCGTGACCGCCACCGAGACCTTCGTCTACCTGCAACTCCGCAAACAGCTCTACGACTGGGGAACGCGATGACCATCACAGACCGACCCACCCGCCTCGGCTCCTACGACCCGTCCGCACCGGTGGACGACGCCGCCCTGCAGCAGAAGTCCCGCGACCACCTGTGGATGCACTTCGCCCGGCACGGCGCCAACCAGGCCGGGGCCGACGTGCCGATCATGGTCCGGGGCGAGGGGCACCACGTCTACGACAGCCACGGCAAGGGCTACATCGACGGGCTCTCCGGCCTGTTCGTCGTCGCTGCCGGGCACGGGCGGAAGCGCCTGGCCGAGATGGCGGCGAAGCAGGCCGAGACGCTGAGCTTCTTCCCGATCTGGTCCTACGCGCACCCCGCCGCGATCGAGCTCGCCGACCGCCTGGCCGACCACGCCCCGGGCGACCTGAACAAGGTGTTCTTCTCCACCGGCGGCGGCGAAGCGGTCGAGACGGCCTTCAAGCTCGCCAAGCACTACTGGAAGCTCCGCGGCAAGCCGATGAAGCACAAGGTGGTCTCCCGCGCGGTCGCGTACCACGGCACCCCGCAGGGCGCCCTGGCGATCACGGGCATCCCGGCGATGAAGCAGATGTTCGAGCCGCTCACCCCCGGCGGCCTCCGCGTGCCGAACACGAACTACTACCGCGCCGACGAGATGGGTTTTGCCGGGCAGAGCGAGGAGGAGTTCGGCTTCTGGGCGGCCGAGCGCATCCGCGAGATGATCGAGTTCGAGGGCCCCGACACCGTCGCCGCCGTGTTCCTCGAGCCGGTGCAGAACTCGGGCGGCTGCTTCACCCCGCCGCCCGGGTACTTCCAGCGCGTCCGCGAGATCTGCGACGAGTACGACGTGCTGCTGGTCTCCGACGAGGTCATCTGCGCGTTCGGTCGGATCGGCACGATGTTCGCCTGCGACACCTACGGCTTCGTGCCGGACATGATCACCTGCGCCAAGGCGATGACCTCCGGGTACTCGCCCATCGGCGCGACGATCATCAGCGACCGGATCTTCGAGCCGTTCTCCACGGGCGACACGACCTTCTACCACGGCTACACGTTCGGCGGGCACCCGGTCTCCGCCGCCGTGGCGATGGAGAACCTCGACATCTTCGAGGAAGAGGGCCTGCTCGCCAACGTCCAGCAGAACGCCCCGCTGTTCCGTGCCGAGCTGGACACGCTGCTCGACCTGCCGATCGTCGGTGACGTCCGCGGTGCCGGGTACTTCTACGGCATCGAGCTCGTGAAGGACAAGGCGACGAAGACGACCTTCGACGACGCCGAGTCCGAGCGGCTGCTGCGCGGGTTCCTGTCGAAGGCGCTGTTCGACGCGGGGCTGTACTGCCGCGCGGACGACCGCGGCGACCCCGTCGTGCAGCTCGCCCCGCCGCTCACCATCGGGCAGCCGGAGTTCCGCGAGATCACCTCGATCCTGCGGAGTGTGCTGTCCGAGGCCGCGTCGAAGATCTGACCGTGTCGGGCTACCGGGGCGTCTCGTTCTGGCTGGACCAGCTCGTGGCCACCGGCCGCGACGACCTGACGCCCCGGCCGCCGCTCGACGGCGACCGCACGGCGGACGTGTGCGTCATCGGCGGTGGACTCACCGGTCTCTGGACCGCGTGGTACCTGCTGCAGGGTGATCCGAGCCTCCAGATCGTCGTCGTGGAACGCGAGATCGCCGGCTTCGGCGCCTCCGGACGCAACGGCGGCTGGTGCTCGGCGCTGTTCCCGCGGTCCGCCGCGTCGATCGCGGAGCACGACGGCCTGCGGGCCGCGCTCGCGATGCGCCGCGCCATGCGCGAGACCGTCGACGAGGTCGGCCGTGCCGCGGCCGAGGCCGGCGTCGACTGCGACTTCGTCAAGGGCGGCACCGTCCTGTACGCGCGGTCCGCGGTCCAGGACCGCGCGGCCCGTGACGAGGTCACGGCGTCCGACGCGTTCGGCGACGCGATGGTCCACCGTCCCGCCGCCCCCGGCGACGCGGACGGCACCGTCGGTGTCGCCTGGACGCCGGACTGCGCCCGGGTGCAGCCCGCCGCGTTGGTCCGCGGTCTGGCCGCCGCCCTGGAGGCCCGGGGCGTCGTGATCGCGGAGCACACGCCCGCCACGTCCTGGGCTGCAGGGCGTGTGGTCACCACCCGCGGGACCGTCTCGGCCGGCGCCGTCGTCGTCGCCACCGAGGGCTACGGGGCGCAGCTCGCGCAGACCCGGCGGCGGATCCTGCCGCTGTACTCGCTGATGATCGCGACCGCGCCGCTGCCCGCAGCCGCCTGGGACCGGATCGGGCTGGAGCACGGGCAGACGTTCTCGGACTACCGGCACCTGCTGGTCTACGGGCAACGCACGGCGGACGACCGGCTGGCCTTCGGCGGTCGTGGTGCGCGCTACCACTGGGGGTCCGCAATCCGTCCCGGCTACGACCGGGTGCCGCGGGTGTTCGAGCACCTGCGACGGTCGCTCGTCGAGCTCTTCCCGGTCGTCGCCGACGTGCCCGTCACCCACACCTGGGGCGGGCCGCTCGGGGTCCCACGGGACTGGTGCGCCTCCGTCACCTGGGACGGTTCCGTCGGCACCGCCGGCGGCTACGTCGGAGACGGGCTGTCGACCACCAACCTGGCCGGACGGACCCTGGCCGACCTGGTGCGCGGGGTCCGGTCCGACCTGACCACGCTGCCCTGGGTCGGGCACCGCTCGCCGGACTGGGAGCCCGAGCCGCTGCGGTTCCTCGGCGCGAACGCCGGCCTGGTCGCCACCGACCTGGCGGACCGCGAGGAACGGCTCACCGGGCGGGCGAGCATCGCCGCGCGGGTCATGGCACCGCTGACCGGAGGCCACTGATGGACGGCTCTGCGCCGGTCGACGTCGTCGTCGTGGGGGCCGGGGTGTCCGGGCTGGCCTGTGCCCGGGCGCTCGCGCTGGGCGGCCAGCGGGTCGTCGTGCTCGAGGCCCGTGACCGCATCGGTGGTCGGACCTGGACGGACGGCGCGCTCGGTGTGCCCGTCGACCTCGGTGCGTCCTGGATCCACGGCATCGACGGCAATCCGCTCTGGGCGCTCGCGCCGTCGTTCGGGATCGACACCGTCGAGTTCACCGTCGGCAGCTTCCAGTTCGACGGGCGGCCGATCGCCTGGCACGACCCGTCCGGGGCGCCGCTCTCCGGTGACGCCGCCGCGCGCTTCGTGGCGGACCTGCACCGGGTCGACGCGCTCCTGCCGACCGTCATCGATGCCGTTCCGTCGGGGACCACGTACGCGGCCGCCGTCTCCTCGGCGCTGTCGGAGCTCCGGTGGACCGGCGCGCGCGCTGACCGCGTAACCGAGTACATGGCGCACCGCTCCGAGGACCTCTGCGGGGCGCCGGTCACCGACCTCGACGCCCACGGGTTGGAGGACGAGCACGTGCCCGGCGACGAGGTCGTGTTCCCCCGCGGGTACGGGCAGTTCGCCGCGGCGCTGGCCGTCGGGCTCGACGTGCGGCTCGGGTCCGTCGTGCGGTCGGTGACCAGCGGCGACGGTGGTGTCGTGATCGGCCTGGCCGACGGTTCGTCTGTCTCGGCGGCTCAGGTCGTCGTGACCGTCCCGCTCGGGGTGCTGCAGGCCGGGGACGTCACGTTCTCGCCGCCGTTGGCCTCCCCGGTCGTTGGTGCACTCGACCGGCTCGGGTTCGGCGTCTACGACAAGGTCTTCCTGCGCTTCCCCGAGCGGTTCTGGGGCTCCGACTGGGTGCTCCGGCAGCAGGGTGCCGCGGGCGTGGACTGGCACTCCTGGTACGACATGTCCCGCGTGACCGGTGCCCCGGTGATCGCGGCACTGGTGGGCGGTGCCGGAGCCCGGCGGCTCGAATCGCTGTCCGACGACGCGATCGTGGCCGAGGGGCTCGACGCGCTCCGCCGGATGTTCGGTGATGCCGTCCCCGCACCGGACGCCGTGCGGATCACCCGGTGGGCGGCCGACCCGTTCGCGCGGGGGTCGTACTCGTACCTGCACGTCGGAGCGTCCCCGGACGACCACGACCTGCTCGGCACACCGTGCGGGCCCGTGCAGCTCGCCGGTGAGGCCACGTGGAGCGACGACCCCGCGACCGTGCACGGGGCGCTGCTGTCGGGACTGCGGGCGGCCGGCCGGATCCTCGGCGGGGACGTCGCCGCGTCCGAGTTGTCCCGTCCGCTCCCCTGAGCGGGCGGCGCGCGGGCGAGTTCCGGCGGGTTCAGGCGCCGCCGATCCGCTCACGTCCCGGTTCGTGTTCTCGCAGCCGGCCCTCGACTTCGTCCCGGATGCGCTTCGCGGTCGGCCGTGAGCAGATCGTGGAGGGGAACTCTCTCCATCGCCGATCGACGCGCAACGTCAGCATCCGCGTGCGCCGCCGGAAGACCGGATCGTACGAGGTCCCGAAGCCGTTGAGGGTCCCGCTGTACGGCTCGGTGTTGTACCCGTGGACGCGATCCCACAGGTACGTCCGCGTGAAGAGCCACGATCGAACCGTGATCCCGCGCGCCGACGTCAGGACACCCATCGTGCAGGCGCGGACGACCCAGAGCGCAAGCCCGACGGCGATGCCCACGTGGCTGGCGTCCCAGCCGAAGGCCACGATCGAGACTGCGAGGCCAGCGCCGAAGACGGCCACGAACGACAGGGCGATCGCGATCGGCCCGATCCTCGTCCCGGGCACGCGGTACACCTCCGAGCCGTACCGCGTCATCGTGCCCTGCTGTCCCTCGAGCTCGTCGCGTGCTGCTGCGCTGCAACGATCCGCTGCTCGATCTCGGAGACCTGCCGTTCCGAAGTCTTCTTGAACGCGATCAAGCCGGCGAAGTAGTACTGACGAGGACCGCGGGTCTCCTGCACGTGGAAGAGCATGGCTTTGAGATGTCGAGCCGACCCATCGAGGTTGCCTTCGTTGAGGAGCCCGCTGTAGCCGACGCTCGACACACGTCGGAACTCCTGGTTGTCGAAGCGGATCGAGATGAGCCACCCACGGACTCGGGTCTGCGTTGGTCCTATCCAGACACCGATCATGAACGACCGGACCCCGATCAGGGCGAGCCCTGCTGTCACGACACCCCACAGCAGCAGTTCGCCCTGGGAAGGCCTGCCCCCCCCCAGGCCGAAGACGCCGTTCGACACGGCACCGAACATCACGATGGAGACACACCCGCTGAGTACGCGGGCAAATCGCCCCGTGGCGCGGACGTGACTCCATCTGGGCTCCACTACGTTGCTGGCCATCGATGTCGCTATCCCTCGAATTCGAAGAACCCATAGGCTTTCTTGCTCACGTAGGCGATTCGCAGGATCTTCGCCCCCTCGGATGATCGCAGCAGGTCCGCGTTCAGTCGCCGCACCAGAGGCATCGCCTGCTGCTCGATGAAATCACTGATCTTCGTTTGCAGAAGCGGGTCGTCGGCACGGAACGAAAGGCCGACGTCGCCTGTCCAGTAGTCAACTCGAGTAGATACATCCACGTCTTGAGAACCGTGCAAGGTCAGCTCGATGTCGACGAAGTACTCGGCACCGAAACGTGACTTGAGCACGTAGAACGCCACCCTGAACTCGTCCTTTTCGACAAACCAACGACGCCCCTTCCGCCGGTAGCCCTCTGCCCGTAGTGATTGATCGAACAATCCGATGACGTTGTCCATGGCTCCTTGCTCCTCGAGGCTCTTTGCAGGGAAGATGAAGGTTCGGTCGCGCCCCGCCTCGACCACTTTGCCGACAACCCGCTGTTCCTCGCAGTCGAGTTCTCCCAACGCAGAGTGCCGAGCTACTAATATTGACCCCTTTTGACACAAAGGCATTGTCTAACAATTCCTGCCCCTCGTCAAAACGGAAAAATGCGGTTGAGAAGTTTTTGATGAGAGGTATCAGCTTTCCCTCCACCGCGTTTCGGAGGTCTTGCCTCAGGGTGGGGTTGTCTTCCCATAGGATGTCGTCGAATCCCGCTTCCGGGAGCCACGCATCAACGCGCGAAGTCACATCCGGTTCCGGTTCTACGGAGCCCGGTATAACGAGGAATATATTCAAAAAGCTTCTAGCGCCATAGCGGGACCCCTGAAGATGCAGAACGGTGTCAAAGTCTTCACCGTCGATGACCCATCGCTTCGACCTTTTGATACGCCGGGCTACCCCGTCGAGGCACTCATTAAGAACTGACTCAATGTCATTCAAGGTCACCCCTTATATGGTGGAGGAGTTCGCCGTGCCCCTATCCCCAATCCGCGGGCGTCAGAAGCCAAGCCATCGCTTCATTGGCCATGCCTAGAAGCTCTCGCCGCGGCCGGAATGCCGGTAGCATGTATTCCAGAAGCTATCAGTGTGATGATCCAGGGGACTCCTGCGTACACAATGACATTGCTGAGTGCCCAGTCCTGCCTCAAGTAGTTGGACTGTGGGAAACGGCCGGTGGCGAGTACTAGCGGCGGGAGAGAATAGACCAGAAGTGCAGGGACCAACACGGAGAGGGGAGTAAGAATGCGTGCGGCGATCGGGCGCACCTCGAGGATGCGTCGCACAACCGGAGCATAACGGGCCAGGATGCCCCCGCTGGTAAGAGCAACAGCACCTGCTGCCCAGATCCACGTGGAATACGCGTACCGGATGAACCCTCCCGCAGTAGACCAGGCTTCCAGCTGCGACCGCGTTTCTTCGAGTGGGATAATTCCACCGATCCGCGAATAGAGTGGAGGTAATGGTAAGCCAGCAATGGCTAGAATCGCGAGGACAACCGCTGTGAGCAAGAGTGCCGAGCTAAAACGCCTCATCAAGACTGACCCTACCGGCGCCTTCTCGCAACGTAGCGAGTCGGCGCCTTCTTCAACGAGTGCCTCCTCTGCTCCTTCTACCACGAGTTCATGCCGCCGGGTCCCTGGGAGGCTGCTTCTCGAGGAAGTCACGCATGATGTCCGCGAGACCTGACTGGCCCTGCAGCGGCGACGCTTCGATGAACCTCAGGAGTTCTTCGGCAGCTTCGACTTCGAAGCCAACTTGGACAAATCGATCTGATGTCACGTATGCGAAGCGGTCCAGTCGTGTGATCCGGCAGAACCGACGGACGACCCGAGCTCCTCGCTCACTGAGTTCGAGGAAGTTCACGGACCACGGCAGCGCCCGGCGCGGCATCATCCTCGGACCGATCCCTCGGATCGGATTCCTGTCGGGAGCGCCTCGCTGCCGCGGCGCGGTCCCGACGGATCCGGGCCGTCGACTCCGCGAACGTGCGCGTGGAAGGCCCGTGCGAAGTTCTGCTGCGACGGCCCCTCGCCGAACACCTCCAGAGCACCACGAGCCGCAGTCTCGTAGTCACTCGACGATGCAGCACCCGCGTCCGACAACTCGGTGGCGAGCAGGACCCGGGCGAACGGCCGGTAGGGACCAGGAGTGCTCGCGATCACTCGCAAGTGTCGTTCCGCCTCCTCGACGCAGCCGGCCCAGAGCAGCGAGTCAGCCAACGCCCATTCGCCCGCCGGGAGTTCCGTGGCCGATCGGAAGACCCCGATGGAGCCCGCCAGGTCGTCCAGTTCCCACCGCAGCCGCCCCACCGCGTACGCAGTCTCAGCCACGGATGCCGCATCGAGGATGTCGATCCACATCTCGCTCGGAGCCGAATGGAGCGCATCTGGGGCGAGTTTCCGGACGCGTTTGCGGAGGGCTGCAGGTCGGTAGACGGAGCGCATCTTCGCAGTGGACCTCAGAGCTGCAACCGCCGATTCGTCGAGGACGGCTCGACTGAAGGCAGCCCAGGCTCGACCGAACGGCGTGTCCTGGTGGTGCACTGCCCGTCCGGCAGGCGCGATGGCCGTGATCGTCACCTTCACCATCATTCCGGTGTTGCACGCAATCCGAACACGACGAGCGACCCCTGTTCGGGGAACGGGCAGCCCTGCGACGCGCAGGCTTCACCCTCACCCCCCTGATGCGGCCGGACGCGTGCATGGAGAGCACGACCTGCGCTAGCGTGCAGCACCAACGACTCCGGGGGGATCATGCGGACCACAGGATGCGTCATCGCGCTCGTCGTGGCATCGGCAGCGGTGGCACTGACCGGCTGCACGGCGGACGACGCCACCACGCCAGCCCCGACCTCGACGGTCTCCGGCCCGACCGGGGTCGCCGTCCGACCGGAACCCTCCCGGTACCTCGCGATCCTGGACCGCCCGGCCTCGGCGGACGACGTCCTGCCCGACAGCACCGTCGACGCGCCGGACGACCTGGTGCCGAACAGTCAGCGCCGCGCGGTGGTGCAGAACGGGACCGTCTACTGGGTGGGTGCGTCGAAGAACGGTGGGGCCTGCCTGCTGTCGTGGAACGCCGACCCGGACAGCACGGACAACTGGGCGATGTGCGGCTCCACCGACATCCGTCCGGAGTCGATCATCGTGTCGATGAGCGGCGACGACGGACGGGTGGTCGCCCTGGCGCCGGACGGCTTCCCGGGCGGCGAGGACCTGCACGCGATCGCGCCGAACGTCTGGGTCAGCTGACCGCGGTCAACCCCTCCGACACCGCCCACAGCCGCTCCGCGTCCGCGACGCTCCGCATCGGCGCCCACAGCTCCTGCCGACCGGCCGGACCACCGACCCCGGCCAGGCCGGTCGGGCCGGTGAAGCCGCCGTCCATGTCCGCGGCGGTCGCGGCGAGCAGTGCCGAGTGACCAGCGGTCTCCACGGTGCCGACCAGCAGTCCGCGAGCCGACAGCCACCGGATGACCCGGACCTCCGGGGTGTCCCGCGCCCGACCGACCTCGGGCCGCGCCGCGAGCAGCGCCGTCGGCGCGACGCCGGGGTGACTGACCGCGCTCGTGATGCCCCACCCGTTCGCTCGACTCCGGCGGGCCAGCTCGAACCCGAACAGCGCGCAGGCCAGCTTCGACTGCGAGTACGCACGCATGCCGTGGTACCGCTCGGCGAACTGCAGGTCGTCCCACTGCATCGAGGCCCGCCGCGCGGCGACGCTCGTCTGCATCACCACCCGTCCCTGCGCGGCGCGCAGCAGCGGCAGGACCCGGTTGACCAGGGCGAAGTGACCGAGGTGGTTCGTGCCGAACTGCACCTCGAACCCGTCGCGGGTGACCCCGCGCTCCGGCGGGTTCATCAGCCCCGCGTTCCCCACCAGGACGTCGATCGGGGTGCCGTCGGCCGACAGACGCTCGGCGAGCGCCGCCACGGACGCCAACGACGACAGGTCCAGGTCCTCGATCTGGAGGCGCGCACCCGGGACGTCCCGTCGGATGCGGTCGACCGCGTGGTCGCCCTTGCCGCGGTTGCGGACCGGCATGACCACCTCGGCGCCGGCCGCGGCGAACCGCGCCGCGATGCCGAGGCCGATCCCGTCACTCGCGCCGGTCACCAGGACCCGCTGCCCGGTCAGGTCGGGGATGGTCAGGACTTCCCGCTGCTTCGTCATGGGACCGATGCTGCTCCCGACCCGGATCCGCATCCACGGCCTGACGATCCGTGGCTTCGGGGTCCGCTCCGGTGGAGGATGGCCGGTGTGATCGATCGACCTGCCCTCGCCGACTTCCTGCGCGGTCGTCGTGCCGCGCTGCAGCCCGAGGACGTCGGCCTCGCGCGCGGGCAACGTCGACGGACGGACGGCCTGCGCCGCGAGGAAGCCGCGCTGCTCGCGAACATGTCCGTCGACTACTACGCACGGCTCGAGCGTGAGCGAGGGCCGCAGCCGTCCGAGCAGATGCTGGCGTCGATCGCGCAGGGCCTGCGACTGACCATCGATGAACGCGACCACCTGTTCCGGCTCGCCGGACACCAGCCACCGCCTCCCGGCCCTGCTGGTGACCACGTCGAGCCGGGGATGATGCGGATCCTCGACAGCCTCGTCGACACCCCCGCCGAGGTGGTGACCGAGCTCGGCGAGACCCTGCAGCAGACCCCGCTGGCCGCCGCGATCGCCGGCGACGCGACCACGCGGCGCGGTGACGCGCGGAGCATCGGCTTCCGGTGGTTCACCGAGCCGCGGGCGCGCGCGCTGCACCCGGTCGAGGACCACGCGTTCATGTCTCGGCTGTACGCCTCGGGGCTGCGGATGGTGATCGCCCGCCGCGGGCCGGAGTCCCGCGCGGCGCACCTGGCCGAGGTCCTGCTCGAGCGGAGCGAGGAGTTCCGGACGGTGTGGGCCCGGCACGAGGTGGGCATCCGCCCGCGTGAGGAGAAGCACTACCAGCACCCGGAGGTGGGGCTGCTCACGCTGCAGTGTCAGGTGCTGCAGGACCCCGAGCGCTCCCATGCGCTGCTCGTGTACACGGCGGAGCCGGGGAGCGAGAGCGCCGACCGGCTGCGGCTGCTCTCCGTGATCGGGACCACCACCACCACCGCGCGGTGACGTCCATCGCGGGACGTTCGGCTGATCCGCCACACTGGTCGGATGGAGACCACGGAGTGGGAGCGCGCCGTCGCCGCGCTCTGGGCGGACGAGACCGTCGACGACCAGCAGCGCATCGACCGGATGCGCGGACTCGCCGACGCCGCCCAGCATCCCGCGATCGGCGCGTTCGAGCTCGGCGGCGCCTGTGACTCGGGCGGTCGCGAAGCCGAGGCCGACGTCCACTACGCCGCAGCGACAGCAGCCGGCCTGCCCGACGTGGACCCGACGCGAGCAGCCCAGATGGTCGTCCAGCACGCCTCGACCCTCCGCAACCTCGGACGCACGGACGAGGCGATCGCGATGCTCGACGACGCTCCCGAGCACCCTGCGACCGGCACCGCCCCGCGGGTGTTCCTCGCACTGGCCCTGCACAGCGCCGGGCGACACGACGAAGCCCTCCGCGTCGCGATCGAGGCCGTCGAGCCCACCCTGCCGCGCTACAACCGGTCGGTGCGCGCCTACGCAGCAGCGCTGACCGAGCACTGAGGCGGGTGACGACGTTGTCGTTCACGCTCTTCGTCAACGGCGCCTACGGGGCCGGCAAGACGGCAGTGCTCGACCATCTCGGCACCCTGCTGGCAGCGGCGCAGCAGCCCTTCAGCCTGATGGACGTCGACTGGTTCCACCGTTCCTGGCCGGTGGCGGCCGACGACCCGGACAACACCGCGACCGAGGCGAGGAACATCGCGGCGGTCTGGGCGAACTACCGCCAGACCGGTCCCCGACAGCTGGTGCTCAGCGGGGTGCTCGCCGACCGCCAGGACGTCGAGCGCTACGAGCGGGCAGTCGGGCAGCCCGTCCGGTCGGCCCGGTTGGTCGCGTCGCCGGACACCCTGGAGGCTCGGCTGCGGCTCCGGTACGGCAGCGACCGTCCCGACGAACTGCGGTGGCACCTGGAACGCTCGGCCGACCTGCAGGCGCGGCAGGACGGCGCCGACCTGGACGAGCTGGTCGTCGTGACCGACGACCAGCCCTCGGCACAGGTCGCGCGCATCGTGCTCGAGCACTTCCTGCCCGAGGTCCTGCTCGGGACCGTACCGACGCGGTAGCGTTCGTCGCCGCAGCGGAGGCCGCCTCAGCGTTCCCGGGCCGCCGTCGCGATCTGGGTGTGCAGGTGCACGAGGGCTGGGCGCTGCGGGTCTGGGAAGGCCTGCACGGCGAACGAGTCGATCGCGCCGGGTTCGAAGACGAGACACTCGGTCGAGCCACCGAACTGGAAGAAGCCGAGCTCCTCCCCCTTGTCGACATGCCTCCCCGGGACGATGTCGTCCCCGATGACACACGATGAGACCTCGATCATCCCGACGGGCACGACCGCGACGTGTCCGAGGACCGGGTTGTCGGCTTCGATGACGATGATCGCCCGTGCGGCGACGTGCGCCAGGTAGCCCTGCGAGTCCTTCGGCTCGGTGGCGTCCTCGCCTTCAGCGTCCGCTTCCGAGAAGTACGTGCCGGGTTGCACGAACGCGCGCACGATCGTGCCGGCGACGGGGCTGTGCCAGCGGTGGTAGTTCGTGGCGCTGAGGAACGCCTGGTACACGGAGCCGCCGACGAACCGGTCGACGGACGCGTCGTTCGCCAGGAGGTCCTCGAGCGAGTACGGCTGCCGCTTGATCCAGAACTCGTCGCGTCGCTGCACGTTCGTCGCGATCGCGTAGGGCGTCGACTCGCTCGAGCTCACCACGACGGCGTCGTCGTCGGGCGCTGCCACCGGGCGCTGGCCAGCCTTGAACCGCCGGATGAAGAAGTCGTTCCAGGACGTGAAACCCCAGTGCTCGTCATCAGGGTCGTGCTCGAACTGATCCATACCGACGACCTGCTGCGCCTTCGCGGACTTCCACCCGTCGGGTCCGTCGCTGATCACGGAGAGCGAAGCCGGGCTGTCGAGGAACTCCGCCCAGGCATCCAGCACCTCCTTCAGGGCCGCGTTCACCTTCGGGTCGCGGTACACGGCGAACCCGGCCGGGGTGGCCATCGTCCAGTCGAGGATCGCGGCGAAGGGCGTCGTCACCATGCCGCCGTCGCTGAATGCGGGTGCGGTGGTCAGGACCTCGTTGATGAGCGAGAAGTACTCGTCGACGTCGTCGATGTGCCGCTTCTGGTACCGCTTGCCGTGCGGGACCTGCTCGATCATCCGGGTCATCCCCATCCGGATCACGGGATCGGTGTCGAAGAGGTGCCGGAAGGCCGCGACGGACGGATGCAGCGAACGGTCACGGTTGGCCCGCGCGCGCTCGCGATGCCCCTCGATCCAGGCCTCGAGGTCGTCCTGGCCGGGGAGCCATCCGCCGCGCCGCTTGTGATCCGTGTCCGCTGATGCCGTCATGGGGACGACGGTACCGACGCGATCTCGGTGCCACGGCTCGGGTTGTCCCTCCGACGCGCGCGTCGCCGTCGTAGGGTGAAGGGGTGCAAAGGGGACTGCAGGGACTGGACGACGCGCAGGCCGACTTCGTGCGGCGGACCGTCCCGGGGGCGACCGTCGTGTCGGACGACTCGTGGGGGCTGCTCGACACCGTCGTGCTGCACGTCGTGGGGGACGACCACGACGTCACGGTGAAGGCCGCCGGGCCGGAGAACACCCACTTCCCCCGCGAGCTCCGCGCCCACCGGCAGTGGACGGCGGGGCTGGTCGCGTCCGGCGACACCGGCTGTCTCGTCGCCGCCGAGGAACACCTCCGGGTCCTGGTGCTCGACCGGGTGCCGGGACACCTGGCCCTCGGCACGCCGGACGAGCACGCCCCCGACGTGCACCGGCAGTCCGGAGCGCTGCTGCGCCGCTTCCACGACCAGCACGCCGCACGGGACGACGGCTTCATGCGCGCCGAGTCGGCCAAGGCCATCGCTGCCCTGGCGACTCCGCACCGGGTGCCCGCCGCGGTCGCCGCGCGGGCCCGTGACCTCCTCGTCTCCTTCGAGCCCGGCCCGGTCGACCTCGTGCCGACGCACGGCGACTGGCATCCGCGGAACTGGATCGTCGACGACGGACGGCTCCGGGCCATCGACTTCGGACGGTTCGCCCTCCGCCCACCGGCCTTCGACCTGACGCGGCTCGCCGTGCTGCACTGGCAGGACGACCCCGCACTCGAGCAGGCGTTCTTCGAGGGCTACGGAGCGGACCCGCGCGAGCCGGACGCCTGGCGGTGGCTGCAGCTGCGCGAGGCCGTCGGCACCGCGGTGTGGGCGTTCACGGTCCACGACGACCGGTTCGAGGCGCAGGGGCATCGGATGCTCGCGGATGCGCTGGCGGCATTCGACTGAACGGACCCGCCCGCCCGCTCACCGCCTGATCGAGCGTGTGCTCTCACCCGGTGGGCGCGAGCCCCAGCCGCGGCATCAGCCACGCCGTACCAGCGGCGAGCGCCACCCGTGCGGTCGTCCAGTTGTGTCGGGCACCGGGGACCACCCACGTCGCCACGTGCATCCCGGCTGCCCGCGCGCGTGCCGCCTGCACGGGCATCACCGGGCCGTACGTGTGGTCGGCGGCCCCCGCGGCGAAGAACGCCCAGGTCGCCGGGTACGGTCCGTGCGCCGACATCAGCGCTGCCGGCTGCGCCGCTCGCCAGGCGGCCGCGTTGCCGGAGAACCCCCTGGCGACGGTGTTCGCGACCGACCCGAGTGACGGTCCCTGCTCACCCGAGACGTCGAGCAGGTTGCCGAACCGGTCCGGGTCGCCGGCTCCGAGCTGGATCGCGCACGTCCCACCCTGCGAGAAGCCACCGATCGTCCACGCCGCAGCCCCGGTCTGCACGCGCAGGTGGGCGGTGATCCACGCGGGGACGTCCTGCTCCAGGTACGTCGCGCTGTTGCCGAGCGGCCCGTCGACGCACATCGGGTTCGCGGACGCCGGGCCGAGCTGATCGGGGACCACCACGATGGGGGCGAGTCCGCGGTGCAGTGCAGCGAGGGCGTCCATCGTCGCCTCGATCTGCCCGCCGGTCTCGACGTCCTCGGGCCCGGCCCCGCGGGACTGTCCGGAGAGCAGCACGGCGACCGGCAGGTGGGGCGGGTCGGTGGTGAGCGCCGCGGGCGGCAGGTACAGCAGGGCGTCGCGGGCGGTGAAGTGCGAACGCGTCGCCGGGATCGTGACCCGCAGCAGTCGGCCGGCAGTGGGCATGTCGAGCGGCGGGGACCACGTCGTCGCCAGGTCGACGGTGCTCGGTGCGGGTGCGGCGGTCGGCGCCTCGGCGGTGGGGATGCCGTCGGGCGACACCGTCGCGGTCGAGGACGGCGTCGGCGAGGCAGTCGAGGACGAGGTCGACCTGGCGGGCCCTGACGACGTC
>NZ_MJGI01000021.1:334254-366554 GCF_001864835.1 Curtobacterium sp. MCBA15_001 | reverse complement strand
GCGGGCCCTGACGACGTCGGGGTGGCGGTCGCGACGGCTCCGGGCGCGGCGGTGGCGGAGCGTCCCCACCAGGTCGCGGCCACACCGATGTTCGCCGCGGTCAGGACGGTCAGGACCACGACGGTCGTGACGACGACCTTGGTGCGGGATGTGTGCTGCATGGGAAGACCGAGCGTAGGGAGCAGTGCCGGGAACCGACCGCCCGGCACGCCCGCTGGGCTGAGGGTCCTCCCCGCTGCGTCCCAGCCGGCGCCGGGTTGGTTCCGAGCACCGGTCGAGTGGGTACAGTTCGGGTCACGTGACCGATGGCGGGCGACGGCTCCCCGGTCGACCTGCGACAGGAGCACGCATGACCACCGCCCTCTACGCCGTGACCGACCCGACCAGCGGCGAGGTGCTCCGGACCTTCCCGACGATCACCGACCACGCGCTCCGGGACGTGATCGCGGCCGCCGACCGGGCGCACGCCGAGGACACGAGCTTCGTCGCCGACCGCGCTGCGCTGCTGCACCGCGTCGCCGAGCTGTACCGCGAGCGTCGAGCGGAGCTGGCGGCCACGATCGTGCGCGAGATGGCGAAGCCGATCGACCAGGCCCTGGGCGAGATCGACTTCTGCGCGGACATCTACGACCACCACGCCGACCACGCCGAGGAGTTCCTCGCCGACCAGCCCATCACCCTCGCAGCCGGGTCCGAGGGCAGCGCCTTCATCCGCAGGGCCTCGATCGGCGTCGTGCTCGGGATCATGCCGTGGAACTTCCCCGCGTACCAGATCGCCCGGTTCGCCGGTCCGAACCTGCTCATCGGGAACAGCGTCCTGCTCAAGCACGCGCCGCAGTGCCCGGAGTCGGCGCTGGCGATCGAGCAGGTCTTCACCGACGCCGGCTTCCCGGCCGGGGCGTACACGAACGTCTTCGCGTCGAACGAGCAGGTCGCCGACGTGATCGCCGACCCCCGCGTCCGTGGTGTCTCCCTGACCGGCTCCGCCCGAGCCGGTGCAGCCGTCGCCGAGATCGCCGGACGCAACCTGACAAAGGTCGTCCTGGAGCTCGGCGGTTCCGACCCGTTCATCCTGCTGTCGACCGACGACCTGGACGCCGTCGTCGAGTCCGCCGTGGCGACCCGGCTCGAGGGCAACGGGCAGGTCTGCAACGCGGCCAAGCGGTTCCTGGTCGCCGACGACCTGTACGACGACTTCCTGGCGAAGTTCACGGCGGCGATGTCCGCCGTCGCGCCGTCCGACCCGTCGGTGCCCGGCGCCGAGCTCGGCCCGCTGTCCTCCACCGCCGCGGCCGACCGGCTGCAGGAACAGCTCGAGGCCGCGACCGCGCAGGGCGCCACCGTCGAGACCGGCGGCCAGCGCACCGGCAACGCCTTCACCCCGACCGTGCTGACGGGCGTCACGCCCGACAACGACGCCTACCGCGAGGAGTTCTTCGGCCCCGTCGCCGCGGTGTACCGGGTCGCCGACGAGGACGACGCCGTCCGACTGGCCAACGACACCCCCTACGGCCTGGGCTCGTACCTGTTCACGACGGACGCCGACCAGGCACTCCGCGTCGCGGACCGGATCGAGGCCGGCATGGTCTACGTCAACATCGTCGGCGCGGACAGCCCGGAGCTGCCGTTCGGCGGGGTCAAGGCGAGCGGCTTCGGCCGCGAGCTCGGCGCGCTCGGCGCCGACGAGTTCGTCAACAAGAAGCTCATCCGCATCGGCTGACGGACCGGACGACAGACGGACAGGAGGCCCGGTGCCAGCTGGCACCGGGCCTCCAGTCCGTTCCTCCAGCCGCTCAGGCCTGACGCTGACGTCGCCGAGTCAGGATCGTCCCGACACACCCGACCATCGCGGCCCCGATCGCGAGAGCACTCCCGAGCGTCATCGACCGGTCCCAGAGGGGGGTTCCCTCAGGGGTCCAGACGGACCACGCCATCGTCGCCACGCCCGCTCCGAGGAGCATCGATGCCAGTGAGATGAGGACCGCGTCGACGGGTCGCAAGCGCGACGTCCTCGGATCGACGCGGTTCACTGAGACCGGCTCCAAGGCGGCCCCACCGGCAGCACGTGGAACCCGATGCCACGCCCGTTCGAGCCGCAGTACGCGACTGCGGCCGAGCCGATGGAGAGCAGTGCGGCCGCGATCCCCCCTGCCGCACCACCGATGCCAGTCGCCGCGGTGATGATGCCGACGAGAGCGGCGACACCCGCGCCCCCAGCCAGCCCAGCGACGATCCGGCTCGCGTTGCAGGAGTCGAGGTAGACGTTGGCCTGCAGCCCTGTCACATCTGCGGAGTTCCTGCCGGAACAGGCTCGCATCGCAGCAGCATTCCCGCGGAGGCGATCGACTTCCGACTGTGCGACGGCAACGTTCGTCACCGTTCCGCCCGCAGCGACGAAACCGACCGCGAAGTCGTTCACGTCCCGCGCGCTCGCCCCCGCGTCCGCCGCTGTGCGACCGTCGAAGACCTTCTTCGCTTCATCCACGCCAGCGACGAGCCGATCGGTGCGGTCCTGCACGGAGGGTGGGTCGTCCTTGCTCTGCACGTCGGCGAGCGCCGGAGTGGCACTCAGGACCAGACCTGCGCTCAGCGTCACCGCCAACGCGGTCCTCATCCAGTTCTTCGTCATCGAGTCCTCCTTGGAAGAGCCCGCTCCACTGCGGGTGAGAACACGATATTGGTACACAAATGCAGAACGCAATGTTCCAGTGATCTGAAGGGTGGAAGGTCATCTGCGAGACTGCGGTGATGCTCGACGCCACCGTCCGCCCCGTCCGCGCCGATGAGTGGGCCCGCGTGCGCGCGCTCCGCGTCGAAGCCGTGCACGATCCTGCTGCCGCGATCGCGTTCGTCGACAGTGCCGAGCGCACCGCGTCGCTCTCGGCTCGCGATCAGGACGGGTCGGCCGGCTCGCCGCCGGAGTCGACGTCGCTGTCCTGCTGCGGGTCTTGCGTTGCGTCGCCGGTGGACGACCCGTCGGGCAGGTCCTCCGTGTACTGCTGCTCGTCGTCCGTGGGGCTGCTGGATCCGCCGGGTGTCGTGTCGCTCTTGGCCCGGACGGTACCCCCGCGCCGCGAAGCACCGGCTCAGGACCGCCCGTAGACCGGGTCACGGGCGGGCGCCGCGACGTGCGAGACTGCGGTGATGCTCGACTTCGCCGTCCGCCCCGTCCGCGCCGACGAGTGGGAGCGGGTGCGCGCGCTCCGCGTCGAGGCCGTGCACGACCCCGCTGCCGCGATCGCGTTCACCGACAGCGCCGAACACACCGCGTCGCTCACCGACGACTTCTGGCGCGAGCGCACCGCCGGCGGTTCCGTCGATGCCGGCGACGGTGCTGCGGTGCGGCAGTTCGTCGCCGAGGACGCGTCGGGGACGTGGGTCGGGTCTGCGACCGGACTCCGCGAGCGCGCCGGCGAGCAGGACTACGAGGGCCGCACGGTCCCCCGCGACGGGTGTTCGGTCGTTGGGGTGTTCGTCACTCCGGACGCACGCGGCGGCGCGGTGCTCGCCGCCCTGTTCGACGCGATCGCCGGCTGGGCCGACGCACCGCTCCGGCTGTACGTGCACGCGGACAACGACCGTGCGGCGCGCGGCTACGAGAAGGTCGGCTTCCGGTCCCAGGGCACCGAGTTCACCGGTGCTCTGGGACCGACCCGCGAGATGCGCCGGGACTGACCGGGCTGCTCACCGTCGGAAGGGGTCCGGGGTCAGCGTGTACATCGTCTCGAGGTACTCGGCGATGCCCTCGGCCCCGCCCTCACGCCCGACGCCGGACTGTTTGACGCCGCCGAACGGTGCCGATGCGTTCGAGACCACGCCGGTGTTCAGGCCGAGCATCCCGGTCTCCAGCCGCTCCATCAGCCGCTGACCGCGCGCCGGGTCCTCGGTGAACGCGTACGCCACCAGCCCGTACTCGGTGTCGTTCGCGGCGTGGACGGCCTCGTCGTCGGTGGCGAACGTGCTGATCGCCAGCACGGGTCCGAAGATCTCGTCCCGCAGGATCTCACTGCCGGGCTGCACGTCGGTCAGCACGGTCGGCTCGAAGAACGTCCCGGGACCCTCGACGGCGTGACCACCGGTCCGGACGACGGCACCGCGGGACACAGCGTCGGCGACCAGGCGCTCGGCCTTCGCGACTGCGCGGTCGTCGATGAGCGGTCCGATCGCGACCCCGTCCTCCGTGCCGCGTCCGACCGGCATCGCGGCGACGCGCTCGGTGACCTTGCGGGCGAACTCCTCGGCGACGTCCTGGTGCACGATGAAGCGGTTCGCCGCGGTGCAGGCCTGGCCGGTGTTCCGGAACTTCGCCGCGAGGGCACCGGTGACGGCCTCGTCCAGGTCGGCGTCGGCGAACACCAGGAACGGGGCGTTGCCGCCGAGCTCCATGCTGGTGCGGAGGACGTTCTGCGACGCCTGGGCGAGCAGGGTCCGACCGACGGGGGTCGATCCCGTGAAGGAGAGCTTCCGCAGCCGTGGGTCGGCGATGACCGGTTCGGAGACCGCGGCGGCCGATGCCGTCGGGACGACGTTGACGACGCCGTCCGGCACGCCGACCTCGCGCAGCAGGTCGACGAAGAGCAACGTGGTCAACGGCGTGAGCTCGGCGGGCTTCACGACGACGGTGCACCCGGCGGCGAGCGCGGGGGCGATCTTGCGCGTCGCCATCGCCAGCGGGAAGTTCCACGGGGTGATCAGGTACGCGGGGCCGACGGGCTTGTGCGAGACGATCGTCCGCCCGGTGCCCTCGGGGTTGGTGCCGTACGAGCCGCCGATCCGGACCGCTTCCTCGGCGAACCAGCGCAGGAACTCACCGCCGTAGGTGACCTCACCGCTGGCCTCGGCCAGCGGCTTGCCCATCTCCAGGGTCATCAGGAGCGCGAAGTCGTCGCGTCGTTCCTGCAGCAGGTCGAAGGCGGCGCGCAGCAGCTCACCGCGGCGTCGTGGTGGGGTGGCCGCCCAGGAGGCCCGGGCACCGTCCGCAGCGTCGAGCGCGCGGACGCCGTCGGTCGCGTTCGCGCTCGCGACGGTCGCCAGCACGGCACCGGTCGACGGGTCGTGGACCGCGAAGGTAGCGCCGTCCGACGCGTCCTGCCAGCGGCCGTCGATGAACAGCCCAGTGGGCACGCGGGCGAGCAGCTCCTGCTCGGTGGTGGTCGTCATGGTGTCGCTCATGCGAGGGCGAGTCCTTCCAGCACCACGCCGAGGCCCTCGGACAGCAGTGCGTCGTCGATCGACAGGGGTGGCAGGAAGCGCACGACGTTGCCGTACGTCCCGGCGGTGAGCGCGATCACGCCGTGTTCGAAGGCGTACCGCACCACCCGACCAGTCAACGCGGGGTCGGGGTCACCCGTCACAGGGTCGACCAGCTCCATCGCGAGCATCGCCCCACGGCCACGGACGTCGCCGATGCGGGGGTCCTCCTGCTGCGCCAGGCGGAGCGCGTCGAGGACGATGGTCTCGATCGCGCGGGCACGTTCGACCAGGCCGTCGTGCTCGAACGCGTCGATCGCGGCCAGAGCCGCCGCGCACGCGAGCGGGTTGCCGGCGTACGTGCCGCCGAGTCCGCCGACCTGCGGCGCGTCCATGATCTCGGCTCGACCGGTGACGGCCGACAGGGGCAGTCCGCCCGCGATGCCCTTGGCGGTGGTCACGATGTCGGGCACGACACCCTCGTGGTCGCTGGCGAACATCGCTCCGGTCCGGGCGAACCCCGTCTGGACCTCGTCGGCGATGAACACGACGTCGTTCGCCCTCGCCCACGCGGCGATCGCGGGCAGGAACCCGGGCGCCGGGACGACGAACCCGCCCTCGCCCTGGATCGGCTCGATGAGCACGGCGGCGGTGTTCTCCGCCCCGACCTGCTTCTCGATCTGGGTGATGGCCCGCTTCGCTGCCTCGGCGCCCGAGAGCCCGTCGCGGAAGGGGTATGACATCGGCACCCGGTAGACCTCGGGCGCGAACGGACCGAACCCGCTCTTGTACGGCTGGTTCTTCGCCGTCAGCGCCAGCGTCAGGTTCGTCCGGCCGTGGTAGGCGTGGTCGAACACCACGACGGCCTGGCGCCCGGTGTGACTGCGGGCGACCTTGACCGCGTTCTCGACCGCCTCGGCGCCGGAGTTGAACAGGGCGGTCCGCTTGTCGTGGTCGCCCGGGGTCAGGCGGTTCAGCGCCTCGGCGACCGCGACGTACCCGTCGTAGGCGGCGATCGTGAAGCACGTGTGGGTGAACGCGGCGGCCTGCGCGGTCACGGCTGCCACGACACCGGGGTGCGCGTTCCCGACCGAGGTCACGGCGATGCCGGACCCCAGGTCGATCAGCGAGTTGCCGTCGGCGTCGACGACGACCCCACCGCCGGCGGCGACGACCGCGATCGGGACGGCGACGCCGACACCGCTCGGGACGGCCGCGGCCTTGCGCGCGAGCAGCTCCGTGGACCGCGGGCCGGGGACCGGCGTGACGAGCCGGCGCTCCTGCGGCAGGCCCGGTCCGCCGGTGGTGGTGGGGTGGACGACTGTGGAGGACATGCGACGAGCGTAGGAGCGAGGCAGCGTGAAGCTCACTGTCCGCCGTGTACACCAGGGCCCACGATGTTCGCCGTCGTGGATACAGTGTAGCCATGTCCACGACGCTGCGCTCCCTCCTCAGCCGCGGTGACCTCGGCCTGCGCCTGCTCACCGAGGGACATGCAGGACTCGACCGGCCGATCGCGTGGGTGCACAGCTCCGACCTGCCGGACCCGACACCGTTCCTGACCCGGGGTCAGGCGCTCCTGACCACCGGCACGCAGTTCGACCCGGACGCCGATGACCCGCACGCCGTCGCGGACGCCTACGTCCGTCGCCTCGCCGACCAGGGCGTTGTGGCGCTCGGCTTCGGCACCGAGGTCGTCCGGGCCGGCACACCCGAGGCACTCGTCACGGCCTGTCGCACGCACGGCCTGCCGCTCTTCGAGGTCCCCTACGAGACGTCCTTCATCCAGGTCGTGCAGGCGAACGCCGAGGCCGTCGCGCGGGACGCGAACGCCCGGGACGCCTGGGCGGTCGCCGCGCAGCGCGCCGTCGCCCTCGCCGCGATGCGCCCTGACGGCCTCGGTGCCACGCTCGCCGAGCTGTCCCGCCAGCTCGACTGCTGGGTCGGACTGCTCGACGCGTCCGGGCGGATCGACCGGGCCTTCCCCGAGGACGGCATCCCCGACGACGAACGGGCACGCCTGCAGGTCGAGGGCGTTCGGCTCCTCCGCGGCGGACAGCGCGCGAGCCTGCCGATGAGCACCGCCGCAGGGGGTTTCACCCTGCAGACGCTCGGATCGGGAGGGCACCTCGACGGTGTCCTCGCGATCGCGACGGGCTCCCTCGACCACGCCGGACGACAGGTCGTCACCGCCGTCATCGCGCTGGCCGGACTCGCCCTGCAGCAGAACCGGGAGCTCGGCGTCGCACGAGGGCTCCTGCGCGCCGGACTGCTCACGATGCTGTCGTCCGGCAACGCCGAAGTCGTCGACACGACCTCGCGCGAGCTCTGGGGACCGCTGCCCACCGAACCCGTCCGGGTCGCCGCCGTGCACGTCGACGACGCCGATCGTGACACCGTGGTCGACCTCCTCGAGCTGTGGGTGCAGGAGCGACCCGGGCACCTGTTCTTCGCGGTCGACGACGACCTGTTCGTGTCTGTGGCCGACGACGCCGACGGCGTGGACACCGTCCGGAGACTGACCGACCGGTTCGGCCTGCACGCAGGACTGTCGGACGGGACGCCCTGGCGCGCGTTCGCGCGGGCCCGCTCCGAGGCCGTCCAGGCCCTCAGCCGGTCCCGTACGGGTCGGTCCGGGATCCTCGCGTTCGGCGACCTGGCGCGAGAGGGCCTGATGGCGCACCTCGCGCACTCGGACGCCGGCGACATCGCCCGCGCGGTGCTCGCTCCGCTGACCGACCACGACGCCGCGAACGGGTCCGAGCTGACCCGGACCCTCCGGACCTGGCTCGAGCAGGACTGCGAGCACGACCGAGCCGCACGGGTCCTCGGTGTCCACCGGCACACGGTCCGCGCCCGCGTGGAGCACGCCGGACGGCTGCTCGACCGCGACCTCGGTCGGTTCGCGACCCGGGCGGACGTCTGGGCCGCCTTCGTCGCGCTCCCCGTCCCCGACGCGCCTCAGTGGAACGCGGGGACGTCCAGTTCGTCGTGGTCGACGAGCCAACGGACCGCGGACTCCACGGTCTCCCCCGCCGTGTACCGGGGTGCGTAGCCGAGCAGCCGACGCGCCTTCTCGATGCTGAAGACTTGGCTGCGGGACAGGTGGTCCCAGCTGGCACCGGCCGCGTCCTGGTCGGTGGACTCGCGGAACCGGTCCCACGAGACGGACTCCAGCCGCGCCTCCTGGCCGAACCACGACGCGGCGAGCATCGCGTAGCCGCGCACGTTCAGGGCGTCGGCGGCGACCACGGAGAAGTCCTCACCGGACGCCGCGTCCCGGTGCTCGATGGCGAGCTCGAACGCCTGCGCGACGTCGTCGGCGTGCACGTGCGCCATCGTCTCGGTGCCGATGCCCGGGATCGCGAGGGTGCCGCCGGTGGCGAGCGTGCGCCAGACCGACGGGTCGAGGTTGCCCACCGGACCGATCGGCGCCCAACCCGGGCCGCTGATGTGCCCCGGGTGCAACGACGTCGTGACGACACCACCATCGGCGGTCTCCTGCTTGAGCATCCGGGCGATCCGGTCCTTCTCGACCCCGTAGGTGCCGACCGGCGGCGTGGCGTTCTCCTCGGTGATCGGGAGCACCTGGCTCGGGCCGGCACGCCAGATCGAGCCGCAGTGCAGCAGGTGCACGTCCTGCCCACGCAGGCGTTCGACGAGCGCCGAGGCGGACTCGAGCGTGAAGCACACCAGGTCGACGACGACGTCCGCGTGCAGGTCTGCGATGCGGTCCGGGAAGGTGCCGTCACGGTCCTCGCGTTCGCGGTCGGCCACGACCTGCTCGACCTGGTCCCACTCGGGCGCGTCGGCGTACGCACGCCGCTGGCCTCGGCTGATGTTCACGACCTGGTGCCCTGCGCGGACCAGTCGGGGGACCAGGAAGGTGCCGATGTGGCCGCTGCCACCGATCACGACGACGCGCTTGCTGCTGCTCATGCGGGCGAGCGTAGGCCGGTGCAATGACGAAGGCCCGTAGGACGGGCGCCCGTGGAATGACGAAGGCCCCGATCTCGTGATCGGGGCCTTCGTCGTGCTCGCTCCCGGAGGAGCTCTGGTGCGCGAGGGGGGACTTGAACCCCCACGCCGTTTCCAGCACACGGACCTGAACCGTGCGCGTCTACCAATTCCGCCACTCGCGCCAGCCCCAGAACACTACCACGCACAGACTGGCCCAGCTGACGCCGACTACCATGCAGGAGTCATCGACCCGAGAACGTGGGAGACCCATGGGACTGCTGGACAGCTTCGAGCGGGGGCTGGAGCGCGCCGTCAACGGCACGTTCGCCAAGACCTTCCGCTCCGGCGTGCAGCCGGTGGAGATCTCCAGCGCGCTCCGCCGCGAGCTCGACACCAAGGCCGCCGTCGTCTCACGCGACCGCATCCTGGTGCCGAACGAGTTCACCGTGCGCCTGTCGCCGCCGGACTGCTCGCGCATGACCGACGTCGGCCGACCGCTCATCGACGAGCTGACGCAGATGGTGCAGCAGCACGCCGTCGCGCAGAACTACTCGTTCTCCGGCCCCGTCACCATCCGGCTCCAGCAGGACGGCACGCTCTCGACCGGCATCCTGCAGATCGACTCCACGACCGTGCAACGCGACGTCGCCTGGGTGGCCGTGCTCGACATCGGCTCGCAGCGGCACCGGCTGCAGCGCGGTCGCACGGTCATCGGACGTGGGACCGACGCCGACATCACCGTCGCGGACACCGGCACCAGCCGCAAGCACGTCGAGGTCGTCTGGGACGGCAAGCACGCGCAGGCCAACGACCTGGGGTCCACGAACGGCTCGAAGCTGAACGGCGAACGCTTCCAACAGGCCATCGTCGAGCCGGATTCGACCATCGAGATCGGTCGTACCCGTATGGTGTTCCGGGTGATCCCGGAGAACGACGGAGGTGCGCGATGACCACAGGACTGACACTGCTCGTCCTGCGCTTCGCGTTCCTCGCGGTGCTGTGGCTGTTCGTCTTCGTGATCGTCTTCGCGCTGCGGAGCGACCTCTTCGGCCAGCGCGTGCGCACGATCCCCACGAACCCCAAGGGCGCTCCGGTCGGTCCGACCACGCCGACGATCCCCGCTGCCGGTGCGGCCGCGGGCGGAGGCGGCGGTGCCGGGGCGTTCACCGAACTCATCGAGCAGGGCCGGTCGTCGGGCACGCAGCAGACCGCGACGGACGTCGCCACACGCCTGGTGATCACCGAGGGCGCGCGTGAGGGCATGGAGATGCCCCTCGGCCGCGGCCCCATCACCATCGGACGCTCCAGCGAGAGCAACGTCGTGATCCGCGACGACTACACCTCGACACACCACGCCCGACTCGAACTGCAGTCGTCGGGCTGGGTCGTCGTCGACCTCGAGTCGACGAACGGCACGTTCGTCGACGGACAGAAGGTGACGGCACCGATGACCGTCGCGGAACGGACGCCGATCACCATCGGGACGACGACGTTCGAGCTGCGGCGGTAGGCGCGGATGACGGCTCGCACGCTGAGCGCCGCTGTGTCCCACGTGGGGCGCATCCGCGCCAACAACCAGGACTCCGGCTACGCGGGTGCGCACCTGTTCGCGGTCGCGGACGGCATGGGCGGGCACGCGGGCGGTGACGTCGCGTCGGCGATCGCGATCCGGCGCATCCGCGAGGTCGACCGTGAGTTCCCCTCGGCGCACGACGCCGAGTTCGCCCTGCAGTCGGCACTCATCGCGGCGAACCAGCTCATCACCGAGACGGTCTTCGAGCACCAGGAACTCACCGGGATGGGCACGACCGTCAGCGCGATGATCCGCGTCGGCGACCAGATCGCGATCGCGCACATCGGCGACTCGCGGATCTACCGGTTCCGCGACGGCGAGCTGCAGCAGATCACGTCCGACCACACGTTCGTGCAGCGCCTGGTCGACAGCGGTCGCATCACCCCCGAGGAAGCCGCGGTCCACCCGCGCCGCTCGGTGCTGATGCGCGTGCTCGGCGACGTGGACGCCGCGCCCGAGGTCGACACCGCGATCATGGACATCCGGCCGGGCGACCGCTGGCTGCTCTGCTCGGACGGGCTGTCCTCGTACCTGGCCGAAGAACGGATCCGGCACGCCCTCGCGTCGAACATGGACGCGAACCAGGTCACGCAGCGGCTGGTCAAGGAGACCCTGGACCACGGCGCGCCCGACAACGTCACGGTCGTGGCGATGGACGTCACCGACGCGGTCCCCGCCGAGGACGACGACGACGCCGCCACCACGGTGGGCTCCGCCGCGGCACCCCTGACCTTCGAGGCGTCGACCGGGCGCAAGCCGATCCGCCTCCCCACGATCCTGCTGCACCCCCTCAAGGTCACCACGGCGCCCGAGGACTCGCACTTCGAGCCGGAGAGCGACCAGTACTTCGCCGAGCTCATCGCCGAGGACCGCCGCCGTCGTGTCCGGCGCCGGATCACCTGGACGGTCGCGCTCGTGCTCGCCGTCGCCGCCCTCGTCGGGGCGGTGTTCCTCGGCTGGCGCATCGTGCAGGACCACTACTACGTCGGCTCGGATCGCGGCCAGGTCGCCATCTACAAGGGCATCCAGCAGCAGATCGGCCCGGTCGCGCTGTCCGACGTGTACGAGGACTCCGGGATCGAGGTCTCCGACCTGCCGGAGTACACGCGCGAGAACGTGCGCTCGACGATCAACGCCCAGTCCCTCGACGACGCCCGTGACATCGTCGACCGCCTGCGCACCGCTGCCCGGACCGGCCAGGACCAGAGCGGCACGGGCGGTTCCGGCGGCGCATCGTCCTCGCCGACCCCGACGCCGACACCGACTCCCTCTGCGGAGGCCACGCCGTGACCGCCACGACCGCACCGTCGCTGACCCAGGCCATCACGATCAAGCTGCGTGAGCCGGCACGGGCACGCAACCTCGAGCTCGTGCTGCTCGTCATCGCGTGCGGCATCTGCGCGGGCGCGATGGTGCTGGTCGAGCTCGGCACCAAGGGACGGCTGTTCGACACGTCCGTGCTGTGGGCCGGCGCCACCATCCTCGGCCTGGCACTCGTGATGCACATCGTGCTGCGGGTCGTCGCGAAGAACGCCGACCCGTTCATCCTGCCGGTGGCCCTGGTGCTCAACGGCATCGGCATCGCCGAGATCTACCGCATCGACGTCCACAACGGCCTGACCGGCTGGGACGCGATCGGCGTCAAGCAGATCGTCTGGACCCTGCTGGCGATGGTCTTCGCGATCATCACGGTGATCCTCGTGAAGAACCACCGGTTCCTGCAGCGCTACCGGTACATCTTCATGCTCCTGACCATCGTGCTGCTGCTGATGCCGATGCTGCCCGGGATCGGCCAGAACATCGGTGGCGCCCGCGTCTGGATCCGGATCGGCCCGTTCTCGTTCCAGCCCGGTGAACTCGCGAAGATCACGATGGCGCTGTTCTTCGCCGGCTACCTGGTCACCGCCCGTGACAGCCTGTCGATCGTCGGCAAGAAGTTCCTCGGCATGACGTTCCCGCGCGGACGCGACCTCGGACCGATCCTCATCGTGTGGGGCGTCGCGATGAGCGTGCTCGTGTTCCAGCGCGACCTCGGCACCGCCCTGCTGTACTTCGGCCTGTTCCTCGTGATGATCTACGTCGCCACGGCGCGCCTCAGCTGGGTGCTCATCGGCCTCGCGCTGTTCGTCGGCGGTGCCCTGGCGGCAGCGAGCGTGCTGGAGTACGTCCAGGGGCGCTTCGAGCAGTGGCTGAACCCGTTCGCCAACTCGGTGTACTACGCGGACACGCAGGCGAGCTACCAGCTGGTGAACGGCCTGTTCGGCTTCGCGAACGGTGGGATCACCGGCACCGGGCTCGGCCAGGGACGGCCGTACATCACCCCGGTCGCCAACGCGGACTACATCATCGCCTCCCTGGGCGAGGAACTCGGGCTGATCGGCGTCTTCGCGATCCTGGCGCTCTTCATCGTGCTGGTGTCCCGTGGCATCCGGGTCGGGTTCATGGCGCAGGACGACTTCGGCAAGCTGCTCGGCATCGGCTTCGGCTTCACGATCGCGCTGCAGGTCTTCGTCGTCGTCGGCGGCATCACCCGGATCATCCCGGTGACGGGCCTGACGACACCGTTCATGGCCGCCGGTGGTTCCTCCCTGGTGGCGAACTGGATCATCGCGGCGATGCTGCTGCGCCTGACCGACTCCATCCCCGCAGAACAGCGTGTCCTCTCCGGTCGCGGCCAGGTCACGGCCGCCGACCGAGCGGCCGCACGCGGGCGGACCAGGAAGGAGCGTCGATGAAACGGCAGCTCCGCGGCGTCTCCACCGTCGTCGTGCTCATGTTCGTCGCACTCTTCGTGTCGACGACCTCGATCCAGTTCTTCGCCGCGGACTCGTTGCGCGCCGACCCGCGCAACTCGCGGACGATCCTCGACAGCTACTCGAACAAGCGCGGGGCCATCCTGGTCAACGGGACCCCGATCGCCGAGTCCACCGCGGTCGACGACCAGTACAAGTACCAGCGGAAGTACTCCAACGGCGCGCTGTACTCGGCCGTCACCGGGTACTTCACCATCGGGCAGGGCAACACCGGCATCGAGAGCGCCGAGAACACCGTGCTCTCGGGCAACTCCGACGACTCGTTCTTCCAGAACCTCAACGCGATCCTCACCGGGCAGGACGTGCAGGGCGACAACGTCAACCTGACGATCGACCCTGCCGTGCAGCAGGCGGCCTACGACGCCCTCGGGTCGAACACCGGCGCGGTCGTCGCCATCCAGCCGAAGACCGGCAAGATCCTGGCGATGGTGTCGAAGCCCGACTACGACCCGAACGCGCTGACCTCGCACGACACCGCCAACGTCAAGGCGCAGTACGACGCCCTGCTCGGCAAGACCCCGACGCCGCTGCAGAACCGCGCGATCGGCGGCGACCTGTACACGCCCGGATCGGTGTTCAAGCTCGTCGTCGCCTCGGCGGCACTCGAGGGCGGCAAGTACGACCTCGACTCTGAGTTCCCCAACCCCTCGCGGCTGCAGCTGCCCGGCACGAGCACGTACATCAACAACGCCGAGGGCGGCTCGTGCGGCGGCGGCGACACCGTCACGCTGCGCACCGCCATCCAGTACTCGTGCAACATCCCCTTCGCCGAACTCGGTCAGAAGCTCGGGTACAACACGATCAAGGCGATGGCGGACAAGTACGGGTTCGGCGACGCGATCGAGGTCCCGATGAAGGCGACCGCGAGCCAGTACCCCGACGTCGACTCGACGGCGCAGCTGATGCTGAGCTCGTTCGGGCAGGCGAGCGTGCGCGTCTCCCCGCTGCAGATGGCCATGGTCTCGGCCGGCATCGCGAACGGCGGGAAGGTGATGCAGCCCTCGCTCGTCGACTCGATCACCACGAGCGACCTGAAGACGGTCGAGTCCTTCACGCCGAAGCAGTACAGCGACCCGCTGTCGTCGTCCGAGGCAGCCGACCTGACCGAGGCGATGCAGAGCGTCGTCAGCGCAGGGACCGGAACCAATGCGAAGATCGACGGGGTCGACGTCGCCGGCAAGACCGGGACCGCCGAGGGCGGGACGGGCGACCCGTACACCCTCTGGTTCACCGGGTTCGCGCCTGCGAACGACCCGGAGGTCGCCGTGGCGGTCGTCGTCGGCAACGGCGGCGGACGCGGACAGTCCGGCGTGGGCAACACGGTCGCGGCCCCGATCGCGAAGAACGTCATGGAGGCGGTGCTGAACAAATGAGACCCACCAGCGGACTCACCTTCGGTGGGCGGTACCAGCTCTCCTCCCGTGTCGCGATCGGCGGCATGGGAGAGGTGTGGCAGGCGACCGACCTGGTCATCGGCCGCACGGTCGCCCTCAAGATCCTCAAGGACGAGTACCTCGGCGACCCCGGGTTCCTCGAGCGCTTCCGCGCCGAGGCCCGCCACGCCGCACTCGTCAACCACGAGGGCATCGCCAACGTCTTCGACTACGGCGAAGAGGACGGCAGCGCCTACCTCGTGATGGAGCTCGTCCCCGGCGAGGCGCTCTCGACCATGATCGAGCGCGAGCACACCCTGCCGGTCGACAAGGTGCTCGACATCGTCGCGCAGACCGCGAACGCCCTGCAGGCAGCCCACGCCGTCGGCCTGGTCCACCGCGACATCAAGCCCGGCAACCTGCTCATCACGCCGGACGGCCGGGTCAAGATCACCGACTTCGGCATCGCCCGCATCGCCGACCAGGTCCCGCTCACCGCGACCGGTCAGGTCATGGGGACCGTGCAGTACCTCTCCCCGGAGCAGGCCAGCGGCCACCCGGCATCCCCGTCGACCGACGTCTACTCCCTCGGGATCGTCGCGTACGAGGCCCTCGCCGGCCGTCGTCCCTTCACGGGCGAGTCGCAGGTCGCGATCGCGATGGCGCACATCAACGAGCAGCCGCCCGCGCTGCCCAGCGACGTGCCCGAGCCCGTGGCCGCCCTGGTGATGTCCTGCATCGCGAAGAAGCCGGCCGACCGTCCCGCGACCGCCGCGAACCTGGCGCGTGCCGCACAGGCACTCCGCCGCGGAGACGTCGCCGCCGCGACCGTCGCCGTCCCCGCCCTCGGCGGCGCCGGCGCCGTCGCGTTCAACCCGCCGCAGGGCAACGACGCAGCGACCGCGCTGATCGGCACCCAGGCGGGCGCCGCGGTGGGTGGACCCAGGACGCCGGTCTCGCCCGCCACCGCCGAGGACGACGAGCCGAAGAAGCGCGCCTGGATCTGGTGGGTCGTCGCCGTGGCCGTCCTGGTCGTGGCCGGCGCGGTGATCGCCGCGTTCGCCTTCAACAACGGCAACGCCGACCCTGCCCCGAGTGCCTCGAGCAGCTCGTCGCCGAAGCCCAGCAAGACGCCGACCCAGACGCCGACCCCGCAGCGCCTGTTCATCAACCAGAGCGACTACCTCGGCCGCAACACCGCCGAGGCCACCGCCGCCCTGCGTGCACTGGGACTCGAGGTCAACGTCGAGGACGGCGACACCGCCCCGGCGGCCGACCAGGCGAACACGGTGCAGTCGATCACGCCGACGGGCAGCGTCGCACCGGGGACGCTCATCAACATCCGCGAGTACACGGCACCGCCGACGGTCAACAAGCCGAACGCCCCGACGGCCGGCACGGTCTCGTCGACGGGCTCGGTGACGTTCGCCTGGGAGGCAGCGACCTGCCCCACCGGGTACACGGTCTCCGGGTACTCGTGGACCGTCACCGGCGGCAAGGACAGCTCGGGGGCGACCTCCGGCAACACCTCGTCGCGCGCGGTCGTCATCCAGGCCGACGCTGCCGGGGCACCGGTGTCGTTCACGTACAGCGTGACCTGCGGCTCGCTGGCCCCGTCCGAGAGCTCGGACGCGGCGACCGCCACGTGGACGACGCAGTCACCGACCGGTGAGCCCAGCAGCCCCGCGACGACGGGCGCGCCCCAGGGCTAGCGGACCGCGACGGCCGCCCACACCGTTCCGGTAACGGTTGGTCTGGGCGGCCGTCCGACCAGCGTCTCACCAGGGAGCCCTGTCGTACACTTGCCCCCGACGGACATTCGGAGGAGTACGTGCCTGAAGGTGTGACCGCGGGGATCACGTTCCTCGCCAACCGCTACGAGATCGGTGACGTCATCGGTCGGGGCGGCATGGCCACCGTGCACGTCGGGCAGGACACCCGGCTGGGCCGGCGCGTCGCGGTGAAGCTCCTCAAGCCGAGCCTCGCCAACGACCCGGCGTTCCGCACCCGGTTCCGACAGGAAGCCCAGGCTGCAGCCCGGATGGCGCACCCCACGATCGTCCGCGTCTACGACGCCGGCGAAGAGACGGTGACCGAGCCGTCCGGCGCCGAGGTCCAGGTGCCCTACATCGTGATGGAGTTCGTCGAGGGCCGCCCGCTCAGCGACGTGATCGCCGACGGACCCGTCGACTCGGACGAGGCCGTCCGCATCACCAGCGGCATCCTCACCGCGCTCGAGTACTCCCACCGTGCCGGCGTGGTGCACCGCGACATCAAGCCCGCCAACGTCATGGTCACGCAGACCGGACAGGTCAAGGTGATGGACTTCGGCATCGCCCGGGCCATCACCGACACCTCGGCCACCGTGGCCCAGACCACCTCGATCCTCGGCACCGCTTCGTACTTCTCCCCGGAGCAGGCCCGCGGCGAGACCGTCGACGCCCGCACCGACCTGTACTCCACCGGCATCGTCCTGTTCGAGCTCCTGACCGGACGTCCGCCGTTCCTCGGCGACTCGCCCGTCGCGGTCGCCTACCAGCACGTCAGCGAGCAGCCCGTCGCGCCGTCGACGGTGGTCCCGACCGTCTCACCGGCGATCGACGCCGTCACGCTGCACGCCCTGGTGAAGGACCGCACGCGCCGCTTCCAGAACGCGGCCGAGTTCCGCCGCGACCTCGAGCAGGCCGGCGCGGGCCACGTGCCGGCGTCGTCGAAGAAGCTGCAGCAGCAGAGTGCGAACGACGCCTCGACGATGCTCTTCGGGGTGAACCCGCGCACGACCTCGAACCCCGAGGTCGCCTTCCGCGAGCTCGACGACACGCAGGAACACCGTCCTCAGCGCACGCAGAACCGGCCGCCGGTCGCGTGGATCTGGGTCGGCATCCTGCTCACGATCGCCGTGATCGGCGGCGTGGTGTTCTGGGTCGCGAACCTGCAGCCCGGCCAGGCGCCCGTCTCGTCGTCGGTCAGTGTCCCGAACGTCGTGGGTGCGACCTACGACTCGGCGTCGAAGGCCTTCGAGCAGAAGGACCTGGTACCGGTCGAGGTCGACGAGAACTCCGACGACGTCGCCAAGGGCACCGTGATCCGGACGGAACCCCGCTCGGGCACCAACGTCGCGCGCAAGCAGAACGTCCGCGTGGTCGTCTCGCTCGGACCGGAGCAGGTCGCCGTGCCCGACGTGGCGAACCAGACGCAGGACGCGGCACAGAACGCCCTGACGGCCGCGGGCTTCCAGGTGGGTGCGATCAACACCGACTACTCGCCCTCGGTCCCCGAAGGCACGGTCCTCAGCACGGACCCGGCGGCCAGCACGTCGCTCACCAAGGGCACGGTCGTGAACCTCACCGTCTCGAACGGCATGGTGCAGCTGCCCGACGTCTCCCAGCAGCCGATCGCCACCGCCAACTCGACGCTGGCCAACCTCGGCCTGGACGTCAAGCAGCAGCCGTCCTACGCGTGCACGGGCGGACTCGTGTCGCAGCAGGACCAGCCCGCGGGCGACATCGCGCAGGGCAGCACCGTGGTCCTCACCTACTGCGCTGCCACCCCGCAGCCCAGCACGCCTGCCACGCAGGCACCGCCGCAGGGCGGCGGGGACCCCGCCGCGGGCAACGGCAACTGACCCACCGGATCGCGCCGAAGGCCTGGTCGACGGTCCACCGGACAGGAGGCCCGGCGCACGGCCGTCACGGGCCTCCCGTCCGACTCCGGGCCGCGCCCAGATCGGTGGCGGACCGTGCGGTCAGCCGCGGCGCGTCGCGATGAGCGGCCCCAGGCCGGCTGCGCGCGCTGCGGCGCCGGCCAGCCCGGCGGTCTCCAGCCAGTTGCCGACCATCCGGTAGCCACCCTCGGTCAGCACGGACTCGGGGTGGAACTGGACGCCGTAGACCGGGGCGTCCCGGTGCTGGACGCCCATGATGACGCCGCCCTCGGTACGGGCGGTGACGGTGAGTGCGTCGGGGACCGTGCCGTCGACGATCGCCAGCGAGTGGTAGCGCGTCGCGGTGAAGGGGTGCGGGACGCCGTCGAACAGCGCGCTGTCGTCGTGGTCGACCAGGGACGTCTTGCCGTGCATGAGCTCCTCGGCATGGGTCACCGTCGCGCCGAGCGCCTCGGCGATCGCCTGGTGCCCGAGGCAGACGCCCAGCAACGGCTTGTCGGCGGCGATCGCGGCGTGGACCGTGGCGACGGACACCCCGGCGTCTGCGGGCGTGCCCGGCCCCGGTGACAGCAGCACGCCGTCGTACTCGGCGATGCGCTCGGCGATCTCGGACGGTGGGAAGGCGTCGTTGCGGACGACGTCCGTCTGCGCGCCGAGCTGCTGGACGTACCCGTTCAGCGTGTACACGAAGCTGTCGTAGTTGTCGACGACGAGGATCCTGGTCATGGTCGGTTCACCGTACTCGTGAGGGTCGTGCGGAGGCTCCGTGGGGCCCGTCCACACACATGTTCACGGTAGGATACCGGCCATGGCCAAGGACAAGGACCGCACCAAGCCCGCCCGGAGGACCCGAGCCGACTCGGTCGACACGGCGGGCGACCAGCCCAACCCCGTGTGGTTCAAGCCGGTCATGTTCGGCTTCATGCTGATCGGCCTCGCCTGGGTGATCGTGTTCTACATCTCCCAGGGCACCCTGCCGGTCCCCACCCTGAACTCGTGGAACATCCTGATCGGCTTCGG
Source organism: Curtobacterium sp. MCBA15_001 (assembly GCF_001864835.1). Lineage (GTDB taxonomy): Bacteria > Actinomycetota > Actinomycetes > Actinomycetales > Microbacteriaceae > Curtobacterium. The sequence goes on along the minus strand of NZ_MJGI01000021.1, from coordinate 346,961 downwards.
CATCATGTTCATCGGCTTCCTCATGACCACCCGCTGGCGCTGACCGACCCCGCCTTCCACACGCCCGCTGCACCCTCGGTGCAGCGGGCGTCGTCGTTTCCGCCTCAGGCACCACTCTCCACAGCTCCCTGGGGATGAACGACCCGGTACACCCGTGTTTCCACAGTTCTGCCGGTTCTCCACACCGCTGTCCACACCTGTGAGCCCGAGTTGTCCACAGGCCTCTCCACAGTGGGGATAATCACACGCGTGTAACTCAGCGAGTTCTCCACAGACGGCGAACGCCCCGCCACACCGGAGTGTGACGGGGCGTTCGCAGGTCGTGACGGCTCAGCCGATCGCGATCGCGTAGCCGACGTAGGTCAGGGCGACGATCACCACCGCCTCGGCCACCAGCAGAGCGATCTGCAGGTTCCGCTTGCGGATGTTCCGGGTCTTCGCGAACACGTACCCGGTCAGGAAGCCCACCGCGATCCCGCCGACGTGCGCCTGCCAGGAGATGTTCGTCCCGGGCAGGAAGCCGATCACCAGGTTCAGACCGATGATGACGAGGAGTGAGACCGCGTTGCCGCCGAGGCTCCGCTGCAGCATGAAGAACGCAGCGAAGAGCCCGAAGATCGCTCCCGAGGCGCCGACGACCGAGGATCCGGGCGCGATGAGCGTGACGGCCATCGACCCGCCGAGTCCGGCCAGGAAGTACAGCGCGAGGAAGCGCCACGTCCCGAGCATGTTCTCGAGCATCCGGCCGAAGATGAACACCGCCCACATGTTGAAGGCGATGTGCAGGAAGCCCGAGTGCACGAACAACGACGTCACCATGCGCCACGGCTGGGTGGGCAGGTAGGCGGCGTTGAAGAAGAACAGCTGCGTGAAGAAGCCGCGGGACACCTGGTCGAGCAACCAGATCAGCACCGAGACGGCGACGATGACGACGGTCGCCTTCTGGTCGAGCATCGCGAAGCGCCGCCGCGCGACCGTCAGCCCGGTGGGGGCTCCGGACGCGCGGCGGTTCTCCGTGAACTTCGCACGCTGCTCGCGCACGCACTCAGGGCAGTGCACCCCGACCGCCGCCGGTGTCTGGCACTCGGTGCAGATCGTCCGCCCGCACCGCTGGCACAGGATGAAGCTCTGACGGTCCGGGTGCCGGTAGCAGTAGTTGGCCGGGTTGTACGCCTGGTCGGTCACGTCAGGTCAGACGGACTCGACGTCGATGCTGTTGATGACGACGTCCTCGAGCGGCTTGTCACGGCCGTCGGTCGCGACGCCCTCGATCGCGTCGACGACGGCGCGGGACTCGTCGTCCGCGACCTCACCGAAGATGGTGTGCTTGCCCTGCAGCCACGGCGTCGCCACGGTGGTGATGAAGAACTGCGAGCCGTTCGTGCCGCGGCCGCCCTGGATGCCGGCGTTCGCCATGGCGAAGATGTAGGGGTTCTGGAACGTGAGCTCCGGGGAGATCTCGTCATCGAAGCGGTAGCCGGGGCCACCGATGCCCTGACCGAGGGGGTCGCCGCCCTGGATCATGAAGTCCTTGATGATGCGGTGGAAGACGACACCGTCGTAGAGCTTGTCCGTGGAGACCTTGCCGGTGCCCGGGTGGGTCCACTCCTGCTGGCCGGTTGCCAGGTCGACGAAGTTCTTGACGGTCTTGGGGGCGTGGTTGCCGAACAGGTTGACGCGGATGTCGCCCTTGTTCGTGTGGATCGTTGCGACAGCGGTGTGCAGAGACATGTTCCGATTCTCGCATGTGCCACCTGCGTACGGACGAGACGCACAGGGACGGCTCCGTGACCTGTCAGGTGCGCTGGTGGCAGGATGGGGTCCACGCCGTTCCGATGGAGGTACCAGATGACGACGATCGAACTGCCGCGCAAGCGCCGGAAGCAGATCAAGAAGCTCAAGGGCAAGACCGCCTCGCTCCTCGGCGAGCAGCGCAAGGTGCTCGAGCACGCCAACGAGATCCTGGCGGAGGCGCGTTCGCACGCCGCTGACGCCGCGCGCAAGGACATCGCCCCCCGCGTGCAGCACGCGATCGACAACGGGGTCCGTCCCGCGGTCGCCACCGGCGTGCACGCCGCCACCTCGGCTGCGCAGTCCGCCTCGCACCGCTTCCAGACCGAGGTCATCCCCGGTCTGGTCTCGACCGCGGGCTCGGTGATGAGCGTGGGCGACCTGGCGAAGGACCCCCGCGTCAAGAAGCTCGTCAAGAACGCGCAGAAGAAGAGCAAGAAGGCCCGCAAGGCCGCGGCGAAGTACGTGCCCGCCGGCCACAAGAAGCAGGGCATCGGCTTCGGCGGGGTCGCACTGATCGTGGTCGGGGTGGTCGCCGTCGCCGGTGCCGCCTACGCCGCGTACCAGACGCTCCGCGCCGACGACGACCTGTGGGTCGCCGACGACGCCGACTCGGCGGACAAGTCCGCAGCCTGACCTCCCGGTTCGTACGAAGGGCCCCGGCACACGCCGGGGCCCTTCGTCGTCCGCGGGGGCCGCACCCCGTCCAGGTTCCAGAATTCTGGAACCTCGACGCGCAGGACAAACGACCCGTGGAACCTCGGCCAACGTGAGCGGCAAGTCATGGAACCTCGTCAGGCCGCGCGCGTCCGGCACGACGTGACGGCCAGGAGGCCCGGCCCGACTCCGACCCTCGTGTCCGGCCACACACGGGTCACCGAGACCACCAGCGCGCCCCAAGCCTCCCGGAGGAGACGGACGCGTCTCGTTGGGCCGCGGAACGAGCGCATCCGGGGTGACCATCGCGGAGCGGCGCGCCGAAGGCGCCGACCAGCACAGAACGAAGCCCCTGGGAGGCAACGGAGTCGCCGACCAGGGGCTGATACGAGTGGAGCCTGGGAGAATCGAACTCCCGACATCCTGCTTGCAAAGCAGGCGCTCTACCAACTGAGCTAAGGCCCCGGGAAGGGGATGGTGGGGCTACAAGGACTTGAACCTTGGACCTCTTCGTTATCAGCGAAGCGCTCTAACCGCCTGAGCTATAGCCCCTCAGACCGGATGAAAGCCTACCCCACGATCCCGCCGGAGCGAAATCGAGCGATCGGCCTCATCCGGCCGGGTGTGTCAGTTGTTCGTGAAGCCCACGAGCAGGCCGCCCGTGATCCGCACACTGAGGTTGTAGAGCACGCTGACGATGGCGCCGAGGACGGTACCGACGACCACGTTGAGGATGCCCACGACGATGGAGAACCCGAGCACCTGGCCCAGCGAGAACTGGTCCATGATCGAGTAGCTGTTCTGCCCGGTGACGTCCTTGAGCAGGGAGTCGATCTGGGTGAACACCCCGGTCTGGTTGAGGATGCCCCACACCAGCGCGGTGGCGACGACGATCACGATGCTGCCCGCCAGGGCGATCAGGAACGACAGCTTCACCATCGACCAGAAGTCGAGGTAGACCAGTCGCAGCCGCACCTGGCGGGTGCCGACGGGTCGCTTCGCCTTCTTCTGGAGCTTCTCGGCGACACTACTCATTGGTTGACTGGTCCTCTCCGGCCTCGTCGTCGACGGGCGCGGGGTTGTTGGACGCGGGTTCCGTGGGTTCCGGCGCTGCCTCGGCTGGGCTGACCGTCTCCACCGGGCCCGCGGACTCGATCTCGGCGTCGTCCTGGTCGTCCAGGTTCCGCTCGCTGTTCCGGGCCACCGCGATGATCCGGTCGTTCTCCGCGAACCGCGCGAAGACGACGCCCATCGTGTCGCGTCCCTTCGCAGGGACCTCGGCCACGGCAGACCTTACCACCTTGCCCGATTGCAGCACGACGAGCACCTCGTCGTCCTCACCCACGATGAGAGCACCCACAAGGTCGCCCCGGTCGGCGGCGAGCTTGGCCACCTTGATGCCGAGGCCACCTCGTCCCTGGGTGCGGTACTGGTCGACCCCGGTGCGCTTGGCGTAGCCGCCCTCGGTCATCACCCAGACGAAGCCGTCGTCGGACACGACGCGGGCCGCCAGCAGCGAGTCACCGTCGCGGAACGACATGCCCTTCACGCCGGAGGTCGACCGACCCATCGGCCGCAGGGTGTCGTTCGTCGCGGTGAAGCGGAGCGACATGCCGTGCCGGGAGACGAGGAGCAGGTCGTCGGTCTCGTCGACGAGCAGCGCCGAGCGGAGCTTGTCGCCCTCGCGCAGGTTGATCGCGATGATGCCGCCGGTGCGGTTCGTGTCGTACTCGGTGAGCGCGGTCTTCTTCACCAGGCCCTGCTCGGTGGCGAGCACGAGGTACTGCGCTGCCTCGTAGTCGCGGATGTCGAGCACCTGCTGGATCTGCTCGTCGGGCTGCATCGCGAGCAGGTTCGCCGAGTGCTGGCCCTTGGCGTCACGCCCGGCTTCCTGCAGCTCGTACGCCTTGGCGCGGTACACGCGGCCCTGGTCGGTGAGGAACAGCAGCCAGTGGTGCGTCGTCGTGACGAAGAAGTGCTCGACGACGTCGTCCGCGCGGAGCTGGGCGCCACGGACACCACGGCCACCGCGGTGCTGCGAGCGGTACTGGTCGCTCCGAGTCCGCTTGACGTAGCCGCCGCGGGTGATCGTGACGACCACCTCTTCCTCGGGGATGAGGTCCTCGATCGACATGTCGCCGTCGTACCCGAGCATGATCTCGCTGCGGCGGTCGTCACCGAAGCGTTCGACGATCTCGTCGAGCTCCTCGCCGATGATCGAACGCTGGCGCTCCGGGCGGGCGAGGATGTCCTCGAAGTCGGCGATCTTGAGCTCGAGTGCCTCGGCCTCTTCGTGGATCTTCTGACGCTCGAGGGCGGCGAGACGACGCAGCTGGAGTTCGAGGATCGCGCGGGCCTGGATCTCGTCGACGGACAGCAGGTCCATCAGTCCGTTGCGCGCGTCCTCCACGTCGGGCGAGCGACGGATGAGGGCGATGACCTCGTCCAGCGCGTCGAGCGCTGCCAGGTAGCCGCGCAGGATGTGCGCGCGCTTCTCGGCCTCGCGCAGACGGAACTGGGTCCGCCGGACGATGACCTCGATCTGGTGGTCGACCCAGGCGGAGATGAACCCGTCGAGCGCCAGGGTGCGCGGCACCTTGTCGACGATCGCGAGCATGTTCGCGCCGAAGTTCTCCTGCAGCTGCGTGTGCTTGTAGAGGTTGTTGAGCACGACCTTGGCGACGGCGTCGCGCTTGAGCACGATGACCAGGCGCTGCCCGGTGCGACCCGAGGTCTCGTCGCGGATGTCCGCGATGCCGGCCAGCTTGCCGTCCTTGACCCCCTCGGCGATCTTGATCGCGAGGTTGTCGGGGTTGACCTGGTACGGCAGCTCGGTGACGACCAGGCAGGTGCGGCCCTGGATCTCCTCGACGTTCACGACGGCACGCATCGTGATCGAGCCGCGACCGGTGCGGTAGGCGTCGTGGATGCCCTTGACCCCGAGGATCTGTGCCCCGGTCGGGAAGTCCGGGCCCTTGATGCGCTGCATGAGCGCTCCGAGCAGTTCTTCGCGCGTGGCGTCCGGGTGCTCGAGCGCCCACTTGGCACCGGCGGCGACCTCACGCAGGTTGTGCGGCGGGATGTTCGTCGCCATGCCGACCGCGATGCCGACCGAGCCGTTGACGAGCAGGTTCGGGAAGCGCGCCGGCAGGATGGCCGGTTCCTGCGTGCGACCGTCGTAGTTGTCCTGGAAGTCGACCGTTTCTTCGTCGATGTCCCGGACCATCTCCAGCGCGAGCGGAGCCATCTTGGTCTCGGTGTACCGCGGGGCTGCGGCGCCGTCGTTGCCGGGCGAACCGAAGTTGCCCTGGCCGAGCGCGAGCGGGTACCGCAGCGACCACGGCTGCACCAGGCGGACGAGTGCGTCGTAGATCGCGCTGTCACCGTGCGGGTGGAACTGGCCCATCACGTCACCGACGACGCGCGAGCACTTCGAGAACGCCCGGTCGGGGCGGTACCCGCCGTCGAACATCGCGTAGATCACACGGCGGTGCACGGGCTTCAGGCCGTCGCGGACCTCGGGCAGTGCCCGGCCCACGATGACGCTCATCGCGTAGTCGAGGTAGGACCGCTGCATCTCGAGCTGCAGGTCGACCTGCGAGATCCGGTCGCCGGAGACCACGATGTCCCCGCTGTCGCCGTGGATGACCTCGGGCTGGTCGTCGGTGGTGTCGTTGTCGTCAGCCATCTGGCCTGGTCACCTTTCTGCACTGCCGGGAGGCAGGGGTTCCGTTCGTCGCGCCGGGCGCGACCACAGGTGGTCGGGACTGGAGCGCTCGGCCTGCGCCGACCCTCCAGGACGGGTCTAGATGTCCAGGAACCGGACGTCCTTGGCGTTCTGCTGGATGAACTGGCGACGCGCGTCGACGTCCTCGCCCATCAGCGTGGCGAACACGCTGTCGACGGCGGCGGCGTCCTCGAGCGTGACCTGCAGCAGCGTGCGGGTGTCCGGGTTCATCGTGGTGTCCCAGAGCTCCTTGTAGTCCATCTCGCCGAGGCCCTTGTAGCGCTGGATCCCGTTGTCCTTCGGGATGCGCTTGCCCGCCGCGAGACCGGACTGCAGCAGGGCGTCGCGCTCGCGGTCGCTGAACACGTACTCGTCCGCGGAGTTCGACCACTTCAGGCGGTACAGCGGCGGCTGTGCCAGGTAGACGTACCCGCGCTCGATGAGCGGTCGCATGTAGCGGAACAGCAGCGTCAGCAGCAGCGTGGTGATGTGCTGGCCGTCGACGTCGGCATCGGCCATCAGCACGATCTTGTGGTACCGGGCCTTGTCCGGGTCGAAGTCCTCGCCGATGCCGGCGCCGAACGCCGTGATCATCGACTGGATCTCCTGGTTCGCCAGCGCGCGGTCGAGCCGCGCCTTCTCGACGTTCAGGATCTTGCCGCGCAGGGGCAGGATCGCCTGGGTCATCGGGTTGCGGCCCTGCACGGCGGAGCCGCCGGCGGAGTCACCCTCGACCATGAAGATCTCCGACAGGGTCGGGTCCTTCGACTGGCAGTCCTTGAGCTTGCCGGGCATGCCACCCGACTCGAGCAGGCCCTTGCGGCGGGTGGTCTCACGGGCCTTGCGCGCCGCGAGCCGCGCCTGCGATGCCTGGATCGCCTTGCGGACCACGTCACGCGCCTGCGTCGGGTTGCTCTCGAACCAGTGCGTGAGCTCGGTGCCGACGACGCGCTGGACGAAGGACTTGGCCTCGGTGTTGCCGAGCTTGGTCTTCGTCTGGCCCTCGAACTGCGGCTCGCCGAGCTTCACCGAGATGACGGCGGTCAGCCCTTCGCGGATGTCGTCACCCGTGAGGTTGTCGTCTTTCTCCTTGATGATCTTGGCCTCGCGCGCGTAGCGGTTCACGAGCGTGGTCAGCGCAGCGCGGAAGCCCTCTTCGTGGGTGCCGCCCTCGTGCGTGTTGATCGTGTTCGCGAAGGTGTGGACGCTCTCCTGGTAGGACGTGTTCCACTGCATCGCGACCTCGAGCGCGATCTTGCGCTCCGGGTCCTCGGCCTCGAAGCCGATGACGTCCGGGTGGACCAGGTCGGCCTTCTTCTGCCTGCCCAGGTACTCGACGTAGTCGGCCAGACCGCGCTCGTACCGGAACGTGTCGTGGCGCGACTCTTCGCCCTCGTCCGGGGTGCGCTCGTCCTTGAGGTTGATGCGCAGGCCCTTGTTGAGGAACGCCATCTGCTGGAAGCGGGCACGGAGGGTCTCGTAGTCGAAGACGACGGTCTCGAAGATCTCGGCGTTCGGCCAGAACGTGATCGTCGTGCCGGTCTCGTCGGTCTCCTCGTCCTTCGAGACGGGGGCGACCGGAACGCCGTCGGTGTAGCTCTGGCGGTAGACGTTGCCCTGACGGCGGACCTCGACGTCGAGTTCCGAGCTCAGGGCGTTCACGACGGACGAACCAACGCCGTGCAGGCCGCCGGAGACCGCGTACCCGCCGCCGCCGAACTTGCCGCCGGCGTGCAGCACCGTCAGGACGACCTGCAGCGTGGAGACGCCTTCCGCCGCGTGGACGTCGACCGGGATGCCGCGGCCGTTGTCGACCACCCGGACGCCGCCGTCTTCGCGGATGGTGACGTCGATGGTGTCGCAGTAGCCGGCGAGGGCTTCGTCGACCGAGTTGTCGACGATCTCCTGCACCAGGTGGTGGAGACCGCGCGGCCCGGTGGAGCCGATGTACATGCCCGGGCGCTTGCGGACGGCCTCGAGCCCCTCGAGCACCTGGATCTGGTCTGCGCCGTACGACTGTTCGCCTGACGTGTTCTGGTCGTCTTCAGATCCTGATGCCATGTCGCGAGAGCTCCTGCCTGCGCGCGGAACACCCGCGCACTGCACCGCCCAGTCTATCGCAGCGGGCTCTCGTCCGAGGGCGGAAACGGCCCGTGGAGGGCCGATTTCGCGACCAGAGGATGATTTCCTCGCCTCAACCGTAGGTGTCGCGAGGACCGCGCCCCTGAACGCTCCTGAGGCCGCGTTTCCAGGTGGGGACGTCTGGGCCGGAAACCCGGATGGACTGCACGCCCGCTTCCGGGTGTCGCTGGGCGATCGTCGTGGTGACCGTCGCGCGCATGAGCCGGAGCTGCGTCGCCCAGGCCGTCGAGTCGCACCGGATCACCAGCGCACCGTCCTCGATGGTCACCGGTGTGGAGTGCCTGGCGAGCTCCTCACCGACCACGCTCGGCCAGTCCACGAAGAGCTCGGAACGGGCGAGCGGCTCGGTCCAGCCGAGCTCCGCGGCCAAGGAACCGACGATGTCGCCGAGCCCCTTCGGCTCACGGCCGCGCCCGTACGGCACGGTGTCGGCGTCGAACTCCTTCGCGCGGCGACGACGTGCGTCGACCCCGCGCTTGGACGGGTCGCCGAACACGGCCTTGAGGTGGCCGTACACGCGGGCCGGCTCGGTGGGACGCCAGGGTCGGGGCATCAGGCGCCGTCGGCCGGTCGGGAGGCGGTGGTCGGCTCGGCCTCGTCGGTCACGATGGTGCCGGCCTCGATCCGGACGGTGTGCGCGGCCAGCTGGGCGGGCACGTCGCCGAACACCGCCGCCGTGATGAGGACCTGCTCGTAGTCCGCCACCGCGGTTCCGAGGCGTTCGCGTCGGGACTCGTCGAGTTCGGCGAAGACGTCGTCGAGGATGATGATCGGGTCGCCGAGCGACGACTCCGCGCGCAGGATCGACGCACTGGCGAGCTGGATCGCGAGCGCGAAGGACCAGGACTCGCCGTGACTGGCGTATCCACGGGCAGGTAACCCGTTCAGGGTGAAGAGGACATCGTCACGGTGGGGTCCCGCGAGGGTCAGGCCGCGGTCGAGTTCGTCCCGGCGGCGGCGCTCGAGCGCTGCGCGGAAGGCCTCGGCGGCCAGCGGCACCGAGACGGGTTCGTCCGCGGTCCCGAGCACGGGGTCCGTCGCCGCCGCGTCCTCGGGGTCGCCGCCGCGGACGGAGAGCACCCCCGTGATCGACGCCTCGTGCCGTTCACCGGCGACGGTCGCGTAGGACTCCGCCACGAAGGGTGCGAGCCGGCGGGTGAGGTGGTCCCGCGCGGCGATGATCTCGGAGCCGAACGCGACGAGGCGCTCGTCCCAGACGTCGAGCGTCGCGAGCGACCCGGACCGGGACCCCGACGCCCGGGCCGACTTCAGCAGGGTGTTCCGCTGTCGGAGCGTGCGGTCGTAGTCCGCGATGACGCCCTGCATCCTCGGGGCGATCTGCACCAGGAGCTCGTCGAGCATCCGGCGTCGCCCGGACGGCTCACCGCGGACGAGCGCCAGGTCCTCGGGCGCGAACAGCACGCTCGCGCAGTACCGCGGGAGCTCGCGCGGCTTGATCGGCGCCCGGTTGACCTGCGCCCGGTTCGACCCGGTGCGGTTGATCTGCACCTCGGCGAGGATGCTGCGGTCCTCATGTGCCAGCCGTGCGCGGACGACGGCCGCGTCACAGCCCTGTCGGACGAGCGCGGCGTCGGTGGGGACGCGGTGCGAGCCGAGGGTGGAGAGGTAGGCGATGGACTCGACCAGGTTCGTCTTGCCCTGGCCGTTGCGCCCCACGAACAGGTTCGGCCCGCGTGCGAGGTCGACCTCCGCCTGCCGGTAGTTCCGGAAGTCGGTGAGCTGGAGGTGGTCGACGTGCACGCGGGCCGAGCCGGGTTGCCCCGGGGAGTCCTAGGACTTCTTGACGGCGTGGCCGCCGAACTGGTTGCGCAGCGCCGCGACGGCCTTCATCGTCGGCGACTGGCTGCCCTGACGCGAGACGAAGCGCGCGAACATGGCAGCGGACAGCGCGGGCATCGGGACCGCGAGCTCGATCGCCTCTTCGAGGGTCCAACGGCCCTCGCCGGAGTCGTCGACGTAGCCCTCGAGCTCGTCGAGCTTCGGGTCCTCGTTGATCGCGAGCACGAGCAGGTCGAGCAGCCAGGAGCGCACGACCGTGCCACGCTGCCACCCGGCGAAGACCGCGGGGACGTCGTGCACGATGTCCTTGGCCTCGAGGAGCTCGTAGCCCTCACCGTAGGCCTGCATGATCGCGTACTCGATGCCGTTGTGGACCATCTTGGCGTAGTGACCGGCACCGACACCGCCGGCGTGCGAGAAGCCCTCGGCGCGCGGGCCCTCCGGACGCAGTGCGTCGAAGACGGGCATCGCGAACTCGAGGTCCTTGACGTCGCCGCCGGCCATCATGCCGTAGCCGTTGTCCTTGCCCCAGACGCCGCCCGAGACGCCGACGTCCATGTAGCGGATGCCCTTGGCGTCGAGCTGCTTGGCGTGCTTCTCGTCGTCGAGCCACTTCGAGTTGCCACCGTCGATGACCAGGTCGCCCGGCTCGAGGACCTCGGCCAGGTCGGTGATGACGTCGTCGGTGATCTTCCCGTGCGGGACCATGACCCAGACCAGACGCGGGCCGGTGAGGGCCTTCGCGAGTTCCCCGAGGTCGGCGACGTCCGAGACGGCGGGGTTGGCGTCGTACCCGACGACGTCGATCCCTGCGTTGCGCAGACGCGCACGCATGTTGTTGCCCATCTTCCCGAGGCCGACAAGACCGATCTGCATGATTTCCTCTTCTGTTCGTCGTCGCGCCGCGGTTCGAGCGTCCGCCGGCGCAGTGGTACGGCTGTTGCTATCGCAGCAGGAGATTGGGCTGCAGCAGGTACCGGTATCCGTCCGTCGCCGGTTCCTCGCGCGAGGACTGGCCGGTGATGAGCACCGGGCCCGGCTTGTTGGGGTTCTCCGTCTTGGTGAAGGAGATCCGGACGAACTCGGAGTGCACCGCGTTCAACCCGTCCAGCAGGAAGGCGGGCTTCAACGAGACCACCGTTTCCTCGCCGGTCAGCAACGCATCGATCGACTCTGACGCTTGCGCTTGTTCGGAACCGATCGCTTCGAGCGTGAGCCCGTCGACCGAGAAGGAGAACCGGAGCGCCGCTTCGCGCTCCAGGACGAGGGAGACCCGTCGGACGGCTTCGACCAGCTCGGCCGTGTTGATCACGGCGTGGTCCTGCACGGTCTCGGGGAAGAGGCGGCGCACCGGCGGGTAGTTGCCCTTGATGAGCAGCGAGGTCACGGTCTTGTCCGCCGCCTGGAAGGCGATGAGCTCACGGTCCGACGAACCGCTGATCGACACCGACACCGTGCTGGCCGAGCCGAACGTGCGGCCGACTTCCTGCAGGGTGCGGGCCGGGACGAGCGCGTGCAACGTCGTCGACTCGGCGTCGGCGGCACGGCCGGAGTCCCACTGGATCGTGCGGACGGCGACGCGGTACCGGTCGGTGGCGATGAGGGACAGGTCGTGGTCGCTGACCTCGAGCTGGACGCCGGTGATCACCGGGGTGACGTCGTCACGGCTGGCGGCGACGGCCACCTGGGACACCGCTTCTGAGAACGCGTCGCCCGGGATGACGCCGGTCTGCTCGCCGACCTCGGGCAGGGTCGGGTACTCCTCGACCGGCATGCTCAGCAGCGTGAAGTGCGCCGAACCGCAGGTCACGGTGATGCGTGACTCGTCCGTGGAGAACGTCACGGGGGCGTTCGGCAGGCGGCTCGCGATGTCGTTGAGCAGGCGGCCGGAGACGAGCACGGTGCCGGCGTCGTCGATCTGTGCCGCGATCGAGGTCTGCGCCGAGACCTCGTAGTCGAACGACGACAGCGTCAGACGATCGCCCTCGGCGTGGATGAGCACGCCCGACAGGATCGGGAGGGTCGTGCGCTGTGGGAGGAGCTTCACCGCGAATGAGACGGCTTCGGAGAAGACGTCCCGGTTGACCTCGAACTTCACAGCTGGGACCCCTGTCGATGGTTGGACTGTCCGGCCGCCCCATTGTGGCACAGCGGGAGCAGGCCCGGATTTCTTGTCATCCCGCCGTCCACAAGGTTGGCCCAGTGATCCAGAGAGATGAAGAGAGACAACGCTATTAACGCCTGTGCACACTGTGGACAACTCTGTGGATGCCGCTCAGCGACAGGGAACTACACGGTTGTGACTTGTGGGCGACGTGTGAGGACCGTCGGGATGAATGAAACTCATCTATCCACTTCCATCCCCAGATTCCACAGACGACCCCACGGCTGTGAACAACCATCCGGCGTGTCCTCCACAGTTATCCACAGGCTTTCCACACTGTGAGAACTCCGGCCCGTGGAACCGTCTCAGATGGTGGATGCGCGCCGGAGCGCGCCGATCTCGGGGACCCGAGCCGGGCCTCCCGTCGGTGTGAACAGATGTTCCGGCGGTCGCGAGCAGGGCGCTCAGCGGTACCGGCGGTCCTGC
>NZ_MJGI01000021.1:179821-333564 GCF_001864835.1 Curtobacterium sp. MCBA15_001 | reverse complement strand
CGGCGGTCCTGCTTGATGCGGCTCGTGAGCTCGGTCACTTGGTTGTAGATGGACCGTCGCTCCTTCATGAGCTCGGCGATCTTCTTGTTCGCGTACATGACGGTCGTGTGGTCACGGTTGCCGAACAGCTGCCCGATCTTCGGCAGCGACAGGCTCGTCAGCTCACGGCACAGGTACATCGCGATCTGCCGGGCTGTGGCGATCGCCTGCGAACGGGACGAGCCGTAGAGGTCGTCGACGGAGAGCTTGAAGTACTCCGCGGTGTGGTTGATGATGTCCGTCGGCGCGATGACGTTGTCCTCGTCCAGGGTGATCAGGTCCTTGAGGACCGTCTGCACCAGCGCCATGTCGACGGCCGTCCGGTTCAGGCTCGCGAACGCGGTCACGCGGATGAGCGTGCCCTCGAGCTCGCGGATGTTGCTCGACACCTTCGACGCCATGAACTCGAGGATGTCGTCCGGTACCTGCAGGTGGTCCGACTGCGCCTTCTTGCGGAGGATCGCGATGCGGGTCTCGAGGTCGGGGGCCTGGACGTCGGTGATGAGCCCCCACTCGAACCGACTGCGCATCCGGTCCTCGAAGCCGGTCAGGTGCTTCGGTGCGACGTCCGACGTGATGACGACCTGCTTGTTGTGGTCGTGCAGCGTGTTGAAGGTGTGGAAGAAGGCCTCTTGCGTCGAGTCCTTGCCCTGCAGGAACTGGATGTCGTCGATCAGCAGGATGTCGATGTCGCGGTACCGCTGCTGGAACTGGTTCGAGCGGTTGTTCGCGATCGAGTTGATGAAGTCGTTCGTGAACTCCTCACTCGAGACGTACCGGACGCGGATCCCCGGGTAGAGGCTCTCGGCGTAGTGGCCGATCGCGTGCAGCAGGTGCGTCTTGCCGAGGCCGGAGTCCCCGTAGATGAAGAGCGGGTTGTAGGCCTTGGCTGGTGCCTCGGCGACCGCGACGGCTGCGGCGTGCGCGAACCGGTTCGAGGCCCCGATGACGAAGTTGTCGAAGTTGTACTTGGGGTTGAGCCGCGACTCCGGTCGACCGCTCGTGCCCGGGGCGTCGATCTGGCTCGGGACGAACGGCGCCTCGATGTACTGGCGGGGAGCGGCGCTCTGCTCCACCGGGGTCTGGGTCGGTTCGGCGTACGCGGGGACCGAGGGCTCGACCCGCGGCTCGGAGGCCATGTCCGGGTTCACGGTGATCGCGAAGTTCGCGACGGAGTCGTCACCGACGCGCGAGACCGCTTCGGTGATGGGGACCCGGATCCGCTGCTCGAGCATCCCGCGGGTCAGGTCGTTCGGTACCTCGAGGTACAGGGTGCCGGCCAGGACGCCCTTGGGCTCGACGAGGCTGAGGAAGCCCTTGAGCTGCGGCGTGATGCGGTCGTCGTCCGCGAGGAGTCCGAGGACCGAGGACCAGAGGTCCTCGACGGGGTCGGCCGGCATCGTCATGTCGCGCTCGTCTCCAGGTCTCGTGTTGTCGGGTGCCGCGGTCGTGCTGCACCGAGGGGCGGTCGCGGTTGTGTGAGCGCATTGTGTCTGCGCATCTGTGTCTGCGCGTGGTTCGTGCGCAGATTCGTACGCAGGCTGGGGCGACCTCGTCGACGCCCCGGACCGCCTGACTTGCCCACAGGGTTGTCCACAGTCGCTGCATCGACCGCCCGAGTCGGTGCAGGAGTGGTACTTCCCTGTCGTACCGGGCCGCAGGGCGGTTCGATCACACCACTGTAAAGGACCGGAGCGGGTCCCACCGAACAGAAGTTGTCCCCAGTGTGGAGAACGGTCGCTCCCCGCAGCTGGCGGCCGGTGGCGGTCGTCGAGGTGACGTGCGGGGTTTGACCTGGGGCCACTCCGTCACGTACCGTTGTCCAGTTGACTGCGGCCCCTTGGTCGCGCCCACCTGCGTCAACCACCCCCATTCGTGACGGCCAGCCTCGTGCGGCCGTATGGAGAAGATCATGAGCAAGCGCACCTTCCAGCCGAACAACCGTCGTCGCGCCAAGAAGCACGGCTTCCGTCTCCGCATGCGGACCCGTGCCGGTCGCGCCATCCTGGCCGCACGCCGCGCCAAGGGCCGCACCGAGCTGTCTGCTTGATCTGCTCTGCGTGAGCTGATCCTGCTCGACCCGACGGTCGTCGCTCCCAGCGCCGCGCCGGCTGGACCCCGTGTCCTGCCGCGCGGCGCTTCGGTGTGCCGCGACGTCTGGGTCGGCGGGGTCACAGCAGCTGAGGCCACGTCGTGATCGCCCGCGCGAACCGGATCGTCCGCGGTGACGACTACCGGATGACCGTGCGCCGTGGTCGTCGCGTGGCGGCTGGCACGGTCGTCGTGTCGGTCGTCCGACGGACTGCGGACACGGCGGGACCCACGCGGTTCGGGTTCATCGTGGCCAAGACCGTGGGGAACGCGGTCACGCGGAACCTGGTGCGCCGCCGGCTCAAGGGCATCGCGCACGAACTGCTGCAGTCGCACCCCTCCGGGTACGACGTGGTGGTCCGCGCACTGCCAGCCGCTCCGCAGGCCACATGGCCTACCCTGCTCGAAGACGTCTCGCGATCGTTCGCGCGCGGTGTGGAGAAGGCAGCATGAACCGGACGCTCCTGAAGCGTGTCCTGTGGACCGTGGCGTTGCTCCCGCGCAACGCCTGCGTCGTCGTGCTCCGGGCCTACCGTGCCGTCATCTCCCCCCTGTACGGCAACGTCTGCCGCTACCACCCCTCGTGCTCGCGCTACGCGCTCGAAGCGATCCAGCAGTACGGCGTCGTGCGCGGGACCGCGATGGGCGCCTGGCGCATCGGCCGCTGCAACCCCTGGGCTGCCGGCGGCATCGACGACGTCCCTGAGCGTCGTCAGCCCTACCTCGTCAACCGGTTCGGGTTCGTCCTGGCGCCGGTGCCGCAGCAATCGCAGTCCTCGGTCGGCTCCCTCCGCCCGGTCCTGCTCCCCCAGCGCACTCGAAAGGCGTGACCGTCCTCATGGACCTCATCGGAACGATCCTCTGGCCCCTCAAGTGGGTGGTGTCCGCCATCCTCGTCGGCTTCCACTGGGTCTTCGAGAACCTCGGCATGGACCCGTCGGCGGGCATCACGTGGGTGCTCTCGATCATCTTCCTGACCTTCGTGGTCCGGGCCGCCCTGATCCCGATCTTCGTGCGGCAGATCAAGTCGCAGCGCCGCATGCTCGAGGTCGCGCCGCAGCTGAAGAAGATCCAGGACAAGTACAAGGGCAAGAAGGACCAGTTCTCGCGTGAGGCCATGAGCCGCGAGACCATGGCGCTGTACAAGGAGACCGGGACCAACCCCCTCAGCTCCTGCCTGCCGCTGCTGCTGCAGATGCCGATCTTCTTCTCGCTGTACTCGGTGCTGCACGAGGCGCAGATCAACAAGACCGGCATCGGCCTGCTCACGAACGACCTGGCACGGGACTTCGGCAACGCGGCCCTGTTCGGCGCTCCCCTGCACGAGACCTTCACGAACGCCTCCGGGTGGGAGGTCCGGGTCATCGCGGGCTTCATGATCGTCGTGATGACCGCGTCGCAGTTCATCACCCAGCTGCAGCTCGTCGCGAAGAACATGTCGCCGGAGACCAAGGAGTCTCCGATGTACCGCCAGCAGAAGATGATGCTGTACGTGCTCCCCCTGATCTTCGTGATCTCGGGTCTGTCGTTCCCCCTGGGCGTCATGTTCTACTGGCTGGCCTCGAACCTCTGGACGATGGCGCAGCAGTACTTCGTCATCCGCAGCATGCCGACGCCCGGTTCCGAGGCGGCGCTCGCCCGAGAAGCCCGACTGGCCAAGAAGGCACAGCGTCGGGGCGTCCCGGCCGGCGTCCTCGCCGAGGCCGGTGCCGGTGCCGGCGCGGCCGAGATGGAAGCCGTGCGCATCACGACCCAGCGCCAGCAGCCCGTGGGCAAGCAGCGCTCGAAGAAGAACGGGAAGAGCAAGTGACCGAGCAGGACGCCGCCGTGACGGTCGACCAGGACCCGACTGACCACGACACGATCGTCGACGACGCCACGACCGACGGCGTGCCCGACGATGACGCTTCGGAGGACGCCCGCGACGAAGCGGACATCGCTGCCGACTACATCGAGGAGCTCCTCGACATCTGCGACCTCGACGGGGACATCGAGATCGAGGAGCGTGCTGGGCGCGTGTACCTGTCCGTCACCGACGAGGGCAATGCCCTGCGCGTGCTGGCGAAGCCGGAGACGGTGTCGGCACTGCAGGAGCTCACGCGGATCGCTGTGCAGGCGGAGACGGGCGAGTTCAGCCGGCTGATCCTGGACGTCGGCGGCTCCCGAGACGCCCGTGCGTCGGAGCTGCAGCGCCTGGTCGACACCGCGGTCGAGCGGATCGAAGCCGGCTCCCCGACCGCGGCGCTCCCCCCGATGTCGTCGTACGAGCGCAAGCTCGTGCACGACCTGGTCGCCGAGAAGGGCTTCCGTTCGGAGTCCGAGGGCGAGGGGCGCGATCGCCACACCGTCGTCTCGCGATGACGGACGCTCCCGTCCTCGAGGCTGAGCCCGCCGTCGCGACGACGCTCTTCGGTGACCGTATCGCCGAGGCCCGGTCGTTCACGAACGAGCTCGCGCGACGGGGTGAGGAACTGGGCCTGATCGGCCCGCTCGAGTTGCCCCGGCTGTGGACCCGACATATCCTCAATTCTGCCCTGGTGGCACCACTCCTGGAGGCTGGTGCCAACGTCGGCGACGTCGGCTCCGGTGCTGGGTTGCCTGGGTTGGTCCTCGCGATCGCTCGGCCCGACGTGTCGATGACGCTCATCGAGCCGATGGAGCGCCGCGTGGAGTGGTTGCAGTCGGAGGCCGATCGGATCGGGCTCGACAACGTCACCGTGGTCCGCGCACGGGCCGAAGACGTCGCCGATGACCTGGTGCTCGATCAGGTCACGGCTCGCGCTGTCAGTGCACTGTCGAAGCTCATCCCGCTGACTGTGCCGCTCGTTCGCTCCGGCGGGCAGCTCATCCTGATGAAGGGTGCCCGCGTCGATGACGAGGTCGCGGCGGCGCGCAAGGTCATCCTGCGGAAGCGTCTGGAAGACGTCGAGGTCCTCGAACTGGGAGTCGGTGTGGTCGAGGAGACCACCCGTGTGTTCCGGGCTACAGTTGACTGACGCCGCGCGGCGCTGAGATCGCATCCCGATCGGACGCAGCGCCCCGCGTTCCACGTGAAACACTGAACCCGGGGAAGAGGCACTCGTTGAGTTCATCGACCGACTACGACGCGTCGACACCACTCGCTCGCGAGATCGCGAACCTCAATCGGCGACGGCGAGCCATCGCCACGCAGCAGTTCCCGCTGCCAGACCAGACGCGCATCGTCACGGTGTCAAACCAGAAGGGCGGCGTCGGGAAGACCACGACGACCGTCAACCTCGCCGCGGCCCTGGCGCACGGAGGCGCTCGGGTGCTGGTGATCGATCTCGACCCGCAGGGGAACGCCTCGACCGCACTCGGCGTGAACCACCAGGCAGAAGTCGCGAGCATCTACGACGTGATCGTCGACGAGGCGCCGATCGCCGACACCGTGCAGCAGTCCCCCGAGTCCGACACGCTCTGGTGCGTCCCGGCGACGATCCACCTCGCCGGCGCCGAGATCGAGCTGGTGTCGCTCGTCGCTCGTGAGCAGCGGCTCCGGACAGCGCTGGACCAGTACCTGTCGTCGCTCGACGAGCCGTACCACTACGTCTTCATCGACTGCCCGCCGTCGCTCGGGTTGCTGACGATCAACGCGTTCGTGGCTGCACAAGAGGTCCTCATCCCCATCCAGTGCGAGTACTACGCGCTGGAGGGGCTCAGCCAGTTGCTGCGCAACATCGAGCTGATCGAACGACACCTCAACCCGAACTTGCGTGTCTCGACGATCCTGCTGACGATGTACGACGGTCGCACGAACCTGGCGAACCAGGTGGCGGCGGACGTCCGTGAGCACTTCGGCGAACAGGTCCTCACTGCGATGATCCCCCGATCAGTGCGGGTGAGTGAGGCGCCCAGCTACGGGCAGAGTGTCGTGGCGTACGACATCAATTCCAGCGGCTCACTCTCGTACCTCGAGGCGGCCGCAGAGATCGCAGCACGAGGAGCGAAGCACTGATGGCACCCAAGCGGACCGGACTCGGCCGGGGCATCGGCGCCCTCATCCCCACGACCCCGGATCAGCAGGAGCGCCCGGTGGACGTGTTCTTCCCGACCGGAGGCACGCCGGCATCCGCCCCGGTGGTTGACGGTGGGACCGCTGAGGACCTGGTCGCCGTCCCCGGGGCACGCCTGGCGAACCTCAACCCGCTCGACATCGTGCCGAACGCGCAGCAGCCCCGCAAGGAGTTCCGCGAGGAGGAGCTGCAGGAGCTCGTGCACTCGATCCGTGAGATCGGCGTGCTGCAGCCCGTCGTGGTGCGACCGATCGAGGGCGCCACGGGGACGCAGCCGCAGTACGAGCTCATCATGGGCGAGCGTCGACTCCGCGCAACGAAGGAGCTCGGGCTCGCGACGATTCCTGCAATCGTCAAGGAAACCCCCGATGATGCGATGCTGCGCGACGCGCTGCTGGAGAACCTCCACCGCGCACAGCTCAACCCGCTTGAAGAGGCGTCGGCGTACCAGCAACTCCTCGCGGACTTCGGGATCACCCAGGAGCAGCTCGGACAGCGGATCGGGCGGTCGCGGCCGCAGATCACGAACACGATTCGACTGCTGCGTCTCCCCTCCCCCGTGCAGCGTCGCGTCGCGGCGGGCGTCCTGTCTGCCGGCCACGCTCGTGCGATCCTCGCAGCGCCGGACGCGCAGGCGATGGAGTACCTGGCCGAGAAGATCGTGAATGAGGACCTGTCGGTGCGACAGGCAGAAGCCGCCGCGCAGCAGCTGGCGCAGGGAGCGCCGAAGAAGGCTCCTGTGCAGCCGAGCAAGCGCGACGCGCATTTCGTGGATGTCGCGGAGCGGCTCGGAGATCGGCTCAACACTCGCGTGCAGATCGCCATGGGCGCGCGGAAGGGCCGCGTGACCATCGATTTCGCGAATGCGGCCGATCTCAACCGGATCCTGGGCGAGCTGGGCGCTGCGGAGTAGGTCGGCTGGGTCGATGTTCCACGTGGAACATCGGTGAGCGCAAGTAACTGTGGCTCGCGCTATCTGCCCAGAAGATGGGACGCGCCGACACGGGAGCGTCGGCTGTGCCGTCGTTTCACGTGGAACATCGACAGCGACTTGGTAGCGCGTACGAATGTCCGCTCGGTCGTATTTCGCGCGCTCCTCGACAACGGTCGCTGCTCCCGTCCAGCATGGGGACATGACCAGAGCGTTCCCATGCGAGAAACCCGGCTCATCGTTTCAGCGCGAGGTAGCCCACGCGGCGCTGGACAGCGACGTGCTATCCGTCGCCCGGGTCCTCCCGGCACCGAGGGCGGGTGTCGCCCCGATGTGGCCCTCAGCAGCCTCGAAAGCGCCCGGAAAAGGCCCTGCGCGCCGTGGCATTCGTCGTCGCCCTGATCGTCGCTCAGAACGCCGTACAGCGCGTGAGCGACGATGTTCCACGTGGAACCTAGACCGCGTGATCCCGGATGGCCTGCTCGGCAAGCTCCGCGTAGGTCCACCCGAGGTCGAAGCCGGACGCGGACAGGGCCTGCGGGACCAGCGATGTCTCGGTCAGGCCTGGCAGGACGTTCGCCTCGAGGAACCATGGAGTACCGGCACCGTCGATGATGAGGTCGACGCGAGAGATGTGTCGGAGCCCCAGTGCCTGATGTGCCGCAACCGCAGCGGCCGAGGCTGCACCGGTGTTCTCCTCTGACAGGCGCGCGGGCGTGTAGAACGTCGTCTCCCCCGCGTTGTAGCGGGCCTCGAAGCCGTAGAAACCGTTCCGCGGAACGATCTCGACCGGGGCGAGCGCGACCGGTCCGTCCCCGGTGTCGATGATGCCGACAGCGACCTCGGTCCCACGGATGAGTTGCTCCACGACGACGTCGTCACAGTAGGTGTACGCGGTCACCATGGCGCGCGGGAGGTCTCCGACGTCCTCGACCAGGGTCACACCCTGGGCGCTGCCGCCTCGTGCGGGCTTCACGGCGAGCGGCACCGGGTGCTCGGCGGCGATCGCGTCGAGGACTCCGACGGCCCCGAGTTCGCGGAAGACGTCGTGGGAGAGCGTGACGGAGCGGGGAGTGCGCACGCCGGTCCTGGCGACCAGCGCCGAAGCGGTGGGCTTGTCCCACGCCAGCCGGGCCGACGTCGATCGTGAGCCGACGAACGGGATGTCCACGGCCTCCAGGATGCCGCGGAGCGCGCCGTCCTCTCCGGAGGCGCCGTGCAGCGCCGGCCACACGACGTCCGGACGTGACTCGCGCAGGACGGGCAGGAGCGACGCGTCCGCGTCGCGGAGGTCGACCTGCCAGCCGTAGCCGGTCAGCGAGTCGGCGACGCGGCGCCCCGATCGGAGGGAGACGTCGCGTTCGTGGGAGATGCCTCCCGCGACGACGACGACGTGACGACGGCTGAGCTCGGCCATGCGAGAGGACCTCCGGGAGGAGCGGTGCTACGACGGAAAGTGCTGGTCAGGAGACGTTCGGCGGCGGAGCGCTGACCGAGGTGGCCTGCTGGACCACGGGGTTCGGGCGAGTGGTGGACCCGAACGTCTCGAGCAGTTCGAGTTCGCCGTTCACGACGTTCGCGAGGCGCTTGACCCCGACGCGGATCTGTTCGGCCGTCGGGTAGCAGAACGACAGGCGGATGTGGCCGGCACCCCGGCCGTCGGCGTAGAACGCGGTGCCGGGGGTGTACGCGACGAGCTCCTTGACCGCGCGCGGGAGCATCGCCTTGGAGTCGAGGGACTCGGGCAGGGTCAGCCAGACGAAGAACCCACCGTTCGGTCGGGTCCAGGAGAGGTCGGGGAGGAACTCCCCCAGCGCCTGGAACATCGCGTCGCGGCGTTCGGCGTAGATGCCCCGGAAGGTGTCGATCTGGCCCTTCCAGTCCGCGGCGTCCAGGTACGCGTTGACGACGTACTGCCCGAACGAGTTGGGGGCGAGGACGGCGGACTCGTTCGCGAGCACGAGCTTCTCGCGGATCGCGTGCGGGGCGAGGGCCCAGCCGACACGGAAGCCCGGCGCGAGGGTCTTGGAGAACGACCCGAGGTAGACCACACCCTCGTCGTCGATGGAGCGGATCGCCTGGGGAGCCGGCTCGTCGAACCACAGCAGCCCGTACGGGTTGTCCTCGAGCACCAGGATGTTGTTCGAGCGGCAGATGTCGAGCACCTCGATGCGGCGCTCGCGGCTCATCGTGACGCCGGCGGGGTTGTGGAAGTTCGGGATCGTGTAGAGGAACTTCATGCGCTTGCCTGCGGCCCGCAGACGGGCGATCGTCTCGCGCAGGGCCTCGGGGACCAACCCGTGCTCGTCCGTCGCCACGTGGACCGTCTCCGCCTGGTACGAGCGGAACACACCGATCGCGCCGACGTAGGACGGGGACTCGGCGAGCACGACGTCGCCCGGGTCGATGAACAGGCGCGTGACGAGGTCGAGCGCATGCTGCGACCCGGTCGTGACGACGACGTCTTCCGCGCTGGCACGGATGCCCTCGAGCGACATGACGTCGACGATGTGCTCGCGGAGCTGTCGGAGCCCCTGGCCCCCGCCGTACTGCAGCGCCATGGCCGCGTCCTCGGCCATCACGCGGTCCAGCGAGCCCGTCACGAGCTCACGGGGCAGGGCGGAGACGAACGGCATGCCACCGGCGAGCGAGACCACCTCGGGGCGCGAGGCGACGGCGAACAGGGCTCGGACCTCGGAGGCGCTCAGCCCGGCGGTGCGCTGGGCGTAGGAGTCGTACCAGGGGTCGAGGCTGTTGCCGTTGGTCATCGCGTTCTCCGTTTCACATGGCTTCCGGCCACAGTACGACATGTGTCTCCGCGAGCCGGCTTCCGAGTCGCAGGCCGATCCTGAACGTCTGGACCCTCGGTACCCAGGCAGGCGCACAGACGAACGCCCCGCCCTCCGATGGAATGGAGGACGGGGCGTTCGCGTCGATGGGCGGGTGCCTACGCGAGGAACTCCGCGAGGTCAGCCTCGAGGGCCGGCTTCGGCTTGGCACCGATGACCGTCTTGACGACCTCGCCGCCCTTGAACACCTTCATCGCCGGGATCGACGTGATCTGGTAGTTCATGGCCGACTGCGGGTTGTCGTCGACGTTGAGCTTGACGATCTCGATCTTGCCGGCGTGCTCTTCGGCGATCTGGTCGAGGATCGGAGAGACGGCGCGACACGGGCCGCACCACTCTGCCCAGAAGTCGACGAGGATCGTCTTGTCGGACTTCAGGACCTCGTCCGAGAAGGTGGCGTCGGTGACTGCCTTGGCGTTGGACATGTGTGCTCCTTCGAGAAGTCGTGCGGTGGGTTGAACGGCGCGGGACGCCGGACCATTCCCTAGGCGGAGATGGTGACGGGCTCGACCGGGGTGTCGCCCTCGGCCTGGTCCGTCAGGGTGTCGTCGAGGTCGGCGAGGAACTTCTCCGCGTCGAGCGCTGCGACGGCACCGGAACCGGCGGCCGTGATCGCCTGCCGGTAGGTGTGGTCGAGCACGTCGCCGGCGACGAACACACCGGGGACGCCGACGGCCTTGGACGTCCGGCCCTCGACCGCGATGGTGCCCTCGGGAGCGAGCTGCAGCTGCTGGTGGACCAGGTGCACGCGCGGGTCGTTGCCGATCGCGATGAACAGGCCGTCGAGGGCCAGCTCGGAGGTCTCACCGGTGACGGTGTCCTTGAGCGTGACGCCCTCGACCGCGGTCGCGCCGGAGATCCCGACGACTTCCTTGTTCCAGGCGAACTCGATCTTCGGGTCGTTCATCGCGCGGTCCTGCATGATCTTCGACGCACGCAGGGTGTCCTTGCGGTGGATGACCGTCACCTTGTCGGCGAAGCGGGTCAGGAAGGTCGCTTCCTCCATCGCGGAGTCGCCACCACCGACGACGGCGATGTTCTTCTGGCGGAAGAAGAAGCCGTCGCAGGTCGCGCACCACGAGACGCCGTGGCCGGACAGGCGTTCCTCGTCCGGCAGGCCGAGCTGGCGGTAGGCCGAACCGGTGGCGTAGATGACCGCGAGGGCCTCGTACGTCTCGCCGGAGCCGACGGTGACCTTCTTGACGTCGCCGGTGAGCTCGACGGAGACCGCGTCGTCGTACAGGACCTCGGCGCCGAAGCGCTCGGCCTGTTCCTGCATCTTGATCATGAGGTCCGGGCCCTGGATCCCCTCGGGGAACCCGGGGAAGTTCTCGACCTCGGTCGTCTTGGTGAGCTCGCCGCCCGTCTCGACGCTGGAGGCGACGATGAGCGGCTGCAGCTGAGCGCGCGCGGCGTAGATGCCGGCGGTGAACCCGGCCGGGCCGGAACCGATGATGATGAGCTGGCGCATGCCTTCAGTGCCCTTCCGTTGCTTCTGACCGGGTCAACGCATCCTACCGGCGGCACATTCCACGGCACCCGGGAGCGCGGGTCAGCGCCCGAGCCTGGCCTTGAGCATGTCGACGGCACCGCGGACCTCGCCGTTCTTCGCGACGACCAGGGCGCCGAAGTAGACGAGCACCATCACGGCGCCGGTCAGGACGATCGTGATCAGCGCGCCGGTCCGGTCGGACATGGCGAAGCCGTCAGCGCTGAAGCCGCCGAAGAAGTTCACGACCAGCACCCCGGCGACGCCAGCGATGAGCGCCGCGATGACGAACTGGACGTGGGACCGGGTCACGACCGAACCGTCGACGCCGCCCAGACGACGTCGCACGAGCACGAGTGCGACGATCGTCTGCGCAGAACCGGCCAGGGTGGTGCACGCGGCGACGCCGATGCCGATGATCGAGCTCGGGAAGGTCGAGACCGCGAGGGCGCCGATGATGAAGAGGGCGGACTGGACGCACTGCATCAGGAACGGCGTCCG
The DNA here is from genome assembly GCF_001864835.1 of Curtobacterium sp. MCBA15_001. Classification (GTDB taxonomy): domain Bacteria; phylum Actinomycetota; class Actinomycetes; order Actinomycetales; family Microbacteriaceae; genus Curtobacterium. Next base: position 321,630 of record NZ_MJGI01000021.1, on the reverse strand, counting down.
GTGGTCGTGCATCGCCCAGAACACGCGCTGGATGATGAACAACATGCTGAAGAGCACGAGCCCGGGCATGTAGGCGAGGAGCACGGCGCCCACGGCGAGTGAGTTCTCGAAGGTGCCTTCGTACACCCGACCGAACGGCACGGCGACCACCATCAGGGCGACCGACGCGAACACGGTGAACAGACCGACGATCCGCAACGACGTCGACAGGTTGCGGCGCACGGCTGCCAGGTCCCCGCGCTCGGCATCGTGGCTCATCCGGGTGAAGTACGCCGTCGCGATCGACACAGTGATGATCGAGTGCGGGAGCATGAACAGCAGCCAGGCGTTCGCGAGGACCGCGTTGCCGGGGCCGTCCTGCCCGAGCCATGCCACCCGTGACTGCACGATCCCGGCCAGCTGCGTGACGAGGATCATCGCGAACAACCAGCCGGCGGCGGTGCCGGTGGCCTTCAGCCCGACGCCGCGCCACCGGAAGTCCGGTCGGAACGTCAGGCCGGCGCGTCGCCAGAAGAAGGGCAGGAACGCGGCCTGGGCGAAGACCCCGACCGACGCGCTGCCGGCGAGCACCATGATCTTCACGGGGGTCCACTCCCCGACCGACGTGTTGTCGGTGCCGAACAGGGCGATGAAGACGATGAGCCCGGCGATCGCGATCACGTTGTTGAGCAGGGGCGCCCAGGTGAAGGGACCGAAGACCTGCTTCGCGTTGAGGACCTCGCCGAGGAGCGAGTACATAGCGTAGAAGAGGATCTGCGGCAGGCACCAGAAGGCGAAGGCGACCGCCAGGTCCGTGGCCGCACCGTTGAGGTTCGCGTCACCACCGGGGTTCGACGTGTACAGGCCGACGAGCAGTGGCGCCAAGGCCGTGGCTGCGATGGTGATCACGAGGAACGCCGATCCACCGAGAGTCACGATCTTGTTGATGTACGCGGTGCCACCGTCGCGGTGCTGCTGCATCGAGCGGACGATCTGCGGGATCAGCACCGCAGAGAGCAGACCACCCGCGATGAGCGCGTAGATGTTGTTGGGCAGCTGGTTCGCGACCGCGAACGCGTTCGCCGAGACGCTCTTGTTCTGCCCGATGGCGTAGGCCAGCACGAAGGTCTTGGCGAACCCGAGGATCCGCGAGACGAGGGTCCCCGCGGCGAGCATCGCACTCGCCCGCCCCAGGCTGCGCTGCGCGGGTTCGGCCGCGGCGACGGGCACCGGCTGGGTCGTGGTGATGGCGGGCTCCTCGGCAGCGGCGATCGGGGTGGTGGAGCCGACCGTGGCGAGCGCGGTGGCCGCTCCGGCGGGCTGGGTGGGGCCTCCTGACCGGGGCTCGTCGACGGCCGCAGCCGACGGGTCCTGGTACAGCCGGTTCGGGTCCTCGTCCTCGTCGTCCGGCTCCTCGCCCCGGCGACGCCGGATGCGGCGTCGGACGTTGCGGTAGATGCCGATCCCGAAGATCGCGATGACGGCGATCGCGGCGGCCGCCGTGATGAAGGTCTCCCACTGCGCCTGGACGTTGATCTCGACCGTTGCCGGATCGGCGATGCGGACCCCGGTCGCGCTGGTGAGCGACATCGTGAGCTGGACCTTGCCGTTCGCGACCGACTGCACCGGGAACGTGACGCGGCTGGACGAGTCGGGCTGGACCGTGACCTCGACCGCGTTCTTCTCGATGCGCAGGAACGAGTTCGACGGCTGCACGGTCAGGAACACCGTGACCGGGTACGACGAGCGGTTGCGGACCGAGATCGGCAGCGAGGAGCGGTCCCCGAGCAGGGTGATGCTGCTGCCGTCGAGGATGCCGACGCTGGAGACGTCCTTCGCCGACGCCTTCACTCGGGCGTCGACGGCCTGCACGAAGCCGCCGTCGTCGCTGCGCCAGGCGTTGGACGCGGCGGCCAGGTCGGCCACCCGTGCCGGCGCGGTCAGGTCGGCGGGGGTCTGGATCGCGGAGGCGAAGTCGGTGAGGTCCTTCGACGCCTGCACCAGGCGACGGAGCTGGTCGAGGCGGGCGTCGGAGTCCGACGAGCCGGCGAGCGAGATCGAGCCGGGGGTGACGGCCGTGGCTGTGGACAGGTCCGCCGGCGACACCCACGGGGTGCTCTCGAGCGCGTCGAGCGCCTGCTGCAGCCGCCCGGAGTCGGTCGGCCAGTCCCGCCCGAGGGTGAGCAGCACCGGGCCGGTCGTCCCACCCTGACGCGACGCCGTGGCCAGCGTCGCGGTCAGTTCGCTCATCGCACTCGACCACGCACGCTGCGTCGTGGCCGTCGCGGCGTCCCGCAGCAGGTCGGACATGCCCTGGTCGGACACCAGGACCTGCTGGTCGTCGATCTTCTCGGACGCCGCGATCGTCGTGTCACGGCCGGCCGAGGTGTTGCTGCTGGAGACGACCGTCGCCTTCGTGCCCGCCGCGGTCAGGGCGCTGAGGTCATCGTCCGCCACGGTGCCGTCGGACGGCCAGGCGACGGACGACATCGTGTAGGGGAAGTCGAGCAGCTGCGCCGTCGTGGGGATGGTCGCCGGCTGCTGCTCCTGGGAGTCGGACTGGCCGGGCTCCGACTGGCCCGGGTCGGACTGGTCGGCGTCGCTCGTGGGGTCGGTGCCCGGTGACGCCGTCGCGGTGGCGGTCGCCGTGCTGCTGGCGGAGGCCGTCGGGGACGGGGTCGTCGCGCCGGGGAAGTCGGCCTTGTCGACGAGCTGGTCGAGGGAGATCGGCGCGAGGATGCCGGTCGCGCCCGCCTGCCGCAGCCCGGTGACGTCCGCGTCGGCGTAGGAGAGCGCGAACGTCTCGTTGCGCATGCCCTCGAGCCGTTGCAACCACGTGATCGCGCTCGAGGGGGCGTTCTCGCCGAGGATCCTGATCGATGCGATGATCCGCGGGTCGATCCCCAGCGCGACGTTGTGGTCCTGTGCCGCGTCGAGCTGTGCCGTCAGCGTGCCGTCGACCGCGGTCGCTGCGGCGAGGTCCTTCGCGCTGATCGTCGCACCGGCGTTCGGTGGCATCGTGATCGGCATCGCGACGGAAACCCCGACCGGCGTCTGTTCGTAGTTCGGGTACCAGGTGATCGCGGAGCGGGCCACGGCGGTGGTCGAACCCGCGGAGTACTCGGCGGCGATGCGCCGGGCACCGAACGAGGAGTACCCGCCGAGCCCGACGTTGCCGGCGACGATGCGGACGTCGTCCAGCGTGACCGATCGGTGCGCGGGCACGCTCGGGATGTCCACCGACTGCATCGGGGCGCCGAGGTAACCGTTCGTGCTGGTGTCGGCGAGCCAGTCGCTGATGACGTCGCGCGTGCCCGCGTACTGCCGGAAGATGTCGAGTTCGGCGGAGCCGGCGGGCAGTTCGGCGTCGGTGTCGTTCGTCACCGTGACGGCGAGCGAGAGTTCCTGGTCGGGCCGCAGCACGCCCCGGTCGGCCGGCGCGATCTCGATCGAGGCCTTTCCCGTGTCCGCCGCCGCCGGCCGAGCGACGTGCGTGGTCGACGCCGACGCCGACGCCGACGCCGACGCCGTCGTCGCCTGGGCCGCGGTGACCGAGGCGGGCGTGACGACGATGCCGAGGGCGACCAGGACGGACGCGGCGGCGGCGAGCGGTGTTCGGAGGATGTGCATGCGTGTGGGGTCCGTGATCGGTGCGGACCACCGACGAGTGTACGAGGGCGGACCATGAGGTCCTGGGCGTCCGCGCGGAGGTCGTGGACAACCGGCGGTGACGATCTGGGATGATCGAGGACGTCATGCAGTCCGTTGCCCAGGCCGTCGAACGACTCGACGCACTCGCCGCCACCGCGCCCGTCGCCGTCCTCGCCCGCGCGTTCGCCCAGGCGGGGCACGAACTCGCGCTCGTCGGCGGTCCCGTGCGCGACGCCTTCCTGGGGCGCCCGGTGACCGACCTGGACTTCACGACGGACGCCCGGCCCGACCAGGTCCTGGCGATCGTCGAGCCGATCGCGAGTGCCACCTGGGACGTCGGGCGGCAGTTCGGCACCATCGCCGCACGGGTCGAGGGCGAGCAGGTCGAGATCACGACCTACCGCAGTGACGTCTACGACGGTGCGACCCGCAAGCCCGAGGTCGCGTTCGGCGAGACCATCGAGGACGACCTGCTGCGCCGCGACTTCACCGTGAACGCGATGGCGCTCCGGCTGCCCGACCGCGCGCTGGTCGACGTGCACGGCGGCGTGGAGGACCTGCTCGCCGAGCGCCTCCGGACGCCGCAGACCGCGACCGTCTCGTTCCGTGACGACCCGCTGCGCATGATGCGTGCGGCGCGCTTCACGTCGCAGCTCGGGTTCACGGTGTCCGACGAGGTCCGCGACGCGATGACCGAACTGGTCGACTCCATCGACATCGTCTCCGCCGAGCGCGTGCGCGACGAACTCGTCAAGCTGCTGAACACCGACGACCCGGTGCCCGGGCTCCGCCTGCTCGTCGACACCGGCCTGGCGGAGCGGTTCCTGCCGGAGCTGCCCGCGATGCAGCTCGAGATCGACGAGCACCACCACCACAAGGACGTGTACGAGCACTCCCTCACGGTGCTGACCCAGGCGATCGGGTACGAGCACGAACGGCATGCCGGTGCGGCCCCCGACACCGTGCTGCGGCTCGCGGCGCTCCTGCACGACATCGGCAAGCCCGCGACCCGGAAGCTCGAGCCCGGCGGCGCCGTCAGCTTCCACCACCACGACCTGGTCGGCTCCAAGCTGGCGAAGAAGCGGCTGCGTGCGCTGCGGTTCGACAACGACACCATCGCCGCGGTCGCCCGGCTGATCGAGCTGCACCTGCGGTTCTTCGGCTACACCGACGGTGCCTGGACGGACTCCGCCGTGCGCCGCTACGTCCGGGACGCCGGTCCCCAGCTCGAGCGCCTGCACGAGCTCACCCGCTCGGACGTCACGACGCGGAACCGGCGGAAGGCCGACCGACTGGCGTTCGCCTACGACGACCTCGAGGAGCGCATCCGGGTCCTCGCCGACCAAGAGGAACTGGACGCGATCCGTCCCGACCTGACCGGCGACGACATCATGCGGATCCTCGACATCCCGCCGGGGCGTGCGGTCGGCGAGGCCTACCGCTTCCTGCTCGAAGCGCGCATGGAGGACGGTCCCCTCGGCCCGGACCAGGCCGAGGACCGGCTGCGCACCTGGTGGAGCGCGCGCGGCGCGACCGCCTGACGGCCAGGAGGCCCGGCGCGGCCCCGCCGCATCGGTGCGGTCCGCCGGTCTGCACCGGATCCGCCGGACCGGTGGCGGGCCTCCAGGCTGTCCGCTAAGCTTGCAGGGTTGTGCCGACCGCACCAGTGTGTCGGCGCACATGCATCAACCCTCCTGTTCCGGGAACCGCCCGGAGCCGCCAAGACCAAAGGAGGTGGGTTCCGCATGCACCAGTACGAACTGATGGCGATCCTCGACCCCGAGCTCGACGAGCGCACCGTCGCTCCCAGCCTGGACAAGTTCCTCGCCGTGATCCGCAACAGCGGTGGCACCGTCGACAACGTCGACGTCTGGGGCCGTCGTCGTCTCGCCTACGAGATCGCGAAGAAGAACGAGGGCCTCTACGCCGTCGTGAACTTCACGTCGTCCGCCGACGCCGCCAAGGAGCTCGACCGCCAGCTCGGTCTCTCCGAGGCCGTGCTCCGCACGAAGGTCCTCCGCGCCGAAGAGGGCATGGCGCAGGTCGCCGCCCAGAAGCAGCGCGACGAGGCCCGTGCCGCCCGCAAGGCCGCTGCCACCCCGGCAGCTGCGACCGCGAGCGCCGAGTAACCGATGGCCGGCGAAACCGTCATCACGGTGGTGGGCAACCTCACTGCTGACCCCGAGCTGCGCTACACGCAGAACGGGCTCGCTGTGGCGAACTTCACCATCGCGTCCACCCCGCGCACGTTCGACCGTCAGGCGAACGAGTGGAAGGACGGCGACGCGCTGTTCCTCCGTGCGAGCGTGTGGCGCGAGTTCGCCGAGCACGTCGCGGGGTCGCTGACGAAGGGCTCGCGCGTCATCGCGCAGGGCCGTCTGCGTCAGCGCTCGTACCAGGACCGTGAGGGCCAGCAGCGTACGAGCATCGAACTCGAGGTCGACGAGATCGGCCCGTCGCTCCGGTACGCGACCGCACAGATCACCCGCGCAGCGGGTGGCAGCGGCGGTGGCGGCGGACGCGGCCAGGTCGGCGGCGGTTCGGGCGGCGGCAACTTCGGTGGCAACGGCGGCGGGAACGCCGGCGGTGGCCGCTCGGACGAGCCGTGGTCCCCGCAGGGTGGCCAGCAGGGCGGTGGAGCACAGTCGAACGACGTGTGGTCGACCCCCGGTGGCACCTACGACGACGAGACCCCGTTCTGATCCGTCCGCGGACACAACACTTCTTCTTCTCCTAAGGAAAAATCATGGCTGGAAAGAGCACCGGCGACCGCCGGAAGCCTCGCGGCAAGGGCGGCAAGAACGCCGCTCCCGCGAAGTCGATCAAGGTCGGCGTCATCGACTACAAGGACGTCGCGACCCTGCGCAAGTTCATCTCGGAGCGTGGGAAGATCCGCGCCCGTCGCATCACCGGCGTTTCCGTCCAGGAGCAGCGCCTCATCGCCCGTGCCGTGAAGAACGCCCGTGAGATGGCGCTCCTCCCCTACGCCGGCTCCGGCCGCTGATCCGGAGGATCACCATGTCCAAGCTCATCCTCACGCACGAGGTCTCTGGCCTCGGCTCCGCCGGTGACGTCGTCGACGTCAAGAACGGCTACGCCCGCAACTACCTCGTCCCCCAGGGCTTCGCTGTCGCGTGGTCCAAGGGCGGCGAGAAGCAGGTCGAGGCAATCCGTGCCGGCCGTGCCGCGCGCGAGCTCGCCACCATCGAAGAGGCCCAGGACCTCAAGATGAAGCTCGAGAACGCGACCATCCAGCTGACCGTCAAGGCCGGCAAGGACGGGCGCCTCTTCGGTTCCGTCCGTCCGGCGGACGTCGCCGAGGCCGTCCAGGCCCAGGGTGTCGGCTCGCTCGACAAGCGCAAGGTCGAGGTCCCCGCGACCATCAAGACCGTCGGTGACCACGAGGCCACCGTCCGTCTGCGCGAGGACATCACTGCCGTGATCTCGCTCAAGGTCGTCGCCGCCAAGTAAGGCTGCCACTTCCGTCGGAAGGCGGGTCTCCCATCTCGGGAGGCCCGCCTTCCGTCGTTCCCGGGGCGTGCGTTGGCTCGACCGGTCACCTGATGGACGTCGGTGCGCTGGCTCGGCCGGTTACCGCTCCGGCGCCGTCCGGACTGCCTGGGAACCAGCCGGGAAACCTCCCGCCGGAGGCGCGTTTGTCAAGTCGTTTCACACATCTGTAACGTCAAATCCGGAACCTTCAAGCGCACATTGAAGCCCAGTTGTCCACACACAGTGTGGAAAGGAAAACCCCAGGTCAAGCGGTCGAACGTATGTTCTTCGACGCCTGTTTCCACAGCGCTGTCCACAGAACTCCACACACCGCTCCGGCGTGTTCCCCGAGTCCTCCACAGGGTTTTCCACAGGGGCGTTTTGTGGGGATAACTTCGTACCCGTAGCTTGGCCCAGCGACCAGGGGATGTCGGTCGCTCGGGGTAGAACTGGCTGGTCCCGGCTCGATCGGGTGGCCGCTGGAACTGAAGGAGCACGTGTGTCGATCGCACATCTTGACCCGGCACCGCAGGACTACGCGGAGCGCGGTGGCAACTACGGCGATCGCGGCGGCATGGAGCGCACGCCCCCGCACGACCTGCTGGCCGAGCAGTCCACGATCGGCGGCATGCTCCTGTCGAAGGACGCCGTCGCCGACGTGATCGAGACCGCTCGCGGCGTCGACTTCTACATCCCGAAGCACGAGGTCATCTTCGACGCGATCCTGTCGCTGTACTCGCACGGTGAGCCCACCGACGTCATCGCCGTCACCGACGAGCTGACCAAGACCGGGCTGCTGTCACGGGCCGGCGGCGCCGAGTACCTGCACAGCGTCACGAGCATGGTGCCGACGGCGGCCAACGCCGGGTACTACGCGGCGATCGTCGCCGAGAAGGCCGTGCTGCGCCGCCTGGTCGACGCCGGGACCCGCATCGTGCAGATGGGCTACGCGTCCGAGGGTGAGGTCACCGACCTGGTCAACAGCGCCCAGGCGGAGGTCTACAACGTCGCCGGTGGTGTGCAGACCGAGGACTACGTCCCCCTCACCGAGGCGATCTCCGCCGCCATCGACGAGATCGAGGCCGCGAAGGGCCGCGACGGGCAGATGACCGGCGTGCCGACCGGCTTCGCCCAGCTCGACGGCCTGACGAACGGCTTCCACCCCGGGCAGCTGATCATCATCGCCGCGCGCCCCGCGCTCGGCAAGTCGACCCTGGCACTCGACCTGTGTCGCGCCGCCGCCGTCAAGCACGACCAGACCGCCGCGTTCTTCTCGCTCGAGATGGGTCGCGCCGAGATCGCGATGCGTCTGCTGTCCGCCGAGACCAGCGTGCCGCTGCAGAACATGCGCAAGGGCACCGTCGACTCCCGTGACTGGACCACCATCGCCCAGACACGCGGACGCATCAACGACGCCCCGTTCTTCATCGACGACTCCCCCAACATGACGCTGGTCGAGATCCGTGCGAAGTGCCGTCGTCTCAAGCAGCAGCACAACCTCAAGCTCGTGGTCATCGACTACCTGCAGCTGATGACCTCGGGCAAGAAGGTCGAGAGCCGCCAGCAAGAGGTGTCCGAGTTCTCGCGTGCGCTCAAGCTCATGGCCAAGGAGCTCCAGGTGCCGGTCATCGCGCTGTCGCAGCTGAACCGTGGCCCCGAGCAGCGTGCCGACAAGAAGCCGATGATCTCCGACCTGCGTGAGTCCGGGTCGATCGAGCAAGACGCCGACATGGTGATCCTGCTGCACCGTGAGTCCGCGTACGAGAAGGACAACCCGCGCCAGGGTGAGGCGGACCTGATCGTGGCGAAGCACCGCAACGGGCCGACGGACACGATCACGGTGGCGTTCCACGGGATGTTCTCGCGGTTCGTGGACATGCCGCAGTAATTTGTTTATTTAGTTTTTTACGCGTCTTGTGTGTTAAGACGGTCAAAGTGTATGATGGCACCATGGACCTCCTTGACTCGTACACGCCTGGATCGTTCCGTCACGCGTTCCCCGTCGAGACGACCGAGGTGGAGTTCAAATCAGGGACTGGAGTCAACCCGATCGGTGAAGCCGCAGTGGCACTCTCCAACACCAACGGGGGAGTCATCTTCGTGGGGCTGGATGACAACGGGAATATAGCCGGGCGGCGACTTGATCAAGGTACGAACGAGCAGCTCAACCAGGCTCTGCTTGCATGTCACGAACTTGGTCGATATTCGATCTCCCAGATCGAAGTAGGGTCGCAGCACCTGGTCGCAGTTCAGGTGGCCAAGCGCGCGGAGGGCTTCGCTCAGACCAGCAATGGACGAGTTCTCGTCCGGCGCGGGCCCCGCAATCACGCGCTGCTCGGAACGGAGCTTTTCTCGTTCATCAGCAGCCGTGCCCTGCAGCGATTTGAGAGCGTCCCCTCACGCGTCCTCATCGAGCAGGCGGATCGCGAACTCCTCGAGGAGGTTGGTTCGGCAAAGGGGTGGTCGATGACCGACGGCCACTTGTCTGATCGTCTCCGTGAGAGGGGCCTCGCGCGCGAGGACCGTCTCACGGTCGCGGGAGCGCTGTTGCTCACTCGCCCAGGGGACAGTCTCGAACTGAGGAAGTGCGTCATCGAGGTGAGGCGCTATCGCGGGGAGGGCGTGAACTACGACCGACGGCAAGTCTTCGACGGGCCACTGCATGATCAGGTTCGCGACGCCTCGCGTTTCATCAGCGATGAACTTGGCACCGATCTGATAGTCAGTGGTGTGTATCGGTATGACCTGCCGCGGTTGCCAGAGGTCGTCGTCCGCGAAGCGGTGGCCAATGCCGTCGCCCACCGGAGCTACGAGCACGACCGTTCGGCGACGATCGTCGAGCTCCGGGAAGACCGCGTGGTCGTTCGGTCCCCCGGCGGTCTTCCGGAGCCGGTGACTGTCGAGACGATGCGTGCTGCCCAGTCTGCCCGCAATCCCATCATCATCGAAGTGTTGCGATCTCTTTCTCTCGCCGAGGATGCCGGGCGCGGAATCGACGTGATGCAGGACTCGATGCGAGACGCTCTCCTGGATGCCCCGGCTTTCGAGGACTCTGGAACCTTCGTCACCGTGACGCTTCCACTTCGCGGACCGATAACCGAGCGGGAGCGAGGGTGGATCAGCGAGCTCGAGCGCACCTATGCGGTCGAGCCGCATGAACGACTCATCATGATCCATGCCGCTCGAGGCGAAGCGCTCACGAACGCACTCGCGCGTGACCTACTGGGGACCACCGACTCAACTGAAGCGCGCGCGGTGCTTCAAGGCTTGCGGGACCGGCAGCTGCTCAGCCAGACAGGCCAGCGAAGTGCTGCCCGGTACAGCCTGCACCCTCGTCTCACCACCCCAGCCGCATACCGACTCTCGCAACAAGAGCTCGCTCAAATGGTCCTGGAGGCTGCGCGAGAACGAGACATCGTCAACGCGGACGTCCGACAGATCACAGGCCTCACTGGCCTGGAGGCCACGAAGCTCCTGAATCAGTTGGTCACGACAGGACAGCTGCTGCGGACGGGCGTGAGACGAGGCGCGCGGTACTCCGCGTTTGACTGAATTACACCCTTGTAGTGGGACGCTCGATCAGATGTAGAAACTCATCAAACTCGGTCAAAGCGCCCAGAGTGACGAGAAGGAGCGATCAGGGCTGGTGGTTCTCCGCCGTTGTCGAATCGGATCACCTCGATCACTTGGCAGACCGGGGTAGCGTGACGACATGGCGAACGACGACGGTCCGCACCGCAGCGGCCTCCCCGTCGTCGCGATCGCCACCTTCGCCCTCGGCACCCTCGTCGTCGTCGCTGCCGGACTCGGAGCACGCCCGGTCCTGACCGGTGCCCGCTGGTCCGCGCCGATCGCCCAGGCCACCCGGCCCCCGCAGGAGCAACGCGCCACCGCACCCACCACGGTCGCACCACAGCCGCCCGCGGCAGGCGATGCCCGACACGTCGACACCACGTGGCTGCTCGTCGTGGCGATCGTGGTCGTCGTCGCGGTCATGGTGCTCGCGATCGTGTGGTTCCTCCGCAACCGACGACCAGCGCGCCGGGGGGACATCGACGTCCCGGGGCTGGCGGTCGAGGTGACGACGGACCCCTCGGTCGAGGTCGGTCTGCGGCACCTCCGCCGCGGGCTCGGCCGGGCGCTCGACATGCTGGGCACCGAGCGCGACCCGTCCGATGCGGTCACGGCAGCGTGGCTCGGGCTGCAGGAGTCGGCCGAGGACGCCGGCTTCCGCCGAGGCGCAGCGGAGACGCCGACGGAGTTCACCACGCGGATCCTCCGGCAGCTCGACGTGGACGAGACCGCGCTCGCGACGCTCCGTCGCTGCTACCTGGCGGTGCGGTTCGGCGGCGTGCCCGCGACGACGGCGGACGTCGAGGCCGTCCGTGGCGCGCTGCAGACGCTGGAGCGGCAGTGGGCCGCGAGCCCGACGGGTCGACCGTGAACCGGGGTGCCGTGATCGGTGTCCTCGTGCTCGCCGTGGTCGCGGCCGGGGTGAGTTGGTTCTTCGGCGTGGGCGTCGTGCAGTCGCTCGCGGTCGGTGGTGTCGTCACCGCGGTGGGGGTGACGTGGACCGCGATCCGTGAGGGTGCCCCGGTGACCTGGCCCGTGCCTCCCGTCCGGTCCGCACCCGGCGCCCGACGTGAGCTGTCCGAGGCGGCCTGGGCATTGCGGTCCCGTGGTGGCGTGCCGGAGCGCGCGCTCGGCCGCGTCCGCGCGGTCGCCCGGCGCCGTCTCTGGACGCTGCACCGTCTCGACCTGGACGACCCGGAGCAGCGCGGTGCGATCGAGGCCGTCCTGCCCCCGGCCGTGGTCGCGGTGCTGCAGCACGAGGGGCGGCCCGGGCTCGACCTCGCCGGGTTCCAAGCCGTCCTCAGCGCCATCGAAGCCATGACCCCCACGACCGAGAGGCACCCGTGACCCACTCCGATCCCCCGATGCCCGTCACCGACGTCGCCGCGCGCGCACGGGACGTCCTGGACACGGTCGGCGCCGTCGTCGTCGGGATGCGGGAACCGCTGGCACTCGCGTTCGCGAGCATCCTGGCGGGCGGCCACGTGCTCTTCGAGGACGTGCCCGGACTGGGCAAGACGCTGGCGGCCCGGAGCCTGGCCGCGGCGTGCGGACTTGACTTCCGGCGGCTGCAGTGCACGCCGGACCTGCTGCCGGCCGACATCACGGGGTCGTTCGTCTACGCCCCGGCGACGGCCGAGTTCGTGTTCCGGCCGGGGCCGGTCTTCACCGGGATGTTCCTGGCAGACGAGATCAACCGGACGTCGCCGAAGACGCAGTCGGCGCTGCTCGAGGCGATGGCCGAGGGACAGGTGACGGTCGAGGGCGAGGGCTTCCCGCTCCCCCAGCCGTTCCACGTCATCGCGACGTCGAACCCGATCGAGTACGAGGGCACGTACGCGCTGCCGGAGGCGCAGCTCGACCGCTTCATGGTGCGGCTGTCCGTCGGGTACCCGACGCGCGAGGGCGAGCAGCGGGTGCTGCTGAACCGGGTCGGCCGGCGGCACGAGGTCGCTGAGGTGCCGGCCGTGGTCAGCGCGGCCGAGATGCTGCGGATGCAGGCGAGCGTCGAGGGCGTGCACGTCGACGAGGACATCGCGCTGTACTGCGTCGACCTCGCGAGCGCGACGCGGACCCACCGCGACGTGCAGGTCGGTGCGTCGCCGCGCGGCGCGCAGGCGCTCATGCTCGTCGGGCGGGCGCGAGCGGTCATGGACGGGCGCGACTTCGTGACGCCGGAGGACGTCAAGACCACCGCGGTCGCGGTGCTCGCGCACCGCATCTCGTTGACGCCGCAGGCGTGGGCGAACGGTGTGGACCCGGCGGCGATCGTCCGCGAGATCGTCGCGCAGGTGCCGGGGCCGCCGGTGGTGGGCGCGGGCGCTGGTGGGTCTGGTCCGTCCGGTGCGTCCGGTGCGTCCCGTGCGTCCGGCGCCTCCGGTCTGGAGGCGCGGTGAGCGTTCCGGACGAGGCTCCGGCCCGCCCCGTGCCCGGCCCCGTCATCGCGCCGACCTGGGTGCGCAGTCCCGCGCTGGTCGCGGGGCTCGCCGCCGGGGTCCTGCTGGCCGGCCTGGGTCTGCTCACGGGGCGTCCCGAGCTCGCCGTGGTGGCGCTGCCCGTCCTGGTGACCGCCGGACTCGGGTTCCGCAGGAGTCCCGGCGCAGACCGCGTCCACGTCGCGACGACCCTGGCGCCCGCTGACTCGGGTCGTGGTGTCGGCTACCGGACCGAGGTGACCGTGCCGCCGTCCGCCGAAGCCGTCGCCGTCGAGTTCCGGGTCGCGGGCGACCGGCGTCACGTCGTCGTGGTCGACCGTCGGCGCGCGGAACGGCTCGCCGGGACGGTCCCGGTCACGCACTCCGGACCACAGGAGGTCCTGCGCACGCACGTCTCCCTGCTCGGGCGGGGTGGCACCGCGGTCACCGTGCCGGAACCCGGACCGATCGCCGCCGCGGTCGTCCCGCCGCCGCACCTGCGCATGCAGCACCTGCCGATGCCCCACCGCGTGACCGGCATCACGGGCGCGCACGACTCCGCCCGCCCCGGCGACGGAGGCGCGTTCCGCGACGTCGCCCTGTTCGCGCCCGGGGACCGGCTCCGACGCATCGACTGGCGACGCACTGCACGGCGAGCCGAGCGCCCGGGCGACCTCTACGTGCGGCGGTCCTTCGCCACCGCCGACGCGCTCGTCGTCCTGGTCATCGACGGACGCGACGACCTCGGGACCGACGTCACCGGGTGGGGTGGCACCCGGCACGGAGCTTCGGGGGCGACGTCGCTCGACCTCGCGCGCGAGGCCGCCGTCTCCCTGGCGACCGCGTACGTCGGTGCCGGGGACCGGGTGGGTCTCCGTGACCTGGGCGGCTCGGCGCGCTCCGTCGAACCCGGCGGCGGGACGCGGCACCTGGAACGGTTGCGCTCGACGATCGCTTCGGTGACCCCGGCCGGCGACGCGGAGTCCTCGGCGCGGATGCCACTGGTGCCCGCGGCGTCGCTCGTGGTCGTGGTGTCGACCTTCCTCGACGACCGCGCCGCGTCGATGGCGATGACGTGGGCGGCCACCGGGCACCGGGTCGTCGCGGTGGACGTGCTCCCGATGCCCGACGTCAGCACGGCGGACAAGTACGAGCGCACGGCGTTCCGGCTCCTCACCCTCGAGCGCGACGACCGGCTGACCGATATGACGGCGACCGGTGTCGAGCTGATCCACTGGCAGACGGGTGAGGGTGACTCGCCCGCGGTGCAGTTGCGGCTGCTCAGTCGTCCACGGCGGGCCGGATGAGCGTCTGGTCGCGAGCCGAGCGGGCCGGCGCCCCAACGATCGGTCCCGCGGTGCCGGCATGGACGATCGGGGCGCTCGGCCTGGTCGCAGGAGTCGTCGGATCGGTCGTCGTGATCGGGGCGAACGGGTGGCTCGTCGTCGCGGTGGGCCTCGCGGTCGCCGCCGCGCTCGTGCCCCGCGGTCCGTTCGCCGCGCTCCTCGTCGTGCAGCTCGCCGTCGCAGGACTGTCGGGGGCGGACCTCGCCGTGCTGGTCCTGGCGACCCACCTGGTCCTGGCCACGAGTCTGGTCTGGGCGTGGACCCCGTGGCGCGCCCGCGTGCAGCTCCGTGCCCTGGTGCCGGCTGCCGTGCGGTTCGCCGTGGTGCAGATCGGGGTGCAGGCCGTGGCGTTCGTGGTGGTCGGGGTGCTCGGCGGTGCTGGCCGGGTGGGTGGCGTGGCGCTCGCCGTCGCCGGTGCGGTCGCGCTGCTCGCGCTGGCGGTCGGCCTCTTCGTACCGACGCTGCTGCGTGCCGGCGAGGACGCGGAGCGCTGACCGGTCCCGGACCAGGCCGCGCGCGGGGATCGCGGTCAGCGGTCGTGCGGCGCCTGTTCGTCCCGCCGGCTGCGCCGGAGCGCGGACCGCCAGAGGAGGACACCGGCAGCGACGAGGAGGATGCCGTACAAGGTGTTGAGCACGACGAGCAGCCAGTCGACCTCCGGTCGGAAGACACGGAGCACGGAGGTCGAGACGAACACGACACCGCCGACCAGAGCGAGCGTGCCGAGCACGCGTTGACTCACGACGTCCATGTGCGCACCGTACCCGCCGCCGATCTTGCCGACGCGCCTACGCCTCGCTCAGCGCGCCCTCGTCGACCACGTCGTCCTTCTGCACTGCGAACTGCGTCCGGTGCAGCTCCTCGTACCGACCGCCCGCGGCCAGCAGCTCCTCGTGCGTCCCGCGCTGCACGATCGAGCCGTCCTCGACCACCAGGATCATGTCGGCGCTGCGGATCGTGGAGAGGCGGTGCGCGATCACCATCGCGGTCCGGCCCTCGAGCGCCTCGCTCAGCGCAGCCTGCACAGCGGCCTCGGACGTGGAGTCGAGCGCTGCCGTCGCCTCGTCGAGGATGACGACGCGCGGCTGGGCGAGCAGGAGTCGGGCGATGGTCATCCGCTGGCGTTCACCGCCGGACAGCCGGTAGCCGCGCTCCCCCACCATGGTGTCGAGCTGGTCCGGCAACGAGCGGACGAGCGGTTCGAGCCGCGCACGACGGACGGCGTCCCAGACCTCGTCCTCGGAGGCATCCGGTCGTGCCAACCGCAGGTTCGCCAGGATGGTCTCGTGGAACAGGTGGCCGTCCTGGGTCACCATGCCGAGCGTGTTCCGCATGGAGGCGAAGGTGACGTCGCGGACGTCGGTGCCAGCCAGGCGGACGGCGCCGCTGTCGACGTCGTACAGGCGCGAGAGCAGCTGCGCGACCGTGGACTTGCCGGCGCCCGAGGTCCCGACGAGGGCGACGGTCTGCCCGGGCTCGATCCGGAAGGACACCCCGTGCAGGACCTCGTCCCCGCCACGGGTGTCGAGCGTGGAGACCTCCTCGAGTGAGGCGAGGGACACCTTGTCCGCGGACGGGTAAGCGAACCGGACGTCGTCGAACTCGACGGAGACCGGCCCCTCGGGCACACGCGCGGCGTCGGGCTTCTCCTGGATGAGCGGCTCGAGGTCGAGCACCTCGAACACCCGCTCGAAGCTGACGACCGCGCTCATGATCTCGACCCGCGCGTTCGCCAGGCTGGTCAGCGGCGCGTACAGGCGGGTGAGCAGGAGCGCCAGGGTGACCACGTCGCCGGTGTTCAGCTGCCCGCCGAGGGCGAGCGCGCCACCGAGCCCGTAGACGAGCGCCAGGGCGAGGGCCGACACGAGCGTCAGCGCCGTGACGAAGACGAACTGCAGCAGCGCCATCCGGACACCGATGTCGCGGACGCGGGCAGCCCGGACGCGGAACTCCTCCGCTTCTTCGTCGGGGCGGCCGAAGAGCTTGACGAGGGTGGCCCCTGGCGCCGAGAAGCGCTCGGTCATCTGCGTGCTCATCGCGGCGTTGTGGTCGGCGGCCTCGCGGCGGAGCGCGGCGAGACGGCTGCCCATGCGTCGAGCGGGCACCAGGAAGACCGGGAGCATCACGATCGCGAGCACGGTCACGAGCCACGACGTGGTGAGCATCACGCTCAGGGTGAGGACCAGCGCCACGACGTTCGTGACGACGCCGGACAGCGTGCCGCTGAACGCCTGCTGCGCGCCGATCACGTCGTTGTTGAGCCGGCTGACGAGTGCGCCCGTGCGGGTCCGGGTGAAGAACGCGATCGGCATCTTCTGCACGTGGTTGAACACCGCGGTGCGCAGGTCGAGGATCACGCCCTCACCGATCCGCGCCGAGTACCAGCGTGTGGCGAGCGAGGTGCCGGCGTCGGCCACGGCCACCAGGGCGATGACGACGGCGAGCCACACGATCGTGCTGAGGGCGCCGCGGGCGACGATGACGTCCACCACGTGGCCGGCCAGCACCGGGGTCGCGACGGCGAGGAACGCCCCGATGACGGAGAGCACGATGAAGACCAGCAGCTTGGTCCGGTAGGGCACCGCGAACGTCATGATCCGCTTCACCGACGCGCGGGAGATCCCGTGCTTGCCGTCCTGGGCGGTGGAGATCTTGTACAGCGAGCTCCAGGCCGCGCCTTCCATGCTCATTGCGGTTCCTTCCGAGGGCCACGGCGGCCACGGGTCAGGATACGTCGCGACCACCGACGGCGCGGCGCGGGGCGACTACGCGATGGAGTCGTCGAGGTCCCACACCGGACGGACGTAGACCCGGGTCCAGCCGTCCCGCAGCCGGGTGATCGCCCGGTCGTACGCCTCGAGCAGGTCCATGCGCGGCCGGACCATCGACTGCAGCTGCAGTCCCTCGTACAGCGCGATGAGCTGCTCCGCACCGCGAGCCGGGTCCATCGTCGCCGGCTCGCGACCCACGGCGACGTCACGCGCCAGGCTCTGCTGCACCATCGAGTGGAAGCCGTGCCATCGGGCCTGCAGCTGCTCCGCCATCGGGTGCCCGGGCGTCGCGGAGATGTTGAGCATCGCGGTCAGGAACCGCATCAGCGCCGGGTCCTCGATGTTGGCCTGCACGATGGCGCGCAGGAGCCGGACGGTGCCGTGCGTCGCGGCGATGGGCAGCAGCGGCTGGGTGCGCTGGGTGTTCCACCGGTCGAGCGTGGCGACGACGATGCCGTCCCAGTTCGGGAAGTGGGCTCGGATCTCCTCGGTGCTCAGCGTGCTCCGCTCGGCCAGCTGCTCGTACCCGACCTGGTGGAACGCCAGCTCGCGGTAGGTGGCGATGGCGGTCTCGATGACACGGACACGTTGCTGGGTCCCCGAGATCGGGGTCGGCTGGGGAAGGGCTTCACGCACGCCACCAATGGAAGCGGCAACGCCGCTCGTGCGCAGGACCCACTTCTGGGGTTGTCACAGGGTCAGGTGCTGCAGCAGTGTGTCGACGCCGGACTCCTGGTTGCTGAGGACCACGAGGTCGGTGTCCGTCGCGGGCACGTACGCGAGCAGCGACTGGTACCCAAGGTTGTCGCCGGGGACGAACCAGGCGTCCTGCCCGAGCACCTGTCCCAGGAAGGTCCCGAAGCCGTAGGCCGACGCAGCGGCCGGTCGGTCGGTGGGGTCGGGTGGGTCCAGCGTCGCCGACCGGTGCCAGAGCTGCGCCGCAGCACCCGCGTCGAGCAGCAGGCCGCTCCGGAGCGCACGGCTGTAGCGGAGCAGGTCGGTCGTCGTCGTCCACAGGTCGCCGGTGCCGGGCAGGGCGGTGAACCCGGGGTGCACCTCGAGCACGCGGCCGTCACGGCGCCCGACGGCGACGTCCGGCGCACCGACGGGGAACCGGCCGGAGGTGGTCGCAGTCATGCCGGCCGGACCGGTCACGATCGCGGCGACCAGGTCGGCGTACCGGTCCCCGGTCGCGGCCTCGATGACCTGCGCGACCACCAGGAACGCCGGCGAGCTGTACCGCCAGCGCTCGCCGGGTGGGGCGGTGAGCGGTGCGGCGCGCACCATCGTGAGCAGGGTGGCGGGCTCGGGTGGGGCCTCCAGGACGGGTGGCAGGCCGGGGACCTGGCCCCAGTGACCGATGCCGGAGGTCTGGCTGAGCAGCTGCCGCAGGGTGATCGGCCGGTGCCGTTCCGGCAGGTCGGGCAGCCACCGGCCGACGGGGGCGTCGAGGTCGAGCGTGCCCCGTGCGACGAGGGCGAGCACCACGACGCTCATCACGTGCTTGCTGATCGAGCCGGCCTGGTACCGCATCGCCTGCGCTCCACGGCCCACGTGCTCGTCGCCGCGGGCCACCAGGAGCGTGCCCGACCAGTCGAGCCGCTCGTCGTCGAGCTCCGCGAGCGCCATCGTCACACCGGCTGCAGGGGCTGCTGCTCGCCGACGGGCAGCTCGACGCGGATCGGGTCGCCGGGACGGACGGTGCCGCCGGCGAGCACGATGCTCATGACGCCGCCCTTGCGCTCGACGGTGCCGTCCTCGGCGCGGCCCAGCACGGCGCGCAACAGCCCGGGCTCGAAGTCGTTGATCTGCTGGCACGGGTTCCGGAGCCCGGTGACCTGGACCCGGGCGGTGTCGCCGAGGTGCAGGACGGTGCCGGTCGGCAGCCCCAGCAGGTCGACGTCCCGCGTGGTGATGTTCTCGCCCATCTGCCCGGGCTCGACGGTGAAGCCGGCCGACCGGACCTCATCGAACACCTCGGCGTGCAGCAGGTGGACCTGCCGTAGGTTCGGCTGCGAGGGGTCGCGGGCGACGCGGGAGCGGTGTTGGACGGTCGTGCCGGCGTGGGCGTCACCCTCGATGCCCCACCCGGCGACGAGCACCACCGCGTCGACCAGCGGCTTGCTGAACCGGTGTTCGTCATCCCGGCTCACCGCGACGACGCGCGGTCCGTGTCCTTCGTCCCCACCCATGCTCCGATCCTGGCGCAGGAACGGAGCGGCAGCAACGGGGGAAGCCCCTCCGACCGGGTGGTCGGAGGGGCTTCCTGTGTGCGGTCGGTGCCTCAGGCCATGCGCGCGCGGCGACGCGCGACGACCATGAGCACCGTGCCGGCCAGCGCGAGCAGACCCGCTGCGATCCCGGCCGGAGCCAGGTCCGCACCGGTGAACGCGAGCTGGCCGTTCGGCGTGACGGCTCCCGTGCCGGTGCCCGCGCCCGGGGCGCTGACGACCGGGTTCGTGGCGGCGGCTGCCGCCAGGGTGAACTGCACGGGGTCGGACGGGTCCGAGATCACCGGGTCGCCGTTCTCGTCGAGGACCGGGTCACCGTTCGCGTCGAGCAGGAACGACTGCGCGACGGCGGTGTAGTCCCCGGGCTCGGCTGCGAGCGTGACGGACCAGGTGCCGTCCGCACCGACCACGATCGGGTCGGTCGGGTCGGCGGGCTCCGCGGCGGCGCGGGACTGTGCCTGGGCCATGACCTGGTCGGTCGGTGCGGCGACGACGAGGATGTTGCTGCCCGGGGTGCCGGTGCCCTCGAAGGTGACGGTGGAGCCGACGAGCGCGGCGCCGTCCTTCGGCGAGGTGATGACCGGGGTGTCGAGCGCCGGGGTGGTCGGCTGCGTGGTGACGGCGGGCAGCGAGAACGCCACCGTGACGTCGCCGGTGCCGACGCCGCCGGTGACCTGGGTCAGGCGGACGGACTGCGCGACGGCAGCGTCGTCGGCGAACGTGACGTCGACGGTCCAGGCGTTGTCGGGTCCGACGTTCGCCTGCACGCGGGGGAAGTCGCCCGTGAGCGTGACGACCGACCCCGAGGTGCCGGTGCCGGAGAAGGTGACCGTCCGCGAGGCCGTCGTCTGCCCGTTGGTGGGCGTGGCCACGACGAGCGTCTGCGTGGCGGGCAGGTTGACGTTCACCGTCACGCTGCCGCGCCCGGCGCCGCCCTGGATCTGGTTGACCACGATCGACTGCGCGCGGTCGACGTCAGCCGGGAAGGTGACCTGACCGGTCCACGAGCCGTCGGCGCCGACGAGGATGCCGGTCGTGGTTTCGCCGGCCGAGGGCACGAGCGCGATGTTGGCGGTCGGGATGCCGGTGCCGGTCACCGTGACGGTGCGCGACGCGAGGTACTGGCCCTCGGTCGGGCTGGTCACCGTGAGCTGCGCCGGTGCGGCGAGGAGGTTGAACGACACCGTCTTGGCGTCGCTGAACCCGCTGCCACCGACGACACCGTCGACGAAGATCGTCTGCGCGACCGGAGCATCGGCTGCGTAGGTGTGGGTGACTGCCCACTGACCGTTCGACGGGACACTGTTGATGGTCTCGAGGATCGGGCCGGTCTGCGTGTCCTGGTGGATCACGATCTTCGAGCCGGAGATCGCGGACCCGGTGAAGGCGACCTCGCGGCTCGTCGTGGTCTGGCCTTCGGTCGGCGACGTGACCACCAGGTTGCCCGGTGCGGCACTTGCGGATGTTGCGGTGAGGAGCGCTCCTCCGAGCGCGAGCGAGAGCACGGCTGGTACGACCAGCAGCTTCCGCCATGACGACTTCGTCACGGTTGTCCGTTCGTCCGGGCGGGCACGGTTGGTTGGACCGCGACCGCGGATGCGATGCCGCCGGGGAAATCGACGACCTCTCGACTCTATGGGTTTCCTCTCGATCGTGGACGAATTCCTGGTGGTGCACGCAGGCGGCGCACTGCGACGGGCTGCTCTCGATGACCGCAGGGCGCGGGAACGTGGCGATCGAGGCTGCCCGGGGACCACGAGACGACATGTCCGCAAAACGCATCCACTCTCGCGGAGGCCCGGGGCTGGTGCGAGCGCGGACCCGGAGCGGCCGGGTCGACGGTCGCTCAGCACCGGGTTGGTTGGCTGGAGGCATGCCCTCCCCGCTGACCGTGACCGTCGTGATCCCGGTCTTCGACGACGCGGAGCAGCTCGCGGCGTGCCTGGCGTCCCTCGCGGCGCAGGTCCGGCGGCCCGACCGGATCGTGGTGGTGGACAACGGCAGCACGGACGACAGCGCCGCGGTCGCAGCCGCGTCGGGGGCGACCGTGTTGCACGAGCTGCAGCGTGGGATCTGGCCGGCGGCCAGCCGTGGCTACGACGCCGCGGACACCGACCTGATCGCCCGGGTCGACTCCGACACGGTGCTGCCCGCCGACTGGCTGGTCCGCGCCGTTGCGTGGTTCCAGGACCCGCTCGTCACCGCCGTCACCGGCCCGGGCCACTTCCGGGGTCTCGGCCCCGTCGCGAGCGCCTTCTGGGACGTCGCCTACATGCGCGCGTACTTCACGCTGATGACGGGTGCACTGGGCCGCCCGCCGCTCTTCGGCTCGAACATGCTCATGCGCCGCGTCGCGTGGACCGCCGTCCGGCACCGCGTCCAGCGGCAGGACGCGCAGGTGCACGACGACGTCGACCTGTCGATCCAGTTCGACCCGACCTGGCGCACGGTGCTCGACCCTTCGCTCGTGGTGTCGGTGTCCGGCACGCCGGTGCAGGACCCGTGGGGCCTGGTCGTCCGGACGCGCAAGGCGGTCCGCACGCTCTGGCGGTCCGGGCTGCGGGCGTTCTCCCCGGCTCGGATCATGCGCCGGGCGCTCGTCGGCACCCGTCCGGTCCCGGTGCTGCGCCAGACCCGCCGGCACGCGGAACGGCCTCGGACGCCGGTGTCGTGATGACCGACCGGACCGCTGGGCTGCACTGCACGACCTTCAACGTGCGGCGCCCGATGCCGCACCTGCGCCGTGGTCACCCGGACGCCTGGACCCGGCGTGCTCCGGCGGTCGCCGCGCTCGTCCGGTCCGCAGCGCCGCACCTGCTGGCCGTCCAGGAGGCCGTCCCGACCCAGGTGCAGCACCTCGCGTCGACGCTCGGCTCGCGGTGGCAGCCGGTGGTCGCGGACCGCAGTCCGGGTTCCGGTGGTGAGCACGTGGGGTTCTTCGTCGACACCGAGCGGTTGCACGTCGACCGCACCCGGACGATCGCGCTGGCGCCCGACCCGAGTCGCATCGGCTCCCGTGCCTGGGGAGCGCCCTTCCCGCGGATCGCGGTGTTCGTCGGCCTGCACGACCTGGTGACGGACGTCGCGTTCCTCGCCGTCGCCACCCACGTCGACCCGTTCTCCAGGCTGGCCCAGGTCCGGTCCGCGCGGCTGCTCACCGACCACGTGGACGCCGTCGGGCTGCCCGCGGTGGTGATGGCCGACTGGAACGCCGGGGAGCGCTCGGCATCGGCGCGGGTGCTGACGGCGGCCGGACTCCGCGACACGTGGGACCTCGCGCCGGTCGACGCCAGACCGAAGCCCGTGGGGACCTACGCCGCCTACCGACAGCCGAAGCCGGACGGACCTCGGCTCGACCGGATCCTGGTCCGCGGCACCGACACGGAGCGTCCGGTGGTCGACCGCGTGGGGATCTCGACCGAGCGACCATCGGGCGTCTGGCCGTCGGACCACCTCCCCGTGTCGGCCGTCTTCCGGTGGGAGCGCGCATGAGCGGCCTCGTCGCCACGGCCGGGCCGACGTTCCTCCGCCGTCCCCGCGGTGCCGAACTCGTCGCCGACGCGCTGCGGGTGCTGACGCTCGTGAGCATCCCGGTCGTGGCCGTCGGGTGGGGTCCGATCGCGTTCGCGGTGATGGCGCTGACCCTGCTCGGGGTCGTGGTCCCGCGCATCCTGGGGCTCCGGCCGGCGTTCGACACCGCGCTGTGCCTGCTCGCCCTGGTCGCCGGGTGGAGCAGCGTGCTCGAGTGGTACACGACGGTGTTCCTCTGGGACAAGCTCGTGCACTTCCTGCTCATCGGGGCACTGAGCATCCTGGTCGTGGTGATCGGATCGGACGTCCGAGCGCTCCCCGACGTCCGCCGGATGCCGCTCGCTACCGTCGTGGTGCTGGCGGGCACCGCGGGCCTGGCGATCGGCGGCGTGTGGGAGATGTGCGAGTGGGTCGGGCACACGTACCTGGACTCGTCGATCTTCGTCGGGTACGACGACACGATCGGGGACCTGGCCGCCGACACCGCCGGCGCGGTGGCCGCCGGGTTCCTGGTCCGGTCGAGTGCGGCGGACCGTCGGGTCGTGACACCCGGCTGATGCCGTCGACCGGGGTGCGTCAGCGGAGGGCCGGGCAGTGCTCCGGCGTCGGGTGCTCGCTGATCGCGATGACCTCGTCGAGCCGGTCCCGTGCCGCCGTGAGCTCCGCCAGCTGCGCGGTGATCCGGTCGCGCTCCGCGGTCAGCAGGGCGAAGGACTCCTCGGTCGCCCGGCCGGCGTCCACGCACGGCAGCAGCTGTGCGACGGTCCGGCTCGACAGCCCGGCGGCGTAGAGCTGCTGCACGAGCCGGACGCGGTCGACCGCCGGCTCGTCGTACGTCCGCTGACCCGACGTGGTGCGTTCCGCGACCAGGAGTCCCTGCTCCTCGTAGTAGCGGAGCGACCGCACGCTCACCCCTGCGCGCGCCGCGAGGTCCCCGATCCGCATCCGTTCGTCGATCACCACTTGCCCCTGACGTCCATGTGAGGTCTTAGCGTACCTCCGTCGCTCAGGGACGGTCCCGGGCGGCAGGAGGACACCATGGACATCACCGGATCGGTCGCACTCGTCACCGGATCGAACCGCGGCATCGGACGCCGCTTCGTCACCGAACTGCTCGACCGGGGCGCAGCGAAGGTCTACGCGACGGCCCGCCGCCCCGAGCTCGTCGACGTCCCCGGGGTCGAGGTGCTGCCGCTCGACATCACCGACTCGACCTCGGTCGCCGCTGCTGCCGCGCGCGCGGGCGACGTCACGTTGCTGGTCAACAACGCGGGCATCGCCACGCAGGGGTCGCTGCTGACGGACGACCTGACCGACGCGCGTCGCGAGATGGACACGCACTACTGGGGCACGCTCGAGGTCCTGCGCGCGTTCGTCCCGGTGATCGAGCGCAACGGCGGCGGTGGCATCGTGAACGTACTGTCGGCCCTGTCGTGGTTCGTCTACCCGGGTTCAGGGGGTTACGCGGCCGCCAAGTCAGCCGAGTGGAACCTGACGAACGCGGTTCGGCTCGAACTCGCTGGGCGGGGTGTCACGGTGCAGGGGCTGCACCTCGGAGCGGCCGACACCGACATCATGGCCGGGTACGAGGGTTCGATGGTCGACCCGCTGGACGTTGCGAAGGCGTCGCTCGACGGGGTCGAGCGCGACGCGCTCGAGGTCGTCGTCGACGACTGGAGCGCCATGGTGAAGGCGTCGCTCGCCGCCGACCCGGCGGCGCTCTACCAGCAGTTCACGGCCTGACCACCGGACGGGAGGCTCGGTGCCGGGCCGGCACCGGGCCTCCCGTCCGGCGCGTGGCCGGGCTCAGTGCTCGGCGGTCACCATCGCGGACATGCGCGCCATCAGCCCCCGCGGCACGAACCGGTGCGCGTTGGCGATCACCGTGTTGCCGAGACCCGGCACGACCGTCGGCCCGCCCGCCCTGGCGAACGCGCGCAGCCCGACCGCGGCGACCTGCTCGGCGGACTGTCGGCCGCTCTCCATGACGGATCCCCCACCCGCCGCGGCGAAGAAGCCCGTCTCGGTCGGGCCCGGGCACAGGGCCAGCACGCGGACGCCCGACCCGCGGGTCTCCTGCCACAGCGCCTCGGTGAAGGACAGCACGAACGCCTTGGTCGCGCCGTAGACGGCCATGCCGGGCGTCGGCTGGAACGAGGCGGTCGACCCGACCGTCATCACCCCGCCGACCCGACGCTCGAGCATGCCGGGCAGGAAGGCGTGCACCAGCCGGGTCAGTGCCGTGCAGTTCAACGCGAGCTGGGTCCGGATCCGCTCGTCGGTGGTGTCGGTGAAGGGGCCGGTCGCACCGACCCCGGCGTTGGCGACCAGGACGTCGACCCGGCTGCCGGCCATGGACGCGATGACCTCGTCGACACCCGTGTCCGTCGCCAGGTCGGCCACGACCACCTCGACGCGGACCCGGTGGTCGCGACGGATCCGTTCCGCGACCGCCTGCAGGCGGTCGGCCGACCGCGCGACGAGCACGACGTCGCTGCCGGCGCGCGCCAGGCCCAGCGCGAGGGCCTCGCCGATCCCGCCGCTCGCTCCGGTGACCAGGGCGCGACGCGAACGGAAGGGGTGCTTCGGGGGTGTCATGTGCCCTGCCTACACGGCCGGGGCCCCGCGATCCGGCTCAGGCGGTGAACGGGCGCCTGAGCATCGCCGCAGCTGCCCGGGCTCGTGGGATGACGACGACGGCGCTCCACAGCCCGAGGCCCACCCACAGGCCGATCAGCAGCAGGGTGATGAGCATGCCGTGCTGGGCCCGCATCGACCACGTCATGGGGATCCAGAACACGCAGAGCACGATCTTGCCCCAGCCGGCGAGCTGCCGTTCCGCCTGGGCCTGCACGAGCGGGATCCACTCGGTGGCGGGTACCTCGGCCGGGACCTCGCCGTCGGAGACCCACCGCTGCGCCAGCGTCGCCCGCGCGTAGCCGCCCTCGAGCCGCCACGAGCGCAGGGTCGTCCACACGCCGACGGCTCCGCCGACGACCGCGGTCGGGATGCCCACGGACACCAGCACCCCGGTCGTCGCGGCGGTCCAGGACGACAGCAGCAGCATCACGAGCACGACCGAGAACGCGGCGCCGGCCACCGCCGCACCGAGCAGCCGGAGCCGTCCTGCTTCGTCGATCACGCCCACATGCACGCGCACAGTGGTACACCCTCCAGCTGGTGCCGAGGCGGGCGCGTAGCGTCGGCGACAGAACACACGAGGAGCGACACACGATGGCGAAGCACACCAAGCACACCGGGACGAAGGCACTGCTGCTCGGGATCCTGACCGGCGGCCGCAGCGCGACCCCGCTCGCGATGCTGGCACTGAACCGGGACCGCCCGCAGCTGTCCGGGTCGTGGCAGGACTGGGCCGTGTTCCGGTCCGACCTCGGCCGCGGGCTGCTCGTCGTCGCGGCAGTCGGGGAGCTGATCGGCGACAAGCTGCCGATGACGCCGAACCGCACCGCGGCCACGGGTCTGATCGGTCGGGCGCTGTCCGGTGCCGTCGTCGGCCTGGCGATCGGCACGACGGGCAAGCGGGACCGCCGGGTCGAGGGCGCCGTCCTCGGGGCCGTCGGCGCGGTGATCGGCAGCTACGTCGGGTACGCGGCGCGCAAGGCCGTCGGTGCGACGACCGGGATGCACGACCCGCTCGTGGCGCTCGCCGAGGACGCCGCGGTCATCGCGGGCACGCAGAAGGTGCTCACGAGCCGCTGAGCGTCAGCCGTTCGGCCGGCGCTGCGCGTCAGCCGTTCGTGGCGGACGCCTCGGTGACTGACGTGTCGCCGGTGCTGGTCCCGGTGCCGGTGCCCGCGCCGCCGGAGCCGTCGGAGACGCCCGCGGCGCTCCGGATCGCGGAGGCGAACTCCCTCGCGATGGCGACGTTCGCCGCGGTCGTCGGGTGGATGCCGTCGCTGGTGGTCCCGGGGACCCACGAGTCGTCGGCTTCGCGGTCGGCGGCGAACGGGTCCGTGTAGGACCAGCCGTGCGCCTGCGCATCGGCCGCCAGTGCCACGTCCAGCACCCGGTTGCCCGTCCGGCGGTCGACACCCCACAGGCTGCTGGTGTGGTTCGACGGCGGCGCGGCGACGAGCAGCACGTGCGGAGCGTCCTGCGCGGCGACGAGCGTGTCGATGTTCCGCACGATGCGGTCGGTCGCCACGGCCTGGTTCACGTCGTTCGTGCCGAGTTCGACGACCAGCACGTCCGCTCCGGACACGACGGGCATCCGGGCGATGACCTGGTCGGTGCGGTACCCGCTGTGCGCGTACCCGCCGACCGCTCGCACGCCGGTGTCGGTGCCGTCGGCGGCGAGCTGCCGCAGCCACGAGCCCGGACGCGCGGTGATCGAGTCTCCCGCGTAGGCGAACGGCACCGCGCCGCTGACGTCCGCGCCGACGACGCCGGTCAGCACCTGGTCCGGGGTGTGTCGGAGTTCGCGGACCTGTGCGGCGGTGATCCGCGCGGCCTGCTCCGCGGCGGTCGCGGCGGCGTCGCTGGCGACGCCCGGGTGCGTCGCGAGGACGACGACGGTCGGGACCGCGACCAGGGCGGCCGCCAGTGCTGCGACGGTGACGATGTGACGCGGACGCATGGCGGTCCTCCCGAACGATCCTGCAGGTGCGGGATCACCGTAGGCCCGCGGGTGGGCGTCCAGGCCGTGCGATCGATGGGAACGGGCCGCGCTCCCTGAGGTCCCTGAGAGCCGTTGCTGTGAGCAACGTCCCAGCGCCCTCAGGGCGCGCTCACCAGCGCTCGTGCACCGTCGCGCGGAACCACCGGTCGTAGAGCTCGTGCACGGTGCTGTCCAGGCCGGGCACCGTGGTCAGGTCGAGCGAGCCGGCGGCCGCGTTCGACCGGGCCTGGTCGGCGTTCCTCGCGCCGGGGATCGCTGCGGTGACGCCGTCCTGCGCGACGATCCACGCCAGCGCGGCCTGCGGGACCGAGACGCCCTCGGGCAGTGCGGCGGCGAACTCCTGCGCTGCGCGGACGCCGTCCTCGAAAGGCACGCCGCTGAACGTCTCGCCCTGGTGGAAGGCCTCGCCGTGCCGGTTGTAGGTGCGGTGGTCCCCTGCGGCGAACTCGGTGTCGGTCGTGTACTTGCCGGACAGCAGCCCGGACGCGAGCGGGACGCGTGCGAGGACGGCCACACCGGCCTGCTTCGCGGCGGGCAGCACGGCGTCGAGGGGCTTGAGCCGGAACGCGTTCAGGATGATCTGCACGCTGGCGACACCGGGGTGCCGGATCGCCTCGAGCGCCTGGTCGGCCGTCTCGACGCTGACGCCGTACGCCGCGATCGACCGGTCGGCGACCAGGGCGTCGAGGGCGTCGTAGACCGCGTCGTCCTCGAACACGGGCGTGGGCGGACAGTGCAGCTGGACCAGGTCGAGGGTGTCCTGCTGCAGGTTGCGCCGCGAGCGGTCGACCCACTCGCGGAAGTCGGCGGCAACGTAGTTCGACGGCACCTGTTCGGCGCGACGGCCCATCTTCGTCGTGACGGTCACGCCGGAGTCCGGGTTCGCCCGGAGCCAGCGGCCGATCAGCTGCTCGCTGACCCCGTCGCCGTACACGTCGGCGGTGTCGAACAGGGTGACACCGGACTCGGCCGAGGCGTCCATCACGGCGAAGGCGTCCTGGTCCGACACGGGACCCCAGTCACCGCCGAACTGCCAGGTGCCGAGGCCGATGACGGAGGACTCGCGGCCGGTGCTGGCCAGGGTGCGTCGCTGCATGCCCCCGACGGTAGCCGTGCCGAGCCGTGTACCGGCAGAGCCTCCCTCGTCCGGCCGCGCGTTCGTAGCGTGATGGCCATGCTCGACGACACCGGCACCGTCCCGACTTCCGTCCCCCAGCGGTCCGCGCCGCGCCGGTCCGCGTGGGGGCAGGCCGTCATGTGGTGGACCGGCACGACGGAGATCACCGAGCTGACCCGGGACCGAGCGCTCGAGGACCGCGTCCGCGCCGAGGCAGCCGTCCGGCTGGCGCCCGGCCCGTGGGCGATCGCGGACCTGTTCCGTCGGCGCTGAGGAGCGTGTGCCCCGGGACACAGCGCCCGACCTCCGGACCGACGGTCGGGTGACGTCGCCCTAGCGTCGCAGCATGCAGCCCGATCAGTTCGACACCCTGGCCGGTCTGTCCCTGCTCGTGCTGCTGCCGACGGCGGTGCTCTTCGCCGCCTCGGCGATCCGGGTGGCCCGGTGGCCGTGGTGGTCGTGGCTGGTGTTCCTCGGCGCGGTCGGCGGACTCCTGGTCCAGCTCCACCTGACGGACTGGTGGCAGTACCCGACGCCGGCGGACGACGAGTGGGGGCGGTACGACTCCGGCCAGTTCTTCGGCATCGGGTTCGGCCGCATCGGCGTCGTCGTGAACGCCGCGGTGTGCGCGCTGCACGGAGTCCGCACCCACCGTCGGCGCCGCCGTTCCGTCCGGCACGTCACCGTCCTGGAGGCGCGGCTCCTCACCGCCTCGTCCCTCACCCTGGCAGCGGCCTGCGCCACCCCCGCGCTCTGGTGGACGTCCGGCGCGGGGTTGCCGCCCTGGCCGCTCCCCGTCGCCCTCGCCGGGCTCGGGCTGGCGGCGGTCGTGGTCGTGGTCGTCCGGTGCGAACGACGGGGTCTGGGCCTCGACGTGCCCGTCGTGCGGCTCGCCTCGGCGATCGTCGCGGCGATGCTCGCGGTCGCGGTGGTGTCCGGCGGCAGCGGGGGTCCCGACGTGACGCTCGCGCCCGAGGCCGACGCGCAGCCTCGCCCCACCACCTCGTCGACCCCGGACCCCTGGGCCGACTGGCCCGCTGCGGACGGCCCACACCCCGCGGACACGACGACGCTCGATGCTGCCGCGGTGCAGGCCGGGACGCAGGCGCTGCTGGAGGACACCGTGCGGTGGGCGGGGCCGCTCGACGACCTGACGTCACCGACCCCGGCGCCCGCTCTGGCACCGGTCGTCGAGCTCGTGACGAGCACGTGCCCGGACGGCGGGACGCGGTGGACAGGTGTGCTCCTGTTGCCGACGGTCCGGCCGCAGGACCTCGCGCCCCGGGTGCTCGCCGGGTGGGAGCGCGCGGGCTACACCGCGGCCGACCGGGCGATGGGCACGGACAGCCGGTGGCCGGTCGGGCCGGACGCTGCGGTCCGACGGATGCAGATCGGCGGCGACGGCACCGGAGTGCACGTCACCGCCGAGTCCTTCTGCGTCGTTGGGTGATGCAGCGCGTCCGTCGACCCGGCCGGGTCGTCCCCGTGCCGTCGGTCAGGGCCGGAAGAGTCCCGCGGTGCCGAGCCGGACCCGGGCGCGTGCCCGGTCCTGGTCGTCGCCGAACCGGTCGACGCCCCACGACAGCGTCGTCAGCAGCTCGAAGAGCGCTTCGGCGGTGACCGTCGCGACCGCAGAGCCGTCGGTCCGTGCCCGGTCGAGGAACTGCGCCGTCCGCTCCGTCAGGCCCGTGCAGACCATGCTGACGGGAGACTCGTCGTCACCGATCGCGCTCGCGATGCAGGTCGGCAGGTTCTGCCAGATGCGGAGCTGCCATGTCACGCGGAACATCCACTCCGACAGGGCGTCGTCCGGACTCAGCGCATCGAGGTCCTCGGCGTCGCGCAGTGCAGCCTCGAAGCTCTCGGTCATGACGGCGGCGAGCAGGTCGTCCCGCGTCGGGAAGTTCCGGTACAGCGTGGCGTTCCCCACCCCGGCCGCGGTGGCGATGCCGTCGATGGCAGCGAAGATGCCGTCCTGCTCGAAGACCTGACGGGCGGCGGCGACGATCGCGTCGCGGTTGCGGCGCGCGTCGGCGCGCAGGGGCTTCGTAGTGGTCTGGTTCACGGGTCCCCTCCGGATCGGGCATCGGTTCGACAAAGTGGGGTAACTCCCCACATACTGATCCGGGGACTATCCCCGCTTCTTCCCTCAACCTACAGGAGTGACCATGACCGAGCGACTCGACGACCGCACCGTCCTCGTGACCGGAGCGAACGGAGGGCTCGGCGCGGAGTTCGTCCGTCAGGCCCTCGAGCGCGGCGCGCGGAAGGTCTACGCGACTGCCCGATCGCCACGAGCGTGGGACGACGAGCGCGTCGTGCCGCTCGTCCTCGACCTGACGGACGGTGAGTCGATCGCCGCAGCGGCGCGGGCGGCGACCGACGTCGACCTGCTCGTGAACAACGCGGCGATCGCCCCGGCGTCGGACAGCTCCATCGCGGCCGCCCCGGACGACGTCCTCCGTGCGGTGTTCGAGACCAACGTCTTCGGCACGATCCGTGTCTCGGGGGCGTTCGCACCCGTGCTCGCGGCCAACGGCGGCGGTGCGGTGCTCACGGTCCTGTCGCTTGCGGCATGGACGCCGATCCCCACGGTCTACGCAGCCTCGAAGGCGGCGGCGTGGTCGGCCACGAACGGTCTGCGGACCGAGTTGTCCGCCCAGGGGACCACGGTGACCGGTGTCCTCGTCGGCATGATCGACACCGCGATGGGTGCTCGGTTCGACGTCCCGAAGACCAGCCCCGAGCGCGTCGTGGCACAGGCCCTGGACGGCGCGGCGACCGGCGCGTTCGAGGTGCTCGCCGATGAGGACACCCGCATGGTGAAGGGGCTGCTCAGCCGTCCGGCTGAGGACCTCGGCGCGGCGACCGCGCAGGCCATGGCGGCCATCGTCTCCTGAGCTGACGAATCCGGTCCCCGATCCTGGTGGATCGGGGACCGGATTCGTCATCACGCGATCCGGGGACTGCTGACGATCGCAGATCCCGAGGGCGTCACTCCCCCAGCTTCGAGAGTTCGTCGAACTCGTCGTCGGAGAGCTCGATCGTCGCGCCCGCCAGGTTGTCCTCGAGGTGGTCGACGCTCGACGTGCCGGGGATCGGCAGCATCACCGGCGACCGCTTGAGCAGCCAGGCCAGTGCGAGCTGGGCCGGGGTCGCACCCTTGCGCTGGGCGAGTTCGGTCAGCGGTGAGTCGTCGCCGGTCAGCCCACCGGTGGCCAGCGGGAACCACGGGATGAACCCGATGCCCTGTTCGGTGGACCAGTCGAGCAGCTCCTCGGCGTCACGCTTCTGCAGGTTGTAGAGGTTCTGCACCGAGACGATCGTCGCGATCTCCTGCGCGGCCTTGACGTCGTCGACCGACACCTCGGACAGCCCGATGTGCCGGATCTTGCCCTCGTCCTGCAGCTTCTTCAGCTCGCCGACCTGGTCCTCGAGCGGGACCTTCGGGTCGATGCGGTGCAGCTGGAACAGGTCGATGCGCTCGAGCCCCAGGCGGCGGAGGCTCATCTCGGCCTCCTGGCGCAGGTACTCCGGGCGGCCGACCGGCGGCCACTGGTTCGGACCGGTGCGGGTCAGACCCGCCTTCGTGGCGATCACGATGTCGTCGCCGTAGGGGTGGAGCGCCTCGTGCAGCAGCTCCTCGGCGACGTAGGGGCCGTAGCTGTCCGCGGTGTCGAAGAAGTCCACGCCCAGCTCGACCGCGCGCTTGAGCACGCGGACGGCTTCGTCGTGGTCCTTCGGCGGTCCCCAGACGCCGGGGCCGGTGAGCTGCATGGTGCCGTAGCCCAGACGGTGCACCTCGAGGTCGCCGCCGATGCGGAACGTGCCGGAGGCCGCTGCGGGCCGGGTCGTGGTGTCGGAGTTGGTCATGGGTCCGGTTCTACGCCGCGATCACGAACGCGAGGTGGTGACCTGTCCCCCAGCGCCTCAGCGCCGTCAGCCCGTCCGGCGCGGGTACGGCGTCTCGCTGCGCTCGAGCATGCCCACGAGCTTCGCGATCCGGTTCGTCCGCGCCGTCGGGCTCGGCGCGGTCAACACCCGGTGCAGCACGGCGTACCGGTTCGTGGCGTCCAGCTCGACGAACAGCGCCGCCGCAGTCGGAGTGGCGTCGAGCGCGGCCTGCAGGTCGTCGGGGACGGTCGCCGTCGCCGCTCCCGCGTAGGCACGGTCCCATCGACCGTCCGCCTTCGCCCGGTCGACCTCGGCCTGTCCCCGGTCGCGCATCCGCCCCGCGTCGGTGAGGGCGGCGACCAGCCCGATGTTCCGCTCGGACCACAGCGAGGCCCGACGCCTCGGGGTGAAGCGCTGCAGGAACGTCGCGATGTCGCGGGCGCGCTTCTGCCCGTCGATCCATCCGGAGCACAGCGCCTCGTCGAGCGCCTGTGCGTAGGTCAGGCTCGTCGGCTCCGTGGTGCCCTTCTTGGCGAGCACGAGCCACACGCCGTCGGGATCGTCCTCGTGCGCGACCAGCCAGTCGCGCCAGGCGTCCACGTCCTCGACGACCAGCTCCGGTGCCACCATGCGCACATCGTAGGGCGGGGCGGACGCGGGCGGTTCGCCGGGACTACGTTCTGCCGCAACCGGTCCACAGGGACCACGAAGGGAACACACACCATGAGCACATCGTCGAGGTCGGGTCGTCCGACCACGGTCACTGTCTCCTACGTCCTCTGGCTCGTCACGGTCCTGCTCGGGCTGATCAGCGGCGTCATCGCGCTGTTCTCCGGCGGCGGCGCGAACGCCCAGGCGCAGAACGTCGGCGGCCTGGTCATCGCGAGTGCGGTCGTTGCGATCATCATCGCGCTGGTTCAGCTGTTCATCGTCTTCAAGATGCGCGACGGCCGGAACTGGGCACGCATCGTGCTGCTCGTCCTGGCGATCCTGCAAGTCGTCTTCGGCATCGCATCGTTCAGCATCTTCGGCACGATCGGCCTGATCGCCGTGATCATCGCCACCGTCCTGATGTTCCTGCCGTCCTCGAACGGCTACTTCCGCCGCGGCTGACCAGCCCGACCGGCTGGCCCCGCGCGGGACCGGCCCGCGTGACGGACTGATTCGCGCAACCGGAAGCACGCGACACCACGCAGTCCCGTGGTGCCGCGTGCTTTCCGTTGTGCGGACGCACACCGCGCCAGCCGGCCGCGCCGCGCGCGGCCGCGCTCCGCCGGCGCCGCGCAGCCCCGCTCAGACCCAGTGCGGCTGGGCGAACACCCCGTGGGGGTCGGCCTGCTCGGCGATGCGGTGCAGACGCGAGGTGTTGACGTCGAAGTACGCGGACGGATCGGTGATCGCGGCATCGCAGTAGTTCGCGTACGCGGCGTCGCCCCACGCCGGCTGCATCGCCCGCCGGAACCCGCGGACGTAGTCGTCGTAGGGCGCCGGGTCGCTGCCGTCGGCGAAGACCGCGGTGTACTGCACGGTGCAGAGCGCCGACCGCCACGGGAACGGCGTCTCGGTCCGCCCGACCTCGGCGACGACACCGCCCAGGGCATCGAGCGCGACACCGCCCTCGCGCAGCCCCGAGACCTTCCCCGCTGCCGCCGCCTGCTGCACCAGGACGTCGATCTGCGCGTCGGTCAACGCGGCCGTCCCGATCGACGAGGTCGCGGACTGCGAGACCCGCTCGGGCTTCCCGCCGAGCTGCGACATCGCTTCGCCGTAGCTCATGTCGGTTGCGGTATGTGTCGTCGGCTGCACTCCGACGGCCGCGATGAAACCATCGACGGAGGTGTCGGCTCCCGACTTGTCACCGGTCCAGGTGCCGGTGATCGTGACGGTGGGAGTACTGTGTCGCGTGCCGGCCAGCAGCTTCAGCGTCGACCAGAGCTTCGGGTCGGCCTTCGGCGCCCAGGCCTGCCAGGCGCGGACGACCGCGGCGGCGGCCGAGAACGGGAAGACGATGGTGAAGAGCAGGACACGGGGCGCGGGCTGTGTCCGGAAGGTCATCGCGGTCACGACACCGACGGTCCCGCCGCCACCCCCGCGGCTCGCCCAGAACAGGTCCGGGTCCGTCGAGGCCGAGGTCTCGTGCACAGCGCCGTCCGCCGTCACCATCGTCACGCCGGCGAGTTGGTCGGCCGTGAGCCCGAACGAGCGGACGAGGACGCCGACGCCCCCGCCGAGCGTCAGGCCGCCGATGCCCACCGTCGGGCACGACCCGGCTCCGATGGCGCGGCCAGCCTGCGCCAGCGCGGCGTACACGTCCGCGAGCTGGGCACCCGGGCCGACCGTCACGGAGTCCCCCGACACCTGGATGCCGTCGAGGTCCGCCGTGCTGATGACGAGCGACCGAGGGACGTCCGTCCCCGGAGCGCCGCCGGCGGACCACCCCGTGTACGAGTGACCGCCCGCCCGGAGGGCGACCGGGGTGTTCGTGTTCCGCGCGAAGGCCAGTCCCGCGGCGACGTCGTCGGTGTTCGCGACCCGGAGGATGCCCTGTGGGTCGGCGTCGTCGTACCGCGGGTTCTCGAGCACCCGTGCGCTGTCCCAGCCCTGCGAGCCGGACCGCAGCAGCCTGCCCGACGTGGCCGCGGCCAGGGCATCCCACGACGTCGGACCGCCGGACGCACTCGGGGAGCCGGACGGGCCTCCCGACGGTCGTCCCGATGCCGACGGCGAGCCGGACGGCGTGGGTGCTGGGCCGCTGCACGCGGCCAGGACACCCGCGATGCCGATCCCCACGCCCCCGGCGATGAGTCCTCGGCGGGTGGTGCTGCTGCTCGTCGGTTCGCTCACCGGACCTGTCTACCCCCGCGGGCTACTCCGCCGTCGAGCTGATGCGGACGGCTCCGGCCCAGTCGTGCACCCACGCCGGCAGGGTCCGGTCCTCCGGAGCGCCACCCAGGGCCTCCATGAGCTCCTCCGTCGACACCGTCCCACCGCTCGTGCGCAGGAACCGCGCCTGCACGACGGCCCGCGCCACGACCGCGCCCCGGCGCGTGAAGGTCTGCTCCATGTAGGCGGACCGTTCGTCCACGCCGAGCACCCGCGTGACGAGCTCGAAGCGCTGCCCGAGCGTCAGCGACCGCTTGTACGTGATCGTCTGGGCGGCAACGACCGGGTACCAGCCGCGGTCCGTCAGCGACTGCCAGAACCCCGACCGGAGCATCAGGTCCATCCGCCCGAGGTCGAGCATCGACAGGTACTTGCCGTTGTTCACGTGCCGCAGGGGGTCCAGGTCGGTCAGGGTCACCCGGAACGGCGTCCTGGCCTCGTCCCACAACGACAGCGGGCGTGCCCGTCGGGTGCGCAGGCGCAGCAGGAGCAGGCGGAAGTACAGGTTCACGGACCCGATCAGACCAGACGTGCCGCGCTCGCCCCCGAGACCTTGGAGGATCCGCACCAAACGTCGTCCGAACCTGACCGGTACGACCGGTGCCTCCCTCCAAACGGCACGGCCGGAGTAGACCGGAGCCATGCAGACACGCAAGCTCAGTGACCTCCACGTCGGTGCCCTCGGACTCGGGACGATGGGGATGAGCGCCTTCTACTCGGGCGCTGGATCGGACGACGACGAGTCGGTGCGCACCATCCACCGCGCGATCGACCTCG
Source organism: Curtobacterium sp. MCBA15_001 (assembly GCF_001864835.1). GTDB lineage: Bacteria > Actinomycetota > Actinomycetes > Actinomycetales > Microbacteriaceae > Curtobacterium. The sequence goes on along the minus strand of NZ_MJGI01000021.1, from coordinate 285,332 downwards.
GCGTCACGCTGTTCGACACCGCGGAGATGTACGGCCCCTACACGAACGAGGAACTGCTCGGCCGGGCCCTGCAGGGTCGTCGGGACGAGGTCGTGGTCGCGACGAAGTTCGGCCTGGTCCACCACACCGCCGGCGAGACCGAGCCGCCCACCGAGCGCGGCATCAGCTCCGCCCCGGAGTCCGTCCGCGAGGCGCTCGAGGGCTCGCTCCGCCGCCTCGGCACCGACCACATCGACCTCTTCTACCAGCACCGCGTCGACCCGGCGATCCCGATCGAGGACGTCGTCGGCCAGCTCGCCGAGTTCGTCCAGGAGGGCAAGATCCGCCACATCGGGCTCTCCGAGGCAAGCGCTGCGACCATCCGCAAGGCCCACGCCGTGCACCCGGTCACCGCGCTGCAGAGCGAGTACTCGCTGTGGACCCGTGACCCCGAGGGCGAGGTGCTCGACACGCTGCGCGAGCTCGGCATCGGCCTGGTGCCCTACTCGCCGCTCGGCCGCGGGTTCCTGACGGGTGCGATCACGAAGCCGTCCGACCTGGACGCCGACGACTTCCGCTCGCAGAACCCCCGGTTCCAGGAGGAGGCGTTCGCGTCGAACATGCGGATCGTCGACGAGGTCAAGCACGTCGCGGACGAGGTCGGCGGCACCCCGGCGCAGGTCGCGCTGGCGTGGCTGCTCGCCCAAGGCGACGACATCGTGCCGATCCCGGGCACCAAGCGCGTCAGCCGGCTCGAGGAGAACGTCGGGGCCACCGACCTGACGCTCTCGGCGGAGCAGGTCGCGCGCCTGTCGGCGCTGCCGGCGCCGACAGGCGACCGCTACCCCGACATGTCGACCATCGGCCGGTAGTCCACACCGATGACGGACTGGAGGCCCGGTGCCAGCTGGCACCGGGCCTCCCGTCCGACATCCAGCGGGTCTAGACCTCCGCGGCGAACCCGGCCGCCCGCAGCTGCAGGTCCTCGATGCGCCGGAGCCGCGCTGCCTGGACGTCGTAGCCCTCGTAGGCGGGCGGCGGCGCCTTGCGGACGTTGCGCGAGCACTGGAAGTCCTGGCACACCAGGGTGCCGACGGTGTCGCCCTTGCGGCCCGCCGGACCCGAGCGCTTGGCGCTGTAGAAGACGACGTCGTTCGGCAGCCGGACGTCCTGGCACCACGAGCACTGCGCCCGCGAACGCGGTGAGGCCTCGGCCTGGCGGAACAGGATCCCGACGAGGGTTCCGTCGAGGGTGGGCACGACGGCGTACGCGCGTCGAGCGGCCTTCGGGTCGCGCCAGCCGAGGAAGTCCAGGTCGTCCCAGACGACCGCCTCGAGGTCGGTCGGCATCGTGACGTCGCTGACCTCCTTGCGCGATGCGTTGACGAAGGACGCGCGGATGGTGGTCTCGCTGATGGGCAGCATGGTGTGAGCCGTTCTGTGGTGCCGTCCGGGGCGCACACGGGCACCACGCCGGACGGGGAGTCTGAGCAGGGGTCGACGAGTCCGGCCGTGTCGGACGACACAGCCAGGGGCGTCAGGCCCTGATGCCGGCGTGGAAGCCGACGACCTCCTCGGAACGGTGGATCACGACTCCAGCGTACGACCCGTTGTCAAGAGCACCACCGAGCCGTCGTACGTCGGCTGGACGCGCAGCCGCCCGTGACGGTCGTCCCAGGCGCCGGACTCCAGCGCCGTGCGGAGTGCGGCGACCGCGCGCCGGGCTGTCATCTCGTCGACCAGTCCCCAGGCCGGGTCTGCTCGCCGCACGTCGGCGTCGAGCAGCCGCTCCGGCCGCGCGTAGTAGGCCTCGGCGAAGCCCTCGACGCTCGTGAAGGGCACCGGCAGGCGGGTCGTCGTGACGTCGTCCCCGAGGGCTGCGGCGATGCGGTCGAGCGCGGGGTGTCGTGCAGCGTCGGCGGCCACGACCTCGGGCGCGTACGCCGACAGCCAGTGTGCGGCGATGCGCTCGGGGTCCCGCGTGAGCACCGCGACCGGCCCCCTCGTCGCGGCGCGCACCGCAGCGAGCCCTCGCTCGAGGTCGGGCCAGTCCTGCACGCAGAACGCCACGACGGCGCCGTCCGCGGCCGGCAGGGCCTCGTCTGCGGCGGGCGGGGCGTCGTCCGGTGCCTCGACGGTGCGGACATCCGCGGAGGCCGGCGCGTACCGGGCGCTGCGAGCACCGAGAGCGAGCACCGTGCCGACGTCGCCGAGGGCCTTGGCGACCGCGCGGGCGAAGGCCGGCTCGGCGCGAGGGGTGCGGTCGACGCTCACGCGGTCAGCCTACGGCGCAGCGTGCTTCAGGCCTCGGCGGCGACCTGCTCGGCACGCTCCGTCGCGGCCCAGCTGCCGAGCAGCACGAGCGACCGAGCGGACTCGGAACCGGGCTCGGCGCTGTAGGTGAACATCGTCAGACCAGGGTCCGCGACGAGCTCCAACGCCTCGTAGTCGAGTTCCAGGTCGCCCACCACCGGGTGGTTGATCCGCTTCTTGCCCGCACGGTGCAGTCGCACGTCGTGCTCCGCCCACCAGGTGCGGAACTCCTCGCTGCGGGTGGACAGCTCTCCGACGAGCGTGACGAGTCCGGGCTCGCAGGGGTTCGCGACGGCGGCAGCGCGGAGGATCGCCACCGAGTCCCGCGCGGTGCGGGGCCAGTCGACGAAGAACGTGCGGGCGGCGGGGTCGAGGAACGTGAAGCGCGCGGAGTTCACCGGGCGCCCGGGGCCGGCGAACATCGGCGCGTACAGCGCACGGCCGAGGTCGTTCGCGGCGAGGACGTCGCCACGCTCGTTCCGCACCCACGCTGGAGCGCCCGTGATGGCGTCGAGCAGCCGCTGCACGCCCGGACGGATGCGCGTCGGCATGGTCTTGTGCATCATCTTCACGCCGGAGTTCGCCAGGCGCGCGAGGTCCCACAGGTGGGTGCGCTCGTCCTCGTCGAGCTGGAGCGCACCGGCCAGACCCTCGAGCACGCTGTCCGAGACGCCCTTGAGCGTCCCGCGCTCGAGCCGCGTGTAGTAGTCGACGCTGACGCCCGCGAGCATCGCGACCTCGTGCCGCCGCAGTCCCGGGACCCGTCGCACGCCACCGCCGAACGTCGGCATGCCGGCCTGGTCGGGGGTGATCCGCGCCCGCCGCGAGGACAGGAAGTCACGGATCTCGTTGCGTACGTCGATGCCCATGCCGGCAAGGCTACGTCGTGCGGCCGGACGTCCGGCAGGTACCAGCGTGACCACGGAACGGACTGGAGGCCCGTGGCGACGCCGCCACTGGGCCCACGTCCGCCGGTTCCACACCGACGCGCCAGCGGCGGGGTGGCCGTGTCGGATGGGGAGCCTCCAGTCCGCCTGTGGTTGCTGACCGACGGTCAGGACCCGACCTTGTCCGCTCGCGTCACGATCGCGACGCGGGCCACGCGGTGCCCGTCCATCCGGGTGACCTCGAGCCGGTGCTCGCCCACCTCGACGACGTCGCCGACCCGCGGGACGCGGTCCAGGTGCACCTGGACCAGGCCACCGACCGTCTCGTAGTCGCCGTCCGGCAGGACGGGGCCGCCGTCGGCGACCAGGTCCTCGAGCACGGTGGCTCCGTCCACGTCCCCGGTGTCGACCACGTGTGCTGCGTCGTACTCGTCACGGATCGGGCCGACCAGGTCCTCGAGCAGGGCCTCGAGCGTGACCATGCCGGCGCTGCCGCCGTACTCGTCGACGACCAGGGCGATCTGGGCGCCCGTCGTGCGCATCTCGGCGATCGTGCTCGAGAGCGACTTCGTCTCGGGGAACGCGACGATCGGTCGGGCGATGGTGGTGATCGCCGCGGTGGCGTCGGCCGGACGCAGCAGGTCGCGCAGGTGCACGAAGCCCTCGACCTGGTCGCGCGAGCCGTCGGTGACGACGTACCGGGTGTGGCCGAGGTCGAGCGCGCGGTCGGTGGCGTCGGCGATGCTCTGCGCACCGTCGAGCGTGGCGACGTCGTACCAGGGGCGCATCGACTCGCGGAGGATCCGGCCCTGGGCGTCCAGCGCGCTGCGGGCGATGCGGCGGCCCTGCTCGTCGATGGCGTCGTGGTCGGACACCAGGCCCCGGAGTTCCTCGGTGCTCATGGACTCGCTGCGGGCATCGGGGTCGCCGCCGAGCAGTCGGACGACCGCGTCCGTGCTCTTCGACAGCACCCAGATCGCCGGGCGCATCAGGACGGCGAACCGCTCCAGGGTCGGGGCGACCGCCATCGAGAAGCCCTCGGCGCGCTGCAGGGCCAGGCGCTTGGGCACCAGCTCGCCGAACACGAGCGACAGGTAGGCGATGACCAGCGTCATCGCGACCAGCGCGACCGCTTCTGCTGCGCCGCGGTCGAGGCCCAGGCCGATGAACAGCGGCGCCACGTCCGGGGCGATCGAGGACGCACCGTAGGCGGCGGAGAAGAACCCGGCCACGGTCACGCCGATCTGCACGGCCGACAGGAACCGGTTCGGGTCACGGCCGAGGGCGGCGACGCGAGCGCCTCGGGTGCCGCGGCGTTCGAGCTGCTGGAGCTGGGACTCGCGGAGTGACACCAGGGCGATCTCGGCCGCGGCGAACACCCCGCCGACCAGCACGAAGACGACGACGAGAGCGAAGGCCAACCAGGTGTCCACCCTGTGATCCTGCACAGGTTCCCTGGGCAGTGGTGGCGCAGGCGCTGGGAGACCGCCCCGCGTCTGTCGCTACAGCGAGCGGCCGGTGTGCGTCTCGATCCAGGCGCGCGGGTCGACGGGCAGCGAACCGTCCATCAGCACCTCGAGGTGCAGGTGCGCCCCGGTCGAGACCCCGGACGAGCCGACCTTGCCGATGAACTCCCCGGCTTCGACCTTCTGCCCGACGGTGACCGGCGAGGAGCCCGGGATCATGTGGCCGTACAGCGTCGAGACCTTGCGGCCGTCGATCACGTGGTCGATGATCACCGCACTGCCGTACGAGAAGTACGTGCCCGAGACACGGACGGTCCCGGCGGCGACGGCACCGATGGGCGCGCCCATCCCGGGGTTGAAGTCGAGGCCCTGGTGCTGCGACGAGCACGCGGCGCACGGTGCGGACCGGTACCCGAAGCCCGAGCTCATGCGGACCGGAGCGGGGAACGGCGAGCGGACCTCGCCGCCGTAGACCACCGCGGCGTCGGGGTCGGTCGTGACGACCTTGTTCCCGCCACCGATCGTGAAGCCGTCGCGCGAGGTGGTGGCGGTGGCGACGGCCTGGGTGACGGCGTAGTCCTGGGTCCGCACGATCGGCGCGAGCGTCGACGTCGCGGCGGAGGTCCCGGCGCTGGCGTGGGCCGGCATGGCGGACGCGGCGAACATCGCGACGGCGGCGGCGGCGCTGGTCAGGGTGAGGCGGCTCGTGCGACGGCGTGCCCGGGCGGCCTTCGCGGCGCGGACGGGCTTGGCGGCCTTCGCGGCCCGGACGGGCTTGGCGGCCTTCGCGGGCTTGGCGGCCTTCGGGGGTTTGGCGGGTTTCGCTGCCTCGGTGGCCGCGGCGCGCTCGGCCGCGAGGGCAGCACGACGCGACAGGTGCACAGTCGGAGTGGTGTGCTGCTGGTCTGCGTCGCTGGGAATCGTCATGGCCGCAGACCATTCTGCACGAAGCTGTCCGGTTGTACAGCCCCCAGGCGGGATCAGTAGCGTGGGGACCCGAGCGAGCGGAAGGACCCCCCGATGGCCCGTACGCCCCGGGAACGGCACGAACCCATCGACCTGCAGCGCGCCGAGGTCGTGCTCGCAGGCACGCAGGAACTCCTGCCGGTGCTGCGGGTCGCCGCGGTGCGCGCCGGGGTCGATGCGGCACGGATGCGGGTGGTCGGCGTCGACGACCTCCCCGATCCCTCCGAGCGCGCCGAGGCCGAGCTCGCCGTGATCGCGATCCGCCGCCCGGGCGATGACCCGGCCTTCCACCGCGCGCACGAGGCCGCCGACCTGATCGCTCCGCTGCTGACGCCGCACGCGGTCCGCATCGTCATCACCGTCTCCGGTGCGACCCGGCTCGTCCCGAAGCTCGAGAGGACCCTGACGTCCGAGGTGCTGCACCAGATCGGTGCGGCTTCGGCGCCGTCGGGCTTCCGCCGGCCGTTCCGCACGATGCGGCTCCGCCTGGGCCTGGCGGCACTGCAGGCAGCCGGTGTGCGGGTCTTCCGCATCTCGATCGGCCACTGACCCGAGCGGTCGGGACCCGGCGGCCCACGCGACGGTCAGCCCGTCGGACCGCCCCGCAGCTCGAGGGCGATCTGTTCGGCGTCCAGGTTGCCGAGCACCGACTCCAGCACCTCGGCGTCGAACGTGCCCTCGTCCCGCGCGTCGAGCAGGACCGACCGCTGGGCGTCGAGGACCTGCAGCCGGCGGACCTTCTCGCGCCCGAACCAGGCGCGGAGCTCGGCGGGGTCGGACGCCTCGAGCTCCTCGCGCGTCCGGGCGTTCGTCGTGGCGTCGTCGGCGCTCGCCGCGGTCACCTGCTCGGCAGCGCTCCGCATCAGCTCCAGCAACCGGCCTCGCTCCTCGGCGTCGCGGACCGCGTCGTCGGGTGCGGGCGGGCTGATCCGGCGCAACAGCGGCCCGATCGTGCCGCCCTGCAGCAGCAGCGACAGCCCGGCGACCGCGAACGCGACGAACACCAGCAGGGACTTCTGCGGCGTCCCGGCCGGCAGGGTCTGGGCGGCGGCGACGGTGACCGCACCGCGCATCCCGGCCCACACGACCGCGGTCCCCTCGCGCCACCCGAGCGGTGCGGCGGCGAAGTAGCGGATGTCCGCCAGGACCTGCCGCACCCGGGTGCCGAACCGCTCGAGGTCGCGCTCGCTCGGCGGCCGGTTGCCGAACCGGTGGTCCTGGACCGCTCGACTCGCCGCCTCGCGGTCCCCGCTCCGGTACTCCTCGAGTCGCTCCTGCAGCCGACCCTGACGTCGGGCCCGTCGTGACAGGCCGAGCAGCAGCGGGACGACGTAGGCCGTCCGCACGAGCACCGTGAGGACCAGGGCGCCGACGGCGATGAGCAGGGCCGGGACGACGCCGGCGTGGTCGCGCTGCACGTCGGCGACGATGGACGCGAGCTCGAGGCCCATCACCAGGAACACCGCGCCCTCGAGCACGAACGCGACGGTGCCCCAGTTCTGCGCGTCCGACAGTCGGTGCGTCGGCGGCAGGACCCGGGGCGCCCGGATCCCGGTGACCAGGCCCGCGACGACCGCCGCCACCAGGCCCGAGGCGCGCAGGTGCTCGGCCGGCAGCGAGGCGACGAACGGCACCGCGAACGACAGCGCCGTGTTGACCGTGGCGTTCGACACCCGCGACCGCACCCACAGGTTCAGCCACCCGACGACCAGGCCGATCGCCACCGCCACGACCACCGCGTAGGCGAAGTCCCCCACGGCACCCCAGAACGAGAACGACGCGGCACCGGCGACGATCGCCGTGCGCAGGATCACGAGCGCGGTCGCGTCGTTGAGCAGGGACTCGCCGTCCAGTATCGCGACCACTCGACGGGAGACCGACGTCTGCTTGACGATCGAGGTGGCCACGGCGTCGGTGGGGCTGACGATCGCGCCGAGGGCGATGCCCCACGCCAGACCGAGACCCGGCACCACGAGCGCGAAGAACAGTCCGAGCACGACCGAGCTCGCGACGACGAGCACGACCGACAACCCGCTGATCGCGCCGAACTCCCGCCGGAAGTTCATCGTCGGCATCGACACCGCCGACGCGTACAGCAGCGGTGGGAGCACCCCGGCGAGGATCAGCTCGGGGTCGATGTCGGCGTCCGGGATCCACGGCACCAGGCTGGCGACGATGCCCACCGCGACGAGCACGAGGGGCGCGGCGATGCCGATGCGCGGGCCGAGCACGGCGGCGCCGGCGATGACGAGCAGTCCGAGCAGCCCGCCGACGAGGAGTCCTGTCACACCCCCAGGGTGGCACCGAGCGGGGTCGCGATGAGTGCGACGCTCCCCACGACCACCGCGAGGGCGAGCGCGCCGCTGCCCACGACGGACCACGGTCGACGTCGACGGGGTGCTTCCACCAGCCACGGCCCGCTGCCGTCGGGGTCGTACGAGTACGGTCCGGACCCGTCCGGCGCGTAGCGGAAGGGCCCGCTGCCGTCCGCGGCCCAGGCGGAGCGGAGGTCCTCAACGGTCCACCCGGAGTCCTCGGGACGACGACGTGGTGCTGACATGGTGGCTCCTCTCGACACGTCCATTGCACGACCGCCCGCCAAGCGCCGGCAGTGAGGTTCCTGGACCTCGTCTGGAAGTCCGGATGCTCCATGTATCTTGATGTCGAGACATCGCCGACCACGAGTACCGTGGAGCCACCGACGTGCGAACAAGGGAGTACCCGCCAGCATGGCCAAGATCATCTACACCCTCACCGACGAGGCACCGTTCCTCGCCACCCACTCCTTCCTCCCCGTGATCCAGGCGTTCGCCGGCACTGCCGGTGTCGACGTCGAGACGCGGGACATCTCCCTCTCCGGCCGGATCATCGCGCTGTTCCCCGAGCGGCTCACCGACGAGCAGCGACTCGACGACGCGCTGGCCGAACTGGGCGACCTCGCCGGGACGCCCGAGGCGAACATCATCAAGCTGCCGAACATCTCGGCCTCGATCCCCCAGCTCAAGACGGCGATCAAGGAACTGCAGTCGCAGGGCTACGACCTGCCGGACTACCCGGACGAGCCCTCGACGGACGAACAGCGCGAGACCCGCGCCCGCTACGACAAGGTCAAGGGCAGCGCCGTCAACCCGGTCCTGCGCGAGGGCAACTCGGACCGTCGTGCCCCGCTGTCGGTCAAGAACTACGCCCGCAAGCACCCGCACCGCATGGGTGCGTGGAGCTCGGACTCCAAGACCGAGGTCGTGACGATGGGCGTCGACGACTTCCGCTCCAACGAGCAGACCTGGGTCGCGCCGGCCGACGACACCCTGACGATCACGTTCGTCGGCGCCGACGGCCACGAGCAGGTCCTCAAGCAGTCGATCCCCGTCCTGGCCGGCGAGGTCATCGACGGCACCGTCCTGCACGTCGGGCCGCTCGAGCAGTTCCTCCGCGCACAGATCCAGCGCGCCCAGGACTCTGGGCTCCTGTTCTCGGTGCACCTCAAGGCCACGATGATGAAGGTCTCCGACCCGATCATCTTCGGGCACGTCATCCGGGCGTTCTTCCCCGACGTGTTCGACCGCTACGGCGCCGACCTCGCCGCTGCCGGCCTGACGCCGAACGACGGCCTCAACTCGATCCTGACCGGGCTCGACGCGCTGCCGAACGGCGCGGAGATCAAGCAGGCCTTCGCGGACGGCATCGCCGCCGGACCCGAGCTCGCGATGGTGGACTCGGACAAGGGCATCACGAACCTGCACGTCCCGAGCGACGTCATCGTCGACGCGTCGATGCCCGCGATGATCCGCACCTCCGGCCACATGTGGGGCCCGGACGGCGACGAGCACGACACCGTCGCGGTGATCCCGGACTCCAGCTACGCCGGCATCTACCAGGCCGTGATCGAGGACTGCAAGGCCAACGGCGCCTTCGACCCGTCGACCATGGGCTCGGTCCCGAACGTCGGCCTGATGGCGCAGAAGGCCGAGGAGTACGGCTCCCACGACAAGACCTTCGAGGTCCCCGGCGACGGCACCGTGCGCGTCACGAACGCCGCCGGCGACACCGTCATCGAGCACCAGGTCGCCCAGGGTGACATCTGGCGCGCGTGCCAGACCAAGGACGTCGCGATCCGCGACTGGGTGAAGCTCGCCGTCACCCGCGCCCGCGCCAGCGCGACGCCGGCCGTGTTCTGGCTCGACCAGACCCGTTCCCACGACGCCGCCCTCATCGAGCTCGTACACCGGTACCTCGGCGAGCACGACACCGACGGGCTGCAGATCGAGGTCCTGTCGCCGGTCGATGCGATGCACTTCTCGCTCGACCGTATCCGCCGCGGCGAGGACACGATCTCCGTCACGGGCAACGTCCTCCGCGACTACCTGACCGACCTGTTCCCGATCATGGAACTCGGCACCTCGGCGAAGATGCTCTCCGTCGTCCCGCTGCTCGGCGGTGGCGGCCTGTTCGAGACCGGTGCCGGCGGGTCTGCGCCGAAGCACGTGCAGCAGCTCGTGCAGCAGAACTACCTGCGCTGGGACAGCCTCGGCGAGTTCCTGGCCCTGGCGGTGTCGCTCGAGCACCTCGCCGGCGTCACGGGCAACGCCCGCGCACGCATCCTCGGCGAGACGCTCGACCGGGCGACCGGGACCTTCCTCGAGCAGGACAAGTCCCCCGGCCGCAAGATCGGCACGATCGACAACCGCGGCAGCCACTTCTTCCTGGCGAAGTACTGGGCCGAAGAGCTCGCGGCGCAGACCGAGGACACCGAGCTGGCAGCGGCGTTCGCCGAGATCGCCGGTACGCTCGGCGAGCAGGAGCAGACGATCGTCGACGAACTCGTCGCGGTCCAGGGCTCGCCCGCGGACATCGGCGGGTACTACCGCCCGGACGACGCCAAGACGAGCGCGGTCATGCGCCCGTCCGCCACGCTGAACGCGGTGCTGGCCGCGCTGTAGGCGCGCCACTCCACAGACAGGAGGCCCGGTGCCAGCTGGCACCGGGCCTCCCGTCCGTCACGTGGTCGCGCCCGGCGCATGCTCTCGCCCCCCAGGTTCCAGAATTCCGGCATCTCGGACGAGCGCACCGGTCGGTGCTGGAACCTCGGCAGACCTGAGCGGCAAGTCGTGCGACCTCGAGGAGTCGGCCGGGGACCGCTCGAGGAGGTCGCGCCCGGTCAGCGGGACGGGACGGGCGGGCCGAGCGTCAGCAGGACCGCGAAGACCACCGCGACCAGCACGATGCCGACCAGCGCGGCCACGAACGGGTGCGCCACGACGGCGAACAGCAGGCGGTCGAGCGGACCCGGACGCGCGCCGAGGTCGGGCGATCGACGCCAGGGACCCTCGAGCATGCCGCGTCGGGCGACGCCGGACTCGAACGGCAGCGTCGTGTAGGGCACGATCGCACTCGCCCAGCCGAGCGCCGTCGTACCGAACGACCACCGCTGGTTCACCGCGACCACCGTCGCCACGACCAGGTACGCCAGGAACACGAAGCCGTGGACGCTGCCTCCGATGCGCACCGGTAGGTCGCCCAACCCGAGCGCGTACTTCATGAGCATGCCCACCAGGAGCATCGTCCAGGTCACGAGTTCGGCCACTGCGAGGGCGCGGAACAGGGATCGTGGCGTCATGGTCCCATCGTCGCGGACACCACATGTCCATCGGCCGTGCAGCAGGCAACACGCCGCAGGTCGTATCGATTCGACCCGGGCCTCGGGTAGCGTCGGAGCCATGTCGATGACGACCAACACGACGACGGATCCGACCCGCACGCTGCGCGTCGGGGTGGTGGGGCTCGGGTTCGCCGGGACCACGCACCTCGATGCCTACACGGCCCTGCCCGGAGTCGAGGTGGTGGCGCTCGCAGGGCAGGAACCCGCACGACTGGCGGAGCTCGCCGAGTCCCGGCACGTGCCGAACCGGTACGAGGACTGGCAGGACCTGGTCGCCCGCGACGACCTCGACATCGTCTCCATCGGCGTGCCGAACGCGCTGCACCACCCGATCGCGGTCGCTGCGCTCGAGTCCGGCAAGCACGTCTTCTGCGAGAAGCCGCTCGCGACGACCGGCGACCAGGCGCAGGAGATGGTCGACGCCGCAGTGCGCAACGACCGCGTGCTCGAGGTCGCATACAACCACCGTCGCCGCGCCGACGTGCAGTTCCTGGCGGCCCACCTGGCCCAGGGCGATCCGCTCGGCCACGTCTACCACGCCCGTGCCAGCTGGCTCCGCCGTGCGGGCATCCCGGGCATCCAGAGCTGGTTCGCGAACAAGGAGACGGCGGGCGGTGGGCCGCTCATCGACCTCGGTTCGCACGTGCTCGACATCGCGCTGCACCTGATGGGCGAGCCCCGCGTCGTGACCGCGTCGGCGGTGACCTACAACGAGCTCGGCAGCGCCGGCCGTGGCGGCAGCAGCCGGGGTCCGGTCTCCGCCGCGACCGGCCGCCCGTTCGACGTCGAGGACTTCGCGAACGCCCTGCTGCGGTTCGAGGACGGCTCGAGCCTGCAGCTGCAGGCGAGCTGGGCGAGCTACTCCAAGGACGCCGAGGACATCGAGGTCGAGCTGCTCGGCTCGACCGGTGGCGCCCGGCTGTTCGTCCGGAACTACGCGACCGAGGGCACCGTGACGCTCTACTCCGAGGAGCAGGGCGTCCCGACCGTCACCCGACCCGCGGTGGAGGTCCCGTCGGGGCACCACCAGCGGGTCATCGAGGAGTTCATCGCGACGATCCGCAGCGGCCTGCACGACGGCCACCACGGGGAGTTCGCGCTGCACCGGAGCCGTGTCGTCGACGCGATCTACGCGTCCGCGGCTGCCGGGCACGAAGTGGAGGTGCAGGCGTGACCAACATCGTCGTCTGGAACGAGAACGTGCACGAGAGCCGCGGGGACGCGGTCGTCCTCGGGCACTACCCGAACGGCATCCACACCGTGGTCGCCGACGCCCTGCAGCAGCACCACCCCGATGCCTCCGTGTCGACGGCGACGCTGCAGGAGCCGGAGCACGGCCTGACCCAGGAGCGCCTGGACGCCACCGACGTGCTGTTCTGGTGGGGTCACGTTGCGCACGACCAGGTGTCGGAGCAGGTGGTGCAGCGCGTGGTCGACGCCGTGCACGCGGGCATGGGCCTGGTCGTGCTGCACTCCGGGCACTACTCGCTGCCGTTCAAGCGCCTGATGGGCACCACGTGCTCGCTGAAGTGGCGCAACGACGGGGAGCGCGAGCTGGTCTGGACGACCGCGCCCGAGCACCCGATCGCCGAGGGCGTCCCGCACCCGATCGTCATCGACCGGCAGGAGATGTACGGCGAGTACTTCGACATTCCCCGCCCGGACGAAGAGGTCTTCCTGTCGACGTTCGCGGGTGGCGAGGTCTTCCGCTCGGGTGTTGCCTACCGCCGCGGCCGCGGACGGGTGTTCTACTTCTCGCCCGGCGACCAGGAGTACCCGGTGTACCACCACCCGGACATCCAGCGGGTCCTGGCGAACGCGGCCGGCTGGGCGGCGCCCACCACGGCGCGGCAGACGCTGACAGCGGACCCCCACCCCCGGGACTGGTTCCTGACCGCGGGTACGGGTAGACAGGACGGGTGACCACCACCACGGATCAGAGCTCCACCCGCAGGACCGCTGCCGTCGAGGCCCTCGGCATCCTCGGCAGCGGTCCCGAGGAACGGTTCGACCGGATCACCCGCATGACGCAGCAGGCGTTCGGGGTCCCGCTGAGCTTCCTCAACCTGGTGCACCACGACGTCGTCACCGCACAGTCCACGCAGGGCTGGCAGCAGGGCGGGAACGCACCCGCTGGCGAGGTCTTCTGCTCGGTGACCGTCATGCACGACGGCCCGGTCGCTGTGACGGACGCGACCCTCGACCCGCGCTTCCGTGACATGGCCGCCGTCCGCGAGCAGGGCATCCGCTTCTACGCCGGGGCGCCGCTCGCGATGCCCGACGGCACGCAGGTCGGCACGCTGTGCATCATGGACGCCGTCCCGCGCACCCTGACGGCCGAGGAACTCGAGCTGCTCACCGACCTGGCCCGCTGGGCGGAACGGGAACTCGGGCAGGCGATGGACCGGGACCGCGTGCGGAAGGTCCTGGTGGGCATGACCCCGGATCCGGTCGACGTCCCGGGACACGACCTGCGCGTGGTGTCGTCGGCGCGTGCGGACTCGGGCGACGTCGCGGACTGGCGGATGGCCGAGGACGGCACGCTCCGACTGACGGTCGGGTCGGTGTCGGCCGTGGGGCGCGCCGCCGCACTGCTCGCCGCGACCATCCGTGCCGCCGTCGTCGCTCGGACGGACGCGGATCTCGGGTCGGACGGCCCGGCGCTCGAGACGCAGATCGGTGACGACCTCGACGCCTCGGCGGCCGTCGGGTCGCTGTTCCACGCACGGGTCGACCCGGCGACCGGACGGCTGGTCTACGTCGACGCGGGCCACGGGCTGGCGCTGCACGTCCGGGCAGACGGCTCGTCCACCGTCCTGCAGACCCTCGACCTGCCGATCGGCCTGCAGCGCGGGGTCGGGCGCACCCACGTCGAGCTGACCCTGGCGCCGGGCGACCGGTTCGTGCTCTTCACCCGGGGCGTCCTCGCGCTCCAGGGGCTCGGGGACGTCGCCGCGGTGGCCGCCCTCGCGGTCGGTGCCGGTGCCGACTTCGCGGACCGGGTCCAGGCGCTGCTGCCGACGGCGCCGGACGCCGACGTCACCGTCGCGGTGCTGACCCGCCACGCGACCTCCGCGGGCTGACGGAAGAACGGCTCGAGACCGAGGAACGGCCTGGGACCGACGAACGACCTGAGACCGACGAGCGGGGCGCCGACCACCGGTCGACGCCCCGCTCTCGGTACTGCCTACTTGCTCGGTCGGACCGTCAACGGTGCCGAAGCGACCCCGTCGACCTCCTGCACGAGGGCGACTACGGGCTCGGCGCCGTACGGCAGGTCGATCCGGATGACGAGCGAACCCGTCGACGAGAACTCGCCCTTCGTCTCGACACCGCGCGCGTCGGTGAAGACCGCCTCGGCGCCGGCGACACCCTTCGCGTTCACGACCATCCAGTGGACGCCGTTCCGGTTGAACTCGTGGACCGACCCGAGCTCGGGTCGGGCGATGGTCTCGTCACCGGTTCCCACGGAGAACTCCGGGTCGACGGGGCCGGGTGCCTCGACGACCGTCGAGTCGGGCTGGCCGCTGCCGACCGTGAAGGCGGTCGGGTCGGAGGCGACGTTCTTCGCGTCGACCACGACGGCGGTGTAGGTGACAGCGCCGCGCAGGTCGGAGTCGTCGAACGTGAGTGCGGTGGAGCCGTGCTCGTCGAGGTACTTCGTGACGGAGACCTTGCCGTCCGCGGCGAAGGTCTTCAGCTGTCCGTACGGCACGCCGCTGGTGAACTCCACGGTCGTCGTGGTGCCCTCGTGGCTGACCGAGACCTCCGGCGCGGTCGGTGCACCGGTCTGCGGCGTGCCCTCGAGCACGTGCACGGTCACCGGGCGGGACGTCGCCGAGCGACGCGAGCCGTCCTTGCTGTAGGCGACGGCGGTCAGGGTGTGATCACCGACCGGCAGCATGTGCGGCATCGCCGTGCACATCCAGGCGGTCGACTGACCGGCGGTGGCGCCCGAGTCGCAGACCTCGGCACCGTTCTCGTCCGTGACGACGACCTTCTTGTTCTTGAACCCGGTCGCGCCCGCCACGCTGCCGATGCTGATGCCTTCGGAGCTCCGGACCGACACCTCACCTGCGGCGTTCGAGCCGCTGCCCACGAGGTTCCACTGGCCGTTCCCACCGACGCCCTGGATCTGTGGGGTCTTGACCGGCTGCGCGGGAGCGGCGTTCGCGGCGGCTGGCAGCGCGACGGCGCCGAGGAGCGCCAACGCGATGATGCTCGGGATGTACTGCTTCTGCAAGGGGGTCCTGCTTCCTTCATGAATGAAGAATGCAGAATATCAGTGATGAACCGAGGAGCCGGACGGCCGTGTGAGCGCCACCACGAGCAACGTCCCGAGCAGCCCGAACCCGCACAGCTCGATGCCGAGTCCGGCCAGCTGCCAGTAGGCACTCCCGACGTGCTGCGGCTGGGTGATCGCGTCCGGCCACCACGCCTCGATGAGCGGGAACGAGCCCGGGAACGGGTCGATCGCGAACCAGGCGAGTCCCCCGAGCAGCATCACGACGCCGAGGGCCGCCATCACCACTCGCCGTCCGCGCAACATCCGCACGACGAGCGCTGCGGCGACGGCGGCGAGACCGAACACGGCGACGGCGAACGCCGCCACGAAGGCACCCTGCGGCACGAGCGTGAACCAGTCCAGCACCGCGATCGGCACCAGGAGCCACCGCCCCGTCCGTGCCCATCGCACCGGGGCCCGCCAACCGTCCATGGCCGGAACCGTAGGGCACCGTGCCTGACGGGAGCCGGTGAAGGGCCGAGCGCGGGTCGTGAGCCCCCCCAGCGAAGCCCACGCAACCGACCCTGTGAAACTAGCAAGGACTGCTCATCTTCCGCACGCCCCCGTTCACGGGAGGCACCCGGGCTAGCCTGACCCGATGCCGACCCCCGCCGCCGAGCACGACGTGGACGCTCCCCTCGTCCGGGCGCTGCTCGCCGACCAGCACCCCGACCTGGCAGCCCTGCCGCTCGAGGTCGTCGCGAACGGCTGGGACAACGTGGTCGTCCGGCTCGGGGACACGCTGGCCGTCCGACTCCCCCGCCGTGCGGCGGCCGCCCAGCTCATCGAGCACGAGCAACGCTGGCTCCCCGTGCTCGCCCGGCAGGTCGCCGCGGTCGTGCCCGTCCCGGCACCCGTCCGCACCGGCCGTCCTGCCCTGGGCTACCCGTGGTCGTGGAGCATCGTGCCCTGGCTGCCCGGCACCCCCGCCGGCGAACGCATCGGCGGGGTCGCGGTGGCCACGGCGCTCGCCGACTTCGTCCGGCTGCTGCACGTCGCGGCGCCGCCGGACGCGCCGGTCAACCCGGTCCGGGCGGTCCCGCTCGCCACGCGGAGCGCGGCCGTGCTCGAGCGCCTGCGGACGTCGGGCGTGCCCCGGGCCGGCGAGCTGGCCGCGCTCTGGCGGGCCGCAGCGGCGGCGCCGACCCACACCGGGCCTCCCGTCTGGGTGCACGGCGACCTGCACCCGTTCAACCTGCTCGTGGACCCCGGTGTCGACGGCGACCGCCTGTCCGCCGTCGTCGACTTCGGCGACGTCACCGCGGGCGACCCGGCCGTCGACCTGGCGACCGCCTGGCTGACGCTCGGCCGGGAGGCCCGGGCCGTCTTCCTGGAGCGCGTCGCGGTCGACGACGCCACGCGCCTGCGGGCCCGTGGCTGGGCCGTGTCCATCGGTTCGGCCCTGTGGACCAGCGACGACAGCGCGTTCCGGACGGTCGGTGTGCGCGGGACCGAAGCGGCTCTCGACGGGTGAGCCGAACGGGGTTATCGTCACTCCACACCATCCGTGCACGTGAAGATCGGAGGGGCCTGATGACCCTCGAGTTCCGCGTCCAGCACGACGTCGACACCGACGCCGCTCCCTCCCCGTCCTCGCCCGCCCGCTCCCGGCTCCGCGGTCTGCTCGACCGCCTGGCAGCCCGTCGAGACGCTGCCCGGGTCCGCCGTGCCGAAGCCGAGATGCTCGAGCTCGCCGACCTCGGACGCCTGCTGTCCGGGGCGCGCGGGGTGATCGAGCGTGGGTGGATCCAGCACGCGTGGTTCGCCTACGTGGACGAGAAGGGCCGGACGCGCAAGGCGTCGAGCGCCGCGGCGATGGACGTGGCCGGACGCCCGCTCGTCGGCGCGTGCCTGGTCGGAGCCGTCGTGTACGCCGCTGGCGGGCCGCACGCCGTGCACTCGATGCCCGTGCAGCGGGCGCTCGACGTCGTGTGGCACGCCATGGCGGTCGACGAGGGCAAGCCCGTGCTGTGGTGCCCCGCGCCGGACGTCCGGATGGGCCGGGTCCGCGACCTGACGACCTGGAACGACGCACCGACGCGCTCGTCCGCCGAGGTCGCAGGGCTGCTGCTGACGGCCGAGCGCGTGGCCGTGGCGGAGTCGGAGCGCATCCGCGCCCGGACGGTGGCACGATCGGACGCATGAGCGACCTGACCGAGGACCCGCCGGCGGTACAACCGGCGGTCTCGCACGACTCCCTCGTCGCATCGGGGAACGCCGGGCTTGCCGACGAGGGCCCCTCGGCGGACCCCGATGCGATGAAGCACACCCTGCACCGGTACCTGCAGAAGCACCGGGCAGCGCTGCTCGGCAAGCTCGACGGGCTCGCCGAGCGACAGGCCCGGTGGCCGGTGACCCCGACGGGGACGAACGTCCTCGGGCTGGTCAAGCACGTCGCAGCGGTGCAGGCGGAGTACTTCGGGCGCGTGTTCGACCGGCCGCTCCCGGATCCCCCCGCCTGGCTCGACTCCGACGACGACCGGGACATGTACGCGACGCTCGACGAGACCGTGGCCGACATCGTCTCCTTCCACCACGCCAGTGCGGCTCACGCGGACGCGACCATCGCGGCGCTCGACCTCGACGCCCCCGGGGTGGTGCCGTGGTGGCCCGAGGAACACCGCCACGTGACGCTGCACCGGGTCCTGGTGCACATGGCGTACGAGACCGCGCGGCACGCCGGGCACGCGGACATCGTGCGCGAGATGCTCGACGGGCTGGCCGGTGACGGCGACGGGAACCTGGCCGAGAAGTCGCCGGACGAGTGGCAGGCGTGGCGGGACCACCTGGTCGACATCGCGGAGCGGGCGGGACTCCGGAGCGCGGGGCTCTAGCCGACGCTGGTGCGGGATCGTTACCGTTCTCCCAGGCTCGGCGGACGATGACCCCTCTGACCAGGGGTTCCTGACTTCGCGATTCCGCAGGAAACGGCGCCTCCGGACAGTTGTGGTTGTACAACTAGCGCTCGCGATGGCTAGCTTTGGCGGCACCTGTGCCCCGCTCCGAGGGCCGACATGCCGACCCGGAAGGAGCCCGACCCCGTGTTCCAGTACGTCGTGGACCGTTCGGACCAGATCTGGTTCGCATCGTGGCAGCACTTCTCACTGGTCGTCCAGTGCACCGTGCTCGCCACCGTCATCGCCGTGGTGCTCGCAGCACTCGTCTACCGCAACCCACGCCTCCGATCACTCGCGAACGAGGTGTCGACCATCGGGTTGACGCTGCCGTCCTTCGCCGTGATCGGCCTGCTGCTCGTCCCGCTCGGGTTCGGCGTCGTGCCGTCCGTCGTGACGATCACGTTCTTCGCCGCCCTGCCGATCCTGCGCAACGCCGTGGTCGGACTGAGCGAGATCTCCCCCGCCGTCGTCGAGTCCGCGCGCGGCATCGGCATGGGCCGGTTCCGCACGCTCGTGCAGGTGGAACTGCCGATGGCGTGGCCGATCATCCTGACCGGCGTCCGGGTCTCCGCGCAGATGGTGATGGGCGTGGCCGCAGTGGCCGCCTACGCCCTCGGCCCCGGGCTCGGCGGCTTCATCTTCTCCGGCCTGTCCCGCCTCGGCGGCGCCAACGCCCTCAACTCCGTCGTGGTGGGTGTGGTGGGCGTCGTCCTGCTCGCCCTCGTCCTCGACCTGCTCCTCCTCGGCCTCGGCCGACTGACCACCTCGCGAGGTATCCGTGTCCAGCACTGACCTGACCAGCACCACCGACGGTGACGTCACCGGCCGCAGCATCCTGCTCGACACCGTCACGAAGCGGTACGCCGGCCAGGCGAAGCCCGCGGTCGACGGCATCACACTCGAGATCCCGAAGGGCAAGATCGTCATGCTCGTCGGCCCGTCCGGCTGCGGCAAGACGACGACGCTCAAGATGATCAACCGCCTGATCGAGCCCACCGAGGGCCGGATCGTGGTGGGCGACGACGACGTGACGTCGATCGACGGCGACGAGCTCCGCCGCCGGATGGGCTACGTGATCCAGGCCGGGGGGCTCTTCCCGCACATGACGGTCGCGGCGAACATCGCGATCGTTCCGAAGATGCTCGGCTGGTCCAAGGCGAAGATCGCCGCCCGTGTCGACGAGCTGCTCGACCTGGTCTCGCTCGACCCCGACACCTACCGTGACCGGTTCCCCCGTGAGCTCTCCGGTGGACAGCAGCAGCGCGTCGGCGTGGCCCGCGCTCTGGCAGCCGACCCGCCCGTGCTGCTGATGGACGAGCCCTTCGGTGCCGTCGACCCGATCACGCGCCAGCGGCTGCAGGACGAGCTGCTGCGCATCCAGGAGGAGCTGCACAAGACGATCGTCATCGTCACGCACGACTTCGACGAGGCCGTGAAGCTCGGCGACTGGATCGTCATCTTCTCCGAGGGCGCGCACATCGTGCAGTACGACACCCCGGAGCGGATCCTGGCCGAACCGGCGAACGAGTTCGTCGAGAACTTCATCGGTTCCGGCGCCGGCCTCAAGCAGCTCACGCTGAACCGCGTGCGCGACGTCGAGGTCGTCGATGCCGTCACATGCTCGCCGGGTGAAGAGGCGAAGGCCGTCCTGCAGCGGATGCGCGAAGCGGGCGGGCACGGGCACGCCGTGGTCGTCGACCGACGCCAGCGCCCGATCGGGTGGCCGTCCCGGCGCCAGCTCGAGCGCCTGGAGCGCATCCTCGAGGGCATCGAGCCGAACCTGCCCGTCGTCGGCGAGGCCGCGACCCTGAACGACGCGCTCGACACCATGCTCGTCTCGAGCGCCGGGGCCGCCCTGGTCACCGGGCGTCGTGATGCGTTCCGCGGGGTCATCACCGTCGAGACCGTCATGGACGCGATCACCCGCTCCCGTGCGGCCGCGGCGGAGGAGCAGGCGTACACCCCGGTCGGGACGAACACGAACCCGATCGAGACGATGCCCGCCAAGGAGTCCGTCGGGACGGGAGCTGCGCATGACTGACGTCCTCGCAGATCCGACGGCAGATCCGACCGCCACGCAGGAGCGGACCAAGCGCTCCGCGCGCAGCGGCTCGTGGAAGCCGCTCGTCATCCAGCCGGTCGCCATCCTGGTCGTCCTCGGCGCGTTCGCCGTCTGGCTGGCCACGGCCGACCTCACCGCGACCGAGCGTTCGACGCTCAACCCGGCGGACCTGCTCGCGCTGACGTGGCAGCACGTACTGCTCACCGTCGTCTCGACGCTCATCGTGCTCGTCATCGGCATCCCGCTCGGGATCGTCCTGACCCGCGGCGCGCTCCGACGGGCCAGCGGGGTCATCCTGGCGATCGCGAACTTCGGGCAGGCGGCACCCGCCATCGGCCTGGTCGTCCTGCTCGCCTTCTGGCTCGGCTTCTCGTTCTGGGCAGCCGTCATCGCGCTCGTCCTCTACGCGATCCTGCCGGTGCTGCGGAACACCATCATCGGCATCGAGAGCGTCGACGCCCGGCTGGTCGAGGCCGGCCGGGGCATGGGCATGAGCGCGTTCGCCGTGCTGCTCAAGGTCGAACTGCCGCTCGCCGTGCCGGTCATGCTCGCGGGCATCCGCACCGCCCTGGTGCTGCTCGTCGGGTCCGCCGCGCTGGCGACGTTCATCGGCGCCGGGGGACTCGGGCTCCTCATCACCACCGGCGTGAACCTGTTCCTGCCCAAGGTGCTGGTCTCCGGCGCGCTGCTCATCGCGCTGCTGGCGCTCTCCATCGACTGGATCGGCCGCATCGTCGAGACCGTCGCCCGACCGAAGGGACTCCGATGAAGCGCCGCAACCGCCGCGTCGCCGCGACGCTCGTCGCCGGGGCCGCCGCCCTCGCCCTGACCGGCTGTGGCCTGCAGCCCGCCACCTCGTTCGTGCCGGCCGCCGCGCCGGGCACGATCGAGAAGATCGACGACCTGCCCGACGGCGCCCACATCACCGTCACGTCGAAGAACTTCACCGAGCAGCTCGTGCTCGGCAAGATCGGCGTGCTCGCTGCCAAGGCCGCGGGCTTCGACGTCACGGACGAGACGAACGTGCCGGGCAGTGTCGCGGTCCGCCAGCTCATGACCGGCCACGACGCCGACATGACGTACGAGTACACCGGCACCGCCTGGCTGACCTACATGGGGCACAAGGAGGGCATCCCGGACAAGCAGGAGCAGTACCAGGCGGTCAAGGACGAGGACGCCGGCAACGGTCTCACCTGGCTGCCGCCCGCGCCGATGAACAACACGTACGCGTTCGCGGTCCGCAAGGAGGCGGTGGACGAGCTCGGGGGCATCACGAAGCTGTCGCAGATCGCCGACCTGCCGAAGGACCAGCGGACGTTCTGCGTCGAGTCCGAGTTCAACTCCCGGGCCGACGGCTTCAAGCCGATGCTCGAGCAGTACGGCCTCGAGCTCGGTGGGTCCGGTGACAACGGCATCCCGAAGGGCAACGTCGACATCCTCGACACCGGCACCGTCTACACGGCGACGGACCGTGGGAAGTGCAACTTCGGCGAGGTCTTCACCACCGACGGCCGCATCAAGTCCCTCGGGCTGTCGGTGCTGCAGGACGACGAGGGGTTCTTCCCGGCGTACAACGTCGCCCCGGTCCTCGACAGCGCCACGCTCAAGGAGTACCCGCAGCTGGCCGACGTCTACGACCAGATCTCCCCGAAGCTCACCGACGCGGTGCTGCAGGAGCTCAACCGGCAGGTCGACGTCGAGGGCCGCGAGCCCGCCGACGTCGCCTTCGACTGGATGGTGAAGGAAGGCTTCATCACGAAGGCCTGACGCGTCGCCGTCTCCTCCGCAGAAGCGACAGATCGCGCCCGAGTTCCGGGCGCGATCTGTCGCTTTCGCGACTGGGTCGCGACCACAGGACGGACGGGAGGCGCGTGGCGGCACAGCCACGCGCCTCCCGTCCCTCAGGCGGCGCTGATCCGAGCCGCCGTGTCGCGGATCAGGGCGGTCACCGCCGCCCGGACGTCGTCCGGATCGGTGCCCTCGTGCCGGACCGCGCTGCGGAGCGCGGTCATCACCATGCCGAGCAGCATCTCCGCGGCCTGCGGGGTCGCTGCGTCCGGACCCCACGCCGGATCCCGCTCGAGCACGGTGCGGACGGCGCCGGTCATCGCCTCGGCGACGGTCGTCATCCGGCTCACCTGGCGGCGCATCAGCTGCGGGAAGCGCACGAGCACCGCCTTCCGTGCCTCACGCTCGCGGTCGTCGCCGAACGTCTCACCGAACACCAGGAACGCCAGGTCGACCACGGCCTGGGCCGCCGGACGCCCGGCGACGGCACGCAGGTGGGCGTCCAGCGTCTCCGGTGACAGGTCGAGTTCGGTGTGCCCGAGGACCGCGTCCTCCTTGCTGTCGAAGTAGTTGAAGAAGGTGCGCGGCGAGATGTCGGCGCGTGCGGCGATCTGCTCGATCGTGGTGCGGTCGATGTCCTGCTCCATCGCCAGCGACCTGGCCGACTCCGCGATCCGGTGCCGCGTCTCGATCCGCTTGCGGTCGCGGAGACCGAGTGCAGGGGTCGGGACGGGCTCGCTCATGGCACGACTGTAACCGGAACGTCACAGTCTCTACAGGAAACGCAAACTTGCATTCGTGCAGCGGACACTACGGTGGGCACATGACGACTCCCGTGCTCGAGGCCCGTGGCCTCACGAGGACCTACGGCCGTGGCTCCACACGGTTTGACGCGCTGAAGGGCGTCTCCCTGGCCGTGCACCAGGGCGAGAGCCTGGCGATCGTCGGCAAGTCCGGATCGGGCAAGTCGACGCTCATGCACCTGCTGGCGTTGCTCGACAAGCCGTCGACGGGCGAGGTCCTGCTCGACGGCACCGACGCGGCGTCCCTCGGCGCCCGGGAGGTGAACCGCACCCGCAACAGCACGTTCGGGTTCGTGTTCCAGCAGTTCTTCCTGACGCCGAAGACCTCCGTGCTCGACAACGTCGTGCTGCCGCTGAAGATCGCCGGCGTCTCGGCGTCCGAGCGCAAGCGGCGCGGGATGGCCGCACTCGATGCCCTCGGGCTGGCGGACAAGGCCAAGAGCGACGCGAACGACCTGTCCGGCGGCCAGAAGCAGCGCGTGGTCATCGCGCGGGCGCTGGTGGGGGAGCCGAGCGTCATCTTCGCCGACGAACCGACCGGCAACCTCGACTCGAACACGGGCGAGATCGTCGAGGACCTGCTGTTCGGCCTGCAGCGCGAGCGGGGGATCACCCTGGTCGTCGTCACCCACGACGAGGAGCTGGCCGCGCGGTGCGACCGGAGCGTGAACGTGCGCGACGGCCTGATCGTCGGCGGGTCCGATGCGCCCGCCCCGGCGACCCATGAGCACGGAAGGCACTCCGCATGAACTTCCTCGACCTGCTCCGCACCGCGATCGGCAACACCTTCCGGTCGAAGCTCCGCACCACGCTCACCGTCATCGCGATCTTCATCGGCGCGTTCACCATCACGCTCACCTCGGCGATCGGTACGGGCGTCAGCAACTACATCGACACCCAGGTGGCCTCGATCGGCGACACCGGCACGCTGACGATCACCAAGACCGCCGACACCGGCTCGAGTGACGGCGGCCCGGCGAAGTACGACCCCGACGAGTCCAGCCAGAGCGTCAACCGTGGGCCCGCGTCCTTCGCGTACCTGTCCCAGTCCGACGTCACGAAGATCAAGGGCGTGTCCGGGATCGACTCGGTCCGGCCCGCCGTCGCCCTCAGCCCGAAGTACGCCGAGTACGACGGCAAGGGCAAGTACGTCGTGACGCTGACCGCCAACGCGGGCGAGATCAAGGCCGACCTGGCCTCGGGGAAGCAGCTCGACGACGGCACCGACGCGAACCAGGTGGTCCTGCCCACGAACTACCTCAAGAACCTCGGGCTCGGCAGTGCGGACGCGGCCGTCGGCAAGCAGGTGACCTTCGCGGTCGACGACTACCAGGGCGCGGAGCACACCCTGACGGCCACGGTCGTCGGCGTGCAGAACGAGTCACTGTTCGGTGGCGGCGCCGGGGCGAACGCCGCCCTGACCGACGCCATACAGGCCGCGCAGGAGACCGGCAAGCCCGCGTCGATCGCCACGTCGTACGCCAGCGCCTCGGCCACGATGTCGTCCGGTGCCTCGGCAGCGACGGTCAAGAGCGCCCTGTCGAAGGACGGCTACACGGGCCAGACGATCCAGGACCAGCTCGGGCAGTTCCAGACCGTCATCAGCGGCATCGTCGGGGTGCTCAACGCCTTCGCCGTGATCGCGCTGATCGCCGCCGGGTTCGGCATCATCAACACGCTGCTCATGAGCGTGCAGGAGCGCACCCGCGAGATCGGCCTGATGAAGGCGATGGGCATGGGCGGCGGCAAGGTCTACACGCTGTTCTCGCTCGAGGCGGTGTTCATCGGCTTCCTCGGCAGTGCGATCGGCGCCGGCGTGGCGATCGCGCTCGGCACGGGCATCTCGAACGTGCTCGCCGGCACCGTGCTCAAGGACCTGCCGGGCCTGCAGATCATGCAGTTCGCGCCGTCCTCGGTGATCACGATCATCCTCGTGGTGATGTTCATCGCGTTCCTCGCCGGCACGCTGCCGGCTCGTCGCGCGGCACGACAGAACCCGATCGAGGCCCTCCGCTACGAGTAGCGCGCACTCCTCGTCCCGATGACGCAGCGGGCCTCGTCCACACCCGGACGGGGCCCGCTGCGCGTGCATAGTGTCGAGCCGTGGTGGCGTACGGACGGGACCTGGGTGACGGGTACACGCTGACGCTCCGCGACCTGACGACGGTCCGACCCGTGCACGAGCTGGTGCTGGCGAACCTGGACCGCCTGCGGGCCGCGGAACCGTGGGCGTGGGGCCCGCAGACGCGCGCGGGCACCGAGCGCTACACCGAGCACCTGCTCGGCCAGTACGCCCTGGACCGCTCACTGCCGTGCGTCATCCGCGCCGACGACCGGATCGTCGGAGCAGCGTCCCTCGCGTTCGACACGTACCTGGGACAGGCATCCCTCGGTTACTGGGTGGACGCCGGACTGGAGGGCCGGGGTGTCGCCCGGCGCGCGGCCTCCGCACTCGTCGGGGTCGCGCGGGCGCGGGGCGCGCGCCGGGTCGAGATCCGCACGGCGGCTGAGAACGTGCGCAGTCGTGGCCTGGCCGAACGGCTCGGCTTCGTGCACGAGGGGACGCTGCGGAGCGGCATGCCGCTGGGGGAGCGGCGCGTCGACGTCGCCGTGTACGGCCTGGTGCTCTGACGGACCGTCCTCCGCCGCTTCGCACCCCGGTGTGGACATCGCACCCCGGTACGCCGGGGTGCGATGTTCGTCAGGGGGTGCGACGCCGGGCGGTCAGTTGCCCTGGGTCGCGCCCTGCCAGACCGCGAGCGAGCCGAGCGCCAGGAATGCGACGCCGAGGACGATCCACAGCGCCAGGGCGAGCAGGTTGAGCAGGATGCCCCACCCCGCGCGACCACGTGCCATGGGTTCGCGGCCGCGCGACATGACGCCGAGGACGAGCCCGACGATCGGGGCGACCAGTGTCCAGCCGGCGAGCAGGGAGCAGATGCCGAGGACCAGGCTGGCGGTGCCGAGACCGGTGCGGTGCGACGTGGTGGAGGTGACCATGCGCCCAACGGTACGGACGCGGTGGCGGCGCGTCGTCCCTCCCGTCGGTGATCCGGGTCCACCTGCGGGCGGACCGTCGTCCTCCGCCGGTATCGTCGGAGCATGGCTCTGTTCGGACGGCGCGGCAAGGACTCGACCGAGCGACCCGTCAGCCAGGTGGAGCTCAAGCGGGCGGTCGACGAGGGGTTCCTCATCTCGAAGGCCGCGGTGACCATCGCCGTCGCCAACCGGATCATCACCAACTCCCTGCGCGACCAGGGCTTCTTCGACCACGCCGTCGCTGCCGAGACCGTGCGCGAGGAACTGCACCGCATGGCCGAAGAACAACGCGGCGACGCCGAGCGGATGCGGGAGATCCGTTCGAAGGCGGTGAAGCAGAAGGGCCGGTCGAAGCACCAGCACGACTACAAGCGCGGGGACGACCACAAGCTCCGCACGCGTGAGGCCACGTACGAGCAGCTGGCCGAGATGCTCGACGGGCGGCGGGACGACCAGGGCTTCGTCGACCGCATCGTGCTGGCTGCCCGTGCCCGAGCGTGGGACGACATCGGCACCACGGTGGTCGGGCGGCTCGGGTGGGCGCAGCGCCCCGAGGAGGGCTACGAGATCGGCCGCGACGACCGCGTGCAGCAGATGCTCGACGAGGACTTCGCGGCGCTGCTGGCGGAGCACCCCGTCGGAACCGGGCCGGAGGCGCTCGAGGACACCGACGACCCCTCCGACGTCGACCTGCCGGATGAGGGCTCCGACCCCGCGGACGCCGACGCTCCACGGTCCTGACGGCCGCACCGGTATCCGAGATGTGATGCGTTACTCCCGCGGATTGTGCGACAGTGACGTGTGGCCGCTCTCGTGTTCGTTCGCCGTCTTCTCCGCCCGTGCCTCACGCTCCGCATCCCCCTGCCCGTCAGCGCGGTCCTGGTCATGCTGAGCGCCGCGATCTCCTCCGGGCATGGCGGCCCGGTGTCGGTCGTGCAGCGCGTGGTCGGGGGAGTCGTCCTCTGGGCCGCGATCGTCCTGGCGGGGACGGCTGCCCGGCTCCGTGCCCAGCGATCGAAGTCGGAGGACTGAGTGCGCGCCCCGGGGTCAGACCGCACCCCTGTGGTCGACCGGATCGCGACGCCCGCCTGGATGCAGGCGGTCGGCGCGACGCTGGTGCTGTCCTTCGTGGCCGTCGTCGTACTCGTGTGGGCCGTCGTCGCCGAGGCTGGCGCCGGGTTCGCGGTGATGACGCTGGCGCCGGGACTGCTCGTGCTCGCTGTCGGTGTCGTGATGGTCGCCGGATCGGTCTCGGTGACGGTCCGCGACGAGGTCACCGTCCGCTTCCGTCCGGTGTACCGCCGGACGATCGGGCTGACTGACATCGAGACCGTGCGGACCGTCGAGCAGTCGTGGTCCGAGTTCGGTGGCGCGGGGCTGCGGTGGCTCCGGGGGCGGACCGGGCTGATCCTCGGCAACCGGCTCGCGCTGTCCATCGTCACGACCGCGGGTCACGAGTACGTCGTGCAGTGTGCGGACCCGGCGGGCACGGCGGACGTCGTCCGCGACCGGCTGCGCGAACGCACGATCCGATCTGATGCTTGACATGTCAGGCACGGCTGGTACGATCGTCTTGTAACGCCCCAGGACCATTCGGCCAGCCGGACTCCTGGGGCAATCGTCGTTCCTGGGGGGAGTGGATGATCGATCCCGCACGGTTCCGAGCCTTACCGGACCGCATCAGCGCGCCACGGCTGGCGCGCTTCATGGCCCTCCAGGACGGCCATGTCCACCGGGCGCTCAGGCTCTACGCCTGGAACACGGAGCTCACGACTGCCTTCTGGGGCCCGATCGCCTGGCTCGAGGTCCTCCTGCGGAACGCCGTTCACGATGCCCTCCGAGCCGGCCGTGCAGATGACTGGTGGAACGATCCCGCTGTACACCTGATGCAGCGCGAGCGTCGCGCGGTCGACGGGGCGATCTCGACCCTCCAGCGTCGCGGCGTGGACGAGCCGTCCGCGGATGACGTCGTGGCTGCCACGAGCTTCGGACTCTGGGTTGGGCTCACCGACGCGGGCATCCCTCGTGACCCGCGATTCGGCTACGAGACCACACTGTGGCAGCCTCGAATGGTCCGTGCCTTTCCCGGCCTGCGAACGGTCCGACGCAAGCAGCTGCACCGCAGGCTCGATGAAGTCCGACGCTTCCGCAACCGCCTCGCGCACCACGAGCCGATCATCGGCGCTCCACTCGAACGCGTCCGGGATGATGTCCTCGAGATCGCGGGGTTCATCGACACCGATGCAGAACAGTTCCTCCGCGGTGCTCATCGGATCGACGAGGTCCTCGCGCGCCGGGACTGCGTCATCGACGAGGGACGAGCGGTGATCTGATCGACCGGCTGAGCACCCACGGGGTACAGGACTCGTAGGCTCGGTCGCATGGTCGATGCAGTGGTGGTCGGGGCGGGACCCAACGGGCTCGCTGCTGCGGTGACCCTGGCGCGCGCCGGGTTGTCCGTCGAGGTCGTCGAGCGCAACGACACCATCGGCGGGGGAGCACGCACGGCCGAGCTCACGCTGCCGGGCTTCCACCACGACGTCTGCTCCGCCGTACACCCGATGGCGCTGCAGTCCGAGTTCTTCCGGCTGTTCCAGATGGAGCGCCGCATCGAGCTGCGCCTGCCCGAGGTGCAGTACGGCCACCCGCTCGACAACGGCCGCGCGGGCATCGCGTACCAGGACCTGGAGCGCACGGCCGCCCAGCTCGGGGCGGACGGCGCGGCCTTCCGGAACCTGATGGGACCGCTCGCCGCGAGTGCCGACCAGGTCGCCGACTTCGCCACCGACGCGCTGCTGCACGTCCCGCGGCACCCGCTGACGGTCCTGCGCTTCGGGCTGCGTGCGCTCGAACAGGGCAGCAGCGCGTGGAACGCCCGGTTCCGGCAGGACGTCGCCCCGGCGATGGTGTCCGGCGTCGCGGCGCACTCGATCCAGCACATGCCCTCGCTGTCGACGGCCGCCGCGGCACTGTCGCTCGGCTCGTACGCACACGCCCGGGGCTGGCCGGTGCCGATCGGTGGCAGCCAGGCGATCGTCGACGCGCTCGCCGCGGACCTGCTGGCACACGGCGGCACGATCGAGACCGGCCGTGAGGTGCGTTCGCTCGGCGACCTGACCCCTGCCAAGGCCGTGCTGTTCGACACGAGCGTGCCGGGCATGCTGCGGATCGCCGGCAGCCAGATCCCGATCCCGCGTCGAGGGGCGCTGCGCCGCTTCCGGTTCGGCAACGCGGCAGCGAAGGTCGACTTCGCCCTCTCCGATGCCGTGCCGTGGACGAACGCCGACCTGCGCCGCGCCGGCACCGTGCACATCGGCGGCACCCGGCAGGAGATCGCCGCGGCCGAGGAGGCCGTCGCGCGTGGGCAGCACGCCGAGCAGCCGTACGTGCTCGGCGCCGAGCCCACGGTCATGGACCCGTCGCGTGCTCCCGCCGGCAAGCACGTCTTCTGGGCGTACGCACACGTCCCCGCGGGGTCGACGATCGACCCGACCGAGGCCGTCACCCGGCAGATCGAGCGCTTCGCACCGGGCTTCCGCGACACCGTGCTGGCGTCGAGCGCGCGGACCGCGGTGCAGATGGGCGAGTACAACCCCAACTACGTCGGCGGCGACATCGCGGCCGGCGCCGCGAGCTTCTGGCAGCTGGTCAAGCGCCCGGTCCTGTCGAGCGACCCGTGGCGGATGGGCGGCGGCATGTACCTGTCGTCGCAGTCGGCGGCACCCGGCCCCGGTGTGCACGGCATGGCCGGGTGGCATGCTGCACGGAGCGCACTGCGACACACCTTCGGGCTGTCGGAGGACGTCGACCTGTCTCCGGAGGACTGATCACCATGGCCAAGAACGTCCGCATCGTCCACTGCTCGCCCGAGGACGTCTTCGACGTGCTCAGCGACGGCTGGCTCTACCCCACGTGGGTGGTCGGCGCGTCCCGCATGCGCGGCGAGGACCCCGGCTGGCCGGCGGTCGGCACGGAGATCCACCACTCCTTCGGCATCTGGCCGCTCGTCATCAACGACACCACGACCGTGCTCGAGCTCGACGAACCGCGGCGGTTGGTGATCCAGGCGCGGGGCTGGCCGATGGGTGAGGCCCGCGTCGAGGTCGATGTGGAACCACATCCCCGCGGCTGCAAGGTCACGCTGCGGGAGAACCCCGTGCGGGGCCCCGGCTCGCTGGTGCCCGGCTTCATCGCCCAGCCCGGCATCTGGATCCGCAACCACGAGAGCATCCGTCGGCTCGGCTGGGTCGCGGCCGGTCGCGCCCGGAACAGCTGACGCACCGGACGGGAGGCCCGTGGCGGGCCCGCCGCGCTCCTCCCGTCTGTCAGACGGTGCGGCTGAACGCGCTCGCGCGCTGCACCTGGTCGTCGGTCAGGGCGACGCCGGTGTACCGCTCGAACTGCCGCGCTGCCTGCAGCGCGATGACCTCGGCGCCCGTGATGACGTGCTTGTCGGCGGCCCGACCGGCGCGCACGAGCGGGGTCTCCGACGGGAAGGCGACGACGTCGAAGACGGTGTGCGCCGCAGCGATGCGGTCCGGCTCGAACGCGAGCGCGTTCGCCTGCTCGCCGTCCATGCCGAGCGGCGTGACGTTGACGAGCAGGTCGGCGTCGCCGGCCTCGGCCTCGGAGCGCGACCAGGCGTAGCCGTACTGGTCGGCCAGGGCGGGACCGGTGTCCTCGTTCCGGGCGACCACGGTCAGGTGGTCGAAGCCCGCGCCGCGGAAGGCCGCGGTGACGGCCTTCGCCATGCCGCCGGAACCGCGCAGCAGCACCCGCGAGCCGGTGTCGACGTCGTGCGAGGCCAGGAGTGACGCGACGGCCTCGTAGTCGGTGTTCGACGCGGTGAGCACGCCGTCGTCGTTCACCACGGTGTTGACGGACTGGATCGCCGCGGCCGAGTCCTCGATCGTGTCGACGAGCGGGATGATCGCCTCCTTGAAGGGCATCGAGACCGAGCAACCGCGGATGCCGAGCGCGCGGATCCCGGTGACGGCGCCGGGCAGGTCGGTCGTCGTGAACGCCTTGTAGACGAAGTCCAGCCCGAGCTCGTCGTAGAGGAAGTTGTGGAACCGGGTGCCGATGTTGCTCGGCCGGGCAGCGAGCGAGATGCAGACCTGCATGTCCTTGTGGAGGATGGGCATGGGGCCAGTGTCGCACGGTCACACGACCCGGCTGCCACGCCGATGGACCGCTCCACTCAGGGGGATCGACCGACCGGGGGTAGCGTCGGACGGGATGAGCGATCTTCCTGAGACCATGCGAGCCGTCCGCATCGAGGCGTGGGGCGACCGGAGCGTGCTGCACGTGGCCGACGTCCCCGTGCCCACCGTCGAGCCCGGGCGGGTGCTCGTCCGGGTCCGTGCCGCCGGGATCAACCCCGGCGAGGCCGCGATCCGCCAAGGAGTGTTCGGCGGCGACCTGCCGACCGGCCAGGGCACCGACTTCGCGGGCATCGTCGTCGCGGTCGGCGAGGGCGTCGACGGCGTGGACGAGCGCGAAGAGGTCCTCGGCTGGTCGTGGGAGCGCTCGAGCCAGGCCGAGTACGTCTCCGTCCCCGCGGAGCAGGTCGTGCAGAAGCCCCGGCTGCTGGACTGGACGGTCGCCGGTGGCCTGGACATCGTCGCGACGACCGCGGCCGCAGCCGTGCGCGCCGTCGACCCGAGGGCGGGGGAGACCGTCGTGGTCTCCGGTGCCGCGGGTGGCGTGGGTGGGTTCGTCACGCAGCTGCTCACGAACGAGGGCATCGACGTGATCGCCGTCGCGTCCGAAGCGAACCACGAGTGGCTCGCGTCGAAGCGTGCCCGACCCGTCGCGTACGGCGACGGGCTGCAGCAGCGCATCGAGGAACTCGCCACGAACGGCGTCGACGCGCTCATCGACACGCACGGTGCGGAGTACGTCCACCTCGGCATCGCGCTCGGGATCCCGGCCGAGCGCATCGAGACGGTCATCGCGTTCGCGGCCGCGGCCGAGGTCGGGGCGAAGGCCTCAGGCAGCGCGGACACCGCCGACCCGGAGATCCTCGGCGCGCTGGCGCAGATGGTCGCCGAGGGTGCGATCGAGGTGCCGGTCGCCGCGACCTACCCGCTCGAGCGCGTGCAGGACGCCTTCGAGGAGCTCGAGCAGGGGCACACCCGGGGGAAGATCGTCCTCATCCCGTAGCGTCGGGGCCATGAAGTCACTTGCGCGTCCTCGTTCGGGTCGTCTGCTCGCCGGTGTCTGCGCCGGCATCGCCGATCGTCTCGGCTGGTCCAGGTTCCTCGTCCGGGTCGTCTGGGTCCTCCTCAGCCTGTTCCCCGGGCCGCTGTGGATCGCCTACGTCCTGCTGTGGATCCTGATGCCGTCCGAGGGCCGCCGCCGGCGCTGAGTGCGGTGTCGCGCACGGTGCGTGGTTGACGGGTGGTGCGGGGCGGTGCCGCGCACGGTGCGAGGTTGACGGGTGGTGCGCGGTTGGTGGCGTGGTGCGGGCTGCCAGGCTCGCACCGGGCGACGAAGGGCGCACCGCCGTCCGAGGGCCGCCGACGCACCGTCCGGACGGGTTAGGGTGGCGACGTGCCGGTCTCCGTGTTCGATCTCTTCAGCATCGGTGTCGGCCCGTCGAGCTCGCACACCGTGGGGCCGATGCGGGCTGCCGCCGCGTTCGCCGAGCAGGTCGCCGCGATGCCGGTGGCCACGGTGCGGGTCGACCTGTACGGGTCGTTGGCGTCGACCGGGCAGGGCCACGGCACGCTCGGTGCGGTCGCGGCGGGACTGACAGGTGCCCAACCGGAGTCCGTCGACCCCGACGCCATGGCCGTGTCGCTCGACGAACTCGAGCGCGACGGCGTCCTCCGGCTCTCCGGCGGCCAGCAGGTGCCCTTCCGACTGCGTGACGTGGTGCAGCACCCGCTGACGATGCTGCCGCGCCACCCCAACGCCATGCGCCTGCGGGCGTTCGACGCCGGCGGGACCGAGCTCGTCGTCGAGACCTACTACTCGGTCGGTGGCGGGTTCATCACCCGCGACGGCGAGGACGAGCCGGCAGCGGTGAGCGAAGCGGCCATCCCGGTCGTCGACGCCGTGCCGCACCCGTTCTCGAGCGGTGCCGAGCTGCTCGCCGCCTGCGCTGCCACCGGCCTGCCGATGAGCGGCATCGCCCTGGCGAACGAGACCGTCACCCGCACCGAGGCCGAGGTCCGCTCCGGCCTGCTCGCGATCCACGACGTGATGGAGTCCTGCGTCGAACGCAGCATCCGTCGGGTCGGCACGCTCCCCGGTGGGCTGGACGTCCGTCGCCGTGCCGCGACCTGGTACGAGCAGCTCGTGCGGGACGATCCCGAGCACGACCCCCTGTTCGCGATGGAGTGGGTCAACCTCACCGCGATGGCCGTCAACGAGGAGAACGCCTCCGGCGGGCGGGTCGTCACCGCGCCGACGAACGGTGCCGCGGGCATCATCCCTGCCGTGCTGGCGTACGCCCTGACCTACGTGCCCGCGATCACCGCCGAGCTCCGGGACGACGCGGTCGTGCGGTTCCTGCTGACGGCGGGCGCGATCGGCTCGATCTACAAGGAGCGCGCCTCGATCTCCGGCGCCGAGGTCGGGTGCCAGGGCGAGGTCGGCTCGGCCGCGTCGATGGCGGCTGCCGGACTCGCCGAGGTCCTGGGCGGCACGCCGGAACAGGTCGAGAACGCGGCCGAGATCGCGATGGAGCACAACCTCGGGCTGACGTGCGACCCGATCGGCGGACTCGTGCAGATCCCGTGCATCGAGCGGAACGCGATCGCGGCGAACAAGGCGATCAACGCCGCACGCATGGCGCTCCGCGGCGACGGGGTGCACCACGTGTCGCTCGACCAGGTCGTCGAGACGATGCGGCAGACCGGCGCGGACATGTCGACCAAGTACAAGGAGACCGCGATGGGCGGTCTGGCGGTGAACGTCCCGCTCTGCTGACACGCCGACGGCGCTGGGCAACCGGCTGCCGCGCTGCCGCGCTGCCGTCCTGGCGCGCTGCTGCTCAGGCTGCCAGCAGCTCGAGCAGACGCGCGGTCTCCGTGGCGATCGCGTCCCGTCCGGCCGCGACGTACCGACGCGGGTCGACGACGTCGGGTCGGTCGTCGAGCACGGTGCGGAGCGCCCGGGTGAACAGCCCGTTCAGGTGCGTGGAGATGTTGATCTTCGTCATGCCCGCAGCGACCGCACCCTGCAGCTCGGCGTCCGACAGCCCGGACGAGCCGTGCAGGACGAGCGGCACCGGGACCGCCGCACGCAGCCGGGTGACGAGCTCGCGGTCCACCGAGGCCTCCCGCGTCTGCATGGCGTGCGAGGTGCCCACGGCGACCGCCAGGGCGTCGACACCGGTCGCGGCCACGAACGCCGCTGCCTCGTCCGGGTCGGTCCGGACCCCCGGCGCGTGCACGCCGTCCTTGCCGCCGACCTCGCCGAGTTCGGCCTCGATGGCGATGCCGGCGCGGTGGCACAGGGCGGCGAGGTCCCGCGTCGCCGCGACGTTGTGGTCGTGGTCCAGGCGTGAGCCGTCGTACATGATCGAGTCGACCCCGAGCGCGATGCCCTGGGTGACGAGGTCGGGGTCCTCGACGTGGTCCAGGTGCACGAGGACCTCGACGTCGGCCGCCCGCGCGATCGCCTGGGTCGCCGTCGTGATCGGTGCGAGACCGCCGTGGTACCGCACGCAGTTCTCACTGATCTGCAGGACGACGGGGTGACCGGCGCGTTCGGCCCCGGTCACGATCGCCTCGGCGTGTTCGAGGAGCACGACGTTGAAGGCGCCGACGCCGTGGTGGGTCGTCCGGGCGGCGTCGAGCAGTCCGGGCAGGGCGAGTGCGGTGGTCATGCGGGGCTCCGAGTCGGTTCGTGGTGGTCGAGGAAGCGGTGGGCCGCCGCGCGGTCGACCTCGCCGGCGACGGGGCGCAGGACGGCGGCGGCACCGTACGCGGCGGCCGAGCGCAGGGCGGTCTGGAGGTCCGCCCCGGCACCCAGCGCCAGGACGAGTCCGGCGGTCGCCGCGTCTCCGGCGCCGGTCGGGTTCCCGGTGATCCCGGGGACCGCCGGGACGGTGACGGTCCGGTCCGTCGTGTGGGCCGCGATCCCCTCGTGTCCACGGGAGACGACGACCAGTCCGGCGCCGCCGTCGAGGAGCGCGAGAGCCCCGGCGCGTTCGTCGGCGAGTCCGGTGGCCTCGGCGAGTTCGTCCCGGTTCGGCTTGCACACGGAGGCTCCGGCCCCGGCGGCTGCGAGCAGGGCCGGTCCGGACAGGTCCGCCACGACGAGGACGCCCGCCGCGACGGCGTCGCGCACCATCGGGACGACGACCTCGGCGGCGGCACCGACCGGGAGCGAGCCGGACACCACGAGCGCCCCGGCTGTGGGGAGACGCCGGCGGACCGCGTCGCGCACCCGGTCCCAGGACTCCGAGGTCGTGCGGGGCCCGGGTTCGCCGAACATCGTCGGGTGCGCCAGGTCGTCCACGACGGTGACGGTCGTGCGTGTCTCGCCGTCCACCGGGACGACCGTCAGGTCGAGCCCGAGTGCCCGGACCTGGTCGGCGACCCACGTCCCCGCGGCGCCGCCGAGCGGGAGCACCGAGTGCGTCGCGATGCCCTCGGCCGCCAGGACCCGGGCGACGTTGAGGCCCTTGCCGCCCGGCCGACGCTCGACGCGCTGCACGCGCTGGGTCGTCCCGATCCGCTGGACGTCCACGCGGTAGGTGACGTCGACGGCCGGGTTGGGCGTGACGACGACGATCATGCGTGCACCACCCGGTGCTGGGGGTCGAGCACGAGCAGGTCGGCAGGGGAGCCGACCGCCAGCGGCACGGGCAGGCCGAGCAGGCGGGCAGCGTGGCCGGAGGTGTCGGCCACGGCGTCGTGCAGCGGGACACGGAGGTCGAGCAGGCGCCGGAACCCGTCAGCAACGGTGCTGGTGCTGCCTGCGAGGGACGATCCGTCCGCCGTCGTCGCGACCCCGTCCCGCACGACGACCGCCGACCCGGCCACGCGGTGCTCGCCGTCGGGGCACCCGGTGGCGGCCATCGCGTCGGAGACGAGAGCGACGCGACCGGTCGCACTGCGTCGGACGAGCTCGATCGTGACGTCGTCCAGGTGGTGGCCGTCGGCGATGACCTCGACCGTCAGGCGGTCATCGGTCAGGGCGATGCCGACCGGACCCGGTGCGCGGTGGTGCAGCTGCGGCATGCCGTTGTACACGTGGGTGACGAGCCGTGCGCCGGCGTCCACGGCGGCTCGGGTGGTGGCGGCGTCGGCGTCGGTGTGGCCGATCGCGACGACCACCCCGGCGTCGACGAGGAGCCGCACCACGTCGAGCGCGCCGGGCAGCTCGGGCGCCAGGGTCACGATCCGCAGGGCGCCGTCCGCCGCGTCGAGGAACGCCTGTGCCTCGGTGGCGGTCGGCGCGTGCAGGAGGCCCGGAGCGTGGGCGCCGCGCCGGCCTGCGGCGAGCCACGGGCCCTCGAGGTGCAGCCCGGCGAGCGTGCCGTCCGCCACCAGGGGACCGAGCCGTCGGAGTGCATCGGTCGTGGTGTCGGTCGGGGCGGAGGCGATGGAGGCGACGAGCGCCGACGTGCCGCGCGACCGGTGGTGGGCGACGACGGCGCGTGCCTGGTCGACCGTGCACGTGGTGAAGTCGTGGCCGAGCGCACCGTGGGCGTGCAGGTCGACGAAGCCCGGGACGACGGTGCCGCGGTGGTCCTCACGCTCGTCGTGGGGCGGCGGGGTACCGGTTCCGAGTGCGGCGACCAGGCCGTCACGGACGAGCAGCCACCCGTGCGCCAGGTCCTGGCTCGGCGTGACGAGTCGTTCGGCGGTGACGAGGACGGTGCGACCGGGGTCGGTGATGCCCGTCATGCGCGCTGCCCCGTCGACGTCAGCGAGGCCAGCAGGTCCTGCGCCAGGATCGCGGCGCCGAGGGACCCGGCGGCATCACGGTGTCGTGCGGGGACGAGCGCGGGGGCACGGAGCCCGGGCAGTCGGTCGGCTACCGCCGATCCGAGCGGTCCGAACAGCAGCGCGCCGGACTCGGCCAGCCCACCGCCGACGACCACCGTGTGGCACCCGGCGACGGCGGTCATCCAGGCGATCGCGTCGGCGAGGACGTCGATGCACTCGTGCCAGACCGCCACGGCCGCGGGGTCGCCGGCACGGACACGCTCGACCGCCTGCCGCGCGCTCGGGACCCCGAGACGACGGGCGACCGCGCCGGCGGAGGCGATCTCCTCGGTGCGGGCGCCGGCGTGCGGGCCCACGGTGATGCGGACCTGCCCGACCTCGCCGGCCCACCCGCCGCCGTCGACCACGGCGCCGTCGACCACCAGGGCGCTGGCCAGGCCGGTGCCGACGGGGACGAACCCCACCGAGCCGACCCGGAGCGCCGCTGCGCCCGGACCGCTGACCTCGGCCAGGGCGCCGGCGCGGACGTCGTGCCCGAACGCGACCGGCACGGTGATGCCGCGGTGCTCGAGGGCCTGCTGGACGCGGTCACGGACGGGGACGCCCCGCCAGCCGAGGTTCACGGACAGGACAGCGGTCCCCGACGCTTCGTGCACCACACCGGGGACGACCAGACCGACGGCGTCGAGCGTGTGGTCCGGTCCGGGGGCCGGCGTGCGGAGGGCACCGACCACGAGGTCGGCGACGACCTCGGCCAGTCGGTGGGCGTGGGGGTCGTCCTTCGGGGTCGGCACACGGTGGTCGCCGAGCGACCGTCCACTGGCGTCGGTGACGCGGGCCTTGATGCCCGTGCCGCCGACGTCGACCCCGAGCACGACCCCGCCCGTCGTCATCAGGTGAGGATGACCGAGCGGGTCAGCGACCGCGGGTGGTCCGGGTCGAGGCCGCGGCGTTCGGCCAGGGCGACGGCGAAGCGGTGCACGACGACCAGCCCGGCGATCGGGTCGAGGTCGTGGTGCACGAAGCGGGCGCCGGTGGCATCGACCTCGGCCGCGAGGCCCTCCGGAGCGTCACCGAGCGACCACACGAGCCGCCCGGGCTGTGCGATCGCGATCGGACCGTGCCGGTAGTCCATGGCCGGGTAGGACTCGGCCCAGAACTGCGCGGCTTCACGGGTCTTGAGCGCGGCCTCGAACGTCAGACCGACCGCGGCGCCACGGCCGACGAAGGTCACCTGCTCGGCGTCGAGCAGGTCGTCGACGGGCAGCGTCAGTGCGGTCTCGGCCTGCGCAGCCAGGGCTTCGACGTCGTCCCCGAGCGAGGCACGGAGCAGCGCCAGGGCCGTCGTGGCGAACCGCGTCTGGACGACGGAGCGCTCGTCGGCGAAGGGCAGTGCGACGGTCTCGTCCGCGACGGCCGCTGCGGGGCTGTCCGCGACCGCGGTGATGAGCACGGTGCGCTGCTCGGGGAGCGCCTGCAGCAGGGACACGATCTCGGTCGTGGTGCCGGACCTGCTGATCGTGACGACGCGGTCGTAGTCGCGTGCCGCGGGGTACTCGGAGCCGGCGAAGGCGTCGGTCACGCCGAGGCCCGCCTGCTCGCGGGCGACGGCGTAGCTCATCGCGATGAACCAGCTCGTGCCGCAGCCGACGACGGCGACGCGCTCGCCGGGCTGGGGGAGCGAGTGGGCGAACGTGGGCAGCAGGCCGGCGGCAGCGCGCCAGGTCTCCGGCTGCGAC
Organism: Curtobacterium sp. MCBA15_001; assembly: GCF_001864835.1. Classification (GTDB taxonomy): domain Bacteria; phylum Actinomycetota; class Actinomycetes; order Actinomycetales; family Microbacteriaceae; genus Curtobacterium. The sequence continues at coordinate 246,539 of NZ_MJGI01000021.1, read as the reverse complement.
GCGAGCTCCTCGCTCACGAAGGTGTCGGTCATGAGGGCCTTCCGATCCGGGGTCGATCCAGGTGATCGATGATCGGCAGCATAGCGAGCGATCGTGCGCAGTGCGAGAGCAAAACGTCATTTCCGATCATCAAGCGTGAGGACGGCGCCCGTAGGATGGCGGTCATGACTCCGCAACAGCGGCTCAACGCCCTGCTCGAACTCGTGAGCGAACGGGGCAACGTGTCGATCGCCGAGATCGGCGAGATGCTCGGGATCTCCGCGGCGACGGCCCGGCGCGACCTCGCCACGCTCGCAGACCAACGGATGGTCACGCGCACGCACGGCGGTGCCGCGGCACTCGGCGCCGGGTACGAGCTGCCGCTGCAGTACAAGATCGCCCGACAGGCCGAGGCCAAGACCGCGATCGCCCGTGCGGCCGTCGGGCTCATCGAGCCGGGCGACACCGTCGGGCTCAACGGCGGGACGACCACGACCGAGGTGGCACGGGCCCTCGGCAAGAGCGAGCGCTTCAACCGGGCCGACGGCGAGTACGGCATCACGATCGTCACGAACGCGCTCAACATCGGCTACGAGCTCTCGGTCCGCGCCAACGTCAAGATCGTCGTCACCGGAGGCGTCGCACGGCGCCAGTCGTACGAGCTCGTCGGCCCCCTGGTCCGGGACACGCTCGACGAGTTCGCGCTCGACGTCGTCGTGCTGGGCGTCGACGGTCTGACCGGGCAGTACGGCGCGACGACGATGCACGAGGGCGAAGCCGAGGTCAGCCGGCACTTCGCATCGGTCGGGCGCCGGGTCGTCGTGGTCGCCGACTCGACCAAGATCGAACGCGCGACCTTCGCACGGATCTGTCCCCTCGACCGCCTCGACGTCCTGGTGACGGACCAGCCCGTCCCGCCGGCCTTCGCCGCCGACCTGGCAGCGGCCGGCGTGGAACTCGTCGTCGCCAGCTGAGCAACACCGTCGCCACCCGCCCGCTGGCGAGTCGGCCACACGTCCACCGCAGCCCGCGGTGGCGGGGCCGCGCCGGGCCTCCAGGCCGAGCCGACGACGAGCCGGACGTTACCGGCGTGTAAAACCCTTGCATCTCGCTTCCGTGAGCGTTCCGTGAGCGCCTATTGTGCATTCATGATCGATTCGGCATCATGGGCGTCACAATCACGCAAGGGAGCGAGATGAGCGTCGAGACGAACGAACCACTCCGCGTCGCGGTGATCGGCATGGGCCAGCGGTCCGCGATCGCGCGGCACGTCGCCGAGGCAGTCGCCTCCGCCCCCGACCTGCAGGCACAGGTGACGGCCGTCGTGGACGTCACCGAGGCAGGGCGGGAACGCGGCCGTGCCGAGTACCCGGACGCGCAGGTCGTCGCGGACCACCGCGCACTGGCGGGGCAGGTCGACGCCGCGATCGTCACCACCCCGGACTGGACCCACGCCGAGATCGCCACCGACCTGCTCCGCGCGGGCATCGCCGTGTACCTCGAGAAGCCCCTCGCGATCACGCTCGAGGACGCCGACGACGTGCTCAACACGGCCGCCGAGACCGGGACGCCGCTCTACGTCGGCCACAACTTCCGACACGCCGCGGTGGTCCGGCTGATGCGCCAGGTGATCGACCGCGGCGAGATCGGCGAGGTCAAGGCCGTGTGGTGCCGCCACTTCGTGGGCAACGGCGGTGACTACTACTTCAAGGACTGGCACGCGGACCGCACCCGGGTGAACTCCCTGCTGCTGCAGAAGGCCAGCCACGACCTCGACGTCATCCACGCCCTGGCCGGCGCGAGCACCAGCCGGGTCGTCGGCATGGGGTCGCTGTCCGTCTACGGCGACGTGACCGACCGCCGCGACCGCAGCGGCGAGCTGATGACGGACTGGTTCTCGATGGACAACTGGCCGCCCGCCGAGCAGACCGGGCTGAACCCCGTCGTCGACGTCGAGGACGTGTCGATGGTGATGATGACGCTCGAGAACGGCGTCCAGGCCAGCTACGAGCAGTGCCACTTCACGCCGGACTACTGGCGGAACTACACCGTCATCGGCACGCACGGGCGCCTGGAGAACATCGGCGACACCGGTGGCGGCGTGGTCAAGGTCTGGACCCATCGCCGTGGCTGGGACGTGCAGGGCGACCGCGAGTACCCCATCGACGGCGTCGAGTCCGGGCACGCGGACGCCGACCTGCTCACCATGACCGAGTTCCTGCGTCACGTCGCGCTCGGCGAACCGACCTCCCTGTCCCCGCTCGCGGCGCGTGCCGCGGTCGCCGCAGGAGCCCTCGCGACCCGTTCCCTGCGGAACGGGTCCGTCCCCCTCGACGTCCCGGCCCTGCCCGAGCAGACGATCGCCCACTTCACCCACACCCCTCAGACCGTCACCCGCTGACGGCCGTGCGAAAGGACCTCCCGATGACCGCACACACCCCCGCCCGAGGATCGAGTTCCGGCCGCCGAGGCCGCCGGCTCGCCCTGGGCCTCGTCGCTGCCCTCGGTGCCGCCGTCGTGCTGGCCGGGTGCTCGTCGTCCTCCGGCGCGTCGAGCAGCGGTTCCGCCGCGTACGAGAAGGCGCCGAAGGACACCAAGGCGACCATCGACTACGCCGTCTGGGACGAGAACCAGGTCAAGGCGATCAAGGCCAACATCAAGGGCTTCAACGAGGAGTACCCGGACATCACGGTGAACGTCGACGTGACGCCGTTCGCCAACTACTGGACGAAGCTGCAGACGCAGGGGTCGAGCAACACCCTGCCCGACCTGTTCTGGATGAACGGGCCGAACTTCCAGCTGTACGCGGGCAACGGCAAGCTCGCGCCGATCACCGGCGAGGTCAAGGCCGGCGCGATCGACCCCGCGAACTACTCGTCGGCGTTGAACAAGCTGTACACGTACGACAAGACCCAGTACGGCGTGCCGAAGGACTTCGACACGATCGGGGTCTGGGTGAACAAGGCACTGTTCGAGCAGGCCGGGGTCGCCCTGCCGTCGAAGGACTGGACCTGGGACGACTTCCAGAAGACCGGCGCCGAACTGTCCGCGAAGCTCAAGGCCCAGGGCGCGTACGGCGCCGCGGGCGGCATGGACGGCCAGACGACCTACTACGACACGATCTTCCAGGCGGGCGGCTCCGTGCTGAACGCCGACGGGACGCAGTCCGAGTACGCGTCGAAGGCGTCCGAGCAGGGGCTGCAGTTCTGGACGGACCTCATCAAGTCGGGTGCGTCGCCGTCGATCAAGCAGCTGACCGACACCACGGCCGACCAGTGGTTCACCTCCGGCAAGCTCGCGATGTACCAGGGCGGCAGCTGGTTCCGCTCCGCCCTGGTCGGCACGGACATGGAGAAGGACGTCGTCGTGTACCCGCTGCCCAAGGGCAAGGAGCAGGCCACGGTCATCCACGGTGTCTCGAACGTGGTGTCGGCGGACTCGAAGCACAAGGCCGCCGCGCAGGCGCTGCAGGTGTACCTCGCCAGCAAGGCCGCGCAGCAGCAGCAGGGCGACATGGGTGCGGTGATCCCGGCCTTCACCGGGACGCAGGACGCCTTCACGAAGACGATGCCCGACGCCGACCTGCAGGTGTTCCTCGACGCGGTCGACTACGCCAAGCCCCTGCCCGTGTCGAAGAACACCGCTGCGTGGAACACCCTCGAGACCAACCTGCTGCCGAGTGCCTTCGACGGTTCGACCCCGGTCGACCAGGTGGCCGAGCAGCTCGCCACGAAGATGGACGCCGCCCTCGGCAAGGAACGGTGACGACACCCCGATGACGATCCACACCGAGCACCCCGACACGGCGACCTCCCCCGTCGCCGGCCCCGCCCGGACGCCGCGTGCGTCCGGGCGGGGCGCCCCCGCACCCGAGTCCGGCCGGCGCCCCCGGCGGACGGACGGCGTCTGGCCCTGGCTGTTCGTCCTGCCGCTGCTGGTCGGCGTCGGCACGTTCTACATCTGGCCGATCCTGCAGACGTTCTGGTTCTCGTTCACCACCTGGGGCGTGTTCGGTGGCGCGACGTTCACGGGCCTGGCGAACTACACCCGGCTGCTGGCCGACCCGCAGCTGTACCAGTCGCTGCTCAACACCGTGATCTACACGGTGATCGTGCTGATCGGCATCCCGATCGCGGTCTGGCTCGCCAGTCTGCTGAACACCCCGGGCCTGCGGTTCGCCCAGTTCTACCGGGTGCTGTTCTTCCTGCCCTACGTCGCGATGCCGGCCGCGATCGCCCTGGTCTGGCGCATCATGTTCAACGGCGACTACGGCATCGTGAACTGGTTCCTCGGCCGGTTCGGGATCGACGGCCCGTACTGGATCTCGACGCCCGGGTTCGCACTCGTCGCGGTCAGCCTGGTCGGGCTGTGGTCCTCGCTCGGCTTCTCGATGATCATCCTCGGCGCCGGCCTCAAGGACATCCCGCCCGAGCTGTACGAGGCCGCCGAGCTCGACGGGGCCAGCCGCTGGCGCCAGTTCCGCTCGGTCACGGTGCCGCTCCTGACGCCGAGCATCTTCTTCGTGGTCATCGTCACGACGATCTCGAGCTTCCAGCTGTTCGACCTGCTCTACGCGATCCTCGGCAGCACCAACCCGGTCATCCCGAAGACGATGTCGCTCGTCTTCTACTTCTACAGCGCCGGGTTCATCGACAACGACAAGGGCTTCGCGGCGGCGATCGCCATGGTGATCTTCGTGCTCATCGGCATCGTCACGCTGGTGCAGTTCCGCGTCCAGAGGAAGTGGGTGCAGTCATGACCACCACCGTGATCAGGACCGGCAAGCGGCCGGGCCGTCGTGGCGGCAGCCACTGGTGGATCCACGTCGTCCTGGGGGTCGGCGGGTTCGTGATGGCCTTCCCGTTCCTGTGGCAGATCATCATGTCGCTGTCCACGAACGCGCAGGTGACCTCGCCGACGCCGGTGTTCTGGCCGGGCGTGCTGCAGTGGCAGAACTTCGCCGCCGTGTTCGAACGGCTGCCGTTCCTGGACCAGCTCGGCACATCGGTGTACGTCACGATCATCCGCACCCTGGCGCAGATCGTGCTCTGCACCCTGGCTGGCTACGCCTTCGCCCGGATGCGGTTCCGCGGTCGGGCCGTGCTGCTGGCGATCGTGCTGTCGATCCTGCTCGTGCCCTCGCAGGTGTACCTCATCTCGCAGTACCAGATCGTGCAGGGCCTCGGCTGGCTCGACACCCTCGCCGGGATCGTCGCGCCCGGGCTGTTCAGCGCGTTCGGCACGTTCCTGATGCGGACCGCGTTCCTCAACCTGCCGCCCGAGCTCGAAGAGGCCGCGCGCATGGACGGGGCGAACCCGTTCCAGGTGTTCTGGCGGATCATGCTGCCGCTCGCCCGTCCGTCGATCAGCGTGCTGGCGATCACGACGGTGCTGTGGTCCTGGAACGAGCTGCTCTGGCCGCTCGTGGTGTCCACCCGGGCCGAGGACATGCCGCTCGCGGCGGGCCTGGCCACGCTGTCGAGCGACCGGACGATCGACTACCCGGTGCTGATGGCCGCCAGCCTGATGGCCATGGCGCCGGTGCTCATCATGTTCGTCGTGCTGCAGCGTCGGGTGATCGACGGCCTGGCGTCGTCCGGGCTGAAGTGACCGGTGCGGCCGGTCCGGTCGCGGGCTCCGGACGGGAGGCCCGACCCGCCTCCGTCGCGCTGCTCGCGGCCGCGGTCGGCCGGCCCGACCGCGCCGCCACGGTGACCGCGGAGCTCACGGCGAGCGTCGCGGACGCGCCGGCCGGGCAGCAGGACGACCTGGCGTTCGCCGCCGTGCAGGCCGTCCTGCCGCAGACCGCGGCGTGGTTGGTCGGCCGCGGCCTGACCGACGAGCAGGCGGCGGCGAGCATCGCGGACGTGGTGCGCAAGCGCGACCGGTACGGGGTCCGCGGCACCGGGCTGGACTGGTTCTGCGCGGTGGCGACCGGGCGTGTGGTGGCCGTGGGGCGCCTCCAGTACGAGGTCGGCGCGCACCTGCCGGACGGCAGCCCGGCCTGGGGTGTGCACGTGCCCGAGACCGGGCCGCTCGATGTCGACGCCTGCGACCGGTCGTTCCGTGCGGCGCCCGACGTCCTCCGTCGCCTGGCGCCGGACCTGGCGGCCGACACCTGGAGCTGCCGCTCGTGGACCCTCGACCCGGGCCTGCCCGCGGTGCTCGGACCGAACGCCAACCTGGTGCGCTTCGCCGGTCGGTTCGCCCTGCTGCCGGCGTCCGACGCCGACGAGCACGAGGGGGACGCCAGCGTGGCGAAGTTCGTGTTCGGGCTGCCGCTCGACCAGGCGCGCGCCGCCGTGGCACGTGGACGACTCCAGCTCGCGGTCCTCGACCGGTGGCGGGTCGGCGGCCACTGGACCGAGCGCACGGGCGTCGCGCCGGTGTCCTGACGGCGCACCGGGGTGGTGGGCGTACCGTCGCGGGCATGAGCGATGCGGACCGCGACCACCTGGACGACGGCGTCGACATGACGTTCGACGAGCGCCGACACGACACGCTCCGGCGGATGTCCGGCTCGGACGCGGGCGACGAGGCCCCGCGGGTCGAGGTCGACGAGCGCGAGGACGGCACCGTGCGGATCGACGTCGCGGACACGGCGGCGGTGCGTCCGGGCGGGACCGACCCGCACCGCAGCGACCGCCGCTGACCGTCAGGGCTGCAGCAGCACCGCGATCGACAGCAGGGTCAGGGCGGTGACCAGGAGGATCCCGACGACCAGGACGGCCACGGCGCCCCCGGCGGGCGTGCCCTGCGGCGGACGGTGGTGGCGCGGGGTGACGGTGCTCATGGGACCACCTTCCGGCATCGACCGCGCCGGGACATCAGCCGCGAGACCGAAGCCGCGTCGTCCGGTTGACTGAAGCCCGTCCGACGCCGACGGTGGCGCACGGCATGATCGTTCCGTGCACCTCGTCCTCAACCGCGCCGATGGCGGCGTCCTCGCGACGCCCCTGACCGACGCCGGCGCGGACGACGGCGCACCCGTTCTCGTGCCGGAAGGGCAGCTGGCCGCGTTCGTCGCCCAGCACGAGCGGGCCGGGGTGCGCTGGGTCTGGGACGACACCGCCCAGTGGTACCCGCTGGTCCTGGCCGCCGGCGGTCGGGTCGCCCGGTGCGTCGACCTGCGGCTGGCGCACCGGATCCTGCGCGGGGCGCTCGCCGCACGGGGATCGGCGCTGCAGGCCGCTCCCGAGTCGGCCTGGGACCGGGCGGCACCCACGGAACGCGCGGCGCACCCGACGCAGGCGGCCCTGTTCGACGACGCGATGTTCGCCGTGCCCTCCGCCGTCGACGAGGGCGACCCGGTGGCCGAACTGCGCGCACAGCTCGACGCCGTCGCCGGATCGACCGATCCCGGTGCCCTGCGGCTCCTGGTGGCCGCCGAGTCCGCCGGGGCCCTCGTCGCTGCGGAGATGCGCTTCGGCGGGCTGCCCTGGCGCGCCGACGTGCACGAGCGTCTGCTCGAGGACGCCCTCGGACCGCGGGTCCCGCACGGGGTCCGACCCCGTCGACTCGAGGACATCGCCGACGACCTGCGCGCTGCGCTCGACGACCCCGCGCTCAACCCCGACTCGCCCGCCGACGTCCTGCGGTCCCTGCGGCGGGCCGGGCTCGTGGTGGACAGCACCCGCAAGTGGGAGCTCCAGCAGCTCGAGCACCCGGCGATCGCACCGCTGCTCGAGTACAAGCGCCTGTACCGGCTGCTGACCGCCAACGGCTGGGGATGGCTCGACGAGTGGGTGCAGGACGGGCGCTTCCACCCGGAGTACGCCGTCGGGGGCGTCGTCACCGGGCGATGGGCGGCGAACGGCGGCGGGGCGATGCAGCTGCCGAAGACGATCCGGCCGGCCGTCGTCGCCGACCCCGGGTGGAAGCTCGTCGTGGCCGACGCCGCACAGCTGGAACCGCGGGTGCTCGCGGCGATGTCCGGCGACCTGGACATGGCCCGCGCCGGGGACGGGCGCGACCTGTACGACGGTGTGGTGGCCTCGGGTGCGGTCGAGACCCGGCAGCAGGCGAAGGGCGCGATGCTCGGTGCGATGTACGGCGCGACCCAGGGCGAGGGTGGTCGACTGGTCCCGCGGCTGGCTCGGGCGTTCCCCCGCGCGCTGGACCTGGTGTCGCGTGCGGCGGCGGCGGGGGAGCGCGGCGAACCGGTGACGACGCGGCTCGGGCGGACGTCGCCGGTCCCCGACCCGGCGTGGTTCGAAGCGCGGGCCCTGGCGTGGTCGGTCGAGGGGACCCCGGCGATGCAGCGTTCCGTGGAGTCGCGGGCGCGCAGCTGGGGGCGGTTCACCCGGAACTTCGTGGTGCAGGGCACCGCGGCGGAGTGGGCCCTCTCGTGGATGGCGTCGCTCCGGACCCGGATGGCGACCAGAGCGACGGGTCCGCTGCGCGAGGGCGCCCACCTGGTGTTCTTCGTGCACGACGAGATCGTGGTGCACGCTCCCGCTGCCGACGCCGAGTGGGTCGCCGGGCAGGTCGTGGCGGCGGCGGAGGACGCGGGGCGGATCCTGTTCGGGTCGTTCCCGGTCACGTTCCCGTTGTCCGTGTCGGTCGTCGACGACTACGGCAGCGCGAAGGACTGACCCACGTCGCCGCCCCGCGACGGGGCGTACGCACGGGTGCCGACGGGCAGGCTGGGTCGATGACCGACGACGCGCGCCCCGAGCACCGCAGGGTCGGCGACGTCGACCTGACCACCTGGCGCACCCGTGCCGGCCGCACCACCGCCGATGCCTGGGCCCGCCTCGGGGAGCGGTACGGCGCACTGCCCGTCCTGGTGCTGACCCTGCTCATCGGCATCGCGATCGCGACGGTCGGCACCTGGCTCGCCTCCGAGGTCTACGAGGCCGTCCAGGGCGGGGACGACGTCGCCGTGCTCGACCGCCCGGCCCTGGACTTCGCGATGTCGCTCCGGGCTCCCGGCCTCGACGCCGCCGTGACCGGGTTCACGGACGTCGCGGGCACGATCGGGATGCCGATCGTCGCGGTCCTGTTCCTGGTGGGCTTCACGATCCAACGCCGGTCGTGGACACCGCTCGTCCTGCTCGTCGCCGCGAGCGCGGGGTCGCTCGCGATGACGGTGGCGGGCAAGGACCTGATCGGCCGGGACCGTCCGCCGCGGGCCGACGCGGTGCCGCCGTACGAGCACTCCCCGTCGTTCCCCTCCGGCCACACGCTCAACGCGACGGTGGTCGTCGGCACGATCGTGTACCTGCTGCTCCTCCGTGAGAGCCGGCGCGTGACCCGGGTGACGACGATCGTCGTGGGCACCGCGTTCGTCGTCGCGGTCGGGATCTCCCGCGTGTTCCTCGGGCACCACTGGCTCACCGACGTGTTGGCCGCGTGGGCCCTGGGGTTGGCCTGGCTGGCCCTCGTGGTGACGGCCCACCGGCTGTACCTGACGACGCTGCGACACCGGGACGAGGGCGCCGCGCCCGCGCAGCCCGTCAGGTCGGGCCGGTAGGTTGCCGGGCATGGCAGAACGGGTCTTCGGCGGCAGGTACCGCGTCACGGGCACGCTCGGACACGGGGGCATGGCCTCGGTGTACCGCGCGGTCGACGAGCAGCTGGGGCGTGAGGTCGCGGTCAAGGTCTTCCGGATGGGCGCCGTCGACCACGGTGAACGCGCGCGCGCCGAGGCCGAGATCCAGGTCCTCGCCGGCCTGCGGAGCCCGGCGCTGGTGACGCTCTACGACGCGGCCCTCGACGACGCCGACGGCGACTCGTACCTGGTGATGGAGCTCGTCCCCGGCAGCGACCTGGCCACCCGGCTGAAGGAGGGCGCCCTCGACCGGCCCACCACGGCGCGCCTCGGGTCGCAGGTCGCGGAGGGCCTGGCCGCCGTGCACGCGCAGGGCATCGTCCACCGAGACGTCAAGCCCGCGAACGTCCTGCTCGAGGCCGACGGCACGCACGTCAAGCTCGCCGACTTCGGCATCGCCCTGCTCCGCGACGCCGCCCGGGTCACCGGGACCGGCACCGTGATGGGGACCGCCGCGTACCTGGCGCCCGAGCAGGTGACGGCCCAGGCGATCAGCGGGAAGTCCGACGTGTACTCCCTCGGCCTGGTACTGCTGGAGTGCCTGTCCGGCCGGATGCCGTTCCCCGGCAGCGCGGTCGAGTCCGCCATGACCCGGTTGACGAAGGCCCCCGAGATCGACCCGGCGCTGCCGACGGCCTGGCGCGTGCTGCTGCACGTCATGACCGCGATGGACCCGGCCGAGCGGCCGACCGCCGCCGAGGCCGCCGAACGACTCCGCGCGCTGTCGTACGACGACGGTGCGCCCGCCACGCAGCTCCTGCCGGGAGGCCCGGGCACGCTGACCCCGGCGGCTGCGGCCGCCGGGGTGGCCGGTGCCGTGGCCGTGGCCGGGTCCGGTGCGTCCGCCGCGACTGCCGACCAGGCGACCCAGGCGATGACGGCTGCGGACCAGCCGACGCGGGCGATGCCCGTGCCCGGAGCACAGGAGGACGCGACCCGCGTGCTGCCCGCGAGCGGTGCCTCCCGTCCGGACGACATGGCGACCACCGTGCTCGGTGCCCAGCGGGGCGGTGGCCAGAGCGGCGGCGGCGCTCCGGTCCCGCCGGTCGCGCCCCGGGCGGCGGCGGAGGAACCGGAGCGCAAGCGACGGACCGGGCTGATCGTGACGCTGGTGGTGCTGGGCGTCCTGGTGCTCGCCGGGGTGATCGCGGCCGCGGTCGCGCTCGGTGGTGGTGGGTCCACGCCGGCGCCGTCGGAGTCCTCGTCGTCGACGCCCGCCCCGCAACAGCCCTCGGACGAACCGTCACAGGAGCAACAGCCCTCGGACGAGCCCTCCCAGGAGCAGCAGCCGTCAGAGGAGCCGTCGCAGGAGCAGCAGCCGTCCCAGGAGCCCTCGCAGCCGACGGAACCCTCGAAGGGTCCCCAGCCCTCGGTCGAGCCGACGCTGCCGGTCCAGACCCCGGTGAGCAACAACGGCCCGGGCGCCGGCGCGAACGCCGGGCCCGGCAACTCCGGCAACGCCCCCGGGCATCACAAGGACAAGGGGCCCGGCAAGGGCTGAGCGGACCGCTTCGCACCCCGTCGCGGACATCGCACCCCGTCACCTCGGGGTGCGATGTCCGCGCGGGGGTGCGATGATCGCCGCGGACTGACGGGGTTTCATCCATCGACTGGACCAAATAGGGTGGTCGACGTGCGAGAACTGCAACGGAGCGGTGGCCCGACGACGGCCGTCGCAGCCAGGAACCACGTCGGCTTCACCTCCCGTCAGGGGTGGCTCGTCGAACGACCCGAAGGAGACGGCCCGCTGACGGCCGTCGTGCCGGGCTTCGCGGGGCGCTCGGTCGAGGCAGGGGAGCGCCTGTCGTGGGTCTGGTTCCCGGAACGCACGCTGCCCGACGGCCGGACGGAGCCCACGCGCGACGACCTGGCGCACTTCTGGGACGCCACGGCGTTCGCCGTCGACGTGGTGTTCACCGACGGCACCCGCATGAGCGACACGGCGACCGACCAGTACGGCGACGCGGTCACGCCCGCAGCGCAGGACGCCGTCCGCAAGACCTGGGTCGACCAGTGGAACCGCCGCGAGGTCGACCTGACCCCGTTCGCCGGTCGTGTGGTCGACCGGCTGCAGGTCCAGTTCGGCACCGACAGCGCAGGTCCGGCGATCCGGGGGTGGCTCGACGACGTCCGGATCGAGCAGCCCCGCCGTCCGGCAGCGACGAAGCCCCTCGACCACGTCCGGACCACCCGTGGCACGCAGGCGTCGTCGCGGTTCTCCCGCGGCAACAACGCGCCGCTCGTCGGGATCCCGCACGGCGGCGTGTTCGGCCTGCCGATGACCGACGCCGCGAGCAACCGGTGGCCCTACGCCTACCAGGAGCACGACCGGGCGAGCGACGACCGACCAGCGATCCAGGCCTTCGCGACGAGCCACATCCCGTCGCCGTGGATGGGGGACCGCGGAGTCTTCCAGGTGATGCCGTCCCCGCTGGCCGCGCCGGACGTCGACCGGGCAGCGCGCGCTCTGGCGTTCGATCACGACGACGAGGCCGACGGCCCGCACCGCTACCGTGTCGCGCTCGAGCACGACGTCACCGCGGAGATGACCGCGGGCGAGTTCGCGCTCGCCTTCCGGTTCACCGGGACCCGCAGCATCGTGCTCGACCACCACGGCCGTGTGCTCGACTGCTCGGTCCGGACCGAGGACGGGGTCGCGGTGGTCGAGGCCCACCTCGACGACCGCCCCGGCACCCCGCCGCACTTCGTGCACCTGCGGATCCCCGGCGTCACGGAGGACCACACCACGTTCGCGGACCACGAACTGCGTGGGTGGCTGTCGGTCGACGGGGGCGTCGACGTGCTCCTCGGCATCTCGACGGTGTCGTTCGCGGACGCCCGGGCGAACCTCGATGCCGCCGGCGACTTCGACGCGATGCGCGCCCGCGCCGAGGAGCTCTGGGACGCCGAGCTCGCAACGCTCGAGGTCGAGGGCGCCACCGACGACCAGCTCACCTCGATCTACTCCGGCCTGTACCGGCTGTTCCTCTACCCGAACCGGGCGGGCGAGACCGCACTGACTGGGACGCCGCACCACCGCTCCCCGTACGGCGACGTGCTGGCGGAGCCGATCCGCGACGAGCCCGCGCCCGAGGTCGTCGACGGCCCGATGACGACCACGAACGGGTTCTGGGACACCTACCGCACGGCCTGGCCGCTGCTCGGGCTGCTGACGCCCGACACCGCGGCCGACCTGGCGCAGGGCTTCGTCGAGCACTTCCACGACGGCGGCTGGACCCCGCGCTGGAGCGCCCCCGGCGCCGAGGACTGCATGACCGGCACCACGAGCGACACCGTGTTCGGCGACCTGGTGTCCCGCGGGGTCGACGGCTTCGACGTCGAGCAGGCATACCGCAGCGCGGTGAAGAACGCGACCGTCCCGCCGCGCGACGAGCGCGTCGGACGTAAGGGGAGCCTCCCGGGCGCCTTCCGCGGGCACGTCGACACCGACACCTCCGAGGGGATGTCCTGGACCCTCGACGCCGCGATCAACGACTGGGGCGTCTCGGCGCTGGCCGCCGCGATGGCGGACCGCACCACCGACGCCGCTGACCGTGAGCAGTACACGGCAGAAGCCGAGTGGTTCGCCCGGCGCTCCCTGCAGTACCGGAACGTCTTCGACCGCAGCCGGGGGTTCTTCGTCGGCCGGACACCGGACGGCGGCTGGCGGACCGACTTCGACCCGGACCAGTGGGGCGGCGACTACACCGAGACGAACGCGTGGGGCACGATGTTCACCGCGCCGCACGACGGTGCCGGCATCGTCGACCTGCACGGCGGACCGGCGGCCTTCGACGCGGCGGTGGACCGGTTCTTCGCCGAGCCGGAGACCGGTGCCACCGACCGCTCGGGCCACTACGGGTTCCCGATCCACGAGATGCCCGAGGCCCGCGACGTGCGGATGGGCATGCTCGGACTGTCGAACCAGCCCGCGCACCACATCCCGTTCTTCCCGATGTTCACCGGCCGTCACGACGACGCCCACCGCATCGTCCGAGAATGCCTGCAGCGCCTGTTCGTCGGCTCCGACCTGGGGCAGGGGTACCCCGGTGACGAGGACAACGGCGAGATGAGCGCCTGGTACGTCCTGGCGACGATCGGGCTGTACCCGCTGGCGCCGGCCAGTGGGTCCTGGGTGATCGTGCCGCCGTCGGTCCGGCGGACGGTGCTGCGTCCGCCAGGAGGCTCTGCCACCGTGATCGAGACCAGCGGCGCCCCGGCAGGTGCGTACGTGGCGTCGGTGACGGTCGACGGGTCGCCGTGGACCTCGATCAGCATCCCGCACGCGGTGGTGGTCGGGGCCTCCCGGATCGTGGTGGAGCTGTCCGACACCCCGACCGGGTGGGCGTCCGACACGCGGCCGGTGTCGGCGTCGGAGGTGCACGGGTACCGCGACGCCCCACAGGACGTCCTGGCCGTCGGTGACTCCGCGCTGACGGACGACACGGGGCGGACGGCGACGGCGCTCGCCGCCGGTGTCCCGGTGTCGTTCCCCGTCGACGTCGCGGCGGCGTCGCTGTACACGGTGACGGTCGCTGCGCCGGGGACGTACGCGTGGTCCGTGTCGCTCGGCGGTGACGGTGATGGTGACGGTACCGAAGCGGCGTCGGGTGCCGGGTCGGCCGCGGTCACGGGCGCCGTGTTCGACTGGGCGGGGCAGACGCGGGTGTTCCGGATCCGAGGCGGTGGCTCCGACTTCACGTTCACGCCGACGACCGACCTGGTGGTGACGCAGCTGGAACTCATCGCAGCCAGCTCCTAGGCACCGCTCAACGGCGTGGGGCATGCTCGTGCCATGTCGATGAGCAGCGCGTTCGATCCGTCCAAGGGCATGGCGATCCCCGAGGACGAGGCGACCGAGAACGGCCTCGAGCTCGACGAGGACCCGGCGCACGGGCTGGACATCGCGGTCGAGGTGGTCAGTGGTGCCGCCGCGGACCCGGCAGCGCCCTCGTTGTTCCTCGGGCCGCCGAGCGGTGGCGCGGCGTCCGCGGCCGTGCCGGCTGCCGGGGCTGCCCCGGACTCGAAGGAGGCCTAGGCCGTCACCTCGGCGGCGGTCCTCAGGCCGTCGTCACGGCGGCGGTCGTCAGCTCGTCGTCTCGGCGGCGGTCGTCAGCTCGTCGTCTCGGCGACGTCTGACGCCGCCTGCTGCAGCAGCCCGGTCGCGACGTCGTTGAAGACGCTCGTCAGGTCGACGCCGGTCGAGGCGCTGACCTCACGCAGCACGGTGGCGTAGCGCTTCCGCGCGCCCGCGATCACGTCCTCGCCCGCAGGGCTCAGCATGATGAGCGACCCCCGGCGGTCCGAGGGGTTCGGGCGCCGTTCGACCAGTCCCGCGTCGGTGAGCCGGTCGACCATGTTGGTGACCGCACCCGAGGTCAGCCCCAGGTAGCCCGCCAGTTCCGTGGCGGTCGAGTACCCGGTGTCGTCGACGAGCGCGAGCGCGCGCATCCCGGTGTCGTGGATGCCTGCGCGCGCGCTGAGCTGCGCGACGAGGCCCTTCTCCGCGCGCACCACGGCGTCGAACGCCGCGAGGAGGTCGCCCGCCTCGTCCTCTGCTGTTCCCACCACCGGTCCGCTCTCTCGTGACGTGTCCTGCCGCCCAGGATGGCACGTCGGACCGGGGTCGCCCGGCGCTGCCCCCCGCTCTGGGGCGGCGGCATGGCTTCCAGTTGTGTGAACCATTGGCTATCTTGATGATCAAGCAAACGCCCTGAACACCCATCACAGTCATCGAGGTAACCCCGTGTCCAACCCGAACCGCATCTCCCCGGTCAAGCGCCTCCGCTTCGCGCCCGTTGCGCTGGTCGCGGGCATCTTCGCCGCCGTCCTGCTCTCCCTCTCCCTCACCGGCACCCTGTCCGGGTTCGCGGCGAGCATCACCAACAGCAGCAACACCGCAGCCAGCGGCACGCTCGTCATGCAGGAGCAGAACGCGAACGCGTCGGTCACCTGCCTCAGCACCGACGGCGGCTCCGTGTCGACCAACTCGGCCACGTGCTCCACCATCAACAAGTTCGGCGGCAGCACCACGATGACCCCGGGTCAGACGGTCAACACCCCGATCACGATCAAGAACACCGGGACCTCGGCGGCCAGCACCTTCACGCTGACCCCGGGCGCCCTCTGCACCCAGTCGGCGAACGGCGCCCAGAACGGCACCGCCACCGACCTCTGCGCGAAGATGAACCTCGTCATCACCTCGGGCTCGACCACCGTGTTCTCCGGCACCCTCGCCAGCTTCAAGGGCGCAGCCGCCTCGGCCTTCACGATGCCCGCAGCCCCGGCCGCCGGCGCCTCGGTGCCGTTCAACTTCGCCGTCACGCTGGACAGCTCCGCCGGCAACACCTACCAGGGCCTCGCGGCGTCCGTCCCGATGACGTGGACCTTCACCGCCTGACCCACCGCACGTCCCCACCCGTGGGCGGCATCTCGACCGGTCCCGAAACGGCCGAGGTGTCGCCCTTCCCACTCCACCCGAGTTCGTCCGTCACGCCTGAGAGGAGACGACCATGAGCCAGACCGCAGCCGTCTCCCTGACCGGCACCCTCGCCCGGCCCCTGGTCGGAGGCCCCACGGCCAGCCGCTTCGAGGTCACCCTCGCCTGGACGGTCGCCGCCGTGGCCGCACTGCTGCTGACCGTGGCCGCCCTGTTCCTGACCAACGGCGGTCGGATGTTCGTCGTCGAGACCCCGTCGATGGGCGAAGCCGCCCCCGTCGGGACCCTCCTGCTCGACCTGCCCGTCCAGGCGTCGTCGCTGCAGGTCGGCGACATCGTCTCGTTCCGCGTCAGCGCCGCCCCGGACACGATCTACACGCACCGCATCATCGACATCGACGCCGCGGGCGGGATCCACACCCGCGGTGACGTGAACGGCGCCACCGACCCGTGGACGCTGACGCAGGAGAACCTCGTCGGTGCCCCGGCCCTGCTCGTCCCGCACCTGGGCTGGCTGTTCCGCGCCGCGCCGATCCTGCTCATCGGGACGCTGCTGATCTGGGTGCTCACCAGCCCGTTCAGCGACCGGATCACCCGCAGCTCCCTCCGCATCGCAGGCGGTGCGCTCACCGTGTCGTACGCCGCCTTCGTCCTGCGCCCCTTCGTCAACGTCACGACGATCACGAACACCGCGACCCCGCACACCGTCACCGCGACCGTGGTGTCCTCCGGCATCTTCCCGGTGCGGGTCCAGGGCCACGGCGGCACCAGCACGCACCTGGTCGACGGCGAGGTGGGTCGCATCGTGATCCACGAGCTCAACCGCCACGGCCACTACCAGCTGACCTCGAACATCGACCTCGACCCGATGGGATGGACGCTCCTGATCTGCGCCTGCCTCGTCCCCCTGGTCCTCTGCCTGGTGGTCGGCCGCGTCCACACGGTGCGTCCCTCGTGACGGCCGCCCGGCTGCGCGACGGCAAGCTCGTCGCCCTGCTGCTCGTCGTGGCGCTGGCCGTGGTCGTGCTCTTCGCCCAGTTCGCCCCGACCCGGTCGGCCTTCAGCGCGAAGATCACGAACAACGTGGACTCCGCCGCCACCGCCCCGTACTTCACCTGCACCGGTGCCGTCGGCGCCGACCTGAGCGGAGCGACGTTCGCGTACAAGCTCGGCGAGGCCTCCGGCGCGAAGACCGCGACCGACTGGTCCAGCGCCGGCGCGAACGGCACGTACCAGGGCTCGATGGTCGCGTCGACGCCGTCGCCGAACGCCTGCCCGCGGGACACCGGCAGCGCCTACGTGCTCAACGGGTCCACGAGCTTCGTCTCCACGCCCCGGGCCGTCGCGAACCCCACGACCTTCAGCGAGGAGGTCTGGTTCCGCACCACCGTCGCCGGCGGCATGCTCATCGGCTTCGGCGCCAGCCAGGTCGCCACCTCCGGGCAGCACGATCGCCAGGTCTACGTCAACACCGCGGGCCAGCTCACGTTCGGTGCCTACAACGGAGCCACCCAGGTCATCACGTCGCCGAACGTGGTCACCGACGGCGCGTGGCACCACGTCGTCGCGACGATGTCGGCCGGCACGGGCATGCGTCTGTACCTGGACGGGACGCTCGTGGCGTCGAACACGGCGTACACGACGCCGGAGAACTACACCGGGTACTGGCGCGTCGGGTACGACACCGTGAGCGGCTGGCCCGGTCAGCCCGCCAACTTCTTCTTCACGGGCTCGATGCGGTTCGCGGCGGTGTACGGCACCGTGCTGACGCCGACCCAGGTCGCGAACCACTACGCCTCCGGCCGCTGACCTCCGAGGCAGCGGGACCGGCCGGTGAACGGTAGTGTTCCAGGATGACACCGACGGCCTGCGTCGACGAGTCCGAGCTGGGGGACGGGCGGGACCCCGGCGCGTACATCCTGGCTGCCGTCCTGGCGCCGGACGGCTCCGAGCAGGTCGTCCGTGAAGACCTGCTCGCGCTGAAGCCGAGATCGGCGAAGAAGTTGCACTGGACCGAGAGTGACGGGCGACACCGCGCTCGCATCGTGGCGGCGATCACGGCCATGCCAGTCACCTTCGTCGGCGTCGTGGCCGTCCTCGACGTGCTCACGCGGCGTGAGCGTCGACGCCGACTCACGTTGGAGCGGCTGTTGCAGGAGCTGATGGCGATCGGCGTCGACCGGGTCGTCCTGGAGTCGCGCGGGCCCGCGGATCGCCTGGACCGTCAGCACGTCGATGCACTCCGCTCACGCCGACTGCTCACCGACGTCCGTGTCGACCACGTGCCCGGCACGGCCGAGCCGCTGCTCTGGGCCGCTGACGCGATGTGTGGTGTCATCGCTGCCGACCGGCAGGACAACGGACAACACCGGCTGGCTGTGGGTGTGCGGCTCGTCGTGCACGAGGAACCCCGGTGAAAGCGCGAATCCCCGGGCCCCGCTGTACCGCAGGATCTCCCAGGGATCACTTCCGCTCCCACCGCGATGGGGCGACTGCGACAAGTGTCACATTCCACGACCAGGAAGGCAACAGTTCTCGTATGACAGCCGAAACGAACACCCCTCTGACGAGTGCGCTCGATGTGGCTGTCATCAGCCTGCGCCTCGCGATGGACGACGGCCAGCGAGCAGGACTCGACGAGGTGATCGAGTCCTTCGGGTGGTCTCGTGGCGAGCTCGACCCTGCGGCGTCAGCTGCTGGGGACGCGGTACTTGAAGCCGACGTGTGACCCGACGAAGCCGAGCCGCTCGTAGAACCGGTGGGCGTCGACCCGCGCGGCGTCGGACGTCAGCTGGACCAGGGGAGCGTCCAGGGCAGCCGCGGCGACGTCGGTGACCCAGCGCATCATCGCCCCTCCGATCCCGCTGGAGCGCAGGTCGCTGCGGACGCGGACGGCCTCGACGAGCAGCCGGGTCGAACCCTGCCGAGCCATGCCGGGGATGCGGGTGAGCTGGAAGGTGCCCACGAGCCTCCCGTCCTGGTCGACGGCGACCAACAGCACGTTGGCCGGATCGTCGACGATCGCCCGCAGGGCGGCGGCGTACCGCGGCCGGTCGGTGTCGTCGGCGACGTCACCACGAGCCGCGCTCACCGGGTCGTCGGCCAGCAGCGTCATCAGGGCGTCGAGGTCGTCGGTGGTCGCTGACCGCAGGGTGACCTCGCCGTGGCGGGTGGACAGCGGAACGGGCAGGGTCAGGTCGCGGAGCACGATCCCACCCTGCCCGATCCGGCGGCGTCAGGGGACGACGTGGCCGGCGGCGGTCAGGACGCGGTACCACTCCTCGCGCGAGAGCTCGACGTCGCTGCCGGCGGCCGAGTCCCGCACGCGCTGCGGGTTCGTCGTGCCGAGGACGACCTGGAAGCGCGCGGGGTGGCGGGTGATCCACGCGACGGCGATGCCGGTCGGGGTGACGCCGTGTGCCGACGCCAGTTCCTCGAGGACGTCGTTCAGCTCGGCGTACTGCTCGCGGTCGCCCAGGAAGACGCCGTCGAAGAAGCCCTTCTGGAACGGCGACCAGGCCTGCAGGGTCACGTCGTGCAGCCGTGAGTAGTTGAGGATGTCGTTGTCGCGGTCGATCGACTGGTCGAGGCCGCCCATGTTCGCGGAGAGGCCCTGGGTGATCACGTTCGCGTGCGTGATGCTCAGCTGCACCTGGTTGAACGCGAGGGGCTGCTGCACGGACTTCTTGAGCAGCTCGACCTGCCCGGGGGTGTGGTTCGAGACACCGAAGTGGTGGACCTTGCCCGCGGCGTGCAGCTCGGCGAACGCCTTCGCGACCTCGTCCGGCTCGACCAGGGCGTCGGGGCGGTGCAGCAGCAGCACGTCGATGTAGTCGGTCTGCAGCGCCGTCAGCGACTCCGCGACGGACTCCATGATGTGCTCGTAGGAGAAGTCGAAGTACGCGCCCTTCGCGGTCGGGCGGATGCCGACCTTCGTCTGCAGCTGGATCGCGGCGCGCTCCGAGGGCGACAGCGTGACTGCGCCGGCGAAGCGCTCTTCGCAGCCGTGCCAGCCGCCGTAGACCGCGGCGTGGTCGAACATCGTCACGCCGGCGTCCCGCGACGCGGTGTACAGCGACCGGATGTCCTCGTCGCTCATGTCGGTGATCCGCATCAGTCCGACGACCACGTCGGAGGCGGTGAGGTCTGTCTGTGGCAACTCCAGTGTCTTCACACCGTCGATCCTGCCAGGCCCCGCATCGCCCAACGGGGCCCTGCCAGTACCCGACAGGACCGCAACCCGGCACCTCCGCAGATCGAGCTTGACTTCTCCGCCGAGGACGGCCACGAAGTTGCGCCGATGGAGCCGGGCCGTCACCAAAACGCCACAAACGCGGTGTTCTTCCCGACGGTGGTGACGGCCGCCGTGACCCCCGCCACCTTCCGTGGCTGCGCTCTTATCCGAGACGGGAGTCGGGCACCTCGAGGAATCCAACGAGGTCGACGTGGTCGTTGCAGATCGACGCAAACGTGTCTTCGTGGCGCCTCGATCGCGGGAACGTGCGGGTTCTCAAAACACCTTGATCGGGGAGGATATGAACGCCGTCACGCGTCAGGAGGCTAATCGTTTCATACGACTCGAGGACAAAGCCACTTTTCAACTGGCGCGTTTCAGATGTGGTTGCAACCATTTCCCCCGCGCGAGAGTCGACAACAAAATCGCGGCTGCGGACGATGCCACGTCTTTCTGCTGGAGAGCCCCATCCGAGGTTGATCACCGACGCAAAATCCTGGCCGTCGGATACGAGAAGCCTGTAGTTGGAGTTTCCGACTACGTAGAGTTCGTCAGAAGCCGGTCCGACAGTGGTCCCAGCAACTGCTGCATCAGTGACCGGCTTCAATATGCTCTCGGGGTGGTCGTGGTCGACGATGACTGTGCGATCGTAGCTTTGATCGCCTCCGGCCGATTCGCGTTGCGTCCGCGCCCTGAGAAACTCCGGTGCTGCGTCACCGTTGTAATTCAAAAGGTTGTACGACGAGAACGAAGTACTGATTGCATAGTCGTCGATGAGCTTGAATGAAGAGGGTGATGAATGCCAATTAGCTCCCTCGCCGAAAAAGATCGGGGCTGTTCGAAGCCCCTTATCCTCCATCGCGGCCGCGATGGTGTTGCTCGCAATCGCGACACTATTTACTCGACCACTTTCGCTCAAGATGAGCGGGTTGTCGTTCTTCGGATACTCTGGGTTGAATTCCGTCTCGAAGAGGCCAGCCGTGGTAGCCGAGAAAACGCGATTGCCCGTCACTGCGACATCAAGAAGGAACCCCTCGAGCCGTTCGTGCATCGGCACAAGGTGAGGGGCTGCAGTCACCTCGAAGCAGAGGTCAGGGTTGTGCGCTGTCGCGTCGATCACCAACGCATTCAGTGCTGTAGCGGTCTTCTGCAATGTTACGAACTGCTCACCGACTTTCCAGTCAGTTCTGAAGATAAGGTAGTCGGCCAAAAGGCGAGCGGCCGCCCCGCCTTGACGGTTGACTTCATTACGGATTTGATCGAGCTTGATCCAAGCGAGCCGACCGTCCGGTGTCCAGAGTAGAAGGCTCCCTTTGTAGAGCCAAGCGTCTGACCACTGACCCGGGACCCTCACGCGTAGTTCGAGGAGCCGCTTCATACGGTCCTCCGAATGATGCGCGAATGTGTTGCTCGATCAATGACCTCGTTGTTCAACCACTCGTCGACGATGGCCTGCGAGGGAAAAGCTTCATTAGCGCGCTTTCTCGTCCCGCCAACGGGAAAGCCGTGCCATGATGCTCCGGCAGCGCTCGGGGCCATGAAACGGGCGAGGCGCTCCCTTGCGGTGCCGATGGGCGTGTGTGAGAAGTGCCATCTGTCTCCGACTGCCGAGCCCGCGGGTTCAGCAGTCGAGTTGCAGAAAGCGTGGCACTCATCCGGGCGCGGGATGCTCCATCTACCTTTGTGCGCGTTCGCCACGCGATGATCTGCCTTGCAGTGATACGCCTCGCCTCGGCATGACAAATAGTAATGCTCAGCACCGACTTGATAGTCGAAGTGGCAGGTGTTCGTTCGGGCGATGGGCATACCCCTCCGATGCGTGTCCCCTCAAGCGTGACTAGAGCATACTGCCGGACGTGGGTCATGCGCACCCCCGTAACTACATCGCGCCTGATAGCAATTGTCTGAAGCCACCTCTTCGATGGTGGTCGATGGCCCGAGTCGCGGGGACGCCATTTCGTCCCGCGCAGTCCCACTGCCTGTTGCGCTTGCCCTCGCTCTAACGGTCATCTTCGGGATGTGCGGGCTCTTCCTGCGGTAGCCGTCCGGCTGGCCCTCGCACCATGTGGACGCGCGGGGTCCTCGCTGGGGCGGTGCTCGTCGTCGTCGCCGACGTCGTGAGCGGGCGCACAACATCGTCATTCGGTGGGGATCTGGTCGGGCGCATGCCGTGCACGGACGCGTCACCGCAGACCGCGCATGCGGGTCACGTCGTTGATCTGACCGGGACCGACGTGCATGACGTCCTCCGGGTGGGAGGTCGCGGCACCGACCCGGTCGGAGGTGCGCGTTACGGTGTGTTGCGACGAGCCTCCCGACGGCCAGGAGTCCACCTCAGTGCGCCTTCCGCCGGCTCCTTGACCGGGGAAGTGACGTTCGACATCGTGAACTGGGAGTTCTCGACCTGCCCTTGTCCTTGCCGCTGCTCTTGCCCCTGCGGCGTGAGTAGTGCCGGACCGGCCAGCAGCTTTCGGGGCATCGCGCCTGAGTTGCCGGCGAGCTGACGGGCCGCCGTGGCTGACGAGCCGCCTGCGACCTCGTCGGGTCAGGGCGTGGAGGCACCGGTATGGTCCTGCCAGTACCCGACAGCCCGGTCAGCTGCGCAGGACCGCCACGACCGCCGGGTCCGCGTCGTGCCAGGTCGCGGTCAGGGTCTCGCCCGCGGGCAGGGGCGTCCCGACCACGCGCACGATCGTCAGGTCGCCGATGGTGGTCAGCGCTCCGTCGGTGGTCGGCGCGACCGCGTCCACGGTCGGTGACGTCGTTGCGGCACCGCTGCCCACGGCCGTCCCGAGCACCGGCGGCGCCTCGCCCCCCTCGGCTGACTCGAGCGAGGCCTCGTGCCCGCCGGTCGCGATGGCCCGTCGCAGGACGTCGGCGTAGACCGGGTCCCCGGCGGCGTCGTACACCCAGCGTCGGCCGAGCACGGAGTGCTCCATCTCGGTCAGCAGGAAGTCCTCGGCTCCGGGCAGCGGAGCGCCACGGTAGGTGAGTGGCACGTGCAGGACCGGGCCGCCGTCGACGTGCACCAGGTACGTCTCGACGCCGACCTCGCCCGCCGGGTCGTCGAACCGGAAGCGACCGTCGACCAGCACCTCGGCCCCGGGCGTGACACCGCTCCACGCCTGCGTCGGGAGCCAGCCCCCGATCGCCTCGGTCTTCGACGGGCGGAGCGTTGCATCGTGGATGACGGCCATGCCCCGAACCTACCGACCGAGTCAGTGGACGGAGAAGCCCCCGTCGACGGCGATCGACTGCCCCGTCACGTACGCCGACCCGGGCCCGGCGAGGAAGACCGCCGCCGCCGCGAAGTCCTCCGGCCGTCCGTTCCGCCCGACGAGCGTCCGCGCCGCCAGTCGCTCGACGGCCACCGGGTCCGCGCTGAGCCGCGCGTTCAGCGCGGTCGGAACGAAGCCCGGCACCAGCGCGTTGGCGGTGACCCCGTGCGCGGACCAGGCCTCGGCCGTCGACCGGACCAGCGCCTCCAGTCCGGCTTTCGAGACCCCGTACGCGCCGCTGGCGGCGAAGGGGCGGTGGGCCTGCTGCGAACTGATCGCGATGACGCGCCCGTACCCGCGGGCCGCCATCCCCGGGAGCAGGCGCTGTCCGAGCACGAACGGCGCATCCAGGTTGACCGCCATCGTCGCGTCCCACGTGTCGCCGTCCAGGTCGGACATCGGCGGCCGCAGGTTGATGCCCGCCGAGTGGACCAGCACGTCGACCTCGCCGACCGCATCGGCGAGCGCCTGCGCGCCCGTCCGGGTGGACAGGTCTGCGGTGATCCCGGCGGCCGATCCGCCCGCGTCGCGCAGGGCTGCTGCCGTGGCCTCGACCGCGCTGGTCGTGCGTGCCGCGACGACGACGTGCGCCCCCGCGCTCGCGAGCGCCTCGGCGATCGCGCGCCCGATCCCGGAGCTGCCGCCCGTGACCAGTGCCGTGCGTCCGTCGAGACCGAAGAGCTGCTGCAGCGACATCCGGTCAGGCTACCGACGCCCGTACGCTGGTCCGGTGCGCGACGACCTGCTCCCCGTGCTCGCCTGCCCCGTCTGCAGCGAGCCCCTCGCCCGCACCGGCCCGGGACAGGCCGGGTGCGCGACCGGCCACCGGTACGACGAGGCCAAGCAGGGCCACCTGACGCTCCTGCCCGTCAAGCGGCGCGCGCTCACGGCGGACACGCCGGAGATGGTCGACGCCCGCATCCGGTTCCTCGGACGTGGGCACTACGCGCCCGTCGAGCAGGCGATCGCGCGGGTGGTCGCGTCGAGTGCCGCGCCGGGCGTCGTCCTGGACGTCGGGTCCGGTCCCGGGACCTACCTGGCACATGCGCTGCGCGCGGCGGACGGGAGGCTCGGGGTCGCGCCCGGAGCAGCACCTGCTGTCGGCCGCGACCCGGCGGCGCGACTGGGGGTCGCGTTGGATCTGTCGGCCGTCGCCGTCCGCCGCGCGGCTCGCGTGCACGACCGCGTGGGCGCGGTGGTGGGTGACGTCACGGAGCGCCTCCCGATCGTCGACGGTGCGGCCGCTGTCGTACTCGACGTCTTCGCGCCCCGGAACCAGCGCGAGTACGCCCGGGTCCTGCACGAGGACGGCGTGCTCGTGGTCGTGACGCCGCGCCCCGGGCACCTGGCCGAACTCGCCGAGGCCACGATCAGCGTCGACCCCGAGAAGGAACGGCGTCTGCACGACTCCCTGACGCCGTCGTTCGTGCAGCGGTCCTCCGAGGACGTGAGCTGGGCGATGGAGCTGTCCGCCGACGACGTGCACGATGTCGTGCACATGGGCCCGAGCCACCACCACGTCGCCCCCGACACGACGTTCGCGCCGGCGTCCGTGACGGCCGCGGTGACCGTCAGCACCTGGACGCCGGCGCGGGAATAATTCGCTGGCTCTTCTGAAGGAGGATCAGCTCAATTATCCGCGTCCGGCTGTGGGAACTCGACCGGCAACCGAACGGGGTTGACGTCCATTGCCGCCGACGCCTCGGCGATCCTCGCTCGATGGATCGAGTAAAGGAATGGATGAGCATGCTCGCTTATCAGCTGCGCGAGCTCCTCTTCTTCCTTCACCGCGTCCGAGCTGACGCCCGATAACGTTAGAAGGCAATTGACCACACTTCTGATGGTCGCGAATTCCTCTGATTCCCCAAGAGGACCCTCGAGGAGAACAACCTCCACCAGCGTCGACCAAGCGATGGCATTCGTCGAGATTGGCTCGAAGTCGCCTACGTCGAATTTAATTCGCACTCGCCTTTTCCCGCGGGGTTGCTCGAGCGAAAGTCGCTTATAAGCTAGCTCCTGCGAGTATGCGCGATCGACCTTGATCCCGACTTCAATTGGAGAAGACATTGCCCTCGTCGCTCCATTCGAGTTCCCATAGGTCATCACTACTTTCAATGTGATCACGGCGAACGGTCCCGTTTGTGCTATTCAACGTCAACTCATGTTGCATATCTTCAAGCGCAACGAACTCATCGATCGGCGCGAGCCGGTTCCACCGGACGTCGAACACTCCGCTTTGGCTTACAACGCGTTGCCGATAAATATCTACGCGGCTAGCATCGAAATCCATGTATGCAATGGGGAGAGGAGCGTCGACCTCGCTAATCGGCACCAGATTGAGGACCGGCCGGTATCCGCAAACACTAGCATATCTCACGAATGCTTGACTATTCACTTGGCTGGAATCTTCGATGAGAGCGGAGAGACGTTCCGCAGGTGCCCCTAGCGCTGTCGCAACTTCCGAAATCTTTCTGTCTGTCGCGTCTTCAAATAGCGCCTGAAACAGTTCTTCAACTCGAAGCTCGTAAGTGGCCAAAGCCAATTCGGCTCGGCCGGCAGGATCCTGGTTGATCTGATCAACGAGCGACTCAGGCTGCTCGGTCATAATCAAGGTCTTCCTTCCGTACTCTTTCACATTCACTGATATTATCAGCCCCAGCAGTTTTGCCATCTTTGGCAAAGCAGAACCCCACGCGGATCTGGGGCGCGAATTGAGGTATCCACCAATACTTTGCTTGCTCGCCACGTGGGCTTTCGTTTACGGCCCGAATTTGTGTAGTTTTGAACACGGACCCGTTGCCATCTGTCTCGTAGAATGACATGCGCTTCACGCCATGCTTGAACTCCCAGATGCCATTCTCGAGTTCGTTTATTGCACGTGCGTGCGTCGGTAGGCCGGTGTCAGCAAAGGTGCGTATGATTTGAAGAAGTTTGAACTTATCTGAAACTTGCCGCGTATCGGGCCACTCGTCGCCATCAAGGTGATCGGTATCAGCCTTCCATTGCCCGCGGGCAAGGTCGGCTAGCATTACGGATGCGGGCTGCACGCCCTCGGCATCGCGCGCGGGGAATACTATGTGCGTGCGACCGCGCGCAATCGGAACCCTCGCCACTTCTCCCCCGGCCTCGTAGTCGCTCTTGAGTAGAGCATAGGGTGCCTTGGCTGCGCGGCGGCCCAAGGCCACAGATCTACCTGGAATCCAACGGCCTCGCACCAGGGCTGCGGGGACCGGTCAGTCCTCGCGCGGAGCGGCGACGTCGAGCGCCCAGATGACGCCGAACTTGTCGCGGAGCTGCCCCGCGAGCTGTGACCACGCGGAGGGGCCGAACGGCTGCCGGACCTCGGCGCCGTCGAGCAGGCCGTTCCACGCGGCCGTGATCTCGTCCGCGTCCGTGCCGCTGAGGTACACGTACGACGCGTTCGTGCCCTGGTCGTACGGTTGGCCGGGCCACACGTCGAAGGCCATCACGCGGATCCCGGAGGCGGACTGCACCTGGCCCCACACGATCCGGTCTGCCCAGGCGGGCTCGTCGGTGGCACCCATCGCGCCGTAGGTCATGGTCGCGGGCTCGGCGCCGAACGCCTGCGCGTAGAAGTCCAACGCCTGCCGAGCGTTGCCGTCGAAGTTGAGGTGCGGTGTCGTGGTGATCGTCATGGGAGCGAGTCTGCCGAGGGAAGCGGTCAGATCGTGTCCGCTTCTCGACGGATACTGAGTCCATGGCCGGACCGTCCTCACGCATGCTCGCGCTGCTCTCCCTGCTGCAGGTGCGCCGTGACTGGCCGGGCGACGTGTTGGCCGAGCGCCTCGAGGTCAGCCCGCGCACCGTCCGCCGCGACGTCGACCGGCTGCGCGAACTCGGCTACCGCGTCGAGGCGCTGAAGGGCCCGGCCGGCGGTTACCGGTTGTCCGCCGGGTCCGAGCTGCCGCCGCTGCTGTTCGACGACGAGCAGGCGGTCGCCATCGCCCTGGCACTCGCCGTCGCCCCGGCCTCCGGTGCGGACATCGCCGAGTCCGCAGCGCGGGCGCTCGCCGCGGTCCGGCAGGTCATGCCCGCGCGGCTGCGGCACCGGGTCGACGCCGTCGACGTCGTCGCCACCCCCGGCACCACCACGGTGGACCCCGAGGTGCTGGTCGCCGTGAGTGACGCCGTCCGGACCCGGCAGGTGCTGCGGTTCGCGTACGGCGACGACGAGCAGCACGGCCGACCGCCCCGCCGGGTCGAACCCCACGCCGTCGTCGCCCGGAACGGCCGCTGGTACCTGCTGGCGTGGGAGGACGAGCGGCAGGACTGGCGCACCTACCGCGTGGACCGGATCACCCCGCGGGCACCGACCGGTCGTCCGTTCACCCCGCGTCCGGTGCCGAGCGGTGACCCGGCTGCGTTCGTCGCGGCACGGTTCAAGGGCTCGGACGTCATCGACGCCTGGCCCTGCCGCGGCACGGTCGACCTGCCCGTCGCGGCGCGGACGGTCGCGCCGTACCTGGATGCGGACGCCGTGCTCGAGGCGACCGGGCCGACCTCCTGCCGCCTGACCGCGGGCTCCTGGTCCTGGAACGCGCTCGTGGCCCGCTTCGCAGCGCTCGACACCGACTTCACGATCGTCGGACCCCCGGAACTCCGCGCCGCAGCGCGGGCGTCAGCAAGCCGCATGCGTCGCGTATCGGAGCGTTAGGAACCCGTCAGGACCGTCCTGGAGGCCCGGTGCCGGATCCACGATCGGTTCCGGCACCACACACGGTGCCGTCCACGGCATCCGCCGCGGAACCGCAGATCTCCAGGAGTCCCACGTGTTCGACGTCTTCGTCGTCGCCGGTGTCCTCGCCGTGTTCGGCGTGGTGGCACTGATCGCCAAGGGGGTGGAGCGACTGTGATCGTGATCACCATCGTCGCTGCCGTCCTCGGCATCGCCGCACTCGTCTACCTCGTCTGGGCGCTCGTGCGTCCCGAGCAGTTCTGATGGGCACCGCAACGGTCTGGGCCGGCATCGCCCAGGTCGCCGTCCTCGTCCTGCTGCTCGTCGTGGTGCACCGCCCGCTCGGCGACTGGATGGCCCGCGTCTACGAGTCCGGCCACCACGGCCGCATCGAACGGGGCATCTACCGCGTGATCGGTGTGGACCCCGACGCCGAGCAGTCCTGGGCCACGTACCTGCGCGGCGTCCTGCTCTTCAGCGTCGTCGGCCTGCTGGTGGTGTACCTGCTGCAGCGCATCCAGGTCGTGTTGCCGGGCGACCTCGGGCTGCCGAACGTCGGGCCGTCGCTGGCCTTCAACACGGCGGCGTCCTTCGTCTCCAACACGAACTGGCAGTCGTACTCGCCCGAGGCGACCCTGGGCTTCAGCGTCCAGATGGCCGGCCTCGCGGTGCAGAACTTCCTGTCCGCGGCCGTCGGCCTCGCCGTCGCGGTGGCACTGGTGCGCGGCTTCGCCCGTCGGCGCGCCGGGACGATCGGCAACGTGTGGGCCGACATCGTCCGCGGCACCGGCCGGCTGCTCCTGCCGCTGGCCTTCGTCGCCGCGATCGTGTTGGTCGCCGGTGGCGTCATCCAGTCGTGGGGCGCCGGCACCGACGTCACGACGCTGGTCGGTGGCACGCAGCACCTGCCGAACGGCTTCGTCGCCTCGCAGGAGGCCATCAAGGAGCTCGGCACGAACGGCGGCGGGTACTTCAACGCCAACTCGGCGCACCCGTTCGAGAACCCGCAGGCCTGGACGAACCTGTTCGAGATCTTCCTCATGCTCGCGATCCCGTTCTCGCTCCCGCGCACCTTCGGACGGATCGTGGGCGACAAGCGCCAGGGGTACGCGATCCTCACCGTCATGGCGACGATCTTCCTGGTGTCGCTCTCGGTCATGTCGATCGCCGAGCTCGCCGGCGGCGGGTCCGCCACGCAGGCGGCCGGTGGCGCGATGGAGGGCAAGGAGGTCCGGTTCGGGATCCTCGGATCGACGCTCTTCTCGACGGCCACCACGTCGACCTCCACCGGCGCGGTGAACGCCATGCACGACAGCTACACGCCGATCGGCGGCATGATGGCGATGCTCAACATGATGCTCGGCGAGGTCACCCCCGGCGGCGTCGGGTCGGGCCTGTACGGCATGCTCGTCCTCGCGGTCATCACGGTGTTCATCGGGGGCCTGCTGGTCGGCCGGACGCCGGAGTACCTCGGCAAGAAGATCCGCGCCAAGGAGATGACCTTCGCGGCGCTGTACATCCTCGTCACGCCGACGGTCGTGCTGCTCGGCACCGCGCTCAGCCTGGTGACACCGGGCGTCCGCGAGCAGGTCCTCGGCACGTCGGTGTTCAACCCCGGCAACCACGGCCTGTCCGAGCTGCTCTACGCGTTCACCAGCGCCGGCAACAACAACGGGTCGGCGTTCGGCGGGCTCACCGCGAACACGACCTGGATGAACTCGGCGCTCGGCGTCGCGATGCTGCTCGGCCGCTTCGTGCCGATGGTGTTCGTCCTGGCGCTCGCCGGGTCGCTCGCCAGCCAGGACAAGGTGCCGGCGACCGTCGGCACGCTCCCCACCCACCGGCCGCTGTTCATCGGCCTGCTCGCGGCCGTCGCCGTCATCGTGACCGCGCTCACCTACTTCCCGGTGCTGGCACTGGGACCCCTCGCAGAAGGACTCTCATGAGCACTGTGACCTCCGAGCCGGAGCCGCGCACCGCCGTGGAGCCGACCACCCGCTCGTCCGCCTTCGGGCCCCGACAGCTGCTGGCGGGCCTCCCGGGCGCCTTCCGGAAGCTCGACCCGCGCCTGATGTGGAAGAACCCCGTCATGTTCCTGGTGGAGGTGGGCGCAGCCCTCACCACCGCGGCGGCGTTCGTCGACGTCTCCGCCTTCACCATCGCGATCGCGATCTGGCTCTGGCTGACGGTCGTCTTCGCGAACCTGGCCGAGTCGGTGGCCGAGGGACGGGGCAAGGCGCAGGCCGACACGCTCCGGAAGACCCGCTCGACCACGAGCGCGAAGCGCGTGCTCGGCTACGACGCCGCCGACCCCGCCGCCACGGCCAACGCGACCGAGGACATCGCCTCGGTCGACCTGGCCAAGGGCGACGTCGTGGTGGTCGTCGCCGGTGAGGTGATCCCCGGTGACGGTGACGTGATCGACGGCATCGCCTCGGTCGACGAGTCGGCCGTCACGGGCGAGTCCGCGCCGGTCATCCGCGAGTCCGGTGGTGACCGCAGCGCCGTCACGGGCGGCACCCGCGTGCTCAGCGACCGGATCGTGGTGCGCATCACCTCCACCCCTGGCGAGACGTTCATCGACCGGATGATCCGCCTGGTCGAGGGCGCTGCCCGCCAGAAGACGCCGAACGAGATCGCGCTGAACATCCTGCTGGCGTCCCTGTCGATCGTGTTCGTGATCGTCTGCCTGACGATGCAGCCCATCGCCGGCATGGTCGGCTCGACGGTCAGCATCACGGTGCTCATCGCCCTGCTCGTCTGCCTGATCCCGACCACGATCGGTGCGCTGCTCTCCGCGATCGGCATCGCCGGCATGGACCGGCTCGTGCAGCGGAACGTCCTGGCGATGTCCGGCCGCGCGGTCGAGGCGGCGGGTGACATCACCACGCTGCTGCTCGACAAGACCGGCACGATCACCTACGGCAACCGTCGGGCGTCCCGCGTGGTGCCCGTCCCCGGGGTCACGCAGGCCGACCTGATGGAGGCCGCGGCGCTCTCGAGTGCCGCCGACTCCACCCCCGAAGGCCGCTCGATCGTCGACCTGGCCATCGCCGACGGCGTGAGCGCGGGGCTGCCCGAGGGTGCCGTCGAGGTGCCGTTCACCGCGAACACCCGCATGTCCGGGCTCGACCTGCCGGACGGGTCACAGGTCCGCAAGGGTGCTGCGGCTGCAGTGCTCGCCTGGGCTGACACCGCCGATGCCAGTGTCACCGCGGCGATCGACGCCTCGGTCGCCGAGATCTCCGACCAGGGCGGCACCCCGCTCGTGGTCGCCCGACGGGCAGCGTCGGGCACGGTCTCGCTGCTCGGGGTCGTCCACCTGAAGGACGTCGTGAAGGACGGCCTCGCCGAGCGCTTCGGCGAGCTCCGCAGCATGGGCATCCGCACGGTGATGATCACCGGCGACAACCCCCGCACCGCGAAGGCGATCGCCGCCGAGGCCGGGGTGGACGACTTCCTGGCCGAGGCCACCCCGGAGGACAAGCTCGCGCTGATCCGTCGGGAGCAGGAGGGCGGGAACCTCGTCGCGATGACCGGCGACGGCACGAACGACGCGCCGGCCCTGGCGCAGGCGGACGTGGGCGTGGCGATGAACACCGGGACGACCGCGGCGAAGGAGGCCGGCAACATGGTCGACCTCGACTCGGACCCGACGAAGCTCATCGACGTGGTCCGGATCGGCAAGCAGCTGCTCATCACCCGTGGGGCGCTCACCACGTTCTCGATCGCCAACGACGTCGCGAAGTACTTCGCGATCATCCCGGCGATGTTCCAGCTGGCCTTCCCCGGCCTGGCGGCGCTCAACGTCATGGGCCTGCACAGCCCGTCGTCCGCGATCCTGTCCGCGGTCATCTTCAACGCGCTCGTCATCGTGGCGCTCATCCCGCTGTCGCTGCGTGGCGTCAAGTACCGCGCAGCCTCGGCGTCGTCGATCCTCGGCCGCAACCTGCTCGTCTACGGGCTCGGCGGCGTGATCGTCCCCTTCATCGGGATCAAGCTCATCGATCTCGTCGTCTCTCTGATCCCGGGGTTCTAGCCATGGCAACCAGTTCACGTTCCTTCCTGCGCACCACCGGTGTCGCCGTCCGTCTCACCCTGCTGGCGACCGTCGTGCTCGGCATCGCCTACCCGCTCGCCGTGTGGGGCGTCGGCCAGGCGGCCTTCCACGACCAGGCCAACGGCTCGATCGTGATGCAGGACGGCAAGCCCGTCGGCTCCTCGCTGATCGGGCAGTCCTTCGACGGCGGGCAGGCCGACCGGTGGTTCCAGTCGCGCCCGTCGGCTGCCGGCGAGGAGGGCTACGACGCGAACGCCTCGTCCGGGTCGAACCTCGGCCCGACGAACCCCGACCTGCTCAAGGCGATCCAGGAGCGCAAGGCCGCGGTCGCGAAGGCCGACGGGGTCGCCGCTGCCGACGTCCCCGCGGACGCGGTCACGGCGTCGGGGTCCGGGCTCGACCCGGACATCAGCCCCTCGTACGCGCTCGAGCAGGTGTCCCGTGTGGCCTCGGCGCGTGGGCTCAGCGACGCCGCCGTGCGGAAGCTCGTCGACGCGCACACCGAGGCACGCCAGCTCGGCGTCCTCGGGGACCCCGTGGTGAACGTGCTCGAGCTGAACCTGGCCCTGGCGCAGCTGCGCTGACCCGGCACCACAGCCAGTCGCGAGAGGATGAGCCCGTGAAGCGAGGAAGACTGCGGGTCCTGCTCGGCGCCGCCCCCGGCGTCGGCAAGACCTTCACGATGCTCGAAGAGGGGCGCCGCCTGCGCGACGAGGGCCGCGACGTGGTCGTCGCCGTCGTCGAGACCCACGGCCGCGCCGCCACCGCTGCGCTGGTCGAGGGGCTCGAGCTCGTCCCGCGCCGCGTCGAACTCCACCGCGGCGTCGAGCTGGACGACATGGACCTGGACGCGGTGGTCGC
This sequence comes from Curtobacterium sp. MCBA15_001, assembly GCF_001864835.1. Lineage (GTDB taxonomy): Bacteria > Actinomycetota > Actinomycetes > Actinomycetales > Microbacteriaceae > Curtobacterium. Next base: position 213,439 of record NZ_MJGI01000021.1, on the reverse strand, counting down.
CCGCCATCCCGACGTCGGCCTGGTCGACGAGCTCGCGCACACCAACGCCCCCGGCGGCCCGCACGACAAGCGCTGGCAGGACGTCGAGGCGCTGCTCGCCGCGGGCATCGACGTCATCTCGACGGTGAACATCCAGCACATGCAGTCCCTCGGCGACGTCGTGCGCGAGATCACGGGCACGGTGCAGCGCGAGACCGTCCCCGACGCCGTCGTGCGCGCTGCGGACCAGATCGAGGTCGTCGACCTGTCCCCGCAGGCGCTGCGCGAGCGGCTCTCCGAGGGCCTGGTCTACCCGGCCGCCCGGATCGACGCCGCCCTCTCGAACTACTTCCGTCTGGGCAACCTGACGGCGCTGCGCGAGATCGCGCTGCTGTGGCTCGCCGACGAGGTCGACGACGCCCTGAAGCGGTACCGCGCCGAGCACGGGATCGAGCACCGGTGGGAGGCCCGCGAACGCGTCCTCGTCGCCCTGACCGGCGGCCCCGAGGGCGAGACGCTGCTGCGCCGGGGTGCTCGCATCGCAGCCCGGTCGTCCGGCGGCGAACTCGCTGCCGTGCACGTCACCACGAACGACGGACTCCGCGAGCGACACCCCGGTGCGCTCGGCAAGCAGCGCGCCCTGCTCGAACAGCTCGGTGGGACGTACCACCAGGTCGTCGGGGACGACGTGCCGAGCACGCTCGTGCGCTTCGCCCGGTCGATCGACGCGACGCAGATCGTCATCGGGGTGAGCCGCCGCACGCGGATCGTCGCCGCACTCACCGGGCCCGGCATCGGCAACACGGTGATCCGCGAGTCCGGCGACATCGACGTGCACATGGTCACCCACGAGCGGGCGGGCGGCGGCTTCGCGCTGCCGAAGCTCGGCGGCAGCCTGTCGCGAGGCCGGGTGCTCGCCGCGTTCGCCCTGTCGCTCGTGGTCGGACCGCTGCTGACCTGGCTGCTCTCGTTCGCGAGGACCCCCGACGCCATCACCACGGACGTCCTGGCCTACCAACTGCTGGTGCTCGTCGTCGCGCTGGTCGGCGGCATGTACCCGGCCGTCTTCGCTGCGGTGCTCTCCGGGCTCAGCCTCGACTTCTTCTTCGTGCAACCGCTCTACCAGGTCACCGTCCAGCAGCCCTGGCACCTGGTAGCCCTCGTCATGTACGTGATCAGCGCGGTGCTGGTCAGCTTCGTCGTGGACCGGTCGGCCCGGCGGTCGCGGACGGCCCGCCGCGCAGCCGCCGAGTCCGGCCTGCTCATCGGGATCGCCGGCAGCGTCCTGCGCGGTGACGACGCGCTGCAGGCGCTCGTCGCCCGCACGCGTGAGGCGTTCGGCTTCACCGGTCTGCGGGTCCGGCAGGGGGATCTGGTGCCGGCCACGTCCGGCACGTTCGGCGAGGCTCCGGACGCCACCACGAGCCTCCCGTCCGGTGCGGTCCTGGAGTTCGCCGGCGCCCCGGACGACCCGACGCAGCGACGGCTGCTGCGCGTGGTCGAGCAACAGATCGACGCTGCGGTCGAGCACCGCGAGCTGACGCGGGCCGCGGTGGACGCCGAGCGCATCGCTGCGGCGGACCGGGTGCGGAGCGCGATCCTCGCGGCCGTCGGCCACGACGTCCGTCGGCCGATCGCGGCGGCCTCCGCCGCCGTGCAGACACTGCGGGCCAGCGACATCGCGCTCTCGGAACCCGACCGGGAGGCCCTGCTCGCCACCGCCGACGAGAGCCTCGGCCAGCTCGCGGTGCTGCTCGGCGACCTGCTGGACGTCTCACGGGTGCAGGCGGGGGTGCTCGCGGTCTCGGCCGTGCCGCTCCCGTTGGAGACCGTGGTCGCGCCCGCCCTGGACGAGCTGGAGCTCGGGCCGGACGACGTCGACCTCGACCTGCCCGCCGAACTCCCACAGGTGCTGGCAGACCCGGTGCTGCTGCAACGCGTCCTCGTGAACCTGCTCGCGAACGCGATGCGGTTCAGTCCCGAGGGCACCAGCGTCCGGGTTGCGGCGAGTGCGTTCGGTGGCGGCGTGGAGCTCCGGATCACCGACCACGGCCCGGGCATCCCGGAGACCCAACGCGACGACGTGTTCCAGCCGTTCCAGCGGCTCGGCGACACCGACAACGAGACCGGGCTCGGGCTCGGGCTGGCGCTGGCACGCGGGTTCACCGAGGGCATGGGCGGCACGATCGAGGTCGACGACACCCCGGGCGGCGGTCTCACGATGGTCGTGCGGCTGCCGATCGCCGGGCACGTGGGAGTGGAAGCACGATGAGGATCCTGGTCGCCGACGACGACCCCCAGCTCGTCCGCGCCCTCGGGGTGACCCTGTCCGCCCGCGGGTACGACGTCGTCACCGCACGGGACGGCCGCGCCGCGATCGACGCCGTGATCACCGAGCGGCCCGACCTGGTGATGCTCGACCTCGGCATGCCGCGACTCGACGGCATCGGGGTGCTCGAGGGCATCCGGGCGTGGTCGCAGGTCCCCGTGCTGGTGCTGTCCGGGCGGACGGACTCGTCGGACAAGGTCGACGCGCTCGACGCGGGAGCCGACGACTACGTCACGAAGCCGTTCCAGATGGACGAGCTCCTCGCGCGGCTGCGGGCACTCGGACGCCGGCGCGCCACGGTCGGCTCGGACGCGGCGCCGACCGTGCGCATCGGGGAGCTCGTCGTCGACCTGGTCGCCAAGCAGGTCACCCCGCCCTCGGGCCCAGCGATCCGCCTGACCCCGACCGAGTGGCGGTTGCTCGAGGTGCTGCTGGCGAACCCGGACCGGCTGATGACGCGGGAGATGCTGCTCACCGAGGTGTGGGGACCGTCGCACGGCAGCGACTCCGGGTACCTGCGGCTGTACGTCGCGCAGTTGCGCCGGAAGCTCGAGCCGGACCCGTCCACGCCGCGGTACATCGTCACCGAGTCCGGGATGGGGTACCGCTTCACCCCCTGACGGATGCGGCAGCGAGCTCCGCGCGCGTCCGGGCCCCACGCTTCCGGAGCAGGTTCGCCACGTGGTACTTGACCGTGTTGACGGTGATGCCGAGCCCGTCTGCGATCTCCCGGTTGCCGACCCCGGTCGCGACGAGCCGCAGCACGTCCTGCTCCCGCGGCGTCAGGTCGGCGTCGTCCGGTAGGTCGACCGCTCCCGGAGCGGGGTCGAGCGGCAGCGCGATGTCGAGCACCGAGCCCCACGCGGGCGTCGACGCCACGTCGAGCTGCCCGTCGAGCGCGACGACCCGCTCGGCGATCGGGCGCATCGCGTCGTCGTGCACGTCGAGGGTGCCTGCGCCGTCGTCACGGAGCTGCATGAGCAGGTTCCGGCCGTCGCAGTCCCACTGGATGCGGACGCGATGGGCCTCGCCGGCGTCGACGAGCGCCAGCACCGCGGTGCGGACGATCGCGCGGGCCGCGTGCGCGACGTCGCCCGGGAGTGCTCGTCCGGTCGCGGGCGGTTCGACGAACTGCACGTCGAGGTCCCCGAACCGCACGAGGGGCCGCAGGTCGGCGCGCAACCGCGAGAACGCGCCGGTGACGGGCTCGAGCAGTGCGCCGCGGTGGCGATCCGTCACCGTCCGCAGGTCGACGAGCGCTGCCGAGGCGATCTCGACCGCCTCGGCGCGGGCAGCCGCGTCGCTGACCCGTGGCGAGCGGAGGACCGCGAGCACGGACTCGAGCGTCAGGGCGTGCCGGTCGGCCTGCTCGGCGACGGTCCGGGCGTGCTCGGCGGCGGCGAGGCGCCCGCCGGGCTCGACCCGGGCCTCCTGGTCGGTCGTCGTGTCCACGTGCCGACCGTACGCGTCCCACCCGAGCGGGTGGGCCCACCCGGACGGGTGGGACGCCCACCGTGTCGGGGAGCGGTGTGATCAGGCGCGCGGGAGCACGCTCGTTGCATGTCCCAACCCACCGTCGCGTCCGCGCTGGACCTGGTCGCCCACGAGCTCGACGCCCTGGTCGCCGCGGTCCGCGACGCCGACCAGACGCCGTTCGAGCGGGCGCTCGACCTGCTCGCCGGCGCGGACCGCGTGTTCGTCCACGGCGCCGGCCGGTCTGGACTCGCGCTCCGGATGACGGCCATGCGGTTCATGCACCTCGGCCTCGACACGCACGTGGTCGGCGAGGTGACGACCCCGGCGATCGGCAGCGGTGACGTCCTCGTCGTCGCGAGCGGCTCCGGCACGACGACCGGCATCGTCCAGGCGGCGCAGACCGCGTCGGACGTCGGAGCGCACGTCGTCGCGATCTCGACCACGGACGACTCCCCGCTGTCCGCGGTCGCGACCGTCACCCTCGTGCTGCCCGCCGCCACCAAGACCGACCGTTCCGGCACCGCCTCGGCCCAGTACGCCGGTGGGCTGTTCGAGCAGGGTGTCGCCCTGCTCGGGGACGCCCTGTTCCACACGCTGTGGACCCGCGGCGACCAGACCGCGGACGACCTGTGGCCCCGCCACGCCAACCTCGAATGACCCCGCTGAACCAACTGAAAGGCACCACCATGCAGCTCCAGTTCGCCATGGACACCCTGACCACCGACGCCGCACTCGAACTCGCCGCCGCAGCCGCACCGCACGTCGACATCCTCGAGCTCGGCACGCCGCTCATCAAGAGCGCCGGCCTCTCCGCGATCACCGCCATCAAGCAGGCCCACCCCGACAAGACCGTGTTCGCCGACCTCAAGACGATGGACGCCGGCGAGCTCGAGGCGGACATCGCCTTCAAGGCGGGCGCCGACCTGGTCACGGTGCTCGGCGTCGCGGGCGACAGCACGATCGCCGGTGCGGTCAAGGCGGCCAAGGCCCACGGCAAGGGCATCGTCGTCGACCTGATCGGTGTGTCCGACAAGGCCGCCCGCGCCAAGGAGGTCACCGCGCTCGGCGCCGAGTTCGTCGAGATGCACGCCGGTCTCGACGAGCAGGCCGAGGACGGCTACACGTTCGACTCGCTGCTCACCGACGGCAAGGCCTCCGGCGTGGCGTTCTCCGTCGCGGGTGGCATCAACGCCGACTCCGTCCCCGCCGTCCAGGCGTCCGGCGCTCGCGTCGCCGTCGCCGGCAGCGCGATCTACAGCGCTTCCGACGTGGGTGCGGCAGCTGCCGCGATCCGCGCCGCGATCACGGCGTAGCGCACCACCTGACGGACAGGAGGCTCTGCTCACCCACGGTGGGCGACCTCCTGTCCGTCGTCGTTGCGGCTGCACGGCCGCTGCCGCGGTCGCCGCGGTAGCGTCGTGGCGTGCCGATCGAGCTGCGTGTCCTGACCGCCGACGACTGGCAGGCATGGAGGCGGGTGCGGCTGGCGGCGCTCGCCGAGGCCCCGTCCGCCTTCGGGTCGCGGCTCGCCGACTGGCAGGACGCCCCCGAGGCCCGGTGGCGCGAGCGGCTGTCGATCCCCGGCGCCCTCGACCTGGTCGCCGTCGACGGTGACCGCCCGGTCGGGATGGCGAGCGGGGTCCCCGACGAGGACGACGCCGACGTCGCGGAACTCATCTCGATGTGGGTCGACCCCGCCGCACGCAGACAGGGCGTCGCCGGTGCGCTGATCGCCCGGGTCGTGGACTGGGCCGTCGCCGCTGGACGGGCCGACCTGCGGCTCTCGGTGATGCCCGACAACGCCGCCGCCCGACGGACCTACGAGCGCTCGGGCTTCGTCGTGCTCGACCGACCCGGCGACCTGCTGCCGGACGGTCGGCACGAGCTGCTGATGCGCCGTGACCTGCGGGCGGACCGCACCCTCGACACGTACGAGCAGCGCGCCGGGACGTACACGGCGCGGACCCCCGTGCACCGTGCCGCCCTGGTCGACGACCTGCTCGCGCTCGTGCCCGCCGGTGCCCGGGTGCTCGAGCTCGGGTCCGGACCGGGACGCGACGCGCTCGCCCTCGAGGCCGCCGGGCTGCGCGTCGACCGGACCGACGGCGCCCGGTCGTTCGTGGAGCAGCTGCGCGCCGAGGGGCACGTCGCGCGGGTCCTCGACGTCCGCACCGGGATGTTCGGCAGCGGCTACGATGCCGTGTTCGCCAACGCCGTGCTGCTGCACGTGCAGCGCTCCGAGCTGACCGGGGTGCTCCGCCGGGCCCTGGTCGCCGTCCGGCCCGGCGGGGTCCTCGCCGCGACGCTCAAGCGCGGTGATGGCGATGCCTGGAGCACCGCGAAGGTCGACCGGGCACGGCACTTCACCTACTGGACCGAGGACGAGCTCGCCCAGGTCGTCGTCGACGCCGGGTGGGGCGACGTCGTCGTCCGGGAGACCACCGAACCGGGGGCCGGCGAGCGCTGGCTCACCGTGACCGCGCACCGAGCAGAGGACCCTCGATGAGCCGAGCACTCCGCGTTACCACCTGGATCGTGGCGGTGCTGGTCGTCCTGGTGCTGGTCTTCCTGGTCTGGGCCAACATCGTCATGCAGGGCACCCGGTCCGCCGCACTGCAGGTGTGGCGCGACGACCGGGTCGCCGTACGGGACGCCGGGAACTCGGTCGTGATGACCCCGACGGGGACGGCGAACGGCGTGGGTGTCGTGTTCGTGCCCGGGGCCAAGGTCGACCCGTACGCGTACATGGCCACGTTCCGGCAGGTGGTCGCCAGTGGGACGACGGTCGTGATCACGAAGCCGACACTGCACCTGGCGTTCTTCGACCTCCGTCCGCTCAGCGCCTTCGAGCGGAACGCGCCGGACGTCCGGACGTGGGCGGTCGGCGGGCACTCACTCGGTGGGGTGCGGGCGTGCCAGCTCGCCGACGACCCCGGCGTCGCCGGACTGCTGCTGCTCGGCAGCTACTGCGCGAACGACCTGTCGGACAGCAAGCTCGACGTGCTGAGCGTCTCCGGCTCCCGTGACGGGCTGTCCACGCCGGAGAAGGTCGACGCCGCCCGGCACGAACTGCCCCGCTCCGCCACGATGACCGAGATCCAGGGGGCGGACCACGCCGACTTCGGGGCGTACGGCGCGCAGCCGGGCGACCTGCCCGCGACGATCTCGCGCGCCGATGCCCGCGCCCAGATCGGCGACGCCGTGGAGCGGTGGGTCGAGGGGCTGCGTGCCGGGGCGCTGAACTGACCGCACTCCGTCGGCCGAACGCGCTCGGTGAACTCTCTCCACAGGGGCGCTGTCAGGGCCTCGGTGGACCTGGAGCGGTCCTAGACTCGACCGCAGCACTCGCACGACACCACTGCCCTGGAAGGTGTGTCCATGACGTCGTCTGACCTGCGGACCCCCACGCGCCTCGCCGACGCACGGGCGCTCCTCTTCGACCTCGACGGCGTGCTCACACCGACCGCCGACGTGCACATGCGCGCGTGGAGCCGGCTCTTCACCCCGTACCTCGAACAGCACGGGGTGGCTCCGTACACGGAGCAGGACTACTTCGCGTACATCGACGGCAAGCCGCGCTACGACGGCGTCCGCTCCCTGCTCGACGCCCGCGGGATCTACCTGCCCCAGGGCACCCCGGACGACGGCCCCGACCAGGACACCGTGTGCGGGCTCGGCAACCGCAAGAACGCCGAGTTCACGGCTGAGCTCGCCGAGCACGGCGTCGAGCCCTACCCCGGCTCGCTGCGGTTCCTGACCGCCGCGCTCGACGCCGGCCTGTCCGTGGCCGTGGTGTCGAGCTCCGCGAACGCCAAGCAGGTCCTGCGCACCGCGGGGCTCCTCGAGCGCTTCCCGGTGATCGTCGACGGCATGGTCGCGCGCGAAGACGGCCTGGCGGGCAAGCCCGCTCCCGACACCTACCTCGACGCTGCCAGCCGCTTCGGCCTGACCGCCGCCGAGTGCGTCGTGGTCGAAGACGCCACGAGCGGTGTCGCGGCCGGCCGGAACGGTGCCTTCGGGCTCGTCGTCGGCGTCGACCGTGGTGCCGGGGCCGACGAACTCCGGGCCAACGGCGCCGACGTCGTCGTGACCGACCTGGCGGACCTGCTGCCCGACCTGCCCAGACCGGCCACCGCCGCGTCCTGAGCGGCCCACCCGGCGCGATCCGTGCCTCCCGAGCGTCCCTGACCACTCCCCACACGGAAGACCCATGAACCCCATCACCTCGGACCCCCTCGACCGCGTGCGCTACCCGGTCGACGAGTGGGCGCTCGTCGAGACCGAGTACGCCCCGGACCAGCAGGGCGTCGCGGAGACGAACTTCGCGGTCGGCAACGGCTACCTCGGGCTGCGCGGCAACCTCGACGAAGGCCGCGGCGGGGTGCAGTACGGCACGTACATCAACGGCTTCCACGAGACGTGGCCGATCCGGCACGCCGAGGACGCCTTCGGCTTCGCCAAGACCGGGCAGACGATCATCAACGCGCCGGACGCCAAGGTGATCCGGCTCTACGTCGACGACGAGCCCCTGGTGCTGGCCGAGGCCGACATCCTCAGCCACACCCGCAAGCTCGACTTCCGCGGCGGCTTCCTGCTGCGCGAGACGGAGTGGTCGACGCCGTCCGGCAAGCGCGTGCTCATCCGGTCGCGCCGCCTCGTGTCGTTCACCGACCGGCACCTGGCGGTCGTCGACTACGAGGTCACGATGCTCGACCACGACGCGTCGATCCTGCTCTCGAGCCAGATCCTGAACCGGCAGGACGTGCAGGACGAGTACCACGCCGGCATGCGCGCCGCCGCCACCGCGTTCGACCCGCGCAAGGCCGAGGCCTTCACCGAGCGGGTCCTCGAGCCGCGGATCAAGCGGACGTCGGGCAGCCGGTCGCTGCTCGGGTACCAGGCGGCGAGCTCGGGCATGACCATCTGCGTCGGCGTCGAGCACCGCATCGAGACCGACAACGTGTGGGACGAGTCCTCGTCGATCGAGGACGACCTCGCCAAGCACGTCTACCGCGTGCACGCCAAGGCCGGACAGCCGATCCGCCTGACCAAGAACATCGTCTACCACACCTCCCGCGGCGTCCCCGCGCGCGAACTCGCCGACCGGTGCGACCGGACGCTCGACCGCGCGCACAGCGAGACGGTCCAGGAGACCTTCGCCAAGCAGCGCGTGTGGATGGACGACTACTGGGCCCGGAGCGACGTCGAGATCGCGGGCCAGCCCGAGATCCAGCAGGCCGTGCGGTGGAACCTGTTCATGCTCGCCCAGGCCACCGCTCGCACCGACGGGCACGGCATCGCGGCCAAGGGGGTGACCGGATCCGGCTACGGCGGTCACTACTTCTGGGACATGGAGATCTACGTCCTGCCGTTCCTGTCCTACACGGCGCCGATCGTCGCCCGGAACGCCCTGCGCTTCCGCTACAACATGCTCGACTCGGCGCGGTCCCGGGCCCGCGAGCTCAACCAGCACGGCGCGCTGTTCCCGTGGCGCACGATCAACGGCGAAGAATCCAGCGCGTACTACGCCGCCGGCACCGCGCAGTACCACATCGACGCCGACATCGCCCATGCGCTCATGCAGTACGTCCGCGCCTCGGGCGACACCGAGTTCCTGAAGCGCGGCGCGATCGACATCCTGGTCGAGACCGCCCGGCTGTGGGAGGACCTGGGCTTCTGGCGCTCGAACGGCGACCAGAAGTTCCACATCGACGGCGTCACCGGCCCCGACGAGTACACGACCGTCGTGGACGACAACATGTACACGAACGTGATGGCCCGGGCGAACCTGTGGTTCGCGGTGAACGCCTGCCGCGAACTCGCCGTCGACGACGCAGAGGAGTACGCCCGCATGGTCCGGCGCACCGGGCTGACCGAGGACGAGGTCGTCGACTGGGAGCGCGCCGCCGAGTCGATGGAGATCCCCTTCGACCCGCACCGTGGCGTCCACCCGCAGGATGCCCAGTTCCTCGACAAGGAACTCTGGGACCTCGAGAACACGCCCGAGTCCAAGCGTCCGCTGCTGCTGCACTACCACCCACTCGTCATCTACCGCTTCCAGGTGCTCAAGCAGGCCGACGTCGTGCTCGCGCTCTTCCTGCAGGGCAACGAGTTCACCCCGGCCGAGAAGCGTCGCGACTTCGACTACTACGACGCGCTGACCACGGGCGACTCGACCCTGTCGGCGGTGGTGCAGTCGATCATGGCGGCCGAGGTCGGCTACCACGAGCTGGCGGAGCAGTACTTCCAGACCGCGCTCTACGTCGATCTGGCGGACCTGCACGGCAACACCTCGGACGGCGTCCACATCGCGTCCACGGGCGGCATCTGGGGCGGGCTGGTCAACGGGTTCGGCGGCATGCGTGACCACGGCGGCAAGATGACGTTCAACCCGCGGCTGCCGGTGTCGTGGGAGCGGCTGACCTACCGCCTGACGGTCCACGGCTCCCGGGTGCGGATCGACCTCGAGCAGGAGCGCATGACGTTCACGGTCGAGACCGGGTCCGGCTTCACCGCGTGGGTGCACAACCAGCCGTACGACATCGCGTCCGGCGAGCCGACCGTCATCGCGATCCCGCACCACGGGCCGCGCATGTCCGGGCACGCCCCGACGACCAGCGACATCCAGGGCACCCTGCGCGCGGACGGTTCCGTCATCACCGCGTCGATCCCGACGATCTCGCTCGAGCGTGCGCTCGAGGTGGACGAGTCCGGCGCGTAGCTGCTGGCCCGGTCGGGCCGTCCACGGACTGGAGGCCCGGCTCGGCGCCGGTAGGTCGGCGCACCTGACCGCGTGCGCCGGCCGTGTGGCGCACCTGACCGCGTGCTGGCGCCGGCCGTGTGGCGCACCTGACCGCGTGCTGGCGCCGGCCGTGTGGCGCACCTGACCGTGCGCCCAGCCGGGTCCTGGCAGCGTCGTTCCCTGTGCCCGCGGGCCGATGGCGTCTCCTGGGGCACGGACGTGCAACCTGACAGGAGACACCATGGGCAAGCGCTTCGAGGGCAAGGTCGCGATCGTGACAGGGGCCGGTTCCGGCATCGGTGCGGCGACGGCCCGAGCCTTCGTCGACGAAGGCGCCTCGGTGGTCATCACCGACAGTGTCGAGGACAAGGTGCGCGCGGTCGGCGACTCGCTGCCGACCGACCGGGTCGTCGTACTGCACGCCGACGTCGCGAGCCCAGACGACTGGGAGACCGTGGTCGCGGCCGCTGTGGACCGCTGGGACCGCGTCGACGTGCTCGTGAACAACGCCGGGACCTTCAGCTCCGGCGACGTGACGGAGATCTCGACCGACGAGTGGCGGCGGGTGCTGGAGACGGACCTGTCGAGTGTGTTCTACGGCACGCGGGCGGCGCTGCCGTTCCTGCGCGAGACGAAGGGGTCGATCGTGAACACCTCCTCCGTGTCCGGCGAGGCCGCCGACTGGCGCATGAGCCCGTACAACGCCGCGAAGGGCGGGGTGTCGAACTTCACCCGGGCCGCCGCGCTCGACAACGGCCACGCCGGTGTGCGCGTCAACGCCGTCGCGCCCGGGCTCATCTGGACGGACCTGACCGAGGAGCAGGCCGCGGACGAGGCCCTCAAGCAGGAGTTCGCCGAGCGCATCGCGCTGGGTCGCGGTGGCCGTGCCGACGAGGTCGCCGCCGCGATCCTGTTCCTGGCGAGCGACGCTGCGTCGTTCATCACCGGTGCGGTGCTGCCGGTCGACGGCGGCACCCTCGCGAGCAACGGGCAGCCCGCGCAGGCCTGATCTGTCGATCTGGCGCTCCGGCTTCGTCGACAGCCGATCGGGAGCGGGGCGAGGCGGTAGACTGCCAGCAACGAAACCTCCGCCGACCAAGGCGGAGGTTTTCTTGTATGAGCACCCCATCACCCCTGACCATCACCCAAGCGGACGAACGGCACCGCCCGGAACTCGAACAGCTCTGGACCATGTTCCGACACGAGATGTCCGCGTTCACCGGCGCACTTCCCGACGACCGCGGACGCTTCCGCCAAGAGCGACTCGACGCTGGCCTCGCAGAACCGGGCTGGTCGGCGCACCTCTTCCGTCTGGGACCGCACCCGGTCGGACTCGCGGTCCTCCGCGGACTCGACCAAGCGGAGCGCGTCATCAGCAGCTTCTTCATAGCGCACGGAGCACGACGCGCTCGAATCGGACGAGCTGCCGTGACGGAGCTGACCGCGGCGCACCCGGGGAGGTGGGCGGTGGCTTACCAGGACCGCAACGAAGTGGCAGCGCAGTTCTGGCGCACGGTCGCGATCGAACTCGACCCGTGGTGCACGTTCGAGCACCACGCCGTCCCGGGCAGACCGGATCTGCCGGCCGACGCCTGGGCCCGGTTCAACGCAGTTCACCGAGAGGCGTTCGGTGAGCGGCACCGCCCGGTGTGATGATGGGTCGGTGATCTTCCTGGGGCCTGGCTCGGTGCGATGTGGGTCGGCCGCCATCGGACTCGTCGTTGCGATCGTCGGTTGTGCGTGCGCGACAGGCCTCTGGGATGACGTCGCGACGAGGTGGGTCGCGTGCCTCGTCCTGTTCCTCGGGCTGGGCGGTGGCGGCTGGCTGACCGGTCGTGCGCTGCGACTCGGAGTCGTCGTCGGCGATCCAGACCACTTCCTCGTTCGCGGGCTGCTGTGGTCGCGACGCATCCGCTACTCCGCGATCTTCTCGATGCCGCGGCTCGACACTGTGACGACGATTCCGTTCATTGGCTGGCACGATCGGGGGCGGAGGCGGTACACACCGCTCACGGCCTTCTGGGTGCCTGAAGGACCCCTGGCGAAGCCGTCGAGACGTTGGGCGATGAATTCACTGCAACGACTCGAGCGCCACCGAGTCAACTGCATGCGTTCAGCGCACTGAGTCCCTCCGTGTTCAGGACCACCTGTCCGGAGCGATCGTCACCAGGCGCGACTCGACGTCCGATGACCGACTCCTCTCGGGTCGGACCCGAGCATCGGCTCGTCTGACTCACGCAGCTCGGAGCAGTCGTTCCATGACTTCTGCGGTCCGGTTCGACATCATCTCGAGTTCCTCGTCTCGGAGGGGCACATCGAAGGTCATCGACCGCTCCGCGCCGCCCGAGACGGCTCCGCGAAGGTGCGCAGAGGCTCCGTCGACGGCGGCCGTGATCACGAAACGACAGGAGCCGTCGGCGACGGTCAAGACGGCCTCTCCGGCGTGCGTCTGCCGGAGCCGCCGGAGTGCGCTCGCGAACGATCCGATGTCATCATGACGGATGCTCGTCGCGACGGCCGCACGAAAGGTCCTCGAGTGCACGTCAACCCCGCACGGGTAGCCCTGTTCTGGTTCGGGACCGGTCTGGATGTCGATGGTGACGGCGTCACTCTCACTTCCGAGGAAGAGCGTTGCCGGGGCCCGTGAAACCACGCGTCGCTGGACCCTGCGCAGCAAAGCGGTCGGGAAGTGCACACCCCACTCCTGTCGGTACCGCTCTTCACCGATGTCGTCCAAGAGCTGGGCGACTGCGGCCGCCACAGAGCGGCAGAACGACACCACCCCGACCTCGGCGTCGATCAGGATCGCGGGCCGCAGCTCGGGTCGCCATTCGTGATCGTCGACGTAGTGCTCCAGCCGTACGATCACGACGTCTCCCGTGCTCGTGAACACCCACCGGAACACATCGGGTTCACCTTGCCAGTCGAACGTCGCCGACCGGGACCCGTCGAGCAAGCGCACGCATGCCTCAAGCATGTCCTCGAGGGCGTCACTGATGTAGGAAACCCTGATGTCAAGCGATCGACCCCCGTGGCTGAGCGTCCAGGGCATCCACCCGGCTCGGACCTCCCCGATGCCGAAACCGATCTTCGCGTCGTCGCTCACACGTCCATCCTCGCCCACCTCAGTTGCCTCGCTCGAGGACGAGCAGGTACGTGACGCACCTGTCCCGACAGGGCATCGGCCATCGGATGGGCTAGCACTCCGCGAGCCCGAGGGGCTTCGAACCGGACATGCCCGTGCTCTGCGAACGGTTCCGACTCCTCTGGCCCGGAGACACTCCCGCGAGCTGACCTCTGCAGTTCTCGGGCGGCGTCCGCCGCATGAGCGGAACTCGCGCAATCTAGCTGGTATTCAGAGCGTGTTCTGAATGCCATCAAGTCATGGTCGTCCTCGTTCCAGCACGTCACCGACGCTCGGTCCAGTCATCTGACCTCTCCCGGCACGCGAGGGACGTCTTCGCTGCCGCTGAGCGGGAGCCCCTCGAGGTCACGCGTCGTGATGGTGCGCCGCTCGTGCTGACGACGAAGGAACGATCCGACGACGACGAGGCGGTCCTCGACATCGCCGCGCAGCTCATCGCCGCTGTCACGGTCAACGAATCGCTGCCGCTCCACGATCGCCTGGCGATCCCGTACCCGTGGCTGAAACTGCTGAGCCGCGCGGACCAGCAGCGGTTCGCGAAGGAGATCGTCGAGGTGGCGCGCGGGTCCTTCTCGCTCCGCCAGCCGCGCAAGCTCTTGCTCGAGATGCAGGCATGGCGCAACTCGGCCGAGGCGATCGCTGCTGGTTGGGACACCTCGGAGCCGGAACTGCTGGACGTGCCCGTCGTCGTCGAGCGGCCGTGACCGATGGCCGCGCGCCAGTCCGGCGTGGCGCGGCCCGTCCGCACCACTGAGTACACGATCGTGTTGGCGACGCGTGCCGCTGAGTTGGGCTGCCCGTCGACGGCGGCACGCTCGCGAGCAACGGGCAGCCCGCGCAGGCCTGACCTACAGGAGCTTGCGGAGGGTGTTCGCGTTGCGGGTCGTCGTCGAGCGCTTGAAGCGTGCGGCGCCGGCCCGCTTGGCGAAAGCGGTGTCGGTGCTCGACCCCTTCGGACACGACCAGTAGACGACCCCGTCGCCACGTTCGACCTGCTCGACGGCGGGGTCGAGATCCAGGTCCGCGAGCAGGTCGTCGAGCGCGGCGTCGTCGGAGGCGAACAGGACGTAGTCGTGCCGGTCCTCGGCCGATTCGAACGGGAAGCCGTCGACGATCGCGGCGAGGGTGTCGTGCGGGACGAGGACGATCCAGGCGTCGTAGCCGAAGCGCTCGCGCAGGGCCTGTTCGATGTCCGTCTTGAGTTCGACCTGGCGCATCGCGGACGAGAACACGACATTGCCGGAGGCCAGCACGGTCCGGACGTCGGTGTACCCGCGCTCGACGAACATCGTCTTCAGGTCAGTCGACCTGATCGTGATCCCGTTGACGTTCACGCCCCGCAGCAATGCGATCCACCTGGCCATGCGGCGACCGTACCGCGACCGATCGACGCGGGGCGAGCCTCCCGACCGGTTCCACAAGAATTGTTGCGCAACAGGTCTTGTGGATCTATCGTCGGGGCATGACGAACGCACGGATCGACGACCCGGCACACATGCGGGCACTCGCGCACCCGACGCGGCTGCGCATCCTCGGCCTGCTGCGTGTGGACGGCCCGAAGACGGCGGCCATGCTCGGGGAGCTCATCGACGAAGCTCCGGGCACCATCAGCTACCA
The DNA here is from genome assembly GCF_001864835.1 of Curtobacterium sp. MCBA15_001. Lineage (GTDB taxonomy): Bacteria > Actinomycetota > Actinomycetes > Actinomycetales > Microbacteriaceae > Curtobacterium. The sequence continues at coordinate 198,151 of NZ_MJGI01000021.1, read as the reverse complement.
CGCCGGTCGGCTCGCGAGCGTCGGGTTGATCGAGTCCGCCGAGGGGCAGGGCACCGACCGGCGTGAGCGCTGGTGGCGTGCGGTGCACGAGTCGTCGTCGTGGTCACTCGAGGACGCCCTCGACGACCCGGAGCGTGCCCTGGCGGTCAGCGCGCTCGACCGGGCGGTGGCACGGACCTACGCAGCGAACTACGAGGCCTACGTCGACCAGGCCAGCACGTTCGGGCGGGAGTGGGTCGCGGCCGGCACCAGCGGTGACCGCGTGATGCGCCTGACGGCGGACGAACTGGCGGCGCTCGGAGCCGAGCTGTGGCAGGTCGTCGAGAAGTGGCGTGCCGTGGGGGCCGAGCACGCTGCGGGTGACGGTTCCGAGCAGGTCGTGGTGTTGCAGCAGGCGTACCGGTGGCCGCGCATCTGAGCGCGCGCGGGCGGCTCCGCGCACTGCTCGTCGTGCAGGTCGCCTCGCGCATCGGCAACGTCGTGACGACGGTGAGCGTGCCGTTCGTGGTGCTCGCCCGTGGCGGATCGGCGACCGACGTCGGCATCACGGCGTTCATGGCGACCGTGCCGATCGTCCTCGGTGGCCCTTTCGGCGGGGCGCTGGTCGAGCGGATCGGCTTCGTCCGGTCGAGCATCGCTTCCGACGTGGTCAGCGGGGTCACGCTGCTGGCGATGCCCGTGCTGGCGTGGACGGTCGGGCTGCCGTTCTGGGCGCTGCTCGCGCTGGTCTTCGTGAGCGGCCTGTTCGACATGCCCGGCGAGTCGGCGCGGCGGGTCCTGCTCCCGGGGCTGGCGACCAGCGCGGGTGTGTCGTTGGAGCGGGCGGTCGGGCTCTTCGAGGCGTCGACGCGGCTGTCGGTGCTGGTCGGGGCACCGGTCGGCGGGGTCCTGGTGGCGGTCCTCGGGCCCCTGCCGGCGCTGGCGTGCACGGCGCTGGCGTTCGGTGCCGCCGCGATCGTGACGGGGCTGTTCGTGCGTGCCGCCGATGCACCCACCACCGACGCGCCCACCGGCGATGCCGCCGCCGCTGCTGCATCGGCGCCGCCGTCGCACGGGTACTGGCGGGACCTGGCCGAGGGCTTCCGGTTCTGCGTCCGTGACCCGTTCTTCCGCCTGGTGATCGCGCTCGTGCTCGTCACGAACCTGCTCGACGCCGCGCGGTCGACGACGCTCCTGCCGCTGTACGCCGACGAACGGCTCGGGGGAGCGCAGGCGCTGGGCTTCGTCACGGGGACGTTCGGCGGAGCGGCGTTCCTCGGTTCGCTGCTCTTCGGGTACGTCGCCCACCGGGTGCCGCGGCGCCTCACGTTCGTGCTGTGCTTCGTGCTGGCCGGCGGGCCCTCGTTGCTCGCACCGGCACTGGGCCTGGGGCTGCCGTGGATGCTCGGGGCGTCCGCGCTGTCCGGGCTGGCAGCCGGTGCCCTGAACCCGATCCTCGGGGCGGTCGAGCTCGAACGGATCCCGGAGCACATGCGGGCGCGGGTCTTCGGGCTGCTCGGAGCGGGCTCGTACGCGGGCATCCCCCTCGGCGGGCTGCTCGCCGGGCTGGCGGCCGAGGGCGTCGGCGTCTCGGCGACGTTCGGCGTCGTCGTGGCGATCTACACCGTGGTGACGCTGGCACCGCTGACCGGGGGTGCGTGGCGGCTCATGGAGCGGCGCGCGCCGGGCGGCGCTGCGCCGGACGGCCCGACAGGAGGCTCGGCTGACGACGCGCAGGCGGGCTCGGGTGACGGCGAGACGCAGCCGGGCGGACACGATGCGGGTCCCGGGGAGCGCGTCCTGTCCGCCTGAGCGAGACTCGGCGCGGCAGGCGCGGCAGGCGCGGCAGGCGTGGCAGGCGCGTCAGGACCAGGTGCGCGCGACCGTCCAGCCCCCGCGGTCCGGGACGATGTCGACCACCAGGCTCTCGCGGTCCTCGGCGGTCACCTGGAAGCGCCACCCGGCGGTGCGCTCGGGTGCGTGGGTGATGGCGGTGGGCAGGTCGGTCGGCGTGACGGTGAGCCTGGTCGGCGCGTCGGACACCCGCCAGCGGCGCCCTTGCCAGACGATCCGCACCGGCGTGCCCTGCTCCCACCAGACCGTGACGGCTGCATCGACGACGATCATCGGGTCCTCCTCGTTCGAACGTGTGTTCGAATGGTAGGCGCCTGTTCCGACAACCCGCAACCGGGAGCGGGTCCCGGACGAGTCGTGTAGACGAGGGGACATGACGAACGACGAGCAGGGCCCCGACGCCGCCCACCAGGTCCCGGACGGGGTCTCCGACGACACGGTCGAGGCCCTCGGCACGCTGTCCGCGGCGCTCGAGGTCATCGAACACGCCCGCGGTCTGCTGTACGGGTTCCACCGGCTGACGGGCAAGGCCGACCTGGACCTCGGCGAGGCGGTCGAGCAGCTCCGGACGGCCGGGCACACCGAGCTGGCGGACCGCATCGACCGCGAGCTGATCGGGCGGAACGTCATCGCGGGGCGGTGGACGTTCCAGGTCGTCGAGGACTACGACGACGGGTACTACGCCCTCGCCAAGGAGCTGGAACGCACGGCGCGCGAGGACCTCGCCGGCGGCCGGCGGCACCTGTTCGAGGCGGGCATGAAGGAGGACCGGCGCACGCAGGCCCGGCGCCACCACGAGGCCACGCCGAGCGACCTGCCGGACTGACGCCGGGCCTCCTGTCCGGCTCGGACGCGACGTGCGCCGCCCCGCGCGTCAGCCGACGCCGAGCAGCGTCTCCAGCGGGCCGCGGGCGAAGTACAGCAGGAAGCCCGCCGCGACGACGTAGAGCAGCCACGAGACCTCGCGGCCGCGGCCGGACAGCGCCTTGATGAGCACCCAGCTGATGAAGCCGGCGCCGATGCCGTTCGCGATCGAGTACGTCAGCGGCATGACCACGATCGTCAGGAAGGCGGGCAGGGCGGCACCGAAGTCGCCCCACTCGATGTCCTTGACCTGCGCGACCATGAGCGCGCCGACGACCACGAGTCCGGCCGCGGCGACCTCGAGCGGGACGACCTGGGTCAGCGGCGTGAGGAACATCGACGCCAGGAAGAGCAGCCCGGTGACGACGGAGGCCATGCCGGTGCGGGCGCCCTCGCCGATGCCCGCGGCCGAGTCGATGAACACCGTGTTCGAGGACACCGACGCGCCACCACCGGCGATCGCCCCCGCGCCCTCGACGACGAGCGCCGCCCTGAGCCGCGGGAAGGTGCCGTCGGGCTTCGCGACGCCGGCCGCCTTCGCCAGGCCGGTCATCGTGCCCATCGCGTCGAAGAAGTTCGTGAAGACCAGGGTGAAGACGAGCATCGACGCCGCGAGCGGGCCGATGCGACCGAAGGCGCCGAACAGGTCCGCATGCCCGACGAGCGACAGGTCGGGGAAGGCGAACAGCGCGCTCGGCAGGCCCGGCGCGTTGAGGTTCCAGCCGGTCTTCGAGTCGACCGACGTCGGCACGTGGAACACGGCCTGCAGGATGATCGCGATGACGGTCGTCGCGACGATGCCGATGAGCAGCGCACCCTTGACGCGGCGCGCCATCAGCGTGCCGATGATCACGAGGCCGATCAGGAACACGATGGTGGGCAGCGCGCCGACCGAGCCGTCCTCGCCGAGCTGCAGCGGGGGCGACGCGTTGTTCGTGGTGCGGACGAAGCCCGAGTCGACCAGGCCGATGAAGGCGATGAACAGCCCGATGCCCACCGTGATCGCGGCCTTGAGCTGCGCCGGCACCGCGGTGAAGATCATCGTCCGGATGCCGGTCAACGCCAGCACGACGATCACCACGCCGTTGATGACGACGAGGCCCATCGCCTCGGCCCAGGTGACCTGGTGCACGACGCTGACGGCCAGGAACGAGTTGATGCCGAGGCCGGCCGCGATCCCGAACGGCAGGTTCGCGATCAGGCCCATGGCGATCGTCATCAGTCCGGCGACGAGCCCGGTGGCCGCTGCGACCTGCGCGTTCTCGAGCCAGCCGCCCGAGACGTCCTTGGCGGCCTGGTCGGCGCTGAACCCACCGAGGATGAGCGGGTTCAGGATGACGATGTACGCCATCGTGACGAAGGAGACGAGGCCGCCACGGACCTCGCGGGGGATGGTCGATCCGCGCTGGGTGATGCTGAAGAAGCGGTCGAGGCCGGAAGCGACGCGGTTCCGGGGCGTTTCGGTTGTCTGCGGGGCGCTCACCGATCGAGTTTAAAGGAACCTGGGACCTCCGCCGACCTGCGTTCCGTGGACGTTCCTGGTGTTGGATGAGCAGGTGACCCCGCCCTTCGACCGTGTTCGTGTGGAGGCCGCCGTCCGCGAACTCCTGCTCGGCATCGGTGACGACCCCGACCGCCCCGAGCTGATGCGCACCCCGAGCCGCGTCGCCGACGCCTACACCGAGTTCTTCCGCGGCATCGGCACCGACGCCGTCGCGATCACCCGGCAGGGCACCGTGCACGCCGAGGACGGCGACCGCGGCCAGCTCGTGATCGTGCGCGACGTCCGGTTCCGCTCGGTCTGCGAACACCACCTGTTGCCCTTCATCGGCGTGGCCCACCTGGCGTACGCCCCCGGTGCCGAACTCATCGGGCTCGGCACCCTGTCGCGGGTCCTCGACGCCGTGGCATCGCGCCCGCAGCTGCAGGAGCGCCTCGGTGAGCAGGTCGCCGAGTCGATCGCGGACGGGCTCGACGCGCAGGGGGTGCTCGTCGTCCTCGACGCGCAGCACCAGTGCGTGACCACCCGGGGCGAGCGGCAGAGCGGGTCGACGACCGTCACGGTCGCGGCGCGCGGGACCCTGGCGGAGCCCGCGGCCCGGTCCGAGGCGATCGCCCTGATCGCCGCGCGCGGCAGCGGCCCCGGAGCCGAGCACGAGGCGGACGCATGACGACCGAACCGGCCGCCACGCGCCTCCCGGCCGACACCCGGCCCGGCTGGGTCGTCCCGGTCCTGCGCCACCCGGTCCGCACCCTCGGCCGCCGCACCATCGACTTCGACCACCGCATCGCGGTGATGGCGATCATCAACCGCACGCCCGACTCCTTCCACGACCGCGGAGCCACCTTCGAACTCGACCGCGCCGTCGCGGCCGCCGTCCGCGCCGCCGAGCAGGGCGCCGACTGGGTCGACATCGGCGGCGTCAAGTTCGCACCAGGGCCCGAGCTGCCGGCTGCCGACGAGATCGATCGCGTCGTCCCCGTCATCGCGCAGCTCGACGCGGAGTCCGACGTCGTCATCAGCGTCGACACGTTCCGCGCCGACGTCGCCCGGGCCGCGATCGCCGCGGGAGCCGACGTCGTCAACGACACGACCGGCCTGTCCGACCCGGCGATGGCCGCCGTCGTCGCCGACTCCGACGCCAGCATCGTCATCACCCACTCGACGGCTGCTCCTCGCACGAAGCTGGCCGTGCCGCCGCACTACGAGGACGTCACCGCCGCGGTCGTCGCCTTCTTGCGCGAGCGGGTCGACCGCGCGCTCGCCGCGGGCATCCCCGAGTCGCGGATCATCGTCGATCCCGGGCACGACCTCAACAAGAACACGGTCCACACGCTCGAGCTCACCCGACGCCTGCCCGAGGTCGTCGCGCTCGGCTACCCCGTGCTCACCGCGGTCTCGAACAAGGACTTCGTCGGGGAGTCCCTGGGCCGTCCGCGCGGTGAGCGTCTGAGCGGCTCGCTGGCCGTCGCGACGGTCAGCGCCATGCTCGGTGCGCGGATCGTCCGGATGCACGACGTCGTCGAGTCCGTCGACGCGATGCGCATGGTCGAGGCCACCCTCGGCTGGCGCGAACCCGTCGAGTCGAGGCACAACACGTGACCCTGCTGCCCTCCGCGATCGCAGACCTGTCCGACGACGAGGTCGTCGCCCTGTACCGCGACGGTGTCGGCCCGTCAGGCGACGGCGTCGGTCGGGAGGCCCGTCCCGGCTCGGGCACGTCGGCCGCCGGCTGGATCCGGGTCAACTTCGTGAGCACCGCCGACGGTGCCGCATCGGCCGACGGCGTGTCCGGGTCCCTCGGCGGCGACGACGACCTGCGCGTGTTCGACCTGTTGCGGCGGTTCGCGGACGTGGTGCTCGTCGCCGCCGGGACGGTCCGCGACGAGGGCTACGGACCCATGCGCCTGCACGACGCCGACGTCGCCTGGCGGCGTGCCCACGGCATGCCCGACCACCCGGTGTTCGCGATCGTCACCGGGTCCCTGTCGCTCGACCCGGCCTCGACCGTGTTCACGGACGCGCCGGTGCGGCCGATCGTGCTGACCTCGGCGTCCGCGCCGGCCGACCGGCGCGAAGCCCTGTCGGGGGTGGCGGACGTCGTGTCCTGCGGCGACGACTCGGTCGACGTCGCGCTGGTCCGCGATGCCCTGGTGTCCCGCGGCCTGACGGCGATCCACTGCGAGGGCGGGCCCTCGTTCCTGGGCGCCCTGGTGGCGGCGGACCAGGTCGACGAGCTCTGCCTGACGATCGACCCGTCGCTCGAGGGCGGTGCGGCGCCGCGCATCGCGACCGGGTCCTCGCCGGAGCTGCGGAAGATGCGGCTTGCACACGTGCTGCTCGGCGCGGGCGACGTGCTGCTGGCGCGCTGGGTCCGCCGCTGACGATTGTCTGATGTGCGGGACATCAGTAGGTTGGTCATCATGTCCCCATCGACGAGTCGTGCGTCCGTCCCGTCCGCCGTGCTGTGCGGTGCCGCCGCGCTGCTGATGGTCCTCGGCCGCACCGTCCCGGCGTTCGCGGACCTGCAGACAGTCGTGTGGCTCGGCGTCCTGGCGCTGCTCGTCGCGGCGTTCGTCGCGGCGGTCGGTGCGCGGCGAGACCGGCGACACTCGCGGTGACGGGCCCGCTCCTCGCGCAGCACGCGGCCGGTAGGGTCGGGCACGTGATCGACATCGTGGCGTCCGGGGTCCTCTTCGACATGGACGGCACGCTCGTCGACTCGACCTCGGTGGTCGAGGGCGCGTGGGGACGCTTCGGCGCCACGCACGGCATCGACCCGCGGACCATCCTCGCGTTCTCGCACGGACGTCAGACGATCGACACCGTGCAGCACTTCCTGCCGGACCTGGCGCCTGACGAACAGCACCGGCTCGCGCAGGAACTCGTCGCCGACGAGGTCGAGAACACCCACGGCATCGTGGAGGTCCCGGGCGCCGCGGCGTTCGTGCGCCGCCTGGTCGACGCCGGCGTCCCGGTCGCCCTGGTCACCAGCGCACCCCGCGACCTCGCGCTCAACCGGATGCGCGCCGCCGGGGTGCCCGTGCCGGATGCGATCGTCACGTCCGAGGACACCGAGCGGGGCAAGCCGCACCCCGAGTGCTACCTGCGCGGGGCTGAGCTCCTCGGGCTCAGCGCCGACCAGTGCCTGGCGTTCGAGGACGCGCCCGCGGGCGTCGAGTCCGCCCGTGCCTCGGGAGCGACGACCGTGGTCGTGGGGCCGCTCGAGTCGACGGTGACCGAGGGCCTCGCCCGCGTACACGGCTTCGACGGAGTCGAGGTCACGGCCGAGGGCGCCGCTTTCCGCATCCGCGGCTGAGCAGCCCCTGCGTCCTGCGAGCACGTCCAGTGCTCCGGGACGACCGTGGTGTGCGCACCCGGAGACCCCGGCGTGCGGAAGGAGTCACCATGGCAGCCCTCGACGGCAAGAAGATCCTCGTCATCGCGACGAACTACGGCGTGGAGCAGGACGAGATCGTCGTCCCCACGGACCAGCTGCGGGAGCGCGGCGCGGACGTGACGGTCGCTGGACAGGAGTCCGGCTCGATCGCGACCCTGGTCGGCGACAAGGACCCGGGCAAGCAGGTCGACGTCGACACCACGTTCGACCGTGTCAGTGTCGCGGACTTCGACGCCCTGGTCGTCCCCGGTGGCACGATCAACGCCGACACCATCCGCCAGGACGCAACCGCCGTGGCGCTCGTGAAGGACTTCGCCGAGGCCGGAAAGCCGGTCGCCGCGATCTGCCACGGGCCGTGGACGCTCATCGAGGCGGGTGTGCTGCAGGGGAAGACGATCACGTCGTTCCCGTCGCTGCAGACCGACGTCCGCAACGCCGGTGCCGAGTGGGTCGACCAGGAGGTCCAGGTCGACGGCGGGCTCATCACCTCGCGCAACCCCGATGACCTGCCGGCGTTCGTCGACGCGATCGAGTCGGCGCTCCGCTAGGCAGGACGCACCGGCACGGGGCGGGCCGTGCGGAGCACCGCGGGTCCGAGGGTGAGCACACCGTCGGACTCAGGGTCGCACCGCACCCCGCCCCGTCCGCGCATGGCCCGGAACGCCCCGGCGGCGATCTCGTGGTCCATCCACGCGCACGGGTTCGCCGGACGGTACCCGCGGAACCGCACCGCGCCCGACCCGGTGTCGAGCGAGAACGGTTCACCCCGGAGCGCCTCGACGTCCGCGCCACGCAGGAACACGTTGCGCCGCGTGGCGACGGGATCGACGTCGACGTCGAGTTCCCGGCCGACGGCGTCGAGCCCCTCGAGGCCGATCACCGTGACCGAGGCGTGCACGTGCGCCCGCGCCGCGAAGTAGCGGTCGCCCACGATCCCCAGGTCGGCCCGCAGCTCGATGCGCTCGCGGCGCTCGTCCTCCTCGGCGGGGAGCGCCCCGTCGGCGGGCCGTCCCGCGTAGCGGTGCCGTCGGGAGGTCAGGAGCAGGGCGACCTCGACGTCGAGCCGGAACGGCAGCAGCGGCGACCCGGCCACGTCGTCCCCGTTCGTCACGTCGCCCACGCTAGCGGGGCCTCCCGTCCGCTCCCTGCCGTGTCCGATTCCCGCCAGTCGCCGCCGGTGGCGCGTGCCAGGCTGGACGCATGACGCACCCCGGAGCCGACACGCTGCACGACGAGCGACACCGCATCGCCGCGTCGCGCGACGCCCGCTTCGACGGCCAGTTCGTCACCGCCGTGCACTCCACCGGCATCTACTGCCGGCCGAGCTGCCCGGCCCGCACCCCGCGGTCCGACGGCGTCACCTTCTACCGGACCAGCGCCGCAGCGCACCTGGCCGGGTTCCGTGCGTGCAAGCGCTGCCTGCCCGAGGCGACGCCCGGCAGCCCCGAGTGGGACCTGCGCGAGGACGTCGCCGGTCGGGCCATGCGGCTGGTCCTCGACGGGGTCGTCGAGCGCGAGGGCGTGCCCGGCCTCGCCGCGCGCGTCGGCTACTCCGAGCGGCACCTCAGCCGGATCATGACCGAGGAACTCGGTGCCGGTCCGAAGGCCCTCAGCCGTGCACACCGAGCCCAGACCGCGCGGACGCTGCTGACCTCGTCCGACCTGCCGATCGCGGACGTCGCGTTCGCAGCGGGGTTCGCGAGCGTGCGGCAGTTCAACGACACGGTGCGCGAGGTCTTCGCCGTCACCCCGACCGAGCTCCGCGCCCGACGTCGCGTCGCGCCGACGCCGGACGGCGGGCTGCACGTGCACCTGCCCGCGCGGGCACCGTTCGACGCGCAGGGGCTGCTCGACTGGCACGCGCTCCACGCCCTGCCCGGGCTCGAGCAGGTGGGGGTCGGCGACGACGGCGTGGTCACGTCGTACGCGCGGGTGGTCGACCTGCCGGGAGGCCCTGGCTGGTTCCGCGCGTCGGCTGCCGTCCCGGACGCCGCCGGTCGCGGCACCGGGCTCGACCTGGTCGTGCGGGTCACGGACCTCAGCGACCTGCCGACCCTGGTGTCGCGAGTGCGGGCCCTGTTCGACCTCGATGCCGATCCGGTCGCCGTCGACACCGTCCTGGGGGGTGTCCCCGAGCTCGCGCCGGCGGTCGCCCGGGTCCCCGGGATCCGGCTGCCCGGCGCGGTCGACGCGCACGAGGTCGTGTTCCGGACCCTGATCGGCCAGCAGGTCTCGGTCGCGGCGGCCCGGACGGCGCAGACCCGGCTGGTCGCGGCACTCGGCGACCCCGTCCCCGCGGCGATCGCCCCGGACGCCCTGCGCTTCCCGCCCGCTGCGCGGATCGCGGCGGACGGCACCTCCGTGCTGCGGGGGCCGACTGCCCGGGTCGACACCATCCTGCGCGTGGCGGCAGCGCTCGCCGACGGGTCGCTCGTCGTCCACGGCGGGCAGTCGCTCGACGAGCTGCGGGACGGGCTGCTCGCCGTCAAGGGCATCGGCCCGTGGACGGCCGACTACGTCGCACTGCGCGTGCGGCACCACCCGGACATCGTCCTCCACAGCGACCTCGCGGTCAGGAACGGTGCACAGGAACTCGGGCTGCCCGCGACGGCCCGCGAGCTCTCCCTATGGTCGGGACAGGTGGCCCCCTGGCGGAGCTACCTCACGATGCACTGCTGGCGGCCGATCGTCGACCGCGCCACGGCGGCTGCTCGCGCTGCCCACACGCTCTCTCGGAAGGACACCCCATGACCGACGCCGTGATCTCCACGCTGCAGACCCCCGACGGGTCGTTCACCGTGCTCGAAGACGACCAGGGCCGGGTCCTCGCCTCGGGCTGGACCGACTCGTTCGACCGGGTCGTCGCCCGGATCCCCGCTCGGCACCGACCGGTCACCATCACCGAGGGGACGGTGACCTCGGCGGACGCGGTCGACGCCTTCTACGCGGGGGAGATCGAGCACGCGATGCAGGTGCCCGTGCGCCAGGTCGGCACCGAACTGTTCGAAGCTGGCTGGCAGGCCCTCCGGCAGATCCCCGGCGGTACCACCCTGACGTACACCGAACTCGCGGCGGCGATGGGTCGACCGGACGCCGTCCGGGCAGCGGCAAGCGTGTGTGCACGCAACGCTCCCGCCCTGTTCGTGCCGTGCCATCGCGTGCTGCGCTCCGACGGGTCGCTCGGCGGGTTCGCGTGGGGGCTCGACGTCAAGCGCTCCCTGCTCGAACACGAGGCGGTGGGCTCCGGCGCCCTCGTCTGAGTCCGTCTGTGCCTGTCCGAACCCGTCTGTGCCTGTCCGAACCCGTCTGTGCCTGTCCGAGCCCGTGCCGGGCGTCCGCTGACCGCGCGCTGTGTCTGCCCCTGGAAGCGGGGGCAGACGCGCGGCGTCGGGACTGCCACACTCGAAGCAACCGACAACCGCAGGATCAGACCCGGCAGGGCCCGTGGCAACGCAGTTGTGTGCACCACGAAGGACTCCATGCTCGCTCAAGTCGACCGGACGGTCGTCTCCGCTGACGGCACCGTCCTCAGCGTGTCCGAAGCGGGAACCGGTCGGGCGGTCGTGATCGTGGGCGGTGCGTTCGACCATCGCGGTACGCCGTACCTCGACCGCGTCGTACAGGCGCTGGCCACCGACCACCGGGTCGTCACCTACGACCGCCGTGGTCGGGGGAGCAGCGGTGACACCACCCCCTGGAGCATCGAGCGCGAAGCCGACGACTTCCGCGCCGTCACCGAGAGCATCCAGTCGCCGGTCACCGCGCTGGGGATCTGCGTCGGCGTCGGCGTGGTCCTGCACGGCATCGCGGCGGGTGCCCCCGTCGACGGCGCCCTGCTCTGGGAACCGCCGTACCGCGCCAGCGTCGACCCGCACGCCGAGGACGTCGTCTTCGCCGACCTGCTCGACGAGCACATCGCCAGTGGGCGTCGCGGCGCTGCCGTCCGCGCCTTCCTCGCCCAGGTCCTCGACGTCCCGATGGGGCAGATCGCCGGCCTCCGCCTGAAGCCGACGCTGTGGCGGGCACTGCTGGCCGATGCGCACGTGCTGGCCCGCGACGTCCGGATGCTCAACGGCCTGGCGATCCCCGAGCGTGCCCTCGCGTCGGTCGGGGTCCCGGTCCTCGTCGCGTCCGGCACCGACTCGCCGAACTGGATGGGCCCCGCAGCCCGCGCCGCTGCCGAGGCGATCCCGGGCTCCGAGCACACCGTGGTCCCCGGGCAGGGGCACGTCCCCGACCCCGACGCCCTGCACGGGTTGCTCGCCCAGGTCCGGACCGCCCAGCACTGACGCCTGCCTGCCTGCCTGCCGCTCGCCGCCCGCCGTCGCTCGCTGCGTGCGAGAGGATGGGGGCGTGAGCGCACCCCGACTCGGACTCCTGCTGGACGTCGACGGCCCCATCGCCAGCCCCGTCACCCGCACCATCGCGATCCCGAGCATCATCGCCGACCTGGTCGCGCTGGCTGCCGAGGGCATCCCGGTCGTGTTCAACACCGGCCGCAGTGACGCCTTCATCCGCGAACAGGTGGTCCGGCCGCTGCTCGACGGCGGCCTCGCCGCCGGGGGTCGCGTGCACGCCGTGTGCGAGAAGGGTGCGGTGTGGTGCTCGATCGGCCCGCAGTACCCCGACGGCATGGGCGAGATCGAGGTCGCCGAGGACCTGGCGCTGCCCCGCGACTACGCCGACGAGATGCGTGACCTGGTCCGGAGCGACTACGCCGACCTGGTCTTCTTCGACGAGACCAAGCGCGCGATGGTGTCGATCGAGCAGCGCGTCGAGGTGCCGAACGCCACGTACCTGGCCCGCCAGCCCGAGTTCGACGCCTGGGCGATGGCCGCCCTCGAGCGCCGAGGGCTGGGCGTCCGGCGGCTCGACGACGTCCGCGCCGACGCCGACGGTGCCGTGCAGTGGCGCATCGACCCGACGATCATCTCCACCGACGTCGAGTCGATGCGCAGCGGCAAGGACCTGGGGGCTGAGCGGTCGCTCGAGCTGCTGGCCGAGGACGGCGAGCTCCCCGTGGCCTGGCGCACGATGGGCGACTCGCGGAGCGACTACGCGATGGCGGACTGGCTGCACGCGAACGGGCACGACGTCGCCCACGTCGACGTCCGTCCGGCCGACGGGGTCCCGGTGACGCCGTACCCGGTGCTCACCGCTCCCGAGGGCGTCATCCACGACGAGGCGGGCGCGCGGTACCTGGCCGACTGGCGCGCGGGGCGCTGAGGCGAGCTTCAGCGGTCCGCGTGCGGTGCGGCGGGGACGAGGCGGGCCTCCCGTCGGGTTCCGGAACGGAACCACCGTCCGTCCGGACGCACAGTCCGCGCGGACGCACCGTCTGTCCGGACGCACCGTCTGTCCGGACGCTTTGCGTGACACGGTGGTACACCAGTACCCTTCCGGGGTCCACCGCCAGCCGATGACGGGATCCACCCCATGGCAACGAAGCTCCGCACGAAGTCGATCGAGGCCTCCCTCGCCGACGCCGACGAGCAGGGTCGCTCCCTCAAACGCTCCCTGAAGACCTTCGACATCGCCGCGATGGGCATCGCGGTCGCGGTCGGTGCGGGCATCTTCTCCGTCGGGGCGAACGCCGCCGCGAACTTCGCCGGCCCCGGCGTCATCGTGTCGTTCCTGCTCGCTGCCGTCACGTGCGGGTTGGCGATCATGTGCTACGCCGAGTTCGCCTCGACGATCCCGGTCGCCGGCTCGGCGTACACGTTCACCTACGCCACGATGGGCGAGCTGCTCGCGTGGATCGTCGGGTGGGACCTGATCCTCGAGACCCTGACGGCCAGCGCCGTCATCGCGAAGTACTGGGGCATCTACCTCAGCACTGCGTTCGACGTGTTCGGCGTCACCCTGCCGAGCACCATCGCGATCGGCCCGATCGGCTTCACGTGGGGCCCCGTGCTCATCGTCGGCGTGTTCACCGCGCTGCTCGCGTTCGGCACCCGCCTGTCGAGCCGCGTCTCGGCGGTCATCACGGTCATCAAGGTCGCGATCGTGGTGTTCGTCATCGTGGTCGGTGCCTTCTTCGTCAAGGCCGCGAACTTCACGCCGTTCATCCCACCGGCCCAGCCGTCGAAGGGTGCCGAGGGCAGCGTCTGGACGCAGTCCCTCGTGTCGTGGGTCACCGGGTCCGAGCCCGCGCAGTACGGCGTCTTCGGGCTGCTCGCCGCGGCGTCGCTGGTGTTCTTCGCGTTCATCGGCTTCGACGTCGTCGCGACCAGCGCCGAGGAGACCGAGAACCCGCAGAAGACCCTGCCCCGCGGCATCTTCATCGGGCTCGGCATCGTCACCCTGCTGTACGTCGGCGTCAGCATCGTCATCACGGGCATGGTGTCGTACAAGCAGCTCGCACAAGAGGAAGCGCCCTCCCTGGCGTCCGCCTTCGACCTGGTCGGCCTGCCCTGGGCCGCTGGCATCATCGCGATCGGCTCCCTGATCGGCCTGACGACCGTGGTCATGGTGCTGCTGCTCGGCCTCTCCCGCATCGTGTTCGCGATGAGCCGCGACGGCCTGCTGCCCCGCTGGTTCTCGGTCACGAACCCGAAGACGCAGACCCCGGTCCGGGTGCAGGTCGTCGCCGGCATCGTCGTCGCGGTCCTGGCCGGGTTCACGGCTGTCGACAAGCTCGAGGGCATGATCAACATCGGCACCCTGTCGGCGTTCGTGCTCGTGTCGATCGGCATCATCGTGCTGCGGAAGTCCCGCCCGGACGCACCCCGCTCGTTCCGGGTGCCGTTCTCGCCCGTGCTGCCGATCGTCTCCGCGGTGCTGTGCTTCTGGCTGATGCTCAACCTCGAGGTCGAGACCTGGCTCCGCTTCGTGATCTGGCTCGTCATCGGCTTCGCGATCTACTTCGGGTACAGCCGCCGCAACAGCCGGGTCGGGCGCGGCCTGCAGTAGGGCCCGCCCCGCGGCCGGCCGGCCGCCGGCCCGGCCCGCCGGCCCGGCCGCCCGGTGTCGGGTGCGTTCGCACAACCAGAAGCAGCTCGCGTCACGTGATCCCGTGGCGCGAGCTGCTTTCCGCTGTGCGAACGCCCGCCGCCCGCCGCCCGGAGCCAGCCCCGAGGTCAGGCCCCGACGACGAGCAGCACGCCGAACGCCAGCATCACCAGGGCCACACAGCCGTCGAACACCCGCCACGTCAGCGGCTTCTCGAACAGCGGCCGCAGCAGCCGACCGCCGAACCCGAGCGCGCCGAACCACAGGCAGCTCGCGGCAACGGCCCCGAGGGTCCACCACCACCGGTCGTCCACCCCCTGCTGGTTCGCCACGGAGCCCAGGAACACCAGCGTGTCCAGGTAGACGTGCGGGTTGGCCCACGTGAAGACGAGCATCGTCAGGACCGCGGCGCGCATGGCCGGGGCGGTGCGGCCGGCACGGTCGTTCCGAACGGCCCGTCCTGCCTCGTCCGCTCGGACCGGAGGCTCGGCCCGTGTCGTCCGCGTCGGCTCGGCATCCGCGGTGGTCGCGCCCACGGCTTCGCGCCCGCCGGCGGACGTCGCACCCCCGTGCGACGGGGTGCGATGTCCGCCACGGGAGGCGACGTCCACCACCGTCGGCACTGCGACTCCGGCGCCCACCGCGACGCCCGCCGGCACGGCGACGCCGTCGTCCTCGGCGGTGACCCGGATCGCGTCGCCCGACGGCCGGAGCGCCCGCCGGGCAGCGAGCACGCCGTACGTCAACAGGAAGGCAGCGCCCACGAACCGGATGACGACCAGCGCGACGGGGAACCGCTCGACCACGGCACCGACGCCGAGCACCCCGGCGAGGATCAGCACGGCGTCGGACACCGCACACACCAGCACGGCGGCGGCGACGACACGCAGTCGCGCCGAGACCGCGAGCCGAAGCAGGTAGGTGTTCTGCACGCCGATCGCGACGATCAGGGCGAGGCCGGTGCCGAGACCGGAGAGAGCGGGGAGCAGCACGTTCACGTCCTCGACGGTAGGAGGTCGACGCGATGCAGTACAGCTCATGTTCTTGACGTACCGTAAGATCAGCTCATGCTCCGGTTCCAGCGGGAACACCTCGAGACCCTGCTCGCCGCCGTCGACCTCGGTACGTTCGACGCGGCCGCCCGAGCCCTCTCCGTGACGCCGTCCGCGGTGTCGCAGCGCATCAAGGCCATGGAGTCGCAGGTCGGTCGCGTGCTCCTGCAGCGGGTGACCCCGATCGTGCCCACCGCCGACGGCGCCGTCGTCCTGCGGCACGCGCGGCAGGTCCGGCTGCTCGACGAGGAGACGGCGCGGACCCTCGGCGCGAGCGACGGGGCAGCAGCGGGCGACACTGTGCCGTCGATCCCGCTGGCGGTCAACGCGGACTCGCTCGGCACGTGGTTCCTCGATGCGCTCGCCCTGGTGCGTGCCGACACCGAGGTGGTCTTCGACCTGCACCGCGAGGACCAGGACCGCACCGCCGAGCTCCTGCGCTCCGGCACCGTGATGGCCGCGGTCACGGCGGAGTCCGATCCGGTGCAGGGGTGCTCGTCGGTGCTGCTCGGCATCGACCGTTACCGGGCGGTGGCCTCGCCGGCGTTCGTCGACCGCTACCTGGGCGACGTCGTCTCCGAACGCCGGACCCTCGAGCAGCTCGACCGGGTGCCCCTGGTGGACTACGACCACGACGACGACCTGCAGCAGGGGTTCCTGCGCCGTGTCGTCGGGCATGCCCCGCGGGCTCCGCGGCACTTCGTCCCGACGTCGGCGGACTTCGCGCGGGCCGTCACGCTCGGCTTCGGATGGGGCCTGCTCCCCGAGGCGCAGTGCCTCGACGGACTGCGCGACGGGACCCTCGTCGAGCTCGTCCCGGGGCGCCGCGCGGACGTCGCCCTGTGGTGGCAACGCTGGAACCTGGCGTCACCCCTGCTCGAGCGCGTCACCGAGGCCGTCCGGGCCACGGCGCGCGACCGGCTGCACCAGGCGCGCTGACCGCGAGGGTGCGCACGCAACGCAAGGGTGCGCGCGCACCGGGACCGCGCGCGGGCGGCGCCTCAGGCCCTGGCCCGCCAGCGGAGCCCGTCGACCAGCACCGCGACCAGGTGCTCGCTCTGCTCGGCGGTCGGTGCGCCGTGGCACAGGTCCGCCACGGCGCGGAGCAGCAGCGGCGCATCGAGGTCGTTCCGGATCGCGCCCGCAGCCGAGGCGGCGTCGAGCAAGCGGGTCAGCGCTCCGCCGAGCCGGTCGATGAACCACGGGTGCAGCCCCTCGAAGGCCGGGTCGCCCGACTGCATCGCTGCCGCGAGCCCGCGCTTCGTCGCCACGAACCGGGTGAAGCGCTGCAGCCACAGCGCGAGCGCCTCGTCGGGCGCGTGGGTGGCGCTCAGTTCGTCCGCGGCGTCGGCGCACTCCTCGACTGCCTGGCGGAACACGGCGACCACCAGGTCGGAGCGCTGCGGGAAGTGCCGGTAGAGCGTGCCCACGCCCACGCCGGCCCGGTCGGCGATCACCTTCGCGGGCGCGTCGACGCCCTGCTCGGCGAACACCTGCCGTGCGGCGTCGGTTACTGCGCCGAGGTTGCGGCGGGCGTCAGCGCGCACGGGGCCTCCAGGTCGGGGGTTGCGGAAACGGAAAGCTGTTCCGTATAGTTCCGGAAGAGCGTTCCACTTCGAGCCACCATACGGCACCGACCGCGAGCGCGCCACCGACAGGAAGGCATCCCCATGCACCACCGCACCCTCGGTCGCACCGGCGTCCGGGTCAGCCCGCTCGCGCTCGGCGCCATGATGCTCGGCACGGACGGCAGCATCGGCAACGGCGACGAGCAGGACTCGATCCGCATCGTGCACCGCGCGCTCGACGCCGGCATCAACCTCATCGACACGGCCGACCGGTACTCCCAGGGCGGCTCCGAGGAACTCATCGGCAAGGCACTCAAGGGCCGCCGCGACGACGTCGTCCTCGCCACGAAGTTCAACGGTCCGATGGGGGAGGACCCGAACCGCCGCGGCAACTCCCGACGGTGGATCATGCGCGCGGTCGAGGACTCGCTCCGCCGCCTGCAGACCGACCACATCGACCTGTACCAGGCGCACCGGCCCGACGACACGGTCGACCTCGAGGAGACGCTGTCGGCCCTCACCGACCTGGTCCGCAGCGGCAAGGTCCGCATGATCGGGTCGTCGGACTTCCCCGCGTCGATGCAGGTCGAGGCGCAGTGGACGTCCGAGCGTCGCGGTCTCGAGCGCTTCCGGACCGAGCAGCCGACGTACTCGATCCTGAACCGCGGCATCGAGCGCGAGGTCCTGCCCGTCGCCCAGCGCCACGGCATGGGGGCCCTGGTGTGGAGTCCGCTCGCTGGCGGGCTGCTGACGGGTCGGTTCCGTCGCGGGCAGCAGAGCGACCTGGCCCGCGTCGGCATGTTCCGCCACAACCAGGACGAACGGCGCATCGACGCCGTCGAGCAGGTCGTGGCGCTGTCCGAGGAGACCGGCATCCCGATGACCCACCTCGCGCTGGCCTTCGCGATCGCGCACCCCGGCGTGACCAGTGCCCTCATCGGTCCGCGCTCGATGGAGCAGCTCGACGACCTGCTCGCCGGTGCCGAGGTCGCGCTGTCCGACGAGGTCCTCGACCGCATCGACGCGATCGTCCCGCCGGGCACCGACGTGGGCCGGCTCGACCAGCAGTACAACCCGCCCGCGGTGCTGCAACCCGAGCTCCGCCGACGTCCACTGGCCGGGCGCTCCGCCGCCTGACAGCACGCAGCTGCGTTCCGGCGC
>NZ_MJGI01000021.1:142348-179157 GCF_001864835.1 Curtobacterium sp. MCBA15_001 | reverse complement strand
TCCGGCGCTGGTCACGACCAGGGCGCGTGGCGCGTCAGGTCTGACAGCGCGGACACCAGTAGGTGTCCCGCAGCGTGAGCTCGGACTCGCCGAGCTCGCCGTACCGGATCGGTGTGCGGCAGCGCAGGCAGGGCTTGCCCCGGCGGTTGTAGACCCAGAAGCGGGACCCGGGCCGGTCGACGCCGGTCGTGACACGGGCGCTGCGGTCGCGGTTGGTCAGGATCAGGCGGTGTGCCAACGCGATCATCCGCGTCGGGTCCTGCACCTGCCCGACGGGCCGGGTCGGCAGGACGCCGCGCAGGAAGCACAGCTCGTTCCGGTACACGTTGCCGAGTCCGGCGAGCACCCGCTGGTCGAGCAGGGCCAGCCCCACCGGACGGTCCGGGTCCGCGGTCAGGTTCGCCTCGGCCAGTGCGGGGTCCCAGTCCGGGCCGAGCAGATCGGGGCCCAGGTACCCGACGACGTCGTCCTCGTCCGCGCGGGGCACGACCTCGAGCACGCCGAGGGCGAAGCCGACCGTGGAGACGTCCTCGGCGTCGAGCACCACGCGTGCCTGGTGAGCGGGGCGGCGCCAACGCTCACCCGGGCCGTAGACGTCCCACCGCCCCTCCATCTTGAGGTGCGAGTGCACCGTCAGGTCGCCGATCCGGTGCAGGATGTGCTTGCCACGGGGCAGGACCTGGTCCACCGTCCGGCCGACGAGGTCGAGCGTGGCGAACGCCGGCACACGGAAGTCGCTGCGCGTCAGCACCTTGCCCGCCAGTGCCGTGTGCAGGCGCGCCGCAGCACGGAAGACGGTGTCGCCCTCAGGCACGGTTCTCCGTGGTGTGGGTCGCTTCAGGCACGGAGTCGGACCCCCTGGGGTGTCGCGGCGAACCCGGCGGCGCGCAGCGCGTCACCGAGGGGCGACTCGAGCACGAAGACCCCGTCGACCCGCTCGACCGACAGCTTGTCGAGGCCGCTCCGGACCGTCGCCGCGATCGAGGTGGCGGCCGCGGCCAGGTCGGCCGGGTCCTCGGTGAAGGTCAGCACGGACTTGCCGCCGCGCTCCACGTAGACGCCGAGCTCGCCGTCGATGAGCACGACCAGCGCGCCCGCCTTGCGCCCCGGACGGTGCCCGCGTGCCTTCGACCCGTCGGACGTGGGCGGCGCGGGGACCGACGCTGCGGCGGCCTTCGTCGCGGCGGGAGCGTCGGCGTCCGGCTCCGTCGGGGCGTCGGTCGGCCACGGCAACGACGCCCCGTAGGGGTTGGCCGGGTCGGTGGCGGCCAGCGTCAGGACCTCGCGCGTGCGGTCCGGGTCGGCGCGTTCGGTGTCGTCGAGCTCGCGGGCGTAGGTGCGGAGCCGGTCGATGGTCGGGCTCGTGGCGAACTGTGCGGCGCCGAGGCCCTCGATGAAGTACCCGCGGCGGGCCCGCCCGGACTCCTCGAAGCGCGCGAGCACCCGGTACACGCCGGCGAAGCCGCCACGGACGCCCTCGACCTGCACGGCACCGCGGGTGACCACGCCGTACCGTTCGAGCAGCTGCTCGGCCGTGGCGGCAGCGCGGACGGTGCCGTCGGCCTCGGCGAGCGGCAGGAGCGACCAGCGCCCGCCGACGCTCGGCGGACCGGACTGCGTCGGCAGCGTGGGACGCCGACGGCCGCGGTAGGCGCGGGTGCGCGGCGTCGCCGTGCTCTTGGCGCGCCCGCCGAGCATCGCGCGGAGCGGTGCGAAGGTGTCGTTCGTGATCTGGCCGCCCCAGACCAGGTCCCACAGCGCGGTCGTGAGCGCAGCGTCGTCGGTGCTGCCGACGGCCTGGCCGAGCTGGCGGAAGAAGTACGCGCCACCCCCGGCCAGTGCCCCCAGGACGTCCCGCTGGAGTTCGGTCGTGTCGTCGCCGGAGGGCTCGGCCAGGGTCGTCGACGCGGTGTCGGCCAGGTGCAGGCGGACCCAGCCGTCGTTGCCGGGCAGGGTGCCGCCGCCGGACCACAGCACTTCGCCGGTGGCGGTCAGTTCGTCGAGCATGCTCGGCGCGTAGTCCGACACCCGGGCTGGCAGGACGAGGGACTCCCAGGCGCTGGCGGGCAGGGCGACACCGGCGAGCTGGTCGATCACCTGCAGCACGCCGTCGATGCCGCGCAGGCCGCCGCGGGTGCCGGGGACGCGGACGTGCTGCCACGCGGGCAGGAACCGCGCGAGCGTGTCCGGCGAGACCGGTTCGACCTCGTGGCGGAGCGCGGCGAGTGACCGGGTGCGGATGCGCCGCAGGACCTCGGCGTCGCACCACTCGGCGCCCTGCCGGTCAGGTCGGAACTCGCCCTCGACCAGACGACGGTCGGCGGCCAGTCGGCGCAGGGTGTCCTGGACGACGGCGATGCCGAGACCCAGGCGAGACGCTGCTTCCTGCGCAGCGAACGGACCGTGGGAGCGGGCGTACCGGCCGACCAGGTCGCCGAGAGGGTCCGCCACCGGCTCGATGAACGCAGTGGGCACCCCGATGGGCAGCGGCACCCCGAGGGCGTCACGGAGCCGGGCTGCGTCCTCGATGACGGCGTAGCGCGTCGAGCCGGCGTGCGAGAACGACAGGACACGACGGTCCCGCTCGAGGGACTCGAGCGTCGTCCGCACGGTGTCGCGTGCGGCCTCGTGGTCAGCGGTGGCGTCGTCGGTCGCGGCGAGCCAGCTGCGGGCGACGGCCTCGTCCAGGTCGAGCGCGCCGACCAGCCGGAGCACGTCCACGAGTCCTTCGGCGTCCCGCGCGCGGCGGTCGGGCGAGAGCCGCTGCAGGTCCTGTTCGGTCGCGGCGATGACCGCCGGGTCGAGCAGCTCGCGCAGTTCGGCCCGCCCGAGCAGTTCGCCGAGCAGGGTCGAGTCGAGCGAGAGGGCGGCCGCGCGGCGCTCGGCGAGCGGCGAGTCGCCTTCGTACATGAACGCGGCGACGTAGCCGAACAGCAGCGACCGGGCGAAGGGGGACGGCTGCTCGGTGTCGCTCTCGACCAGGCGGATCTGGCGGCGGCCGATCTCGTCCGCGATCCCGAGCAGGGCCGGGACGTCGTACACGTCCTGCAGGACTTCGCGCACGGTCTCGAGCACGATCGGGAACGTCGGGTACTTCTGGGCGACCTCGAGCAGCTGCGATGCCCGCTGCCGTTGCTGCCACAGGGGCGAGCGACGGCCGGGGTCGCGGCGGGGGAGCAGCAGGGCCCGCGCTGCGCACTCGCGGAAGCGTGCGGCGAAGAGCGCCGACCCGCCGACCTCGTCCGTCACCAGGGCTTCGAGGTCGTCCCGCTCGAACACGAACAGGTCGGCACCGGGCGGCTCGGCGTCGGTCTCGGGCACCCGGACCACGATGCCGTCGTCCGCGGCCATGGCATCGCCGTCGATGCCGTGCCGCTCGCGCAGGCGTGCCGCGACCGCCAGTGCCCAGGGCGCATGGACCTGCATGCCGTACGGGGAGTGCAGGATGAGCCGCCAGTCGCCGAGTTCGTCACGGAACCGTTCGACGACGAGCGTGGTGTCGTTCGGCACGTGCCCGGTGGTGGAGCGCTGTTCGCGCAGGAACGTCAGCAGGTTCGTGACGGCGCGCTCGTCGAGGCCACCGGCGGCGACCCGGGCGCGGGCGTCGGCGTCGGAGGCGCCCTCGACCTCTCGGATGAAGGCCCCGGTGGCACGGCCGAGCTCGGCGGGACGACCGAGGCCGTCGCCCTTCCAGAACGGCACCCGCCCGGGCTGCCCGAACGCCGGGCTGACGATGACGCGGTCGTGGGTGATCTCCTCGATCCGCCAGCTGGTGGCCCCGAGCGCGAAGACGTCCCCGACGCGGGACTCGTAGACCATCTCCTCGTCGAGTTCGCCGACGCGGGACGCCCGCTCGCCGACCATGAAGACACCGAACATCCCCCCGTCCGGGATCGTGCCACCGCTGGTCACCGCGAGCCGCTGCGCACCGGGACGCCCGGTCAGCGTGCCGTGCACCCGGTCCCAGACCAGTCGTGGGCGGAGTTCCGCGAACTCGTCGCTGGGGTAGCGGCCGGTGATCAGGTCGAGGGTGGCCTCGAACGCCGATCGGGGCAGTCCGCTGAACGGGGCACTGCGACGGACGAGCTCGAACCAGTGCTCGACGTCGAGCGTGTCGACGGCCCCGGCTGCGACGGTGTGCTGCGCGAGGACGTCGAGCGGGTTCGCGGGCACGGAGAGCGACTCGATCTCGCCCGCCACCATGCGCTCGACCGTGACGGCGCTGTGCACCAGGTCGGCGCGGTGCTTCGGGAACAGCACGCCGCGGGAGATCTCGCCGACCTGGTGTCCGGCTCGACCGACGCGCTGCAGGCCGCTGGCGACCGACGGTGGGGCCTCGACCTGCACGACCAGGTCGACCTCGCCCATGTCGATGCCGAGCTCGAGCGAACTGGTGGCGACCACGCACCGCAGGCGCCCGGACTTCAGGTCGTCCTCGATGATCGCGCGCTGGTCCTTGGACACCGAGCCGTGGTGGGCACGGGCGAGGACCGGCACGGTCCGGTCGGACCCGCCGCCCTCGGTCTGACCGGACTGGCCGATCACCTGGGCCGGCGGCCGCTTCGGCTGCGCGACCGGGGCGTGGGCCGAGGCCCGGGCCGGCGACTGCGCGCGGCCACCCGACGAGACCGCGGCCTCGACCAGCGCCCCGTCAGCCAGCGCCCCCTCGGACGCGGCGAGCACCCGTTCCTCGTGGATCTCGTTGAGCCGTGCCGTCAAGCGCTCGGCCAGCCGGCGGGAGTTCGCGAACACGATCGTCGAGCGGTGTTCCTCGATCAGGTCGACCACGCGTTCTTCGACGTGGGGCCAGATCGACCCGTTCGTCGGCGCATCCGTGGCATCGGCTCCGACCGGCGGTGCGCCCAGCTCGGTCATGTCGTCGACGGGCACCACCACACGCAGGTCGAAGGTCTTCTGTGCCGGCGGGGCAATGATCTCCACCGGGGCCCGGCCGCCCAGGAACCGTGCGACCTCCTCGATCGGCCGCACCGTCGCGGACAGCCCGATGCGCTGCACCGGCTTGTCGAGCAGGTCGTCGAGCCGCTCCAGCGAGACGGCGAGGTGCGCACCGCGCTTGGACGATGCGACCGCGTGGATCTCGTCGATGATGACCGTGTCGACGTTCGCCAGGGTCTCGCGTGCCCGCGAGGTGAGCATCAGGTACAGCGACTCGGGCGTCGTGATGAGGATGTCCGGCGGCAGGCGGAGCAGCTTCTGCCGGTCCGACGACGGGGTGTCACCGCTGCGGACGCCCACCGTGACGTCCGGTGGCTCGAGTCCCAGCCGACGGGCGGTCTGCGTGATGCCGACGAGCGGGCTGCGCAGGTTCCGCTCGACGTCGACACCCAGGGCCTTCAGCGGCGAGACGTAGAGCACACGCGTGCGCTGCTTGGCCGGCGGGTGGTCGGCCGAGCTGATGAGCCGGTCGATCGACCACAGGAACGACGCCAGCGTCTTGCCGGAACCGGTCGGGGCGACGACGAGCGCGTGCCGTCCGGTCGAGATCGCGTCCCAGGCGCCCGACTGCGCGGGGGTCGGCGCCGAGAAGGCACCGCGGAACCACTCGGCGGTGGCCGGGGAGAAGCGCTCGAGGACGTCCGTCATGGTCCGTCCCATCCTGCCCGTCACCCCCGACAACGAACCCAACGCGATCGGTACTTGACACAGCGACAGTTACCGATCTATCGTTGACACATCGCGACACGAACTGGAACACTCCGGTTCGACCGCGAGCCCACTTCGAGCACGAACCAGGAAGGAGTCACCATGCACCCCATGGCTGACCACGAGAACACCGACACCACCCAGGACCGCGGACGCCGCGGCCAGCACGGCCTCCGCTTCGGCGGGCCGCGCCACCACCACGCACCCGGCTTCGGCGGCCGCGGCGGCTTCGGCCCCGGCATGGGCTTCGGCCCGGGCTTCGGCGGCCCTGGCGGACCCGGCTTCGGCCGTGAGCGCCGTCGTCGCGGCGACGTCCGGCTCGCGATCCTCGGCCTGTTGGCCGAGGGCCCGCAGAACGGCTACGCCGTCATCAAGACGATCGCCGAGCGCACCGGCGGCGCGTGGAAGCCGAGCCCCGGCTCGGTCTACCCGACGCTGCAGCAGCTCGTCGACGAGGACCTCGTCGTCTCGACCGGCGACGGCCGCAAGACGCTCTTCGAGCTGACCGACGCCGGCAAGGCAGAGGCCGAGGCGAAGGCGGACGAGATCGCCGCGGCGTGGGAGTCCACCCCGGGCGTCCCCGACGCGCAGCGCGAGTTCATGGAGTCCCTCCGCAAGACGATGGGCGTGCTGCACATGTACCGCACCAGCGCGACGGAGGAGCAGACCAAGGCCGCAGCGGCCAAGGTCGACCAGCTCCGCAAGGACCTGCTGCAGATCCTCGCCGACTAGTCGATCTTCCTCATCGCGAAAGCGACAGATCTCAGCGGAACTTCGCGGCTGATCTGTCGCTTTCGCGACTGGGACCGACCGAAGGGCCGACGGGAGGCCCGGTGTCAGCTGGCACCGGGCCTCCCGTCCGTCGTCAGCCGCTGATGAAGGCGGACACGTCCGCGAGCTCGTCGGCGGACACCGCGTGCGGCAGTCCGGGGTAGGTCCGGTCGGTCACGTCCGTGTGCGCCGCTGCCCAGGCGCTCGTGCGCGCGGTGGCCTCGGCGGGGATGACCGCGTCCAGGTCCCCGTGCCCCAGGAACACCCGCGGACGCACCGCTGCGACGGCCTCGTCCCGCGTGTCCACGACCCCCGGCACGACGAAGCCCGACAGCGACACAGCGAAGGCGAAGCCCGACGGCCGTGCGCGCAGGAGCTGCAGCGCCATCGACCCGCCCTGCGAGAACCCCAGCAGGCCGATGCGCGGGTGCTCGGGTGCGACGGTGTCGATCCACGCGAGCACGTCCTCGACCGCGGCGTCGACGGGCTCGAGCGCCGGGGACCCGGGCGTGCCGAGTGGGTACCAGCTGAAGCCCGGACCCCACGGCATCGGTGCCCGGAGCGCAGCGATCGTCCACGACGGCGGCAGCGCGGGTGCGAGCCCGAGCAGGTCGCGCTCGTTCGACCCCACCCCGTGCAGTGCGACGAGCAACGGCGTCCCCGCCCGCTCGGGTTCCGGTCGGGTCCACTGCACGATGTCCGCGTCGATCACGGGGACCACGCTAACCGCCACGGGGACGACGCCATCCGTCCACGTCGACCGCGCCGTACGCCGAACACGCGCGTGCGGCTGGTAGACACGGTGCATGGCCTCGACGCGTACCCCCGACCCCGATCCCGACTCCGGCTGGCTGTCCGACGAGGAACTCGCCTCGGTCCGCCGCCGTCTGCCGATCTGCTACGTCGAGGCCATCCCCGTGCGCACCGACGGGCTCGGCGTCGTGACCGAGGTCGGCGTGCTGCTGCGCGTCGCCCCGAGCGGGTCCATCGCCCGCACGCTGGTCTCCGGCCGCGTCATGTTCGGCGAGTCGATCCGCACGGCGCTGTTCCGCCACCTGGAGAAGGACCTCGGGCCGATGGCGTTCCCGCAGTTGCCCTCGAACCCGGCGCCGTTCACGGTGGCCGAGTACTTCCCGCTGCCCGGCGCCTCGGTCTACACCGACGAGCGGCAGCACGCGATCTCCCTCGCCTACGTCGTCCCGGTCACGGGCACGTGCGAGCCGCGCCAGGACGCCCTCGAGCTGACGTGGATGACCCCGATGGAAGCGGCGTCGGCGGCGGTCTCCGACGAGATGGAAGGCGGTCGCGGCGCCCTCATGCGTGCGGGGCTCGCCTCGGTCGGCGCGCTGCTCTGACCGTGTGACGGGAGCCGCGCGCCCCGAGCACGACGAAGCCCCCGCGGTCCGTGACGGACCCGGGGGCTTCGCAGTGCGGCCTGCACGGCCGACTTGGGTGTTACTTGTTGTCCTTGAAGCTGTCGGCGACGCCGTGCGCGGCGTCCTTGACGTCGGTCGCGCCCTGCTTGGCCGAGGCCTTGGCCTGGTCGGTCTGACCCTCGGCCTTGAGGCGGTCGTTGTCCGTCATGTTCCCGACGGCTTCCTTGGCCTTGCCGGCTGCCTTCTCGGCAGCGTTCTTGATGTCATCGATGCCAGCCATACGCGGCTCCTTCCGTCGGTGGACAGGTCACTCGGTGGCCGCTTGCGCGACTGCCGATGCCCCAGAACGTACCCGTCACCGGGCTGCGGTTCCCAGGAGTCGTCGAGGTTGGCGCAGACGTCGAGATCGGGTCAGCGCGAGGAGCCGGCCGGACGCGATGCCCGACGCGAGCCACCGGTCCGGCGGGCGCCGCCGGACTCGTTCGACGCGCTGCGACCCGGGGCGTAGCCACCGTCCGACGACCACACCGGAGCCGAGCCACCGCGGACGGTGTCGCTCGACGCGCGGCGGCTGCCACCGGCGCGGCGCTGCCCACCCGAGGCGGCACCGGAGCCGGCCTCGGCGGAACGACCGCCGCGACGCCCGGAACCGGCCGTGCTGGATGCCGAACCGGTCTGCGCGGCCGCAGCCGGGCCTCCTGCCCGACCCCCGCGACCACGGCCACGACCGCGACCCTGACCGGCGGAGTCGGAGGACGCCGACTGCTGCCGACGCTGGGGCTGCTGCTGGACCGGCGCCTCGGCGACGTGACGGACCGGGGCGATCTCGCCGACGAGCGCGGTGACGGGGGCGGAGGTCGCGGTGACCTGCTGCGGCTTCGCGGTGATCGCGGCCTTGCGCATCATCTGCGCGACGTCGCGACGCTCGGCGGGCATGACGACCGTGACGACGTCACCGGACGAACCGGCACGCGCGGTGCGACCCGAGCGGTGCAGGTACGCCTTGTGCTCGGTCGGCGGGTCGACGTGCACGACGAGCTCGACGGCGTCGACGTGCACACCACGGGCGGCGACGTCGGTGGCGACGAGGACCAGGGCCTCACCGGCGGAGAACTTGGCGAGGTTGCGCTCACGGGCGCCCTGCGACAGGTTGCCCTGCAGGTCCACCGCGGGGATGCCCTGGCTCGACAGCTGCTTGGCCAGGCGCTTGGCGTGGTGCTTCGTGCGCATGAAGAGGATGCGTCGACCGGTGCCGGAGGCGAGGGTCTTGACGAGGTCCTTCTTCGCGTCGGCGTCGGCGACCTCGAACACGTGGTGGGTCATCGCCTCGACCGGGCTGGACTCGTCGTCGACGGAGTGCATCACCGGGTCGTGCAGGAACTTCTTGACGAGCTTGTCCACGCCGTTGTCGAGCGTGGCGGAGAACAGCAGACGCTGCCCCTGCTCGGGCGTGGCCTGCATGATCTTCGTCACGCCGGGCAGGAAGCCCATGTCGGCCATGTGGTCGGCCTCGTCGAGGACGGTGACCTCGATCGAGTCGAGCGACACGTGGCCCTGCTGCATGAGGTCGGCGAGGCGGCCCGGGCAGGCGACGACGACGTCGACGCCGCCGCGGAGCGCGTCGACCTGGCGGCCCTGCGAGACACCGCCGAAGATCGTCGTGGTGTTCAGGCCCATCGCCTTGGCGAGGGGAGCGAGCGTCGCGTCGATCTGCGTCGCGAGCTCACGGGTCGGAGCGAGGACCAGCGCGCGGGGGCGGCCGGCGCGGCGCTTGCGGGGGCTGGCTGCCAGGCGGGCGGCGAGCGGGATCGCGAAGGCGATCGTCTTGCCGGAGCCGGTACGGCCGCGGCCGAGCACGTCCTTGCCCTGCAGCGAGTCGGGGAGGGTGTCCACCTGGATCGGGAAGGCGGTCTCCTTGCCCTGGCCGACGAGCACGTCGACCATCGGGGTGGGGACGCCGAGATCGGCGAAGCGGACGTCAGCAGTGGGGGTGGTCATCGTGACCTTTCGTGGCCGTTGCCGGCCATGGTGCGCGCTCGATCGGCGCGCGGGCGGGAGCGTGTCCGCGTGCCGGTGCTCGCTCGAGAGCTGGTGCTCGGGAGCGGGCGGGGCGGTGCGGGCACTGTCGCCGCAGCAGAGAGCCTGGCACCGGTCTCCGGGTCCGGACGGGTTCCGGGAGGAGGGTGGTGCGCGATACGCATCGGTCGAGTTCGACCGGGAGGTTTCGGGGGCGTCCGTACGACGCACGAGGCGATCGGCGCCTCGAGTACGACCAGTGTAGCGCTCCGACGGGCTCGGCCGGAAGAGGGGCCGCGGAGCACCGGTCTGCTGCGGATCGGCAGCCGTCTGCGAGGATGCCGGGGTGCGTCCTGTGCTCTCCGCCGTCGTCCTGGCGGTCGTCGCCGTCCTCGGCCTGACGGCGTGCAGCGCACAGTCGGCCGACACGGTCCGCGCCTTCCCCACCTCGGGCGTGCCGGACTACCAGCTCGGCGGCGCGTACACACCGGCTCGCGGCGTCACGATCGTCGAGCGGGACAGCACCGCGCACCCCGCCCCCGGCGCCTACGGCATCTGTTACGTCAACGGGTTCCAGACCCAGCCCGGGGACGCCGCGCTCTGGACCGGGAAGCACCCGGGCGCCCTGCTCCGCAACGACGACGGCGACGACGACGGCGACCCGGTGTCCGACCCGGGCTGGCCCGACGAGATGCTGCTCGACACCCGGACCGCCGCGACGCGTGCCGAGATCGTGTCCGTGCTCACGACCTCGATCGTCCGGTGTGCCGACCGGGGTTTCGACGCGGTGGAGTTCGACAACCTCGACTCGTGGACGCGCTCGCACGGTGCGCTGACGCGGGCGGGCAACACCGTGCTGGCGAAGGCGCTCGTCGCGGTCGCCCACGAGCACGGGCTGGCCGCCGGACAGAAGAACACGCCGCAGCTCGCCGGCGCGGGGAAGCGCGACGTCGGGTTCGACTTCGCCGTGGCCGAGGAGTGCGTGACCTACGACGAGTGCTCCGCGTACACGGAGGTCTACGGCGACCGGGTGATCGACATCGAGTACACCGACGACACCGCGGGCTCGTGGCCGGACGTCTGCGATCGGGACGACCGGCCGGCGATGACGATCCTGCGCGACCGCGACCTGGTGGCCCCGGACGACGAGGCGTACGTGTTCGAGCACTGCTGAGCGCCGGGCACGGTGCACCGTCGGCGCTCCGTGCGCGGTTCACGGCGCGGTGCGAGCTCGTTCCGGCGCACGAGGCGAGCAACCTCGCACCACCCGGCAACCGCGCACGGTGCGCGGCAGCACCGCGCTAGGCGGGCCAGGCCTCGCGCAACGCGGCGGCCGTCTGGTCCGCCGACAGCCCCGCCGCCCGCGCCGTCGCCACGAGCGCCCGCACGGCCTCGGCGACCTCGTCCGGCACCTCCGCCGGACGCACCACCCGGGTGCCGGCACCCCGCGCAGTCTGCACGAGCCCGGACTCCTCGAGCAGCGTGTACGCCTTCGCCACCGTCCCCGGCGCGAGCCGCAGCTCGTCCGCCAGCGCCCGGACGCTCGGCAGCCGCTGCCCGTCCACCAGGTAACCGGCACCGATCTGCGCCGCGATCTGTGACCGGACCTGCTCGAACGGCGGGATGCGTCCGCCCGCGTCGATCGCGACGAGCCCGCTCGCCGATCCCGTGTGCGTCTTCGTCGCCATCGTGTCCGCCCTAGAAGTCGTACTGCTCGCCGACCGGGATCGCCACCGGCACGGTGTTGCCCGGAGGCGCCAGCGGGCACGCCCACGCGGGGTCGTACGCGCACGAGGGGTTGTACGCGAAGTTGAAGTCGAGCACCAGTTCGCCGTCGTCCCCGCCGAGGTCAGCGCCCTTGATCGTGTCGAGCAGGTAGCGCCCACCCCCGTAGGTCCCGCGGGCCTTGCCGGCGCTGGCGTCCTTCACGGGGACGAACACGCCGCCCGCGTACCCACCGTGCGACCACACGTCGAGGGTGCCGATCCCGGGCAGGCGCACGACGCCCAACCGGTCGAAGTGCACCGTGCCGTCGGTGCCGGTCTCGACGTCCATGGCCTGGGCCTCGGCGGGCTCGACGCGGGCCCGGAAGCGCCACTCGGGGTCGTAGGCCGGTACGGGCAGTTCCTCGAAGTCGACCGCGTCCTCGTCGAGCAGCGGGCTGGCCGGGTGCTCGGCGAACATCGCGTCACGGGTCTCACGCCACATCGCGTGCGCGGTCTCCGGGTCGGCGGTCGCACGGACGCGGCGGTACAGGTCGAAGGTCATCCGCCGCCAGTCCACGGTCGCCAGCGTGCTGTGCACGCGGTCGTCGGTCGTCGGCTCCTGGGGGCGCGTCTGGCTCACGAGACGAGGCTACGCTCGCCCGGCCGTGACCCACCAGCCTGGAGGCAGGGATCGCGTCCGTCCCGTGACCTGCGCTCAGGCAGGTGGCCAGGTCGGTGCCTGCTGCCGCATCCGCAGCGCACGCCACTGCCAGATCACCCACATGCCCGGCCACAGCGCCAGCCCGAGCACCGCGGGGCGCATCCGGTAGTCGAGCCGGTCGACGAACAGCGTGGTGCCGTCGGGCAGCGCCGTCACGGCCATCCGGTGCCGCATGGTCATCCGTCCGAACAGGCCGCTCGTCCCGCCGCCGTTGTCGCGCTGCACGGGGACGCCGTCGACCTCGTACAGGTCGATGTCGACGTGGCTGTTCCCGCTCGGGACGACGCCGAGCGCGCTGGCGGTGATCGGGTGCGGCTGCCCGGGGGTCCAGCGGTGCGGGAAGCCCGCCGGGTCGAGCGAGCGGTACACCAGGAACGGCTTCGTCACGCCGACCATCACCGCGGGGGAGAGCAGGGCGTCGCGGACGACGTCGACGGGAGCATCGAGGACGAGACGGAGACCGACGTGCATGCGCGGGACGCTACGCCGTGGGCCTGCGTGCTCAGGCGTGCCGGGCGCCCTTCCGCCGCGAGCCCTCGGCGCGGTCGTGCTGCCGCAGGCGCTCGGCCAGCGAGAGTCGGACGGTCGGCCACTCGGACGCCGTGATCGAGAACACCACGGTGTCGCGCAGGGTGCCGTCGCGCCCGATCGCGTGGTTCCGCAGCACCCCGTCCTGCTTCGCCCCGAGGCCGGCGATGGCGGTGCGGGACTGCAGGTTGTGCCAGTGCGTCCGGAACTCGACCGCGATGCACTGCCAGGCGTCGAACGCGTGGCCCAGGAGCAGCAGCTTGGCTTCGGTGTTGATGCCGCTGCGCTGCGCCGACCGCGCCAGGAACGTGGAGCCGATCTCGACCCGGCGGTTGTCCGTGTCGATGTTCATGAAGGTCGTCGCGCCCACGACCCGACCCGTCGGGCGGTCCCGCACCGCGAAGGGCACCATCCGGCCCGCCGACTGCTCGGCGAGACGACGGTCGACCTCGGCGTCGACCTGGCCCGGTGCCGGTACGGACGTGTACCAGGTGCGCCAGAGGTCCCCGTCCGCCACCGCCGCGCGCAGGTCGTCCGCGTGCTCGGCCGCGAGGGGCTCGAGCGTTACGCGGTCGCCGGTCAGGGTGGGTGCGGGGGCGATCTCCATGGGACTCGATCGTACTGGCGGCCCGTGGCCGATCCGCCCCCGGGCGGAACGCCTGTGGAAAGGGACAGGTCCTCCACAGCGGATATCGTGACGGCGTGCGCGAACGAGCTCAGCAGCAGTACCAGGTCCGCTTCGGGTGGGGTGCCCAGGCCGCCCGCCGCATCGCCGCGGGGGCGCACCTGGTCGTGTGGGTGGACGTCCTGCCGGAGGGCGCCGGGGTGGACCGCCGGACCGTCGGCCGCGTCGTGCCGGCGGGCCCCGCGGTGGTGCTCGGGCACCTGGCCAACGCGACGGCGGTCGCGGAACGGGTGACGGGCCTCCAGGCCGAGATCGGCGACCGGTGCGTCGTGGCGGTCGTGGCTGCCGGGACGCACCACGGACCGGCGCTCGACGACGTGGCCGAGGCCGCGGGCGAGTCGGCCGACGTCCCGGACGCGCCGGACCCCGCGGTGGAGGACCTGCTCGGCGCCGGCGCCGTCATCGACGCGTTGTCGGCCGTCGGGATCGACCACTGCTCGCCCGAGGCCGCTGCCGCCAGCGCGGCGTTCACCGGACTGCGCCGGGCCGTGAAGCACCTGGTGAGCGCCTCCGAGACGGCTCGCGAGCTCGGGCCCGAGCGGGTGCACGCGGCGCTCGCCGTCGGCCCGGAGCTCGTCGAGGTGCGCCCCGGGGAACACAGCGCCCGCGCGTAGCGTTCCCCTGGTCAGAGCCGCGGCTGAGCCGGCCGCGGGTCGCGAACGAGCGAAGGAGCACACCATGAAGGCAGTCGTCGGCGACACCGTCATCGCAGAGGCACCCCAGGACGACCTGATCCAGATCGAGGGGAACTGGTACTTCCCGCCGTCGAGCGTGAAGACCGAGCTCTTCACCGAGAGCGACACGCAGTACCACTGCCCGTGGAAGGGCGACACGCAGTACTACACGGTGAACGTCGACGGGCAGACGCTGCAGGACAACGCGTGGTCGTACCCGACGCCGATCCCGTCGTCGTTCGACCGCGTCGGCAAGGACTACAGCGGCTACGTGGCGTTCTGGAAGGGCGTCCGCGTCGTCGAGTAGACGGTGCGTGGTGCTGGCCGCTCACCCCGTGACGGTCAGCACCACCAGCGTCACGTTCAGCGCCACGATCACGGCGGCGA
This sequence comes from Curtobacterium sp. MCBA15_001, assembly GCF_001864835.1. Lineage (GTDB taxonomy): Bacteria > Actinomycetota > Actinomycetes > Actinomycetales > Microbacteriaceae > Curtobacterium. The sequence goes on along the minus strand of NZ_MJGI01000021.1, from coordinate 164,629 downwards.
TCACCCATGCGACCACCCGCGTGCCGGCCGCATTGACGTCGGCGCCCATCACGCTGCGCCGTGACGTGTAGGTCACCAGCGGGACGATCGCGAAGGCGATCCCGAAGCTCAGGACGACCTGGCTGAGGACCAGCAGCATCGTGGCGTCGACGCCCAGCGCCAGCAGCACGAGCGCCGGGACCAGCGTCACCATGCGCCGAACGAGCAGCGGCACCCGCACGTGCAGCAGGCCGTGCATGATCTCCGCGCCGGCCATGCAGCCCACCGAGGTCGAGGCCAGCCCGGACGCCAGCAGTCCCACCGCGAACAGCACGCCCACGACCGGCCCCACGTGCGTGGCGATCGCCGCCTGGGCCCCGGGGATCGAGTCCGTCCCCGGCACACCCGGCAGCGTCGCCGCGGCGAGCACCAGCATCGCGATGTTGACGCCGCCCGCCACGACGAGGGCGAGCGCCACGTCCCACCGCGTCATCACGAGCACCCGTCGGCGCTCGGGCCCGGCCGGGGTGTCCCCGTGGCGGTCCCGCGCCAGCGCCGAGTGCAGGTACACCGCGTGCGGCATCACCGTCGCGCCGAGCATCGAGGCCGCCAGCAGCACGGAGCCGGAGTCCTCGAACCGCGGCACCAGCCCGGACACCAGCTCGCCGGGGGAGACCTGTGCGAACAGCAGCCCCGCGCAGAAGCCGACGGTCAGGATCGCCAGCATCGCCGTGACGACGACCTCGAAGACCCGGGCACCGCGCCGGTTCTGCAGCACCAGGATCGCCATCGACACCACGCCCGTGATCACCCCACCGGCGACGAGGGGCAGACCGAACAGCAGGTGCAGGGCGAGCGCGCCGCCGATCACCTCGGCGATGTCGGTCGCCGCGGCCACGATCTCCGCCTGCGCCCAGAACAGCAGTCGGGGCGTGCGTCGCATCCGCATCCCGAGGAGCTCGGGCAGTGACTTCCCCGTGACCACCCCGAGCTTCGCGGACAGGTACTGCACGACGACGGCGCTGGCGTTCGCCGCCACGAGGACCCAGAGCAGCAGGTAGCCGTACTCCGCGCCGGCTGTCAGGTTCGCGGCGACGTTGCCGGGGTCCACGTAGGCGATGGCGGCGACGAACGCGGGGCCCATCAGCGTCAGGCCGGCGGCACGCTTCCGCGGGGCGTCACCCGTGGGGGATCGGCGTGCGGCGGCGGTGTCGGTCATGGGGACCAGCATGCCAGAGTGTTCGGCACGCCGAATCCAGGGATTCGGTACGGTGCGCAGCTGGTGGCGAAGCGTCGGACTGGAGGCTCGGTGCTGGTCCGTGTGGCCAGTACCGTTGGTCTGATGGCTGGGTAATGGAACATCAAGCGCTGGGGGGGCGAGTTCGAGCGGTCACGCACGGACAACGAGCGTCATCTGTAGAACTCTCGGTGGCCGGAGGGCGGCCGGCCCCTCACGGACCTCTCCACGGACCGCCAGTACTGGGTGCGCGGAAAGGACTACGTCAGTCTCTGCCATCCGGACCGCGATCTCGTGCTCGCGGAGGCGCAGGAGCGCATCCCGAACGGCTACAAGACCCTCATGTTGTACGAGAAGATCGCGGTGGCGCACCCGGACGGGACCGTGACCGAATGGAACGAGGCACCTGACGGCGACGCTCCGTTCCTCGGTCGTGCCGCCGGGTACGACCTCGAACCGCCGGCGCCGCACTTGCCTGGCGAGGCAGGCCACCCGGACTTCTGGAACGCGGATGCCTCAGGCCGAGCCGATGCGTTGGCCGCGGCTGTCCAGGTGGCGGCGGTCGTGGGACACGACATCCCGGTCGGTCGTGTGCGGGACGCGGTGTTCTGGCACTGACGCGTTGTTGCTGCGCGCTTCCGAACGAGCGAGGTCAGTACTCGATCTCGAAGCTCCGGATGGTCGCGATCTGACGACCGACGACGTGTGAGGTCTCGCGATCGAAGCCATCTGAGGCGACCGCTTCGAGTGCATCCTCCGTGTACGCGCGAAGACGGTCGGAGCCGTTCCACGCCGAGTACGGCTCCGCGAGCTCGACCTCGGCGCCTTCGACGCGAACCGTACCCGGTGCCGTTCGTTCCGACGCGACGTCATCAGCCGCGTTCGGTGCTCGGAACGCGAACACGAATGCGTCGTCGGTGTGCTCGGGCAGCGGCGACAGGGTCTGGATGAACCGGGGCAGGCGGTGGTCCCCGGCGACCGCGGCGTTCGTCGAGTCGATCGGACGCCACAATCCGTTGACCCGAGCGTAGGACCCGCGGGTGCACTGCGGCGGTCCCTGCTGCTCGACGGTCATCGTGTACGGCGTGACCGACCCGACGTCGTCGCGGGGCACTCAGAACGCGGTGCGGCCGCGGTACAGGTCGGTGAACGGGGCGTCGACGATGCGGCTTCCCCACGCTGCGAGCGGACTCGTCTCCGAGACGGTCGCCCAGAGCTGCTCGCCCTTGGACGCGAGGACATCGACGGGCTCGTTCTGGACGTACCCCAGCGCGCGCCCCCACTCCACCGCGCCGATGTGCTCGCCGCCGTCGGAACGCGTCCAGGCGACTTCGCGGAGGTCTTCGGACGGGTGCGGATCGAAGTCGGCGAGGCGCTCGCCGGTCACCGCGTACGGCCCGTACTCGCGAGACTCGTCCGCCCAGAACCGTCCGTCGCGGTCGTCGAGCGGCGGGACGCCGTAGGCGTCGAGCCATGAACTGTCGGAGCGCCGTCGATGGTGTGATGCGCTGGCAACGGGGGCGGCACCATCGTCCACGTGCTGCGGAGGTCCACCTCTGGCCGATCGGTCACAGCGCAGCCGCGACGGCAGCGAGGTGCGCGGAGCTGTTCGCTCGCTCTGGAGATCCGAGATCGATCGTGGCTGCGCGTTGCTCTCGGGCATGAGCCAGCCACTCCACGGCCGCGGATGCTGAGACGTCCTGGGCCTTGGCCTCACGCAGCTTGCGACGGCGGAACTCGACCTCTCGACGGCTGTCGCGGTCGTCGAAGACGTCGACCAACGTCTGGGCGATCTCAGGATGCGCCTCGACCTCGCCGCGAACGGCGCTGTCTGCTTGGTCCATCGTCAGAGGATGTCAGTTCCGGAGTCACGATCGTGCGTTCACGTTCCGGGCCATCCCGGGAGCTGCACTTGCTCGGTCCGTGCGGTGTCGAGGAGCGAGTACGGCAGGTCGGCTTCATAGACGCCGGCGTCGATCTTCGTCAACCCGAGCGCCTCCAGGATCTGGACGTTGTGCGTGAGGCTCGTGCCCTCCAAGACCGGACCGAGGTGGTCATCGCTTCGCTGCCCGGTCAGCCTGAACTCGATGCCGTCGAACTCCGCCCGGACATCGAGTTCGAAGTAGCTCTCCACCGCGTCGGTCGGGATCCGAGCTGCGCGCACACCGTGCTGCGGCGCGTCGAACACTGCAGGAGCCGCAGGATCGGTGGTGACGATCTCGACGGCGTCGTCCACCAAGTCCGCCATGTACACCTGACCAGCGACGCTCGCGAGCCCGCCCGTGTACCTGCTCAGGTCGCGCCCGTGTCGTGGCCGACTCTGCTCGAGGGCTTCGCGGAACTCCCAACCGCGGGCCGCGCCCCCGTATCGCGCGCGGAACTCGGGGTCGCCGCTGCCGGAGTACCGCCACAGCTCGCTCCCGACCGGCGGCCGATGTGTCGGCACCCAGTAGAGCGGGATCGCCGCGCCGTTCGCCTGCACGAACCCGGTGCCGTTGAACGGCGCGTGCTCGATGAACGCCCCGCCGTTGCGGTGCGCTTCGTCGGCGTTCCTCCCGCCGATCGCCCGCTCGATGTTGAGGTTGCTCTCTGCGGGGAATCTGACCACATCGAGATGGGTCGAGCCGTCGTGGAACGGACTCCCGGGGAACCGGAGGGCGTGGGCGTCGATGAGGCCAGGGATGTCCGTGATCCCGTCGAGGGCAGCCGCGGGTACCGCGTATCCGGCGATCCGCTCGTAGCTCGACCGGTAGATCGCGTCGGACATCGCCGGGGTGATGGCCTTCTGGACGACTGCACGCTCGGTCACGGGGCCCCCTCGGACTTCGTTCGGTTCGTCGACAAGCCTAGGAGGGTTCCGAGACGGCGTTCAACCACACGGGATGACGTGGTCACGGCGATCAGTGGGCGGCGAGCGCGTACGGCGCGAACCCGGTCGGCGCGATCGCTGGGGCAGCTGGATCGACCACGATCTGCTCGAGATCTGAGGGACGGATGTCCACGGTGCCGTTCCGATGAGTTCGCCACGGGAAACCGTCTGGAGCGGACCCAGGCAGTGTTTCCGCGGGTACCACCGCGACGACTGACCCCGCACGCCACGGCGCCAGGTACGAGCAGAGGGTCACCGCCCGACCGGCAACCGACCCGGTGGGAGAGAACCGGTGTCGTTGCTCGATGCGCGCGACCGCCACCACCGCGACGTCATCCGAGCGTTCCGCCGAAGACGGAACCCAGGGGAACGTCGGGTCCAGTGCGACCGAGTCTTCGCCCTCCGAGTCGACGGGGAACCAGAGTCCGTCGACCATGACCCAGACGCCCGCTGCGACGAACGGTGGACACGCCCCGAACCAGGCTTCGGTGGCAACGCGGTGCTCATCGCGACGAGTCGTGGAACTGCTGACCAGCGGGAGCCCTCCGAGGAGTTCGGCTCCGAGCTCCCGTAGTCCGGGATCGTCCTCGACAGTGTGCTCGATCCGGACGTGCGCGCGGAGGTCGGAGATCGTCACGGACGAGTCGTCGAGGTCAACGAGGAAGGTACCCGACTGCCGATCGATCGAAGCAGTGGGGAGTCGCGCAACGTCGGTCGAGCGCGCTGACCCGGTCGCGAAGACGACCCCGCTCTCCTGCTGGATCGTGACGCTGCAGCCATGAAGGGTACCCGCGACGGAGATCGAGGCGACCGACCGGTTCGCTGCGTCAGAGGGGACACCCCCCTCCACGCGGCACCAGACCGACGTACGGACTGCGTAGCCAGAATGCGGTGGAACACCGTTCACCGCAGCAACTCCCACGAGCCGTTTCCGGCATCGTCCCGGTGGAACCGGGCGACGACGAGGTCGTCTCCCGCGAGGGTTCGAAGCTTCAGTTCGGCCCCGTCGGAAAGACCGGGAAGGCCGGAAGGCATGTTCGCTGCGCGGCTCGCGCTCGATTCCACGCGGGCCGAGAACTCCCGGTTCGCGCGTCCCTCGATTCCAGCCCAGCCCTGCCCACGGTACGGGTTCGACAGGGGCGTGCCGTCCGGAGCCACCTGTGCAGTCTCGTTGCCGTGCGGGAACGGGAGGAGCGCTTCTTGCACCCGTTGGTCGAGGACACCCTGCGTGGGCGACTGTGCGTAGACCCGAGTGCTGGTGTACTCGTCCTCGACGACGTCCCGGCGCTCCGCGGTGGTCATCTCGTCCCAATCCGGATGATGGGATGCGATCTCCTGCGTCATCCGAAGCGGCTCGTCTTCCGACACGAGCTTCGCCGCTGCTTCGGGCGTGACTTCTTGGTCGAGGAGGAAGACAGGCTGTTCGGCGGAGCCCGTGTACGGGGTGCCGTCGTAGTTGAGTCCGAGCTCAGCACGGAACTCCGGAGCAGGGGTGAGTGTCGATGCCGACTCCCGCGCATGGAACCCGATCAGGACCTGGAGTTCTGGGTGCTTGGTGCCGGGGACGGCTCCGTAGGAGCCGTTGACGAGCGAATCGAAGCGATCGCCACCGAGGATCTTCTGCGCCTCGGCCGGGCCGATGACCTTCCGGATCTCTTCGCCGGAAAGGACGACACGATCCACGTCGTTGATCGCCGTGAGTCGATCGATCTCGCCCTGATCCAGGTCCGTCAGGTGGCGCGTGCGGAGATCGTCGCCAGACGGCCCCGTCGTCGTCTCGGCGCCGGACAGCCCGTCCGCCGTGGGCGCGGCAGTTTCGCCTCGATTCGACGGGCTGAGCTCCGGATCCACCGCTGCGTTCGATCGCATCGGCGTCCCGCTGTGCGCGATGGCAGGGTGGCCCGCTGCGACCGCCGTCGCGGCAGCAGCGCCCGAAGCGGTGGCGTGCTCCGGATCGCCGGTCGCATGGTCGGCACTCGTCTCGTCGACTGTCTGCGCTCCGGGCCGCTGCTCGCCGTCCACGCGCTCGGCGGGCGAGTCCGCCGACTCGTGGGTGGTGGACGTCGTGGTGTCGTGCGGAGCGTGCGTGGTGCCCGTGTGCGAGATGTGCGACTCGGTCACCGAGGCCGGTCCGTCGGTCGCGTCGCGGCCGTGGAGCGAGGCGGGCTGTTCGTGGGTCGCTGCGCTCGTGATCCTGGACTCGGCGGAGGTGATGTCCGCGTGGGACGGGGACTCCGCGTGCGAGACAGCGTCACGCACTTCGCCGCCGTTCACGTGCTCGGATGTGGTCGACAGCGTGTCCACGTGTTCGGACCCTTGGGGGGACGGCGTCGGGTCCGCAGCGGTGTCGTGCGGCACGGCGTCTCGCGAGGAGCCGACTGGACCGTCCGTGTGCGCAGGTGCTTCAGCGTGTGCGGGAGCGTCCGTGTGGGCAGGCGTCTCCGTGTGCGCGGGAGTGTCCGCGAGTGCAGCAGTCTCCGTTGGCGTGGGTGCCTCCGCGTGCGCTGGAGTCTCCGCGTGCGCCGGAGCATCCGCGTGCGTGGTCGGCTCCGAGTTGGTGGGCAGATCCGTGTGCCCGGGCCCCTCGGCGTGTCCTGCACCGACGTCGTGCGACGAGGCGTCGACGTGGTCCGCGTGCGTGACGCCGGTCTCGCCGCCGCCGTGCGCGGTGGTGGCCCCGCCGTGCCCCGCACCGGTGACGACCGGCGTCTGTGAACCGTCGACGTGCGGGCGTTCGCCGACGTGTGACGCCGACGCCGTCGGCGTGTGTGCTGCGCCCGAGACCACCGGGGCATCGGTGCGCGCGGTCGTGCCTGATGCGCCCGTGGCCGTGGCCGTGGCCGTGGCCGTGTGCGAGGTGCCCTCGGCATGCGCGGCGGTGACCGACCGCGGAGGCGCAGTGGTGTGCGCGGCGGCAGCGTGCGCCGAAGCCGTTGCGTCCGTCGTGGCCGCGGGGTCGACACCGGTCGCCAGGTCGTTCGGGGAGACGTCGAGGTCGACGTCCGTGCTGTGGACGCCGGTCGAGTCGTGTGTCCCGGTGCTGCCGTGTGCGTCCGACCCGGCGCTCGCGTGGGCGCCGCGCGCCTCGAAGCCGCCGTGGATGCCGTCCGCAGCACCACCGCCGACGGTGCCGAAGACGAGCGACCGGATGACGTTGAAGTCCTGCCCGTTGGTCTTGGCGGCCACGTAGTCACCCGCGACCCCCGACGCCGCACCGGTGGCGGCGCCGCGTCCCGTGGAGAGCACGACGTGCGTCGCGGTGGTCCGCGTCGCGGCGCCGGCGCCCGTGCGGCCGATGAGTCCCAGGCCACCGCCGATGCTGCCACCGACCGCACCGCCGAGCAGCGCGCCGGTCCAGCCGTCGGTGAAGGACTTGCCCTCGACGAGGGTGTTGCTGAACCCCTGCGAGATGACGCCGGTGGTCATCCCCTTGAAGGTCTCGCCGGCGATCTTGGCGAACTTCGAGCCGCGGCCGACCGCCTGGAAGAGGCGGACGCCGTTCTCGATCGCCGCACGCGGGATGCGCGACAGGCCGATCAGCCGGTTGATGACCTCGGCGATGCGCACCACGAAGCGCATGACCGTCGCGGACGTCGCGGCGGCGCCGACGACGGCGGATGCCCCGAAGGTGAAGAAGCTCAGCGCGATGCTGACACCGACCTCGACACCGACGGCGATCGCCAGCTCCTTGACGATGTCCATGATCTCGTTGCGGGCGTCGACGGTCTGCTGGATGAGACCGTGGAGCGCCGTGATCGCCTCGTCCGAGGCCTCGCCCATGGACTTGACGACCTTCGCGATCGAGTCGCGGGCGCCGCTCATCGCCGCCCACTGCGGGATCTCCGAGGCGGCGGCGACCGCGAGGCCCGCGGTGATGCTGCCGTGCACGGTCGTCAGCTGGTCGCGGTACGCCTCCCACGCGCTGACCGCGGTGCCCATCTTGTCCGTGTCCGCGAGCGGCAGGTGGAGGCCCATCGAGGCGAGCGCCTCTTCGACCCAGCCCTGGAACTCGCCGAGGGCGCCGGGCCAGCCCTCGCCCATCGCGGTGGGGACCGACGTGGGGAGGCTGATGTCGTGTGTCGGGACCGAGATGCCGCCGTCGCTGTCCTGGAACGCGCCCGCGAGCTCGGCACGCTTGTACGCTGCGCCCGTGGCGCCCATGATCGAGTCGAAGGCGGCCAGGGTCTGGGCGACACCCTCGCTGGCTTCGCCCGCCTGCGAGGCGATCGAGTCGTAGGAGTCGATCCACTCCTTCGACGCCTCGTCGGGTCCGGCCATGCCGCCGGACGACGACAGGACCGAGTGCAGTGAGCGCCACGCCGTCGCGAGGTCGTGCGAGGCCGTGGCCATGTCGTTGCCGTCGCGGGCGATGCCGAAGGCGTCGAGGCGGACGTTCGTCATGCGGTGGGATCCCCTTGTCCGTGGCCGCGGGTCACGCGAGCTGTGCCTGGAAGTCGTTCCAGGCGGTGTCGAGCGCGTCGATGGTCTGCTGGTACGCCTGGAGCACGAGCGTCGCGTGCTGGGTGAGCCCCTCGGCGGCGGTCCCGAGTGTGGTCGCCTGGGCGGACCACTGCTGGAAGGTCGCCTGGAACGACGTCATCGCGGCGCCTTGCCACTCGGCCGGCAGTACGGCTGCGAACGACTGCGCGCCCTGCTGAAGCAGGAGGCAGTACTCGTGGAGCTGCGTCATCGACTGCACGAGCTGGGTGAGGGTGGCGATGTCCGCCTGCTGCTCACTCATCGGTGCCAGCCGAGTCCGTGGGGGCAGCGACGACCCGACGCGCCGTCTTCGCTCGGTCGTCGACGCCGTTGCCGCCGGTCACACCACCCGCGCTGATGACCGTCCCGCTCGCGGCTGCGGGTGCCGTCGTCTCCCCGGCCGCACCGTCGATCCTGCGGACGGGGACGACGTGCTTGTTCTCGAGGAAGTTGCCGGAGAGACCGGTCTCGTTGAGCTCGTAGGACGCGCCCGCCTGGCGGAGGCGCTCGGCGAGGTCGCGGAGTGTGGCCGCGAGTGCCGCAGATCCGGCCTGGAAGTCGGTCCAGGAGCGCTGGAACGTCGCAGCGTCCTCGCCCTTCCAGATCACGTCGACGACGCTCTGCACGTGCGAGTTCGTCGAGCCGACCTGCGACTCGAACGTCGTGACGACGGACTGCAACGTCTGTGCCACCTGACCGAGTGTCTCGGTCCTGACTCTGTACTGCGCCATTGGTACCCCCGCGGATCGGCCGGCTCCGGTGATCGACGCCGTGGTCGATCGGTGCTGCTGGAGGGCCCGGAGCGCTCGGCTCCGGGCCGACGGATCAGCGGAACGTGCCGGAGATCGAGTTCTCGGACTCCTCGTACGACAGGGCTGCGCGCGAGAGCAGCTGGCTGATGCCCGCGAGGGACTCCTTCAGCTGCACGGCCGACTGGTCCCACTGCTGGTACAGGTCCTGGAACGAGCCGGACGCTGCGCCCGACCAGTCGCCGCCGACGAGACCGTCGACGAGGGACTTGAGGTTCTGCAGCTGCGACTCGATCGACTGCGAGCCGGACTGCAGCTGGTTCGAGACGCCCGAGAGCGATTCGGAAGTGACGCGGATGTCCGCCATGGTTCCCTCCAAGAAACACTGGTGTGTCCTGGGGTCGATCCGTTGACCTACCCCCCGGTCGGTCCGACCGCTGTTCGGGCGTCGGACCGGGCAGCAGCATGGTCGTTGCTGCGTGCTGCAACGAAGGCTACTCAGAACTGTGGCGATCCGTCGACTTTCCATGTCGACGCATCGACCAACTCACCAGCCGGGATGCCCCGTGCAGGCCTTCCCGAGCAGGTCGACGCCGTGCTCGGGATGCGTGACCGCAGCCCACAGCGCCGGCCCGTCGCGGTGCTCGAGCGCGCGGTCGACCTCGGCGAAGAAGACGGGTGCTGATGCGGTCCACCGGGCCAGGCCCGCGTCGACCGACAACGCCGTGGCGTCGCTCGTCACGGCACGGAGCCGCTCCACCGTCTGGGACACCGGGAGGAACCCGTCCGCGCCCTGAGCGCCGATCGCGGCCGCGACCACGTCCATGACCGGCCCGCGGAACCTGCTGCAGAGCTCGGCAGTGGCGTCGTCGGACATCCCGGTCACTTCGCTTCCGGTCGGCCGTCGAAGACCGCGATGCCGGAGTTGGTCCGGAAGAACTCGCCCTGCTCGAGCATGTTCGCCGTCCTCGAGGCCGGCAGCCCTCGAGCAGCAGCGAAGGCGCGGAGGGTGTGGTCGAGCAGGTCGGCGTCCGCATCGGTGTAGTACGAGTCGCCGACGAGCTGGACCGCGCCGAAGTCGGGCGCACCGGAGCGGGCCCAGAGCTTGACCCATCGGCGGTAGCGCGGCGGATCGACGCGCTGGCGGAGCGCGGGGCCGTCAGCGACGGCGATCGTCAGGTAGTGGTCGGCAGAGCCGACCGACTGCGTCCAGCGCTCGGCGACCCCTCGGACGCCGCGAGACCGGGCGTACCGGTCGGCGCGGTCCTGATCCACCACGGTGAAGACGGCGACGATCTCCTGCCACGACACCGTGCCGAGGACCGGGACGTCCACTCCGGCGTCCGACACGGTGATCCCGCGCGCGGTGTCGCCGAGCGTCTGGGCCATCCGGTTGCGGCGGAAGCGCAGCACGGAGAGGAAGTAGAAGGCGGCCACGAGCGTCAGGCCGTGCGCGACGATGATGGGGCCGAGCAGTCCGAGCACGCTCGTCACGACTTCTGCGGCGACGACCACGACGACGGTGCCGACGAGTGTCGCCCGCTCACGTCGCACGACTGCGGCGTACCGCTCCGGATCCGGCGTGATCGTCACGGGCCGCGGACCCGCCGGTACGTCAGGCATCATCGACACGTCGCCCCTCGTCGTCTGTCGGCCCGGCGCCGCCCGCCGGGTTCCCGCAGCAGCCTAGTGCCGGAACGGGTTGCCGAGGACGTCCGCTGGCTTCGGGGGAACGACCCCGTCGTCGGTGACGCCGCTCAGCATGCTGGCGTCGTGGGTGAAGTCCGACGCGCCGAGGGACTCCACCGCGTGGATGCCGCGGGCCTCGGCCTGGACCAGCACGGCGGCCGTGATCTTCCTGGTGTCGTCATGGGACAGGACGGTGTCGAGGTCGAGGACGTACTGCGCGAACGCCGGCCCGTTCGCGTTCGTGAAGGTCTCGAAACCCTTCGCCCATCGTCGGTCGGTGACCTGTGACCGCAGGGCCGGGGCGTCCTCGAGCAGGAACCACAGGTGCCGCGTGGCCTTGCCGTTGCCGGCCGCCCACACCTCAGCCGTCCCGGCGACGGTCCGTTGCCCGCGCTTCTGCTCCAGCCGTGCCGACTCGTCGACGGCGAAGACCGCACGCACCGAGGTCCAGTCGATGACCGGCACGAGAGGGGTGTGCAGCCCGCTGTTCGACACGCCGAGCAGGAGACCGGGCGCTCCGCCCGCAGGGCGGAGCAAGGCCAGCCGACGTCGGAGCAGCACGAGCGCCAGGGTCCCGCCGACGACGAAGAGCAGCATGCCGAGGATGATGGGGCCGACTCGGCCCCAGAGCAGCACGAGCGCGAGCACGACGACGACGAACACGATGAGCACGATCGCGTCGCGGAGGTTCCTGCGTTCGATGGTCCGGAACCGGTCGGCGTCGTGGTGCACGTCGAAACGGCCCTCCTGCGCGAAGAACTGCTGCCAGCTCTGCCGGGTGGCGTCGTCGAGGACGGTCACCGGACCCGCGCCCCCACCGACCCGAACCACAGCTCGTCCCCCGGCACCAGTTCCACGGGCAGTCCCTCCGGGCACCGGTCCTCGCGGTCGCCGCGCCGCAGCACGGTCCCGTTGCCCGATCCCCGGTCGACCACGCGCAGCCCGGATGGCCCGAAGACGACGGCGGCGTGCACCCGAGACGTCGACCGGTCCGGGTCGTCCAACGCGAACGCCGCAGCTCCCTCTGCAGCCGCGATGTCCTCCGGCCTCCGGCCGAGCAGCACGGTGCCCTCCCGCACCACCAGGGTCTGCCCGGTGGTGAAGACGAGCTGCGGCAGACCGGGTGCGGCGAGGGCCGGGGCAGCCGCGATCCGAGCCTCCTGGCCGTCCGCGAGGAAGGACGGACGGACGGGCGCAGGAGCGGCAGGCGCGGCGCCGGGCGGCGGCGGGACCGACGCCGACGGTTGCGGCGGCACGTCCGACGTGTCGCTCACCGGGGCGGGGGTCGACCGCCGACCGCCGGTCGCGAGCTGGCCGCAGGACAGGCAGAACATGCTGTTCGGACGGAGCTCGGCCCCGCAGTACGAGCACCGTGCAGCCATGGACCAAGCCTACGGGAGGCTCGGATCGCCGGGCACGGAGGCTGCGGTCCGTCAGGCGGCCGGGTCCGGCACCTGCACCTGCGTCCACTCGCCGCGACGGTGGATCGCGCCGCCACCGGCGGGCTGTCGCCCGACCATCCACTTCGGCACCTTCTGTCCGAACAGCTGGGTCCCCTGCAGAGCGCTCGACGGCGAGAGGACCATGCCCTCCTGTGTCCGTCGCACTTCGCCGTAGGGTCCGCTGAAGGTCTTCGCAGCGGCGTCGGGGTTGGTCGCGACGACGAACACGAAGCGCGCACGGTCGCCCATCAGGGAGTTCTCGAGCGGGGTGTTCGACACGAGTTCGGCGTCGTCGATGAGCACGGTGATGCGCTCGACGGGGTCCTCGAAGCGGCCGAGCGCCGGGGCGAGGTCCATGAAGCCCATCGGGTCGGTCAGGAGCGGCACGTCGGCCTCGCGCGCCCAGCGCTGGAAGACGGAGGGCTTCGTGGCCACGGCGATGACGGGCTCGCCGGCCCACACGAGCTGGTGCGCGAGCGCGGTGAGCGCGGTCGAGCGGCCGGTGCCGCGCTCGCCGACGACCTGGAAGCCGCCGGCGGCCGGCCAGTCGAGCGTGATCCGGGCGAGCTCGTCGCCGCCGACACCGATGGTGGGGCCGTCGAGGGGGTGCCCGGTCGCGACCGGCAGGTCCTGCGCCTGGGCGAGGGACATCCGGGACGGCAGCGCGTCGACGCGGAAGGGGACCTGCGTGGGCTCGTCGGCCGTCGAGGACCAGCGGTCGACCGCGGTCGAGACGGCGCCACGCAGGGCGGCGGCCTGGGCTTCGGCGCCGGCGTCCTGCCCGAGGACGGCGAGCTGGGCCTCGCGGACGGTCGCACCGAAGAACACCCGGCCGGCCGGGACGGCCTCGGGCAGCTCGCGGACCATGACACCGGCGCCGCGGTAGTCGTTCACGTCGCGCATCGGCAGCACGTACTGGTCGCTGATGAACCCGGCGATGCGGTCGGCGGCGACGGTCTTGTCTCCGGTGACGACGACGCGGATGCCGGCGGCGGGGCCCTCGCGGAGGATCCGGGTCATCTGCTCGCGGATGGGCAGCAGGTCCTCGGGCTGCATCGAGCTCGTGGCACGGTCCCACCCGTCCACGGCGACGACGACGTACGGCAGCCGGTCGGCCGCGGCGGCGCTCCGGCGCTGGTCGACGATGGTGCCGACGGCGGCCTGGGAGAGCACCCCCTGGCGGCGGGCGAGCTCCTCGACCAACCGGTCCATGAGCCGCGGGAGCCGCGCGGGTTCGAGCGGGGTGACGACGGCGCCGGTGTGCGGCGCCTGCGCGAGGGGGAGCATCCCGCCGTTGCCGTGGTCGATCACGTAGAGGTGCAGGTCGGACGGGCTCATCCGCTCGACGGCCTGTGCCAGGACGGTGCGGAGCGCGGTGGTCCGGCCGGACAGCGCCCCGCCGAGGAACATCAGGTGCGTGCCCGACTCCAGGTCCCAGGTCAGCGGCCGCTGGGTCTGCTGGCCGGGGACGTCCTCGATGCCGAGTGTGATCGTCGTCGGCGCCCCCGCACCGCCGGCCACCTGCGTCAGGGGCAGCAGCGACGGCAGCGGCACCAGCCACGGCGAGGAGTTCTTCGGGATGCCGAGCGACTCGGTCGCCCGGGTGACGACGTCGACCAGCGCGCGGAGGTCGGTGTCGTCGTGGTCCACGGGCGCTGCCGCATGCCGACGGACGGGGAAGCGCGGGGCGTACCCGACGCCCTCCCAGTCCACGGGGGCGATCTTCGGCAGCTGCCGCTGCACGCGCTGCACGCCCTGGCGGATGCCGGCGACGCGGGCGGTCTGGAACCCGCGGGGCATCGCGCCGAGGCCCGCCCGCACGAAGCCACGGCCGGGGGTCGTCTGGCTGATGAGCGCCGCCTCGGGCGAGCCGAGCACGTCGGTGGAGTCGGCGCGGTCGGTGACGCGCAGGGCCACGCGGAGGTTGATGTTCGACTGCATCTCGGGCGTGATCACACCGGAGGGCCGCTGCGTCGCGAGGACGAGGTGCACGCCGAGGGACCGGCCGACGCGGGCGATGCGCACGAGGCCGTCGATGAAGTCCGGGTGCTCGGTCTTCAGCTCGGCGAACTCGTCGATGACGATCATCAGGCGGGCGAGCCCGTTCCGGGCAGCGGCGTCGGGGTCCTTCGACCACGCGGCGTCGACGTCCTTCACGCCGAGCTCCGGCAGCCGGAGCACGGTCTCGCGGCGCTTCAGCTCGGCGTCGAGCGAGGTCAGCGCGCGCTCGGTCTCGCGCGCGTCGAGGTTCGTCACCATGCCGACGGTGTGCGGCAGGCGCGAGCAGTCCGCGAACGCCGACGCGCCCTTGTAGTCGACGAGCACGAAGTTGAGCGCGTCCGGCCGGTTCGCCATCGCGAGCGAGACGACGAGCGCCTGCAGGAACTCCGACTTGCCGGAGCCCGTCGTGCCCGCGACGAGCGCGTGCGGCCCGTCGGCGGCGATGTCGACCGCGAACTCGCCGTCCGCGCCGGCGCCGACGACGACGTGTGTCCGTCGTGGTGAGCGCTGCCAGCGAGCGACGATCGGTGCCGGGTCGTCGAGGTCGACGCCGAGCAGGTCGACGTACCGGACGCTCGTGGGCAGCATGCCCTCGTCGCCGACGCCGGAGACGTGGCGGATCGAGCACAGGCTGCGCGCGATCCGCTCGGCGGTGGGGACGGACAGCCCGTCGAGGAGCACGGACGCGTGGTACTCGGCGTCGGACTCGAGCCGCGCGAGCGAGCGGTCGTCCGGATCGACCGCGACGACCGTGCGGGACTCCTCGGGCAGGCGTGCACGGTCGCTGTCGATCGCGACGACGTGTACGCCGACGAGGGAGCCCTGCTCGAGCACCTGCACCATGCCGGGCAGCGTGCGGTACTCGCGGGCACCGTCGACGACGAGCACCACGTCGGAGTCGAAGTCCCGGGCGCTGACGGCGGAACCCGCTCGCGAGCGGGTCTGCACGAGCGCGGCGAGCTCGCGGACGCGCTCCCGCCGTGCGTCGTCGGTGTTGCCGATGAGCGCGAAGGCGCCGTCCTCGGCCTGTTGCGTGTGGGGGAGCCACTGCGTCCACTCCCACCGGCTCGCGTCCTCGTCCCCGCAGACCACGACGATGCGGGTGTCCCGCGGGGAACGGAGGGTGGCGACCGCGGCGAGCATCGAGCGGACGAGCGCGCGGGTGACGTCGCCGGGGCCCGCGACGCCGACGACCCCGGCGGACAGGTCGACGTCGACCGGAGCGGGCGCGACACCGACGTGGTGCGGCGAGGCGTTCCTGGCCTTCCCGCCCTGGAAGTTCGCCTGCAGGGGGACCTCGGCGACGCCGACGCGGACGTGGAGGGCATCAGCGTCGCGCTTCCGCCGCTCCCAGAGCCGGGCGAGCGGCCGGGTGGCGATGTCCCGGACCACCACCGGATCGACGCTCCGGTACCAGGCGTCGAGGCGCTGCTCGCGGACGAGCTGCGCGATGCGGACCCGGGTGTCGGCGATGTCCTGTCGCCACTCCTCGAACGTCTTCACGCCCTTCTTCTTCGCCCGCGAGCGCTGGGTCAGGAAGGTGCCGACGACCATCACGGGTGAGGCCGCGGCCATCATGAGCATGATCGGCCGCGCGAACACGAAGGCCATCGTCACGCCGAGCACCACCGGGATCACCGCGGACAACCACGGCATCGGGGTCTTGTCGACGTCGTCCGGCTGGTCACCGGGCAGCACCACCGTCGGCGGGGTCGCCGGCGGCATGATCCGCGAGCTCCGGTTGAAGCCGCGCATGCCGACCTCGTCCGGGGCCAGGTCGGCATCCGCCCAGGGCTCGATCCCGATCCGGAAGACCGAACTGCCGATCTGCACCACGTCGGCCGGCACCACGTCGGCCGTCCCCGTGACGGCCTGCCCGTTCACCACGACGCCCTCGGCACCGTCCATCACGCTGAGCACGGCGCGCAGCGGCCCCGGGAGCGCCGGGGTCGTCAGTCCGTCGGGCGAACCGTGGTCGAGCGCGATCGTCGCGTGGTGCGGGCGCAGGAACGGGTCCGCGACGCACAGCTCCATCGCGCCGGAGCTCCCGATGCGCAGGGGACCGTCGAGCGGCAGCGGCACGGTCTCCCCGGAGAACGGCCCGCCGACGACCTCGAGGCGCGCTCGCCCGGACGGCAGCTCGCTCGGTGCCCGTGCCGGCAGCGTCGAACCGTTCAGGATGCCCGCGGCACCGAGCGACGTCGCCGGGTCCGTCCCGGGGGCGATCGACGCCGGGTCCACCCCGAGGCCGGCCGCCACCTCGGCGACGCTCGTGACGTCGGTCGCGTCGACCACGAAGGTCGTGTCCTGCAGGCTGAGCCGGAGCGTCATCTGGTTCCGTTCGTGATGCGGTCGAGCGGTGCGGTGAGCGGGGTGAGGAGTCCGGTGGACGCGCCGACCGCGGCGTCGTCGTCCTCGGACGACAGGGTGCGGACCACGCTGTCCGCGGTCCGTCCGCCGGCGTCGGCCTGGAGGCCCGTGGCCGGGTACCGCACGCCGCGGTCGTCGTCCGTCGGCACCGTCCCGACCGCGGTGGCGGCCGTCCGCGTGCCGTCGCGCGGGAGCACGGTCACGGTACCGGTCGCCTGGTCGCCCGAGGCGGTGCGGACGTGGAAGGAGAACTGGTCGGCGGCGGTCATCGTGCCGGCGTCGTCCGGCCGGTAGGTCGCCGTCCCGTCGTCGGTGCAGGTGACCGTGCCCGTGACGGGGCTGCCGCACCCGTCGACCACCGCGGCTCCCGCCGTGGTGTCGACCAGGTCGTGCAGGTCGATCGTCAGGGAGCCGTCGGCACCGAGCCGACGCACGACGTCGTCCGTCGCGACGCCGGACCTCCCCGGAGTGACGAACACGGCCTTGACCGTCGCCGCGCCGGAGTGCCCCTGGTCGTCCGTCGCGCGGAGACGGACGGTCGCGGTGCCCGGTCGTTCCTCCGGCCCGCGGACCAGCAGACCGGTGCTCGTCACCGTGGCGACGAACCCGGCGGGCTTCGTGGACACGACGGTCATCCGAGGCCCTGCCGCGCAGCCGTCGCAGCGGACGCCGAGGTCCGACCACGGGATCGACGCGGTGGTCCCCGCGACGAAGGGCCAGTCGTAGGTCTGCCCGTCGAGGCTCGGAGCGGTCGGCGGTGCCAGCGACACGAGGTAGGTGACGTCGAGGTCGAACGACGCCGACCGCAGCGGCACGGTCATCGTCACGGTGCCGAAGTCCCGGCGCCAGCCCTGGGACGTCAGCGACAGCGCGTCGCTCGAGCAGGCCATCGTGACGCCCGTCGGCACGTTCACCCGGCCGCAGTCCGCCACGCTCCAGCCGTCGCCGAGCGGCACGTCGACCTCGCCCGTGTAGGGCACGGCGACCCGCACCGGGTCGGAGGGCGCGCCCGCCCCGCCGGTCGAGCCGACCGACTGCGCACCGCTCGCCGCTCGGGCGACCTGCGCCGGGCCTCCCGTCAGGGCCAGCGCTGCGACGGCGACCAGCGCCACCACGGCGAGCGCACCGGACGCGAGCACGGCACGCAGCCGCCCTCGTCCCACCGTCGTCGCACGCCCCCGGAGCACGCCCTCATGATAGGCGGCGGACGGCACGGGCCGGCGGCGTCCGTATGCTTGCGGTGTCCAGCGTGCGCGTCGTCGACGGCACTGCCGACACCGTTCCGGGGGAGGAGCCCGTGTGACCGATCCGCGTCCAGTCGTCCCACCGGTCCCCGTCGTGCCCTCGGCGCCCTCGGCCGACCACGACCGCTCCGACGCTCCCGGCGGCGCACGGCTCGGGTGGGACCCGGGTCAGCCGGCGCTCTACGAACAGTGGGGCGTGGCGAGCCCGACGCCGAAGCGCGCGATGGGGTCGGACATCGGCGTCCTGCCCGAGCTGGAACGCACCGAGACCACCCGTCGGCCGCTCTGGCGACACCCGGCGTTCATCGTCTCCGCCGCGCTCGCACTCGTCGCCGTGGTCGTCGGCGCCGTGCTCGTCGTCCACGCCGTCACCGCCGAGGGCCCGCCCGCGCCGCGCGACCTCGCGCTGCAGTCCGGGTCCGGCAACGTGCGGGTGTCCTGGCAGGGGGACGACGTCGCGTGGTCGGTGTTCGTCGTCGAACCCGGCACGAAGCCCGTCGACGTCTCACGGCTGGTGCGCGGCACCGAGGTCTGGATCCCGCGGTCCGCAGGCCTGTACGACGCCGACTCGTGCTTCGTCGTCCGTGCCGCCGAGGACAACCAGGGCCGGAGCGTGCCGACGGACGCCGCAGCGCGGTCCGACCAGGGCGCCGGTCAGGTGTGCCTGGGCGATGCGGGCTGAGGGGCTGCGCCGCTCGCTCCTGACGGGTGTGGCGGCCGCCGGGCTGGTCGCGGCGCTCGCCGGGTGTTCCGGCGCCGCGCCGACGGACGTCGCGGTGACGCCGACGGCCACCGGCTTCGGGGGACAGGTCCCGGTGAGCGGGGCCCAGAACGGCATCGAGACCGTCGACGGCAGGACAGCGCTCGACGACGTCCTCGCGGCGATGCGGTCGGAACCGGTCGTGGTCACGGGCACGGTGACCGAGCTCGTCCCAGACCCCGCCGCAGCACCCGGTGCTGGCGACACCGTGCCCGGGCGGACGGTCCGGATCGACTGGCGCGGTACGCCCACGGACTCGCGGCTCCAGCTGACGGTCGGCGACGTCACGGTCGACGCCCGCCGTCGAGCGGATGACGTCTGGGTGACCGGGAACGCCGCGTTCGTCGCCCGGTCCGGGTTGGCGCAGGCAGCACGCGGCCGGGTGTGCGTCGCGGCGACCTCGGCCGCGATCCGCGACCTCGCGCCCTTCACCGAGCCGGACGACCTGCTCCGGAGCCTGCTCGGCACGGGGTCCGACGTCACGCTGCATCCCGGGGCCGTGACCGGCTCGGGGAGCGCGTCACGCGTGCAGATCGTCGTCGCGGACGGCTCGTCGCCGGTCGGGACGCTCGAGGTCTCCGCCGTGGGGGCACCCGTGCCGTACGCGTTCCGGGCGTCCGACAGCACCGGCACGGTCGACCTGACCTTCACCGACTGGGGGAAGGCGCAGGAGCTCGGCGAACCGGACCGCGTCGTGTCCCCCTGCTGACGCCCGCTCAGGCCGCCGCGCGTCGGGCCCGGTGCGCCCGCACCTTCGCCCGGTTGCCGCAGCGCTGCATCGCGCACCACCGTCGCGTCCCGCCGCGGGACGAGTCGTAGAACACCAGGCCGCAGTCCGGCGCCGAGCACCGGCTCAGGCGCGCGGGACGGCCGTCGGCCTCGGCGTCGTCGAACCCGACCTCGCTGAACAGCGCGACGGCGTCACGCGCCACGCTTGAGAGTGCCTGTGCGAGCCGGACGCGGTTGGCTCCGGCCCGACGGCGTCCACCCGGGAGGCTCGGGGGCACGTCCGGCAGGGCGGCGAACAGGTTGACGGTGTCGATGTCGTCGGGCGCGGGGCGCGTGCGCCCCGTCCCGGCACGCAGACCGGCAGCGACTGCGGACCGTTCCGCCGCGGTCGACGCGGGCGCCGGCGCCGCGGCCGTCGCGAGTCGGCCGATCGCGGCCCGGAGGGCGCGAGCGTCCTGCAGTTCACGGGCACTCGCCCCGACGTCGATCGGTTCGGTGTGCAGGCTCAACCACTCGTCGAGGTCGGGCGGGGTCATCAGCAGTTCGCCGAGGTGCGCACGGGGGCGTCGGCGGTCGGGGTCGTCGGCGAAGCCGCCCGTGTGCGCGAAGTCCAGGGCGATCCGGCCGGCGTCGAAGAACCACGACGATCCCGAGTCCGTGCGGATGTGCTGCCCCGTCTGCATCGGGCAAGGCTAGCGGTTCGGTGCGGTCCTCGAAGGGCTGGTCACACGTCGGCCATCGCGGTCGCGGGACGCCGGTGCCAGGTGATCCGGTTCCGCTCGTCGAAGCGGCGGGAGCACTTCGCGCACGCCAGGGGACGCGTCGGGGTGCGGTACCGGAAGTGCTCGTGGCCGGCCGGGCACGACCCGACCCACGGCGCGAGCTCGCTGGCGATCGGCCCGTCGTGCAGGCGGGAGCCGGTGTAGCCGATCCCGGCCGCGGTCCGTCGCCACGCCGGTCCGTGTCCGGCGCGGGCACCGCTCAGCGCGTGCGCGATCTCGTGCAGCAGCACCTGGTCCACGTCCGCGTCCGTGAAGCGCGACGCCAGGTGCCGGCTCACCGTGATCCGTCGCCGGGCGAAGTCGCACTGTCCCGCCCGGGTCTTCGCGTGGTCGAACGCGAAGGTCCAGCCGCCGTCGCCGAGGTGCGCGCGCATGAGCTCCTCGGCCCGGACACGGACGACGTCGAGCGCCGTCACTGCTCGCGGTCGGAGGGACGCCTGCGGTCGGTGAGCTTGCCCCACAGCGTGTCGTCCTCGGTCCGTGCAGCGTCCGGTGCGCCGAGCACCCGTCGGCGGACCGGCGGGACCTGTTGCACGGGTTCGGCGAACCGGGTCTCCGGATCAGTGTCGCGGCGCATCGCGGCTTCACGCGCCGTGCGCGGACGGTCGGTGCCCTCGGCGCGGTCCGCGTCGGTGCGCGGTGCTCCGGAGCCGGGTGCTTCGGTGCGTGCTCCGTCGGCCCGAGGACGCTCGGGTTCGACGAGCGGGCTCGCGATCGACGCCCGCATGGCTGCCTCGACCGCGGAGCGCAGTGCCTCGGTGCGTTCGGCAGGGGCGCCGGCGGTCCGGAAGGCCTCGTACGAGCGCCCGAGGACCTGGCGCGCCTCTTCGAAGCGGTTCAGCTCGAAGAGCGACCAGCCCTCGATCTCGGCCGCGGCGCCCTCGAGCTCCGGCCACTCCTCGGTGGTCGCGGTGTCCCGGGCCAGGGCGGACTCGGTCGCCGCACGCTCGTGCCGGCCGAGGTCGTGCAGGACGTGCGCACGGCGGATGCGGGCGGCGACCTTGTCCGACCGCTCACCCGTGAACATCGTCAGGCGGAAGACCTCTTCCGCGACGACCAGGGCCTCGTCGAGTCGGCCGAGCAGCCGGAGCAGCTCGGCACGCTCGGCCAGCGCCTCGGTCGAACGACTCTGGCCGAGGTCGCGCAGCCGGTCCTGCACCGCCTGCACGTCCACGGCGGGACGCAGGCTGATCGGCGCGAAGCGGCTGCCGGGGCTGGCACCGGCGTCCGTCGGAGCCGCATGGCGCGGCTCCCGGGCGCGGTCGTCGCGGTCGGGGTTCTGACGGTCGTCGGGCGGCAGGGACATCAGGGTCGAGGGTATCCGCGCTCAGCCGCGAGGGAGCAGTGCCACACGCCGGTCATCGTCGCCTCGGTTCAGGAGCCCGCGCCGGACAGTGCGACCGCGACGCCGATGTAGACCGAGAACGCAACGATCGCGGCGACGACGGCGAGGATCACCGCGAAGATGCCGAGCCCTCGGCCACGCTTCGTGGCGATGGCCACGATGCCCTGAACGATGGCCCACAGGCCGAAGAGGGTGCCGACGCCCATCAGCACAGAGCCGATGGTGAGCTGCGACCGCGTCGCAGGGTCGTTCATGAGGTCGCCCTGCAGCTGCTGCGGGTCGGCGGTCGTGGTGGAGCCGTCGAGGACCCCGCGGAAGACGCCGCTGGTGCCCAGGACGTTGCCGAGCACGTACCCACCGATGACCCCGACGACGAGGGCGATGAACGCGACGACCAGGGCGATGCGGCCGACCGTCTTCTTCTTCGGCCGGACGTCGTCGTGCGTCTGCCACGCCGGAGCCCCTGCCCACGACCCGGCGCCCGCGTGCGGCTGCTGTCCGTACTGCTGCTGGGGCTGTCCCCACTGCGGCTGCTGCCCGTACTGCTGCTGGCCCGGCTGTTCGCCGTACCGCGGCTGCTCACCCTGCTGTTCGCCGTACTGCGGT
>NZ_MJGI01000021.1:88452-141630 GCF_001864835.1 Curtobacterium sp. MCBA15_001 | reverse complement strand
TCGCCGTACTGCGGTGCCGACGCCGGCGTGATGCGCTCGCCGTACCGCGGGGTGTCGCCCTGCGGCTGCCCCCAGCTCGGGGTCCGGCCGTCGGCCGTCCGGTCGTCGTTGCTCCGGTCGTCGTTCGTCATGACATCCCCGTCTCGCGGTCGCTCGCGCGAGTGCGCGCTCGTGCCGTCCATCCTGGCAGTGCGACCCGCGGGACGCCCGGGAGCGCCACGACGACGGAACCGCGCCTCAGGCGCCGAACACCGACCGGTTCGGCTCCGGCGAGGCGATCGCGGTGGCATCGGTCACGATCGGCGCCCCGGCGATGAAGGCCTTGAGCTCGGCGCCGTGCACGACCTTCGCCGGCATCGGGTCGGACGAGTACCGCCGCGGCATGTCCGCCACCGGCAGGTCGGTCGGCGACCCGAGCAGCACGATGTTGCCGAAGCGCCGGCCCTTGAGCATCCCGGTGTCCGCGACGGCCGCCACCGACGGCAGCACCGACTGCAGCGTCGACGCCTGACCCCGGGCGAACGCCAGACCGGCGCCGTCGGCCACGTTCACCGCGATCATGCCGGTGGGGGAGAGGAACTCGGCCACCGACCGGTAGAACTCGACGCTCGTCACGTGCGCCGGGATCCGGGCACCGCCGAACACGTCGACCACGGCCAGGTCCACCGTGCCGCGCAGCCCGGCGGGCAGCTTCGTCAGGACCTCGCGGGCGTCGCCGTACCGCACGCGGATCGACGCGCCGCGGGGGAAGGGGAGCACCTCACGCACCTGGTCGACCAGGTCCCGCTCGAGCTCGATGACCTGCTGCCGCGAGCCCGGCCGGGTCACTGCGACGTAGCGGGGGAGCGTCAGGGCCCCAGCGCCCAGATGCAGCGCCGTCACGGGGCCGGCGGGCAGCAGGTCGATCGCGTGCCCGATGCGGCGGATGTACTCGAAGGCCAGGTGGGTCGGGTCCTCGAGGTCGACGTGCGACTGCGGGGTGCCGTCCACCACGAGCGTGAAGGACCCCGGGCGGTGCCGGTCGGGCTCGATGACCGAGAACCCCGCACCGAGCTTGAAGCCGTCGAACGCGTCTGCCATGCGGTCAATGGAACACCACCGGCATCACCACCCGGGTCACCACCCCTGGGTGGTGGGGCCGCGGGCGCTGCCGATCGAGCATGGGAACACCCGGTCGGAACCGCTCCGACCACACGCGAAAGGCACACACCATGTCCGTCCAGCTCCTCGCGAACATCGTCATCGGGCTCGCCCTCGTCGGCTTCCTCGCGTACCGCCAGGCGACCTGGCAGTACCTCGACCCGGCACGCATCTGGCGCACCCCGCTCGTGATGGCGGTCATCGGGGTCGTCGTCCTGGCACAGACCAAGGCCACCATCACCACGACCGACATCGTGTTCCTGGGGATCGAGGCGCTCGTCTCGATCGGCGTCGGCATGACGATGGGCCGCATCACCACGTTCCGCACCGCCGCGACCCCGGACGACAAGGGCCGCACGCTGCAGTCCCGGACCGGCGGCATCGGCGCGGCACTCTGGCTCGTCCTCATCGCCCTGCGTGTCGGACTCGACGCCCTCGGCGGGCAGATGGGTGCCCACCTGCTGACCTCCACCGGCGCGATCCTGCTCATGCTCGCGATCAACCGTGCCGCCCGTGCCCTGGTGATCGACCAGCGCATCCCGGGACGGACCAGCGGCATGATGGTCCGGTGACCCTGTCCTCCGGCGACGACGCGACCGACCTCCCCGGAGGCCGGCCGCGTTCGCGTCTCGGGTGGGTGCTCAGCGTCGTCGGGGTCGTCGCCGTCGCCTTCTGGTTCGTCCGGAACGGGATCGCGCTCGACCACCCCGCCTGGGTCTGGGTCGTCGGGGCCGTCGCGCTCGCCGCGTGGGCGGTGCGCCAGGGCCTGCGTGACCGCCGCGGAGCGCTGGTGACGGCGTGTGTGATGGTCGTCGTCGGCTCGGTGGGCGTGGTGCCGACGGACGCGCTCCTGCTCGTGCCGGTCATCGTCGGGATCGTCGGGCTGCAGGCCTCGACGACGGTGCCGGTGTGGTCCGGTGTCGTCGCGGCCCTCGTCGCGCTGGTCGAGATCGCCGTCGGTGCGACGGTCGTGCACGTGGCGCCCACCTTCGTCCTCGGCACGGCCGCCGGACTCGTGCTCGGCGTCCTCATCGGCTTCAGCCGTCGGCAGGTCCGGCTCGCCGCCGACCAGGCACGACGGTCCGCCCGGGACCAGCAGCGCGCGGCACTGTTGGCCGACCGGTCCCGAGCGGCCCGCGACATCCACGACGTCCTGGCGCATTCGCTCGGCGGCCTGGTGCTGCAGCTCGACGCGGTCGAGGCCCTGCTCGAGGCCGGACGGGTCGACGAGGCCACGCGCCGTGCCGCCGACGCCCGCACCCTGGCCGCGGACGGCCTGGCCGAGGCCCGCCGCGCGGTCCACGCCCTCCGCGAGGACAGCGGCGCGACCGGCGTCACGCCGGACCGGTCCGCAGCACCCACCGCCCCGAGCGCGCCGGGACCGACCCGGGCCTCCCGTCCGGACCTGCCCGCCCTGGTCGCGGCGCACCGCTCCTTCGGTGGCCAGGTCGACACCCGCGGCGACCTGTCGCTCGCCGACCTGGACGCGGCCCACCGGGACGCGGTCCTCGCCGCCACCCGGGAGGCCCTCAGCAACGCCCGCAGGCACGCGCCGGGCCGCCCCGTGTCGCTGTCCGTCATCCGCGACGGTGACGCCGTCGACGTGGTCGTCGCGAACCCGCTGGCCGCCGGCGGCCACGGCCTGGTGGGCATGCGTGAGCGCTTCGCCGAGCTGGACGCCGGCGCGGGGATCGAGGCCGGGCGGTGCGATGACGAGTTCGTCGTCGCGATGCACGTGCCCGTCACCGACGTCCGAGTGGACGTGGACGGCGCATGAGCATCCGCGTGCTGGTGGTCGACGACCAGGCGATCGTGCGCGACGGCCTGGTGACGGTGCTGTCCCTGGTGCCCGACCTGCAGGTCGTGGGACAGGCCGCGGACGGTGCCCAGGCGATCGCCGCCGTGGCCGAGCTCGCCCCCGACGTCGTGCTGATGGACCTGCGGATGCCCGGGGTCGACGGGCCCACGGCGACCGCACGGATCACGGAGCAGCACCCCGGGGTCGCGGTGCTCGTGCTGACCACCTTCGCCGACGACGAGTCGATCACGACCGCGCTCCGAGCCGGAGCCCGCGGGTACCTGACCAAGGACGCCGGCCGGGCGGAGATCGCGACCGCGGTGCGCGCCGTGGCCTCGGGCCAGAGCACGTTCGACGCGGCGGTCGGGGCGCGACTCGTGGCGCAGCTCGCCGGCGGCCCCGTACCCGTCGTGCCCGACTCGACGGAGGACGCCAGCCTGCGCAGGCGCTTCCCCGAGCTGACCCCGCGCGAGGCCGACGTGCTCGAGCGCATCGCGGACGGCCGGACGAACCCGGAGATCGCCGCCGAGCTGTTCCTGACGGTGCCGACCGTGAAGTCGTACGTCAACCAGGTGTTCCAGAAGCTCGGCGTCCGCAGCCGTGCCGAGGCGGTCGCCCGCGTCCTGCGCTGACCGCCTGCGCTGCCGCATCGTGAACGGACAGTGAACGCCAAGCGTCGCCGCGTACCGTTGTCGTTCGTCCCCGCGCCGGACGCGTCGACCTCCGGGATCCCCACTCCCGCTGGTCCGCAGTCCGGCCGACCGTGACGTGCGTCCACCGCCGTCACCCGTGGTCCCTCGCGACCACGACTCCGGCCCATCGGCGTGCCCTCCACCTGCGCCCGCCCGAGCCGCGCGCAGCGCACCGCACCACGGCAGGAGAGCCGATGTCCGCCGACACCATGACCATCCAGACGCACCGCCTCGCTCCCGCGAGCCGCGCCGCCCGGACGGGCCGGCCCTCCCGACCGGCTCTCCCGCTGCTCGCCGACCGCGAGGGTGCGCCGACGTGGATGCGCGCCACCGGCGCGGCGCTCCTGGTCGCCGGGGTCGGTCTGAGCGCCGCGGTGCTCGGCTGGCCGGGCGACGCTCCAGAGATCGCGCTGCTCGTCCCCGGGCTGGTCGGCACGGTGGTCGGACTGCTCCTGCTGGTCGCCCGCGCGGGCTTCACGATCACCGAGGACGCCGTCGTCCTGCACTTCCGCCCGCTGCCGCCCCGCCGGATCGCCCGACGTCGGATCGCGCACGCGCGCCTCGTCGAGGCCGACGCCGGCACGTACGGCGGCATCGGCCTGCGTCGACACCACGGCGTCCGGGCCCTGCTGCTGTCACCGGGGCTCGGCATCGAGCTCACCGACGACCGCGGTGCGGTCACGTTCGTCCGCACCCGGCGCCCCGAGGACGCGTTCCGTGTCCTGGCCGGGCAGGCCGGGCAGGCCGGTCGGGTGGGAGGCCCGGTGACGGTCGAGCGCGAACGGCTCGGTTGAGCGGATCCGCGGTCGTGCGGCCGGGAATGCGGGCCGCTCGGCGGTGCTTATACACGTCGCCAGCGAATTTGGTCAAGCCAGGACTGGACACGGTGCGCGGACGCTGCCTATGATGACAGTTCGCGCTCCCTGGCTGCGTGTCGTCATATTGCGGTCGACTCGACGTCCCTCTCGGACTGATCCACCTCGGATCGCTCCGAACTCGGACTGGCCCAGGTGCTGCCGCTCCCGCACATGACGGCGGGGGCCGCTCACCCAGATCATCGCACACGCCCTCTGTCCCAGTGGTCATCCAACCCAGTGGTTCGAGCGTGTGTGCGTGTCTCGAAGGGTCGCGACGAGCGTCAATCCACTCACCTACATGCTGCCCGTCAGTACCGGCCCGACGGGGCCAACCGGAGGTCACACCCTTGGCTGCTGCGCCCAACGCATCCACCAACCCCAAGAACGGTCGCAACCACTCGCGACTCTCGTTCGCCAAGATCACGGACACCCTCACGGTTCCTGATCTGCTCGCTCTCCAGACGGAGAGCTTCGACTGGCTCGTCGGCAACGACGTCTGGAAGGCCCGACTGGCCGAGGGGCAGGAGCAGGGTCGCACCGACCTCGCGCTGCACTCCGGCCTCGAGGAGATCTTCGAGGAGATCTCCCCGATCGAGGACCTCGGCGAGACGATGCAGCTCTCGTTCACGTCCCCGGAGCTCGAGGACCCCAAGTACTCGATCGACGACTGCAAGGAACGCGGCAAGACCTACGCCGCCCCGCTGTACGTCAACGCCGAGTTCATGAACCACATGACCGGTGAGATCAAGACGCAGACGGTCTTCATGGGCGACTTCCCGCTCATGACCGAGCGCGGCACGTTCATCATCAACGGCACCGAGCGCGTCGTCGTCTCGCAGCTCGTCCGCTCGCCGGGCGTGTACTTCGAGCGCCAGCAGGAGAAGACGTCCGACAAGGACATCTACTCCGCTCGCGTCATCCCCTCGCGTGGTGCCTGGCTCGAGTTCGAGATCGACAAGCGCGACCAGGTGGGCGTGCGCATCGACCGCAAGCGCAAGCAGTCGGTCACGGTCTTCCTCAAGGCCCTCGGCCTGACCTCCGAAGAGATCATGGAGGAGTTCCAGGGCTTCGCCTCGATCGAGTCGACCCTCGAGAAGGACGCCATCCTCACCAAGGAAGAGGCGCTCAAGGACATCTACCGCAAGCTCCGTCCGGGCGAGCAGGTCGCGGCCGAGGCAGCGCGTGCGCTCCTCGACAACTTCTACTTCAACCCGAAGCGCTACGACCTGGCGAAGGTGGGCCGCTACAAGCTCAACCGCAAGCTCGGCATCGACGCGCAGCTGAGCGACTCGGTCCTGACCGTGCAGGACATCGTCCGCACGATCAAGTACCTGGTCTCGCTGCACGCCGAGAAGACCAACCTGGACGGCGTCCGCGACGGCGAGCCCGTGCAGCTGCGCCTCGACGTGGACGACATCGACCACTTCGGCAACCGTCGCATCCGCGCGGTGGGCGAGCTCATCCAGAACCAGGTCCGCACCGGTCTGTCCCGCATGGAGCGCGTCGTCCGCGAGCGCATGACCACGCAGGACATCGAGGCGATCACCCCGCAGACCCTGATCAACGTGCGCCCCGTCGTCGCCGCGATCAAGGAGTTCTTCGGCACCTCGCAGCTGTCGCAGTTCATGGACCAGAACAACCCGCTCGCGGGCCTGACGCACAAGCGGCGTCTGTCGGCCCTCGGCCCGGGTGGTCTGTCCCGTGAGCGTGCCGGCGTCGAGGTCCGCGACGTCCACCCGTCGCACTACGGCCGCATGTGCCCGATCGAGACCCCGGAAGGCCCGAACATCGGCCTGATCGGCTCGCTCGCGTCCTTCGGTCGGATCAACTCGTTCGGCTTCATCGAGACCCCGTACCGTCGCGTCGTCGACGGCGAGGTCACGAAGACCATCGACTACCTGACCGCTTCGGAAGAGGACGAGTTCGTCGTCGCGCAGGCCAACGCCCCGCTGACCGACGACTTCCACTTCGCCGACGACAAGGTGCTCGTCCGCAAAAAGGGTGGCGAGGTCGAACTCGTCGCCCGCGGCGAGGTCGACTACATGGACGTCTCCCCGCGCCAGATGGTGTCGGTCGCGACGTCGCTCATCCCGTTCCTCGAGCACGACGACGCGAACCGCGCCCTCATGGGTGCGAACATGCAGCGCCAGGCCGTGCCGCTCCTCCGCTCCGAGTCGCCGCTCGTCGGCACCGGCATGGAGGGCTACACCGCCATCGACGCCGGCGACGTCGTCACCGCCGACAAGGCGGGTGTCGTCTCCGAGGTCTCGGCCGACGCCGTGACGGTCCAGCTCGACGAGGGTGGGACGCAGTCCTACTACCTGCGCAAGTTCGACCGCTCGAACCAGGGCACCAGCTACAACCACCGTGTGGTGGTCAGCGCCGGTGAGCGGATCGAGCAGGGCGAGGTCATCGCCGACGGCCCCGCGACGGAGAACGGCGAGCTCGCGCTCGGCAAGAACCTCCTCGTCGCGTTCATGCCGTGGGAGGGCTACAACTACGAGGACGCGATGATCCTGTCGCAGAACCTCGTGAAGGACGACACGCTCTCCTCGATCCACATCGAGGAGTACGAGGTCGACGCCCGCGACACCAAGCTCGGCAAGGAAGAGATCACCCGCGACCTGCCGAACGTCAGCCCGGACCTGCTGGCCGACCTCGACGAGCGCGGCATCATCCGCATCGGCGCCGAGGTCCGCCCCGGCGACATCCTGGTCGGCAAGGTCACGCCGAAGGGCGAGACCGAGCTCTCCGCCGAGGAGCGCCTGCTCCGTGCCATCTTCAACGAGAAGTCGCGCGAAGTCCGCGACACCTCGCTCAAGGTGCCCCACGGTGAAGAGGGCACGATCATCGGCGTCAAGGTGTTCGACGCGCAGGACGGCGACGACGAGCTCGGCTCGGGCGTCAACCAGCGCGTGGTCGTCTACATCGCCCAGAAGCGCAAGATCACCGCTGGCGACAAGCTCGCCGGTCGTCACGGCAACAAGGGCGTCATCTCGACGATCCTGCCGGTCGAGGACATGCCGTTCCTGGCGGACGGCACCCCGGTCGACATCGTGCTGAACCCGCTCGGCGTCCCCGGCCGCATGAACTTCGGCCAGGTGCTCGAGATCCACCTCGGGTGGCTCGCCAAGCAGGGCTGGAACGTCGAGGGCATCCAGGAGTGGGCCTCGGCCCTGCCGGAGGCAGCGCGCAGCGCCGAGCCCGGCACCAAGGTCGCCACCCCGGTGTTCGACGGCGCCTACGAGCGTGAGATCGAGGGCCTCCTCGACTCGACGCTCCCGAACCGTGACGGCGAGCGCCTGATCGGTTCCTCCGGCAAGGCCCAGCTCTTCGACGGTCGCTCCGGCGAACCGTTCCCGGAGCCGGTCTCGGTCGGGTACATGTACATCCTGAAGCTCCACCACCTGGTCGACGACAAGATCCACGCCCGTTCGACCGGTCCGTACTCGATGATCACGCAGCAGCCGCTGGGTGGTAAGGCGCAGTTCGGTGGACAGCGTTTCGGCGAGATGGAGGTGTGGGCACTCGAGGCATACGGTGCCGCGTACGCCCTCCAGGAGCTCCTGACGATCAAGTCCGACGACATCCTCGGCCGCGTGAAGGTCTACGAGGCGATCGTCAAGGGCGAGAACATCCAGGAGCCGGGCATCCCCGAGAGCTTCAAGGTCCTCATGAAGGAGATGCAGTCGCTCTGCCTGAACGTCGAGGTCCTCTCGGCCGACGGCCAGGCGGTCAGCCTCCGCGACACGGACGACGAGGTCTTCCGTGCCGCTGAAGAGCTCGGCATCAACATCTCCTCGCGGTTCGAGTCGTCCTCCGTCGACGACATCTGATCCCGCCCTGCCCGACAACGTCTCGAATTCAGCAAGAGAGAAGAACATTGCTCGAAGCAACTTCCTTTGACGCACTGCGGATCGGCCTCGCCACGGCCGAGGACATCCGCCAGTGGTCGTACGGCGAGGTCAAGAAGCCGGAGACCATCAACTACCGCACCCTGAAGCCCGAGAAGGACGGTCTGTTCGGCGAGCAGATCTTCGGTCCTTCCCGCGACTGGGAGTGCGCCTGCGGCAAGTACAAGCGTGTCCGGTTCAAGGGCATCGTCTGCGAGCGCTGCGGCGTCGAGGTCACCAAGTCCTCGGTCCGCCGTGAGCGCATGGGCCACATCGAGCTCGCCGCGCCCGTCACGCACATCTGGTACTTCAAGGGCGTCCCGTCGCGCCTGGGCTACCTGCTCGACATGGCACCGAAGGACCTCGAGAAGGTCATCTACTTCGCCGCGTACATGATCATCTCGATCGACGAAGAGGGCCGGCACGCTGACATGCCGGGTCTCGAGAACGAGATGCGCCTCGAGATCAAGAACCTCGAGAACCAGCGCGACTCGATCATCGCCGACCGCCTCAAGAAGCTCGAGGACGACCTCGCAGCGCTCGAGGAGGAAGGCGCGAAGGCCGACATCAAGCGCCGCACCAAGGACACCGCCGAGAAGGAGATGTCCCAGGTCCGCAAGTCCTTCGACGAGGACATCACCCGCCTCGAGCGCGTGTGGGAGGACTTCCGCAACCTCAAGGTGGGCGACCTCAAGCCCGAGGACGCCGTCTTCCACGAGCTGCAGGACCGCTTCGGGATCTACTTCGACGCCTACATGGGCGCCGAGGCGATCAAGCTGCGGCTCGAGGCCTTCGACCTGGCCGCCGAGGCCGAGTCGCTGCGCCTGCAGATCGCCGAGGGCAAGGGCCAGAAGAAGATCCGCGCGATCAAGCGTCTGCGCGTCGTCTCCTCGTTCCTGGCGACCGGTAACTCGCCGGCCGCGATGGTCCTCGACGTCGTCCCGGTCATCCCGCCGGAGCTCCGCCCGATGGTGCAGCTCGACGGTGGCCGCTTCGCCACCTCGGACCTCAACGACCTCTACCGTCGTGTGATCAACCGCAACAACCGTCTCCGCCGCCTGCTCGACCTCGGTGCCCCCGAGATCATCGTGAACAACGAGAAGCGCATGCTGCAGGAAGCGGTCGACGCGCTGTTCGACAACGGTCGTCGTGGTCGTCCCGTCACGGGTACCGGCAACCGCGCCCTGAAGTCCCTGAGCGACATGCTCAAGGGCAAGCAGGGTCGTTTCCGCCAGAACCTGCTCGGCAAGCGCGTCGACTACTCGGGTCGTTCGGTCATCATCGTCGGCCCGCAGCTCAAGCTCCACCAGTGCGGTCTGCCCAAGCAGATGGCGCTCGAGCTGTTCAAGCCGTTCGTCATCAAGCGCCTGATCGACCTGTCGCACGCGCAGAACATCAAGTCGGCCAAGCGCATGGTCGAGCGTTCGCGTCCGCAGGTGTGGGACGTGCTCGAGGAGATCATCCGCGAGCGCCCCGTGCTGCTGAACCGTGCGCCGACGCTGCACCGTCTGGGCATCCAGGCGTTCGAGCCGCAGCTCGTCGAGGGCAAGGCCATCCAGCTCCACCCGCTCGTGTGTGCTGCGTTCAACGCGGACTTCGACGGTGACCAGATGGCCGTGCACCTGCCGCTGTCGGTCGAGGCCCAGGCCGAGGCCCGCATCCTGATGCTCGCCTCGAACAACATCCTCAAGCCGTCCGACGGCCGTCCGGTGACCCTGCCCGCGCAGGACATGATCATCGGTCTGCACCACCTGACGACCGTCCGCGAGGGCGCCGTCGGTGAGGGCCGTTCGTTCTCCTCGGTCGCCGAGGCGATCATGGCGAAGGACCAGAACACGCTGCACCTCAACGCGCAGGTGAAGATCCGCATGTCGGGTGTCCACTTCGCCGAGGGTGAAGCGCCCGAGGGCTACGAGGTGGGTCAGTCGATCCTCCTCGAGACCACCCTCGGTCGTGCGCTCTTCAACGAGACCCTGCCGGCGGACTACCCGTTCGTGCAGCGCGTCACCGACAAGGGCACCCTCTCCGCGATCGTCAACGACCTCGCCGAGCGCTACTCCAAGACCGAGACGGCCGCCGCGCTGGACCGGATCAAGGACGCGGGCTTCTACTGGGGCACGCGCTCCGGTGTGACCGTGGCGCTCTCCGACGTCGTGACGCCTCCTCGCAAGAAGGAGATCATCGCGGGCTACGAGATCCAGGCCGCCAAGGTCCAGGGCGAGTTCGACAAGGGTCTGATCACCGACTCCGAGCGTCGCGCCGACCTGATCAAGATCTGGACGGAAGCCACCAACGAGATCGCGCAGGAGATGCGGGACAACTTCCCGGTCGACAACACGATCAACCGCATGGTGTCCTCCGGCGCCCGAGGCAACTGGCTGCAGGTCCGCAACATCGCCGGTATGCGTGGTCTGGTGAACAACCCGAAGGGCGAGATCATCGCCCGCCCGATCATCAACTCGTACCGCGAGGGCCTGACCGTGGCGGAGTACTTCATCGCCACGCACGGTGCTCGTAAGGGTCTGGCCGACACCGCGCTCCGCACCGCGGACTCCGGGTACCTCACCCGTCGTCTCGTGGACGTCTCGCAGGACGTCATCATCCGTGAGGACGACTGCGGCACCACGCGCGGCCTCGAGCTGCCGATCGCGACCGTGGACGCCGACGGCAAGCTCGTCCGTGACCCGCGCGTCGAGAACACCGTGTACTCGCGCACCCTCGCCACCGCGGCGTCGGACGCGAAGGGCACGGTCGTGGCCGAGGCCGGCGAAGACGTCGGCGACGTCCTCATCGACAAGCTGCTGGCAGCCGGTGTCGAGAGCATCAAGGTGCGCTCGGTCCTGACCTGCGAGTCCGCCGTCGGTGTCTGCGCGAAGTGCTACGGCCGTTCGCTCGCCACGGGCAACCTCGTCGACATCGGCGAGGCGGTCGGCATCATCGCCGCCCAGTCCATCGGTGAGCCCGGTACCCAGCTGACGATGCGTACCTTCCACACGGGTGGTTCGGCCTCGGCCGACGACATCACCCAGGGTCTGCCCCGTGTCACCGAGCTCTTCGAGGCTCGTACCCCCAAGGGCGCGTCCCCGATCGCCGAGGCCCCCGGCCGCGTCGTCATCGAGGACACGGACAAGGGCCGTCGCATCATCCTGACGCCGGACAACGGCGACGAGCCGTTCATCTACCCGGTGCTCAAGCGTGCGACCCTCCTGATCGAGGACAACCAGCACGTCGAGCTCGGCGAGCAGTTCATCGCCGGCACCGTCGACCCGAAGGAAGTCCTGCGGGTCAAGGGTGTGCGCGAGGTCCAGAAGCACCTGGTCAACGGTGTGCAGGACGTGTACGGCTCGCAGGGCGTGCCGATCCACGACAAGCACATCGAGGTCATCGTCCGCCAGATGCTCCGCAAGGTGACGGTCGTCGACCACGCCGACACGGACCTGCTGCCCGGTGAGCTCGTCGACCGGTCGCGCTACAACGCGATCAACCGTGCCGCGCTGCAGGAGGGTCGCAAGACCGCCTCGGCTCGCCAAGAGGTCATGGGCATCACCAAGGCGTCCCTCGCGACCGAGTCGTGGTTGTCCGCCGCGTCCTTCCAGGAGACCACCCGCGTCCTCACGCAGGCGGCCATGGAGGGCAAGCAGGACCACCTCGTCGGCCTCAAGGAGAACGTCATCATCGGCAAGCTCATCCCCGCGGGGACGGGCCTCAGCCGGTACCGCGACGTGGACGTGAACGCGACCGAAGAGGCGAAGGCGGAGCGGTACCCCAACCGCATCTTCGCTGACGACTCGTCGTTCTCGGACGCCGACCTGAGCTTCGTCGACTTCGACAGCTTCTCGTCGGACGACTTCACGCCGGGGACGTACAACTGAGTCTGAACTGACCTCAGACAGGAGGCGCGGTGCCAGCTGGCACCGCGCCTCCTGTGCGTTGGTGGGGACGTTGCGGTGGTGCGGACGCTGCGGTGCTCGCTCCGTCTAGATCGCGCGGCCGGCGTCGCTGTCGCGACCGCCCGACCCACGGCCCGTCTCGTCGGCCAGGGAGTACAGGCTGAGGACGTTCCCGTCCGGGTCGCGGACGTCGAACCAGTCGACGGCACCGTCGACGCGTTCGATCGGGCCCACGTCGATCCCGAGCGCAGCGATCCGGGTGTGCTGCGCGGCGACGTCGTCCACGCCGAACCGGACGACGACGGGGTTCTCCTCGGCGTCGGGGTCCTCGACGAGCTGGATCCAGATGCCGCCGATCTCGTACTCGGCGACGCCCGCCGCGGGTTCGAGGTCAGGGTCGAGCCGTTCGAAGACCGCGCCGTACCACAGGCAGGACGCTTCGATGTCGGTGACGGGCAGGCCCACGGTCACGCTCGTGATGTCCATGGCTCATCATGGCCCGCGCGCCCGCTCCGCGTCGAGGGTTCTGCGTGCCGTTCCTCCACAGTTCGCGGATCGTCGGGAGTTGTCCACCGACCCCTGTTCTGGGTGCGTTCTGACCCCTCCGCCCCCTCATTCTGGGACTGCGGGGCCGCGTGGTCCCGGCCGTAGCGTGGACGAGCGCCGGACCCGAACGCCGACGCGGTACACGCCCTGACGCGACCCAGTAAAGGAGGCTCCGAGGCACATGGCGACGCTCTCCGAGATCCTGATCCTCAACGGAGCCCTCCCGATCGAACACCTCGACTCGCTCACCGGCGACGAGGAGATCGACGAACGGTCCATCCGGACGTTGGTCGACCGCGGCGTCGTCAGCGAAGCGCAGTTCATCACCGCGCGTGCGGCGTCGAACAACTCCAAGACCGTGCCCCTGACGGACTACCCCGTCGACGGCACCGCCGTGTCGATCCTGCCCGCCGCGCTGTGCCGTCGCCACGGGGTGCTGGGCGTCGGGTTCGAGGGCGACGTGCTGGTGCTCGCGATGGTGAACCCGTCGAACGTCCTGGCGATCGACGACGCCCGCGCCGCGTGCGGTCGAGCGATCAAGCCGCTGCAGGTCGACGAGCGCGACCTGGCCTCGGCCCTGGACCGCTACCTGCGGGCCGACGACGAGCTCAACGACCTGACCTCGTCGCTCGAGGAAGAAGCGTCCGCCACCGCCAAGCA
Source organism: Curtobacterium sp. MCBA15_001 (assembly GCF_001864835.1). GTDB lineage: Bacteria > Actinomycetota > Actinomycetes > Actinomycetales > Microbacteriaceae > Curtobacterium. The sequence goes on along the minus strand of NZ_MJGI01000021.1, from coordinate 128,154 downwards.
GGCCGACATCTCCGAGGGCTCGCTCGACGACGTCCCGATCGTGCGCTTCGTGAACCTGCTCGTCTCGCAGGCCATCCAGGACCACGCCTCGGACATCCACATCGAACCCGGCGAGCACGAGGTCCGGGTGCGCTACCGCATCGACGGTGTCCTGCACGAGATGTCGCCCGCGCCCAAGAACATCCAGAACGGCGTGATCAGCCGGCTCAAGATCATGAGCGACATCGACATCGCCGAACGACGCAAGCCGCAGGACGGCCGCATGTCCGTCCGGCACGGCGGGCGCCAGATCGACCTGCGCGTGGCGACGCTGCCGACGGTGTGGGGCGAGAAGGTCGTCATGCGCATCCTCGACAACACGAACACGTCGCTGACCCTGTCGGACCTCAACCTGCTCGAGCAGAACGCCGTCGCGTACCAGCGGTCGTACTCCAAGCCGTACGGCATGATCCTCGTCACCGGGCCGACCGGTTCCGGCAAGTCGACGACGCTCTACACGACCCTCAACGCCGTCGCGCGGCCCGAGATCAACGTCATCACGGTCGAGGACCCGGTCGAGTACCGGATGGCCGGCATCAACCAGGTGCAGGTGAACCCGAAGGCCGGGCTGACCTTCGCCTCGGCGCTCCGGTCGATCCTGCGGTCCGACCCCGACGTCGTGCTGCTCGGCGAGATCCGCGACCACGAGACGGCGCAGATCGCGATCGAGGCCTCGTTGACCGGGCACCTGGTGCTGTCGACCCTGCACACGAACGACGCCCCCTCGGCGATCACCCGCCTGACCGAGATGGACATCGAGCCGTTCCTGGTCGGGTCCGCGCTCGACTGCGTGGTCGCCCAGCGGCTCGCCCGCAAGCTCTGCGACCGCTGCAAGGCTCCTGCCGTGTACGAACCGTCGCAGCTCGCCGCGCTCGGGTTCATCCGGAGCGCCGACGCGCCCGTGCCGGAGTTCTTCGCCCCGATCGGGTGCGCCGTCTGCTCGAACACCGGGTACCGCGGCCGGATCGCCCTGCACGAGGTGATGACCGTGACCGAGGAGATCGAGCGGCTCGCCGTCGCCCGGGCCTCGAGCGCCGAGATCAGCCGGGTGGCGCAGGAGCAGGGCATGCTCACCCTGCGTCAGGACGGGTGGCAGAAGGTGCTGCTCGGGCTGACGAGCGTCGACGAGATCCTGCGCGTGGTCGCGTAGGCCAGGGAGAAGACACGATGACCGACTCCGTCTACGACATCACCGACGCGGACGACCCGATCGCCGGCTGGCACCCTGGTCGACCCGGCACCGAGGTCGGCGGCCGTCGCGCAGCTCGGCTGGCGCAGGCTGCCGCCGCGTCCCCGCAGCCGTTCTCCGGCGCGGCGCCCTCGGCGCCCGCTGCCGGTGATGCGCCGACCGCTCCGCCTGCCGGAACGGTGCCGACCGCGTCCGTGCCCGTCTACGACCTGTCCGACGACCTGGCCGGCTGGCCGGCTCCGGCTGGCGCACCGGTCGCCGTGCCGGTGGCGCAGCCGTTCGCGGCGCCGGCCACTCCGCCTGCCGCGGTGCCGGCGTCGACCGCGAGCTACGGCTACACCGACGCACCGACCCGCCAGCTGCCGGCGATGATGGCGCCTGTCGCGGGCGCCGTCGGCGTGCAGGAGATCGAGTTCAGTCGACACGCACGCGAGGTCGCGGACCCCGACCTGATCACCGCGCTCGCACAGGTCGTCTACCAGGGCGCCTCGGACCTGCACGTCACGGCCGATGCCCCGCCGACCGTGCGGGTCGATGGCTCCCTGCGGCCCGCCGTGCCGGGCGGTCCCTGGGCGCGCAACAAGGTCATCGCCGCGCTCAAGACCCTGATGACCGTCGAGCAGGCGGGTGCCTTCGACCACGAGCAGGAGCTCGACTTCGCGTACTCGCTCTCCGCGGAGTACCGCTTCCGCGTGAACTACTACCAGCAGCGTGGCAACTGGGGCGCCGCCTTCCGCATCATCCCGACCAAGATCAAGACGCTCAAGCAGCTCGGGATCCCGGAGCACGTCGGTGACTTCGCCAAGCTCCCGCGCGGGCTGGTCCTGGTCACCGGCCCCACCGGGTCCGGCAAGTCGACGACCCTCGCCGCGCTCATCGACCTGGTCAACGAGACCCGTGCCGACCACATCGTGACGGTCGAGGACCCGATCGAGTTCATGCACGACCACAAGAAGGCGATCATCAACCAGCGCGAGGTCGGGGCCGACACCCAGTCGTTCGCGCGGGCGCTCAAGCACGTGCTGCGACAGGACCCCGACGTCATCCTGATCGGCGAGCTCCGTGACCTCGAGACCATCTCCGTCGCGCTGACCGCCGCCGAGACCGGCCACCTGGTCTTCGCGACCCTGCACACTCAGAGCGCACCCGGCACGATCGACCGCGTCATCGACGTGTTCCCCCCGCACCAGCAGGGGCAGATCCGCACACAGCTCGCCGCCACGCTCGAAGGGGTGGTCTGCCAGACGCTCGTGCCGAAGGCCTCCGGGTCGGGCCGTGTCGTCGCGACCGAGATCATGACGACCACCCCCGCCATCGGCAACCTCATCCGTGAGGGCAAGACCTACCAGATCACGTCGGCCATGCAGGCCGGGCGTGACACCGGCATGCACACCATGGACCAGGACCTCGCGGAGCTCGTCAACGTCGGCACGGTCACGCGTGCCGCGGCGATGGAGAAGGTCCACGACCACGAAGGGTTCGACCGGCTGGTGCAGCGCGTCGAGTCCCCGTCCGACTCGTCCGCCGCGGCCATCGCCGCGAGCGAGATCGACTTCGGCGACAAGTTCTCCGGAGGCCACTGATGTCGCTCGCGTTCGACTACCGAGGCCGCGACGGGGGCGGCAAGCTCGTCAAGGGGCGGCTCGATGCCGCTTCCGAGGGGGCCGTCGTGCAGCGGCTGCGGACGATGGGGGTCTCGCCGATCGCCATCACCGAGGCCAAGGCCGGCACGGGGCTGCAGACCGAGATCAAGATCCCCGGGTTCGAGAAGGGCGTCGGGCTCAAGGACCTCGCGATCATGTCGCGCCAGGCGTCGACGATGTTGACCTCGGGCCTCTCCCTGCTCAGGGCGTTGTCCATCCTCGCCGACCAGACCGAGAACAAGAAGCTGAAGGACATCCTCGGCAAGGTCCGCGACGACGTCGAGCGTGGCGTGGCCTTCTCTGACGCCGTGGCGAAGTACCCGGTCGACTTCCCGCCGATCATGATCAACATGATCCGAGCCGGAGAGACCGGCGGCTTCCTCGACCAGGCCATGGACTCCATCGCCACCAACTTCGAGAAGGAGCACAAGCTCCGTTCGACGATCAAGTCGGCGATGACCTACCCGGTGGTCGTGCTCGTGATGTCGCTCGTAGCGGTGGTCGTGATGCTCGTCTTCATCGTGCCGATCTTCCAGAAGATGTTCGAGGGCCTCGGTGGGCAGCTCCCCCTGCCGACGCAGATCCTGGTCGTGATGTCGCACGCGATGATCTGGGTCGGCCCGATCCTCGCAGTCGCTCTCGTTACGTTCTTCTTCTGGTGGCGGGTGAACAAGAACACCGATCGGGTCCGAGCATTCGTTGATCCCCTGCGATTGAAACTCCCGGTGTTCGGCCAGCTGAACCAGAAGATCGTCCTGGCGCGGTTCGCCCGGAACTTCTCGAACATGATCGGCGCTGGAGTTCCTATTCTTCAGGCACTGCAGATCGTCGGCGAAGTGTCGAACAACTTCGTCGTCCAACGCGCTCTCGAACGCGTTGCTGAATCGGTTCGGAAAGGGCAGTCGATCGCTGAACCGCTTGCGCAGGAGAAAGTGTTCCCGCAAATGGTCTCGCAGATGGTCGCGGTGGGAGAAGATGCCGGTTCACTCGAAGTGATGCTCGAAAAGATCGCGGTCTTCTACGACAACGAGGTCGAATCGACGACCGAAGCGCTCACGTCGCTGATCGAGCCGCTCTTGATCGCATTCCTCGGCGTGGTTGTGGGTGGCATGATCGTCGCGCTCTACCTGCCCATCTTCAAGATCACCTCGCTCATCCACTGAGTGCTTCACCCCTCGGACGAGGGGAAGCCGTTCGCAGGGTGCCCCCGGTACTGGGGGCATTTTGCTGCGCATTGACCCCCGTTCTCGGGATTATGCCGTCAAAAGCCCTTCAATACGCTGATCCACGGCGGCAGAGCACAGCCCCCAACCATTTCCTGTCACATTCCCGAAAGAATGGAAGAGCACATGTACTCGGCTCTCATGGGCAAGCTGAACGCTCGCCGCAACGGCCTCGTCGCAAACGACGACAAAGGCTTCACCCTGATCGAACTCCTCGTGGTGGTCATCATCATCGGCATCCTCGCCGCGATCGCGATCCCGGTGTACCTCGGCGTCCAGAACAACGCCAAGGACTCGGGCGTGCAGAACGACGTCGCGAACTTCAAGACCGCAGTCGTCAGCATCTCGACGCAGAACAGCAACACCCTGCCCGCGACGGCCACCATCTCTTCCTCCGCCGGCATCTCCGCCGCGGCCGTGACCGGCGGCCAGACCTGGTCGGACGCCGGCGTCACCTGGTCGGACTCCGAGTCCGAACTCAAGTACGTCAAGGGCGGCGACACCACCTTCTGCGTCCAGGGCAAGAGCTCGACGGGCAAGACCTTCGCCGCGACGCAGACGGCTGGCGCGAAGTCCGGCACCTGCTCGACTGCAGGCGCCTTCGTCGCAAGCTGACCCTTCGAACCACCGTCGTGCCACGCCGTTCACACGGTCTGGCTCGGCACATCCCCTGAGACGAGGTGACGCATGATCCGCGCAGCACGCGCCGTTCGGCGTCACCTCGTCTCCGAGGAGTCCGGGTTCACCCTCGTCGAGGTGATCGTGGCCATCACGGTGTTCGGCATGATCATCGGTGGGGCCCTCGTGGGCATCGCTTCGGTGATGCGAGTCACTTCGGACAACTCGGCGCGGTCCGAGGCGACGAACCTCGCGGCCGGGGCGATCGACACGGCCCGCGTCGAAGCGCAGAACAACATCACCGGGATGGGTGGCACAACGGCGACCCCGACGGTGGACGGCCGGACGTACACGGTCCGGCGGACGCTGGACTGGCAGTACACGGACGGCACGACGAACCGGTGCTCCGCGTCCGCAACCGGGGGCACCGCGCAGCTCCTCTTCCTCAACGTGCACGTGAAGGTCACCTGGCCAGGCATGGGGTCTGCAGCGCCTGTCGTCCAGGAGACCGTCTTCTCGCCGTCGACCAAGATCAACGACCCGACCCGCGGGACCATCCTCGTGCAGGTGCAGTCGATCACCGGCTCTGGTGGCGTGGCTGGCATCACCGCTTCCATCGCACCCGCCTCGAGCTCATCCGTCGCCAACAACACGGCGACCCCCCTCTCCACGGCACCGGCCCTCACGAACAGCGACGGATGCACCGTGGCGATCAAGGTGGTCCCCGGTACCTACGTCGTGACGCTCGCGGCCCCTGGTGGGGCACAGTTCCGCGACCAGGACCAGTCAGCGGCCCCGACCAAGACCGTGGTCGTCCGAGCCGGCCAGTCGAGCGGCGCCGCCTTCAACTACGACCCGGCGATCCCGGTGGCGATGAGCTACGGCAGTAACGGCAATGCGCCCATGTTGCCGACGAACCTGACCACGTCGTTCGTCAGCACCTACGGGACCTACAGGGCAGTCGGCACGCCGACGACGCAGTACCTCAGCCCGATCCCGTCCGGGTACGTGGTCTACCCGGGCCCTTACGACTCGAACGCGAACAACGCGGACGGGACGACGAACACGAACAGCTGCCTGTCCACGGACCCGGCGATGTGGCCGACCGCAGCAGACGGTCGGGTCGGCAAGACGCCGACTCCTGCCGTGTCGAAGGACCAGCTCAACGGAACCGTCGCCATGGGACTCGTGACGATCACGATCAACAAGTCCGACACGATCATCACGGCCAGGACCGCCGCTGCGGCCGCCGGTGACCCCGGATGCCGTCTGGGTCAGACGCTGGCGTTCTCACGTTCGTCCACCGGTTCGAGCGGAACGGTCGACGTCACGCTCGCGCTGCCCTACGGGACCTGGTCGGTCACCAGCCAGGCGTCTTCCCTGTCCATCCCGGTCAACCGCACGCCGAAGGGGATCCTCGGAGTCATCCTGAACTCCGGTTCGGTCACCCTCGACCCGAGGGTCGCACCGTGACCGCGCTGCGGGACCGACTGCTCGCTCGCGTCCGTCGCGACGACGGCATGACGCTGGTCGAGCTCCTTGTCGCGGTCTCCCTGTTCGCCGTGCTGCTCGCGATCGTCGGCGGAACGTTCTACTCCATCACCAGAGCGACGACCTTCGCTGCTGCGCGCGACTCGAACAGCCGCGTGGCGTCGACGGCCATGAACGAGATGGTCAAGATGATCCGAGGCGCAGCGGACAACCCGAAGGTCGGCGCGAACGACGACCCTGCGTTCTTGTCCGCCGGTCGGAACAGTCTGACGCTGACCACCCTCGTGTCGTCGGGCCGGTCCGCGGTCCCGCAACGCGTCGGCTTCTCGCTGTCGGCGGCCGGCGTGCTCACGGAGAACATCGTCATCGGCAGCACCACCGACAACACCTACTACTCCTTCACCGGTGCCGGCACGACGCAGGCCATCGCGAGCGGGATCGAGGTCCCCTCCTCGACGGGCACTCCGGTCTTCCAGTACCTGGACAAGCTCAGCAACCCCGTCACGCCCGACCCGGCCACCGGGGTCCTGACGAGTGACCAGGCCGGGCAGGTCGCGTTCGTGCAGCTCTCGATCCGCGTCTCGTCAACGTCGAGCGCCCTGAAGAACGGCATCACCCTGCAGAACACGGTGGGCCTGCCGAACCTGCTCGAACCCACCGGAGACCCGACATGATCCGACTGCGACGTCTCCTCCATCTCGATGCACTCCGCGACGACCGGGGCATGGCGCTCGCGATCGCCATCATCTTCGGCACCGTCGTGGTGTTCATGATCGCGACGGCGACCACGATCGCAGTGGGTGGGATCAAGAAGTCCTCATCGGACGCCGACTGGAACGCGGCTCTGAGCGCGGCGTACGCAGGCGTCGAGGACTACGAGGCGCGGCTGTCGAACGACACCGGCTACACCCAGTACGGCAACCCCGCAGCACCGTTCTCCTCCACCAGCCCTGGGCTGACCCTCCCGAGCGGTGGATCCGCGAACGACGCGTTCGGAACCGGTGCATCAGGCTCATGGGCTTCGGTCCCGGGAGGGGACGGGCGATCGCGGTACCGCTACGAGGTCGACTCCTCCAAGTACTACGACACCGGCGTCGTCCGTGTCCGCGCCACCGGGAAGGTCGGGTCCGCCGTCCGTTCAGTCGTCGCGAGCATCCGCCAGCAGGGGTTCATCGACTTCCTGTACTTCACGGACTACGAGATCCAAGACCCGGTGCTCACGAACGTCGACACCACGACCTGCGTCAAGCACGCATGGGAGGGACGCCCGACGTCGACGAGGAGCAACCTCTGTGGCGAGATCGCGTTCGACGGCGGCGACACGATCGATGGACCAGCGCACTCGAACGACACCATGCGCATCTGCCAGGCGACCTTCACGAAGCCGATCACGACCTCGAACCCGACGACGACCGGCCTCCGGTACAGCAAGGTGAACTCGACCGGAGCATCGTGCGGCGGTCAGGTCTTCCCGGCCGGTGTCTCGCAGCCCGCCTTCACCTCGACGATCGGCATGCCCTCCACGAACGCGCAGCAGAAGGCGGCGACGCAGTACAACACCGGCACGGCGACGACCCGGCAACCGGGCTGCTTGTACACCGGACCGACCGACATCACCTTCAACGCCGACGGGACCATGACGGTGCGCTCGCCGCGCACCATCAAGACCCAGACCGACGCGACCGATCCGACCCAGGGACGGACGCCAGCCGCATGCGGCGCGGTGGGGACGGGTCCGGGGCAGCTCGGATCCGCTTCGGGGGCCACCGTCGCGGTGCCTGCCAACAACCTCGTCTACGTCCAGAACGTCCCGCTCTCCGGTGATGCGAACGCCACCTTCACCACGACGCTCCGCGACACCTGCAACGTGGACAACGGTGTCGGGTACCCGCGCTCTGGGGAGACGCAGCTGAGTTCGAGTCCGTGCAGCTACGGGTCACGGTCCGGCGACGCGTTCGTGCACGGTGTCCTCGACGGGCAGGTCACCGTCGCTGCCGAGAACTACCTCTACGTCACCGGCGATCTCACCTACCTCGATCGCGGGTCGGACATGCTCGGGCTCACCGCGACCAACGCCGTCATGGTGTGGAACCCCATCGCGCAGACGTGTTCACGGACCTCGTGCTCGACGTCGTCGATGCTGGGCGACCGGGACCGGGAGATCGACGCCGCGATCATCTCCGCGGCGCACACCTTCCAGGTCCAGAACAACGCCTACGGCGGCGACCGAGGGACGTTGACCATCTACGGTGCAATCGCGCAGAAGTTCCGTGGGGTGGTCCGGTCCGGCGTGAACGGGTACCGGAAGGCGTACAGCTACGACGCCCGGCTCAAGCACACTGCCCCGCCCAGCTTCCTCAACCCCGTGACCACCACCTACGGCGTGACGACCATCGGCGAGGTGTCGCCGGCGTACTCGGTCTCGGGCGATTGCGCCAAGAAGGCAGGAGTCTGCGTGTGAACGTCCTCCAGCAGCTCGCCGTCCCGCTCGTCGCGATCGCGGGCACCCTCGGACTCCTCATCGGCTCGTTCCTCAACGTGGTCGTCCACCGTGTCCCTGCTGGGCTGTCCGTCGTCAGCCCCCCGAGCGCATGCCCGGCGTGCGGGCACGGAATCCGAGGGCGGGACAACATCCCGGTGGTGTCCTGGCTGGTGCTCCGGGCAGCGTGCCGGGACTGCGGCAGCCGCATCTCCGCGCGGTACCCCTTGGTGGAAGCCGCGACGGCCGTGCTCTTCGCGGTTGCCGCCGGACTCGTCATCGGTCGGAGCGCGGGAACCTCGAGCGTGACCGCGTCCATCACGCTCGTGGCGATGCTCTACCTGTTGGCAGTCACCGTCGCGCTCGCGCTCATCGACATCGACACGCATCGGCTGCCGGACCGGATCGTCCTGCCCGCGTACCTGGTCCTCGGTGCACTGCTCACCGGCGCCTCAGCCGCGAGTGGGGACTGGGGCGCGCTCGTCCGTGGAATCGCCGGCATGGCGATCCTCGCGGTCGGGTACCTGACTCTCGCCCTCGCCGTGCCAGGAGGCATGGGCATGGGCGACGTGAAACTCGCAGGTGTGCTCGGACTGGTCCTGGCGTACCTCGGATGGGGACCCCTCGCAGTGGGAGCTTTCGGCGGGTTCGCCCTCGGCGCTACGTTCTCGATCGTGCTCCTCGTGACGAGGCGCGTGAAGCGCGGCGGGGGCATCCCCTTCGGGCCGTGGATGCTCGCAGGAGCGTGGCTCGGCATCTGCGCTGGCGACCAGATCTGGTCCGCCTACCTGGGCCTCCTCGGCCTCTCCTGACCACTCCGCGAGAAAGGCGAGCACATGACGCGCAACGTCGTCGGCATCGACATCGGCAGCGCCTCGATCCGCGCGGTCGAGGTCGCCCACGGCCCGCGGGGCGTCACCTCCATCGTCCGACTCGCCGAGGTCGCGGTGCCAGCGGGGGCGACGAGCCGCGGCGAGGTCCTCGAGCCGAACACGGTCGCGGGCGCACTCAAGCAGCTGTGGGCGCTCGGACGGTTCCGGTCGAAGAACGTGGCGCTCGGGGTCGGCAACCAGCGGGTCCTCTCGCGGGACCTCACCGTCCCCAAGGCCCCCATCGCGCAGATCCGCGAGTCGTTGCCGTTCCAGGTGCAGGACCTGCTCCCGGTCCCGGTCGGCGACGCGATCCTGGACTTCTACCCGATCGCCGAGGGCGACGGCGACGGCGGTCCCGTTGTCCACGGACTCCTGGTGGCTGCCATCAAGGACGCAGTCCTCGCCAACGTGCGCGCGGTCCAGCTCGCCGGCCTGAACCCCGTCGGCGTCGACCTCATCCCGTTCGCCCTGAGCCGGGTCTTCGTCCCATCGACTCGATCGCGCGGATGCATCGCCTTGATCGAGCTCGGTGCGAACACGACCACCGTCGTCGTCACCGTCGACGGTGTGCCGCACTTCGTCCGCATCATCCCGACCGGTGGCGACGACCTGACGATGCAGATCGCGAACCGACTCGAAGTACCGCTCGAACAGGCAGAGCTCGTCAAGCGGTACATCGGCATGGGGGACCGGGCGCGGACGCCGGACGACATGCGTGCCGCAGCCGTGATCCGCGAAGTGGGGCACGAACTGATCTCGAGCGTGCGGAACACGTTGAACTACTTCGTCAACACGAAGGGATCCGGACAACCGGTCACGCAGGTCCTGCTCGCCGGCGGGGCACGGAGCCTCCCCGGCTTCCGTGAGGCGCTCGGCAGTTCGAGCGGCACGGTGGTGACGAACGGGGACGCGTTCGCCGAGGCACAGTTCGCGCGGTCGCTCGACGCGGCCAGCCTCGCGGACCGCGTGCCAGACATGGCCGTCGCATGGAGTCTCGCCGCAGGAGGTCGAGCAGCATGACCGAGATCCTCGAGAAGCCTGGTCGCGTCCCCAAGGGACGCCGTCCGCGTCAGGGGTCCGAGCGCACCCCCGCCGCTCGTGTCGCGGAGGAGCACGACAAGCGGATGAAGCAGCAGGGCCGCGGCGCTGCTCGACCTCTCGTCGTCGGCGGTGTCCCGCGCGTCGACCTGCTGCCGACCGAGGTACTGGTCGACCGTCGTCAGCGGACCGTCACGCGTCGCGCTTGGCTCGGCGTCATCGTGATCGGCGCGGTGACGGTCCTCGGCGTGACCGCTGCGACCCTCACGAGCATGACCTCCGAGCAACAGCTGCGCGTCGCGCAGGCACAGAGCACGGCGCTCCTGCAGCAGCAGGGGCAGTTCTCGGAGGTGCGGGACGTCGAGAGCCGCTCCGACCTGGTGGAGGCCGCTCAACGGGTGGGCGGATCGACGGAGATCGACTGGAGCGACTACCTCCAGGCGGTGCAGGCATCACTCCCCGCGGGTGTGATCATCTCTGGTATCGACGTCGACTCGGCATCGCCGCTGACCTCCTTCCCACAGAGCACAGGCGCCCTCGAAGGGGCTCGATCCGCGACCCTGGCGTTCGAGGCGGACAGCCCGACGCTGCCTTCGGTCCCCGAATGGCTCGAGAGCGCACGGGAACTCCCCGGCTTCGTCGACGCAAACGTCACCGCGGTGACGTTGGACGAGACCTCCGGGCACTACACGGTGAACATGACCGTGCACATCGACGCGCGGGCGTTCGACGGCAGGTACGCGGAGGACGCACGATGAGCAAGAACCGTCTCCAGCTGGTCATCGCTCTCGCGGTGGGACTCCTCGTCGTTCTCGGGGGTGCCCTGCTCGGCGTACAACCACAGCTCGCTCAGGCGTCGGCCAACCGGGAGCAGCGGAGCCAGATCGACGCGACGAACCGCACGTACCAGGCAGAGCTCGCTCGCCTCCGGGCCCAGGCGCAGAAGCTCGAGCCCATGAAGCAGCAGCTGTCGGCGCTCCAGGCATCGGTGCCCTCGACCGCGGACATCGCGTCGTTCTACAAGGAGATCGACCAGGTCGGGACGACGAGTCGTGTCACGGTCAGTGGCGTGACCGTCGCCGATGCGGTCGCCTATGCACCGCCGGAGGTGTCCGAGCCCGCTGTTGCGGCAACCCCTGCTGCGGGAGCCACCCCTGCACCGACCGCGGCGCCGTCCCCCACGACCCCTGTCGCTCCGACCCCGAAGACCGACTCGAAGATCACGTCGGCAAACTTCTCCACCATCGCGGTGAGCATCGACGTGGTGGGTGACTTCTCGGAGGCGCTCGCCTTCGCCCGAGGGATGCAGAACGGTCCGCGGTTGTTCCTGGTGAACGACCTCAAGGCGCAGCAGAACGACGCAGTCGAGGGAGCGACGACCTCGTCGATGTCGTGGTCGCTGAGCGGCTACGTCTACGTGCTCGCAGACGCGAAGACAGCACATCAGTCGCAGACCACTGCCACGCCTTCCGCAACCCCCGCCGCAGGCTGACCACACTCCTCCACAGGGCCCCCACCAACTGGGGCCGTCCACACCACGCCGTGGACACTTCCGCAACGCCTGTCGGTGTGCCTACGATGCTCCTGATGCCGCATCCCGTGGCTCACCTCACCCCTCGGACGACCGGCTCGAACCGGTTGCTCCTCGTCGTGCCCGGAGTCGCGCGTGTTGTCTGGAATCGTGGAGTTCCTCGGCTGGTTCGGAGCCGTAACCGTCCTTGCAGGTTACATTTTGTTCTCGACGGGCAAGCTCCCGAACGGTCCCGTGTACCAACTGTTCAACCTCGTCGGCGGGGTGTCCGTGGCGATCAACGTCGCAGCGCATCATGCCGTCCCGTCGACCATCGTGAACGGCATCTGGGCGATCGTCGCGGTGGTCGTGCTGGTCCGGATGGCGCGGGCCCGACGTGCCGCGCGTCGGACCGGACTCCGCGCGACACCGGAACTCCACGCCGAGCCCCTGGCGACCACCGCTGTCCTGCCGGTGATCGGCCCGGCGGTCCACCAGCACGAGGCAGCAGCCGAGCCCGCGACCGACTTGGCGGACGCCACCCCGCGCCTCCAGACCGACGCGGAACCCGCCCAGACGGAACTCGCCCGGACGCTACCCGCCCGGACAGAACCCGCCGCACCGGAGCCCGCCGCACCGATGACCGCCAGCGTCCCCGTCATCACCGCGACCATCGCGCTCGCCCTCGTGAGCGCCGCGCAGGAACAGCACCGAGCCCACCGCGCAGCCGAGCGGGCGGACCGCACGGACGACGCGACGACCCCCGCGGACCGAACGATCGACGCGACGACCGCCGCCGACCGCGTCCACTGACCTCCTGGCGCCCGCCCGGCGATACGATCCCAGCATGTCCCGATGGCTCGTGGCGACGATGACGTCCGTCCTCTTCATCGCTCTGGTGATCGCGGTGACCGGCTTCGAGGCACTCCTGGCGAACGTCGAGGTCATCGCGCAGACCGACGCGACGCCGTACCTCGGCCCGGCGATGGTGGTCGGCGGCGCGGTGGTCGTCTTCATCGCGACGGCCCTCGGCATCCGCGAGGGCAACCCCGGCGTCACCGGTCTGGTCGCAGCGGCCACCACCTACCTCGTCATGCTCGGGGTGGGAGCAGTCGGCTACGCGCTCATCCGCGGTGACGCGACCGAGCTCCTCGTGTTCCCGGCCGGCTACGCGCTCGGCCCGTTCGTCGTCGGCTCGGTGGTCGTCGCGATCCTCGCGGTGGTGGGCGGCATCACGATGGCCCGACACCAGCCGAAGCAGTCCCACTGACCCCGACACCAGCCAGAGCAGTCCCACTGGGTCCGACCCCTGCGCTCACTGACCCCGGTCGCCGCTAGGCTGCTGCCGAGCCGGACCACCACCCCGGCGCCGACGTGACGGGGGAGCCATGACCGACGAGCCGGACGCGCACGGACCCGCAGACACGGCCGACACCCAGGGGCAGGACCGCTGGGCTGCGGTCCCGCGTGTCGCCGACATCAGCGGCACGCGCGCAGCACCGCAGCCGGTCGCCGGCCAGGCGCAACGACCGCGCCGCCGCCTCGGCCGCCGTGCGGTCGTCGGCCTGGTCGCGGGTGGCGCGGCCGTCGTGCTGCTGCTGGTCGCGGGGGTCGTCGGCTGGTCGGTCGGCACCGACGCGCACTCGGCCGACCGACCGGTCCGCGCGTTCCTCGACGACCTGTCGGGTGGTCGCGTCGACAGTGCCCTGCGGGACGCGGGCATCCAGCACGGCCGCTCGGACGTCCTCCTGACCGACGCCGCGTACGCGAAGGTGAAGGACCGTGTCACGGGGTACCGGATCACCGGGGTGCAGCGCGACGGTGACACAGCGACCGTGGGCGCGTACCTCACCCAGGCCGGCCGACAGGTCCCGGCGACCTTCACGCTCGACCAGACCGGCACCGACTGGGGCGTGTTCCCGGTCTGGACCCTGCAGGCGCCCCGGCTCGGTGCGGTGGAGGTCGCGGTCCAGGGCCCTCCGAAGGCGACCGTCACGGTGTCGGGGCAGCGCACGACGACCAGCGCGTCCGGGACCGCGACGCTCAAGGCCCTCCCCGGTTCGTACGAGGTCGGGGTCGACGGCGGCACGTGGTTCACCGCCGATGCCCAGACCGCCACGGTCCGCGGCTTCGGGGACACCGCTTCCAGCCCGGTCACGCTGACGACGGCGCTGACGGAGGCGGGCCAGCAGGCAGCGACGCAGGCGGTCGAGGCGTGGGTGGACGGCTGCATCGCCTCCACCTCGACCACTCCGGACGGCTGCAGCTTCTACGCCTACGGCGAGAACCCGGCGAACACCTACACCAACCAGAAGTGGACGCTCGATGCGCGGCCCACCGTGTCGGTTGCCGGGTGGGAGACGAAGGGGTGGCTGGTGACGACGTCCTCGTACGGCTCGGCGACGTACACCGCCGACTTCACCGGCCCCGCGGGCTCGGGGACCGCGACGGCCGGTCCGATCAACGTGAACGCGAGCGGGTACGTCACCGGCTTCAGCGACAGCGGCGCCACGTTCGTCTCCGCGGTCGGCAACGGCTCCTCCGACTCGGGTTCCTGAGTCCGGGTCCGGTCCGCCTCGGGTCCGTCCCACACCGGACGGGAGGCCCGTGTCAGCTCCCAGCGGACACGCGCCGTGCGCGGGTGCCCGGGATTGATTTCGCGGGGTGCCACCGGTAGGCTCTTCCGGGTGTGCGCCCTCGGGCGCGCCCCGAAGTCCGGCAGGTCGACGACCTGGATCCGGACAGTCCGCCCCCAGATCACCGTCCGCCGAACCGGCGGCCGTCTGTGTGGGCGAGGATGCCGGCGGACCGCGTCGGCCAGAGAACACGAGCGAGAACCAGGAGAACAGTTGCCTACTATTCAGCAGCTGGTTCGCAAGGGTCGGAGCCCCAAGGTCGTCAAGACCAAGGCCCCGGCACTGAAGGCGAACCCCCAGCAGCGTGGTGTGTGCACCCGCGTCTACACCACCACCCCGAAGAAGCCGAACTCGGCACTGCGCAAGGTCGCTCGTGTCAAGCTCTCCAACGGCACCGAGGTCACGGCCTACATCCCCGGTGAGGGCCACAACCTGCAGGAGCACTCGATGGTGCTCGTCCGCGGCGGTCGTGTGAAGGACCTCCCCGGCGTGCGCTACAAGATCATCCGTGGCGCCCTCGACACGCAGGCCGTCAAGAACCGCAAGCAGGCGCGTAGCCGCTACGGCGCGAAGAAGGGTTAGTCAGATGCCTCGTAAGGGACCGGCCCCCAAGCGCCCCGTCGTCGCAGACCCCGTCTACGGCGCACCGATCGTCAGCCAGCTCGTCAACAAGATCCTCCTGGACGGCAAGAAGGGCCTCGCCGAGCGCATCGTCTACGACGCACTCGAAGGCGTTTCCGCCAAGAACCAGCAGGATGCCGTCGTCACCCTCAAGAAGGCGCTCGACAACGTCCGTCCGACCCTCGAGGTCCGCAGCCGCCGCGTCGGTGGCTCGACCTACCAGGTCCCGGTCGAGGTCAAGCCGCACCGTGCGAACACGCTGGCCCTGCGCTGGCTGACCTCGTACGCCAAGGCCCGCCGCGAGAAGACGATGACCGAGCGTCTCATGAACGAGATCCTCGACGCGTCGAACGGTCTCGGCGCCGCTGTCAAGCGTCGTGAAGACACCCACAAGATGGCCGAGTCGAACAAGGCCTTCGCGCACTACCGCTGGTAGTCCAGGCACCGTTCGGGCGCCGGCGGTCAAGAACCCCCGGCGCCCGGACGGACGCCAACCTCTCCTACAACTCTTCCGGAGGAACCCTGTGGCACAGGACGTGCTCACCGACCTGAACAAGGTCCGCAACATCGGCATCATGGCGCACATCGATGCCGGCAAGACCACGACCACCGAGCGCATCCTGTTCTACACGGGCATCACGCACAAGATCGGTGAAGTCCACGACGGCGCAGCCACGATGGACTGGATGGCGCAGGAGCAGGAACGCGGCATCACCATCACGTCGGCCGCGACGACCTGCTTCTGGGACAACAACCAGATCAACATCATCGACACCCCGGGTCACGTCGACTTCACGGTCGAGGTGGAGCGCTCGCTCCGCGTCCTCGACGGTGCCGTTGCCGTGTTCGACGGCAAGGAAGGTGTCGAGCCGCAGTCCGAGACCGTGTGGCGTCAGGCGGACAAGTACAACGTCCCGCGCATCTGCTTCGTCAACAAGATGGACAAGCTCGGTGCGGACTTCTACTTCACCGTCGACACCATTGTGAACCGCCTGGGCGCCGAGCCCCTCGTGCTGCAGCTCCCGATCGGCGCGGAGTCCTCGTTCGAGGGTGTCGTCGACCTGGTCGAGATGCGTGCACTCACGTGGCGCGGCGACGCCAAGGGTGACGTCCAGATGGGCGCCAAGTACGAGATCGAAGAGATCCCGGCTGACCTGGCAGACCGTGCCGCCGAGTACCGCGAGAAGCTCATCGAGCGCGTGGCCGAGGCGAACGACGAGCTCATGGAGCGCTTCCTCGAGGGTGACACCGACTTCTCGGTCGCCGAGATCAAGGCCGCGATCCGTGCCCTCACGGTGAACAGCGAGATCTACCCGGTCCTGTGTGGTTCGGCGTTCAAGAACCGTGGCGTGCAGCCGATGCTCGACGCGGTCATCGACTACCTGCCGTCGCCGCTCGACGTCCCGCCGATGATCGGTCACGACGTCAAGGACGAAGAGAAGGAGATCATCCGCAAGCCGGAGGCCTCCGAGCCCTTCTCCGCGCTGGCCTTCAAGGTCGCCGTGCACCCGTTCTTCGGCCGTCTGACCTACGTCCGCGTGTACTCCGGCCACATCGAGTCCGGCGCCCAGGTCATCAACTCGACCAAGGGCAAGAAGGAGCGCATCGGCAAGATCTTCCAGATGCACTCCAACAAGGAGAACCCGGTCGACGCCGTCACCGCCGGTCACATCTACGCGGTCATCGGCCTCAAGGACACGACCACCGGCGACACGCTCTGCGACCCGCAGGACCAGGTCGTCCTCGAGTCGATGACGTTCCCGGAGCCGGTCATCGAGGTCGCGATCGAGCCGAAGACCAAGGCTGACCAGGAGAAGCTCTCCACGGCCATCCAGAAGCTCGCCGAAGAGGACCCGACGTTCCGCGTCGAGCTCAACGCCGAGACCGGTCAGACCACGATCAAGGGCATGGGCGAGCTCCACCTCGACATCCTGGTCGACCGCATGAAGCGTGAGTTCCACGTCGAGGCGAACGTCGGCAAGCCCCAGGTGGCCTACCGCGAGACGTTGACCAAGGTCGTCGAGCGCTACGACTACACCCACAAGAAGCAGACCGGTGGTTCCGGTCAGTTCGCGAAGGTGCAGATCGCGCTCGAGCCGATGGAGGTCACCTCCGAGAAGGTCTACGAGTTCGTCAACGCCGTCACCGGTGGTCGCGTCCCGCGCGAGTACATCCCGTCGGTCGACGCCGGCATCCAGGACGCCATGCAGGTCGGCATCCTGGCCGGGTACCCGACGGTCGGCGTGAAGGCCACCCTCAAGGACGGCGCGGCGCACGACGTCGACTCGTCCGAGATGGCGTTCAAGATCGCCGGCTCGATCGCGTACAAGGAAGCGGCCCGCAAGGCCGGTCCGGTCATCCTCGAGCCGATCATGGCCGTCGAGGTGCGCACGCCCGAGGAGTACATGGGCGACGTGATCGGTGACCTCAGCTCCCGTCGTGGCAACATCGCTGCGATGGAGGACGCCTCGGGCGTCAAGGTGGTCCGCGCGAGCGTGCCGCTGTCCGAGATGTTCGGCTACGTCGGGGACCTTCGTTCGAAGACCTCCGGTCGTGCCGTCTACTCGATGACCTTCGAGACCTACAACCAGGTCCCGTCGAACGTCGCCGAGGAGATCGTCGCGAAGGCCAAGGGAGAATAACGCTCTCGAGCGTGTTCTCCACAGGCGAGGGTGCCCGGCGACGGGCCCCTCGCCACCAAGTACAGTAAAGACACACACACCGCGGACCACTCGCTCGCATCCCGACCGGGATGCCCCCGGGGGTGCCGCATCCGAGTCCTGAGGAGGACCCACAGTGGCCAAGGCCAAGTTCGAGCGCACCAAGCCGCACGTCAACATCGGAACCATCGGTCACGTCGACCACGGCAAGACCACGCTCACGGCGGCGATCACCAAGGTTCTGCACGACCAGTACCCGGACCTCAACGAGGCCCGTGACTTCGCTCAGATCGACAACGCTCCCGAAGAGCGCCAGCGCGGCATCACGATCAACATCTCCCACGTCGAGTACCAGACCGAGAAGCGCCACTACGCGCACGTCGACGCTCCTGGTCACGCCGACTACGTGAAGAACATGATCACCGGTGCGGCCCAGATGGACGGCGCGATCCTCGTGGTCGCCGCCACCGACGGTCCCATGCCCCAGACGCGTGAGCACGTGCTGCTCGCTCGCCAGGTCGGCGTGCCCTACATCGTCGTCGCGCTGAACAAGTCCGACATGGTGGACGACGAGGAGATCCTGGAGCTCGTCGAGCTCGAGGTCCGCGAGCTCCTCGGCTCGCAGGAGTTCGACGAGGACGCCCCCGTCGTGCAGGTCTCGGCGCTCAAGGCGCTCGAGGGCGACGAGAAGTGGGTCAAGTCGGTCCAGGACCTCATGGCCCAGGTCGACGAGTTCGTGCCGGACCCCGTGCGTGCCACGGACCAGCCCTTCCTCATGCCGATCGAGGACGTCTTCACGATCACCGGTCGTGGAACCGTCGTCACCGGCCGTGTCGAGCGCGGCGAGCTGGACCTCAACTCCGAGGTCGAGATCGTCGGCATCAAGGCGACCCAGAAGACCACGGTCACGGGTATCGAGATGTTCCGCAAGCTGCTGGACAAGGCAGTCGCCGGTGACAACACCGGTCTGCTCATCCGTGGCCTCAAGCGCGAGGACGTCGAGCGCGGCCAGGTCGTCGTGAAGCCGGGTTCGGTCACGCCGCACACCGAGTTCAAGGCGAACGCGTACATCCTGAACAAGGAAGAGGGCGGCCGTCACAACCCGTTCTACGCGAACTACCGCCCGCAGTTCTACTTCCGCACCACGGACGTCACCGGCGTCATCACGCTGCCTGAGGGCACCGAGATGGTCATGCCCGGCGACACCGTCTCCATGACCGTTGAGCTGATCCAGCCCATCGCCATGGAAGAGGGCCTCCGTTTCGCCATCCGTGAGGGTGGACGTACGGTCGGCGCCGGTACGGTCGAGTCGATCATCAAGTAACTCGCACCACCAGTCGCAGCGGGGTCGGACCTTCGGGTCCGGCCCCGCTGTCGCGTTCCCGGGCGGCGCCCGCAGCCTCCCCGGACGGCCCCCGCACCGTTCCGGACGGCCCGAGTCGCCCTGGGCGCCTCCGTTCCCCGAGTGTTCGCCTGCGCTCGGCGGACAGGGCCGCGGCGGGCGAGCAGCATGTGCTGCAGAGGGTCGGAACGTCCGGCCGTCGACGAGGAGGCATCATGGCCGGGTTCGACGACATCCAGAAGAACGTGTCCGCGAAGGCAGAGGACGTCACCGAGAAGGCGAAGGCGTTCGTCGACGCGAACAAGGACAAGATCGAAGAGGCACTGAAGAGCGACAAGGTCGAGGACGTGTCGGACAAGATCATCCACGGCCTGGCCGACGGCATCAAGAAGGTCACGGGCGGCCGCTACGACGAGCAGATCGACGACGCTGCCGCCAACGTCGACAAGCACATCGGCAAGGAGTGACCGCCGGCTGAGGTCGCCGCCCGTGGTCACGCCCAGCCCGGGTCGTGTTGGCTCGACGAGTGACACGACTCCGCAGATCCAAGACCGACGGCCGCGGCTACCACCGCGTCCGCAGTGGTCGTGGGTTCTCCTTCCGCGACCCCGACGGCGCCACGGTCACCGACCCCGCGATCCGGCAGCGCCTCGAGGAGTTCGTCATCCCGCCGGCGTGGGACGACGTCTGGATCTCCCCGTACGAGAACGGGCACATCCTGGCGACGGGGATCGACGGTGCCGGGCGGCGCCAGTACATGTACCACCCCTCGTGGCGCGAGCGGATGGACAAGATCAAGTACGACCGTGCCCTGGCGTTGGCCGAGTCGTTGCCGGGTGCGCGACGCATGGTCACGCAGGACCTGCGCCGACCCGAGCCCGACCAGCAGCGGTCGCTGGCCGCAGCGTTCCGGATGCTCGACCAGGGATCGCTCCGCGTCGGGTCCGAGCGGTACGCCACCGAGCACGGCAGCCGGGGCCTCTCGACGCTCCTGTGTGCACACGCGAAGGTGTCCGGCGACGACATCGAGCTCGCGTTCCCGGGCAAGAGCCACCAGGAGTGGTCCTCGTCGATCCACGACCCGGACCTGGCGAAGGTGATCGTCGGGATGAAGCGGCGGGGTCCGAACGCCCGGCTGCTGTCGTACCGTCAGGGCCGCGGTGCGGACTGGGAGCCGCTGTCGGCCGAGGACATCAACGCCTACGTCAAGGAGCGTGCGGGCGACGACTTCACCGCGAAGGACTTCCGGACGCTGCACGGCACCGTCGCCGCGGCGATCGACCTGGCCAAGACCGGTGTGCAGCCCACGGCGACCAAGCGCAAGCAGGCGGTGTCGCACGCGGTGAAGGCCGCGAGCGGGGTCCTCGGCAACACCCCGACCGTCGCGCGGGCGAGCTACATCGACCCGCGACTGCTCGACGCGTACGACCACGGCGAGACGATCGACCCGGCCCGACTCCACGCCGCGGAGTCCGAGGTCCGGGCGCTGCTCTACCGCCAATGAGGGGATCGGTGCCGCACGGGCGCCGGGATGACGTAGCGTTGACCCTCGTGCCGTTCCACCCCCACGCGGCACGGAAGGACCCACACCAGTCGTGACCGACGAGTGCATCCACGGATTCCCCACCGAACTCTGCGACATCTGCGCACCGCGCCAGCGTGACGTGCCAGAGGTCCCCAAGGCCCCCGCGCCCCGACGGACGCGTGTCAGCACGTCGCTCCGGTCGACCCCCGGCGGGTCTCCCGCCCGTGCGAAGGCCACCGCCCTGCGCGTCGCCCAGCCCGAGCTGCCCGCGACACGGGTGTTCGGCACCCTGCGCGCGCACCACGTCACGCACATCGACAACTTCGACGCCATCGTCGCCGACCAGGCGATCGCCGCGGCCGACCGGATCACGCCGTCGTACGACATCAGTGCGCCCGAACTCCGGGCACGTCGGGCAGCGGCGACCGCGCCGGACGGCTCTCCGGTGTCGAACCACGTGCCGTTCTCGCTCTCGCCCGACGGCGCCCGGTGGGACGAGGTCCGCCGAGGCGCCGAGGACACGACCCGCTGGTCGGATGCCGCCCGTCAGGCGCGGGGCATCGACTACGTGGTGCTGGTGGTCCCCACCGCCGCGTTCGGCGCCTCGGTCATCCTCGCCGACACGGACGCGGACGACGACGACGTGCGCTTCGCCGTGGGCCCGGAGGCCGCGGCGAACCTGCTGCGGCGCACCGACATGACCGACCCGGAGATGCACGGACTCGAGCTGCTCGCCGGACCCAGCGTGCCGTTCTCGTCGGTCGCCGTCATCGGCGTGCCGAACGACCGCACCCGCCACGCGGTGAAGGACATCCTGTCCGAGCACGGCGGCCACGCACCCCGCGTCGCGGTGTTCCCGCCGTGGTTCGTGCCGCCCGTCGTCCCCGACGAGGACTGAGCCACACCGACCCGCGTGGTGTCCCGACCGAGCGTCGGAGGCACCGCGCGTGACGGAGCCGAGCCGGGCCTCCAGGCTGGCGGATCCGCATCAGACCGGGGGAGTGGCCGGTCCGCGACACGCCCGGACCGTCGCGACACGCCCGGGTTGCACGGACCGAGCCGCTATGGGAGACTTGTCCGGTTCGGAAATTCCTCGGGCGTTCGCGCCCGCACGGATCACTGCTCTGGCAGTGCACAACCCCTCTGTCCAGCAGAGCTGGGTTGGGCCGCAGGCAGCAGAACACGCTCGCTCCACCAGCACGTCGGCCAGCCGGCGTGTGGATGCGACACGTCCACGCGGGCCGTCATGTGCACCACGGCATGACCGCCCACGCGGTTGACAGGAGAACAGCGGTCATCCCCAGCGGATGCGTCCGGTGATCCACGTAAACAGCCAGGTCCGCACAGGGCGGAACCCGGCGGTGTCAGGCGGCCTGAGGGTGCGCGGCGCAGAGAGGACAGAGAACACATGGCGGGACAGAAGATCCGCATCCGGCTCAAGTCGTACGACCACGAGGTCATCGACACGTCGGCCCGGAAGATCGTCGACACGGTGACCCGTGCCGGTGCGACCGTGGTCGGCCCGGTGCCGCTCCCCACCGAGAAGAACGTGATCGCAGTGATCCGTTCCCCTCACAAGTACAAGGACTCGCGCGAGCACTTCGAGAAGCGCACGCACAAGCGGGTCATCGACATCGTCGACCCGACGCCGAAGGCCGTCGACTCGCTCATGCGTCTCGACCTCCCGGCCGACGTCAACATCGAGATCAAGCTGTAAGGGGGCTGGACTGATGGCGAACTCAACCAAGTCCGTGAAGGGCCTCCTCGGCAAGAAGCTCGGGATGACCCAGGTGTGGGACGAGAACAACAAGTTCATCCCCGTCACCGTGATCGAGGTCGGCCCGAACGTGGTCACCCAGATCCGCAACGTCGAGCGCGACGGCTACGAGGCGATCCAGATCGCCGCGGGCCAGATCGACCCCCGCAAGGTGAACAAGCCGGCCGCTGGCCACTTCGAGGCCGCCGGGGTCACCCCGCGCCGCACCCTCACCGAGATCCGCACGTCGGACGCAGGCGAGTACACGCTGGGCCAGGAGCTCACCGTGGACGCCACGTTCGAGGCCGGCGCGAAGGTCGACGTCGTCGGCACGAGCAAGGGCAAGGGCTTCGCGGGTGTCATGAAGCGCCACGGCTTCGCCGGCGTCTCCGCATCGCACGGTGCGCACCGCAACCACCGCAAGCCCGGCTCGATCGGTGCTTCCTCGACCCCGTCGCGTGTCTTCAAGGGCATGCGCATGGCCGGTCGCATGGGTGGCGAGCGTGTCACCGTCCTCAACCTCACGGTGCACGCCGTCGACGCCGAGAAGGGTCTGCTGCTCGTCAAGGGCGCCGTCCCCGGTGCGCGCGGTCGCTCCGTCTTCGTCCGCACCGCTGTGAAGGGCAAGTGATCATGGCCACCACGACAGCAACCACGATCGACGTCCTCGACGCATCAGGTGCCGTGTCCGGCACCGTCGAGCTCCCCGGTGAGCTCTTCGACGTCGTGACCAACGTCGCGCTCATCCACCAGGTCGTCACGGCGCAGCGCGCCGCGTCGCGCCAGGGCACGCACAAGACCAAGAACCGCGGCGAGGTCCGCGGTGCCGGTCGCAAGCCGTTCAAGCAGAAGGGCACCGGCCGCGCCCGTCAGGGTTCCGTCCGTGCGCCCGAGCACACCGGCGGTGGCGTCGTCCACGGACCGACCCCCCGCGACTACTCGCAGCGCACCCCGAAGAAGATGATCGCCGCAGCCCTGCTCGGCTCGCTCTCGGACCGCGCCCGCGGTGGCCGCATCTCCGCTGTGGAGGGCTTCGTCGCGGCCGAGGTGCCGTCGACCAAGACCGCCCGCACGCTCATCGAGAAGGTCGCGCCCGTCAAGAACGTGCTCGTCGTGCTCGAGTCGGACGACGAGCTGACGCTCAAGTCGATCCGCAACCTGCCGAACGTCCACGCGCTCTCGTACGGCCAGCTGAACGCCTACGACGTCCTCGTGTCGGACGCCATCGTCTTCAGCAAGAGCGCCCTCGACGCCTTCATCGCGTCGAAGACCGCGAAGGAGATCACCGCATGAGCGGCTTCAACAAGGACCCGCGCGACATCATCATCTCGCCGGTCGTGTCGGAGAAGAGCTACGGCCTCATCGACCAGGGCAAGTACACGTTCATCGTGGACCCCCGCGCGAACAAGACCGAGATCAAGCTCGCGATCGAGAAGATCTTCAACGTCAAGGTCGCCGGCATCAACACGCTGAACCGTCCGGGCAAGACCCGCCGCACCAAGTTCGGTCTGGGCAAGCGCAAGGACACCAAGCGTGCCATCGTGACGCTCAAGTCCGGTTCGATCGACATCTTCACGGCTGTCGGCTGAGGACCAGAGGGATAAATCATGGCTATTCGTAACTACAAGCCGACGACCCCGGGTCGTCGTGGCTCCTCGGTCGCCGACTTCGCCGAGATCACCCGCTCGACCCCGGAGAAGTCCCTGCTTCGTCCGCTGCCGAAGACCGGTGGCCGCAACAGCTCGGGCCGCATCACCACCCGTCACATCGGTGGTGGCCACAAGCGCCAGTACCGCGTGATCGACTTCCGTCGTCACGACAAGGACGGCGTGGACGCCAAGGTCGCGCACATCGAGTACGACCCGAACCGCACCGCGCGCATCGCGCTGCTGCACTACGTGGACGGCACGAAGCGCTACATCATCGCGCCGAACAAGCTCAAGCAGGGCGACGTCGTCGAGCAGGGCGCCGGGGCCGACATCAAGCCCGGCAACAACCTGCCGCTGCGCAACATCCCCGTGGGTACGGTCGTGCACGCGATCGAGCTCCGCCCCGGTGGCGGCGCCAAGCTCGCTCGTTCGGCCGGCGCCTCGGTGCGTCTCGTCGCCAAGGACGGCCCCTACGCGCAGCTCCGTCTGCCGTCGGGCGAGGTCCGCAACGTCGACGCACGCTGCCGCGCCACGATCGGCGAGGTCGGCAACGCCGAGCAGTCGAACATCAACTGGGGCAAGGCCGGCCGCATGCGCTGGAAGGGCGTCCGCCCGACCGTGCGTGGTGTCGCCATGAACCCGGTCGACCACCCGCACGGTGGTGGTGAGGGCAAGACGTCCGGTGGCCGTCACCCGGTCAGCCCCTGGGGCCAGGCCGAGGGTCGGACGCGCAAGCCGAACAAGCCGAGCGACAAGCTCATCGTCCGTCGCCGTAACGCCGGCAAGAAGCGCAAGTAGGAGTTCAGAAGATGCCACGCAGTCTGAAGAAGGGCCCCTTCGTCGACGAGCACCTGCTTCGCAAGGTCGTCACGCAGAACGAGGCCAGCACGAAGAACGTGATCCGCACGTGGTCGCGCCGCTCGATGATCGTGCCGAACATGCTCGGTCACACCATCGCGGTGCACGACGGACGCAAGCACATCCCGGTGTTCGTCACCGAGTCGATGGTCGGTCACAAGCTCGGCGAGTTCGCGCCGACCCGGACCTTCCGCGGTCACGTGAAGGACGACAAGAAGGGCCGTCGCCGCTAAGGCGGCGACGCAGAGGAGGAACGAAATGGTGGAGTCGATCGCACGCGTGCGACACATCCGCGTCACGCCTCAGAAGGCCCGTCGCGTCATCGAGCTGATCCGCGGCAAGCAGGCCCACGAGGCGCTCGCCATCCTGAAGTTCGCCCCCCAGGGCGCTTCGGAGCCCGTGTACAAGCTGGTCGCCTCGGCGATCGCCAACGCACGTGTCAAGGCGGACTCGACGAACAGCTTCCTGGACGAGCGCGACCTCTACGTGAGCCGCGTCTTCGTCGACGAAGGAACGACCCTCAAGCGGTTCCAGCCGCGCGCCCAGGGCCGTGCCTTCCGGATCAACAAGCGCACCAGCCACATCACGGTGGTCCTCGCGACCCCGGACGAGGCTGAGGCTGCCGCGACGAGCAAGAAGGCGAGCAAGTAATGGGCCAGAAGGTCAACCCGTACGGCTTCCGTCTCGGGATCACGACGGACCACGTCTCGCACTGGTTCACCGACAGCACGAAGGCCGGCCAGCGCTACGCCGACTACGTCGCCGAGGACATCAAGGTGCGTCAGTACCTGAAGAAGACCCTCGACCGTGCCGGCGTCGCCCGCATCGAGCTCGAGCGCACCCGTGACCGTGTCCGCGTGGACATCCACACGGCGCGTCCGGGCATCGTCATCGGTCGCCGCGGCGCCGAGGCCGAGCGCATCCGCGGTGAGCTCGAGAAGCTCACCAAGAAGCAGATCCAGCTCAACATCCTCGAGGTCAAGAACCCCGAGACCGAGGCCCAGCTCGTCGCGCAGGGCATCGCCGAGCAGCTCTCCGCTCGTGTCGCGTTCCGTCGCGCCATGCGCAAGGGCCTGCAGGGTGCACAGCGCGCCGGCGCCAAGGGTGTCCGCATCCAGGTCGCTGGTCGTCTCGGCGGCGCCGAGATGTCGCGCTCGGAGTTCTACCGCGAAGGCCGTGTGCCGCTGCACACCCTCCGCGCGAACATCGACTACGGCTTCTACGAGGCGCGCACCACCTTCGGCCGCATCGGCGTGAAGGTCTGGATCTACAAGGGCGACATCACCAACAAGGAGCTCGCTCGCGAGCAGGCGAACCAGCGTTCGTCCCGCCCCGAGCGTCGTGGTGGCCCGCGTGGCGACCGCAACGACCGTGGCGACCGCGGTGACCGTCGTGGTGGCGACCGCGGCGGCCGTGAGCAGCAGGCTCCGCAGGACGCGCCGGCCGGCGCAGGAGTTGAGGCGTAACCATGCTTATCCCCCGTCGAGTCAAGCACCGCAAGCAGCACCACCCGAAGCGCTCGGGTCAGGCCACCGGTGGCACCAAGGTCTCCTTCGGTGACTACGGCATCCAGGCCCTGACCCCCGCCTACGTGACCAACCGTCAGATCGAGTCCGCTCGTATCGCGATGACGCGTCACATCAAGCGTGGCGGCAAGGTGTGGATCAACATCTACCCGGACCGCCCGCTCACCAAGAAGCCCGCCGAGACCCGCATGGGTTCCGGTAAGGGTTCGCCCGAGTGGTGGATCGCGAACGTCAAGCCGGGTCGCGTGCTCTTCGAGCTCTCCGGCGTCAGCGAGGAAATCGCCCGTGAGGCGTTGACCCGTGCAATTCACAAGCTGCCCCTCAAGGCACGCATCATCAAGCGCGAGGAGGGCGACGCATAATGGCGATCGGTTCCAAGGAGCTCCGTCCGACTGAGCTCGACACGTTCGAGAACGAGCGTCTCGCTGACGAGCTGAAGAAGGCCAAGGAGGAACTCTTCAACCTCCGTTTCCAGTCGGCCACCGGCCAGCTGGAGAGCCACGGTCGACTTCGTGCCGTCAAGCGCGACATCGCCCGGATCTACACCGTCCTGCGTGAGCGCGAGCTCGGCATCCGTGCCACTCCTGCGCCCGTCGAGACCGCAACCAAGGCCAAGAAGTCGACGAAGAAGGCTGACAAGCCCGCTGCGACGACCGAGGCCGAGACCGCCGAGGAGAACTGATGGCGAACGAAGAGAAGGACTCCGCCGCCCTCACCCGCGGCTACCGCAAGACGCGCCGCGGCTACGTGACCAGCGACAAGATGGACAAGACCATCGTCGTCGAGGTCGAGGACCGCGTGAAGCACGCCCTCTACGGCAAGGTCATCCGCCGCACCTCCAAGGTGAAGGCGCACGACGAGGCTGGTTCGGCCGGCATCGGCGACCTCGTCGTGATCAGCGAGACCCGTCCCCTCAGCGCCTCCAAGCGCTGGCGCCTGGTCGAGATCCTCGAGAAGGCCAAGTAGGCCTGACGGCCCGCTTGCGGAAATAGGAGACAGCAGTGATTCAGCAGGAATCCCGCCTGAAGGTCGCCGACAACACGGGTGCCAAGGAGATCTTGACCATCCGCGTTCTCGGTGGCTCGGGTCGTCGCTACGCCGGACTCGGTGACGTCATCGTCGCCACGGTGAAGGACGCCATCCCCGGCGGCAACGTGAAGAAGGGTGACGTCGTCAAGGCGGTCATCGTTCGCACCAAGAAGGAGACCCGTCGCAACGACGGCTCCTACATCAAGTTCGACGAGAACGCGGCAGTGATCCTCAAGGCCGACGGCGACCCGCGCGGAACGCGCATCTTCGGGCCGGTCGGTCGTGAACTTCGCGACAAGAAGTTCATGAAGATCATCTCGCTCGCGCCGGAGGTGCTGTAAGCCATGGCGAACATCAAGAAGGGTGACCTCGTCCAGGTCATCACGGGCGCGACGCAGGAGCGTGGCGGCGACCGTGGCAAGCAGGGCAAGGTCATCGAGGTCCTCAAGGACAAGAACCGCGTCGTCGTCGAGGGCGTGAACTTCGTCACGAAGCACGTCCGCGTCGGGCAGACCCAGCGCGGCTCGAAGACCGGTGGCATCGAGAAGCACGAGGCTTCGATCCACGTCTCGAACGTCGCGATCGTCGACCCCAAGACGAAGAAGCCGACCCGCGTCGGCTTCCGCACCGAAGAGGTGGAGAAGGACGGCGTCAAGAAGACCGTCCGCGTCCGCTACGCCAAGAAGTCTGGTGAGAAGCTCTGATGACTGACACGACTGCCGCGACGACGGAGAACGTCCAGCCGCGCCTGAAGCAGAAGTACAAGGACGAGATCAAGACGGCGCTGACCGAGCAGTTCGGCTACGGCAACGTCAACCAGGTCCCCGGCCTGGTCAAGGTCGTCGTCAACACCGGTGTCGGTGAAGCCGCTCGCGACTCGAAGATCATGGACGGGGCCATCAAGGACCTGACCGCGATCACGGGTCAGAAGCCCCAGGTCACGATGGCCCGCAAGTCCATCGCGCAGTTCAAGCTGCGTGAGGGCCAGGCCATCGGCGCACACGTCACCCTGCGTGGCGACCGTGCGTGGGAGTTCCTGGACCGGCTGCTGTCGCTGGCGCTGCCCCGTATCCGCGACTTCCGTGGTCTCAGCGACCGCCAGTTCGACGGCAACGGCAACTACACGTTCGGTCTCTCGGAGCAGAGCATGTTCCACGAGATCGACCAGGACCGCATCGACCGTGTCCGCGGGTTCGACATCACCGTCGTGACCTCCGCGAAGACGGACGAAGAGGGACGCGCGCTGCTCAAGCAGCTGGGCTTCCCGTTCCGCTCGGCCGAGCAGACGGTCTAAACTACTTCGGGCGGTGCGGGCCGGAGGACTTCCAAGTCCTCCGGCCCGCACGCACGAACACCCCGACTCCAGGGAATCGCCCCGGAGTCACTCGATCGCTCAGGTCGGCACTCGTGGAACGGGTGTCGAAACCAGGCGGAGAACGGATTCACATCATGACGATGACCGATCCGGTCGCAGACATGCTGACCAGATTGCGGAACGCGAACTCGGCGCACCACGACGCCGTGTCGCTTCCGAGCAGCAAGCTCAAGACCACCATCGCTGACATCCTCAAGCGCGAGGGCTACATCAGCGAGTGGAAGGTCGAGGACGCCCGCGTGGGCAAGACCCTCACCATCGAGTTGAAGTACGGCCCCGAGCGCGAGCGTTCGATCGCCGGCATCAAGCGCGTGTCGAAGCCCGGCCTCCGGGTCTACGCGAAGTCGACGGAGATCCCCCAGGTCCTCGGTGGCCTCGGCGTGGCGATCCTCTCGACCTCCTCGGGGCTCCTGACCGACCGCGAAGCCGAGCAGAAGGGCGTGGGTGGGGAAGTCCTCGCCTACGTTTGGTGATCGAACATGTCTCGAATCGGACGTCTCCCCATTGACATCCCCGCCGGCGTGACCGTCTCGGTCGACGGCCCCAACGTCGCGGTCAAGGGCCCGAAGGGCGAGCTCGCGCTCGTCATCGCGGAGCCCATCCAGGCCAGCGTCGAGGAGAACCA
Organism: Curtobacterium sp. MCBA15_001; assembly: GCF_001864835.1. Taxonomy (GTDB): domain Bacteria; phylum Actinomycetota; class Actinomycetes; order Actinomycetales; family Microbacteriaceae; genus Curtobacterium. The sequence goes on along the minus strand of NZ_MJGI01000021.1, from coordinate 98,450 downwards.
GGTCCTCGTCACCCGTCCGGACGACGAGCGCTCGTCGCGGTCGCTGCACGGCCTGACCCGCACGCTCATCGCGAACCAGATCATCGGCGTCACCCAGGGCTACTCCAAGGGCCTCGAGGTCGTCGGTACCGGTTACCGCGTGCAGGCGAAGGGCGCGAACCTCGAGTTCGCGCTCGGTTACTCCCACTCGATCACGGTCGAGCCGCCGGCGGGCATCAGCTTCGCCGTCGAGGGCAACAACAAGGTCACCGTCAACGGCATCGACAAGCAGGCCGTCGGCGAGGTCGCTGCGAACATCCGCAAGCTGCGGAAGCCCGAGCCCTACAAGGGCAAGGGTGTCCGTTACGCGGGCGAGAACGTGCGCCGCAAGGCCGGAAAGTCAGGTAAGTGATCATGGCTATCGGAACTCGTACCCGAGGCAAGAGCAAGGCGGCCGCCAAGGCCCGCCGCCACAACCGTCTCCGCAAGAAGATCACCGGCACCGAGGCACGTCCCCGTCTCGCCGTCACCCGCTCGGCACGTCACGTGTTCGTGCAGGTCATCGACGACGCCAAGGGCCACACCCTGGCGAGCGCCTCGACGATGGAGGCCGACCTCCGTTCGTTCGACGGCGACAAGACCGCCAAGGCACGTCGTGTCGGCGAGCTCCTCGCCGAGCGTGCCAAGGCCGCCGGTGTCGAAGCCGTCGTGTTCGACCGCGGTGGTAGCAAGTACGCCGGTCGCGTCGCCGCGATCGCCGATGGTGCCCGTGAAGGAGGGCTGAACCTGTGAGCGACATCGCGAACAACAGCAACGCCGAGGAGACCCCGGCCGTCGAGGAGACGACCGAGGCCACCAGCGCTGAGACCACCGAGGCCACCAGCGCCGAGGAGACCAGCACCGAGGAGACCCCCAAGGCCGAGGCCACCGACGCCAAGGCGGAGGCTGCTGCCCCCGTCGCCGAGCGTCCGGTCGAGACCGCTGCGGGCTCCGCGTCGAACAACCGCGACTCGGCCGACAACCGTGGCCGTCGTGGTGGCGGACGTGACCGTCAGCAGGGCCGCGACCGCGACAAGCGCGGTGGCGACAGCCAGTTCCTCGAGCGCGTCGTGACGATCAACCGCGTCTCGAAGGTCGTCAAGGGTGGTCGTCGCTTCAGCTTCACCGCACTCGTCGTCGTCGGTGACGGCAACGGGCTGGTCGGTGTCGGCTACGGCAAGGCCAAGGAGGTCCCCACGGCGATCTCCAAGGGCGTCGAAGAGGCGAAGAAGAACTTCTTCCGCGTCCCGCGCGTCGGCAACACCATCCCGCACCCGGTGCAGGGTGAAGCCGCCGCCGGTGTCGTCCTGCTGCGCCCGGCCGCTGCCGGTACCGGTGTCATCGCCGGTGGTCCGGTCCGCGCCGTGCTCGAGTGCGCCGGCATCCACGACGTCCTGAGCAAGTCCCTCGGGTCGTCCAACACCATCAACATCGTGCACGCCACGGTCGAGGCCCTCAAGCAGCTCGAGGAGCCCCGCGCCGTCGCCGCACGTCGTGGCCTCGACATCGACCACGTCGTGCCGGCTCGCCTCCTGAAGGCCGAGGCGGCAGCACATGCCGCAGCGACCGAGAAGGCAGGTGCCTGATGGCCATGCTGAAGATCACGCAGACGAAGTCCGTCATCAGCGAGAAGCAGTACCAGCGCGACACGCTCCGCAGCCTGGGTCTCAAGCGCATCGGCCGTACGGTCCTGCGTGAGGACAACGCCCAGAACCGCGGGTACGTCGCAACGGTGGCGCACCTCGTGAAGGTCGAGGAGGTCGACGCATGAGCGACGAGAAGAACGAGCGCGTCCAGATCCTGAAGGTGCACCACCTTCGTCCGGCCGCTGGCTCGAAGAAGGACCGCACCCGTGTGGGTCGCGGTGAAGGCTCGAAGGGCAAGACCGCGGGCCGCGGTACCAAGGGCACGAAGGCCCGTTACCAGGTCCGCGTCGGCTTCGAGGGTGGGCAGATGCCGCTGCACATGCGCACCCCGAAGCTCCGCGGGTTCAAGAACCCGTTCCGCGTCGAGTACCAGGTCGTGAACCTGGACAAGCTCGCGGAGCTGTACCCGAACGGTGGCGACGTCACCGTTGCGGACCTGGTCGCCAAGGGCGCCGTCCGCAAGAACGAGAAGGTCAAGGTTCTCGGTCAGGGTGACATCAGCGTGAAGCTCACCGTCACGGTCGACAAGGTCTCGGGCTCCGCCCAGGACAAGATCGTGGCTGCGGGCGGCACCGTCACCGAGTAGTCCCGTCGGCGGCCCGTGCATTGCGCACGGGCCGCCGTTACGGTTTCCTTGATGGAGGCCCGGATCACCGTTCCAGCGGACCCGGGCCACGCGGTCGGCGCTTCCGGCCACGGGCGGTTCCGCCCGGCACGATCGGCAAGACCGGTCCCCAGAAGTTCGGAGTTCTCGTGTTCAGAGCGGTCGCGCGCATCATGCGCACCCCCGATCTTCGGAAGAAGATCGGCTTCACCCTCGCGATCATCGCGCTGTTCCGCCTGGGGTCCTACATCCCGGCACCGTACGTCGACTACGCCGCGGTGCAGACCTGCCTCGCGAGCGCTTCGTCCTCGGGCGGTCTCTACGACCTGATCAACCTGTTCTCGGGTGGAGCGCTGCTGAAGCTCTCCGTGTTCGCGCTCGGGATCATGCCGTACATCACGTCGTCGATCATCGTGCAGCTCCTGCGCGTGGTCATCCCGCACTTCGACGCCCTCTACAAAGAAGGCCAGACCGGTCAGGCCAAGCTGACCCAGTACACGCGCTACCTCACCATCGCGCTCGGTGTGCTGCAGTCCACGACGCTGATCACCGTCGCCCGTTCCGGCCAGCTCTTCGGCACGAACGCCAGCGCTTCCTGCTCGTCGATCATCTCGAACGACAGCTGGTACGCGATCATGCTCATGGTCGTCACCCTGACCGCCGGCACCGGTCTCATCATGTGGATGGGCGAGCTCGTCACCGAGCGCGGCATCGGCAACGGCATGTCCCTGCTCATCTTCACGTCCATCGCAGCGCAGTTCCCCTCGGCGCTCTGGGCCATCGAGCAGTCGCAGTCCTTCGAGCTCTTCCTGTTCGTCATCCTGGTCGGCCTGGTCATCATGATGGCCGTCGTCTTCGTCGAGCAGTCGCAGCGGCGGATCCCGGTGCAGTACGCCAAGCGCATGGTCGGCCGTCGGACCTACGGCGGCAACAACACGTACATCCCCATCAAGGTGAACATGGCCGGCGTCGTGCCCGTCATCTTCGCCTCGTCGCTGCTGTACCTGCCGGCCCTGGTCGCGCAGTTCAACCAGCCCTCGGACGGCTCCGCGCCAGCCGCGTGGGTGACCTGGATCCAGAGCAACCTGACCTCGGGTGACAACTGGTTCTACATGGTCCTGTACTTCCTGCTCATCGTCGGCTTCACGTACTTCTACGTCGCGATCACCTTCAACCCCGAAGAGGTCGCCGACAACATGAAGAAGTACGGCGGGTTCATCCCGGGTATCCGTGCCGGTCGTCCGACGGCCGAGTACCTCGACTACGTCCTGACCCGGGTGACGTTGCCCGGCTCGCTCTACCTCGGTCTCATCGCGCTCATCCCGCTGGCAGCACTGGCGCTGTTCGGCGCGAACCAGAACTTCCCGTTCGGTGGCGCGAGCATCCTCATCATCGTGGGTGTCGGTCTCGAGACCGTGAAGCAGATCGACTCGCAGCTGCAGCAACGTCACTACGAAGGGCTTCTCCGTTGAGCGCACGTCTCATCATCGTCGGACCTCCCGGAGCGGGGAAGGGCACCCAGGCCGGCCGCATCGCCGAGTCCTTCGGCATCCCCGCGGTCTCGACAGGGGACATCTTCCGCAAGAACGTGACCGAGGGCACGCCGCTCGGGCTCCAGGCGAAGGCGATCATGGACGCGGGCGACTACGTCCCGGACTCGCTGACGAACGAGCTGGTCAAGTCCCGCCTGCAGGAGCCCGACGCCGAGCGCGGCTTCCTGCTCGACGGGTACCCGCGGACCGTCGGTCAGGTCGAGTACCTCGACGGGCTGCTGTCCGACCAGGGCGCCGGCATCGACGCGGTCGTCCGGCTGGTCGCCGACCAGGACGCGCTCGTCGGTCGCCTGCTCAAGCGTGCTGAGCAGCAGGGACGCAGCGACGACAACGAGGAGACGATCCGTCGTCGCCAGCAGGTCTACCTCGAGCAGACCGCGCCGATCGTCGACGCCTACCAGCAGCGCGGGCTCGTCGTCGACGTCGACGGACTCGGTGGCATCGACGAGGTCGGCGACCGGATCCAGTCCGCGCTCGCGTCCCGCGGGCTGACCGCCGGCGTCTGACCCGCGTGGTCCGTCTCCGCAAGCCGTCGATCTACAAGACGCCGGACGAACTCCGGGCGATGGTGCGGCCCGGTCTGCTGACCGAGGCCGCACTCGTCGCCGTCCGCGCCGCGATCCGCCCCGGCATCACCACGGGTGAACTCGACGCCATCGCCGAGCAGACCATCCGTGACGGCGGCGGCATCCCGAACTTCCAGCTCGTGCCGGGCTACCGGCACACGCTCTGCGTCTCGGTGAACGACGAGGTCGTGCACGGGATCCCGGGGGACCGGGTCCTGCAGCCCGGGGACCTGGTGTCGGTCGACGCCGGCGCCGAGGTGGACGGCTGGAACGGCGACAGCGCCTTCTCGACCGTCGTGCCCGGCGGGGACGCGACGATCACCGCGGCCCGCCAACGGCTCGTCGACGTGACGGAGCGGTCGCTCTGGCACGGCATCGCGGCCCTCGCGCGCGCCCGGAACCTCAACGAGGTCGGCGACGCGGTCGAGGACGCCATCGACGGGACCGGCACCTGGGGGATCGTCGAGGACTTCACGGGCCACGGCATCGGCCGGTCCATGCACGAGGACCCGCCGGTCTTCAACTACCGCATCCGTGGCGCCGGTCCGGCGGTGCGCCCCGGCCTGGTGGTCGCCATCGAGCCGATGGTCACCGCCGGCACGATCGACAGCTCGACGGACGACGACGACTGGACCGTGCGGACCCTCGACGGCACGGACGCAGCCCACTGGGAGCACAGCGTCGCGGTGCACGCCGACGGCGTCTGGGTGCTGACGGCCGCAGACGGTGGGGCGTCCGGCCTGGCCCCGCTGGGTGTGACGCCGGTCCCGATCCCGTAGGACGGGCCTCCAGACCGGTCAGGTGGTTCCGGACCGGCCAGGAGGCTCGGGGCGGGCCCGCCCCGTCGGCGTCAGTTGCCGACGGAGCAGGTCTGCTCGGCTGCGCTCTGACCGGTGATGGTCGACGGCAGAGCCGTCGCCGGCGTCGCCGGTGCTGCGGTGGCCGGGGCCGACGACGCGGCGGACGGCGTGCCGGGCGCCGCGCTGCCGTCGCTGGTGCCCGTCGTCCCGCCGGTGCCGGCTGCCTCTTCCGAGGCGCGTCCGGTCTTCGAGTCGCTGAGCGTGGTCTTCTCGTCTGTCTGCAGGGCGACGTTGAGGGCGTGTGCGGCGTCCTGCGCGACGATGACCCGGGCCTGGTCCGCCGGGTCGTCGACCACCGGGTACTGGACGAAGAGCATGTTCGAGGTGCTCATGCCCCGCAGCGCGCTGGCGAGCCCGACGAGGGTGCGGGTCTGCGCCAGCCCGTCGGAGAGCGTCATGTTGCTGAGCGCGGCACCGGCGAGCTTGTAGAGCGTGACGGGGTTCGAGAGCGTGTCGCCCGAGGTCACCTTGCGCAGCAGCGCCGACAGGAAGACCTGCTGCGAGCTGATGCGCGCGAGGTCGCTGCCGTCGCCGACGCCGTGACGCGTGCGGAGGAACGCCAGCGCGTCAGAGCCGGCAAGGTTGTGCGACCCGGCTGCCAGGTGCAGGCCGGTGAAGTCGTCGTCGATGGGCTTCGCGACACAGACGTCGACACCGCCGAGCGCGTTGGACATCTCGATGACGCCGTCGAACGTGATGAGGCCGGCGTAGGGCACGCTGAGCCCGGTGAGGTTCTCCACCGTGTCGACCACGCACGAGACGCCACCGTTGCCGAGCGCCGTGTTGAACTGCGCGGACGACGACGCGGGGTAGGCGGTGCCCGTCTGCGGGTTCGTGCACGCCGGGATCGGGACCATCAGGTCGCGGGGGAAGCTCACCGCGGTCAGCTGCTGGTGGTCCTGCGAGACGTGGATCAGGATCGTGACGTCGTTCCGGGCTCCCTGGACGTCCTCGTCCGAGTCGAACTGCCCGACGCGGGTGTCGCTGCCGATGAGCAGGATGTTCGCGCCGCCCTTGATCGCGGTGATGTCCGCAGTCTTCGCGGTGGCCTGGTCGTCCTTGCTGAGCTGGACGGTGTGCGGGGCGGCGGCGAGCTGCGCGCCGGCGATCGCGGCGACGCTCGTGCCGCTGACGAGCACGACGGCGAGGGCGGAGGCGACGACCGACACCAGCGTGGTCCATCCGCGTCGGCGCGCGAGTCGGCCGTGGCGGGCGAAGGGCCGCTCGGGGCGGGTGGCTGGCACAGGGGTCTCCGATCAGCAGGCTGCGATGTCACCGTAGGGCCGTCGCCCTGCTCGTCCCCCGGAGCGCGCCGCCAAACCACTGTGGAACGCTGGAGGGGCGTTCAGGAAGCCCCAGCACTGGGGGCGCGGCGATCGCACTTGGCAAACCGGCGGCTGTCACATAAGATCGATCTTTGGTGTGCCATGCCTGTCGGGCGTGGCGCCCGACCCGCAGACCGGCTCGGGGATCACACCGGTAATCCAACCAAGCGACAGTGAGGCTATGGCCAAGAAAGACGGCGTCATCGAGATCGAAGGCTCGGTGCTCGAAGCTCTGCCCAACGCGATGTTCCGCGTTGAGCTGACCAATGGGCACAAGGTCCTCGCGCACATCTCCGGGAAGATGCGCCAGCACTACATCCGCATCCTCCCCGAGGACCGCGTGATCGTGGAGCTGAGCCCGTACGACCTGACCCGCGGCCGGATCGTCTACCGCTACAAGTGATCCGCGAGCTGGAAAGGAACGACTCGGCGAACCCGCCGAGCACGAAGCCAGCGAGCACGAGGAACCAGCAATGAAGGTCAACCCCAGCGTCAAGCCCATCTGCGAGCACTGCCGTGTCATCCGCCGCAAGGGCCGCGTCATGGTGATCTGCAAGAGCAACCCGCGTCACAAGCAGCGCCAGGGCTAGTCCCCGGAGCTGCCTGAGGCGGGAACGTCCCCTGGACGGCCTGCGCAGGAGCACAACTCAACATCGAACACGCAGTACCAGAACCCGTGACCAGCGTCCGCGCCGGCCATCGGGGGACACCTCGGGGCGGAGGCCCGAGCACCGGTACTGCGCCACACCTCCATCGACAACAGGAGCAGCCAGCACATGGCACGTCTAGCAGGCGTCGACATCCCGCGCGAGAAGCGCGTGGAGATCGCACTCACGTACATCTACGGCGTCGGCCGCACCCGCGCGGTCAAGACGCTCGCGGACACCGGTATCTCCGGTGACATCCGCGTCAAGGACCTCACCGACGACCAGTTGGTCGCCCTTCGTGACTACATCGAGGGCAACTACAAGGTCGAGGGTGATCTCCGTCGCGAGGTCGCAGCCGACATCCGCCGCAAGGTCGAGATCGGCAGCTACGAGGGCCTTCGGCACCGTCGTGGTCTCCCGGTGCGCGGTCAGCGCACGAAGACCAACGCGCGTACCCGCAAGGGACCGAAGCGCACCGTGGCAGGCAAGAAGAAGGCCCGATAGGAGATCATCATGGCTACCCCCAAGACTGCCGCGCGCAAGCCGCGCCGCAAGGAGAAGAAGAACGTCGCCGTGGGCCAGGCCCACATCAAGAGCACGTTCAACAACACGATCGTCAGCATCACCGACCCGTCGGGTGCCGTCCTGAGCTGGGCGTCCTCGGGTGCCGTCGGCTTCAAGGGCTCGCGCAAGTCCACGCCGTTCGCGGCGCAGCTCGCCGCCGAGTCCGCTGCGCGTCAGGCGCAGGAGCACGGCGTCAAGAAGGTCGACGTCTTCGTGAAGGGCCCGGGTTCGGGTCGCGAGACCGCGATCCGTTCCCTGCAGGCCGCCGGCCTCGAGGTCGGTTCGATCAACGACGTCACGCCGCAGGCGCACAACGGGTGCCGCCCGCCCAAGCGTCGCCGCGTCTGACGCGAGGAGCAGCCGGCCGTTCCCCGCTCGTTCCCTGACGGGACACCTCTCCTGAGAGGTGCTCCCGTCCGGTGGGAGCGAGCGGGGCCGGCCATTCCTGGTCGTTCGATCGCGTACCTGAAGTACGCGTGATCACAACTCAACAGACCCGTCGGGGCCCGGCCGGCCCCGTCGTACCGCCGAGTGTCATATAGCGGACACTCCGCCGAAAGGAATCCCACAGTGCTCATTGCACAGCGCCCCACCCTCACCGAGGAGTCGATCTCCGAGCACCGCTCGCGCTTCGTCATCGAGCCGCTCGAGCCGGGCTTCGGCTACACCCTCGGGAACTCGCTGCGCCGCACGCTCCTCTCCTCGATCCCCGGCGCGGCTGTCACCAGCATCCGCATCGACGGCGTCCTCCACGAGTTCAGCACCGTCCCCGGTGTCAAGGAAGACGTCACCGAGATCATCCTCAACATCAAGAGCCTGGTCGTCTCCAGCGAGCACGACGAGCCCATCACGGCGTACCTGCGCAAGCAGGGTGCCGGTCAGGTCACCGCCGCGGACATCTCCGCGCCGGCCGGCGTCGAGATCCACAACCCGGACCTCGTCATCGCGACCCTGAACGACACCGCGCGCTTCGAGCTCGAACTGACGATCGAGCGTGGCCGCGGCTACGTCTCGGCGACCCAGAACCGCTCGGAGTTCAGCGAGGCCGGGCAGATCCCGATCGACTCGATCTACTCGCCCGTGCTCAAGGTCACCTACCGCGTCGAGGCGACGCGTGCCGGTGAGCGCACGGACTTCGACCGTCTGGTCGTCGACGTCGAGTCGAAGCCGGCCATCACGCCGCGCGACGCCATCGCGTCGGCCGGTCGGACGCTCGTCGAGCTGTTCGGTCTGGCTCGTGAGCTCAACACGGCGGCCGAGGGCATCGAGATCGGCCCCGCGCCGGTCGACGCCGTGCTCTCGAACGAGCTGCAGACCCCGATCGAGGACCTCGACCTGTCGGTCCGCAGCTACAACTGCCTGAAGCGGGAGGGCATCAACACGGTGTCCGAGCTCGTCGCCCTGTCGGAGACGCAGCTCATGAACATCCGCAACTTCGGTCAGAAGTCGGTGGACGAGGTCAAGGACAAGCTCACCGAGCTCGGCCTGTCCCTCAAGGACACCGTCCCCGGATTCGACGGCGCCCACTTCTACAGCGGGTACGACGAGGACGAGTCCAGCAACTGACCTCGCGCTGATGCGCACGCGCGTCGTCACGGCGCGCACCACTCTTTCACCACTGGAGAACTGACATGCCGAAGCCCACCAAGGGCCCCCGCCTCGGTGGCGGTCCCGCCCACGAGCGCCTGCTCCTGAGCAACCTCGCCAACGCCCTGTTCACGCACGGCCGCATCACCACCACCGAGACCAAGGCCAAGCGCCTGCGTCCGGTCGCCGAGCGTCTCATCACGTTCGCGAAGCGTGGGGACCTGCACGCACGCCGTCGCGTCATCGCGGCCCTGCGCGACAAGACCGTGGTGCACACGCTGTTCACGGAGATCGCGCCCCAGGTGGCCGACCGCCAGGGCGGCTACACCCGCATCACCAAGCTCGGTTTCCGCAAGGGCGACAACGCGCCCCTCGCGTCGATCGAGCTCGTCCTCGAGCCGCTCTCGAGCACGCCGGCCCCGGTGCAGCGCAACGCTGCTCCGGCCGCTGCTGCGCCCGTCGCCGAGGACACCACCGAGGAGGCCCCGGTCGAGTCGACCGAGACCACCGAGGAGTCGGCTCCGGTCGAGGCAGAGACCAAGACCGAGGCAGCTGCCGAGGTCGAGGACGACGCCGCCGCGAAGTCGGACGACAGCAAGTAACAGCACCACCACGAAGCCCCCGCAGC
>NZ_MJGI01000021.1:36043-88004 GCF_001864835.1 Curtobacterium sp. MCBA15_001 | reverse complement strand
GCTGCGGGGGCTTCGTGGTGTCCAGCGCACGCGGACCGGGCTCCGCTCCCAGTGGCGGCACCGTAGGGTGACCCGTCGGCCCATCGGGTGAAGGGCCGACTCGGAGGACACACATGGGATTCGACCACGTCGCGGGGGTGGGGACACGGGTCTGGCGGTGGAGCCGGACGTCCGGCACGCAACCACGCCTGCTGCACGCCGCCAAGGCCGCGGGAGCCGCTGCGCTCGCGTGGTTCGTGGCCCGACACGTGCCCGGGGTGGCCTCCGAGTACCCCTACTACGCCCCGCTCGGCGCGGTCATCGCCATGCAGACCACCGTGTGGGCGGGCCTCCGGAGCGGGATCCAGACGCTGATCGGCATCGCGCTCGGGATCGGGGTCGCTGGGTTCACGATGTGGATCGGCGACCCGGGCATCCTGGCCGTCGCGCTCGCGGTGGGGATCGGCGTGCTCGTCGGCGGCTTCCGGGTGCTCGGCGAGGGCAGCTCGTGGGTGTCGACCGCCGCGCTGTTCGTCCTGCTGGTCGGCGGTGCCCACGCCGAGGGCTACTCCCTCGGCTACCTCGTGCAGATGGCCGTCGGTGTCGTGGTCGGGCTGCTCGTCAACTTCCTGGTGTTCCCGCCGCTGCACTTCTGGGACGCCGAACACCGGATCGACGCCGTCAACGAGGTGCTCGCCGACCACCTCGACGGGCTCGCCGCGGTGATGCGTGAGGGCAAGCGGGACGTCGCCGCCTGGGACCGGCAGCAGGACCGGCTCGACCGGGCGATCGCGGACGTGCGGTCGCGGGTGTCGATCGCGCACGAGAGCCGGAAGGTCAACCCCCGCGGGGCCCTGCGTGGGTCACGGCTCCGGCTGGAACAGGACGGTGCCCGCTTCCGTGCGCTCGAGCGGGTCGCCTGGTACACGACGGACCTGACCGAGCTCGTCGCCCGGTCCGGTCCGGTCTCCGAGGAGGTCGGACGACCCAGTCCGGAGTTCGCCGAACCCCTGGCGAAGGCCCTCGACCAGATCGCCTGCGTGATCCGCGGCGAGTGCCCGGAGGAAGCGGCTGACCTGGCGATCGCCGAGGTCGAGCGCGCGCTGGACGCCTCGCGCGAGAACCCGTCGCACGTCGCGGTCACGTCGGCCGCGCTCGTGTCGTTGCGCGGCGTCGTCGAGTCCGAGCGCCGTGCGACCGCCGACATCGACACGAAGACCGGGCCGTTCGGGTCGGCACGTGCGGGTCGCGCGGCCTCCTGACCGCGCACCAGCGTCCGTAGACTCGCACCGTGCCGCAGCACCCCCGCATCGCCGTCCTCGGGCCCGTCCTGGTCGAGGACCCGACCGGTGCGCTGACGCCGGTGCCGGGGGCCCTCGCGCGGTCGTTCGTGACGGCGCTGGTGCTCGCACGCGGGCACGCGTTGACCACCGAGACGCTCATCGACGAGCTGTGGGGCGACGCCCGGCCGAAGGGTGCGCGAGCCGCGCTGCAGACGCTCGTCTCACGGGTGCGCCGGAGCGCGGCCGACGGCCTGGTCGACTCGACGGCGACCGGGTACGCGCTCGCCGTCGACCCCGACGACGTCGACCTGGTGCGGGCGGAGCGGCAGGCGGCGACGGAGGACCCCGAGGCCCTGGAGCTCGCGCTCGGCCTGTGGCGCGGTGACCCGGGCGCCGACGTCGAGGGAGAGCTCGGCACCGCACTGGCCGACCGTGCCGCGAGCGCGCGTCGGGGCCTCCGCCGTGCGCTCGGCTCAGCGTTGCTGGCGTCCGGAGACGTGGGTGCTGCCGCGGCCGTCTGGTGCGACGAAGCCGCCGCCGACCCCTTCGACGAGGTCGCGGTGGGCGGTGCGATGCGGGCCCTGGCCGCCGCGGGCCGGACCGGCGAGGCGCTCGCCGTCTTCGCCGAGCACCGGGAGCGCCTGGCCGACGGTCTGGGCGCCGACCCGTCCGGGGAGCTCGTCCGGCTGAACGCCGACCTGCTGCACCGGTCCGCGGCCGACTCCGGGGCCGTCCGACGCATCGGCCTGCGGGCCGCCCCGAACGCGTTGGTCGGACGGGAGGCCGACGTCGCCACCGTCCAGGACCTGCTGTCCCACGAGCGGCTGGTGACGGTCCTCGGCGCCGGTGGGCTCGGGAAGACCCGGCTCGCGCAGGCGGTCGCGGCCGCCGTGCCCGCCGATCGCGGGGTGGTGGTGCTCGAGCTGGCGTCACTGACCGCTGGTGAGGACGTCGTCCCCGCGCTGGGGGCGCTGCTCGGGATCGCCGAGGTCCGCAGCGCCCGGAACCTGCGCGACGCGGTCGTCGCCGACCTGCGCACGCGGGTGTTCCGTGCGCTCGGTGACGAACCGACCCTGCTCGTGCTGGACAACTGCGAGCACCTCGTCGACCAGGTCGCCGGGTTCGTGGCCGACCTGCTCGCCGCGCTGCCGTCCCTCGTCGTGCTCGCCACCTCGCGGGCCCCGCTCGCCATCGCCGGTGAGGTCGTGGCGCCGCTCGCGCCGCTGCCGGTGGAGGCCGACGGCGCAGCGGTCCGACTGTTCACCGAGCGCGCGCGTGCTGCTCGCCCCGGTGCCGTGCTGCCCGTCGACGCCGTCCGTCGGATCTGCACGCGTCTGGACGGCTCGCCGCTGGCGATCGAACTGGCGGCGGCACGGATCCGCGGCATGAGCACCGAGGAGATCGAGCGACGCCTGGACGACCGGTTCGCGCTGCTGCGGGGCGGCGACCGGAGTGCCCCGGAGCGGCACCGGACGCTGCTCGCGGTGATCGAGTGGAGCTGGCGGCTGCTCGGCCCGGGCGCCGAGGACCTGCTGCCGCGCCTGGCGCTCTTCCCCGACGGGCTGGCGGTGGAGGCCGTCGAGGCGGTCGCCGCTGCCGACCGCCGTGACGACGCCCTCGACGACCTGGCCGAACTGGTCGAACAGTCCCTCGTGCAGCTGGTCGAGCGTGCCGGCGAACCCGTGCGCTACCGCCTGCTCGAGACCGTGCGCGAGTTCGGCGCGGCACGTCTCGACGAGCGCGGCACGACCGATGTCGTCCGTCGGGCGATGGTGCGGTGGGGGCGGGGGTTCGCGGCAGCCCGCACGCTCTTCACGGCGACCGGGGACGCCCAACGCCGGTGGTTCCGCGAGGTCGCGCAGGAGGCGGACAACCTGGTCACGGTGCTCCGCTGGGCCCTGCAGGACGGTGATCGCACCGCCGCCGCCCAGGTGTTCGCGGCGCTCGGCGGGTACTGGACCCTGCGCGGGGCACACGGCGAGGTGCTCGCGGTCGCGCGCGAGGTCGTCGCGGTGCTCCGTACGGACGACCCCGCCCCCGAGGACCGCACGGCGACGGTGCTCGGCCTCGTCCTGATCGGCGGGTCGGCGGCGTTCGGGGACCGTCGGACCGCGGCGACGGCGATCTCGACGCTGCGACGCGTCATCCGGCTCGGGCCGACCGACGCCCCGGTGCTCGACGCGCAGGCCGCACTGCTGCTGACCCTGGGGCGTCCGGAACGCGGGCTCGCGCTGCTGGCCCGGTACCGGGAGTCGCCGGACCCGGCCGTCGCGTGCCTGGCGTACACGCTGAGCGCACCCCTGGCCGAGAACGACGGCGAGTTCGCCCGGGCGCTGGCGTACTCGGACCGGGGCATCGTCCTGGCGCAGCAGGTCGACGACGCCTGGGCACTCGGCTCCGGTGCGGTGACCCGGACGCAGCTGCTGGCCCAGACCGGGCGGCACGCCGAGGCGCTCGCCCTGGCCGACCTCGCTCGTGACCAGCTCGAGGTGTTCGGCGCCGAGGACGACCTGTACGAGATCGGCTGGACCGTCGGGCTGTGCGCCGCCGCGACCGGTGACGTCGTCCTCGCCCGCTCGATCGCTGCGGACCTGGCCGTCCAGCCGGTCGCGGCCCGTGGCGGTCCGGACGGGGAGACGGCGCAGACCGAGGTGCTGGCGATCGCGATCGCCGCCGAGTGCGCGCGGAGCGCCGGCGACCTCGACGCGGCTGCTGCCGGGTACGCCCGGGCCTGGGCGGTGGTCCTGCCGAGACGACGCACCGTGCCGCACTGGGCGCTGATGGCCGGTGCCGCGTGGATCGCCGCGGCGGACGAGGCGGCTCGGCGTGGAGCCGGTGTGGGCGGGTCCGACGTGGGCGGGACCGGCGGATGGCTGTCTGACGGGCGTGCGCCGAGCCTCCAGACCGTGGCGCGCACCCTGCGGGTGCAGACCCTCGTGATGCTGCGCCTGCACACGCGGTGGCTGGACCTGCCGGTGGTCGGGACGGCCCTGCTCGGGCTGGCCGTGGCGGCCGTCCGTGCTGACCGCGCTGCCGAGGCGGCGCGGTGCTGGGCGTTGGCGCGACGGTTCGGGTCCCGCCAGGACTTCGGCGTGCTGACCCACGCGCGGCTGCGGCCGCTGGTGGTCGCGGCGGTGGGTGAGCGGGCGACGGTGGACGCCGAGACGGCCTCGGCCGGGTGGGACCGGGCCGAGGCCGTCAGACGGACACGCGAGCTGCTCGAGGAACTGGCCGGGAGTCAGGCCTTGCGCATGTAGGCACGGACCGTCAGCGGTGCGAACACGGCGACGATGACGGCTGCGCCGAGGAGCGAGAACACCAGGTCCCCGCCGACGGTGCCGTGGTTGATCAGGTCGCGGACGGCCGTGATGAGGTGCGAGATCGGGTTGACCTCGGAGAACCAGCGCAGCCAGTCCGGCAGGGTGTCCGCGGGGACGAACGCGTTCGACAGGAAGGTCAGCGGGAAGAGCACCAGGTTCGAGATGCCCGAGACGCTCGACGCGGTCCGGGCGACCACGCCGAAGTACGCGAAGACCCAGCTGATCGCCCAGGCGACGACGATCACGAGCAGACCGGCGGCGATGACCGTCCACACGCCGTGCGCGGGTCGGAGCCCCATGATGATGCCGACCACGAAGGTGATGGTGGTCGCGATGGCGTAGCGGACGGTGTCGGCCAGCAGCGCCCCGGCGAGCGGGGCGATCCGGGCGATCGGCAGCGAGCGGAAGCGGTCGAACACGCCCTTGTCCATGTCCTCGCGGAGCTGGACGCCGGTGACGATCGACGACGTGATGTTCGTCTGCACCAGGATGCCGGGGATGATGATCGGCAGGTACGCCGCCACGTTGCCGGCGATCGCACCGCCGAAGATGTAGGTGAACATCACGGTGAAGACGATCGGCATGAGGGTGACGTCGAACAGCTGCTCGGGCGTGCGGCGGACCTTGATGAGGCCCCGGTAGGCCATCGTCAGCGACTGGCGGACGGTGGCGCCGATCCCGGTGCCGCCGACCCCGGGGCGTGGGGTGACGCGCGGGGTGGCGGGCGCGGTCGTGGTGAGGGTGGTCATGCGTGGCTCCCTTCGAGCTCGCGGTCGGTGGTGTCGGCCGCATCGGCGGTCGGCGAGCCGGTGATGGTGAGGAAGACCTCGTCGAGCGTCGGCTTCTGCACGCTCATCTCGGCGAGGGAGATGCCGGCGTCGCGGAACGACACGAGCAGGTCGGTCACGCGGTCCGGGTCGGTCATCGGCGCGGTGAGCCGTGCGCCCTCGGGGCTGGCGACCGCCTCGACGCCGAGCGCCGTCCGGACGAGGGAGCGCGCCGCGTCGACCCGGAGCGGGTCGGTCAGCCGGAGCTGCAGCGACGCCGTGCCGATCGAGGCCTTGAGTTCGTCGCTCGTGCCCTCGGCGACGACGCGGCCGTGGTCGATCACCGCGATGCGGTCGGCCAGCTGGTCGGCCTCGTCCAGGTACTGCGTCGTGAGCAGGACCGTCGAGCCGGTGGTGACGAGCTCGCGGATCGTGTCCCACATCTGCGCACGGGTCCGCGGGTCGAGGCCCGTCGTCGGTTCGTCGAGGAAGATCAGCGGCGGCTGTGCGATGAGGCTCGCGGCGAGGTCGAGCCGGCGCCGCATGCCGCCGGAGAACGCGCGGAGCGGCCGGTTCGCGGCCTCGGTCAGGCCGAAGCGCTCGAGCAGCTCGGTGGACTTCCGCTTCGACTCGGCCCGGGACAGTCCGAGCAGCCGGGCGAAGACGACGAGGTTCTCGGTGGCGCTGAGCGTCTCGTCGACGCTGGCGTACTGCCCGGTGACGCCGATGAGCCGGCGGACCTCCTGCGGTTCGCGGCGGACGTCGTGCCCGAAGACGCGGGCCTCGCCGGCGTCCGGCCGCAGCAGGGTCGCGAGCATGCTGATCGTGGTGGTCTTGCCGGCGCCGTTCGGCCCGAGCACGCCGTAGACGGTGCCGGCCTCGACGCGGAGGTCGACACCGTCCACCGCTCGGTTCTGCCCGAACGTCTTCACGAGGCCGACGGCCTCGACCGCGAGGGGTGTGGTGGTCATCGCGTTGGTCCTTTCGTCACGAGTCCGTCGATGTCGAGGTCGATCGTGCCGCCGGGCGCTCACGCGGCACTGACGCGGCGCTGACGTCGGTACCGTTGGCGTGTGAGTGAGGGAACCGTGCGGCTCCGGTTGGACGTCGCCTACGACGGAGCGGCCTTCTCCGGGTGGGCTCGGCAGCCGGGCCTGCGGACGGTGCAGGGAGCGCTCGAGACCGCGCTCGCCACGGTGTTCACCCGGTGGGGCGTCCCGCCGCTGCTGACCGTGGCCGGACGTACCGACGCCGGCGTGCACGCCACCGGGCAGGTCGCGCACCTGGACCTGGACGCGGCGCAGTGGGGAGCGCTGACGGCGCCGAAGCGGGGTGCCGGGCGGTCGCCGCTGGACGGGCTGGTGAAGCGGGTCAACGGGATCGCCGGGGCGGACGGCGACGTCGTCGTGACCCGGGCCTCGGTCGCGCCGGACGGGTTCGACGCCCGGTTCTCGCCGGTGTGGCGACGGTACGAGTACCGGGTGGCGGACGCCGACGCCGCCCACGATCCTCGTCGTCGTGGGCACACGCTCTGGTACCCGGGGCGTCTGGACCCGGCGGCGATGGAGCGCGGTGCGCTGACGCTGTTGGGGCTGCACGACTTCGCGGCGTTCTGCAAGCCGCGCGAGGGCGCGACGACCATCCGGACGCTGCAGCAGTTCCGCTGGGACCGCGAGCCGGACGGCGTGCTGGTGGCGAGCCTCCAGGCCGATGCCTTCTGCCACTCCATGGTCCGGGCGATGGTCGGGGCGACCATGGCCGTCGGCGAGGCGCGCTTCGGCGCCGACCGCCTGCAGGAGCTCCGGGTCGCGGGGGAGCGGACCAGCGCGTTCAAGGTGGCCCCGGCGAAGGGGCTGACGCTGACCGAAGTCGGTTACCCGGCGGACGACGAGCTCGCCGCACGGGCGACCCAGACGCGGGCGCGTCGGTCGGCGCTGCCGGGCTCGGATACCGTCGGGGCATGAGCTCCCGCGAACCCCGCTCCGTCGTCTCCGTCGCCCCGGGGGTCGTCTTCGTCGAGGGACCCGTGTCGAACTGGGTCGTCCTGGCGGAAGAGGACGGCGTCGCCCTGATCGACGCTGGCTACCCCGCTGACACCAGCCTGGTGCTCGACACCGTGCGGTACGCCGGCCACGACCTCGCCGACCTGCGCCGCATCTACGTCACGCACGGACACGTCGACCACGTGGGCGGCATCCCGGGGATCCTCGAGCGCCTGCCCCGCGTCGAGGTCCTGGCCCACGCTGACGAGCTCGACAACGTCCGCGGTCCCGCTCGGCAGCAGGTCACCCCGGCCGAGATCGGTGGGCGTCTGGCGTCGCCGCGCGTGCTGCGCTGGCTCGGGCGGGCCGTCCGCTCCGACGCACTCCGACCGGTCGCGGTGCCCTCCGCCCGGGCCTTCACCGGCCGCGACTTCGAGGGCCGGGCCATCACGCCGTTCCCCGCGGTCGGGCACACCGACGGGTCGACCGCGTACCTGCTGCCGGCCGCTGACGCGATCGTCACCGGGGACGCGGTCGTCTCCCACCACGACACGAAGCCGCGCTCGTGGAGCCCACGACCACGGATGATCACGCCGTTCTTCACGCACGACCAGGCCGCGGCGGTGGAGTCCGCCCAGGCGCTGCCGATGCCCGAGATCCTGCTGCCCGGGCACGGGCCCGCGGTGCACCGGGTCGGGCGGGAGTGGGTGCCCGTCGGGGCCTGATCGGCCGCGACGGTCTGCTGCAGAAGGCAATCATTTACCTGACCGCAACCTGAGGGACTCTGCAGGTGGCTAGCGTTCGAGGGTCCACGACCACTCACCGAAGGTCAGCATGCTCCACTCCACCCGGCGCACCCTGCTGTGCGCCACGGTCGCCGCGACGCTCCTCGCCGCACCGCTCGCATCCGTCACCGCCGCCAGCGCGAACACCGCCGGCGACGGCCTCGTCATCCAGGAGGCGTACCTCAAGGGCGGTTCCAAGGACGCCTTCTTCACGAACAAGTTCGTGGAGATCGGCAACCCGACCGACACCGCCGTCACCGTCGACGGCTGGTCCGTGCAGTACCGCGCCACGGCGAGCACCGACGCGTTCAAGGCGATCGGTACCCTGACCGGGACCGTTCCCGCGCACGGCTCGTACCTGGTGCAGATGAACAGCAACGGCACCGCGGGCAAGGCGCTCCCGACGCCGGACGCCGTGACCACGCTCGCTCCGTCGGGGACGACGGGCACGCTCGTGCTCGCCGACACCACCACCGGTCTGGCGCTCCCCGCCGGCGCGGTCGCTGAGGGGACCGCCGGCGTGGTCGACGTGCTCGGCTACGGCACGTCGAACACCTTCGAGGGCACCGGCCCGGCGGCCGTCGACGGCCCGAACGGCACCCCGAACGCCCTCGTGCGCCAGGGCACCACCGACACCGGTGACAACGCGGCGGACTTCACGAACACGACGACCGTCACCCCGACGAACGCGAAGGGCGAGACGGCAGCGCCGACCACGCCCACCGACCCGACGACCCCGACGGACCCGGGCACGCCGACCGACCCGGGCACCCCGGCCGAGACCGTCACGATCGCCCAGCTGCAGGGCACGACCGACACCTCGCCGTACGTCGGCAAGCAGGTCACCACGACCGGCGTCGTCACCGCGGTCTACGCCACCGGCGGGTTCAGTGGCTACTACGTCCAGACCCCGGGGACGGGTGGCGCGATCGACCTCGCCACCCACACCGCCTCCGACGCCGTGTTCGTGTACTCGTCGGCCACGGTCGCGACCGTCAAGCAGGGCGACCACGTGCAGCTGACCGGCGCGGTGTCCGAGTTCAACGGCCTCACCGAGCTGACGGTCGCCTCGGCCGCGGGCCTGACCCAGCTGCCGACCGCCGGGGTCGTCGCACCGCAGCCCGCGGCCGTGGCGTTCCCGTCGACCGATGCGCAGCGCGAATCGCTCGAGGGCATGCTCCTCGCCCCGCAGGGTGACTACACGGTCGCGGACAACTACACGACGAACCAGTACGGCGAGGTCGTCCTGGCCACGGGCACGAAGCGGCTCATCCAGCCGACCGAGGTCGCCCGCCCGGGGTCCGCCGAGGCGCTTTCCGTCGCCGCGGACAACGCCGCGCGCAAGGTCACGCTCGACGACGGAGCCAGCACGAACTTCCTGCCGCGCGAGGGGCACCTGAACCAGGACGTGCCGGTGTCGTGGCTCACGCAGGGCCCCGTCACGGTGGGCGCTGCCGCGACGTTCTCGAAGCCGGTCGTCCTCGACTACCGCAACAGCGGGTGGAAGTTCCAGCCCACGATGCCGATCTCGGGCGCCACCCCGAAGGCCGACCTGCCCGTCGCGTTCTCGAACGTGC
Organism: Curtobacterium sp. MCBA15_001; assembly: GCF_001864835.1. Taxonomy (GTDB): domain Bacteria; phylum Actinomycetota; class Actinomycetes; order Actinomycetales; family Microbacteriaceae; genus Curtobacterium. The sequence goes on along the minus strand of NZ_MJGI01000021.1, from coordinate 78,311 downwards.
GGACGACGAAGCCCGCGGACGTCGGCGGTGACCTCAAGCTCGCCGGCTTCAACGTGCTGAACTACTTCCCGACCACGGGCGACCAGCTGACCGGCTGCACGTACTACCGCGACCGTCTGGACAACCCGGTGACGGTGAACTCGGGCTGTGACGCCCGTGGCGCCGCGAACGCCGCTGCCCTGGCCCGCCAGCAGGTCAAGATCGTCACGGCGATCAACGACCTCGGCGCCGACGTGGTCTCCCTCGAGGAGATCGAGAACTCCGCGCGCTTCGGTCAGGACCGCGACGCGGCCGACGCCACGCTCGTCGGGGCGCTCAACGCCGCGACCGGCAGCGACACGTGGGACTACGTGCGCTCGCCGAAGGTGCTGCCGGCGAGCGAGGACGTCATCCGCCTGGCGCTCATCTACAAGAAGGCGCGGGTCGCCCCGACCGGCGAGTCGACGATCCTGCTCGACTCGGCGTTCACGAACGCCCGGCAGCCCGTCGCGGACGCGTTCCGTCCCGTCGGCGGCACGGCGGACGACGAGTTCCTGGTGATCGCGAACCACTTCAAGTCCAAGGGCTCCGGCACCGGCGAGAACGCCGACCAGGGTGACGGGCAGGGTGCCTCGAACGCCGACCGCGTCCGCCAGGCGAAGGCGCTCGTGACCTTCTCCACCGCGATGCAGCAGCAGTACGGCACCGACAAGGTGTTCATGCTCGGCGACTTCAACGCCTACAGCAAGGAGGACCCGATGGTCGTCCTGGGCGACGCCGGCTACACGGACCTCGGTCCCGCGCTGGACGAGGCCGAGTGGTCGTACGTCTTCAGCGGCCTGAGCGGATCGCTCGACCACGTGCTCGCCTCGCCCGCGGCCCTCGCGACGGTCACGGGCGTGGACATCTGGAACATCAACTCGGTCGAGTCGGTGGGCCTGGAGTACAGCCGGTACGACTACAACGTCACGAACCTGTACACGCCCGACGTGTACCGCGCCAGCGACCACGACCCGATCCTGATCGGGTTCGACCTGGCCGGCGGCACGACGCCGACGCCGGGTGACGGTGGTTCAACGCCGGTTCCGACGCCGGGTGGTGGCAGCACCCCGGCCCCGACGCCGGGCACGTCGGTGCCGGTCGCGCCGGCGGAGTCTGCGTTCACCGCGGCGTTGCGGGGTGGGGTCACGGCGCCGGCTTCGGCTCGTGCGGGGGAGACGATCACGGTCGGTGTGGGTGCGGGGCGTGCCGGTCAGCAGGTGAGCGTGTGGTTGTTCTCGGACCCGGTGCTGTTGGGCACGGTGACGGTCGCTGCTGACGGGACGGTGCGGGTGATGATCCCGGCGGGGACGGCTCCGGGAGCGCACCGGCTCGCGGTGACGGCGGCGGACGGGTCGCTGATCGGGTGGACGTCGATCCGGGTCGACCCGGTGACGGGTGCGGTCACGGGGGAGCTGGCGTTCACGGGTGTGGAGCTGGGTGGCGGCATCGCTGCCGCGCTGCTGCTGCTCGCAGCGGGGACCGGCGTGCTGGTCGCGCGCCGTCGCCGCGTCAGCGCCGCGTAGCCACGATGCGGTCAGGGGGCTCGGTGCCAGCTGGCACCGAGCCTCCCGTCCGTTCCTGCCCACGTTTGACCCGGGCGAGTCGCGTCCGGTAAGCTCTCACCTTGGTCTGCGCACCGCTGTGTGCCAGACAGTCAGATGAGCCCTCCACCGTGGCGTTCACCGGGTGTCACCCGCAGAACACCGCACCGGAGTGGGATTCACGGACTCCTCACCTCGACACGAAAGCAGCACTCCTGTGACTCGCACGTTCTCACCGAAGCCGGCTGACGTCCAGCACGACTGGATCGTCATCGACGCGACCGACGTCGTCCTCGGCCGACTCGCCTCGCACGTCGCCGCCCTGCTCCGCGGCAAGCACAAGCCCACCTTCGCCCAGCACATGGACATGGGTGACTTCGTCATCATCGTCAACGCGGACAAGGTCGCCCTCACCGGCTCCAAGCTCGCCAAGAAGGTCTACTACCGTCACTCGGGCTACCCGGGCGGCCTGACCGCGACCTCCTACCCGGAGATGCTCGAGAAGCACCCGACCCGCGCCGTCGAGAAGGCGATCCGCGGCATGCTCCCGAAGAACACGCTGGGCCGCGAGCAGCTCAAGAAGCTCAAGGTGTACGCGGGTGCCGAGCACCCCCACGCCGCACAGCAGCCCAAGACGTACACCTTCGACCAGGTCTCGCAGTAACAGCGGCCACGACGACTTCAAGGAACAAGACAACTCATGGCACAGATCGCTGACTCCCTCGACCAGACCCCGGAGAGCTTCACCACGGAGAGCGCACCCGCCGCTGCCGAGGCCGCTCCCCGTCAGATCCTCAACGTCTCGGGCGGTGCCGTCGGGCGCCGCAAGGAGGCCATCGCGCGCGTCCGCCTCGTCCCGGGCTCCGGCTCGTTCGTGGTGAACGGCCGTTCGCTCGAGGACTACTTCCCGAACAAGCTGCACCAGCAGCTCATCAACGACCCGTTCAAGGTGCTCGAGCTCCTCGGCTCCTACGACGTGACCGCCCGCATCACGGGTGGTGGCCCCTCGGGTCAGGCCGGCGCCCTGCGCCTCGCCATCGCGCGCACGCTGAACGAGATCGACCGCGAGAACAACCGCGCCACGCTGAAGAAGGCCGGCTTCCTGACCCGTGACGCCCGCGTCATCGAGCGCAAGAAGGCCGGTCTCAAGAAGGCCCGCAAGGCGTCGCAGTTCTCGAAGCGCTAGTCGCTCGACGAACCCGATCGTCATGCCGCGTCTGTTCGGTACCGACGGTGTTCGTGGACTCGCCAACGGCGAGCTGACGGCCGCGCTGGCTCTGGGTCTTGCCCAGGCCAGCGCGGCCGTGCTCACGCACGGACACCATGCGGACGCCCGCCGGGCGTCCGGCCGACCGCGCCCCCGCGCGGTCCTGGCGCGCGACCCGCGCGTCTCCGGCGAGTTCCTGGGTGCGGCCGTCGCCGCCGGGCTCGCCTCCGCCGGCGTCGACGTGCTCGACGCCGGGGTCATCCCCACCCCCGCTGCCGCGTTCCTGGTCGCGGACGTCGACGCCGACTTCGGCGTGATGATCTCCGCTTCGCACAACCCGGCTCCCGACAACGGGATCAAGTTCTTCGCCACGGGCGGCAAGAAGCTCCCCGACGAGGTCGAGGACCGCATCGAGGCCGCGATGCACGACCAGTCGGCACCCACCCCCACCGGGATCGGTGTCGGGCGCATCACGCGCTTCGCCGACGCCGAGGACCGCTACGTCGTCCACCTGCTCAGCACGCTGCCGCACCGGCTCGACGGCATCCACGTCGTGCTCGACTGCGCCAACGGTGCCGCCGCAGGTGTCTCGCCCGAGGTCTTCGTCAACGCGGGTGCCCGCGTGACGCTGATCGGTGCCGAGCCGGACGGCTGGAACATCAACGACGGTGTCGGGTCCACCCACATCGACAACCTGGCGCGCGCCGTGCTCGAAGCCGGTGCCGACGTCGGGATCGCCCACGACGGTGACGCCGACCGGTGCCTGGCGGTCGACGCCCAGGGCAACGCGATCGACGGCGACCAGATCATGGCGATCCTGGCGCTGTCGCTGCAGGAGCGCGGGCACCTGGTGTCCGACACCCTCGTCGCGACGGTCATGTCGAACCTCGGACTGAAGCGCGCCATGGCCGACGCGGGCATCACCGTGATCGAGGCCGGCGTCGGGGACCGCTACGTCCTCGAGAAGATGAACGAGGGCGGCTACTCGCTCGGCGGCGAGCAGTCCGGCCACATCATCTTCCAGGAGTACGCCACGACGGGTGACGGCATCCTGACCGGGCTGCACCTGGTCGCCGAGATGGCCCGCACGGGCAGGACCCTCGCCGAGCTCGCCGCGTGCATGACGGTGTTCCCGCAGGTGCTGCTCAACGTCAAGGGCGTCGACCGGCACGGGCTGGCCGACCAGGGCGTGCAGGACGCGGTCGCTGCCGCATCCGCCTCGCTCGGGGACACCGGCCGCGTGCTGCTGCGTCCGTCGGGCACCGAGCCGGTCGTCCGCGTCATGGTCGAGGCCGCTTCGCAGGAGGACGCCCAGCGCATCGCCGAGGAGCTCGCGGCCGTCGTCGAGGACCGGCTGGGGCTCGACGCCGCGTAGGACCCGGGCGGTGCGCATCGCGTTCGCACAAGCGAGAGCACCCCGAACCACGTGATCGCGTGGCGCGGGGTGCTTCTCGTTGTGCCAACGCAAACGACGCAGGGCCGGCCGCACCCGCGCCGCCCGCCCGCCGCCCGCTCAGATCTTGCGGAGCAGCACCGAGTTGACCTTGTGGTTCGCGCCCTTCTTCAGCACGAGCGTCGCCCGCGAGCGCGTCGGCAGCACGTTCTCCACCAGGTTCGGCTCGTTGATCGCCCGCCACACCTGCGTGGCCGTCTCGACCGCGTCCTCGCGCGACAACGAGGCGAACCGGTGGAAGAACGAGTCCGGGCTCGCGAAGGCTTCTTCCTGCAGGGCCAGGAACCGGTCGACGTACCAGGACTCGATGTCGCGGGTCTTGGCGTCGACGTAGATCGTGAAGTCGAACAGGTCGGAGAGCGCGAGTCGCCCGTGCAGCGGCGGCGCGAGCACGTTGAGGCCCTCGACGATGAGGACGTCCGGCTGCCGCACGACGATCTCGGCGTCGGGGACGATGTCGTAGACCAGGTGCGAGTAGAACGGTGCCCGGACCTCGGCCGCCCCGCTCTTGACCTGGCTGACGAACCGCAGCAGCGAGCGCCGGTCGTAGGACTCCGGGAAGCCCTTGCGGTCCATGATCCCGCGGCGCTCGAGCTCGGCGTTCGGGTACAGGAAGCCGTCGGTGGTGACGAGTTCCACGCGCGGAGTGTCCGGCCAGCGCTTCGTCAGCTCCCGCAACAGGCGCGCCACGGTCGACTTCCCCACGGCCACCGACCCGGCGACACCGATCACGAACGGCGTGCGTCCGGCACGTTCGCCGAGGAAGCGGCTGGTCTGGGCGTGCAGGTCGCGCGCCCCCGCCGCGTACAGCGTCAGCAGTCGGGAGAGCGGGAGGTAGACCTCCTGCACCTCGTTCAGGTCGAGCCGGTCGCCGAGTCCGCGCAGCTGGACGATCTCCCGCTCCGTCAGGGACAGGTGCTCCTTCGGCGCGAGCTGGGCCCACTCCTCACGCGGGATCTCCACGAAGGGGGTCGGGTGCGCGACGGTGGTCTCCGGGATCGGCATGGGAACGAGCGTAACCAGCCGGGAGGCGCGGCGGACGTGACGCGCGCTGCCAGCGCGATCCGGCCCTCCCGTCCGATGCCGCGGGAGCGCCGGGCGCGACGGCTCAGGCGGGCAGTGCCGCTTCGATCGCGGCGATGACCTCGGGGGCGTCCGGCTTCGTCGTGGGGCGGAAGCGCGTGACGGTGCCGTCCGGCGCGACGAGGAACTTCTCGAAGTTCCAGATCACGCGGCCGGCCTTGCCCGCGGCGTCCGGCGTCTGCTTGAGCTCCTTGTAGAGGGGGTGCGCGCCGCCGCCGTTCACCTTGACCTTCTCGGACATCGGGAAGGTGACGCCCCAGGTGGTGGAGCAGTACTCGTCGATGGCCTCCGACGAGCCGAGCTCCTGCAGGAACTGGTTGCTGGGGAACCCGAGCACCGTGAACCCGCGCGGGCCGTAGGTCTTCTGGAGCTCCTCGAGCTGCTCGTACTGCGGCGCGAGGCCGCAGCGCGAGGCGACGTTCACCACGAGCACCGCCTTGTCGCCGTACTCGCCGAAGGTGGTCTGCTCGCCGTGCAGCGTGGTGATGGCGATGTCGTCGAAACGTCCCATGTCGGTCACGGTATCCCCGGGGTCTGCTGCTTCGCAGTGAGCGGGCTCGACGGCATCGTAGGATCGACGCCATGTGTGGAATCGTGGGCTACGTCGGCAGCAAGAGCAGCACGGACGTGCTCCTGGGTGGGCTGCGACGACTCGAGTACCGGGGGTACGACTCGGCCGGCATCGCGGTCATCGACCCGGCCGGTGACCTGACCTCGGCGAAGAAGGCCGGCAAGCTGCAGATGCTGGTCGACGAACTCGCCGAGCACCCCATCGCGGACGGCGGCACCGGCATCGGGCACACCCGTTGGGCGACGCACGGTGGCCCGACGGACGAGAACGCCCACCCGCACCTGGCCGACGGCGGCAAGCTGGCGCTGATCCACAACGGCATCATCGAGAACTTCGCGACGCTGCGGGACGAGCTCGTCGCCGACGGGGTCGAGTTCCTCAGCGAGACCGACTCCGAGGTCGCCGCGCACCTGGTCGCCAAGGCGTTCCGCGTCACGGGCGACCTGACGAGCGCGATGCAGCAGACCGTGCAGCGACTCGACGGCGCGTTCACGCTCCTCGTGGTGCACGCCGACCAGCCCGGTGTCGTCGTCGGTGCCCGTCGCAACTCGCCCCTTGTGGTCGGGCTGGGCGACGGCGAGAACTTCATGGGGTCGGACGTCGCGGCCTTCGTGGCGTACACCCAGCGCGCGCTGTCCATCGGGCAGGACGAGATCGCGACGATCCGCCCCGACGGCGTGGACGTCATCCACTTCGACGGCAGCCCGGCTGAGCCGAGCGAGTTCGAGGTGAACTGGGACGCCTCCGCCGCGGACAAGGGCGGCTGGAGCTCCTTCATGGCGAAGGAGATCTCGGAGGAGCCCGAGGCCGTCGCCAAGACCATCCTCGGCCGCGTGCACGACGGCGCCGTCACCCTGACCGACCTCGACCCGATCGCCGAGCGCCTGCAGCAGGTCGACCGCGTCATCGTCATCGCCTGCGGCACCGCGGCCTACGCCGGAATCCTCGGCAAGTACGCCATCGAGCAGTGGGCCCGCATCCCGGTCGAGGTCGAGCTCGCGCACGAGTTCCGGTACCGCGACCCGGTGCTCGACGACCGCACGCTCGTCGTCTCGATCAGCCAGTCCGGCGAGACGATGGACACGCTGATGGCCGTCAAGTACGCCCGTGAGCAGGGCGCCCAGGTCCTCTCGATCTGCAACACCCAGGGTGCGACGATCCCGCGCGAGTCCGACGCGGTGATCTACACGCACGCCGGCCCCGAGGTCGCGGTCGCGTCCACGAAGGCCTTCCTGGCGCAGGGCGTCGCGCTCTACCTGCTGGGGCTCCACCTCGCCACCCTCCGCGGCACGCTGAGCGCTGCGCAGATCGCCGAGCAGGTCGCCGAGCTCGAGGGGTTGTCCGGCAAGCTCGAGCAGACCATCGCCGACGCCTCGGGCGTGGCCGAGCTGGCCAAGTGGATGGCGGACACCCGCAGCGTGCTGTTCCTCGGCCGCCACGTCGGGTACCCGATCGCGCTCGAGGGTGCGCTCAAGCTCAAGGAGCTCGCCTACATCCACGCCGAGGGCTTCGCCGCGGGCGAGCTCAAGCACGGTCCGATCGCGCTCATCGAGCCCGGCCAGATCGTCTTCGTGATCGTGCCGTCGCCGCGTGACGCCCGGTCGCTGCACCCGAAGGTCGTGTCGAACATCCAGGAGATCCGCGCGCGCGGTGCCCGGGTGATCGCCATCGCGGAAGAGGGCGACGCCGCGGTGCTGCCCTTCGCCGACGAGGTGCTCCGCATCCCGCTCGCGACGCCGCTGTTCGAGCCGCTGCTGGCGGTCGCACCGCTGCACATGTTCGGCATGGAACTCGCTGCGGCCAAGGGGCTGGACGTCGACCAGCCCCGCAACCTGGCGAAGTCGGTCACCGTCGAGTAGTCACGGACGTGATCATCGGCATCGGGGTCGACGTCGTGGACCTGGAGCGGTTCGAGCGGGTGCTCACGCGCACGCCGGCGATGCGCACGCGGCTGTTCACGCCGTCCGAGCAGCTCCGTGACGGTGAGCCGCGTCCGGTCGCCTCGTTGGCCGCGCGGTTCGCGGCGAAGGAGGCGCTGATCAAGGCGTTCGGGTCGAGTGCGGGACTGAGCTGGCAGGACCTCGAGGTCGTCTCCGACGACCAGCGGAACCCGTCGCTGACGCTCCGGCGCGAGGCACAGCGGGTGGCGGCGGCGCGCGGCGTCGGGTCGGTGCACCTGTCGCTGTCGCACGACGGTGGGATCGCGACGGCGTTCGTGGTCATCGAGGGAGAGAAGTGAGTGCGTTCACCGGGATCACGGTCGACCGGGAGGCATTGATCGCCAACTACGCGACGCTCGCCGACCAGGTGGCCCCGTCCGGCGTCGTCGCCGTCGTCAAGGCGAACGGCTACGGGCACGGCGCGGCTGACGCCGCCCGCGCGTTCGTGGACGCCGGCGCGGAGTGGCTCGGCGTCGCCGACATCGACGAGGGCATCGCGCTCCGGCAGGCCGGCATCGACGAGGGCGTCCGCATCCTCGCCTGGCTGCACGCCCCCGACGAGGACTTCCGGCGTGCGGCGCAGTACGGCATCACCCCGGCGGTGTCGAGCGTCGAGCAGCTCTCGAGCGCGGCCGACGCCGAGGTCCCCGCCGTGCACGTCTGCGTCGACACGGGCCTGAGCCGCAACGGTGCCGTCGAGTCCGAGTGGCCCGAGCTCTTCGACCGCGCCGGCGCCCTCGCCCGTGCCGGTGCCCGGACCCGGGTCGAAGGACTCATGTCCCACCTGTCGAACGCGTCGCGCTCCGACGACCTCGACCAGGACGCCGCCCTGCAGCGGGCCCTCGACGGGCTCGCCGCACGGGGGATCCGTCCGGACGTGGTGCACCTCGCCGCCAGCGCCGCGAGCATCGCGCTGCCCGAGACCCGTCGCGACCTGGCGCGGGTCGGCATCGCGCTCTACGGACTCAGTCCCTTCCCCGACCGGACCTCGGCCGAGCTGGGACTGCGCCCGGCGATGCGGCTGACCGCGGCGGTGCTGCGCACGGTCGTCGTGCCCGCGGGCGACGGCGTCAGCTACGGCTACACCTGGCGCGCCGAGACCGACACGCGGCTCGCGGTGATCGGCCTCGGGTACGCGGACGGGTTCGACCGCGCGTTCGGCAACCACGTGTCCGTCCGCATCGGTGACCGTCGGTTCCCGGTCGTCGGCCGGGTGGCGATGAACGCCATGCACGTCGACATCGGCGACGCGGACGTCGCGGTCGGTGACGAGGTCGTGCTCTGGGGCGACCCCGCGAACGGCGACCCCGCGGTCGAGGACTGGGCCGCCGCGGTCGGCACCATCAACTACGAGGTCGTCGCCCGGCTCGGCCGGAGCATCGAACGGAGGACGACGTGAGCGCGCCCCTGCGCCAGGCCGTGGTCGACCTGGACGCCTACCGCGCCAACCTCGACCTGGTCCGCGGGTGGATGGACCCCGTCGAGGTGATGGCGATCATGAAGGCCGACGCGTACGGGCACGGCCTCGAGCCGATCGCCCTGGCCGCAGTCGACGCCGGCATCCGCTGGATCGGCGTGCTCACCGTGCCCGCGGCACTGCGGCTGCGGGCGATCGGTGTCGGCGAGGACGTCCACCTGTTCACCTGGCAGCACGACCCGGCGCTGGACTTCCGCGACGCGATCGACTCCGCGCTCGACCTGGGCGTCTCGAACGTCGCCGAGCTGCAGCGGGTCGTCGACGCCGTCGACCACCGACCGGCGCGGGTGCACCTGGGCGTCGACACGGGCCTGCACCGCGACGGGTCGTCGCTCGACGACTGGCCCGCGCTCGTCGAACTCGCGCGGGACGCCCAGCGCGCCGGGCGCATCGAGGTCGTCGCGGCCTACACGCACCTGGCCGAGTCCTCGGACGAGGACGACGCCACCGCGGTGTCGCTGTTCGACCGGGCGGTCGAACAGGCCGAGGACCTGGGGCTGGACCTGCCGATGGAGCACGTCGCCGCCTCGCTCGCCGGGTTGACGCGCAAGGAGTACCGCAAGGACATGGTCCGGATGGGGGCGAACCTGTTCGGCATCCCCGGCGCGGACGGTGTCTCGGCGGCGGACCTCGGGCTCGAGCCGGTGATGACCCTGACGGCGTCGGTGGCGAAGACCAAGCGCGTGTCGGCCGGCACCGGCGTCTCGTACGACTACACGTACCGGACCTCGGCGGAGACCACCCTCGCGCTCGTGCCCGTCGGCTACGCGGACGGGGTGCCGCGCCTCGCGCAGGGCCGTGTCGAGGTGGCGATCGGTGGGACGCGCTACCCGATTGCCGGTCGGGTCGCGATGGACCAGTTCCTGGTCGACGTCGGCGACGACGACGTCCGCGTGGGCGACACGGTCGTGCTGTTCGGCACCGGGGAGCACGACGAGACGACCGTCCTCGAGTGGGGCGAGGCGCTCGACACCATCGGCGAGGAGATCGTCTGCCGCATCGGCCCCCGGGTGCCCCGCGTGTACCAGGGCCACTCGGTCGAAGGCCGGGTCGGCGCGTACCTGCGCGGAGAGCACGCGTGAACGTCCTGCTCGACACCACCGTCGCGTCGAGTGCCGCGATGGGGGAGCTCGGTGCACGGCTGGCCGGGGTCCTGCGCGGTGGGGACCTCGTCGTGCTGACCGGGCCGCTCGGCGCCGGCAAGACGACCATGACGCGCGGGCTCGGAGCGGCCCTCGGTGCTCGCGGGCAGGTCTCGAGCCCGACGTTCGTGCTCGCCCGGACCCATCCCACGACGGCCGGTCCGGACCTGGTGCACGTCGACGCCTACCGGCTGTCCGACCCGGTCGAGCTCGACGACCTGGACCTCGACTGGGACGCCGCGATCGTGGTGGTCGAGTGGGGCCGGGGCATGGTCGACGGCATCAGTGACAGCGTGCTCGACGTCGAGATCTCCCGCCCGACCGGCGCGGGCGAGGCGCCAGGCGCGACCGGCCCGGGCGACGCGCCGGGCACGGAGGACACCGACCCGGACGACGTCCCCGACGAGCCCCGCCGCGTGGTCGTCACCGGCACGGGCCCGCGCTGGGACGGCGTGGCGCTCTAGTCCCCGGCGGGCCGCACGATGCGGTTCTGGTACGCCCACACCACCGCCTGCAGCCGCGACCGCACGCCGAGCTTCGGCAGGATCCGTGCCACGTGGGACTTCACCGTCGACAGCTCGACCACCAGCGTGCCGGCGATCTCCTCGTTCGACATGCCCTGGGCCAACAGCAGCAGCACGTCGCGCTCGCGGGCGGTGAGCAGCCCGTCGGCGCGGCCGCCCGTCACGGGCTGCAGCTGCCGGCGCTCGACGAACTCCCGCAGGACCCGGCGGGTGAGCTGGTGGTCGATCGTGCCGTTCCCCGCGGCCACCTGCCGGACGGCCCCGACGATGGTGTCCGGGTCGGCGTCCTTGAGCAGGAAGCCGGACGCGCCGGCCTCGAGCGCGCCGAACACCAGGTCGTCGAGGTCGAACGTGGTGAGCATCAGGACGGGCACCGCGGGGTCGGCGTCGGGTGCGCAGAGCTGCCGGGCGACCTCGATGCCGTCGACGGCCGGCATCCGGATGTCCAGGCACGCGACGTCCGGCCGGGTCGAGCGGGCGAGCGCCAGTGCCTCGGCGCCGTCGCTCGCCACCCCGACGACCTCCAGGTCGGGTTCGGCGTCCAGGAGCGCGGCGATCCCGGCACGGACGAGCGCCTGGTCGTCGGCGACGAGCACGCGGATCACGCGGCACCACCGTCCCGGGGCAGGACCAGCCGGACGTCCCATCCGCCGTCCGCGGCGGGGCCGTGCGACAGGGTGGCACCGACCAGTTCCGCACGCTCGCGCATGCCGACCAGCCCGAAGCCGCTCGACGCAGCCCGCCCGTCGGGCCGGCCGTCGACGGGCCGACCGGGCCGACCGTCGGCTTGCCGACCGGGCCGGTCGTTGTGGACCACGACGGTGACGGTGTCCGGGGACCGGTCGTCGACCTGGACGGTGCACACGGAACCCGCAGCGTGCCTGGCGGCGTTGGTCAGGGCCTCCTGGACGGTCCGGTACGCCGCCAGCTGCGCGAGCGGGCCGACCCCGGCGCCGACCGGCGCGTCCGGGTCGTCGGTCAGGACGGTGTAGCGCGCGTCGACGGCGGCACGCTCGACCAGGGCCGGGAGGGCCGCGAAGGTCTCGACGGACCGCCCGGCAGCCGTGTCGTCGCGCAACAGGCCGACCAGGCGGCGGAGGTCGTCGAGGACGGCCGTGCTCTGCTCGCGGACCTGTCGCACCCCGGCGTGGGCCTTGTCGGGCTCGGTGTCGATCTGGCGGTCGACGACCCCGGCCATCAGGGCGATGCCGGACAGGTGGTGCGCAGCGATGTCGTGGAGTTCCCGGGCCATCGCCGCACGCTCACGTGCCAGGGTCGCGTCGACCATCGCGTGGCGTTCGGCCGTGCGGGCGGACCGGACCTCGCGGCGGGAGCGGACGACGAGCGTGGCGAGCAGGGGCAGCCCGACGGTGCCGACCGCCTGCAGGACACCCTGGCCGACCGCGAGGCCGAGCGGCGTGTCCAGGGCGACCACGGCGTTCACGGCCGAGGCGGTGGCGACGAGCGCCCCGGCCAGGGCGAGGGCCGGCCACCGCCGGACCGGAGGCACGAGCAGGGTCAGCAGGACGACGGCGACACCGACGGGCAGCGCCGTCAGGCCCGCCGTGCCACCGGCGCTCGCCGCCGGCACGACGCCGAGCACGGCGACGGCGACCAGGACCGTGGCGGGTGCCCGGCGGACGACGACGAGCGCGGCCGACTGCAGGAGCAGGACGCTCAGCAGCAGCGACCAGCCGACCGAGGCCACCGCCGGTGCGTCGAGCGGCACGGCGTCCGGATCCGTCGCGTCGAGCGCGGGCAGGGACGTGAGCAGGGAGACGGACACGGCAGCGACGACGGCGGCGACGACGAGGTCACGGCGGCGCACCGGTGCGGCGACCGGCTCGCGGGCGTCAGCGCTGGCCATGAGCGGAGTCTACGGAGGAGCGCTCGCCGGTGTACCCGAGGCGACCCCGGGTGGCGATGACGATCACGGTGGCGGCGACGGTGGCGCCGACGAACAGCACGAGCACCCCGCGGTCGGCGTCGATGCCCGGGAACATGTCGGTCCACAGCACCGACACCGTGTTGTTCACGCCGACGTGCAGCAGGACGGACAGCGGCAGGCTCTCGCCCGTGCGGTTGAAGACCCACGCCATCACGACGTTGAAGGTGATCGTGAAGCCGGCGAAGACGAGCGGTGCCGTCCAGTGCGCATCCGGCCAGCCGCCCCAGTCGGACAGGAACAGCGGCATGTGCCACAGTGCCCACAGCGGGCCGAGGACCGCCGCGGCACCGAGCGGGCCGAAGCGACGCTGCAGCCGGGGGAGCGCGAAGTCCCGCCAGCCGGGCTCCTCGGACAGGCCGGTCGTCACCATCTGGAGGGCGAGGGCGGGCACCAGGGTCGCGAGGGCGATCAAGGACGGCGCACGCATGACGCCGCCCGAGGCGATCGCGCCGGCGGCGAGCACCAGGAGCGGGACGCCGACGAGCGCCAGGGCGTACCACTGCCATGCGACGCGCCACCGCCAGAGCCGACCGACCCAGGTGCGCAGTCCCGCGCGACCGTCGGTGACCGCCGTGACGACGAACGCCGCGCCGAGCGGGCCGAGCAGCGCCCCGGGCAGGACCCCGGCGAGCTGCGCGGAGCCGAACAGCTCCGGGACGTGCAGGTCCCACACGCCGAGGCCGTGCGGCGACAGCACGTAGGGGATCCAGGCGAGCCAGCTGAGGCCGCACGCCAGGACCGCGAACGCGACGAGCGGGTGTCGGCGGACGAGGCCCGAGGCGCTGCCCGGAGCCTGGGGTCGAGGCCGGTCGATGGTGGTCATGGTGTCCTCCGTCGGATGCGTGACCGACGATCGGCCACACGTCGACGCTAGGAACGGTGCGCACGCCGGACGACCGGCATCGGGAGGAAGCGCCGGACACCATCCCTTCGGAGGAGACGCGTCAGTTGATGATCTCGCCGCCACCGTTCCCCGTGAGCACGGCGAGGCGTTCGCGCCACAGCTGCAGCGCCTCGGGGGTCAGCCGGGTCCAGTCGGTGACCTCGGCGACGATGCGCACCGGGTCGGCGCTGCGGAACGACCGGGTCGGGTTGCCCGGGAACTTCTTGTCGGTCAGGTTCGGGTCGTCCTCGAACGGCCCCGTCGGTTCGACGCGGTACACGCGCGGGAGCACGGGCTCGCCCGCAGACGGACCGTCCGCAGCGGCTGCATCGCGGGTCGCGAGCAGCACCGCGAGCTCGGCGGCCAGCCCGGCGCCGTCCACGAGCGCCGTGAAGTAGACGTGGCGCATCACGACCTCGGGCCGGTACCGCGACCGGAACCCCGGCGTCAGCAGGTCGCCGACCACGAGGGCTGCGGTGGTGCCGTGGAAGAACGGCCCCTCGCCGCGGACGTCGCTCATGCGGACACCCTACGACGACTGCTTCCTGATGAAATACAACATTCTGATATGGTCCCGGGATGTCCTCGACACCTCCACTTCGCCCTCCTGCTCCGGTGCTCCGTCGGCGGACGCTCCTGACGGCCGTCGCCGCCTCCGCCGCGGCAGCCGGGATGCTGCGCGTTCTCGGCGAGACTGCCGCCGCGGCCGCCGACGTCTCTGGAACTGCAGCCCCGACCGCGCCCGCCACCTTCGACAGCACGGCTACGGCCCTGCAGCGCCTGGTCCGGCAGTGGGCGGACAGCCCGGCGGTGTTCTCCGACACCCCGTACCCGTCCATGGCGATCCTGATGCTCGAGGACCCGGACGCAGTGCACCCGGGTGACCCCGCCGTCGAGATCCGACCGGACGGGACCACCCCGATCGACGCAGCTGCGGCGGAGGCGGCCCCGCTGATCCCGGGCATCATGTCCGCGGGGTTCGCGTTCGTCACCTGGAACGGAGCGCCGGCAGTGCGGCTGTACCGGGCCTTCGACGACATCAAGGACTTCTACCCCGACCTGCAGCGACCGATGTCCCCGACGGACGCGCTCGCGACCGGGCTGTTCATCCTGGCGACGCACGAGTCCTTCCACGGCGTCGTGCAGGTCGGCCAGGGGTGGGGTCGCGACACGGTGCAGATCGCGACCGAGTACCCGGGCGACCTCGACCGCACCCTGGCCAGGCTCCAGGTCTACGTCGCTGCCTCGGACGCCCTCGGCGCACCGGACGACGCGGACACCCTGCTCCCCAGGCTCGCCCGTCGGGTGACGGACTGGTCGCGTCGGTACCCCGACGACGTCGTCCTCCGCCGCGAGAAGGACATCGCCGAGGGGTCCGCCAAGTACTTCGCGGACGAGATGCTCGTCGCGGCGCTCGCGATGGCGGAGGCCGACGGGCAGCCCGCGATGACCGACCTCGACCGGCTCGGCATCCTGCGCGCCGCCGATCCCGAGCTCGACATAGCCGACACGTTCGACTACCTCATCACGCAGGGGAACCGCGGCGGCTCGTACCTCATCGGCAGCACCGTCGGCGAGCTCCTGCGACGCATCGACGTGGATCCCGCCCCGGGGTTCCGCGCTGGGCGCACCGCGGTCGAGACCCTGCTGGAGCACGTCGCCCCCGCTGCGACGGTCCCGCCGGTGGATCCTGCGCTCCGGCGGCGCGTGGCGGAGCGGCTCAGCGAGGACGACGCGCGGTTCGCGCCGCACATCGACCCGGTGGTCGCGACGTGGCAGGACCCGGCGAACCCGGTCCTGGTGCTGCCGCAGCTGTTCGAGATGGAGTTCGTCGGGTTCCCCGACGAGTCCGTCGAGCCGGACTTCTCGACGCTCGGCGACTACCTCGTCCGTGCGGTCAGTCCGTTCGTCGTCACGGTCGGCGACCTCGGGCAGTACGCCCCCGTGCCGGGATCGTCGATCACGTTCACCAACGCAGCACACCTCGCCGGTGACGTCGAGGGCATGCACCGCACGATCGTGCCGCTCCTGCCCGGTGAACACCGTGTGCAGGACGGGGTGCTGACCATCGCGTCCGCGACGATCGAAGCGAGCATCACCGTCCGTGACGGCCCGCCGCTGCTCGGCCGCCGGACGTACGTCCCGACGACGGACTCCGGTCCCGGTCCCGGACCCGACCCCCGTCCGACGCCCGGACCGACCGACACGCCCACACCCTCGCCCACCGACACCGACACCGACCCCGACGCCGGATCCCGGGACGGCGCCGCGGGCGGTCGACCGACCGGGCAGCGTCCCGGGCGCGCCGGCCGACTCGCCTGGACAGGTGCTGAGCTCGGCACCACCGCGGGCGCTGCGGCAGCGTTGCTCGGCGGCGGTGTCGCCACCTCCGCCTGGGCACGGCGGTCCGCTCGGCGCAGCGCAGCTCCGGACCAGCCGCCCGAGGAGGACTGACCGGCGCGCGCGCCTACGATGGACGGGTGCTGCTCGCGATCGACACCTCAGCCGGGACCTCCGTCGCGGTCGTCGACCCGGTCACGCGCCAGGTCCTGGCCGAGCGCTCGACCGAGGACACCCGGCGCCATGCCGAGGTCATCGGCCCGTTCCTGGCCGACGTCCTGACCGACGCCGGCATCGTCGCCGCGGACGTCACCGGTGTCGTGGCCGGGATGGGCCCCGGACCGTTCACCGGACTCCGGGTCGGCATCGCGGCAGCGCGGACGTTCGCCGCGGCGCGCGGCGTCCCCGTGCACCCGCTCGTCAGCCACGACGCCGTGGCGGCCGAACAGGCCGACGGTGCGCCGCTCGTCGTCCTGACGGACGCCCGCCGGCGCGAGGTCCACTGGAGCGTCCACGACGGAGCCGGCGCGCGCACTGCGGGCCCCGGACTCGCCAGGCCGGCGGACCTGGACGACGTGCTGGGAGCCTCCAGTCGGTTCCGGCGGGTCACCGCCGTCACCATCCCGGCCGGGAGGCTCGGGGTGCTCGCAGCGGACCGGCTCGCGTCCGGCGCGTCCTTCGCCGACGACACCCCGCTCTACCTGCGCGACCCGGACGTCACGATGCCGGGCGCGCCGAAGCGGGTGGCGCGGTGACGTCGCTGCCCGACGGGCTGCGCCTGCGGCGCGCGCACCCGCAGGACCTCGACGACGTGATGTGGCTCGAGCACGCGTCGTTCCCGACCGACGCCTGGTCCGCTGCGCAGATGTCCGCTGAGCTGTGGTCCCCGCACGGCCACTACGTCGTCGTCGAGACCACCGAGGGCGGTGCGCCGACGATCGTCGGGTACGCCGGGCTGTCCTCGCTCGCGGGCAACCCGGTCGCCGACGTGCAGACCATCGCCGTCGCGGCCGAGCACCGAGGGTACGGGATCGGTCGCGTGCTGTTCACCGAGCTCCTCGACGAGGCCCGGCGCCGCGGGGTCCACGAGGTGTTCCTCGAGGTCCGCGCCGACAACCCGGTCGCGCAGGCGATGTACACCGGCTTCGGGTTCGAGCACATCGCCACCCGGCCGCGCTACTACCAACCCGACGGGGTCGACGCGTGGGTGATGCGGGCGGAGCTGGCCGCCGCGCCGACCGCGCCACGGACCGGACCGGGCCCGATCGGACAGGAGACGCGCGATGACTGAACCGCTGGTGCTCGGCATCGAGACGAGCTGTGACGAGACGGGGGTCGGCATCGTGCGCGGGACGACGCTCCTCGCCAACGTCATCGCGTCGAGCATGGACGAGCACGCGCGCTACGGCGGCGTCGTCCCCGAGGTCGCCGCGCGGGCGCACCTCGAGGCGATGACGCCCACCCTGGAACGCGCCCTCGCCGATGCCGGGGTGACGGTCGACGAGCTCGACGCCGTGGCCGTCACGGCCGGACCAGGCCTGGCCGGAGCGCTCATGGTCGGGGTGGGGGCCGCGAAGGCGCTCGCCGTGGCCACCGGCAAGCCGCTCTACGGGGTGAACCACCTGGTCGGCCACGTCGGGGCGGACGTACTGCGGGCGGACGGCAGCACGATCGAGTTGCCCACGGTCGCGCTGCTGGTCTCGGGCGGGCACACCTCGCTGCTGCTCGTGCGGGACCTGGTCGGCGACGTGGAACTGCTCGGCGAGACCATCGACGACGCCGCGGGCGAGGCCTTCGACAAGGTCGCGAGGCTGCTCGGGCTGCCCTACCCCGGCGGGCCGCAGATCGACCGGGCCGCGGCCGAGGGCGACCCCACCGCGATCCGGTTCCCCCGCGGGCTGACCCTGCCGAAGGACCTCGTCGCGCACCGCTACGACTTCTCGTTCTCCGGGCTGAAGACCTCGGTCGCGCGGTGGGTCGAGCGCTGCCGTGACGAGGGGCGCGAGGTCCCCGTGGCCGACGTCGCCGCCTCGTTCCGCGAGGCCGTGGTCGACGTCCTGCTGACGAAGGCGCTCGCCGCCTGCCGCGACACCGGCGTCCCACGACTGCTGCTCGGTGGCGGCGTCGTGGCGAACGCCCGGCTGCGGGCGGTCGCCACGGAGCGGTGTGCCGCCGCGGGTGTGGCGCTCCGGATCCCGCCGTTCGACCTGTGCACGGACAACGGTGCCATGATCGCGGCCGTCGGTGCGCGCCTCGTCGCCGAGGGACACGCACCGAGCGACCTCGGGATCGCAGCCGACTCCACGCTGCCGGTGACGACCGTCCAGGTCTGAACCCGCCGTCCGACGCGTGTGGGAGGATCGCTCTCGACGGCCACCGGGGTCGTCGAGAGGGGTGCACCGTGTCCGATCAGAACCAGTGGCCGAAGCCGGGCGAGCAGTCGGACGGGCAGCGCCCGGACGCATCCGCTCCCGCACCCGGTTCCGCTGCCGAACCGAACGGGTACGGCCAGGACACCCCGCAGCAGCCCGGACAGCAGCAGCCCGGACAGCAGCAGTCGAGCCAGCAGCAGTACGGCCAGCCCCAGCCGTACGGGCAGCAGCCCAGCCAGCAGCCCGGCCAGCAGTACGGCCAGCCGCAGCAGTACGGCCAGCAGGCGCCGAACCCCTACGCGCAGCAGCAGCCGCAGCAGTACGGGCAGCCGCAGCAGTACGGCCAGCAGCCCGACCCGTACGCCAAACAGCAGTACGGGCAGCAGCCGGCGAACCCGTACGCGCAGCAGCAGTACGGCCAGCAGCCCAGCCAGGGGCAGTACAACCCCTACGCCCAGCAGCAGGCCCAGAACCCCTACGCCGCGACCGGCTACCAGCCCTACGCGCAGCGCCCCAAGACGAACCTGTTCGCGATCCTGTCGATCGTCTTCGGCCTCGGCGCGATCCCGCTCTTCGTCGTCGCGATCCTGCTCGGTCCCGCCGGCGCGATCCTCGGCCACCTGGCGCTCGGTCGGATCCGACAGTCCGGCGAGCAGGGCCGTGGCCTCGCGCTCACCGGCATCATCGCCGGGTGGGTGATGACGGGCATCTGGCTGATCTGGATCATCTTCCTGGTCGTCGCGATCAGCAACTCGGGCAGCTACTCGGACTACGGCGACGACTTCGGCTCGGGCGCCGGCGCGTTCATCGGCTGACGCGCTCAATCAGGCGGTCCGGACGGCCGGGGTGCGGCTGGCTCAGCCGACCGCCTCGGTGAGCCGGTCGCACAGGACGGCGGTGTGCCGTCCCTCCAGGCGGGTGAGCACCAGCGTCATGCGTCGTGAGCCGCCCCGCAGCCGCAGGCGCTTCCGGAACTGGGCAGGGTCGACGTCCACCCCGCGCTTCTTGATCTCGACGGTGCCGACGCCCTCGGCGGCCAGGCGGGCGCTGAGCTGCTTGACGTCGAGCGGCATCGTGTCGAGCACCCGGAAGCCCTGCGCGAACGGTGTCGTCACGGCACGGTCCGACGTGACGTACGCGATCCCCTCGGAGAGCATCCGGCCGTCGATCGACCGTGCCAGGTCGCCGATCAGCCGTGCGCGGATGACGGCACCGTCGGGCTCGTAGAGGTACGCGCCGATCGGGCCGACCTCGACGTCCTCGGCGTCGGCAGCGGCGGTCAGCTCGGCGATGCCGTGTGTGCCGATGACCGTCGCGGCTCGGCGGATGCCCGGTCGGGCGAGCGGCCCGAACCAGAGAGCGAGCTCGACGACCTCGCGGTCGACGGACGTCCACTGCGCCTCGGCGGTGTCCGGGACCAGGTCGCGGTCGATCCCCGGGCCGAGCTTCACGCCGGTCGGGGTGGTGGTGGCGGCTGCGAACACCGTGTCGAGCGAGGGCGACCAGTCGTCCGGGTCGGCCAGGCGCCGCGTGTTCGTGTGCCCCGTCGTCCGTCGGGCCGGGTCCATCCAGACCCCGTCGACGCGCGACAGGTCGAACGAGGCGGCATCGCCGAGCTCCACGCGGGCGTCCGGCCACGGTGCGAGGTTGTGGGTCGCCACTGCCGCCGTGACCTCGTCCCGGTCCACCGCGGTCACGTCGAGGTCGAGCGCCGCCATCGCCATCGCGTCCCCGCCGATGCCGCAGCCCAGGTCCGCGACCCGGTGCAGCCCCGCGGCGGCGAACCGTCCGGCGTGCTGCGCCGCGACGGCGAGCCGGGTCGCCTGCTCGAGGCCGGCCTCTGTGAAGAGCATCCGGCCCGCGAAGTCGCCGAACTTGCCGCGGGCCTTCTGCCGCAGCTTCGCCTGGGTCAGGACGGCCGCGACGAGCCCCGGATCGTGCCCCTCGGCCCGCAGCCGCGAGACGACGCGGACGATCTCGCCGTCGTCGGAGACGTTCGGCGTCCGGTCGAGCAGCGCCATGCCCTGCGGGGTCAGGAGCTGGGCGAGATCGGCGGCGTCCATGAGACGATCCTGTCACCAACCGGAGCGCTGGCACTCGGATTGACCGAGTGCCAACAGCCCTCTACAGTTGGCACTGGCACTCTCGTGTGTCCAGTGCCAACCGGTTTTCATCTGTACCAGTCAGTACCGAGAAAGAAGAGGTCACCGTGGCCGTCACCATCAAGCCGCTCGAAGATCGCATCGTCATCCGTCAGGTCGAGGCGGAGCAGACCACTGCGTCCGGTCTCGTCATCCCGGACACCGCGAAGGAGAAGCCGCAGGAGGGCGAGGTCGTGGCCGTGGGTCCGGGTCGCATCGACGACAACGGCAACCGCGTGCCGCTCGACGTCGCCGTCGGCGACAAGGTCATCTACTCCAAGTACGGCGGAACCGAGGTCAAGTACTCGGGCGAGGACCTGCTGGTCCTCTCCGCTCGCGACGTCCTCGCCGTCATCGAGCACTGAGACCGCTCCACTCGTCGAACGCCCCGTCAGCCCAGCTGGCGGGGCGTTCGCCGTTCCCGGCCCGTCGCGTCCGGCGCGTCGCTTCCGTCGCGTCGCTTCCGGACAGGAGGCCCGGCTCGGCCCCGGATGTCGTTCCACGTCCGTAGCATTGGTGCGTGAGTGAGCGCGTGGCCCGGAGCGAGGCATCCGTCGGTGTCCTGCAGGCCGTCGTGGCCTACGGCCTGTGGGGACTCATGCCGCTCCTCTTCACGGCGATGGCCCCCGCCGGCGCGTTCGAGATCGTCGCCTGGCGGATCGTCTTCGGGCTCGGCTTCTGCGTGGTCGGCATCGCCCTCACCCGGTCGTGGCTCCGGACCCGCTGCCTGATCGCCCAGCGCCGGGTGATGGGCGTCATGGGCATCGCCGCGGTCCTCATCGTCGTGAACTGGACCGTGTACGTGCTGGCGACGACGACCGGCCACACGGTCGAGGCCGCACTGGGCTACTTCATCAACCCGCTCGTGACGATCGCGCTCGGCGTGGTGCTGCTCCGCGAGCGCCTGCGTCCGGCGCAGTGGGCGGCGGTCGGCATCAGCGTCGTGGCCGTCGTCGTCATCGCGGTCGGGTACGGGCAGATGCCGTGGATCTCGCTCGTGCTGGCGTTCTCGTTCGGGCTGTACGGCCTGGTCAAGAAGCGGGTGGGCGGGACCGTCGACGCGCTGAGCGGGTTGACGATGGAGACGATGTGGCTGGTGCCCGTCGCCGTGGTCGCGCTCGTCGTGATGGGCGTGACGGGGCTCGGCGGCGGGATCACCTTCGGCGGTGCCGGCTGGGGCCACGCGCTGCTCATGGTCGCGGCAGGTCCGGCGACGGCGGTGCCGCTGTTGCTCTTCGCGTCCTCGGCTCGTCGGCTGTCGCTGTCGACGCTCGGGTTGACGCAGTACCTGACCCCGGTGATGCAGCTCGTCGTCGGCGTGGCCGTGCAGCACGAGGCGATGAGCACCTCGCGGTGGATCGGATTCGCGATCGTGTGGCTCGCACTGCTGGTCCTGACGACGGACTCGTTCGTGGCGGCGCGCCGCGCCCGACGGGTGCCGCTGCCTGCCGCAGCGGCCTGACGGGGCCGAGCCGGGCCTCCTGTCCGTGTCGGCCGCTGGCCGCCTGCCGGCCGCTGGCGCCGCCTGTGTGCTTCACCAACGCGAAAGCGACAGTTCTCCACGGGGGTTCCGCGGAGAACTGTCGCTTTCGCGATGTGCTCGCTGGTGTTACTTCTTGACCGAGCCCTGGATCGCGCTCTGGTACTGCGGGGTGTTCTGGTCGTCGAACTTGTAGATGCCGATGTAGGCGCTCGACGGGTCGTTGTTCGAGTCGAACGGCCCGATGCCGGACGGCCCCGTGTAGTGGATGTCCTTGCCGTCGTCGAGCAGCTTCTTGCAGTCGGCGAAGGTGGAGCACTCGGTACCGCCGTCGGCCCCGGACACCTTGTCCATGTTGGCCTGGATGGTCCCGGAGTCGGTGCCCTTGCCCTTCACCGCGGCCAGGGCGGCCAGGGTGGTGGCGTCGTAGGACTCAGCCGCGTACGAGAAGTCGGCGAGGTCCTTGCCGGACGACTTCTTGTAGTACTCGACCAGGCGCTGCTTCAGGTCGTCCTTCGGCGAGGCACCGGGGATGGTGCCCTGCGCGCCCTTGAGGGTGCCCGGGTCGAAGTCCTTCGCGTAGTCGGCCGTGTTGCCGTCCGACATGTAGACCTTCGACATGTCCCAGCCCTGCGAGACGAGCTCGGGGACGATCGACTTCGTCTCGTCGAACGCCAGCACGACGATCGCGTCCGGCTTCGAGGCGAGTGCCGCAGTGACCTCGGACGAGAACGTGGTCTGTCCGGGCGGGAACTCCTGGCCCTTGCCCTTGCCGCCGTAGACGACCTGGCCACCGGAGGACTCGACGGCCGCCTGGACCGAGTTGCGCAGGCCGGTGCCGTACGTGTCGTTGAAGACCAGGAACGCGACCTTGGCGTTGCCGTCTCCGGTGACGAGCTGGCCGAGCGCCGAACCCTGCACCGAGTCCGGCGGAGCGGTCCGGTAGTAGTACGACGAGTAGCCCGACAGGTCGGTCGCCGTGTTGGCGGGGGAGATCTCCACGATGCAGCTGCTGGTGAGCTGGTCGATGACGTTGAGCGTGACCGAGGACGACTCCGCGCCGATCGCGACCGGGACCTTGGCGTTGACGAGCTTCGTCGCCGCCGAGCTCGAGACCGTCATGTCCGTGCTGTCGCCGGAGTCGGTCTGCGGGTCGATGGTGACGTCCTTGTCGAGGACACCGCCCGCCGCGTTGATGTCCTCGACGGCCAGGCCCACGCCGGACTCGGCCGGCGGGTTCAGGTACGCGAGCGAGCCCGTCAGCGGCAGGATCGTACCGATCTTCAGCGCGTCCGTGCCCGGCGAGGACGGGGCCTTGCAGCTCGCCGCCGGGTCCTTCTTCGCCGACGACGAGGACGATGACGACGAGGGGTCGGAGGTGCTGCCTGCGGTGGAGCACGCCGCGAGCAGCACCGCTGCCGCTCCCGCCAGTGCCAGCGCCGTGGTGGCGCGGGTGGTTCTGATCATCCGTGGAACCCTTTCTCGGCACGGAGGCCTGGAGTCGCATCGGGTCGAGTGCGACGCCCCCGTGTGGGATGCGGCAAAAGTAGGGCGATTGTGTTTCGCGCGTGTGACGAAATCCGAACCTGGACGTTTCGTTACCGAGCCGTGACGAAGCTGAGCAGGCGCACACGTGCGCGCGCGCCCGCTCGTGCGCGTCGCTCCCACGCAGAACGGCGGCGGCCCCCGAGGGGACCGCCGCCGTCATCCGGACCGGGTGCGCTACCGCGTGTAGTTCGGTGCCTCGACCACCATCTGCACGTCGTGCGGGTGCGACTCCTTGAGCCCGGCCGCCGTGATGCGGACGAACTTGCCGCGGGCCTTGAGCTCGGGGACCGTGCGACCGCCGACGTAGAACATCGACTGCCGGAGCCCACCGGTGAGCTGGTAAACGACGTTGCCGACGGAGCCGCGGTACGGCACCTGACCCTCGATGCCCTCGGGGATCAGCTTGTCGTCCGAGGGGACGTCGGCCTGGAAGTAGCGGTCCTTCGAGTACGAGGTCTTCTTGCCGCGGGTCTGCAGCGCGCCGAGCGAGCCCATGCCGCGGTAGGCCTTGAACTGCTTGCCGTTGACGAAGACCAGGTCGCCGGGGGACTCGTCGGTACCGGCGAGCAGCGAGCCGAGCATGACGGTGTCGGCGCCGGCCACCAGGGCCTTCGCGATGTCGCCCGAGTACTGCAGGCCACCGTCGGCGATGATCGGGACGCCGGCTTCGCGCGCGGCGAGCGAGGCCTCGTACACGGCGGTCACCTGCGGCACGCCGACACCGGCGACGACGCGGGTGGTGCAGATCGAGCCCGGGCCAACGCCCACCTTGACGGCGTCCACGCCGGCGTCGATGAGCGCCTGCGCACCGGCACGGGTCGCGACGTTGCCGCCGATCACGTCGATCGCGGCGAACGAGGGGTCGGCCTTGAGGCGGCGGACCATGTCGAGCACGCCTTCGCTCTCGCCGTTGGCGGTGTCGACGACGAGCACGTCGACCCCGGCGTCACGCAGTGCGACCGCGCGCTCCCAGGCGTCGCCGAAGAAGCCGATGGCGGCACCGACGCGCAGGCGGCCCTCGTCGTCCTTCGTCGCGTCCGGGTACTGCTCGCTCTTGTCGAAGTCCTTGACCGTGATGAGCCCGCGGAGCTTGCCGTCGGCGTCCACCAACGGGAGCTTCTCGATCTTGTGCTGCGCGAAGATCGCCACCGCTTCTTCGGGGTCGATGCCCTCGGCGGCGGTGATGAGCGGCGCCTTCGTCATGACGTCACGGACGAGCGTGGTCTGCTGCTCGAACGCGGCGACGAAACGCATGTCGCGGTTCGTGATGATGCCGACGAGCGTGCCGTCGTCCTCGACCACCGGCAGGCCCGACACCCGGAACTGGCCGCAGATCGCGTCGACCTCGGCCACGGTGGCGTCCGGCGTGGTGGTGACCGGGTTCGTGATCATGCCCGACTCGGACCGCTTGACCTTGTCCACGTAGGCGGCCTGGTCCTCGATCGACAGGTTGCGGTGCAGGATCCCGATGCCGCCCTGGCGCGCCATGGCGATGGCCATGCGGGCTTCGGTGACGGTGTCCATCGCTGCGGAGAGCAGCGGCACGTTCACCGAGATCCGCTTGGTGAGCCGGGACGCGGTGGACGCCTCGCTCGGGATGACGTCGGTGTGCCCCGGCAGGAGCATGACGTCGTCGTACGTGAGTCCGATGAATCCGAACGGATCCGGCTGGTCCATGGGTCCCCTTCGTGGGCGAGGTGAAGTGGTCGGCAACACCGGGACGCAGCGTCGGGTTCCGGATGGACCATGCTAACGCGCGCGACCGACCGCCCATTCCGACCGGCAGAGGCCGGACGGGAGGCCCGGGGCGCGCCCGCAGGGTCGCTTCCTCCACATGGTCACAGTTTCGGCACGAATCACACAGGGAACGTTTCGGAAACACCTGCGACACAAATCCGCCCTAGGTTCCTGCACATCCGAACGAGAGGCTCTTCCGTGGGATCCATCACTCCTGCGGGGCCGGCGCTGCTGCGCCGGTTCCGCCCCGGGGCGCCAGGCCGTCGCCGACTGGTGCTCGTCGTCGTGCTCGTCACGGCGTTCCTGGCGACCTTCCTCATCGACTGGGCGGTCAGTGCGCCGGCGATCGGCGCGGGTGCGACGCCCTCGGCGTCGGCGTCAGCCTCGACCGGCACCGGTTCCGCACCGTCCAGCACCCAGCCCTGCACCGTCAGCCCGACGAACGGGTGCATCCAGGGCACGATCCTCGACTCGGAGCGCAAGCCCGCCGTGGGCGTCGACGTCGACGTCACCGGTCCGGCCGGCTTCTCCGCCACGTCGACCACCACGGACGCCGGCCGCTGGTCCGTGAGCGTGCCGGCCGCCGGGCAGTACAGCGTCACCGTCGACCAGCAGTCGCTGCCGAAGGGGCAGTTCCTGACCAACGCGGCCGACGCCGAGCGCACGGTGCAGGCGAACCTCAACGCCAACGCCGGGCAGATCTTCCAGCTCTCCGACCAAGAGGGCGCGACCACCTCCGAGGCGACCTCGAGCGTCACGGCGGCCCGTGCCTGGCAGCAGTTCGTGTCCGGCATCCGGCTCGGGCTGCTCATCGCGCTCGCGTCGATCGGGCTGTCGCTGATCTACGGCACGACCGGGCTGTCGAGCTTCTCCCACGGTGAGCAGGTCACGCTCGGCGGGCTCCTGGCCTACCTGTTCGCGAACCAGCTCGGCCTCAACATCTGGCTGGCGGGCGTCATCGTCGTGGTGCTCTGTGCGGCGAGCGGGTACTTCCAGGACATGGTCATCTGGAAGCCGCTGCGGCGTCGGCGCATCAGCCTGACGCAGCTGATGATCGTGACGATCGGTCTGTCGATCGCCGCGCAGTACGCCTTCCAGTACTTCTTCGGCGCCTCGACCGTGCGCATCCAGCAGGGGAACCCGCAGACGGTGACGTTCGCCGGGGTCACGCTGACGGTGCAGTCCTACGTCGCGATGGGCATCGCACTCGCCGTGCTCATCGCGACCGGCCTGTTCCTCGCCAAGACCCGCTTCGGCCGTGCCACCCGCGCGGTGTCGGACAACCCGGCACTCGCATCGGCCTCGGGCATCGACGTCGACCGGGTCATCCGCTTCGTGTGGACGCTCGCCGCCGGTCTCGCCGGGCTCTCGGGCGTGATGCTCGGGCTCGTGCTGAACGGCGTGAACTGGCAGACCGGTCTCCAGCTGCTGCTGCTCATGTTCGCCGCCGTCACCCTGGGCGGCCTCGGGACCGCGTACGGCGCCCTCGTCGGGTCGATGATCATCGGCGTCGTCGTGGAGCTCACCAACCTCGTGCTGCCGGGCGACTTCAAGTACGCCACGGCCCTCGTCATCCTCATCCTCATCCTGCTGTTCCGGCCGCAGGGCATCTTCGGCCGTGCCGAGCGGATCGGCTAAGGGAGCGTTCGCCATGGACTACCTCGTCAACCTCCTCAGTGCCCTCACACAAGAGGCACTCGCGCCCACGACGGCCGCGTTCGCGCTCGCCGCGATCGGGCTCAACGTGCACTTCGGCCTCACCGGCCTGGTGAACATGGGCCAGGCGGCGTTCCTGCTGCTCGGTGCCTACGGCTTCGCGATCTCGATCACCAACGGGCTGCCCTTCGGGATGGCCGTCCTCGTCGCCCTGCTCGTCGCGATCGTGTTCGCGATCATCCTCGGCATCCCGACGCTGCGGCTCCGCGGCGACTACCTGGCCATCGTGACGATCTCCGGGGCGGAGATCATCCGGATGGTCGGTCGGTCGAGTCTGCTGACCTCGACGACCGGTGGCTCGAACGGCATCACCGGCTCGAGCTACCGCGACCCGTTCAACGCGCTGAGCTTCCTGCCCGACGGCACCACGACGATCCTCTGGTTCACGTACTCCAACAACGGGGTCAACGGCTGGTGGATCCGCATCGTCGGCTGGGGTCTGGTCGCGCTCTTCACCCTCGTCCTGTTCCTGCTCATGCGCAGCCCCTGGGGCCGTGTCGTGAAGGCCATCCGCGAGGACGAGGACGCCGTCCGGTCCCTCGGCAAGAGCGTCTACTCGTACAAGATGCAGGCGCTCGTGTTCGGTGGGGCGCTCGGTGCCCTGGCCGGCATCATCTACGTCCTGCCGAGTTCGGTGCAGCCGGACGCGATGGGCCGCTCGATGACGTTCTTCATCTGGACGGCGCTCATCCTCGGTGGTGCCGCGACGGTGTTCGGCCCGGTGCTCGGTGCCGTGCTGTTCTTCGTCGTCCGGCTCGGCATCCGTACCCTGGCCGGCGACTTCATCCCCAACTCGATCATGAACTCGCAGCAGGCGGAGCAGTTCTCCTACGTGCTCGTCGGCGTCGCGCTCATGCTGCTCATCGTCTTCCGCCCACAGGGACTCCTGGGGAACAAGAAGGAGCTGACCTTCAGTGTCTGACGCATCCACCGGCACGGTCTCGCACACCCCGGGCGCCGCGAAGCCCGACGCGATCCTCACCGTCGACAACATCACCCGCAGGTTCGGCGGCATGACCGCGGTCGACGTCGACCACCTCGAGGTCCAGCGCGGCTCGATCACGGCGCTCATCGGGCCGAACGGTGCCGGCAAGACCACGTTCTTCAACCTGCTGACCGGCTTCGACAAGCCGTCCAGCGGCAAGGACGCCACGTGGGTCTTCGACGGGGCCACGCTGGGCAACACCGGCGCGGCCAAGGTCGCCCGGGCCGGCATGGTCCGCACGTTCCAGCTCACCAAGGCGCTCTCCCGCCTGACGGTGATGCAGAACATGCTGCTCGGCGCCAAGGACCAGCCGGGCGAGAACTTCTTCGCCGCGCTGGTCAAGCCGCTGTGGTCCAAGCGCGAGCGGGAGATCACCGCGAAGGCCGAGGACCTGCTTGCGCGCTTCAAGCTCCTCGAGAAGAAGGACGACTACGCCGGATCGTTGTCGGGCGGCCAGCGGAAGCTGCTCGAGATGGCCCGGGCGCTGATGTCCGACCCGACGATGATCATGCTCGACGAGCCGATGGCCGGCGTGAACCCGGCGTTGACGCAGTCGCTGCTCGGGCACATCCAGTCCCTCCGCGACGACGGCATGACGGTGCTGTTCGTCGAGCACGACATGCACATGGTCCGGCACATCTCGGACTGGGTGGTCGTGATGGCCGAGGGTCGCGTCGTCGCCGAGGGCCCGGCCAGCACGGTGATGGACGACCAGGCCGTCATCGACGCCTACCTCGGGGCGCACCACGACACCGACCTCGGTGACGACGCGCTCCTCACCGAGGAGACGTACGAGGAACTCGCGGAGCAGGTCGCCGAGGAAGACCAGACGACCGACGGACCGAGCACGCACACAGACACGGCGGAGTCCGCCGACGACGGGAAGGCGACCCGATGACCGACGCGAGCGGACCCGTGGACGCGGGCCGAGCCTCCAGTCCGACCGGTGGGGCGACGGCCACCGTCGAACCGGTGATGCGGGCCAGCGGGCTCGTCGCCGGATACCTGCCCGGCGTGAACATCCTCAACGGCTGTGACCTCGAGTGCTACCCGGGCGAGCTCATCGGCATCATCGGACCGAACGGTGCGGGCAAGTCGACGCTCCTCAAGGCGCTGTTCGGGCTGGTCTCGGTCCGTGAAGGCTCGGTCACGCTGCAGGGCGAGGACATCACGAACATGAAGGCGAACAAGCTCGTGCAGGCGGGCGTCGGCTTCGTCCCGCAGACGAACAACGTCTTCCCCTCGCTCTCCATCGAGGAGAACCTGCAGATGGGGCTGTACCTGCGGCCGTCGAAGTTCGCCGAACGGCTCGAGGTGATCTACGACCTGTTCCCGGTGCTCGCGCAGCGGCGGGGCCAGCGGGCCGGGTCGCTCTCGGGTGGTGAGCGGCAGTCGGTGGCGATGGCCCGCGCGCTGATGATGGACCCGAAGGTGCTGCTGCTCGACGAGCCGAGCGCCGGGCTGTCGCCGGTGCGGCAGGACGAGACCTTCATCCGCACCCGGCGCATCAACAAGGCGGGCGTGTCGATCATCATGGTCGAGCAGAACGCCCGCCGGTGCCTGCAGATCTGCGACCGTGGGTACGTGCTGGACCAGGGGCGGAACGCGTACTCGGGCACCGGGCGCGAGCTCGCCGACGACCCCAAGGTCATCGAGCTCTACCTCGGGACGCTCGCCAAGGACGTCGACGCCGCCAAGTAGGGGGGGTCGACCCGCCGGTGCCGCTGTGGGGGCGGGACCGGCATCGAGCGGGGTCGTGCGCAGTCGCTGTCGCGCCGCACGGCCCCGCTCCTGCATGCCCGGTCCGCCCTGCACCCGGACGGGAGGCCCGGTGCGGCTCCGCCACGCGAGTACCGTTCTCGACGTGGACAGGATCGCGGCGCTCGCCATGGACGTGCTGGTGTGGGTCGTGTTCGCCGTCCTCTTCATCGGGGCGGCCCTGCTCGTGAAGGTCGCAGCCGCCCTGCTGGTCGTGCTCGTCGTGTTGGCGCTCGGCCTCGGTCTGACGCTGCGGATGCTCCGGCAGCGCCGGCGTCGGCGCTGAGCCGCGGCGCCGCCCGGCGCCGCACCGCCACGCGCCCCGCGGCCCCCCCCGCCCACGCCGTGTCACCCGCGCACCCCGCCCGGTAGGCTTGCCGGGTGAGTGAAGTCGAGATCGGTGCAGGCAAGCGCGGACGTCGGGCGTACGCGTTCGACGACATCGCGGTGGTTCCCTCGCGGCGCACCCGCGACCCGCAGGACGTCAACGTCCAGTGGTCGATCGACGCCTTCACGTTCGAGGCCCCGATCCTCGCGGCGCCGATGGACTCGGTGTCCTCGCCCGCGACGGTGATCCAGATGGGGCGCCTGGGCATCCTCGGCGTGCTCGACCTCGAGGGGCTGTGGACCCGGTACGAGGACCCGACCCCCTTCTACGACGAGATCAAGACGCTCACCGACGGCAACGTCACCAAGCGCATGCAGGAGATCTACGCCGAGCCGGTCAAGGCCGAGCTGATCACCGCACGCCTGGCCGAGATCCGTGCCGCGGGCGTCCCCGTCGCCGGGTCGCTCAGCCCGCAGCGCACGCAGGAGTTCTCGCAGACCGTCGTCGACGCCGGCGTGGACCTGTTCGTCATCCGCGGCACCACGGTGTCGGCGGAGCACGTGTCGCAGAACACCGAGCCCCTCAACCTCAAGAAGTTCATCTACGAGCTCGACGTCCCCGTCATCGTCGGCGGTGCCTCGACCTACACCGCAGCGCTGCACCTCATGCGCACCGGTGCGGCCGGCGTGCTCGTCGGCTTCGGCGGTGGCGCCGCGTCCACGACCCGGGCCGCGCTCGGCATCCACGCGCCCATGGCGACCGCGGTGGCCGACATCGCCGGTGCCCGTCGTGACTACATGGACGAGTCCGGCGGCCGGTACGTGCACGTCATCGCGGACGGCGGCCTCGACACTGCCGGCGACGTCGTCAAGGCGATCGCGATGGGCGCCGACGCCGTCATGCTCGGCACGGTGCTCGCTCGCGCAACGGAAGCGCCCGGCGGCGGCTTCCACTGGGGTGCCGAGGCGCACCACCCGGAGCTGCCCCGCGGCCGTCGTGTCGAGGTCGGCACGATCGCGCCGCTCGAGAACGTGCTGAACGGTCCGACCCCGACGTGGGACGGCCGCGCGAACATCGTCGGTGCCCTGCGCCGGTCGATGGCGACGACGGGGTACTCCGACGCCAAGGAGTTCCAGCGAGTAGAAGTGGTCGTGGCGCCGTACCACCAGCAGTGACGGTGGCACCCGCACGGCGCGGGTGACGCTTCGGTGCCGCTCGCAACGGCAGCGGAGGCGAAGATGGCAACGACGGTCTCGGGCAAGCAGACACCCAGCGGTGCGTTCGGCACGGCGGGGTTCGACCCCCGGGCGAAGCTCGGACCGGATGAACGCGCCGACGCGATCGAGGCGTTGAAGACGAAGGAGCTCGACGTCCTGGTCGTCGGCGGCGGGATCGTCGGCGGCGGCAGTGCCCTCGACGCCGTCACCCGGGGCTTGAGCGTCGGCATCGTCGAGGCGCGCGACTGGGGCTCGGGGACCTCGAGCCGGTCGTCCAAGCTCGTGCATGGCGGCATCCGGTACCTCGAGCAGCTCAACTTCGCCCTGGTGCGCGAGGCGCTGATCGAACGCGGGCTCCTCCTGCAGCGGATCGCCCCGCACCTGGTCAAGCCCGTCCGCTTCCTGTACCCGCTCAACCACCGCGTGTGGGAGCGCTTCTACATCGGGATCGGCATGGCGATGTACGACGCCTTCAGCTGGTCCGGCGGCCGTCCCCCCGGCGTCCCGCACCACCGGCACCTCAGCCGCACGCAGGTGCTCAAGTCGATGCCCGCGCTGAAGAAGGACGCGTTCGTCGGCGGCATGACCTACTACGACGCGCAGGTCGACGACGCGCGCTACGTCGCATCGCTGGTCCGCACCGCGGCCTCGTACGGCGCCCACGCCGCGTCCCGGGTCCGCATCGAGGGGTTCATCAAGGTCGGCGAGCGCGTCGTCGGCGCGCACGCCCACGACATCCAGACCGGCGAGCGCTTCGACATCCGCGCCAAGCAGGTCGTCAACGCGACCGGGGTGTGGACCGACGACACCCAGGCGATGGTCGGCACCCGCGGACAGTTCAAGGTGCGGGCGTCCAAGGGCGTGCACCTGGTCGTGCCCCGCGACCGCTTCCAGTCGAACATGGGCATGATCCTGCGGACCGAGAAGAGCGTCCTGTTCGTCATCCCGTGGGGTCGGCACTGGCTGGTCGGGACCACCGACACCGACTGGTACCTCGACAAGGCCCACCCCGCTGCGACGGCCGCCGACATCGACTACATCCTCGAGCACGTCAACAAGGTGCTGCGGGTCCCGCTCACACGCGAGGACGTCGAGGGCGTCTACGCCGGCCTGCGCCCACTGCTGGCGGGGGAGTCCGACGTCACGTCGAAGCTCAGCCGCGAGCACGTCGTCACGCACACCGCCCCGGGTCTCGTCGTCGTCGCCGGCGGCAAGTGGACCACCTACCGGGTGATGGGCAAGGACGCGATCGACGAGGCGGTGGCCGCCATGGACGGCCGGATCCCCGCGTCGACGACCGAGGACATCCCGCTGCTCGGTGCCGAGGGCTACCCGGCGGCGTGGAACCGGCGCGGCCGCACGGCGAAGACGTTCGGCGTGCACAAGGTGCGGATCGAACACCTGCTGAACCGCTACGGCACCCTCGCGACCGAGGTGCTCGACCTGGTGAAGGCGGACCCGGCCCTCGCCGAGGCGCTCCCCGGGGCCGACGACTACATCGGGGCCGAGGTCGTCTACGCCGCCTCGCACGAGGGTGCCCTCCACCTGGAGGACGTGCTCGCCCGCCGCACCCGCATCTCGATCGAGGCCTGGGACCGCGGCGAGTCCGCAGCCCCCGTCGCCGCGAAGCTGATGGCCGACGTGCTCGGCTGGGACCAGGAGACCACCGAGGCCGAGGTCGCCAACTACCTCAAGCGCGTCGCCGCCGAGCGTGCGTCGCAGCTCGAGCCCGACGACGCGTCGGCCGACCGGGTCCGACTCGAGGCGCCGGACATCGCCTTCGGCTTCGAGGAGGACGACGTGGTCGTCGGCGGTGGCCGGAGCGACGGCGCCGAGGGCGCGAAGGCGAGCGACGAGCAGGTGGTCGGCGAGAAGACGACGGAACCGGAGTAGGTCCCGCCGCCGTCACGTCCAGGAGGCTCGGCGCGGCGCCGTCACGCCGGCTGCGGCTGGCGGGTGGTCGCCTCGACCACCGCGCCGTCCACGATGGTCACGACGGCGTCGAGCGTCGCCCGGTGCACCAGGTCGTGGGTGACGAGCATCGTCGCGGTGGAGCGCTCGTGCGTCAGGCGTGCGAGGAGCGCCATCACCTCGGCCCCGCGCTCCTGGTCGAGCGCGCTCGTGGGTTCGTCCACGAGCAGCACACTCGGTTCGTGCACCAGGGCCCGTGCGATCGCCACCCGCTGCCGCTGCCCACCCGACAGCTGCGCGGGACGCTTGCCCGCCTGGCCGTCGAGCCCGACCGCTGCCAGGAGCTCGTCGGCCCGGGCGGCGATCCGACGGCGCCCGGCGCGGTCCGACCCACCGAGTTCGCCCATCACGAGCAGCTGCTCGCGGGCGGTCAGCGACAGCAGCAGGTTCGACTGCTGGAACACGATCCCGATGCGCTCGCGACGGAGCGTCGTCGCGGCGTCGCGCGACAGGCCCGAGGCATCGACGTCGTCGATCCGGACCGAGCCGGAGTCCGGCCGGATCAGCGTCGCGGCGACTGCGAGCAGCGAGGACTTGCCCGACCCGGACGGGCCGGTGATGCCGGTCACGACGCCGCGCGGTGCAGACAGCGAGACGCGGTCGACCGCGGTGACGCGTCCGGCGCCGTCGGGGAAGGTGAGGGTGACGTCGTCGAAGGTGATCATCGGTTGCTCCCGAGGGCGGTGAGGGGGTCGGCGGCGGTGACGGTGCGGAGCGCGACGGCCGCGCCGCCGAGTCCGAGCACCACCATCGCGACCGCGGGGACGAGCGTGGTGAGGGGGCTGAGGAGGAACGGCAGCGTCCCGCCGGCCAGGGCGCCGAGGACGACGACGGCCGCCGTGCCGACGCCGATCCCGACCGCGAGGACGACGAGGGCCTGCCCCAGTGCGTCGCGGACCAGGGACCGCGTGCTGGCGCCCAGGGCCTTGAGGACGGCGACGTCGGCCGAGCGCTGCATCGTCCACACGGTGAAGAACGCCCCGACCACGAGCGCGGACACCCCGAAGAGCATCACGATCATCAGACCGAGCGACCCGACCTCGGACCGGAAGGTCTCGAGGGCGCCGAGGCTGCCGAGCGGCGTGCTCGCCGCGGTGTCCGTCCGCTCGGCGACGGCGTCCCAGTCCGGCGTGCCGGAGACGGCCAGGAGGCTCGGCTCGCCCGATCCGCCGAGGCGTCGGTCCGCCGCGGCCCACGCCTCGGCCGTCATCGCCACGACGGGCGTGTGGCTGTACCAGGCGTCGCCGCCGATGACGGCGACGCGGTAGGCCGTGCCGGTGATCGTCACCGTGTCGCCGACGACCGCGCCGAGGTCGTGGGCGGCACCGGCGGACAGCCCGACCTCGTCGTTGTTCCGCGGGGCGAGCGCCCCGACGGTCGACCGGACGCCCTCGAGACCGAAGAGCGCGACGCCGACGGCGTCGTCCGACCCGCGGGTGCCCGCGGCACCGACGGTGGCGCGACCCTGCACGATGCCCACCGGGACCACCTCGTCGACCCCCGCCGCGTCCTGCCAACCGGCCACGGCCTCCCGTCCGATCGTGGACTGCGCGTAGGACGGTGACCCGGAGGCCGGCTGCTGCAGCACGACGCGGTCGCCGGACAGGCCGAGGACGGCGGAGACGTCCTGCGACGCGAGCCCGCCGGTGAGCCCGGCCAGGAACCCGACGAGCAGGGTGATGAGCGCCACGACGGCACCGATGAGCACGAAGCGTCCTCGGGCATGTCGGAGGTCGCGCCAGGCGACGAACACGGTGTTCCCTTCCGGTGCCGAGGACCCTCCGCGGCACGTCCACCACCCTCGCCGTCGGCGTCTCGCGCGCCATCGCCACCGCGGTCGGTCCTGCGCTCCGACTTTCGGTTGATCCGGCCCGGCCGGTCGGTGCCTACCCTGGGAGGGAGATGCCCCACACGAATCCCCGGCACGTCTTCGCCGGCCTGCGCCGCGGCCTGCACGCCCTCGTCGCGGTGCTGCTGGCGGTCGTCGTCGTGCGCGTGCTCGTCGTCCGGTCGCCGTCGGTGTGGGTGGCCCTGGTCGTCGTGGTCCTCTTCGCGGTCGTGTACCTGCTCGGCGGTCGGGTCGCCGGGGTCGACGTCGCACGTCGCCGGAGGACGACCACGCTGTGGGTGTCGGCGCTCTCCGTGCTGTGGGTCCTGCTCATGGTGCTCGTGCCGGACGCGGCCTACCTGGCGTTCCCGCTCTTCTTCCTCTACCTGCACGTGCTGCCCCGCTGGACCGGCCCCGCCGCCGTCGTCCTCGCAGCACTCGTCGCGGTCGTCGCACTCGGGGTCCACAGCGGCTTCACGGTCGGCGGGGTCGTCGGACCGCTGGTCGGGGCCGGCGTCGCCCTGCTCATCGGTCTGGGCTCCCGGACCCTGAGCCGGAACGCCGCCGAACGCGAAGCGATCCTCGCCGAGCTCCTCGCCACCCAGCGCGAACTCGCGGCGACCCAGCACGAGCAGGGGGCGCTCGCCGAACGCGCTCGACTCGCACGCGAGATCCACGACACCGTCGCGCAGGGCCTGTCGAGCATCCAGATGCTCCTGCACGCGGCCGAGGCCGTCGACGCGGACCGACCGGGGATCGAGCACGTCCGGCTCGCGCGCCAGACCGCGGCCGAGGGACTGGCGGACACCCGCCGCTTCATCCGCGAGCTGAGTCCGCCCTCGCTCGACCAGGGCATCGGGGCGGCACTCCGACGACTCGCGGGCACCCGCCGCCCAGACGGGGACCTGGCGGTCGAGGTCGACGTCACCGGGGCGGACGACCTGCCGATGCAGTTGCAGACCGCCGTGCTCCGCATCGCCCAGGGCGCGTTGGCGAACGTCGAGCAGCACGCGCACGCACACCGGGCCCGGCTCGAGCTCTCGGTCGGCCAGGACCTCGTCCGCCTGAGCGTCACGGACGACGGCGTCGGGTTCGACCCGCAGGCCGTCCAGGACCGATCGGGGACGTCGGACTCGTTCGGCCTGCGGGCCATCGCCGAGCGGGTGGCGCAGTTCGGCGGGACGCTCGACATCGACGCCAGCCCCGGGCGCGGCACCGTCCTGCGCGTGGTCCTGGAGCGCTGATGGTCGTCCGCATCGTGATCGCCGACGACCACCCCGTCGTCCGGGCCGGCCTGCGCGCGCTGCTCGAGGCTGCCGAGGGCATCGAGGTCGTCGGCGAGGCGGGTGATCCCGACCGTGCGGTGGAGCTCGCGGCGTCGTGCGACCCCGAGCTCGTGCTGATGGACCTGCAGTTCGGCCAGGACACCACGGGTGCGGACGCCACGCGGCGGATCCGCGCGCTCGAACCCGCGCCGTACGTCCTGGTGCTGACGAACTACGACACCGACGGCGACATCCTCGGTGCGGTGGAGGCCGGCGCGAGTGGGTACCTGCTGAAGGACGCCCCGCCCGCGGAGCTCATCGCCGCGGTGCGCGCCGCAGCCGCCGGGCAGAGCGCGCTCGCACCGGCCATCGCCGCACGGCTGCTCGAGCGGATGCGCTCGCCGCAGGTGAACCTGTCCGCGCGCGAGATCGAGGTGTTGCGGCTCGTCGCCGACGGTGCCTCGAACGGGCAGGTCGCCCGGACGCTGCACATCACCGACGCCACGGTGAAGTCGCACCTGGTGCACGTGTTCTCGAAGCTGGGGGTCTCGTCGCGGACGGCCGCGGTGTCCGCCGCCCGGGGCCTCGGCGTCCTGCGGTGACGGCTGCCCGGACCCGTGCGTCGGGTTCTCCACCGTGCTCGTTCTCCACAGTGCTCGTTCTCCACAGGGGGAATGGGTGGCGGGTCCCGGTGGTTAGCATGGGTGTCCTGGGAAAGGGAGCCATCATGGTCGACGTTCATCGCGTCAAACTCCCCGGAGTCGGCGTGCTGCACAGCTTCTACACCGACGACGGTGGCAAGTGCGGGGTCATCACGCACCGGTCGGGTCACTCCGACCTCATCTCCTTCGCCGACGTCTCCGACGGTGCCGACAAGTCCGAGAAGGTCTCGCTGCGCCTGAGCGACGACGAAGCCCACACCCTCGCCGAACTGCTCGGCGGCACCCGCATCACCGAGGGCCTCGACAAGCTGGACGAGATCCCCGGGCTGTCGATCGACTGGTTCTCCGTGGACTACGACGACGCCATCGCCGGCAAGCCGCTCGGCGACCTGCACGACTCGGGCTTCATCGGCCTGACCGTGGTCGCCGTCGTGCGTGGCGACAGCGCCAACCCGGCACCCTCGGCGGACTTCGTCGTCTTCCCGGGCGACACCATCGTGGTCGCCGGCGCTCCCGAGAAGGTCGCGAAGGCGTTCTCGTTCTACCGCAGCGGTGCGCTCGCGGCGGCTTCCGCGGCCGAGGCGCCGCCCCGGAGCTAGGGGCATGCACCTGGGTGGTGAGCTGCTGACCATCGGCGGCCTGTTCCTCATCGCCTACGTCCTCGGCCGGCTCGGCAAGCTCATCGGGCTGCCGGCCATCCCGATCTACATGGTGGTCGGGCTCATCGCGAGCCCGCACACCCCGTGGATCGGCCTGAGCGTCGAGTCGCACACCATCGAGCTGATCGCGACCTTCGGGCTGATCCTGCTGCTGTTCAACCTCGGGCTCGAGTTCGACCAGGAAGAGTTCTACGGCAACGCCGGCAAGCTCCTGGTCTCCGGCGGCACGTACGTCGCGATCAACATGGCCGTCGGCTTCGCGTTCGGCTTCTCGCTCGGGTGGGGCACCCGCGAAGCCCTGGTGATCGCGGGCATGACGGCGACGTCGTCGAGCGCGATCGTCACGAAGCTCCTCATCGAGCTGCGGCGTCTGGCGAACGACGAGACCCCGATGATCCTCGGCGTCACGGTGATCGAGGACGTCTTCATCGCGATCTACCTGGCGATCGTGTCGGTCGTGCTGTCCGGCGACACGAACATCTGGGGCGTGATCGGCAAGCTCGCGCTCGCGTTCGGCTTCCTGATCGTCATGTTCAGCCTGGCCCGCTGGGGTGGCAAGCAGGTCTCGCGGATCTTCGCCACGCGCGACGACGAGCTCTTCACCGTGCTGTTCTTCGGGCTCGCGGTGATGTTCGGCGGCATCGGCGACCTGCTCGGCGTGACCGACGCCATCGGTGCCTTCGTGATCGGGCTGCTCTGCGGTGCCACCCGCTACCGCGACCGCATCGAGCAGCTCGCCCTGCCGATGCGCGACGTCTTCGCGGCGTTCTTCTTCGTCAACTTCGGGCTCGGGCTCGACGTGTCGACCTTCGGCGAGGTGTTCTGGCCGGTCCTCGGCGCGATCGGCATGACCGTCGTGCTGAACGCCGTCGCCGGCCAGCTCGTCGCCCGCATGAACGGGTTCTCCGCGCAGCAGGGCATCAACACCGCCGTCATCCTGGTGAACCGGGGCGAGTTCGCGCTGATCCTCGCGACGCTGTCGGCCGCCGCCGGGCTCGAGGAACGGATCACCGCGTTCGCGGGTCTGTACGTCCTGATCATGGCCGTGCTGGGGCCGATCCTGGCCACGAACTCGGACCGGATCGGCCGCCTCGTGCTCCGCCCAGCGCGGGTGCGCAAGCTCCGCGGCCGCGAGCGTGCCGCCGCCGAGGCAGCCGCTGCGCGCAAGGCCGAGCGCGACCGTCGGTTCGCCGAGGAGATCGCCCTCGTGGAGGCGGCTGGCAGGGACGAGCGCGAGAATGGTGCACCGGAGACGACGCCCGAGCCCGAGCCGGAGACGGTGAGCACGGGCACGTCGTCCGTGGAGATCCCCGCCGAGCGTCCCGAACGCCCGGTCCGAGCACGCGATCCGGAGTACTGACACGCATGTGGGCCGTCGCACGTCGACCGAGGTGGATCGCGCTGCTGGTGCTGGCGCTGGTCCTCGCTGCGGTGTTCGCCGCCCTGGGCAAGTGGCAGCTGGAACGCAGCATCGAGAACGGCAAGCCGCAGCCCGCCACCACCGAGACGCGGCACGTGCTCTCCGACGTCTCGAAGCCGGAACGGGGCGTGGGCGACAGCCTCGCCGGGCAGAAGGTCACGGTCACCGGGCGCTTCGTCGCCGGTGACACCACCGTGCTGACCGGCCGCAGCGGGGGTGGTCGCTACCAGACCGTCGGACACATGGTCGACACGACCACCGGGGCGAGCCTCCCGGTCGTCATCGGCTGGTCCGACCAGCGCTCGGCCGCCATCGCCGGTGGCGACCGCCTGACGGACGACGCGTCGATCACGGTCGAGGGCCGCTACTACCCGTCCGAGTCCCCGGACCAGGACGCGTTCCAGCAGTCCGCGTACTCGGCCGTCGCGCCCGCTCGGTTCGTCAACACCTGGAAGGCGTTCGACGACCGGATGTACGGCGGCTACGTCGTCGCCGACGGCACCACCGCAGCGCAGGCCGACCTCGGCACCATCGCCGACCGGGCGCCCACGCGCGAGGTCCAGTTCGACTGGCTCAACCTGTTCTACGCGATCGAGTGGGTCGTCTTCGCCGGGTTCGCCGTGTTCCTCTGGTGGCGCTTCGTGAAGGACACCTGGGAGCGTGAGGAGGACGAGCGCGAACAGGCTCGCTCCACGGATCCACAGCCAGCCGAGGCCGTCGCCGACCGACGGTAGGATTGCCGTATGGCCCTGACCGTCCGTACCCGCGACATCCCCAAGATCCCGGGGGCGGTGCGGCTGTACCGCATCTCCGCGTACATCACGGGCGTGCTGCTGCTCGCCCTGGTGGTCGAGGTGATCATCAAGTACACGCCGCTCCAGCGGGAGATGCAGCTCGGCAACGGGCCGTTCTTCGTCCCCAACGGCACCGCCGGTGAAGCCCCCGGCACGTTCAACCTGTCGATCGCGATCCTCATCGCCCACGGCTGGCTGTACGTCGTCTACCTCTTCATGGACTTCCGCCTGTGGAGCATCATGCGCTGGCGCCCGTCGCGGTTCCTGCTCATCGCCCTCGGCGGCATCATCCCGTTCATGTCCTTCGTGGTCGAGCACCGCATGCAGAAGGCCGCCATGACCACCTACCACGAGCTGACCGCGCAGCAGGCGCGGGAGAAAGAGAGCGCTCGGTGAGCGAGACCGACCAGCGTCCCGTCCTCGTCGTCGACTTCGGAGCCCAGTACGCGCAGCTCATCGCGCGACGTGTGCGTGAGGCCAACGTCTACAGCGAGATCGTCCCGCACTCGATGAGTGCCGCCGAGATCCGGGCGAAGGACCCGGCCGCGATCGTGCTGTCCGGCGGTCCGTCGTCCGTGTACGAGGAAGGCGCCCCGGCGCTCGACGGCGAGATCCTCGAGCTTGGCGTCCCCGTGCTCGGCATCTGCTACGGCTTCCAGGCGATGGCATCGGCCCTCGGCGGCACGGTGGCGAACACCGGCCTGCGCGAGTACGGCGCGACCGCCGTCGACGTGACGGGCACCGACAGTGTCCTGCTGGGCGGACAGCCCGCGTCGCAGACCACGTGGATGTCGCACGGCGACTCCGTGTCCGCGGCACCCGAGGGGTTCGCCGTCCTGGCGTCCAGCCCCTCCACGCCGGTCGCGGCCTTCGCCTCGGACGAGCGCAAGCTCTACGGCGTGCAGTGGCACCCCGAGGTCAAGCACTCGGCGTTCGGGCAGGCGGTGCTCGAGAACTTCCTGCACCGGGCCGCCGGGCTGCCGGGCGACTGGAACTCGAACAACGTGATCGAGGAGCAGGTCGCCCGCATCCGCGAGCAGGTCGGTTCCGCGCGGGTCATCGCCGGGCTGTCGGGCGGGGTGGACTCGGCCGTCGCCGCCGCGCTCGTGCACAAGGCCGTCGGTGACCAGCTGACGTGCGTGTTCGTCGACCACGGGCTGCTGCGCGCCGACGAGCGCAAGCAGGTGGAAGAGGACTACGTGGCCTCGACCGGTGTCCGTCTGGTCACCGTCGACGCCGAGCAGCAGTTCCTCGACGCCCTGGCCGGCGTCAGCGACCCGGAACAGAAGCGCAAGATCATCGGGCGCGAGTTCATCCGGACGTTCGAGGCCGCCGCCGAGGCCCTCGTGCTCGAGGCGCGCGCCGACCCGTCCGACGACGGTCAGGTCGAGTTCCTCGTGCAGGGGACGCTCTACCCCGACGTCGTCGAGTCCGGCGGTGGATCGGGCACCGCGAACATCAAGTCGCACCACAACGTCGGCGGTCTGCCCGAGGACATGACGTTCAAGCTCGTCGAGCCGCTGCGCACCCTGTTCAAGGACGAGGTCCGCGCCGTCGGCCGCGAGCTCGGGCTGCCCGAGGTCATCGTGGGCCGCCAGCCGTTCCCCGGTCCGGGCCTGGGCATCCGCATCGTGGGTTCCGTCGACAAGGAGCGGCTGGAGATCCTCCGCGCTGCAGACGCGATCGCCCGCGAGGAACTGACCGCCGCCGGTCTGGACGACGAGATCTGGCAGTGCCCGGTCGTCCTGCTCGCCGACGTCCGTTCCGTCGGCGTCCAGGGGGACGGCCGGACCTACGGTCACCCGATCGTCCTGCGCCCGGTGTCCTCCGAGGACGCGATGACGGCCGACTGGACGCGCCTGCCGTACGACGTGCTCGCCAAGATCTCCAACCGCATCACCAACGAGGTCCGCGACGTGAACCGCGTCGTGCTCGACGTCACGTCGAAGCCGCCGGGGACCATCGAGTGGGAGTGATCCTCCCGCGGTGACGGGGCTCGGCGCGCAGGCGTCGGGCCCTTCGTCGTTCGTGGGGCGCTTCGTCGTTCGTCGGGCCCCCCGAGGTTCCAGAATTCCGGCATCTCGAGGCGACGCACCGGGTGTTCGTGACACCTCGGCGGACACGAGCGGCGAGTTGTGGAACCTCGCGGGCTGCGGGCTGCGGGCTGCGGGCTGCGGGCTTCTGGCTGCGGGCTGTGGGGTGCGGGCTGCGACCAGCGCTACCGCATACCGCGAACGACGAAGGGCCCCGGCGATCG
>NZ_MJGI01000021.1:0-35451 GCF_001864835.1 Curtobacterium sp. MCBA15_001 | reverse complement strand
CGATCGCCGGGGCCCTTCGTGCGTGCGTGCTAGTTGCGCGAGGTGCTCGCGATGATGGCGAGGATGCGCAGGATCTCGAGGTAGAGCCAGACCAGTGTCACGATGAGGCCGAACGCCGCGGTCCACCCGTAGATGCGAGGGGCGCCGCGCTGGACACCGGTCTTGATCTGGTCGAAGTCGAGGATCAGCGAGTACGCCGCCATGATGACGACGAAGATGCCGATGACCACGCCGAGCGGGATGCCGAAGACGGTCACGCCGAGCAGCCCGAACGCCGTGTTGGTGACACCGGTCCACATGAGGACGAGGTTCACGAGCGAGAAGGCCATGTACCCGACGATCGCCACCAGGAAGAACTTGGTCGCCTTCGGAGTCGCGCGGACCTTGCCCGAGCGGAACAGCAGCAGCGTCACGAAGAAGACGCCGAGGGTGCCGAAGACCGCCTGGGTGACGATGCCCTCGAACGCCGAGTTGTAGTACCCGGAGATACCACCGACGAAGAGCCCCTCGAAGAACGCGTATGCGAGCACGAGCCCGGCGGACGGCTTCTTCTTGAAGGTGTTGACGAGCGCGAGCACGAACCCGATGACCGCGCCGGCGATCCAGAAGATCGGGGGCAGGTTCCATCCGGCCACGGCACCGACCACCAGCACGCCGAACGCCATGAGCGTCTTGACGATGGTGTCCTCGTAGGACATGCGGTCGGTGTCGACCGTGTTGGCCGCCGGGCGGTCGTACATGTACTGCAGCTGCTCGGGCGTCATGCCGGCGGACTGCTGGGGGGTCTGGCCCCAACCGCTCTGCTGCTGCTTCGAGCCGGCGCTCCACGCGTTCCGGCCCGCGTCGTTGAAGGCGGGGGACTGGTCGAAACCGGGCTTGAACGCCATGGTGTCCTCGGATTCCTCTGGTCTGTGGGTCGTACAGGGTGCAGGTCGTGCAGGAGCGGCGGACCGTTCCTTCGTGTCCTCTCAGCCTAGGTCGGCCCCTGCTGGAAAGGCTGGGGATTCGCGGCGAGCGGACGCCGGTGGTGCAACCGGTGACCCGAGCCTAGGGCCGCGTGCTGCGCAAGTGATCGACAGGTGACGAGAGTTCCCCGGGAAACCGGGGGTTGACACGAGTAAACCACGAGCGCGACCATGGACCCGCAACGAAGCAACCGCCAGAAGGAGCCAGCATGACGTTCACCCTCGGCATGGTCGGAGCCGGCCAGTTCGCCAGCCACTTCGCCGTCCTGTTCGACAAGCACCCGGGCATCTCGACCCTGTACGCCACCGATGTCATCCCGGAACGGGCGCAGCAGCTCGTCGACGAGCTCGACCTCGCCGGGACGTTCCCGTCGTTCGAGGACATGCTCGCCAGCCCCGACGTCGACGCCGTG
The DNA here is from genome assembly GCF_001864835.1 of Curtobacterium sp. MCBA15_001. Classification (GTDB taxonomy): domain Bacteria; phylum Actinomycetota; class Actinomycetes; order Actinomycetales; family Microbacteriaceae; genus Curtobacterium. Next base: position 34,073 of record NZ_MJGI01000021.1, on the reverse strand, counting down.
GCGATCTTCACCCAGCGCTGGACCCACGGTCCCCTGGTGCTGCAGGCGCTGCAGGCGGGCAAGCACGTCTACTCCGCCGTCCCGATGGCCACGGCGCAGACGGAGATCGAGTCGATCATCCAGGCCGTGCAGGAGACCGGGCTCACCTACATGATGGGCGAGACCAGCCAGTACAACCCGGCGACCGTCTTCGCCCGCAAGAAGGCCGAGCAGGGTGCCTTCGGCCGGGTCTTCTACGCCGAGGGCGACTACGTCCACGACATGGACCTCGGGTTCTACGACGCGTACAAGTACAGCGGCGGCGACGACTGGAAGGCCACTGCCAGCTACCCACCCATGTGGTACCCGACGCACGCGATCGGCGGCGTCCTCGGTGCCGTGCCGCGCCACGCGACGAGCGTCAGCTGCATCGGCGTCCACGACGACCGCGGCGACGGGGTGTTCGACACCGCGGTGAGCATGTTCGACAACGACTACTCGAACATGACCGCGCTGTTCGAGCTCGACGGTGGAGGCTCGATGCGCATCAACGAGTTCCGACGCGTCGGCTTCCCCTCCTACATCCGCGAGAGCCGCTTCCGTTGGTTCGGCACGGACGGCAGCTTCGAGCAGCTCGTCACGAACTCCGTCTGGCAGGACCGCGACGGCGTCACCGACGTGTCCGACCAGATCGCCAACCGTCCGACCATGGACGAGGACGACCCGCGCCTGGCCGACGTGTCGCCCGCACTGCGCAGCTCCTTCGTGTCCGGACACGCCCCGGTGCACGACGACCTGACCGGGCGGCTCCCGGCCGAGTTCGACTTCGCACCGAACGGCCACGAAGGCTCGCACCAGCTGCTGGTGGACGACTTCGTCACCGCGGTGAACGACGGCGTGCTCCCGCCGGTCAACGCCTGGCAGGCGGCGCGGTACACGCTGCCGGGCCTGATCGCGTTCGAGTCGGCCAAGCGCGACGGCGCGCGGCTGACGATCCCGGACCAGGGCGACGCGCCCGTCGCGGTCGGCGAGCGCCTGCCCGCGGCCGACCGGGTGTCATGATCGACCGGTGACGGACACGAGCGCGGGCGGCCCGACGAGCGCGGGCGGCCCGACGGGCAACCGCGGCGCGACGGGCAACGGCGGCGCGACAGGCAACGGCGGCCCGCCGAGCGCGGCGCAGACGGGCAACGGCCCAGCGAGCGCCTCCCCGCTGGACCGCCCGCGCAAGCCCACCCGCCGCGACGTCGCCCGGCTGGCCGGGGTCTCGGACGCCGTCGTCAGCTACGCGCTGAACGGCGGCGCCCCGGTCGCGGCGGAGACCCGCGCGCGGGTCCTCGCCGCGGTCGCCCAGCTCGGGTACCGCCCGAACCAGGCGGCCCGCGCGCTCCGGTCCGGCTCCGCCCGCACGATCGTCCTCGCCGTGCCCGACGTCGCCGACCCGGTGTTCTCCAACCCGTTCTTCGCCGAGTTCGCCGCGGCCATCGAGTCCGTCGCCCGTGATCGCGGGTACGCGCTCTCGACGACGGCGACGACCTTCGCGCCGGACGGCCTCCGGACGCGGTTCGAGGAGTTCGCGGCCCGCATGGTCGACGGCGTCCTGGTCCTGTCGAGCGGGGTCGCCGACCGCGAGGCCATCGCTCCCGTCGGACTGCCCTGGGTGGACCTGAACGTCTCGGCGGCGCGGGACGGCGTCGCGAGTGTGGGGACCGACCTGCGGACCGGTGCCGGTCTGGCCACCGACCACCTGCTCGACCACGGTCGGACCCGCGTCGCCTTCGTCGGCCAGGCCGATGCCCGAGAACCCCGCCACGCCGGGTGGCTGGCTGCGTGTCGGAGCCGGGGCGTCCCTCCCGGCCGGGTGTTCCCCGGTGGCTACACGCGGGAAGGCGGGTACGCGGCGGGGCTGCAGATCGCCGAGTCGCGCGAGCGGCCGGACGCGGTGTTCGCGGCCTCCGACCGCACCGCGGTCGGTCTGCTGCGGGCGTTCCACGAGCGTGGGGTCCGCGTGCCGGAGGAGATCGCGATGGTCGCGTTCGACGGGTCGTGGGAGGCCGAGTACACCTGGCCGCCGCTCAGCACCGTCCGCCAGCCGGTCGAGTCCATGGCCGAGGCCGCGGTGCGCGCCCTGCTCGACGGCTCGGTCCCGGTGCACCGGGAGTTCCCTGTGGACCTCGTCATCCGGGCGTCGTGCGGGACCCACGGTCCCGACACCGGCGCACACTAGGGTCGGCCGCATGACCGCGCTCGTGATCGCCCACCGCGGTGCCTCCGGGTACCGTCCCGAGCACTCGCGGAGCGCGTACGAGCTCGCGATCGAGCTCGGGGCCGACGCCATCGAGCCGGACCTGGTGCCGACGGCCGACGGCGTGCTGGTGCTCCGCCACGAGAACGAGATCTCCGGCACGACCGACGTGGCCGACCACGCGGAGTTCCGCGACCGGCGCACCACCAAGACGGTGGACGGTCAGCGGCTGACGGGGTGGTTCACCGAGGACTTCACCTGGGACGAACTCAGCACGCTGCGGACGCGCGAGCGCCTGCCGCAGCTCCGACCCGGCTCGGCGGCCCACGACGGCGAGGACCCGATCCTGCGGCTCGAGGACCTGCTCGGCATCCTCGATGCCGCGCCGCGCCGCGTCGGCCTGGTCGCCGAGGTCAAACACGCGACGTACTTCGCCGGCATCGGGCTGCCCATGGGGCCGCTGGTGGACGACGCGATCCGGACCGCCGGGTGGCGTGACGACGGACGGCTCACGTTCGAGTGCTTCGAGAAGGGCGTGCTCCGGGACCTCGGCGCGCGGGGCACGGGTGGTCGGCTCGTGTACCTCCAGGAGGCTCGTGGCAGCGCCGCGGACGAGGTCGCGTCCCACGGGTCCGCGGCTGGGTCCTACGCCAGCGAGCGGACCGACGAGGCGCTGGCGGCGCTCGCGACCGAGTTCGACGGGATCAGCGTCGACCTGGGGACCCTGATGGCCGGCGCGGACCCGGTGGCGGTCGACGACCCGACGCCGGTGCGGTCCCAGGTCGTCGACCGGGCTCATGCGGCCGGGCTCGCCGTCTACACGTGGACGCTCCGTCCCGAGAACCGCTTCCTGCCGGCGCCTCTTCGCCGTGGCGGCGACGTCGCGGCGCACGGTGACTGGGAGCGCTGGTACACCTCGGTGCTGCGGACCGGTGTGGACGGGGTCTTCGCCGACCACGCGGACCTGGCGGTGCGGGCGCGATCGCTCGTCGCGGACGCGACTGGCGGTGTCGGGGGGCGCGCCTAGACTGGGGCGGACATGACGATCGTGCTCGACCCATTCGACTCGACGCCCGAGCCGGGTGCCGGGGAACGCCCCTACGACGACCCGTTCACCGCCGGTCTGAACCCCCAGCAGCAGGAAGCCGTCGAGTACCGCGGCGAGTCCCTGCTGATCGTCGCCGGTGCCGGATCCGGCAAGACCAGCGTGCTCACGCGGCGCATCGCCCTGCTGCTGGCGAACCGCGAGGCCTGGCCCTCCCAGATCCTGGCGATCACCTTCACGAACAAGGCCGCGGCCGAGATGCGCGAGCGCGTCCGTGCCCTGGTCGGCCAGGCGTCCGAGGGCATGTGGATCTCGACGTTCCACTCCGCGTGCGTGCGGATCCTCCGGCGCGAAGCCGAGCGGTTCGGGTTCCCGCAGTCGTTCACGATCTACGACTCGGCCGACTCCCGGGCGTTGCTCAAGCGGATCATCAAGGACCTCGAAGCCGACACCCTCGGGCTGACCGTCGGTGCTGCGGCGTCGAAGATCTCGAAGCTCAAGAACGAGCTGCAGGACATCGACACATACGCGCGCAACATCAACGCGAACGACCCGCAGGAAGTCATGTTCACCGAGGTGTTCCGGCGCTACACGAACGACCTGCGCCGGGCGAACGCCTTCGACTTCGACGACCTGATCGGCCAGACGGTCTTCCTGTTCCGCGCCTTCCCCGAGGTCGCCGCGCTGTACCAGCGCCGCTTCCGCTTCATCCTGGTCGACGAGTACCAGGACACGAACCACGCGCAGTACTCGCTGATCCGCGAGCTCACCCGCCCGGTGCCGGTCGAGCAGGTCGACCGCCTCGAAGACGAAGGCCAGCACGTCGCCCGGATGCGCGAGGCCGACGGGTCGATCGCCGGGGCGTCGCTGACCGTGGTCGGCGACTCGGACCAGTCGATCTACGCGTTCCGCGGTGCTGACATCCGCAACATCGTCGAGTTCGAGCGGGACTTCCCGAACTCGAAGGTCATCCTGCTCGAGCAGAACTACCGCTCGACGCAGAACATCCTCGACGCGGCGAACGCCGTCATCGCCAACAACTTCGACCGGCAGGTCAAGAACCTCTTCACGCAGGTGGGGGCGGGCGACAAGATCGTCGGGTTCACGGGCTACACCGGGCACGACGAAGCGCAGTTCGTCGCCGACGAGATCCAGCGCCTGCACGAGGACGGCACCGACTACCGCGACATGGCGGTGTTCTACCGGACCAACTCGCAGACCCGTGCGCTCGAGGAGATCTTCATCCGGTCGGCGATCCCGTACCGGGTGCTGGGCGGCACCAAGTTCTACGAGCGTGCGGAGATCAAGGACGCCATGGCGTACCTGATCACCGTCGCCAACCCCGCCGACCCGATGGCGCTCCGTCGCGTGCTCAACGTGCCCAAACGCGGCATCGGCGCCGTGACGGAGACCACGCTCCAGCGGTACGCCGACGACCACGACGTCACCATGCGCGAAGCACTGCGGCACGCCGACGAGCTCGGCTTCGGCCCGAAGGTCCGGAACGCGATCACGGGGTTCGCAGCCCTGCTCGACGAGGTCTCGGCCAAGGCCCCGGAGCAGCCCGTCGTCGACACGCTGACGCAGCTCCTCGACGGGTCCGGCCTGCTCGAGCAGCTGCGGAAGTCGCCCGACGCGCAGGACTCCGCCCGCGCGGACAACATCGACGAACTCGTCGCGGTGACGCGCGAGTTCCAGAAGAACAACCCGGACGGCACCCTCAGCGACTTCCTGACCGAGGTCTCGCTCGTGGCCGCCGCGGACGAGCTCGACGACTCGTCCGGAACGGTGTCGCTCATGACGCTGCACACCGCGAAGGGCCTGGAGTACGACGCGGTGTTCCTGACCGGTGTCGAAGAGGACCTGCTGCCGCACCGCATGTCCGCGAACGAACCCGGCGGCCCGTCCGAGGAACGCCGGCTGTTCTACGTCGGCATCACCCGCGCCAAGAAGTCGCTCTTCCTGTCGTTGGCGATGACCCGTGCGCAGTTCGGTGACGTCAACGTGGCGATGCCCTCGCGCTTCCTGCAGGAGATCCCGGCCGAGCTCATCGACTGGAAGCAGTCGCCGGGCATGGCGAACAGCCGCGGGGGCACCGAGCCCCGGGCGCTCAACGCGAAGCGCGACGGCGGCGGCTTCGGTGGTGGCGGTGGCGGGTACCGCGGCGGTGGGGGCTGGGGCGGCGGGTCCTACGACCGCGCTGCCGCAGCGGCGAAGACCCGTCCGAAGACCGAGTGGGCGAACCGCGTCTCCGGGCAGGTCCGCGACAACGGCGACATGGAGCTCGCAGCAGGAGACCGGATCAAGCACGTGGACTTCGGCGAAGGGACCGTGTCGGCGGTGACCGGTCAGGGCGCCAAGCGCATCGCCGAGATCGCCTTCGACGCGGCCGGGCGCAAGAAGCTCCTCATCAAGATCGCCCCGATCGAGAAGCTCTAGCGCTCAGCGCACCATCCGCACGGCCTCGAGCGTGTGCGGGCCGAGGTGCTCTCGCTTCGCCGTGCCGTCGCGCACGAACCCGTTGCGGCGGTAGAACGTCTCGGCGCGCGGGTTGTGCTCGGCGATCCACAGGAACGCGGGTGCCGTGCCCACGGCGTGGTCGAGGAGCGCCTGCCCGATGCCGGTCCCGTACGTGGACGCCAGGACGTAGATCCCCTCGAGTTCTCGGGTCCGTGGTGCGTCGGGTTCCCGACCGGGGCCCGCCGACGCCCATCCGACGACCTCGCCGTCCTGCTCGGCGACGAGCACCTCCGTCATCGGGTCCGCGATGATCGTCCGCCACCGTTCCGCGTACGCGTCGACGCTCCGGGCATCCAGGTACGCCGCCGGCAGCAGGTGCGCGTAGGCCTCCTTCCACGCCTGCACGTGGACCCGGGCGATGCCTGCGGCGTCGGCGAGCACTGCGTGGCGGACGGTCGAGGGTGGCATGGTCTGATCCTGTCGGAACCACCCAGGCGCGCGCGCAGAGCCACGCCCGGGCGTATGCAGGTCGCGTGACAGCGAAGCTTGGTGAGGTTAGCCTTACCTAACATGTCTCCCGTGATCGAGTTGTTCTCCCCCACCACCGCCCAGCGCTACCGCCAGGTCGTCCGAGCGACGGTCGACCGCACTGCGGACCGGGTCGCGCACGTCGACCGCCCGACGACGAGCACCCCGGCCGCGGAACTCCGACGCCGGGTCCGCGCGATCGACCTCGACGCCGCACCACTCGGGACGGACCAGGCGCTCGCGGAAGTCGACGACCTCTTCGTCAGCGAGGCCGTCTGGTTCCACGATCCGGCGTACCTGGCGCACCTCAACTGCCCGGTCGCGCTGCCCGCCGTCGCGGCCGAGGCGGTGCTCGCCGCGGTGAACCCCTCCGTCGACACATGGGACCAGTCACGCATCGGCACCGAGATCGAGCGGCACGTGATCGACTGGGTGGCCGGTCGGATCGGGTTCAACGCCGGTGACGGTGTCTTCACGTCGGGCGGGTCGCAGTCGAACCTGCAGGCGCTCCTGCTGGCCCGAGCAGCAATGCCGTCGGGAACGCCGCCCGTCGTGTTCGCCACCGCCGAGTCGCACTTCAGCGTGCGCCGGTCTGCCCAGCTGCTCGGGCTGCCCGACGACGCGGTCGTCGACGTCCGCACGGACGCGGCCGGTCGGATGCTCCCCGCCGCCCTGGCGACCGCGATCACCGACGCCCGGGCGGCCGGCCGGACCCCGATGGCGGTCGTCGCGACCGGCGGCACCACCGACCGCGGCGTGATCGACCCGCTGCAGCCGATCGCGGACGTGTGCGACCTCGAGGACGTGTGGCTGCACGTCGACGCGGCGTACGGCTGCGGGCTGCTCGTCTCGCCCACCCGTCGGCACCTGCTCGCCGGGATCGAGCGCGCTCGGAGCGTCACGGCCGACTTCCACAAGGCCTTCTTCCAGCCCGTGTCGTCGAGTGCACTCGTCGTGCGGGATCCGGCGGACCTGCGCCGGGCGTCGTGGCACGCGGACTACCTCAACCCGGAGGACGCCGCCGAGCCGAACCAGGTCGACAAGTCCCTGCAGACCACACGACGCTTCGATGCCCTGAAGCTGTGGGCGACCCTCCGTGCCGCCGGCGCAGACGCGCTCGGCCGGGCCTTCGACGCTGTCGTCGACCTGGCGGCCCAGACCCACGCCCTCGTCGCGGCGCACGACGACCTGGTGCTGGTCGCGCCGACGCAGCTGAGCACCGTGCTCTTCCGGTGGCAGCCGGCGGGCATGCCCGACGACGAGGCCGACGCCCTCGTCGGACCACTCCGCGCGGCGCTGCTGGCCGAGGGTCGCGTCCTGATCGCGAAGACCGTGGTGGACGGGCGGCCGTGCAACAAGCTCACGCTCCTGAACCCCGAGACGACGATCGAGCACATGCGCACGTCGTTGGACCACGTGGCCGCGATGGCGGCAGACCTGCGCGCCAGCACGACCGCGACGACCGGAGCGGCACGATGACCGCCACCAGCACCAGCACCAGCGGCACGGGTACCGGCACCGCCGACGTCCTCGACCTGGTCGGCATCGGCATCGGGCCGTTCAACCTGGGTCTGGCATGCCTGTCCGAGCCGCTCGATGACCTCGACGCGGTGTTCCTCGACGTCACCGACGGCTTCGCGTGGCACCACGGCATGATGCTCGACGACGCGACGATCCAGGTGCCGTTCCTGGCGGACCTGGTCACGATGGCCGACCCGACGTCGCCGTGGTCGTTCCTGGCCTGGCTCAAGGAGACCGGCCGGCTCTACCCGTTCTACATCCGCGAGGACTTCCACCCGCTGCGCAGCGAGTACGACGCCTACTGCCGGTGGGCGTCGGACCGGCTCGGCTCACTGCGGTGGGGGCGACGGGTCGTGGCCGTCGAGCACGACGCAGCCGCGGACGTCTTCACCGTGCGTGCGGACACTGCGCACGGACCCGAGACGTACCGCGCCCGACACGTGGTGCTCGGCATCGGCACCGAGCCACGCGTCCCGGAGCCCCTCCGTGACCTCGCGGGCCCGGTCGTGCACTCGGCCGACTACCTGCCGAACCGGGACGCCCTGCGCAGTGCCGGGTCGATCGCCGTCGTCGGCAGCGGGCAGTCCGCCGCCGAGGTGTACCGCGACCTGCTCGAGGACGTGCGCGCCGGCGGCTACCGTCTGGACTGGATCACCCGGTCGCCGCGCTTCTTCCCGATGGAGGACACCAAGCTGACGCTGGAGATGACCAGCCCGGAGTACACCGACCACTTCCACGCGCTGCCCGAGGACGTCCGAGACCGCCTGGGTCGCGAGCAGCGGAGCCTGTACAAGGGCATCAGTGCCGACCTGGTGGACGACCTGTACGACGCGCTGTACCGCCTCAGCGCACGCGGCCCGGTCCCGACGACGCTGCGGACGGAGACGAGCGTCGTCGACGCGACGTGGCTGGCGGACCGCGGGACGTACCGGCTGACGCTCCGCCACGAGCAGCTCGGACGGACGTACGAGCACGAGGTCGAACGCCTGGTCCTGGCGACCGGGTACGCCCGCAGACCACCGCGGTTCCTGGACCCGGTGGAGCACCTCGTCACCCGCGACGCCAGCGGCCGCCTCGCGGTCGCCCGCGACCACCACGTCGACACCCTGGGCGGACGGATCTGGGTGCAGAACGCCGAGGAGCACACCCACGGTCTGACGGCGCCGGACCTGGGGATGGGCGCGTGGCGGAATGCATCGATCCTGCGGTCCGTGACGGGTCGCGCCGTGTGCGGCCTGGAGGACCGGATCGCGTTCCAGGAGTTCGGCCTGCCCGCCGGGGTGGTCGCGTGAGCGCCGCGACCGGCCCAGTCGGGTCGTCCTCCGTCCTGCCGGACCGCGGCTGCCCACCGGAGGGCGCACCGCGCCTCCTGACCGTCGAGCCGGTCGACCCGGCCCGCGACGCCGCGGTCGTCCAGGCCTGGCTCGCCCATCCCGCGTCGTCGTGGTGGGGGATGGCGGACGTGGACGTCGAGGGGGTGCGCACGTACCTGGCCGAGGTGCAGGCGGACCCGGCGCAGGCCGCGTGGCTCGGCCGTCGCGACGGACAGCCCTGCTTCCTGGTCGAGACGTACGACCCCGCTCGCGTGCTGCTCGGCGACGTGTGGTCGGGAGAGCCCGGGGACGTGGGGATGCACCTGCTCGTGGCACCGCCACCGACGGACGGGCGCGTGCACGGTCTCACGAGCGCGGTGATGCGTGCCGCCGTCGAGCACTGCCGCGACGCCCTCGGTGCGACCCGGGTCGTGGTCGAGCCGGACGTGCGGAACAGCGCCGTGCAGGCGAAGAACGCGGAGGTGGGGTTCCGGGCGTTGCGTGAGGTCGACCTGGGCGAGAAGCGGGCGCTGCTGTCCGTCCTCGACACCGGCCGGATCGGCGTGCCGGACGACGACGGACCAGCCGCGCACCTGCGCCCCGAGCACCTCGAGCCGGCCGAGCGGCACCTGGTCGCGAAGGCGATCGCCGAGTTCACCCACGAGCGGCTCGTCTCGCCGGTCACCGACGGGGACGGCTGGCGTCTCGACGCCGGTGCCTCGACCTACCGGTTCCGGGCGCGACGGCACCTGCTGGAGCACTGGGTGGTCGACGAGTCCTCGCTCACCCGGACCTGCTCCGGTACAGCGGTTCCGCTCAGCGCCCAGGACCTCGTGCTCGAACTGCGCGGTGCCCTCGGGATCCCGGAAGAGCTGCTCGGGACCTACCTGGAGGAGGTCGCCTCGACCCTGGCCAGTGCTGCGGCGAAGCACCGTCGGGGTGGCCCCTCCGCCGCGCAGCTCGCCCGTGGTCGGTCGGACGGGGACGTCGTCGCGTCATTCCAGGACGTCGAGTCCGCGATGACCGAGGGTCACCCCGCGTTCGTCGCCGCGAACGGCCGGATCGGGTTCGGGCTGGACGAGTACCGCGCCTACGCCCCGGAGTCGGGTGGACGGTTCCGGTACCGGTGGCTCGGCGCACGCCGAGCGCACACCCACCTGGCGTTGGCCGGGGACCGTTCCGAGGCCGGACACTGGGCGGCAGAGCTCGACCCGGCGACCGTCGAGCGCTTCCGGAGCACCCTCGAGCGGCGCGGTCTCGATCCGGACGCGTACGTGTGGCTGCCGGTGCACCCGTGGCAGTGGCAGCACCGCATCGCCGTGACGTTCGCACCCGACCTGGGCCGACAGGACCTGGTCGACCTGGGCGAGGGGCCGGACCTGTACCAGCCGCAGCAGTCCATCCGCACGGCGTTCAACCGGTCCGCTCCAGGGCGCTCGTACGTCAAGACGGCGTTGGCGGTGCAGAACATGGGCTTCCTGCGCGGGATGTCCCCGGCGTACATGCGGACCACGCCCCCGGTGAACGACTGGGTGGCCGGTGTCGTCCACGCCGACCCGACGCTGCGAGCGCTCGGCTTCTCGATGCTCCGGGAGCACGCTGCGATCGGGTACGCGGGTGACGCGTACCACCGGGTCGACGTGCCGTCGCCGCAGCGGAAGATGCTCGCCGCACTGTGGCGGGAGAGCCCGGTGCCGCAGCTGGCGCCCGGTGAGCGGCTGCTCACGATGGCCGCGGTGCTGCACCGCGACGCGGCCGGTCGGTCCGTCGCCGCGGCACTGGTCGGCGAGTCCGGGCAGACGGCGGCGGACTGGGTCCGCGGGTACCTCCGTGCCTACCTGCTGCCCGTCGTGCACTGCCTGACCGTGCACGACCTCGCCTTCATGCCGCACGGCGAGAACCTCGTGCTCGTCGTCCGTGACGGCGCGGTCGTCCGCGCGGTGATGAAGGACGTGGGCGAAGAGGTCGCGGTGCTGGGGGACCGGGCGGTCCCGGCCGGCACCGAGCGGATCGTGCACCCGGTCGACGATGCCGAGGCGGCGCTCGCGGTGTTCACCGACGTGTTCGACGGGGTGCTGCGGTTCCTCGCGGCGGTGCTCGACGACGACGGGGTCCTGCCGGCGGCGCGGTTCTGGGAGCTCGTCGGTGCGACGGTCGACGAGCACGCCCAGGCGCACCCGGACCGACGGGCACTGGACCTGCGTGCCCCGACGTTCGAGCACTCCTGCCTCAATCGCCTGCAGCTCCGGAACACGCTGTCGATGGTGGACCTGGCCGACCAGTCGTCCTCGCTCATCCGCGCCGGGGAGATGCCCAACCCGATCGCACGGGGCTGAACCCGGCTACGGCTGCAGGCGCGTCGCGGTCCAGGTGCCGTCCGCGCCGAGCACGTACTGCAGACGTCGGTGCATCCGGTCGCGGCTGCCGTGCCAGAACTCGACCGAGGTCGGCTCGAGCCGCCAGGCCAGCCACGCGGCGGGACGCGGCACGTCCTCGGACGCGTCGAGCAGGGCGTTCGCGTCGTCGATGAGGTCCTGCACCGTGCCCGAGAGCGGTGCGGACTGGTCGGCGACGGCGGTGGCGGCGCGGGACTTCGGCGAGCGTGCGGCGAACAGGTCGTCGGACTCCTGGTCGGAGAGCTGCACGACGCGGCCCTCGAACCGCAGCTGCTGCATCGTCTCGCGCCAGTAGACCTGCAGCGCGGCGGCCGGGTCTGCCGTGAGCTGGCGGCCCTTCGGGCTGAGCGACGACGTGCCGAACACCAGCCCGCGGTCGTCGATGGTCTTCACGTCGACCGTCCGCGCGGTCACGGCGCCGTCGGCCGCGGTCGCCAGGGTCATCGACATCGGTTCGGAGACGTCGCCGTCCTGCGCGTCGGCGACCCAGGTCCGCGCCACCGTGAACGGTGATGCGGGCGGGGCGTCGAACTCGGGGAAGGCGAAGGAGGTGTCACCGGAGAGCGGAGCGGAGGCCATGCCCCCAGCCAACGCCCGTCAGTCCAGCCACGTCCAGGTGACTGGGGGACGCCCGCCACGTCCCCGTGCGGGAGACGTGGCGTCGTCGGCTCGCCGCAACGCCGGGTTGGTCCGGAGTGCCCGGTTCAGGTTGCCGGGATCCGGAGCGACGCCGAAGAGTGCGGTCTGCAGCCGCGCGGCGTCGGCGGTCGTGAAGCGCCCCCCGAGCAGCGCCCGCGTCAACGCGTGGTCGCGCCAGAGTCGGGTCCGCGCGTGGTCCAGCGCGGCGTCGATGATGCGGTCGTGGTCGAACGGGAGGCCCGGCTCGGCCTGGGCAGGCACGCGCCACACCGCGGACGGTCCGGTCGACGGCGTCTCCCCGGGGTCGGTGTCCACCACCGCGACGAACGCGATGCTGATCGCGGCGTCGCGTGGGTCGCGCTCGGGTCCGTCGAACGCCCCGATCTGCGCGAGGTGCCGGACCGTCTCGGGGCCGAGGCCCGCCTTGGTGCGCAGGGCGCGCCGTGCACCGTCGGTCAGGCGTTCCGCAGGGTGCAGGAGCACGCCGGGGAGGGCCTCCTGGCCGGCGTACGGGTCGTACGGCCGACGCGCGGTGGCGACCAGCAGGCCGCCGCTGCCCGAGAACGACATCGGGACGACGTCGATCGCGATGAGCGGTTGCTCGCGGGTCGCCACCTCGGCGGTCATGACGCGGCTGCCGCCCGCCGTGCCGCGCGCTCGGTGCGCTCCTGGGCGAGGACCCCTCGGACGTCCGCGAACGACTGGTGGACCGTGAACCGACCGTCGACCCAGACCGGCTGGAGCAGGCTCGTGGCCTCGTCGTCGGGCGTTGCCTGGTCGGTCTGACGGATCTCGCCGGTGGCGTCGCGGTGCAGGGCGATCCGGCCCTTGGCGCTCTTCTTGCCGCTGCCGGTCGCCGGGTCCTTCTGGATGTCGACGGGCTGACCGTCGACCAGCGCCCAGGTCGCCTTGACGGCGCTGCCGAGGTTGTCGCGGGTCATGTACTGGTACGTGTACGACCCGATGCCGAGCACGATGTTGTCGCTCGCGTAGCCCTTGGCGGCCAGGCGCTCGTAGATCCGACGGGCGCGGTCGAGCGTGATGCTGTCGCCGTAGATCACGCCGATGTGCTGGTCGAGCACCTTGTACCCGGCGTCGTTCACGGTGTGGCCGAACAGCTCGTCGAGCAGCTCGACGACGCCCTTCTGCTCGTGGGTGCGGGCCGGGTCGGTCAGTGCCGCCTGGTCCACGTCGTGCACGGTACCGGTGACGATGTCGACCGGGTCGCCGGAGTCGGGGCGGATGACGAGCTTGCCGTCGCGGGCCGTGATCCGGTCCTTGAGCGCAGGGAGCGTCTCGGTGATGACCTTGAACAGGTCGAAGCCGTCGCTGACCGCCGACACGATGCCCGTCGGGTACACGTCGAGGATCTGCTCGAAGGTCTCGAGCTCGCCGTCGGCGCCGCGGACGCACATCACGCTGTGCTCGGTGGCCGGGACGCTCGCCGCCACGAGTCCGTTGTCGCCGGGGTAGTACCGGTCGATGAAGTCGAGGGTCGGCATCGAGTCCGTGCCGAGGAACGAGAGCAGGTGTCCGGCGCCGCCGGCTGCCGCCGACTCGATGCTCGACTGCCCGCGGAACGAGAAGTCGTGGGCGGCGAAGTCGATGCTCTCCGGGACGGCACCGGTGCGGGCGGCCCAGTCCTCCATCAGGTCGCGGTACTCGAGCGCCTTCGTCGCGACGGTGGACGGGTGCCAGATCGACGCCGACAGCGCGGTCTCGATGTAGTTCGGCAGCCAGAAGAAGTCGTCGACGGTGTTCTCGACCGTCAGGGTGGCGACGCCGATCGGTGCGAGCGTGCCCTCGGGGAGCGCCCTGATGGACAGCGGGAGGTACCCCAGGCGGTGCAGGGCGCGGACGTGGTCGACGCCGATGTGGTTCGGGCCGAAGTAGCCCTGCAGCGCCTGGGCGAACAGGTCGGCGACCAGGTCCTCGTCCGCGGCGAAGAACGGTGCCCAGGCCTCGACCAGGTGGCGCTGGATGAAGGCCTGCAGCCCGAAGACCACGGCGTGGGTCGACTCGGGCATGTGTGCGTTCGAGCGGTTCGTCCAGTTGATCAGGATACGGGTCGTGCCCGTCGGGTAGACCTGTCGGTGCGAGTGCTTGTACCCGTCGACGGCCAGCAGTGGGGCGATCGGGCTGGCGCTGGTGATGCGGGGCTCGAGGCCCGTCGTCGTGGTGGTCATCGGATCTCCTTCGTGAGGTACAGGCTGAGCTCGACGGTGCGCAGACCGTCGATGTGCTGCTGCGCGGGGTACGAGTCGGTGGTGACGATCTCCCCGAAGTGGTCGGCGAGCTGGGCGGCCCGGCCGGAGAACACCCCGTGCGAGACCCACAGACCGAGGCGTTCCCTTCCGAGGCCGGTCGAGCCCGCGAGTCCCATGAAGGTGCCGCCGCCGTCGCAGATGTCGTCGACCACGAGCAGCCGGCCGGTGTCGGGCAGTGGCTCACAGCTGAAGCCGTCGAGCTTGCCGGTGTCGGGGTTGCGGTGCTTCTCGGCGCGGAACACCGGCAGGTCGCAGGCCGTGGCGACCGCTGAGGCCCGCGCGACGGCGCCCTTGTCCGGCGCGATGATGCCGCTGTAGTCCGACCCGGCGACGACGTGGTCGCGGACGACCTGCTCGCTCGTGACGACCGTGAGCCGCTCGACCAGGTCGACGATCACGGGGGAGTGCGGGTCGAACGCGATGACCTGGTCGACGTGGAAGCCGTTCAGGACGTCTGCGTAGACCTTCGCGCCGAAGGGCAGTCCGCGGTCCTGACGGGCGCCGGGCAGGTAGGGGACGAGCGCGACCGACCGGCTGCCACGCTGCCGGACGGCGTCCGCCCACATGCCGAGCATGAGGAGGTCGTCGCCGTCCGTGCCGCGCAGGGTCGCGATCTCGGTCAGGTCAGCGGGGGTGCTGTGCTCGACGGCGACCTTGACGTGTGCTTCGCCCGCTGGGAAGCGCATGGTCGAGAACGTCGGTGTCGCCGGTGTGCCCTGGGCGTCCCAGGTGCTGAGTT
Organism: Curtobacterium sp. MCBA15_001; assembly: GCF_001864835.1. Lineage (GTDB taxonomy): Bacteria > Actinomycetota > Actinomycetes > Actinomycetales > Microbacteriaceae > Curtobacterium. The sequence continues at coordinate 18,941 of NZ_MJGI01000021.1, read as the reverse complement.
CGACTGCCATGACCCGACCGTACCACGGTATTTGTCGCTATGACAAGAACTGACCGAGAACCCGTTGCCCGACGTCGGCGAGCTGGGCCTCGATGCTCGTGGTGGTGCGGAGCCGGAAGGACGGCGAGCCGTCCTTCGGGACCACGAACGGGGCGTTCCCAGCCAGACGGAGCAGGGGGTTCCCGGTCTCGTACCAGGCGCGGCTGTCGTACAGGACGATCCACCAGTCCTCGGTCTCGACGTGCGCGCGGTCCCATAGGAGGTCCCGGAGGTTCCCGTCCCCGGTCTCCGCGACGAACCGCTGCCGTGCTTCGGCGAGCGTGAGGTCTCGAGGTGCTGCCGTCATCACGGATCCCTGTCCTGCCGTCGTCACGGACCCCTGTCCTGCCGTCGTCACGGATCCCTGGAGGGCAGAGCGCGCTGCCCGACGCCAGAGCAACGGCACGGAGTCGAGCGTCGCGACGACGACGACCTCGGGGTGTGGACGAGGGCCGAGTGCAGCCGCGGCGCGGGCGACCCATGACTCCGGATCCGGATCGACGACCAGTGCCACAGAGTCGCCGAACTGGCCCGTCTCGAGCAGCATGAACGCGGACTCGGGCCTGGACACCCGTCGGACCACCTGTGCCCAGATGCCAGAAGCCCCGGTCAGTCCGATGGCGCGGACCGCGCTCGTCGCGTACGGCACGAAGCGTCGGGCTCGGCCGGCATCGTTCGTGACCCGGAGGCCGTCGCCGGAACCCGCTGCTGCGTCCACCTGGACGGCGAAGCGCCCGCTGCGCTCGTCCGCTGCCAGGTCCCTGCGCCGCGCGAGGCGTGTCGTGGTCCCGCGGTCGCGGGGGCGATCGGAGGGGACGGTGTACGCGAACACCGCTGAGCGGCCTCGGTCGAACGGCACCGTGGCCGGGTGGCCGCGGTCGTCGACGGCCAGGTGGAGCTCGTCGGGGACCGGCACCGCATGGAGGGTTCGTCGGGCAGCGGTGTCGTTCATCGTGGATCCCTGTTCCCGGTCCCCGGGCCGCGCGTGGGTGATGTGCACCGCGTGACGCGGACGTGGCCGACTCCGCTCACGAGCACGGACCAGCTCGCGTCGTCGACCGAGGCGCTGAACACCGTGTTGGGCCCCTGGTCATCGTCGTGGTCCGTAGGGACACGGCCGTGGTCCGGCCAGCTCATGACGTGCAGGGCCTCGGCAGTGACGACGTGCCGCACGGTCTCCCACAGCGCATCGAGCTGGCGCTGGCGGCCCGGAGCGGCGAGGTCGGCCGGGTCGAGGTCGGTGGCGGGGAGGCCCTCAGCCCGTGTGTCGAGCAGCACCTCGACGTGCACGCGGCGCTCGCCGGTGTAGCGCCGGCGGAACCGTCGCACGCGCATCGCGCCGTCTGCCTCGAGCACCAGGTCGATGAGGTCGGTCCAGCGGATCGCGTCGCTGTCCGAGCCCACGCCCGAGACGAGCCTGACCGATGACGGTCGTCCGGTTCCCGGCGGTCGCCGCGACAGCCGTTCCGCCTCGTCCCACTCCGCCGGCGTCAGCGCATCGCCGAGCAGCGACCGCGCAGTGGTCCACTGCTCGCGGGGCGACGGAGCCGGACCGCGCAGGAGCCGGCGCCATCCGCTCGCTGATGCGAGCATCGGGGAGGAGGACCCGGAGGTGATGTCCGAAGTCACGTCGTCCACCCATCGCGGCGCGGACGACTCGCGCTCGGCTGCGCGCTGCCAGACAGCGACCTCGTCCGGGTTGTTCAGGTCCACGGTCCCTCCAGGTCTCGTTGCTCGGGAGCAGCCTTCCGGCGCCAGGCGTCGACCGCTCGTGACCAGCGCCGCATGGCCGTCGTGGTCTGTCGGCTCGGAGCAGCGTCCTCGGCGGTCTCGAAGGAGACGATCTGGTCGAAGTACCGGGCATCGCCGTTGCGGGTGACTCGCTTCACGGTCTCCCGAGACTCGCGAACCATGCATCTGTCGCTGCACGCTGCTCAGCGACCGTCGCGAGTCCTTCCTCGTTCACGTCGAACACGTCGCGGGTCGGGAAGTCGGCGGGCACGCCGGTCCGTACGCGGTACACCTGGCTCCCGCCGCTCATCTGACGGCCCATCCGGCTGACGACGGCATCAGCGCGCGCTCCTTCGACAGCGAGCAGCCAGCCGGATGCCTCGAGGGCGCGTCGCACGTCCTCGAGTGCAGCGAAGGCATCGGGACCGTGGCCACGCCACTGCTCTTGATCGCTTCTGACCTCGATCACGTGGTCGGCGCCCGTCACTTCGTGCGTCACGAGCACCGTACGACGCGCGCCGGAGCCGATGACGTCGCGCTCGAAGACCTCACGCATGCGGCGTTGCCCGAGGGTGCGGAGTGATCGTCACGCTTCCGCGAGGATTCGCTGACCGTGCTCCTCGAGTTGTGACTCGATGCTCGTGTTCGTCCTGAGGTGGAACGTCGCTCCCCCGTCTTTCGGAGCAACGAACGGCGCATTGCCGGCGAGGCCGAAGAGCGGGTTCTGCGTCTCGTAGTACCTCCGGGTGTTGTAGAAGACGATCCACCAGTCGTCCGTCTCCATCCAGCCCCTGTCCCAGATCAGGTCCTGATCCGGTCGGACCGTTGCCCCGAATTCGTCTTGAGCGTCCGTCAACGTGCGCACTCTGCCTCAATTCGTCTTGAGAAGGAACATCTGATGGAACCGTTCCAACGTAGCGAACGTCCCGGTCTGGCCGTCGAGGAAGACGATGCCGTTCCTGTCATGGACGACGTTGAACACGTGTCCGACTGCGTTGGGGCCGGAGCGCACGCCGAAGACGATTCCTCGTCCGCCTTCCCCCATGCTCTCCATCCTCGTCACGATCGAGTCGTACGAACGGACATGCTGGAAGTCGTTCAGGGTCTTGCCGAAGTGCGCCGCGACGTCTCCGACGTCAGCGCCCTGTCCGAAGACCGGCATCGCCGACACGGCTTTCCCGTCGAGGACGTGCTCGGTGGCGATGACGCATCGGGTGCAGTTCATGGAGAACCCGTCGATGCGCTTCGCCCAGCGCTCGGCGTTCGGCCGACATGCCCGCTACCGTACCGCGCGGTGCCGCGCCGCCGTCCGGTGCATCGCGCGGAGCAGCAGCGGACCGGGCAGTCGGAGCACCCATCCGGGCACGAGCGAGCGCACCCGACGGATCGCGGCGGTGGCCCGCCGGTACCGTCGCTGCTCCCGAGGTCCCCAGGCGAAGCCGTACTGCGCGCGCATGGCGTCCGGCAGCATCCCGACGGTCACGACGCGCACCAGGGGCATCGCGGCCCGGACCCAGAGCGGCGCGAACCGGGGGTGCAGCAGGTCGCGGACGACCCCGCGGGCGTCGTCGGTGACCCGGAGGTCGGCGAGGGTCCGGGTCCAGTACCGCTCGAAGTCGGCGACCGAGGACGGCCACCGCTCCGCCGGCACCCGGAGCGCGACCCCGAGGGGTGCGTAGGCATCGAGCACCCGCTGCGCCAGGTCCGGTGGGACCGGGGCGCCGAAGGCCTCGTGCGCCCACAGCGCGGAGTCGAAGAGCGTCGCGGCGACCCAGAGCTGGCGGTCGACGTCGTCGGCACCGGTCACCGGGGCGTGCGCGCGGTTGACGAAGCCGGTCGCCGTAGCGGCGTCCCGCGGGGTCCCGATCACGACGGCGTACACGTACATCAACGTGTGCGCGAGCCGCTGCTGCGGCCGACGTGCGAAGTCGGAGTGCCGCCGCACGCCAGCGGCGACGACCGGGTCCGCGATCTGCAGCAGGATCGCGCGGCCGCCGGACAGGACGGGCGTGCTGTCGGTCAGGAACCGACGCAGGTCGCGGTCGCGACCCGATGACGGACGGGAGGCCCGGTGCGCGTCCGGCAACGGGCCTCCAGAGGGTGTGTGCCGGACCGGACCGCCGCTCAGAGCGGCTTGGTCCCCAGGTCGTTGCCCAGGTCGGGACGCTCGGTGTCGTCGTCGTGCTCCCACAGGTCGGCGCTCCCCTCGCGCGGGGCGCCACCGGTGGGGCCGTCGTCGGTGCCGTCGCCGGGCTGCGGCTCGACGGTCTCGCCGGCCACGGCGTCGTTCGTCACTGTCTCGTCTGCCGCCTCGGACTCGTCGACCTCGTACGGGCCGACGTGCTCGCGGTCGATGTCGTCCTCGCGACGCTGCTGGGAGTCGAAGTCGTCGACAGGGCTGATGCCGGGATCGGTCATGGTGCTGCTCCTTGCGTGGTGGTGGACGGCGGGGTCAGGCGTCGAGGCCGAGCTGGGCGGCGAGGCCCTTCTCGTCGGTGGCACCCCATCGTTCGGCGATCTTGCCGTCCCGGAACTTCGATACCTGGATGCCCCGGACCGTGAACGACTTCCCGGTCGGCTGGTTTCCCTGGAACACACCGGTGTGCGTGCCGCGGATCGTGAACACCGCGGTGATGAAGTCGTCCGTGACGATCAGCGGGTCCGGCTCGAGCGACAGATCGGGGAACGCCGTGGTGAACTCCGTCCAGAAGTCGACGATGCCCTGCAGGCCGGGTGCCTGGTCGGGCGCGGGGTCGTGGTCGACGACGTCCTCGGCCCAGACCTCGGGGAAACGGTCGAACGCTCGTGCCTCGAGGATCTCGCCGAGTCGTTCCTGGGCCTGCTGGTTCTGTTCCGCGCTCATCGGCGCTCCTTCCGGTGGGGGTCCTTGTGTACGCCGCGCGACCTGGACATCACCCAGGACGCCCATCGTTCACCGGCGGGCAACCTGCTCGTCATGCCCGCGGGGCACACTCCTCGTGCTCGGGGGAGTGGAGCGCGGTCGCCGACGTCGAGTCGAGCGACCGCGCATCTCCACGGGTCCCGCGCAGAGCCGCCGTCAGACGCGTTCGAGCAGGTGCCGGTCCTCGACGTCGGCCAGCGCCAGCGTCCGGTACCCCGCGGACTCGAAGAACACGGTGAGCCGGTCGTCCTCGGTGCTCATGACCGTGCCGTGGCCCCACTCGGCGTGCTCGACCGCAGCGTCCGGCGGCCAGGCGGCGTCGTTCGAGCCGTCCGCTCCGTGCGCCTCGGCCGAGGTCCCCGCCGAGCAGGTGTCGCAGTTGCCGCACGGATCGGCCAGCTCGTCGCCGAAGTACCCGAGCAGGAACTGCCGGCGGCAGCCACTGGTCTCGGCGAACTGGCGCATCATCGCGATCCGTGACTCCTCGACCTGTTCCCGTTCGCGTGCGCGGTCCTTGGCCACCCGCACCGCGGCCTGGGCGTCCGTCGGGCCGCCGGGGACCCGGGCGATGCCGTCCTGCCCGTCGGCCAGCACACCGGCCTCGACCAGGGCGTTCACCGCGCGTCCGGCTGTCCGTGCGACCAACCCCGACGCGTCGGGCAGGGCCGAGCGGGCGATCGCCCCGTCGTGCGGCACGGCGTCGAACACCGTGCGGAGGGATGCCGGTCGGGGGCCGCCCGAGGCGAAGAACCGTCGGAGGCCGAGGTCCTCGGCGCGGTAGTGCAGCGTGGCGAGGCCGACGTCGCCGTCGCGTCCGGCGCGGCCGACCTCCTGGTAGTAGGCGTCGATCGACTCCGGCACGTCCGCGTGCACGACGAAGCGGACGTCCGGCTTGTCGATCCCCATGCCGAAGGCGCTCGTGGCCACGACGACGTCGACCGAGCCGTCGTGGAAGCCGTGCAGCGTCGCTTCACGGTCCGCCACGCGGAGGCCCGCGTGGTACGGCTGGGCACGGCGGCCGTGCTCGACGAGCTCGTCCGCGTACACGAGGGTCTCCGCCCGGGTGGCCACGTAGACGATGCCAGCGCCGGCCAGCTGTGCGACCTGGGCGACGACGGCCTCGCGCTTGCCCTCGTCGTCCTCGTGGCGGCGGACCTCGAGCCGCAGTTCCGGGCGGTCGAACCCGGTCGCGAGCACGAGGGGGTCGCGCATGCCCAGGCGCTCCACGACGTCGTCCCGCACGGGGGCGGAGCCCGTCGCAGTGAGGGCGAGCACGGGCGGCCGGCCCAGGCGCTCGATCGCCTCGCCGAGGGCCAGGTAGTCCGGGCGGAAGTCATGGCCCCAGCTCGAGACGCAGTGCGCCTCGTCCACGGTGACCAGGCCGACCCCGACCGCACACAGACGCTCCTGCACGTCCGGCTTCGTCAGCTGCTCCGGCGCCAGGAAGACGTAGCGGACCTCGCCCGCCTCGACCGCGTCCCACGCTGCCGACAGGTCACGCGAGCGCTTCGTTGCGTTGACCGTGACACCGCGCGGGGCGTCCGGGTGCTCGGCCAGGCCGACGACCTGGTCCTCCTGCAGGGCGACGAGTGGCGAGACGACGACGACCAGCCCGTCGAGCCCGGTGCCGTCCGGACCGAGGCCGGCGACCTGGTGGATGGCGGACTTGCCGGAGCCGGTGGGCATCACGGCCAGGGCATCGCGGCCGTCGAGGACGGCGTCGATCACGGTCTGCTGGTCGGGGCGGAGCTGCCAGCCGAAGACCTCGGCGGCTCGGGAGCGGAGTGCGTCGTGCATCGCTCAACGGTGCCGGGCGGTCGCTGGCGGTCCGCACCGGCACTGCGCGCCGCGGCCATCCGTGGGACCGACGCCGGCGTGGCGGAGCTGGGCCCTGCCTCCAGGCCGTGACGACCGACGTTCACCTGACGCCGCTAGGCTGACGGGCGGCCGTTGTCTCGACATCGAGCGACCCTCGATGGAGAGTGCTGCGACCGCGTGGAACCGATGCCGATCGCACGAACCGTGCGGGAAGAAGAACAGCGTGGATCTTTTCGAGTACCAGGCCAGGGACCTCTTCGAGTCCTACGGCGTCCCTGTGTTGCAGGGCATCATCGCCGACACCCCTGAGGAGGCGAAGGCAGCGGCCGAGAAGATCGGCGGCGTGGTCGTCGTCAAGGCCCAGGTGAAGGTCGGTGGTCGCGGCAAGGCCGGCGGCGTCAAGGTCGCGAAGACCCCGGACGAGGCGTTCGAGCACGCGCAGGCGATCCTCGGCCTCGACATCAAGGGCCACACCGTCCAGCGCGTCATGATCGCGCAGGGTGCTGACATCGCCGAGGAGTTCTACTTCTCCGTGCTGCTCGACCGCGCCAACCGCTCGTACCTGTCGCTCGTCAGCGTCGAGGGCGGCATGGAGATCGAGCAGCTCGCCGTCGAGAAGCCCGAGGCGCTCGCCCGCGTCGAGGTCAACCCGCTGACCGGCATCAACCAGGAGGCGGGCGAGGCGATCGCGCGCCAGGCCGGGTTCCCGGACGAGCTCGTCGAGCAGGTCGCGGGCGTCTTCGTGAAGCTCTACGACGTGTTCGCGGGCGAGGACGCCACCCTGGTCGAGGTCAACCCCCTCGTCCGCACCGGTGACGGCCAGATCCTGGCGCTCGACGGCAAGGTCTCGCTCGACGAGAACGCCGACTTCCGCCACGACGCGCACAAGCAGCTCGAGGACACCGCCAGCGAGGACCCGCTCGAGGCCAAGGCGAAGGCCCACGGCCTCAACTACGTCAAGCTCGACGGCCAGGTCGGCGTCATCGGCAACGGCGCCGGGCTCGTCATGTCGACGCTCGACGTCGTCGCCTACGCCGGTGAGCGCCACGGCGGCGTCAAGCCCGCCAACTTCCTCGACATCGGCGGTGGCGCCTCGGCCGAGGTCATGGCCAACGGCCTCGACGTCATCCTCGGCGACCCCCAGGTGAAGAGCGTCTTCGTGAACGTCTTCGGCGGCATCACCGCCTGCGACGCCGTCGCGAACGGCATCGTCGCCGCCCTCGGCATCCTCGGCGACGCGGCCACCAAGCCGCTCGTCGTCCGCCTGGACGGCAACAACGTGGAAGAAGGCCGGCGGATCCTGGCGGAGGCAGCGCACCCGCTCGTCACCGTCGCCGCGACCATGGACGACGCGGCCGAGCAGGCCGCCGAACTCGCCGCTGCAGCGGCCTGAAGGGACTGACCATGTCGATCTTCCTCAACAAGGACTCCAAGGTCATCGTCCAGGGCATCACCGGCGGCGAGGGCACCAAGCACACCGCGCTCATGCTCAAGGCCGGCACGCAGGTCGTCGGTGGTGTGAACGCCCGCAAGGCCGGCACCACGGTCGAGCACGGCGACGTCACCCTGCCCGTGTTCGGCTCGGTGCGCGAGGCCATCGACACCACCGGTGCCGACGTCTCGATCGTCTTCGTCCCGCCGGCGTTCGCGAAGGACGCCGTGATGGAGGCCATCGACGCGTCCATCCCGCTGGTCGTCGTCATCACCGAGGGCATCCCGGTGCAGGACTCCGCCGCGTTCTGGGCGCACGCCAAGGCGCTCGGCGGGACGACCCGCATCATCGGCCCGAACTGCCCCGGCATCATCACCCCGGGGGAGTCCCTCGTCGGCATCACCCCGGCGACGATCACCGGCAAGGGCCCGATCGGTCTCGTGTCGAAGTCCGGCACGCTGACCTACCAGATGATGTACGAGCTCCGTGACCTGGGCTTCTCGACCGCCATCGGCATCGGCGGCGACCCGGTCATCGGCACGACGCACATCGACGCGCTCGCCGCGTTCGAGGCCGACCCCGAGACCGAGGCCATCGTGATGATCGGTGAGATCGGTGGTGACGCCGAGGAGCGCGCGGCCGACTACATCAAGGCGCACGTCACGAAGCCGGTCGTCGGCTACGTCGCCGGCTTCACCGCCCCCGAGGGCAAGACGATGGGCCACGCCGGCGCGATCGTGTCCGGTTCCGCGGGCACGGCCGAGGCCAAGAAGCAGGCGCTCGAGGCTGCGGGCGTCAAGGTCGGCAAGACGCCGTCCGAGACGGCAGCGCTGCTGCGCGAGGTGGTCGCCGCTCGCTGAGCGGCGCTCGTCTCGACGGAACTGCCAGGAGGCTCGGCGCGGGTTCGCGCCGAGCCTCCCGTCGTTCCCGCGGCCAGGCACGTATCCTCGCTGCGATGAACCGCCTGGGAACCGCACTGCTCGCCGCCGTCGAAGCGGTCGTGACCGTCGGTGTCGGCCTGGGCATCGCCCTCGTCCCGCTCACGCTGCTCTGGGGGTTCGAGTACGGCCTGCAGGTCGACTGGGACGTCTTCTGGAAGGCGGCGGGCAGCATCTGGCTCGTCGGCCACGGTGTCGACGTCACCTTCGTGCTCGGTGCGGCCGCGGCGAAGGCCTCGGGCGTCAGCGGCGCTGCCGACCCGATCAGCATCACGCTCGCAGCCCTCGGGTTCGCCGTCGTGACCGCCTGGTTGGGTGCGCGCGCCGGCCGACGGTTCGCCGAGACCGAGCACCGCGTCACCGGGATCCTGGTCGGTACCGGCATCACCGCGCTCCTCGGCCTGGGGATCGCCCTGTCGGCTACCTCGGCCGCGTCCCGCCCCACCGTGTGGCAGGCGGTCGTGCTCCCCGCGCTCTGGTTCGGCATCCCCGCGCTCGTGGCGGCCGAGGTCTGCCGCGGACGCCGGTCGATGCCGGCGGACCCGGTCACCGGACGCGTGCTCGACCAGCTGCACCGCGTGCCGGAGGTCTGGCGCGCCGTCGCCGGCTTCGGCCTGCGGGCCGGGACGGCCGCGACCGCGGTGGTGGTCGCCGTCGCCGGGGTCCTGGTCGGGCTGCTGCTGTTCGGGTCGTTCGCCGAGGTCATCACGCTGTACGAGCGCTCGCACGCCGAGGTCGTCGGCGGTGTCGCACTGACGGTCGGACAGCTCGCCTTCCTGCCGGACTTCGTCGGCTGGGCGGTCGCCTGGTTGGTGGGTCCGGGCTTCGCGATCGGCACCGGGACGACGGTGTCGCCGATCAGCACCGTGCTCGGGCCGATCCCGGCGCTGCCCGTGTTCGGCGCGCTGCCGGCGTCCGGACACACCTTCGGGCTGCTCTGGGTCCTGGTGCCCGTGGTTGCCGGGTTCGCCGCCGGCGGGCTCCTGCGCCCCCGACTCGTCCGCGCGCTGGGCGCCGACGACGGGCCGCTGCTCCGTGCCGTCGCCGGGGTCGCGACGGGCATCGTCGCCGGGCTGCTGACCGGGGGCATCGCCTGGCTGTCGTCGGGGTCGTTCGGTCCCGGCCGGTTGGCCGACGTCGGTCCGGACGCCCTGGTCGTCGGGCTGTTCGCCGCGCTCGAGGTCGGCGTGCCGGCGGCGGTCGCCCTGGCGATCGGCCAGGACCTGGTGCGCCTGCCCGAACGCCCCTGGAATCGCGAGCGCTGGCACGAGGCCGAGACTCCGGCCGACACGGCTGCGTCGTCCGCAGCGGCCGAGGGGTCCCTGCTCGACGCGCTCGACCGTGCCGGTGCCGGACGGACCACCGACGTGCACCGCTTCGTCGTGACCGAGGCGCACGAGCCGGTCACCCGCGCCGAGGACGACCGCGACGACCACGACCGGGACGACCCCAGGCCGGCCGAGGACGACGTGGCACTGCCGGAGTGGGCGCAGACCGGCGCCCCGGCGACCTCCGCCGCAGGTCCCACCTCGGCCGACACTCGCACGCCGGCGGCGTCCGGTAGCCGGGTCGGCAGCATCCGCGACCGCCTGCGCGGCGCCGCGGACGGCGTCAAGGACCGGGCCGACGACCTCCGCGTCCGGGCCGACCTCCGGAACCGTGCCGAAGACCTCCGGAACCGTGCCGAGGACCTCCGGAGCCGCGCGGGCAGCCTGCGCGACCGGGTGACCGGCGCCGACGCCGAGCGGACGCACAGCACGCCCGACGACCGCCCCGACCTGCACCGACCGGAACGCCCGGAGGTCGCCGGCGCCCGACTGGACGAACAGGCGGCGTTCCCGTGGAGCACCGAGGAGTTCGTCGCCGGGCGCCACGACGACGAGCCGACGCCGCCCGCGGCGGAACCGAAGCGCTGGGACACGACCGACCAGGTGCCCGAGGACGAGCTGCCGTGGTGGCGCCGTCCGAAGGGCTGATCGCCGGGGACCGTCGCACGGCAGGAGCGCCGCTAGGCTGGTGCCCGTGCTCGAACTGGTCGTCCTGATCTCCGGTACCGGCTCGAACCTCCGGGCCCTGCTCGAGGCGACCCGTGACGCGGAGTACCCCGCCCGGGTCGTCGCCATCGGTGCCGACCGCGATGCCGAGGGACTCGGTCTGGGCGAGGAGTACTCGATCCCGACGTTCTCGGTGCCGTTCTCCCGCTACGCCTCGCGCGCCGAGTGGGGCAAGGCGCTCGCCGAGCAGATCCGCCCGTGGTCGCCCGACCTGCTCGTCCTGTCCGGCCTGATGCGGCTGCTGCCCCCGGCCGTCGTGTCCGAGTTCGGCCCCGCGATCATCAACACCCACCCCGCGTACCTGCCCGAGTTCCCCGGCGCCCACGGCGTGCGGGACGCGCTGGCCGCCGGGGTCAGCGAGACCGGCGCGAGCGTGATCCAGGTCGACGACGGTGTCGACAGCGGTCCGGTCCTGGCGCAGGAGCGCATCCCGGTGCTGCCGCACGACTCCGAGTCCACGCTGCACGACCGCATCAAGCCGGTCGAACGGCGCCTGCTGATCCAGACCGTCCTCGACATCGCCAACGGACACATCGACCTGAAGGGCACCACGAGCGCATGAGCGTCCACGCCGCCGACCCCAGCCTGTACCGCGACCGGGACGTCGTCCCCGTGCGCCGCGCCCTCATCTCCGTCAGCGACAAGTCCGGCCTGCTCGAACTCGCCGGTGCCCTGGCGGACGCCGGTGTCGAACTCGTGTCGACCGGCTCGACCGCGCAGACGATCCGCGACGCCGGGTACGCCGTCACGGACGTCGCGAGCGTGACGGGCTTCCCCGAGTCGCTCGACGGCCGTGTCAAGACGCTGCACCCCGCCGTGCACGCGGGCCTGCTCGCCGACCTCCGCCTAGAGTCGCACGAGCAACAGCTCGCCGACCTCGGCATCGAGGCCTTCCAGCTCGTCGTGGTGAACCTGTACCCGTTCGTCGAGACGGTGGCCTCGGGCGCTGACACCGCCACCGTGGTCGAGAACGTCGACATCGGCGGGCCCGCGATGGTCCGCGCCTCGGCGAAGAACCACCCGAACGTGGCGATCGTCGTCTCGCCCGGCTCCTACGCCGAGGTCGTCGAGGCCGTCCGTGCCGGCGGGACCTCGCTCGAGTTCCGGAAGCGCCTCGCCGCCCAGGCCTTCGCCCACACCGCTGCGTACGACACCGCGGTCGCGTCGTACTTCCACAGCGACGTCGTCGCGCAGGCTGCGGCGCCGACCACCAGCGGCTACATCGAGACCCCCGGTGCGTTCGACGAGCACCTGTCGTTCGGCGCCGACCTGTCCGCGACGCTGCGCTACGGCGAGAACGCGCACCAGGCGGCCGCGCTCTACACGACCCCGGACGGCACCGGCATCGCCCAGGCCACGCAGCTGCACGGCAAGGAGATGTCGTACAACAACTACGTCGACGCCGATGCCGCGGTCCGTGCCGCGTTCGACTTCACCGAGCCGGCCGTCGCGATCATCAAGCACGCCAACCCGTGCGGCATCGCCGTCGGTGCCCCTGACGCCGCCGACCCGATCGCCTCGGCACACGCGGCCGCCCACGCCTGTGACCCGCTGTCCGCGTTCGGTGGGGTCATCGCGGCCAACCGCCCGGTCACGCTGCAGATGGCCGAGACGGTCAAGGACATCTTCACCGAGGTCGTCGTGGCCCCGGGCTTCGACCCCGAGGCGCTCGAGGTCCTGTCGCGCAAGAAGAACATCCGCCTGCTGACGCTGCCCGCCGACTTCGCGCTGGCCCCGCGGGAGGTCAAGCAGGTCTCCGGTGGCTTCCTCGTGCAGGACGCCGACCGCTTCACCGGGTTCGACCAGTCCACGTGGGACCTCGTCGCCGGCGAGCCCGCGGACGACGCCACCCTCGCCGACCTCGCCTTCGCGTGGAAGGCCAGCCGTGCGGTGAAGTCGAACGCGATCCTGCTGGCGAACCGCGGCGCGAGCGTCGGCGTCGGCATGGGCCAGGTCAACCGGGTCGACTCGTGCCACCTCGCCGTGACCCGGGCCGGTGACCGCGCTGCCGGATCGGTCGCGGCCTCAGACGCGTTCTTCCCGTTCGCGGACGGCCTGCAGGTGCTCATCGACGCCGGGGTCCGCGCCGTCGCCCAGCCCGGGGGCAGCGTCCGCGACGACGAGGTCATCCAGGCGGCGAAGGCCGCCGGCGTGACGATGTACTTCACCGGCGAACGGCACTTCTTCCACTGACGCCGATCGATGCGTCCGCTGACGTCGACGCTGCTGCTCCGGGGTGCACAAACTGCCGCTCACGTCCGCCGAAGTTCCACGACTGGTCGGTCGGGCCGGTCGAGATGCCGTAATTCTGGAACCTCGAGGGCGCAGACCGATTTCGGGAACCCCATTGCGCGCTGTGAGTCCCTGCGAATAGTCTGTAAGGCTCCGCGGCAGGCAGCCGACGATCCCTCGGGACCGGCGGCACCGCGGACACAACGGTGACGAAGACGACGACTGGAGTGACGATGGACATCTCGACCGGAACCGCGGCGACGGCCGCCCGTGCAGGTCTCGTGTCCGTTGTGGGGACCACTCCCGCTCCGCGACCCCGACGAGCCGCGGCCGCCGTCTAGTCAGGCCGACTCCCACGGCCTCGCGCGGGCGCACCGACGAGTGCGACCGCGAACCACCCGCTGAGAACCCGGGGACGAGTGTCCCTCGGTGCCCATCGGCCCGACCGACGTCACGCGAGTGACGGCGGTGGCGCGCAACCACGCGCCCGGCCGATGCCGACCACGCAACGCACACCGAGCCTCCCGACCGAGCCCGCGTGACGAACCGTCACGCGACCTGGTGGGGTGACCCGGCAGACGCATGAGGACGCAACGCATGTCCAAGTCGCCCACCACGGCGCGCCCGTCCACCTTCCGCGCGATCGCGCGGATCTACCCCTACGTGAAGCCCTTCCAGGGCCGCCTCATCGCCGGCATGGCCGCGGCGTTGGGTGCCTCCCTGGTGGCGCTCGCCATCCCGTACGTCCTGCAGTGGCTGGTCGACGGTCCGCTGTCGTCGAAGGACGACGCGCAGATCTGGCCGGCCGGCCTCGGCGTGCTCGCCCTCGGGCTGCTCGAGGCGTTCTTCATCGCCTCGCGCCGCCGGATGGTGATGCGCCCGTCGACCCGCATCGAGACGAGCATGCGCAACGCGCTGTACGCCAAGCTGCAGGACCTGCCGGTCGCGTTCCACGACCGGTGGGAGTCCGGGCAGCTGCTGTCCCGTTCGGTGTCCGACCTGTCCCTGATTCGACGGTGGCTGGCGTTCGGCGTCGTGCTGCTCGTCATCAACGTCATCACGATCGTCGTCGGGTTCGCCGTGCTGTTCACCTTCGGGTGGCTGCTCGGCCTGATCTTCCTGGTCGCGTCGATCCCGCTGTGGATCAACGGGCTGCTGTTCGAGCGGCGGTACTCCGTCGTCGCGCGCCGCAGCCAGGACCAGGTCGGTGACCTCGCGACGAGCGTCGAGCAGTCGGTGCACGGCATCCGCGTGCTCAAGGCGTTCGGCCGCGGTGGCCACAAGCTGGAGGAGTTCAGCGACCAGGCCGAGGCGCTGCGTGGCACCGAGATCGAGAAGGCGAAGGCCATCGCGAGCATCTGGCTGTGGCTGCTGCTCGTGCCGGACGTCGCGTTCGCGCTGTGCCTGCTCGCCGGCATCTGGCTGGCGAGCCAGGACCAGCTCACCGTCGGGCAGCTGTTCGGGTTCTTCGCGACCGCGACCGTGCTGCGGTTCCCGATCGAGTCGATCGGGTTCTTCCTGTCGATGACCTTCGACACCCGGACCGCGGTCGACCGCTTCTTCGAGGTGATGGACTCCGAGAACACGATCACGGACCCCGAGCACCCGAAGACGATCGCCGAGCCGCACGGGGCGCTGTCCTTCAACGCCGTGCACTTCCGGTACCAGGACTCCGCACCGCAGTACCCCGACCTGATCAACGGCGTCGAACTGCGCCTCGAGCCCGGGGAGACCATGGCGCTCGTCGGACTGACCGGGTGCGGCAAGACCACGCTGCTCTCGCTCGTGCCGCGGCTGTACGACGTGACCGGTGGTTCGGTGACGATCGACGGGGTCGACATCCGCGACCTGACGCGCGAAGAACTGCGGCGGCACGTCGGCGTCGCGTTCGAGGACGCCACGCTGTTCTCGACGACCGTGCGCGAGAACGTGCTGCTCGGGCGTCCGGACGTCTCCGGCGCCGAGGCCGAGGCCCTGATGCGCGAGGCCCTCGACATCGCGCAGGCGTCCTTCGTGGACGACCTGCCCGACGGCGTGGACACGCGCGTCGGTGAAGAGGGGCTGTCCCTGTCCGGTGGGCAGCGGCAGCGCCTTGCCCTGGCCAGGGCGATCGCGGCGCGACCGTCGGTGCTGGTGCTCGACGACCCGCTGTCGGCGCTCGACGTCGACACCGAAGCGCGGGTCGAAGCCGGCCTGCGCCGGGTCCTGGCGGACACCACGTCGCTCATCGTGGCGCACCGTCCGTCGACGGTGACGCTCGCGGACCGCGTCGCGCTCATGGAGAACGGCGTCGTCACCGCCGTCGGCACCCACTCGGAGCTGATGGCCACCAACGACCACTACCGCTACGTCATCTCGTCGCTCGACGAGGACGACGCCACCGCACGAGAGGAGGCGATGGCATGACCCAGCAGGAACAGCACCTGCCTGGAGGCACGGCTGCAGCCGAGCAGGACGCTCCGGACGAGCAGTCTGCCGCGCCGATCACCGCATCGATCACCACGCTCGGGGTCCGCGGCGAGGAGCGCCAGGACTTCACCAAGGCGGAGAGCAAGCGCCTGCGGCGCCGCTCCCTCGCTCTGCTCGGGTCCCTCGCCGCACCGCTGAAGCTCCGGCTGGTGCTGCTCGGCGTCGTCGTGGTCGTCTCCACCGGCGGCCAGGTCGCCGGCCCGGCGCTCATCGCGTGGGGCATCGACAACGCGCTGCCCCGGGTGCTCGAGCAGAACGACTGGGTGCCGGCGTTCGGCGTCGTGGCGACGTACATCGTCGTCGCGGTGCTCGGAGCGGTCCTGACCGCCTGGTACACCGTGCTGGCGGCCCGGATCAGCCAGGCGATCCTGTTCGACCTGCGCAAGCGCGTGTTCCTGCACACGCAGCGCCTGTCGCTCGAGTTCCACGAGACCTACACGTCGGGCCGGATCATCTCCCGCCAGACGAGTGACCTCGACTCGATCCGCGAGCTGCTCGACTCCGGGCTGAACCAGCTCATCCAGGGCGTGCTCTACATGGTGTTCACCGCCATCGCCCTGGTGTCGCTCGACCCGACGTCCGGGCTGGTGCTCGCCGCGTCGCTCGTGCCGCTCTGGTTCCTGATCCGCTGGTTCCAGACGAACTCGCAGACGCTCTTCCGGGCCACGCGGGTGACCTCGGCGCGCGTCATCGTGCACTTCGTCGAGACCATGACGGGCATCCGCGCGGTGCAGGCCTTCCGCAAGGAGTCCCGCAACCGCGACGAGTACGGCGGGTACGTCGAGGACTACCGGGTGTCGAACACGAAGGTCTTCAACCTGTTCGGGACCTTCGACCCGGTGCTCGTGCTCATCGGCAACGTGACGCTCGCCGCGGTCGTCATCGTCGGCGGCTTCCGGGTCGTCGGCGGGACGCTCGAGGTCGGTGCGCTGCTCGCGGTCGCGCTGTACGCCAAGCGCTTCTTCGACCCGGCACAGGAACTCGCGATGTTCTACAACGGGTACCAGTCCGCCTCGGCCGCCATGGAGAAGATCTCCGGCGTGCTCGAGGAACGGCCGAGCGTGCCGGACCCGGTGAAGCCGACCAAGCTGGCCGACGCCAAGGGGAGGATGGACTTCGACGACGTCGAGTTCGCCTACAACAAGGGCAAGGTCGTGCTGCCGGAGTTCGCGCTGCACATCCCGGCTGGTCAGACCATCGCCCTGGTGGGGTCCACCGGTGCGGGCAAGTCCACGCTCGCCAAGCTCATGGCGCGCTTCTACGACCCGTCCCGGGGATCGGTGCGGCTCGACGGCGTGGACCTGCGCGACCTCGACTCGAAGGACATGCGCCGCGCGGTCGTCATGGTGACACAGGAGGCGTACTTGTTCTCGGGCACCGTCGCCGACAACATCGCGCTCGGCAAGCCGGGGGCGTCCCGCGCCGAGATCGAGGCGTCCGCCCGGGCCGTCGGCGCGCACGAGTTCATCATGGCGCTCCCCGACGGGTACGACACCGACGTGAACAAGCGCGGTGGGCGGGTGTCGGCCGGGCAGCGGCAGCTGCTCTCGTTCGCGCGGGCCTTCATCGCGGACCCGAAGGTGCTCATCCTCGACGAGGCCACGGCGTCGCTCGACATCCCGTCCGAGCGGCTCGTGCAGGAGGGCCTGGAGACGCTGCTCGCCGACCGGACCGCGGTGATCATCGCGCACCGACTGTCCACCGTCGCGATCGCCCACCGGGTGCTCGTGATGGAGTACGGCCGGATCGTCGAGGACGGTACGCCGGACGACCTGATCGCGGGCACGGGGCGGTTCGCCCAGCTGCACGCGGCCTGGCGGGACTCGCTGGTGTAGGCGGCCCGGTGCGGTGGACCGTGTCGCGTGCTCGCAGATGCGAGCATATTCGACATGTGAAATACACGTAGACTCCGTGGGTCACGCCCGTGACCAGAAGGAGCATCGTGGACAAGTTCATCGCACCAGCCGCACTCGCCGCGGCCCTCGTCGCCACCGTCGCCGTCCCCACGGCAGCGCAGGCGGCCACCCCCGTCCCCACGCCCGAGATCGGCGCCGTGTTCAGCAACGGCGAGCACACCTCCGTCTACGACGGCATCGCGGAGCTCGAGTTCAGCCCGGTCATGGGCATCGGTTCGGCGACCGGTGACGACCGGTTCGCCGGCGTCCGTGTCGACGTGGTCGACGACCAGGGGAACCAGGTCTGCACCACCGAGACCAACCCGTACGTCTCCGACGGCGGATGGGACTGCTACGCCACCCCGCTGACGCTCGGCGCGGGCGTGCACACGATCCACGCCGTTGCCTACGACTCCGAGGGTCGCCCCGCTGCGGAGTCGGCCCCGGTCCGCCTGACGGTCGGTGGCGGCTCCGACGACGCCGGTGACGACAGCACGGCGCAGCCCGCTCCCGGTCCGGTGGACGTCGGCTTCACCCACCCGGGCGCCGGCGCCGGCAGCGAGGACACCACCGCGCAGCCGGCTCCGGGTCCGGTCGACTGGGGCTTCACCCACCCGGGCGCGGGTGAGTCGGGCGGGTCCGATGCCCCGACTGCCGAGTGGGCGGTCATCCGCTTCCAGGGCGGCGCGCAGCACGTGCTCGCCCGACTCCACACGGCACCGAACGCGGTCGTCGTGGTCACGGAGTCGAACGGCACCCAGCACGGCTTCATGGCCGACGACGACGGCATCGCCAAGGTCGACGTCGAGTGGCTCGGTGGCTACGCCCCGACGTTCACCGCAGTCGCGCACGTCGGCGGCACGACCTCGGGCTCGGTGACGGTCACCCCGACCCGCGGCTGATCGCTGCACGGTCCGCCGGGCTCGGGCGTGGTTGGCTTGTCGGCATGACAGACGACAGCCCGCAGCCCGGTGGGGTCGCCCTGCGGGACCCCTTCTACGGCGCGCCCTTCACCGAGGCAGTCCGCCGGTTCTGGCGGAAGTACACCGTGTTCACCGGACGGGCGTCGCGCGCCGAGTTCTGGTGGTGGTGGATCACCTCGCTGGCGATCGGTCTCGTCCTGCAGCTCGTCCCGCAGGCGTTCACCCCGGACAGCCCGATGCTGGAGAACCCGGTCGGCTCGTACCTGTTCGTGCTCTGGGCGCTGGCGACCCTCGTCGGGTCGCTGGCGCTCGGCGCCCGTCGTCTCCACGACGCGAACCGCTCCGGGTTCTGGCAGTTCCTGCACGTGCTACCGGGCATCGGGTCGCTCGTGCTGTTCGTGATGTTCCTGCTGCCGGCGAACCCGAAGGGCAGCCGCTTCGACGCGTAGCCACGTCCGAGCAACGCGAGAACGGCCGGTCCCCTGGTGGGGGCCGGCCGTTCTCGTGT
>NZ_MJGI01000020.1 GCF_001864835.1 Curtobacterium sp. MCBA15_001 | reverse complement strand
TGGCACCTCGATGTCGGCTCATCACATCCTGGGGCTGAAGCCGGTCCCAAGGGTATGGCTGTTCGCCATTTAAAGTGGTACGCGAGCTGGGTTTAGAACGTCGTGAGACAGTTCGGTCCCTATCTGCCGTGGGCGTTGGAAGATTGAAGGGGGCTGCTCCTAGTACGAGAGGACCGGAGTGGACGAACCTCTGGTGTTCGGGTTGTGTCGCCAGACGCATTGCCCGGTAGCTAAGTTCGGAATCGATAACCGCTGAAAGCATCTAAGCGGGAAGCGAGCCCTGAGATGAGTCTTCCCTGAT
>NZ_MJGI01000019.1 GCF_001864835.1 Curtobacterium sp. MCBA15_001 | reverse complement strand
GACGGACGATCCCCATCGCGGCGGGGCCGGTCCGAGTTGTACGACGGACGATCCCCGCGCGGCCCACTCGAGCGATCAGAACGCTGTCCACCGTCGCGGAATCCACGACCCGGCGCACTGTCGCGACCCGGACGATCGGATCGGAACGGACGGTCTCCGTCACGCTGCGGTCGGTCACGTCGGTCACCTTCACGACGCTCGAACTCACGCGGACCCGATGACCAGCCGCCACGACCTGCCGAGGGGCCGCCGTCACGTCGAGCGGGACGATCGCCATCACGCCGCGGGGGACGTCCACCTCCGTCGTCGTTCCGGTCGTTCCGGTCGTCGTCGTTCGCCACCATTGCTCCTCATCGCGTGCCGGAGCATGAGCGCCGGCGATCGTCCGCTGTGTCGTTGTGTGTGCGCCGTCCGTGGCCTGCTGTGCTCCCAGTCCATCACGGACCGAGCCGCACGTCGAGGCCGACGAGTGGGCGGAGAACAGAAATGGCCACCGGCCCCACCGAGAACGAGGGTCTCCCCTGCGAGTTCTCGATGAAGCCGATGGCCACATCTTCTTACGTTGAGTCCGGCGGCGTC
>NZ_MJGI01000018.1 GCF_001864835.1 Curtobacterium sp. MCBA15_001 | reverse complement strand
GGGGCCGGCCGTTCTCGTGTGTGTGGTGCGCTGGTGGCGCGGGGGTGTTACTTGATCTGTGCGGTGATGGTGGCGGTGCCGACGAGCAGGCCGCCCTTGACGGCGTCGGTCTTGAACGTGCTGTTCAGCAGCGTCGCGGCGTCGTTGGAGACGTGGACGGTGGTGCCGGTGAGGATCGCGTTGTCACCCTCGAGCTGCAGCGGCTTCAGCGTCCCACCGTGCAGGGAGAACAGGTACGCGTTG
>NZ_MJGI01000017.1 GCF_001864835.1 Curtobacterium sp. MCBA15_001 | reverse complement strand
GGGGTCGCGGCGTTCGCGGCGGTGATGCCGAACCCGGCACCACCCAGGATGATCGCGCCAGCGGCGGCGAGGGAGACCGTGGTCTTCGTGATCTTGCGCATGAGATGAGTCCTTTGCTTGTCGCGCTCGGCGCGCGGTTGCTGTGTGCGCGCCGAACACACCCCGTGCGGGGGTGGAGAACCAGCTACCTGCGGCTGGTGAGCGCTCCGGGTGTTTCCCGGCTG
>NZ_MJGI01000016.1 GCF_001864835.1 Curtobacterium sp. MCBA15_001 | reverse complement strand
GAACACGACGCTCGTGGTGATGGTCCCGATCCCGAGTCCGCCGTCTTTCGTGGACGCTGACAGCAGGTCGCCGGTGGAGGCACCGAGGGGACGGGTGAGGATGTACGCGATCCAGAAGCAGAGGACCGGGCCGCGACGGCCGATGAACCAGACCGCAGCGGTGACCGCGATGGCGCCGGCGAACAGCAGCAGGGACGGGAAGTACCCCAGGCCGGTCTGCTCGGCGATCAGGTCACCGGCGGCGGTCCCGAG
>NZ_MJGI01000015.1 GCF_001864835.1 Curtobacterium sp. MCBA15_001 | reverse complement strand
CCACCCACGCGCGATTCGACGTTCCATCGCGAGCGGTGTGGGACGTTCCGTGTGACGGACGGGAGGCACGGTGCCAGCCCGCACCGAGCCTCCCGTCCGACCTGTGCTACAGTTCTCGAAGCCAAAGACCGCCGGTCGTTGTCGTGCTCGCACTGTGTGTGGACACGCAACCGAAGGTCCTCGTTCACGAGGCAGCCCGCGCAGGTGTTCCGAACCACTCCCGCCGTTCTGGTGGGAGCAGCTCCGAGCCTCTGTGCCGGAGCTTTCTTCTTGTGCGCAGGTCCTGGGGCTACCCGGCAAGACCCCCAAGGAGAACCATGGCGAACAAGGAAGCTGCGGTCGCCGAGCTCACGGATGCGTTCCAGAGCTCGAACGCCGTTCTGCTCACCGAGTACCGCGGTCTCACGGTCGCGCAGCTCAAGGAGCTCCGCAACTCGATCCGTGAGCACGCCACGTACGCCGTGGTGAAGAACACGCTGACCAAGATCGCGGCGAACAACGCCGGCATCACGTCGTTCGACGACGAGCTCGCCGGTCCGTCCGCTCTCGCCTTCGTCCACGGTGACACCGTCGCCGTCGCGAAGTCGCTGCGTGCATTCGCCAAGGCGAACCCCGAGCTCGTGGTGAAGGGCGGTTACTTCGACGGTAACCCGCTCACCGCGACCGAGGTGGACAAGCTCGCCGACCTCGAATCCCGTGAAGTCCTGCTCGGCAAGCTCGCCGGCGCCTTCAAGGCTTCGCTGTTCGGTGCTGCGTACCTGTTCAACGCACCCCTCTCGCAGGCCGTCCGCACGGTGGACGCCCTCCGCGAGAAGCAGGAGTCCGCGGCCTGACCAGGCCCGCGTTCCACAACCACATCACGTACTGAGTAGTAGGAGAAAATCATGGCGAAGCTTTCGCAGGACGAGCTCATCGAGGCCTTCAAGGAGCTCACGCTCATCGAGCTCTCGGACTTCGTGAAGAAGTTCGAAGAGGTCTTCGAGGTCACCGCTGCCGCTCCGGTCGCCGCTGCTGCGGCCCCCGGTGCTGCTGCTCCGGCCGAAGAGGTCGAGGAGAAGACCGAGTTCGACGTCATCCTCAAGTCGGCTGGTGACAAGAAGATCCAGGTCATCAAGGAGGTCCGTGGCCTCACGTCGCTCGGCCTGGGCGAGGCCAAGGCCCTCGTCGAGACCCCCGACGCGAAGATCCTCGAGGGTGCGAACAAGGAAGCCGCTGACAAGGCGAAGGCTGCCCTCGAGGCTGCTGGCGCCACGGTCGAGGTCGCGTAACTCGTTCCACAGCACGACGGCCGCTGCCCTTCGGGGCGGCGGCCTTCGTCGTTCCCGGGGGTGGGTTTGCCGCTGGTGCGTGCGCGCTTCCGTCTTCTTCGCGAAAGCGACAGTTCTGCGCCGAAAGTTCGGCAGGATCTGTCGCTTTCGCGAAAGCGACAGAACGTGCCCGGCGGTTCGGGGAGAAGTGTCGCTCCGGGGAACATGACGCGGGAACGGCGGCGGGATCTGTCGCCCTGGTGATTCCCCCACACGGACTGGAGGCGCGACCGCTGTCCACAGATCGGCCGGCGGCCGTCTGCGTGATCGCTCGGAGCGACAGAGTGCCGCCATGCACCCAGCGAAGGCCATCGACCTGCTCCGGACGAACTCGATCGACCGGGCTGCTTCCCGGCAGCTCCAGCGTCGGCAGCGCGACGGTTCCCTCGTCCGGGTTCGCCATGGCGTGTACGTCGACCGGTCCGGTTGGGAATCGCTCGACGGACGCGGCCGTCATCTCGTCCGGATGCGGGCAGTGCTGCCGTTGCTCCGGCCGGGTGCTGTCTGGGCGCTGGACTCAGCGGCCGCGATCCTCGGCGTCCCGCGACTCGAGCCGTGGCCGACGCGCGTCCATGCCGTCGTGCCCGGACTGCCACAAGATCTGCAGCGCGTCGACCTGACCCTGCACGCGGGTCAGCCACGCGTCTCCGGCCGGTCGTTCCACGGCGTCGGGTACACCGACCTCGCTCAGACCGTCGTCGAGCTCGCCCGGCGCGGTTCCTTCGCGGCCGCGGTCGTCGTGCTCGACCACGCTCTCCGACACGGTGAGTCGAAGGAGACGCTCGGGCCGCTCGCGGACGCTGCGGGGCCGTGGGGGAGCACCAGGGTGGAACACGCGCTCGCAGTCTGCGACGCGCGCCACGAATCGGTGGGCGAGTCGTTCTTCGCCGCCCGGGCTGCCGAGCTCGGCTGTCCCGAGATGATCCCGCAGCACGAGTTCCGCGCTCCGGACGGCACGGTCGACCGCGTGGACTTCTGGCTCCCGCAGCAGGGCATCGTGATCGAGTTCGACGGGCGACAGAAGTACGAGGACCCGTCGATGCTCGGCGGGAGGAGTGGTGCAGACGTCGTCTGGTCGGAGAAGGTGCGCGAGGACCGGGTCCGTGGACGACACGAGGTGACTGGCTTCGTCCGAGTGCACTGGGGACACCTGACCGGCCCGGAGCTCCTCCGCACGCATCTGCGCGGCCACGGCGTCCCGTGTCGCTGACCCGGCTGCCGAGGTGCGGCAGCGCCCCGGCGACCATCACACGGGTCCGGTCGCTGCGGTCGTCCACGCGACCATCTCGTGACGGCGACAGATCGTGGCGGGACCGGCCCGATCCTCCCGTCAGAGCGACAGATCTCCGCTGGAAGGTGGGCGAGAACTGTCGCTTTCGCGGAGGGTGCGCGGCAGCGCGCGGCAGCGCGGGGCGGCGCGGCGGCGGCGGCGATCCGGCGGCCGCGGACCGGGGTCAGGACAGGGTGCTGTGGCGGCGGCCGTACAGGGCGTAGAGGACGGCGCCAGCGAGCATCCACACGCCGAAGGCGATCCACGTCCCGGCGCCGAGGAACACCGCGAGCAGGACACAGCACAGCGTGCCGACGACGGGGACGACCGGGAACAGCGGGACGCGGTACGAACGCTCGAGTCCGGGCTGGGTCCGCCGCAGGATGATGACCGACACGTTGACGAGCGCGAACGCCACCAGCGTGCCGATGCTCGTCGCGTCGGCGAGTTCGCCGAGCGGGACCAGCGCGGCGACGACGGTCACGACGATGCCGACGATCAGCGTGTTGGCGACCGGGGTGCCCGTCCGCGGGGACACGCGGCCGAACACCTTCGGCACGAGACCGTCGCGCGCCATCGTCAGCAGGATGCGGGTCTGCCCGTAGAGCACGGTGAGCACGACACTGGCGATGGCGATGACGGCGCCGATCGAGAACACGAGGGCGACCCACGGCTGGCGGGTGACCTCGACGACGATGCGGACGAGTGAGGCCTCCGACGACGAGAACGACTCCCACGGACGCGCCCCGATCGCAGCGACCGCGACCAGGATGTACAGCGCGGTGATGATGACGATGGAGCCGATGATCGCGCGTGGCAGGTCACGCCGCGGGTCCTTCGCCTCTTCCCCGGCGGTCGACGCGGCGTCGAATCCGATGTACGAGAAGAACAGTCGTGACGCGGCGGCGGTCACCCCGGCAGCGCCCATCGGGGCGAGCGGGGCGAAGTTCTGGGCCTGGAAGGCGGTGAACCCGACCGCGACGAAGAACACCAGCAGCGCGATCTTGACCAGCACCATGAGGGTGTTCACCCAGGCGCTCTCGCGGGCGCCGGGCAACAGCACCGCGGTGGCGACGAGCACCAGGGCAGCGGCCGGCAGGTTGACGAGGCCGCCGTCGCCGGGGGGAGCGGACACCGCGGCGGGCAGGTGCAGGCCGAAGACCCGCAGCGTCTCGTCGACGTACTCGCTCGCACCGACGGCGACCGCTGCGACGGACACGGCGTACTCGAGCACGAGACACCAACCGCAGACCCAGGCGATACCCTCGCCCATGGTGGCGTAGGTGTACGAGTAGCTCGAGCCCGAGGTCGGCACCGCGCCGGCCATCTCCGCGTAGGACAGCGCCGAGAGCAGCGCGGCGACACCCGCGAGCACGAACGAGATCCATACCGCGGGGCCGGCCAGCGGGACCGCGGTACCCAGGACGACGAGGATGCCCGTCCCCAGGGTGGCGCCGACGCTGATCATCGTCAGGTGCCAGACGCCGAGGCTCCGACGGAGCGGCTGCCCGTCGACCCCGGCTGCCGCGTCGGCCTGCAGCTGGTCGATCGGCTTGCGTCGCGCGAGCTGGTGTCGGAGGGGCGGAGCGGGACGGGACGGCGCGGACGACATGGGACCTCGTGTTCGGGGAACGGGACGGGTCATGCTCGCACGGCCCCAGAACCGGGTCAATTCCGCTGTCAGCGACCTTCTCCACAGATCCTCGTCGGGGCCACACCGCTGTCGTACCGCGGGGATACATTTGCTCTCGCGGACGACCGGTCGGGCCTTCCTGCGGAGAGGACCTCGGATGAGCATGATGCGCGGCGGCGGCCACGGTGGTCGCATCTCGAGCGGGGACTTCGACGCGCAGCGTGCCGCCAACGCCGCGGCCCCGCAGGTCCCGCACCTCCTGCGCCGGATCGCCGGGCTCTTCGTCCCGCACCGCCGAGCGATCATCGGCACGGTCGTCCTGGTCCTCATCGGAGCGGCCCTGTCGGTGATCCCGCCGCTCCTGACCCAGAAGGCGTTCGACCTCGGGCTGTTCCCGAAGTCGGGCAAGCCCGACATCCCGGTGCTGACCGAGTTGGTCGTCGCGATGGTCGTGCTGTGGATCGCGAGCGCGGGCGTCGGGGTCTGGCAGACGTACCTGACGGCGACGGTCGGCAACAAGGTGATGGGCGCGATGCGGATGCGGCTCTTCGCGCACCTGCAGCGGATGGAGCTCGCCTTCTTCACGCGCACGAAGACCGGCGTCATCCAGTCGCGCCTGCAGAACGACGTCGGTGGCGTCGCGAGCGTGCTGAACAACACGATCTCCTCGGTGCTCGGCAACACCGTCACGGTCATCGCCGCGGTCGTGGCGATGGTCTTGCTCAGCTGGCAGATGACGATCGTGGCCGTCGTCCTGCTGCCGCTGCTCGTCATCGCCCAGCGCAGGGTCGGGCAGGTGCGCGCGCGGATCGCCGGGCAGACGCAGGAGTCGCTGTCGGACATGACCGCCATCACCCAAGAGGCGCTGAGCGTCTCCGGCATCCTGCTCGCCAAGAGCTTCAACCAGCAGCGCAGCGAGACCCACCGGTACGGGGACGAGAACCGCAACCAGATCGCCCTGCAGGTGCGGCAGCAGATGTCCGGTCAGTGGTTCTTCGCCATCGTGCAGATCTTCCTCTCGATCATCCCGGCGATCATCTACCTGGTCGCCGCGTACCTGATCCTCGGCGACGTCCCGATCACCGCCGGCACGATCGTCGCGTTCACCACCGTGCAGTCGCGACTGCTGTTCCCGACGGTCGGGCTGCTGCGTGTCGTACTCGACCTGCAGACGTCCGGTGCGCTGTTCGCCCGCATCTTCGAGTACCTCGACCTGAAGCCGGCGATCACGGACGCCCCCGACGCCAGGAAGGTCGACGACCGCCGGGTCGGCCACGTGGCGTTCGAGGACGTCACCTTCACCTACCCCGACGGCGAGGCGGACAAGCCGACGCTCCGAGGCGTCTCCTTCGAACTCGAGCCGGGCCAGTTCGCCGCCTTCGTGGGTCCCTCGGGCGCTGGCAAGACGACGGTGTCCTACCTCGTGCCACGGCTGTACGAGGCCACTCGGGGCTCGGTGCGGTTCGCTGGCGCGGACGTCCGCGACCTGGAACACGAGGACCTGATGCGGCACGTCGGGATCGTCTCCCAGGAGACCTACCTGTTCCACGCCACGATCGGCGACAACCTGCGGTACGCCAAGCCCGACGCCACCGATGCCGAGCTCGAACAGGCGGCGCGGGCAGCGAACATCCACGAGACCATCGCGTCGTTCCCGGACGGCTACGACACGGTCGTCGGGGAACGCGGCTACCGGCTGTCAGGGGGCGAGAAGCAGCGGATCGCGATCGCACGCGTGATGCTGAAGGACCCGCCGGTGCTCGTGCTCGACGAGGCCACCAGTGCGCTCGACTCGATCTCCGAACACGTCGTGCAGACCGCCCTCGACGCTGCAGCTCGTGGCAGGACGACGATCTCCATCGCACACCGACTGTCGACCGTCCGAGACGCCGACGTCATCTTCGTGCTCGACCACGGGCAGATCGTGGAGCAGGGGACGCACGACGAGCTGCTGGCCCTCGACGGCATCTACACGACGCTGCACCAGCAGCAGGCGGCTCCGCTCGGCGCGCTCGGGAACTGAGGCGCGGCGGACCACGGCCACGGGCACGAGCCACGGACACGAGCCACGGACACGAGCCACAGACCAAGGGCCGCCACGGACCAAGGGTCACGGACCACGGACCAAGGGTCACGGACCAAAGGTCACGGACCACGGACCACGGACCACGGACCGCGACGCGTGGGCCGCGGGCCGCACGACGGGTGTTGCGCAACCCCCGCTCACGGCGCGCGTGCCGTCGCACCCCGTCACAGAATCCCGCGCCGTTCCGATGCGCCTTCCGGACAGTGCCCGGGGATCGCACACGAGCCTTGCTCGCGTGATAGACGTGGACCACGTCGAATCAGCGACGCCGCACGGCCCGTGAACCCGCCAGCACCAGCGCGCTCTCGATCGGAGTCCTTCGTGTCAGCAGTCCCTTCGTCCCCCTCCGACGCCCGGCCGACCGACACGGCAGCTGGCGCGACCCCCGGTGCCACGAACGCGGCCGACCCGCGCCTGGTCGATCCGATCCCGCCAGCCGCGCCGGGCAGCACGACCCCCGACCCGGCGCCCCGATCCCCGCGTGGCCGCTGGCGTCGGTGCCGCGCGACGGGCTCGCTCGACATCCAGTCCAAGCTCCTCGTGATGCTGCTCGCCGTGAGCGTCCTCGCTGCCCTGGTGGTCGGCGCCGTCGGGTACGTCAACGGGCGGGACTCGCTGCAGGCCGCCGCGCTGAACCAGGTCACGGCGCTCCGCGAGTCCCGGATCACCGACCTCAAGCGCTCGTTCAACCAGTTCACCCAGACGGTGGTGTCGCAGAGCCGCAACGCGAGCGTCATCGGTGCGACGAAGGCGTTCGAGGCCGGCTGGCAGGACCTGCAGGCCACGCCGGTGTCGGCGGCGGACCAGTCGGCTGTCGACGGCTGGTACCAGGACACGTTCATCCCGCAGCTCGACCAGCGCAGCGGCGGCAGGGCGAACCCGGAGCAGTTCGCGCCGACCCGTGACCCGCAGACCTACCTGCAGGCGCGGTACACGGCCCCGTACGACGACTACGACAAGGCGATCCAGCAGGACGACGCCGGCGACGGCAGCGCCTGGAGTGCAGCGCACTCGGAGTACCAGCCGTACTTCCGCCAGGCGGTCGAGGCGCAGGGCTACGAGGACCTGCTCCTGATGAACACCGACGGCGACGTCCTGTACTCGGCCTACGGTGGCGCCGACCTCGGCTCCGACCTGGAGGACGGGCCGTACCGGGACACGAACCTGGCGACCGGGTACGAGCAGGCGCTGCAGTTGACGAGCGCCGACGCCATCGTGGTGACGGACTTCGCCCGGTACGTCCCGAGTCTCAACGTCCCGACGCTGTGGGTGATGAGCCCGGTCGCCGAGGACGGCAAGGTGCTCGGTGTGATGGCGGTGCAGGTGCCGATCGACCTGATCAACCAGGTGATGACCGGCGACCAGGGCTGGCAGAAGGACGGTCTCGGCGACACCGGGGAGTCCTACATCGTCGGTGACGACCACCTGATGCGGTCCTACCCGCGCCAGCTCCTCGAGCACCCGCGGCAGTACGAACGCGACGTGATCGCCGCGGGCACCGCGCCGGCGACGGCGAAGCGCGAGGTGGCCGTCAGGGGTTCGGTGCTCCTGCAGCAGGTGAACACGACACCGGTGGCCCGAGCACTGCAGGGCAAGACCGGCACGGTGATCGCGACGGACCACCAGGGGAAGGAGACCCTGGCGGCGTACGCCCCGCTCGAGGTCGACGGACTGCGCTGGGTGGTGGTGGCGCAGATGGACACCGCCGAGGCGTTCGCGCCGATCAACGACCTGACGCGGAACACCGGGTTGGCCCTGGTGGGGATCATCGTCCTGGTCTCGCTGCTGTCCCTGCTGCTCGCCCAGGTGTTCGTGCGCCCGATCCGGCGGCTCCAGACCGCGGTGAACCGGGTCGGTGCCGGCGAGATCGGTGTGGAGGTCCGCACCAAGCCCGGGGACGAGATCGGCGACCTCGGTGTCGCGTTCAACGACATGAGTCGCAGTCTGCGAGTGAAGCAGGACCTGCTCGACGACCAGCGGCGCCAGAACGACGCCCTGCTGCGCACGATGATGCCCGACGACGTCGCCAAGCGGTACAAGCAGGGCGACCAGACGATCGCGGACGACCACCAGGACGTCGCCGTGGTCTACGCCGACCTGATCGGCGTCGACGACTTCGGCGGGTCGCTGTCGGCCGAGGAGTCCCTGGCGCTCGTCAACGACATCTGGCGGTCCTTCGACGAGGCAGCCCAGCGACACGGCGTCGAGCGGGTCCGGTCGACCCGGAGCGGCTACCTGGCGAGCTGCGGGCTGTCGGTGCCGCGTGTGGACAACGTCCGACGGGTGGTCGACTTCGCCGCCGACGCGCAGGCCGTGATCGACCGGTTCAACGCGCAGAACGGCACTGCGGTCGGACTCCGCGCCGGCATCGACACCGGCGGGGTGACGAGCGGGCTGGTGGGCAAGTCGAGCCTGATCTACGACATGTGGGGCGACGCGGTGAGCCTGGCCTTCCGGGTGCAGGGCATCGCGCCGACGCCCGGCGTCTTCGCGACACAGCGGGTGGTCGACAAGCTCGGTGACCGGAACGACCTGGAGGAAGCCGGGACGGTGGAGACCCAGAACGGTCCCCAGCGCGTCTGGAAGTTCGTCCGGAGCGCACGATGACCGCGTTCTGGGAGCAGAGCTGGTTCTGGCCGGCGATCATCGTCATCGTCGGACTCCCCGTCGTGCTGCTCGTGCTGACCGAGCTGCAGTCGAGCCTGCAGCGCCGCGGCAACGACCTGCACAAGATCATCGGGCTGCTGCGGAACGCCGTCGTGCCGCTCATCGCGATCTTCATCCTGTCCACCCAGGTCACGCAGGCGGTGGACCCGAAGGAGGTCACCGCAAACCGCGTCATCGGCACGGTGCTCGGGTTCCTGGTGATCGTCTTCGTGCTGAACGGCCTGAACATCGTGCTGTTCACGAACGCGCG
The DNA here is from genome assembly GCF_001864835.1 of Curtobacterium sp. MCBA15_001. Lineage (GTDB taxonomy): Bacteria > Actinomycetota > Actinomycetes > Actinomycetales > Microbacteriaceae > Curtobacterium. The sequence goes on along the minus strand of NZ_MJGI01000015.1, from coordinate 11,244 downwards.
GAAGGGCTCGTGGCGCGAGAAGATCCCGTCGATCTTCGTCGACATCGCCCGGATCGTGCTCATCGCGCTCGGCCTGGCACTGGTGTTCAAGCTCGTGTGGGACGCGGACGTCGGCGGGATCTTCACGGCGCTCGGCGTCGGTTCGCTCGTCATCGGCCTCGCGCTGCAGTCGGCGGTCGGCCCCGTGATCGCCGGGCTCTTCCTGCTGTTCGAACAGCCGTTCCGACTCGGGGACTGGCTCGACACCGGCGGAGCGCGCGGCCGCGTCGTCGAGGTGAACTGGCGCTCCGTCCACATCGACACCGGCAGCGGCATCCTGATCGTGCCGAACTCGTCCCTGGCTGGTGCGTCGTTCACGAACCTGTCGCGGACCGGCGGCACCTACCCGGTGTCGACCGAGGTGACGTTCACCACCGACGACCCGCCGGCCGCCGTCGTGGCGCTGCTGCAGGGCATCGCCACGGAGCTGCCGCAGCGCTCGCCGGGGACGACGCCGTCCGCCGTCCCGCTCGGCGGTGCTGCGTACTCGGTGTCGTTCGCCGTCCGCGGGCCGTCGCAGGAGGGCGAGGCCCTCGCGGTGTTCCGGCTCTGGCTCTGGTACGCCGCGCGGCGGGTCGGGCTCGCCCTGGACGGCGACGCGACGGACGCGTTCGCGTCCGACGAGCGTCGTGACGCAGCGGTCCAGGCCATCGCACCGACGCTCTACCTGAGCACGGACGACGCGGTCGCCCTGGCACCCGTCGTCCGACTCGAGCGCTACGCCGCCGGCGAGACGATCATGCGCCCGGGCGTCGTGCCCCGGTCGCTGCGCTTCGTGTTGTCCGGCAGCGTCGAGCTCCGGGTGCCGTTCGAGGACGAACAGCTGCCGGCATCACGGGTCGAGGCCGGCGACTACGTCGGACAGACCGCCCTGACCCGTGAGGTCGTGCAGACGAACCAGGTCGCCCTCACCGAGGTCACCGTGCTGGTCGTCCCGGTCGAGGCGATCGACACGATCGTGCGGTCCTCGCCGCAGCTGGCCAAGGACATCGGCGCGGTCATCGACCGGCGGCACCAGGACGTCGCCGACGCGCTCGCGGCGCGGATCGCGCAGCTCCGCGCGGTGGCGAGCTGACCTGAGCGGCTGGCGGCAGGGGCCCTGGTCGCGTCACATTCCGACCTGGAGGCCCGGTGCCAGCCGGCACCGACCCTCCAGTCCGTAGAGTGAAAGCGTGCGTTATGCGAACTCGGTCGTCGACCTCGTCGGCGACACCCCCCTCGTCCGGCTCAACCGCGTCACCGACGGGATCCGCGCGACGGTCCTGGTCAAGGTCGAGTACCTGAACCCCGGCGGCTCGTCGAAGGACCGCATCGCGACCCGGATCCTCGACGCTGCCGAGGCCGCCGGCGACCTGCGACCCGGCGGCACGATCGTCGAACCCACCTCGGGCAACACCGGGGTCGGGCTCGCGCTCGTCGCCCAGCAGCGCGGCTACCGCTGCGTGTTCGTCCTGCCGGACAAGGTCGGCGAGGACAAGCGGAACGTGCTCACCGCGTACGGCGCCGAGATCGTCGTCACGCCCACCGCCGTCCCTCCGAAGCACCCCGACTCGTACTACTCGGTGTCCGACCGCCTGGTGCGGGAGATCCCGGGGGCGTACAAGCCGAACCAGTACGCCAACCCGAACGGGCCCCGCAGCCACTACGAGACGACCGGGCCGGAGATCTGGCGCGACACCGAGCAGCAGATCACCCACTTCGTCGCCGGCGTCGGCACCGGCGGCACCATCTCCGGCACCGGCCGGTTCCTCAAGGAGGCGTCCGACGGCCGGGTGCGCATCGTCGGCGCCGACCCCGAGGGCTCCGTCTACTCGGGCGGCACCGGCCGGCCGTACCTGGTCGAGGGCGTCGGCGAGGACTTCTGGCCGAGCGCCTACGACCCCGGCGTGCCGGACGAGATCATCGCCGTGTCGGACGCCGACTCGTTCGCGATGACCCGACGGCTCGCCCGGGAGGAGGGCTTGCTCGTCGGCGGGTCGAGCGGCATGGCCGTCGTCGCCGCCCTGCGCGCTGCCCGGGACCTGACCGAGGACGACGTCGTGGTCGTCCTGCTGCCGGACGGCGGCCGCGGGTACCTCGGCAAGATCTTCAACGACCGGTGGATGCGCAACTACGGCTTCGCCGAGACCGACGACGCCCGGACGGTGGGGTCGCTCATCGCCGGCAAGGACGGCAAGCTCCCCGACCTGGTCCACGCCCACCCCACGGACACCGTGCGCGAGGTCGTCGACATCATGGCGGAGTACGGCGTCTCGCAGATGCCCGTCCTGAGCGCCGAACCGCCCGTCGTGATCGGCGAGGTGATCGGCGCCGTCGCCGAGAAGGACCTGCTCGAACAGGTCTTCACGGGCGCCGCGAAGATGGCCGACGCGCTGACCGGCTCCGTCGGCGACCCGCTGCCGCTCATCGGCATCGGGGAGTCCGTCTCCGCCGCCCGACGCGCCCTCGAGGGCGTCGACGCACTGCTGGTCGTCGAGGACGGCAAGCCCGTCACCGTGCTGACACGGCACGACCTGCTCACCTACCTGTCCGAGTGAGGAACCCCACCACCATGACCGAGTTCGACACCCGCGCCGTCCACGCCGGCCAGGACCCCGACGCCACCACCGGCGCCGTCATCCCGCCGCTGCACCTGACGTCCACCTACGTGCAGGACGGCATCGGACAGATGCGGAACGGCTACGAGTACTCGCGCTCCGGCAACCCGACGCGGGACTCGCTGCAGACGCTCCTCGCCGACCTGGACGGTGGCGTCGCCGCGTACTCGTTCTCCTCCGGGCTGGCGGCCGAGGACGCACTGCTGCGTGCGGTGCTCGCGCCCGGCGCCCGCGTCGTGATGGGCAACGACGTGTACGGCGGCACGCACCGTCTGGTGAACCGACTGCACGTGCCGTGGGGCGTCGAGCTCGTCGTGGTCGACATGAGCGACCTCGACCTGGTGCGCGGAGCCCTCGAGGGAGCGCCGGCCACCACCGTGCTGTGGGTCGAGACGCCGACGAACCCGCTCATGAAGATCGCGGACGTCGCGGCGCTCGCCGAGATCGGGCACGCAGCCGGTGCGCTCGTCGTCGTCGACAACACGTTCGCGTCGCCGGCCCTGCAGCAGCCGCTGTCCCTCGGCGCCGACGTCGTGGCGTACTCGACGACGAAGTACCTCGGTGGGCACTCGGACATCGTCGGCGGGGCGATCGTGCTCAAGGACCAGGGGTTGGCCGAGGAGGTCGGGTTCGTGCAGTTCGGCGCCGGGGCGATCTCGTCCCCGTTCGACGCCTGGCTCACGATCCGCGGCATCAAGACCCTGTCGGTGCGGATGGAGCGGCACTCGCGGAACGCGCAGGCCGTCGCCGAGGCACTCGTCGGCGACTCCGCCGTCGAGCGCGTGTACTACCCGGGCCTGCCGGACCACCCGGGGCACGACGTCGCGAGCCGGCAGATGCGCGGCTTCGGCGGCATGCTGTCCGTGGCGCTCGCCGGCGGCCCCGAGGCGGCCAAGCGGTTCGCCGAGTCCACCGAGGTCTTCGCGCTCGCCGAGTCGCTCGGCGGGGTGGAGTCGCTCATCGGGTACCCGAGCGAGATGACCCACGCGTCGGTCAAGGGCACCGAGCTCGCGGTGCCGGAGAACGTCGTCCGGCTCTCGGTGGGCATCGAGGACGCCGGCGACCTGGTCGCCGACGTCCAGCAGGCCCTGCGCCGGTAGCCTGACCAGGTGAGCGCGACGGGGACCACGACGACGCCGAGCCGCTCGCTGTTCAGCCAGGGGTACGCGCTGCCGACCATCGGCATGGTCGCGATCGTGGCCGTCTCCGCGTTCCAGAACCTGGCGATGACGACGGTCATGCCGGAGATCAGCCGCGACCTGCACGGCGAGACCCTCTACTCGCTGAGCTTCGCCGCACCGCTCGCCGCCGGGGTGCCCGGCATGGTGTTGGCGGGCAACTGGACCGACCGGGCCGGCGGACGCGTCGTGGCCTGGGTCTCGGCGATGCTGTTCGCGATCGGCACCGCCATCGTCATGCTCGCGCCGACGATGCCGGTGTTCCTGGCCGGGCGACTGGTCGAGGGCTTCGGAGCCGGTGCGATCGACGTCGTGCTCTACGTGCTGGTGGCCCGGATCTTCCCCGAGGACCTGCACGGCCCGGTGTTCGCCGGGTTCGCCGCCGCCTGGGTCGTCCCCGCGCTCGTCGGTCCCGCGCTCGCCGGGATCGTCACCGACCTGTTCAGCTGGCACTGGGTGTTCGCCGGGGCCCTCGTGATCGCCGTCGCGGCCTTCACCCTGCTCGTGCCGACGCTCGGCCGCCTGCACCCGCCCGCCGCCGAGCTCCGTCCGCCGTGGCAGTGCGGACGGATCGCCTGGTCGGTCGGTGCCGCGGTGGCGGTGCTCCTGCTCAACGTCGCACCCGACCTGCCGGTGGTGGCCCGGATCGCCTCGGTGGTGGTCGGGCTGGCCGGGGCCTGGTTCGCGCTCCGACCGCTGCTGCCCGCACGCACCCTGTCGGCAGCGCCCGGGCTACCCTCCGTGGTGTTGCTGCGCGGGGTGCTCGCCGCGGGGTTCTTCGGCAGCGAGGCGTACGTGCCGTTCCTGCTGCAGGCCCAGCACGGGCTCTCCGCGTCGACGGCCGGCCTCGCGCTGACCGTCGCGGCGCTCAGCTGGGCCGGTGCGAGCTGGGTGCACGGCCGACTGGGGGAGCGACGACTCACCGCTGCCCGGGCCTTCGGCGTCGGCCTCGGGCTGGTGCTCGTCAGCCTGGTCGCGGCCCTCGCCGTGGCGCTGGCCGACCTGCCCGTGTGGGTGCTCGTCGCCGGGTGGTTCGTCGGGGGAGCCGGCATGGGCATCGCGTACCCGCGGACGTCGATGCTGACGCTCCGGTTCTCGACCGAGGGCGACGACGGCTTCGCCAGCTCGGCGCTGACGATCGCCGACGCCTCGGGGAGCGTCGTCGGATTGGCCGTGGCGGGGTTGCTCTTCACGGCGATCGGCGGCCGCGGCGACCCGATGGCCTTCGCTGCGGTCTTCGGCGCGATGATCGTGATCGCGCTCGTCGGGCTGCTGGCGGTCCGTCGCCTCGGACCGGTCCCCGCGCCGTCGTTCTCGGCACCGGACGCACCGTCGTCCGCGGCGACGACCGGGTAGCGTGGCAGGCCCACGAGGAAGAGGAACCGTGCGCCGCATCCTGGTCTCCGCTGCTCTGTCGCTCTGCGCCGTCGTCGCGCTCAGCGGCTGCACGGGCACCACGACGGCCGCCCCCACCCCGGTGCAGAGCTCCGACCTGACCAGCTCCGACGGCGGGTTCGACCAGCACGCGGTGGTCGGGGTGGTCCTGCTGCCGAGCGCCGCGACGCCCGGGCCGACCTCGGGCGGTGAGGCGCTGCCGGACCGCTTCCGGTCCGACCTGACCACCGCGGGGTTCCGCCCCGACGTCCGGGTGGCCAGCGCGACTGACCCGGCCGCGTCGCAGGCGTCGGACGTGCGCGACCTGGTCGGGCGCGGCGCGAAGGCCCTCGTGGTCGAGGCAGCCGACCCGAACGCCCTGACCGGAGCAGTGCAGACGGCGCACGACGCGGGCGTGGTCGTGATCGCGCTCGGTGACCCGCTGCCGTCCTCGGGCACGGGTGGTGACGGCATCGCGACGGACTACCGCGTGCAGGGCGCCGACTCGGACGCCGCCACGGTCGGCAAGGCGATCGCGATGGTGGCGGCACTGCAGCGCGGTACCAAGCCCACGGGCAGCTGACCTGCGGCTGACCCGCGAACTGATGAACGACTGACCTGCGGCTGACCCGCAAGCCCCCCGGCCCGACTTCTCGGCGCGGTCCCAGCGAACCCACCCCGATCCGCGCAACGGCGGGGACGCGCGGCTGTGCGCGACGACAGGGTCGCCCCCCGTCCAGGGGACGTCGTTCGTCGGTGGAACGACCGACTGGTCGGTGCTGTCACACGCTCACTACAGTCGCCTCACCGCAGACCAAGACGTCCCTGAGAGGACCCGACGTGCAACGACGCTCTCCCACCCCCTCCACCCGGACCCGGGTCACCGCCCTCGCCCTGACGACCGCAGCCTGCACCATCGGCGCGGTCCTCTTCGCCGGTGGACCCGCCGACGCCGCGACCCGGCAGGTCCTCCCCGACTCGGTCCCCGCGTGGGCCACACCGTCCGCCGACGCCGGCGCGGTCGCCGCTTCCACCGACGTCGAGGGCGAGGTGTACCTGCCCCTGAAGGACCAGGCCGGCGCCGAGGCCCTGGCCACCGCCGTGTCGACCCCCGGCACCGCCCAGTACCGCAAGCCGCTCACCCCGGCCGCGTGGATCGCGGCCTACGCCCCGAGCAAGGCCGACGCCGACCAGGTCACCGGGTTCCTGCGAGCGCAGGGCCTGACCATCACCGCGGTGCCCGCCAGCCACGAGTACGTCGTGTTCCGCGGCCCCGCGTCGGTCGTGAACGGCGTCCTGGGGACCAGCCTGCACGCCTACCGGCACGCCCAGCAGACGCTGATCGGCCCGTCCACCGCGCCGAGCCTCCCGTCCGCCCTCGCCGGACTCGTCAGCGGCGTCACCGTCGACCAGGGTCGCCTGCTCACCCACCCGGAGCTCGTCGAGCAGGGCCAGACGCCCGCCACCTCGACGCCCGCGCGGACGCTGCAGCAGCAGGCGACCGCACCCACCGGGATCAACGCGAAGTGCTCGGCCTACGACGGCGAGCACACCGCGACGGTCCCCGCCGCGTACGGCAAGACGGTCGTCCCGACGTTCGCGTGCGGCTACGTGCCGTCGCAGGTCCGCTCGGCGTACGGGGTCGACACGCTGGCGAAGCAGGGCGTGTCCGGCCAGGGGCAGACCGTCGCGATCATCGACGCGTACGCCTCGCCGACGATCATCCACGACACCGACAGCTACTCGCAGCAGCACGGCGAGCCCCAGCTGACGAGCGCCACGTTCCAGCAGAAGATCCCCGCCACCTCGCAGTTCACCGACCAGGTGCTGTGCCAGCAGCCGAGTGGGTGGCAGGGCGAGGAGACCCTCGACGTGCAGTCCGTGCACGCCGTGGCCCCGTCCGCGAAGATCCTCTACGTCGGTGGCACGAACTGCGGTGGCGGCCTCGACGTCGCGATGTCGAAGGTCCTCGACCAGGGGCTGGCGTCCATCGTCAGCAACAGCTACGGCGACGTCGGCGAGAACGTCCCGCTCGCCAGCATCCGCGGCCAGGAGAACCTGCACATCCAGGCGGCCGGCGAGGGCATCGGCCTGTACTTCTCGAGCGGCGACAACGGCGACGAGTCCGCCGCGCTCGGCAGCGCCCAGCCCGACTTCCCCGCCTCGAGCCCGTGGGTGACCGCGGTCGGCGGCACGAGCCTCGGCATCGACCAGACCGGCAAGAAGTCGTACGAGACCGGTTGGGGTGACGTCCTCGACCAGATCGTCAGCAGCCCTCGCGGCAACGTTTACACGTCGGCACTGCCCGGCGCGCTCACCGGTGGCGGCGCCGGTGGTGGCCGGAGCACGCTCTTCGACCAGCCCGCGTACCAGAAGGGCATCGTCCCGGCGTCCCTGGCCGGCGGCAAGCGCGTCTCGCCCGACCTGGCCGCGCTGGCCGACCCGTACACCGGGTTCCAGATCGGCATCCGTCCGATCACCGACGACGCCACGCTCGCCGCGGGGAACTACGTGAACGAGACGTACGGCGGGACGTCGCTCGCGTCGCCGATCACCGCGGCCCTGTCGGCCCTGGTGCAGCAGTCGACGGGCGCTCGGCTCGGGTTCGCGAACCCGACGCTGTACGCCACGTACCGGACCACGCCGTCCGCGTTCACGGACGTCACGACGCCGCGGTCGCCGATCGCGCTGGCCTACACGAGCGCGACGAGCGGCAAGGACTTCCTGGTCACGCTCGACCACGACACCTCGTTGACGACAGCGAAGGGCTACGACGACGTGACCGGCCTGGGCGCGGTGTCGTTCGCCGGGATGGCGCAGGTGGCGCGCCACTGACGCGGCGCACGTCCTGACGGGAGGCCCGGTGCCAGCTGGCACCGGGCCTCCTGTCCGTCGTGTGGTCGCGACCGGCATCGCGGGGGCGATTGACACCGGTGAAACACGACATGTCGCAGGATCGTGGATCCAGGACCGCACCGCGGTCCCATCACCACGAGGAAGTCATGCACCGCATCATCACCACCACCCTCGCCGCGCTCGTGCTCGGAGGCGCCTGTGTCGGCCTCGGCGCGACCAGCGCCTCGGCCGCGTCCCTGGACGCGCCATGGATCGTCGACGTGCAGACCAGCGACGGACGCAACCACGCGATCAGCGACGGTGGCGTCACCTTGCCCACCGGTGTCGACGCGACCGTCATGGTCTCCGCGACCGACCGCGCGATCGTCGCTGTCGTGGACGAGCACGGGAAGACGCTCTGTGAGGACGCCGGGCGGACGAACCCCTACATCTGCACCATCTCGGCCGCGGAGCTGCCGGCCGGCGACCACACCCTGACGGCGAAGGTCCGTCTCGGGAACGTGGGAGGCCCGACGGGCACCTCGAAGGCCCTGCCGCTCCACGTCGTCGACGGCGCGGAGAGCGGGACGTTGCCCGGGCCGAACCCGGCCGTCGACCCGGTGACCGGGACGTCGGCATCGGCATCGGCAGCGGGTGCCCCGCGCACCGAGGACGACCCGGCGACCGGGCTGCCGATCGGGAGCGGCGGCGCCGAGGGAGCGGAGTCCATCGCGAAGCCCACCGTGACCGAGGGCGAGCGGATCGGGAAGCAGCTGTCGATCGACGTCGTCGTCCCGGAGGGCGCCGCCTGGGAGCTGCGGATCTTCGATGCGCGCGGTGAGACGGCGGCGAGCAAGACCGTCGTCGGGACCGGTCAGGCCGAGCACTTCCTCGTCGACGCGCCGTACGGCAAGACCCGGACGTTCTCAGTGCAGCTCTGGAAGGGGTCCGAGCGCGTCAGCGCGAGCATCGTGTCAGCCCTCGGCGGCCCGAAGATCTGACCGACAGGAGCTGACGACCGCCCGGTCACCGGGCGGTCGTCAGCTCCACCAGGTGGGGAACGACTGGGTGATCGTGTCGATGAGGGCCCGACGAGAGCGTCGGGGTCCGGCGACCCAGACCTCGATCGCGCCGACGAAGCCCTGCGCCACGAAGCCCGCCGCGACGTCGTCGAGCAGCTCCGGGCGGGTCGCGGGGTCGAGGTCCCGGATGTGGTTCGCGCTCGAGACCGTGAAGTGCTCCACGAGCAGCCGGTGCAACGAACCGTCGTCCGGGTCGGGGAGCGCCCGGGCGTAGATCTCGCGGTGCGTGACGACGTGGTCGACCACGGCGGTGATGCCCCGTCGGGTGATGGCCGCGAGTTCGTCCCGGTCGGCGCCGCGTTCCGCCGCTGTCCGGCGTGCCTCGGCGTCGTCGTCGCGGATCCGGTCGAGCTCGGGCGTCAGGACGTCCGCCAGCAACGACCCGGGCGAGACGGCATGGGAGTAGAAGGTCGCACGGTTGATGCCGGCCGCGCGGGTGACGTCCGCGACCGTGACCTCGGAGACGGGTCGTCCCGCGGCCAGGCGCAGGATCGCTTCGCGCAGGGCCGCCGTCGTGTGCAGGATCCGAGCGTCCACCATGACGCCCACCCCCTCTTGATGTGCTGGGCCCGGGGGAGACCCGGTCGGAGCTACGGTACCGCAGCGCGTGGTCCGGGCCGTGCCGAGCCCCGACCCGACACGCGGCACCGTCCGGCACCGGGTGTCGCGGACGGGTCGGCGGCCGTAGGATGGTTCCGCGGCCGAATCGATTCGATCGGTGTCCGCCCCGCCCCACCAGCCACCTCTCGTCGAAGGACACTGTTGTGACCGCGCCCGCGACCACCGGTTCGATCCGCGTCATCCTGCACCCGGGTGACTCCCTGTCCCGCGCCCAGCGCCTGGTCTACGTGTTCGTCCTGGGCGCGCTGACCGCGCTCGGGCCGTTCACGATCGACCTCTACCTGCCGGCGTTCCCCTCGCTCAAGGAGCAGTTCGGCGTCACCGACGGTGCAGTCCAGCTCACGCTGACCGCCACGACCCTCGGCTTTGCGGCCGGCCAGCTGCTCGTCGGGCCCTGGAGCGACAAGGTCGGTCGGCGCCTCCCGCTCATCATCGCCACGACGGTGCACATCGCGGCGTCGATCGGCGCGGCGACGGCCCCGAACATCGAGGTCCTCGGGCTGTTCCGCGTGCTGCAGGGCATGGGTGCCGCGGCCGGCGGTGTCGTCGCGATGGCCACCGTCCGCGACCTGTTCGGCGGCAAGCCCCTGGTCCGGATGCTGTCCCGCCTGGCGATGGTGAACGGCCTGGCGCCCATCCTCGCGCCGCTCATCGGGTCGCAGATGCTCCGCTTCACCAGCTGGCGCGGCATCTTCGTGTTCCTGGCCTGCTACGGCCTGGCCGTCGTCATCGCGTCGATCCTGCTCATCGTCGAGACGCTCCCGCCGGCGCGTCGCCGCGAGGCCGGGCACTCGACGATGGGGCAGCGGTACAAGGCGCTGTTCACCGACCGGATCTTCGTCGGGGTCGCGCTCATCGGTGCGATGGTGTTCAGCGGGTTGTTCTCGTACCTGAGCGCGTCGCCGTTCCTGTTCCAGGGTGTGTACGGGCTCGACGCGCAACAGTACGGCCTGCTCTTCGCGGTGAACTCGATCGGCGTCGTGCTGGGCGTGCAGATCTCCGCCCGCCTGGCGCAACGCGTGGGCCCGCAGTGGATCCTGGCCTGCTCGACGGCGACGCTGTTCCTGGCGGCGGTCGCGATCATCGTGCTCGACCTGCTCGGCGCCGGACTCGTCGGCGTGCTGGTGCCGTTGTGGTTCTTCATCGCGGCGTGCGGGTTCTCGTTCCCGCTCGTGCAGGTCATCGGGCTCGCCTCCCACGGGAAAGAGGCTGGGACGGCCGCGTCGGTGCTCGGCGCGCTGAACTTCGGCGTCGCCGGGCTCATCTCGCCGATCGTCGGATGGCTCGGGATCACCCAGGCCGCTCCGATGGCGGGCGTCATGGCGTGCACGTCGGCCGTCGCGATCCTGCTGCTCTGGGTGGTCGTCCGGCCGCGGTCGGTCCCTGCGCTGACGCACTGACGCACTGACGCACTGACGCCGGGCGGAGGTGCGCGGGCGGCGCGGTGCGGTGCTGCGCGGTTGTGCGATCGGGACGGTGCGTCTGCATGGTGCGACAGGGTCGTTGTCGTACGACAGC
>NZ_MJGI01000014.1 GCF_001864835.1 Curtobacterium sp. MCBA15_001 | reverse complement strand
TCGGAGACAATTCCTTTTGGATTGAAGATTGTCAGTAGACAGTCAACAGTCAGTTTCAACTCGCTGACACTCTTCGGTGTTGGTTGTAATTTTTTTACGGAGAGTTTGATCCTGGCTCAGGACGAACGCTGGCGGCGTGCTTAACACATGCAAGTCGAACGATGATGCCCAGCTTGCTGGGTTGATTAGTGGCGAACGGGTGAGTAACACGTGAGTAACCTGCCCCTGACTCTGGGATAAGCGTTGGAAACGACGTCTAATACTGGATATGATCGCCGGCCGCATGGTCTGGTGGTGGAAAGATTTTTTGGTTGGGGATGGACTCGCGGCCTATCAGCTTGTTGGTGAGGTAATGGCTCACCAAGGCGACGACGGGTAGCCGGCCTGAGAGGGTGACCGGCCACACTGGGACTGAGACACGGCCCAGACTCCTACGGGAGGCAGCAGTGGGGAATATTGCACAATGGGCGAAAGCCTGATGCAGCAACGCCGCGTGAGGGATGACGGCCTTCGGGTTGTAAACCTCTTTTAGTAGGGAAGAAGCGAAAGTGACGGTACCTGCAGAAAAAGCACCGGCTAACTACGTGCCAGCAGCCGCGGTAATACGTAGGGTGCAAGCGTTGTCCGGAATTATTGGGCGTAAAGAGCTCGTAGGCGGTTTGTCGCGTCTGCTGTGAAATCCCGAGGCTCAACCTCGGGCTTGCAGTGGGTACGGGCAGACTAGAGTGCGGTAGGGGAGATTGGAATTCCTGGTGTAGCGGTGGAATGCGCAGATATCAGGAGGAACACCGATGGCGAAGGCAGATCTCTGGGCCGTAACTGACGCTGAGGAGCGAAAGCGTGGGGAGCGAACAGGATTAGATACCCTGGTAGTCCACGCCGTAAACGTTGGGCGCTAGATGTAGGGACCTTTCCACGGTTTCTGTGTCGTAGCTAACGCATTAAGCGCCCCGCCTGGGGAGTACGGCCGCAAGGCTAAAACTCAAAGGAATTGACGGGGGCCCGCACAAGCGGCGGAGCATGCGGATTAATTCGATGCAACGCGAAGAACCTTACCAAGGCTTGACATACACCGGAAACGGCCAGAGATGGTCGCCCCCTTGTGGTCGGTGTACAGGTGGTGCATGGTTGTCGTCAGCTCGTGTCGTGAGATGTTGGGTTAAGTCCCGCAACGAGCGCAACCCTCGTTCTATGTTGCCAGCGGGTCATGCCGGGGACTCATAGGAGACTGCCGGGGTCAACTCGGAGGAAGGTGGGGATGACGTCAAATCATCATGCCCCTTATGTCTTGGGCTTCACGCATGCTACAATGGCCGGTACAAAGGGCTGCGATACCGTAAGGTGGAGCGAATCCCAAAAAGCCGGTCTCAGTTCGGATTGAGGTCTGCAACTCGACCTCATGAAGTCGGAGTCGCTAGTAATCGCAGATCAGCAACGCTGCGGTGAATACGTTCCCGGGCCTTGTACACACCGCCCGTCAAGTCATGAAAGTCGGTAACACCCGAAGCCGGTGGCCTAACCCTTGTGGAAGGAGCCGTCGAAGGTGGGATCGGTGATTAGGACTAAGTCGTAACAAGGTAGCCGTACCGGAAGGTGCGGCTGGATCACCTCCTTTCTAAGGAGCATCTGGTTCCATCGTTGCCTCCGTGTGGGGTGGGGTGGGATCCAGGCGCCCGATTCGGACCGACCGTGTCCGACGGGTAGCTCATGGGTGGAACATTGACAGTGCAGTCGGGAGCGCAGCTTCCGGTCTCAGTACGCCAGGCCTTCACGGGTCGGGTTGGAAGGGGTCGGGGTTGGCGGGTCGGCTGGTGCACGTTGTTGGGTCCTGAGGGACCAGGCTTCCCTGCTGTCCACGTGAGTGGTGGTGGGGGCTAGGGCCGGCGGAGTGATCCGTTCCGGTTCTTCGTTGGGCCGCATGAAGCTGACTGTCATGGTCGGGGGAGTGTGGTGCCGATCGTATGTTGAGAACTACACAGTGGACGCGAGCATCTTAGATCGCTCGCAACGATGATCGCCTTTTGGGTGGTCTTTGTTGACGAGTCGATCGCAATTTTAATCTTTGTGGTCAAGTTTCTAAGAGCAAACGGTGGATGCCTTGGCATCTGGAGCCGAAGAAGGACGTAGAAATCTGCGATAAGCCTCGGGGAGCTGATAATCGAGCTGTGAGCCGAGGATTTCCGAATGGGGAAACCCCGCCAGGCGACTTGTCGACCTGGTGACTCCCGCCTGAATATATAGGGCGGGTAGAGGGAACGTGGGGAAGTGAAACATCTCAGTACCCACAGGAAGAGAAAACAACATGTGATTCCGTGAGTAGTGGCGAGCGAAAGCGGATGAGGCTAAACCGATCATGTGTGATAGCCGGCGGGCGTTGCATGGTCGGGGTTGTGGGACACGTCGCTCAGTTCTGCCGGACTGGGACGGTTACAGCGCATCATAGTCGAACCGGTTTGAAAGCCGGGCCGTAGTGGGTGCCAGCCCCGTAGACGAAATGGTGTTATGGCCGGATGTGTATCCCAAGTAGCACGGGGCCCGAGAAATCCCGTGTGAATCTGTCAGGACCACCTGATAAGCCTAAATACTCCCAGATGACCGATAGCGGACAAGTACCGTGAGGGAAAGGTGAAAAGTACCCCGGGAGGGGAGTGAAATAGTACCTGAAACCGTTTGCTTACAAACCGTCGGAGCCTCCTTGTAGGGGTGACGGCGTGCCTTTTGAAGAATGAGCCTGCGAGTTAGTGATATGTGGCGAGGTTAACCCGTGTGGGGCAGCCGTAGCGAAAGCGAGTCTGAATAGGGCGATTCAGTCGCATGTCCTAGACCCGAAGCGAAGTGATCTATCCATGGCCAGGTTGAAGCGACGGTAAGACGTCGTGGAGGACCGAACCCACTTCAGTTGAAAATGGAGGGGATGAGCTGTGGATAGGGGTGAAAGGCCAATCAAACTTCGTGATAGCTGGTTCTCTCCGAAATGCATTTAGGTGCAGCGTTGCGTGTTTCTCGCCGGAGGTAGAGCTACTGGATGGCCGATGGGCCTCAACAGGTTACTGACGTCAGCCAAACTCCGAATGCCGGTGAGTGAGAGCGCAGCAGTGAGACGGTGGGGGATAAGCTTCATCGTCGAGAGGGAAACAACCCAGACTACCAACTAAGGCCCCTAAGCGTGTGCTAAGTGGGAAAGGATGTGGAGTTGCACAGACAACCAGGAGGTTGGCTTAGAAGCAGCCACCCTTGAAAGAGTGCGTAATAGCTCACTGGTCAAGTGATTCCGCGCCGACAATGTAACGGGGCTCAAGCACACCGCCGAAGTTGTAGATTTCGCACACTAGACAAGCCTTCGTGGTTCAGTCGTGCGGAGTGGTAGGAGAGCGTCGTGTGGCGAGTGAAGCGGCGGAGTGATCCAGCCGTGGACGCTACACGAGTGAGAATGCAGGCATGAGTAGCGAAAGACGGGTGAGAAACCCGTCCTCCGAAAGACCAAGGGTTCCAGGGCCAGGTTAATCCGCCCTGGGTAAGTCGGGACCTAAGGCGAGGCCGACAGGCGTAGTCGATGGACAACGGGTTGATATTCCCGTACCGGCGAACAACCGCCCAAGCTAATCCAGTGGTGCTAAGAGTCCTAACCCGGATCAACCGGATCCCTTCGGGGTGATGGTGGCCGGTCTAACGCTCGACCCCATGCTGGTGCGGTTAGCGTATGAACAGGTGTGACGCAGGAAGGTAGCTGAGCCAGGCGATGGTATCCGTAAGGTGAACCTGGTGTAAGGATGTAGGGCTGACGATAGGCAAATCCGTCGTCTGTGTGCCTGAGATCCGACGCGTACCCGCAAGGGGAAATCAGTGATCCTATGCTGCCGAGAAAAGCATCGACGCGAGGTTGCAGCCGCCCGTACCCGAAACCGACTCAGGTGGTCAGGTAGAGAATACCAAGGAGATCGAGAGAATCGTGGTTAAGGAACTCGGCAAAATGCCCCCGTAACTTCGGGAGAAGGGGGGCCGGACACGTGATACGGATTCACTCTGTTGAGCGTTGAAGGCCGCAGAGACCAGTGGGAAGCGACTGTTTACTAAAAACACAGGTCCGTGCGAAGTCGCAAGACGATGTATACGGACTGACGCCTGCCCGGTGCTGGAAGGTTAAGAGGAGGGGTTAGCCTTTGGGCGAAGCTCTGAATTTAAGCCCCAGTAAACGGCGGTGGTAACTATAACCATCCTAAGGTAGCGAAATTCCTTGTCGGGTAAGTTCCGACCTGCACGAATGGCGTAACGACTTCCCAGCTGTCTCAACCGCGAACTCGGCGAAATTGCACTACGAGTAAAGATGCTCGTTACGCGCAGCAGGACGGAAAGACCCCGTGACCTTTACTACAGTTTGGTATTGGTGTTCGGAGTGGCTTGTGTAGGATAGGTGGGAGACTGTGAAGCGGGCACGCTAGTGTTCGTGGAGTCATTGTTGAAATACCACTCTGGTCACTTTGGATGTCTAACGTAGGACCCTGATCGGGTTCATGGACAGTGCCTGATGGGTAGTTTAACTGGGGCGGTTGCCTCCCAAAGAGTAACGGAGGCGCCCAAAGGTTCCCTCAACCTGGTTGGCAATCAGGTGGCGAGTGTAAGTGCACAAGGGAGCTTGACTGTGAGACTGACAGGTCGAGCAGGGACGAAAGTCGGGACTAGTGATCCGGCAGTGGCTTGTGGAAGCGCTGTCGCTCAACGGATAAAAGGTACCTCGGGGATAACAGGCTGATCTTGCCCAAGAGTCCATATCGACGGCATGGTTTGGCACCTCGATGTCGGCTCGTCGCATCCTGGGGCTGGAGTAGGTCCCAAGGGTTGGGCTGTTCGCCCATTAAAGCGGTACGCGAGCTGGGTTTAGAACGTCGTGAGACAGTTCGGTCCCTATCCGCTGCGCGCGTTGGAAATTTGAGAAGATCTATCCCTAGTACGAGAGGACCGGGATGGACGAACCTCTGGTGTGTCAGTTGTTCTGCCAAGGGCACCGCTGATTAGCTACGTTCGGACCGGATAACCGCTGAAAGCATCTAAGCGGGAAGCCGTCTTCGAGATGAGATTTCCATGCACCTTGAGTGTGAGAGGCTCCCAGCAGACTACTGGGTTGATAGGCCGGATGTGGAAGCGGGGACTAACGACCCGTGGAGCTGACCGGTACTAATAAGCCGAAGACTTGACAACACAACTATTTCCCACACTTACGGTGTGGGGCTCGCGTCCACTTTGTGGTTCCCGACAGACGATCGGGAATCAAACTGAATACTTCAGCAACGGCTTGAAGGAATGTTTGAGACCAGATCATGGTCGAAAGTGTTCCGGTGGTCATAGCGAGAGGGAAACGCCCGGTCACATTCCGAACCCGGAAGCTAAGCCTCTCAGCGCCGATGGTACTGCAAGGGGGACCTTGTGGGAGAGTAGGACGCCGCCGGACTCAACGT
>NZ_MJGI01000013.1 GCF_001864835.1 Curtobacterium sp. MCBA15_001 | reverse complement strand
GCGATCTGTCGCTTTCGCGGTGTAGAGGCGCCGGACGGACGGCAGGTCCCCATCGTGACCCGAGCGCCGCTTGCACATGTGGAACATCAATGTCAATATCTGCGTCAACCCGACGAGGGGCGTCGGGAGAGAAGGAGACAACGATGAAGTCGTCCAACGCCACCTCGCCAGCACGCACCGCGCTCGTCGCGGCTGCCACCACTTGCCTGTTCGCATCGCTGCTCGTCGCTACGCCAGTCCACGCGTCCCCTGGCGGCGCAGTGGCTCCCGATCTCCGTGCGATGGCCGACGGCCTCGATCTCCGTGCCGGGGACCTCGAACGTGGGCTGGCGCTCATCGATGAGATCCCGGAGGCGGTCCTCCTGGCCGGCGATCTCGCGCTCCGAGACTGGGTGACCTCGACGCATCCGGAACTCGTGACGACATCGCGAGCAGACATCGTCGGGTGTGCCGGGGCGATCGCTTGGCTCATCGCCTCGACGGCGATCCCGGCAGCGAAGATCCTCAAGATCAAGCGCCTGATCGAGGGACTCGGCGGCGTCGCGAAGGCTGTGCAGCTGTTCTGGGGCGCCTCGTTCAAGTGGGAGAAGATCCAGGCGCTCGGCGGGGCTGCTGCCGCGCTCGGTGCCGAACTCCTGGGGATCGCGGCCGTCCAGCAGAAGTGCTTCTCATGACGATGCGAACACGCGGGCTCGCGATCCTGGCCGGCTTGACCCTGGCGCTCCTTGCGCTCCCGCTGTTCGGGTCGGTGTTCGCGGGACTGGTCATGCTTGCGACCCTCTGCGTCGCCTCGGCCGCGCCTTCGGTGGTCGGCGCGACCCGACTGTCACCCACGTCGGCGATCGACCCGCGCGCCGTTCGGCGTCTCCGGGAACAGCACCCCGGGATGACGATCACCGAAGCCGCAGCCATCATGACCGGACGCTGATGTCGCACCACAGGACGGACGGGAGGCCCGGTGCCAGCTGGCACCGGGCCTCCCGTCCGTCCTGTGCGAGCGCCTCAGCGCGTCGCCAGCGGCGTCGGGTCCACCGGGTCCGGCGGCACCGGCAGCGATCCCCGGATCTGGTTCTGCGCCTGGCAGTCGCTCGTGCAGTTCGTCGCGCCCTGGCTGAGCTCGACCGCGTCCTCACCGAGGACCCCACCCATGCGACCGCCGGGCTGCACGGTCCACGTCGTCGTGGTGGCCGTCTGCGAGGTCTTCGTGGCGACCTGCGGGCTGTCCTTGCCGAGCAGCATCTGGTGGGCGTCACTGCCACCGGCGACGGCCGGGGTCCCGTCGCCGAAGTTGATCTTCCCGGTGTACGGGTTCGTGAAGTAGAAGAGGCCGGTGCCGAGCGTGTGCGTGAACGACACGGGGGCGGCGAACTCGGTCTCCATCTGGAAGACGCCGCCCTGCGCACCGTCCTTCGCCTGGACCTTGAGCTTGCCGGCCGAGGTGCCGAAGATCGCGACGAGGGTGTCGTCCTTCACCTCGAGGGAGGACAGCCGGGCGCTGGCGAGCTGCGCCGGCGACAGCGACGGGACCTTCGACGCGAACACGACGGTCGGCTTCGTGACCATGCGCTGCGTGTCCGGCGCCCCGGTCAGGGTGTAGTCGTACACGCCGAGGTCGGCGATCCGGATGTCGAAGCCGTTGTGCTTGCCGCGCACGGCGATGGTGCCCGAGACGGCGGTGTCCTTGAGCTTGAACTCCTTGCCGACGGCCGGGTTCGTCGTCGTGCCGTTGACGGTGACGGCGTAGTCCCCGCTGGTCGACGTCTTGCCGGACGCCTGCGCCGGGGCGACCCCGACGAGCGCGACGGCCGCGACGGTGACGGCGGCGATCGTCGCTGCGACGCCGACGGAGCGGCGGCGGCGGATGAGCGTGTGGTCCATGGTGTGCCTCCTGGTGACGGGGGCGGTGCATCCCCTCGTCACGATCGTCGCCGGAGCGGACGGAGACCGGTATCGGACCTTGGTACTAGTACCGCCTCACCAGCCGTGGTCGCGGGCCCACAGCGCGGCACTGGTGCGGTCGGCGACCCCGATCCGCCGGAACACGCTGCCGACGTGCACCTTCACGGTCCGTTCGGCGATCCCGAGTTCGTGGGCGATCTGCTTGTTCGACAGGCCGCGGGCCAGGCGGACGAGCACCTCACGTTCGCGGGGCGGCAGCACCGGGCCCGGCTGGGTCGAGCGGGACGGCGGCGGACCGGGCGTCAGCAGGTGCCGCGCGACGCGGGGGTCGATCGGGGCCTCGTCCCGCGCCGCTGCCCGGACGGCCCGCACCACGTCGTCCGGGTCGGCGTCCTTGAGCACATAGCCCGTCGCGCCAGCGGCCAGCGCTGCTCGGACACGGGCGTCGTCGGAGAAGGTCGTCAGGACCAGGACGCGTGTGGTCGGGACCGTCGCGCGCAGGTGCCCGGTCGCGACGACCCCGCCGGCGCCGGGCATCGACAGGTCCATCACCACCACGTCGGGCACGAGCTCGGCGGCGAGGTCGACGGCTGCCTCGCCCGTCGCGGCCTCGCCGACGACCGTGCAGTCGGGCGTGGTGTCGAGCACGGCGCGCAGCCCGTTCCGGACGATCGCGTGGTCGTCGACGAGCAGGACACGGACCGTCACGAGCGGGCTCCGGTCGGCAGGGTGAGCTCCCATGCGGTGCCGGGTGCCGTCCCGGTGCGGGATTCGATCCCGGTTCCGGTGCCGGTCCCGGTGCCGGGTCCGGCCCCGGGCGCCCTGCCGGTGCGGAGGCGGAGCGTCCCGCCGGCGTCCTCGGCGATCTGCCGGAGCAACGTCGTGCCGAGGTGGCCACTCCGCTGCGACCCGAGCACGACCGCAGGGTCGAACCCGACGCCGTCGTCCGCGACACGGACCACCAGGGCCGTGTCCGTCCCGCGGACGACGACCTCGACCGTGTCGGCACGGGCGTGGCGCACGGTGTTCGCGACGACCTCGCGCACGAAGCGCACGACCGCCGTCATCGCGACAGCGGGCGCGTCGACGACGTCCGGGACGTCGAGCACCACGGCGACGCCGGCGGCCCGCGCCCGTGCCGTCGCGTCGGACAGCGCTGCCGCCAGTCCGTCGCGGTCCGGCGCGGCAGGTTGGATCACCGCCATCGACGACCGCAGCGCCGACACCGCCTGCCGCAGGGTCCGGGCCGCGTCGTCGAGGACCGCCGAGGCATCGGCGGCTGGGGTCCTCGCCGCAGCGCCGAGCGAGAGCGCGAGCCCGGCCACGTCCTGCACCGGGCCGTCGTGCAGGTCCGCCGCGAGGCGTCGTCGCTCGGCGGTCTCGGCATCGAGGGCCCGGACGAGCAGGCGCTCCCGGTCGCGCTGCCCGGCCCGGACACGCAGCACCATCCAGAGCAGCACCGGCAGCAGCAGCGCGATGCCGACCGCCACCGTGCCGAACGCGAGCGCCGCGAAGGCCGCCCGGAGCGATGCCGCACTCGCCAGCACCGTGTCGTACGGGTAGTACACCTCGAGCAGCAACGGTCCGCCGGACGGCAGGTGCACGGCCTGGTACGCCTCGAGCAGCGGACCACGGCCGCGTTCGTACCGGTTCTCGGGTGCCCGCAGGTCCGAGACCTCGGCGTCCGACCGGTCGGTCTCGAGCGCCGCGCGGTCGTCCTCCGACAGCGCGAAGCGTTCCCCGACCAGCCGCGGCTCGTCCGACCACAGCACGGTGCCGTCCGACGACCAGAGCTTGACCCGCACCGCCGCGGTCGTGTCCGTCACGCTGCGCACGGCTCCCTGCAGCCGGTCCACCGCGGCGGAGCGCTCAGTATCGGTCGCACGGGGATCGGCGAGGGCGTCGTCGAGCACCGGTTCGACGACCGCGCGGGCGATCGTGGCGGTGTCGTCGGTGGCGTCCTCGATGGCGAAGCGCTCTGCGGTGCGTTGCGAGGCGAGGGTCCCGACCGTCGCGATCGCTGCGCCGCCGAGCAGCGCGGTGACGACCAGGCCGACCAGGACCCGTCGCCACGGGGTCGTCCGGGCAGCGCGGCGCGGGTCGGCCGCGACGACGAGCACGCTGCCGTCGCCGGGGTCCGGGGCGGTCGTCCGTCGTCGGTGCACACGGTCACCGTAACCGGGCGACGCTCACGTTCCGCGCAGCGCAGCGCACCGTGCGGTGTTCACGACTGCGCACCGTGCGGGTTTCGTGGCCGGTGCTGGGTTGTGGGCTGCGTGCGCGCTCGTTGCCCCGCACCACGCGGCTGTCGCCGCACCACGAGACGGACGGGAGGCCCGGTACCAGCTGGCACCGTCCCTCCAGGCACGGCCGGCCCGCCGCTGGGGCGTCGCGCCGGCACCGGCTGGCACCCCTCCCTCGCAGGCTCGGTCGGGGCGCCCCGCGCAACGCTTCGCGTTGCCGCTGAGCGGGGCGCGCCCGTCCGTCGTGTGGTCGCGGTCAGGCCCGCGCCAACGCGCCCATCTCGTTCACCACGTCGCGCAGCACCACGGCGAGCTCGTCGCCGTCGGCGACGGTCGTCCGGTGCGCGACCTCGATGAGGGCCGCCATCACGAACGTGACCGAGGTCCGGGCCGTCTGCTGGTCGGTCCGCTCCGCGGCGACCTCGATCACGGCGCTGCGGGTCGCGGCCATCCAGTCGAGCATGGTGGGCATCACCTCGGGGTGGCGCTGCACGAGCTCGCGGGCGCGGTCCCGGTCCTGCGGCAGGGCGACGGTGTGCGCGACGAGGTCGCACAGGTCCGCCACGAGCGGCCCGTCCGACTCCAGGAACCGCGTGCGCACCGAGCCGGGCACCGCGTTCGGGGGGAACCCGAGCGCGGCGTCGGCCTTGGACGGGAAGTAGTTGAAGAAGGTCCGCGGCGAGACGTCCGCCTCGGCGCAGATCTGCTCCACGGTGACCCCGCCGAGTCCCTGCTCCCCGACCAGCCGGGCGGCAGCGTCGTGGATGGCGTGCCGCGTCTGCTGCTTCTTCCGCTCGCGGAGCGAGCAGGCGGAACCGTCAGGACCAGCGACGTCACCGCCGGCACCATCGGGAGCGGTGCCGGCACCGGTAGCGACGGCGGACGGGGCGGCGGTCACCGTCGTCACCGCCGGACGGTCGGCGTCGAACCGGTCATCGGACCGGTGAAGGACCCGGCCTCGGCGGCTGCCATGCCGGCGGACGCCTCGAGCTCGGACTCGGCGGACAGGTCAGCGCGCTCCTGCAGTGCCGACCGGGCACGCAGCGGCGGGACCTTGAAGAACCACGACAGGACGAACGCCAGCAGGATGACCCCGAGTCCGACCCAGTAGATCGTGACGGACGAGGCGTTGAAGCCGGCCATGAACGGACGGGTCAGGCGGCTGTCGGCACCGGTCAGGAAGGACGTGTCGTTCGTGCTCGACGCGCTGGAGTCGCTGCCCGAGGACTGCTGCTCGAGCTGCGCCACGATCGACGGCACAGCCTGGTCGACGTAGTACTGCCGGTCGGACGCGTTCGACCAGTCGACGACCAGCGCGCCGTCCTGCACCGAGGCGTGGGCCTTCGCTGCCGCCTGCTGCAGCGCCGTGATCTCGGCGCGCGGCGTGGCGTCGGCGACCTGCTGGTCGATGAGCGTCTGTGCAGCGGCTGCCGGGACGGTGCCCGCGGCAACCTGTGCCTGGACGGCGGCGGTGACCTGCTCGGTCACGGCTTGGTCGGCTGCCTGCTTGGCGGCCGTGGTGCCGGACGCCAGGCCGGCGGCGACATGCTGCTCGATCGGCGTGACGATCGGGTTCCAGATCTTGTCCATGACGCCCTGGTTCCGCTGGGCACTGGCGACGCTCGGGTTGAGCGCAGCGTCGAGGCCGTCCGACAGGGTGCCCTTGTCCGCGGTGGCGCTGAGGATGTTCGCCGGCATCACCGAGAACAGGATCGAGAGCAGCACCGCGGTGCCGAGCGTCCCGCCGATCTGGCGGAAGAACGTGGCCGACGAGGTCGCGACGCCCATGTCCCGGGCCTCGACCGACCCCTGCGAGGCCAGCGTCAGCGACTGCATGACCGAGCCGAGCCCGAGGCCGATCAGGAACATGCCGATCATCAGGAACCAGAGCGGCTTGTCGATCGACATGAAGGTCAGGACGACGTAGCCCGCCGAGACCAGGAAGGTGCCGATGACGGGGAAGACCCGGTAGCGACCGACGCGGGCGACGATCTGGCCCGAGGTGATCGAGGCGATCATCAGGCCGCCCACGAGCGGCAGCGTGGCGAAGCCGGACTGCGTCGGGCTGAGACCGACCACGATCTGCAGGTACAGCGGGATGGTCAGCATCGCACCGAACATCGCGAACCCGACCAGGAACCCGATGACGGTCGCCATCGAGAACGTGCCCGAACGGAACAGCTTGAGCGGGATGATCGCCGCGTCGCTCATCTTCGACTCGATGAGCAGCAGGGCGACGAGCCCGAGCGCACCGATCACGTAGCAGGCGATCGCGGCCGAGGAGCCCCAGCCCCACGTGCGGCCCTGCTCGGCGACGAGCAGCAGCGGCACCAGGGTGAGGATGACCGAGGTCGCGCCCCACCAGTCCACCTTCGGCTTGTCGGTCTTGTCGTGCACCTTCGGCAGGTGCAGGAACACGATCACCATCACGAGCGCGGCGATGCCGATCGGCACGTTGATGAGCAGCACCCAGCGCCACCCGGTGATCCACAGGATCTCGGACGAGCCGGCGAGCAGACCGCCGATGAGCGGGCCGATGACGCTGGAGATGCCGAAGACGGCCAGGAAGTAGCCCTGGTACTTCGCCCGCTCGCGGGGCGCGAGGATGTCGCCCATGATCGCCAGCGGCAGCGACATCAGGGCACCGGCGCCGATGCCCTGCACGGCGCGGAAAGCCGCGAGCATGAGCATCGAGGTCGACATCGACGACAACACGGCGCCCAGGATGAAGACGACGATGCCGAAGATGTACAGCGGTCGGCGCCCGAAGATGTCGGAGAGCTTGCCGTAGATCGGCGTCGCGATGGTCGACGTGATCAGGTACGCCGTCGTCACCCACGCCTGCTGGTCGAGCCCGTGCAGGTCGTCGCCGATCGTGCGGATGGCCGTGCCGAACACGGTCTGCCCGAGCGAGGACAGGAACATCCCCGCCATCAGGCCGTAGATGACGAGCAGGATCTGGCGGTGGGTCATGAGCGGCTGCTGGCCGGGTCCGGCGGTGCCGGGGGCGGTGGCGTCGTGACGCCCGCGGTGCTCCCGGACGGGTGCGGTGGCGGTTGACATGCGTTCCTTCGGTCGGTTCGGTTGACGGCTGCCCGGGAGACCGGACGTGCCGACGCGCGGACCCATGGGGTGGGCGGCGGCACCGGTCTCGACCTTGCAGCGACTGCAAAGTACCACCATGTGCTTCCAGCAAGCAACTAAATGGTGCCGGCTCGGGGCCGCATGGGTCAGCGCCCTACGCTGGACCCCGTGACCGACCACCGCGCCGCCTCCGAGCGGGCGCTCCGCCAGCAGCTCGACCGACTCTGGGTCCGCCAGGCGCTGCGGTCCGTGCTCATCGAGGACCGGGGTGGCCTCGACCCCACCGCCCGGGTGATCCTGCGCGCGGTCGAGCGGCTCGGACCGGTGCGTGCGACCTCGGTTGCCGAGCTGACGGGGCTCTCGCGTCCGGTGGTCAGCCGCCGCGTCGCCGCCCTGATGTCGGCCGGGCACCTCGCAGCGTCCCCGGACCCGGAGGACGGTCGCGCGAGCCTGCTCGAACTCGCGCCGGCCGGTCGGCGGCTGCTGGACCAGCTCGACGTGCACGGGGACGAGACGTTCGACGACGTCGTGGGGGAGTTCGCGGACGAGGACCTGCAGGCGCTCGCCGGGCTGCTCGGGCGGCTCAACGACCGCGCGGACGCGGTGCTGCGGGCAGCGGTCCGCCGCCGCTGACGCGCGCGTGCGCACCGGGCGCGGCCGGGCATGTCGTCTCCACACGATGCCGAGGTTCCACGACTTGCCGCTCAGTTCCGCGGCAGTTCCCGAAATGGCCGGTCCACGCACCCGAGGTGCCGCGATTTCGGAACCTCGAGCGGGGAGCGGGGAGCGGGGAGCTGGGAGCGGGGAGCGCACCGAACGTACCCGCTGACGCACGGGAGGCCCGGTGCCAGCTGGCACCGGGCCTCCCGTCCGTCCTGTTGCCCGGACTCAGCCGGCGGTCGCGACCGTCCCGGACAGCGCGTTCCGCACGGACCCCCACGCCGCCAGGCGCTCGCGCGTCGCGTCGTCGCGCTCCGCGGCGAGCGCCGCAGCGTGCGCCTGCTCGAGCACCTGGTCGATGACGACGCGGTTGCCCGACCGGGTCGAGGCGATCGCCGCCTCGACCATCGCCAGGCTCATCACGTTGCCGTGCACCTCGCCGTCCGGTGTCGTGCCGGACCCGAGCGCACGGACGAACGAGGCGAGTGCGCCAGCGATCTCGGTGCCCACGCTCGGCGCGCCCTCGGGGGAGCCGGGCGTGCCGTCGAGGTCGCTCGTCGGGGCGTGGTCGCCGTCCCACAGCGCCGCGCCCGCCGCGCCGGAGGCCCGCCAGTCGCCGTTCCAGGACGTCTCGGCACCCGGCGCGCACCACGAGCCGTCGTAGACGTAGCGGATGTCGTCCTCGAAGGTGAAGACGGCCGCCGCGGCAGCGTCCCCGCGGTACCAGGACCACGACGGGTTGTACGACTCGCAGTACACCGACACCGGGTCGCGCTCGAGCAAATACCGCGCCGAGTCGAACGGGTGGATCGCCATGTCGAGCAGCAGGACGTCGTCCATCTCCTCACGGAAGCCCCCGAAGTGCGGCGCCTTGGCGAACCGGGTGCTCAGCGTGCCAAGGTCGCCCAGGGTCCGCAGGTGCTGCCGGAACGCGACGAGGTGGTCGTTGTACCGGCGGGACTGCGACACCATGAACAGCTGCCCGGTGGCCTCGGCGGCGGCCGCCAGCGAGAGGGCCTCGGCGACGGTCTGCGCCGCGGGCTTCTCACCGAGGACGGGGAGGCCGGCGTGCAGGGCCTCCATCGTGATCGGGTGGTGGGCGACCGGCACGGTGATGTCGAGCACGGCCTGGGCCCCGGTCTCGGCAGCGAGCTCGGTCAGGCTGCGGCCGACGGGGATCGACGCGTCGCCGGCGAGTTCCGCTCCGGCGCGGGCGACGTCGAGGTCCAGGTCGACGATCCCGACGAGTTCGACGTCCGGGTCGGCGGCGACGGTGCTGAGCCAGGCGCGGCCCATGCCCCCGGCGCCGACCTGGACCACCCGGAGCGTCATGCTCGGGCCTCGGCGGGTTCGGCGGCCGGCTCGGCTGCGTCCGCGTTCTCGGCTGCCGGCTCGTCGGTGTGCTCGGCTGCCGGCTCGTCGGTGTGCTCGTCTTCGGGGGCGTCGTCGAACGGGCCGCGGTAGTGCTGGCCGTCGAAGTACTCGCCGAGGTCGTAGCGGCGGAGCGTCGGCAGCTCGCGCTCCTGCTCCGGTCGGGCCCACTCGGTGGCGTTCGCGATCACGCGGCGGACGTCCTTGTGGTGGTACACGGGGAAGTCCTGGTCGCCGGGCGAGAAGTAGAAGATCTTCCCGAAGCCGCGGCGGTAGGTCATGCCGCTCCGGAACACCTCGCCGCCGGTGAACCCGGAGATGAAGACGAGCTCGTCCGGGGTCGGGACGTCGAAGTACTCGCCGTACATCTCCTGTTCCGGGATGACGATCGGGTTCGGGACGCCGCGCGTGATGGGGTGCTGCGGGTTCACGGTCCAGACGAGTTCCTGGTCGTGCTCGCTGCGCCACCGGAGGGTGCAGGTCGTGCCCATCAGCTTGCCGAAGATCTTCGACCAGTGCCCGGAGTGCAGGACCACCAGGCCCATGCCGGAGAGCACGTGCTTGTGCACCCGGTCGACCACGGCGTCGTCGACGTCCGCGTGGGCCGCATGGCCCCACCAGGTCAGGACGTCGGTGTTCGCCAGGACCTCGTCGGTCAGACCGTGCTCGGGTTCCTGCATCGTGGCGGTACGGACCACGGCGTCGGGCAGGTTCTCGCGGATGCCGTCCGCGATGGCGCCGTGCATGCCCTCGGGGTAGCGCTCGGCGACGTGTTGCTCGACCTGCTCGTGGACGTTCTCGCCCCAGACGGTGATGCGCAGTGGGGTGGAGGTGGTGTCGCTCATGTCGTTCGGCTTTCTTCCCCCGCGGGGGTGTTCGTGGACGGGTTCGTGCTGCGTCACTTGACCGCGCCGCCGAGGGCGCCGGCGGAGATGTACTTCTGCGCGAAGATCAGCAGCACGGCGGCGGGCAGCGAGGCCAGGACCGACGTCGCCATGACGGGACCCCAGTCGGTGACGTTGGATCCGATGTAGTTGTAGATGCCGAGCGTGATCGGTCGGACGGCGGTGGTGGACGTCAGGGTCAGCGCGATGAGGAAGTCGCCCCACGCCCCGAGGAACGTGAACAGCGCCGCTGTGACGATCGCGTTGCGGCTGATCGGGACGACGATCGAGACGAACGCTCGGAAGTCGCTTGCGCCGTCGACCAGGGCCGCTTCGACCAGGCTCGGCGGGATGGACTCCATGAAGGCGCGCATGAGCAGGATCGCGAAGGGCACCTGGACCGCGCTGTCCGCCAGGATCAGGCCGACGTAGCTGTTGAGCAGCCCGACGTTGTTGAACAGCGTGTACAGGGCGTTCGCGATGACGATCGCCGGGATCATCTGGGTGATGAGCAGCACGAGCAGGAACACCCGCGTGCCCTTCATCCGGAACCGGGCCAGCCCGTAGGCGGCGGGGGTGGCGATGACGAGCGTCAGCACGACGGTGCCGAGGCCGATGATCATGCTCGAGACGAAGTTCTGCCCCTGTTGCGCGAAGGCCGCCTGGTAGCCGGCGAACGTCGGGTTCCAGGGGAACCACGTCGCGGTCGCCGCGCCGGTCGTCGCCTGCAGGCTCGTGTTCACCATCCAGTAGACGGGGAAGATCATGATCGCCAGGAAGACGATGCCCAGGATCGTGAACGGGATGCCCTTCACGGTGCCGCGCGGTCGGGGGAGCTTGGCGCTCCGCTTCGTGGTGATCGCCCGGGTGGCCGTGACGGTCTGGTTCGCGATGCCGACGCTCATTCGTCGACCGCCTTCCTGGAGATCGCGATGTAGACCATCGCGAAGACGAACGAGACGACGATGAGCACGTTGCTGACCGCGGCTCCGATGCCGAACTGGAAGTTGATGAACGACTGGTGGTACGCGTTCGTCGCCAGGGTCTGGGTCGAGTTCGCCGGGCCGCCGCCGGTCAGGCCGAGGATGATGTCCACGACCTTCAGCGTGTAGACGACCCCGAGCACGATCACGATGCTGACCACGCTCCGGATGCTCGGCCAGGTGATGTGCCAGAAGGCCTTCCAGCCGGTGGCGCCGTCGAGCGACGCTGCCTCGTACAGCTCCGGCGGGACGGACTGCAACCCGCTGTACAGGATGGTCGTGTTGAACGGGATGCCGAGCCAGACGTTGACGCCGATGACGGCGATGAGCGCCAGGCTCGGGCTGACCAGCCACGGCACCGGGGCGATGCCGACGACGCCGAGCAGCTGGTTCAGGGCGCCGCTGTCCTGGTCGAGCAGCCACTTCCACACCGCGCTCGAGGCGATGAGGGGGAGCAGCCACGGCAGGAGCAGCAGGCCGCGCAGGAAGCCCGACAGCGGGAAGTGCCGGCGGAAGAACAGGGCGAGCGAGAGCCCGATGACGAACTGCAGGACGATCGAGCCGGCCGTGAACAGTGCCGTGTTGACCAGGCTGGTCGTGAAGACCGCGCTCTGGAAGACCTGGATGTAGTTGCCGAGTCCGACCCACGGGGCCTCGCCCGTGAAGAACGTCGCCGTCGTGTAGTCCTGGAAGGACATGATGATGTTCTTCACGACCGGGTAGCCGAAGAAGACGACCACGAAGACCGCTGCCGGGACGACGAAGAGCCAGCGGGTCACTCCGGATCGGAACCGGGCACGTCGTTGCCCGGGTCGGGGTGTCGCCACGGGCAGTGTCGTCCGTGGTCGTGTCGATGTCGAGGCGCTCACGCCGGGGGTCCTTTCGTCCTGAGCGGAGAGGGAGCCGGCCGGACGGCCGGCTCCCCGCAGTGCTACTGCTCTTGCGACTGCGCCTGCTTGAGCGCGTCCTCGGGGCTGGCCTTGCCGGTCAGGGCGAGCTGGACGGCGGTGTAGATCTTCGTGGCGGCCTTGGGCCAGTCGGGTCCGAGCTCACCGGTGCGTGCTCGGGCGGTCTTCACCGTGGTGACGAAGGAGGCGACCTGCGGGTGGTCGGTCGCCCACTGGGCGCCGATGCTCTCGTTGGTCGGGACGTTGCCGGTGGCACCCGCGATGACCTTCTGCATCTTCTCGCTGTTCAGGCAGCCGACGAACTTGCCGGCGAGCGCCATGGTGTCCTTGTTGCCGGTCTGCGGCACCGTGAACGCCTCGCCACCGAGCGGTGCGACGGGGGCGTCGCCGGTGCGGGTCGGGATCGGGACGGAGTCGAACTCCAGGCCCTTCGCGGCGTTCAGCGTGGGCAGCTGCCACGGGCCGTTGATCATCATCGCGGCCTTGCCCGCGATGAACTGGCTGTTGACGTCGGCCTGCGCCCAGTTGATCGAGCTCTTCGACATCGAGCCGTCGTTCTGCAGGTCCTCGACGAACTGCAGGGCCTGCGCGGCCTTGTCGGTGTCGATGTTCTTCTCGTCGCCACCGTTCGACCAGAAGAAGGGCAGGAACTGCCAGGTGCCCTCGTAGGTGTTGATGTTGCTCATCGCGAAGCCGTAGGTCGACCCGCTCGTGAGCTTCTTCGCCGCAGCCTGCAGCTCGTCCCACGTCTTCGGCGGCTGGATGCCGGCATCGGCGAGCATCTTCTTGTTGTAGTAGAGCGCGATCGAGTTCGTGGCGGGCTGCAGGCCGTAGAGCTTGCCCTTGTAGGTGTTCGCGGCCTTGACGCCGGGGACGTCGCCGGAGGCGCTCAGACCGTAGGCGGACAGGTCGGACAGGGCACCCGAGGACGCGATCTGCTGCACGTCGGGGTTGTCGAGCATGAGCACGTCGGGGAGGGTCTTCGACGATGCCTGCTGCAGCACCTTCGCGATCAGACCGGCACCGGCGACGTGGTTGATGGTGAGCGTGGCGCCGACGGTCTTGGCGCACTGCTTGTAGATCGGGTTGTAGTTCGCGGCGTAGTAGTCCTCGATCGTCAGGTTCTTCGAGCCGGAGCCTGACGAGGCGGTGCCAGAACCGGAGCAGCCGGTCAGGACCAGCGGGATGGTGGCCACGACGGCGACGGCGCCGACGAGCGCACGCATCCGGCGCGACGTGGAAGTGAACTTGTGCTTCATTGCAGAGCTCTTCTCTTGGACGGGTGCTGGGCTGGCACGCGCCGACGAGGCCGTTCGACGTCGTCGTCGCTGTGCTCCTGGGGCGAGAACGTAACAGCAAAGCGCTTTGCTTGTAAAGCGCTTTTCTCGCGAGTTCGCCGCTATGCTCACGCCATGGCCACGATGCAGCAGGTCGCCGACCGCGCGGGCGTCTCGATCGCCACGGTGTCCTTCGTGGTGAACGGCACGAAGTACGTCACCCCGAAGACCAAGGCGCGGGTCACCGCCGCGATGCGCGAACTCCGGTTCCGCAACAACGTCGTCGCGCGTGCCCTGGCCAGTCGACGCACCCGGATCATCGCGCTGCTGTTCCCGACCACCGGCAACCGCTTCAGCCCGACGACCTCCGAGTTCTTCATGGCGGCCGCCGAACGGGCCTCCGAGCGGGGCTACCACCTGGTGCTCTGGCCGGTCGACCCCGCCGGCGACGACCTGGACGACCTGGTGTCCGGCGGGCTCGTCGACGGTGTCATCCTGATGGAGGTCCGGATGGACGACCCGCGCGTCGCCGTCCTCACCGACCTCGACGTCCCCTTCACGCTCATCGGTCGCACGCGCGACAGCAGCGGTCTGCCCTACGTCGACATCGACTTCGAGACCACGACCGAGGACAGCCTCGACCACCTCGGCGCGCTGGGCCACCGGCGGTTCGGCCTGGTGCTCGAAGACCTCGACGGCACCCCGATGGCCGGGTACGCCCCGCACCTGCGCGTCGAGGACACGTTCCGGCGGTCCGTCGCCGAGCGCGGTGGCGTCGGGACGGTGGTCTACGCCGAGGGGGGCAGCGAGGGCGGCGCGACGCGGCTCGACGGCTGCTCGAGGAGGACCCCGACGTCACCGCGGTCCTCGTGATGAAGGACGACTCGTCGGCGGGGCTGCTCGTCGGGCTCTACGCCGCCGGCCGCAGCGTCCCGGAGGACGTGTCCGTCCTCAGCATCGCGACGTCGAGCACGAACGCCGACCAGCACTTCCCCCGCCTGTCGACGATGATCGCGCCCAGTCGGCAGCTCGGCAACCGCGCTGCCGACGCCCTCATCGACCAGCTCGACGGCACGTCCGGGGAGCTCCCGCACTTCCTGCTGCCCTGTGTCCTGCGCGTGGCCGACTCGACGGCCCCCGCCCCGGCCTGACCGGCGTTCTGTCCCATCTCACCCGCGATGGGAGGCCAGATCGCGCGTGGTCGGTGCGAAGTTCCGGCCCACAACGCACGATTCGCCTGGCAGCGCGCGATTCGACCCGCTCAGCGCGATGCGGCTGGCAGCGCGCGATGCGGTGGGCGGGCCGCAGACAGACGGGAGGCGCGGTGCCAGCTGGCACCGCGCCTCCCGTCTGCGACCGGCGTCAGACCGGTCGCGTGGTCCCGGTGAACAGGTCGTCGAAGACGGTCTGGTCCTCGGTCGGCTGCTCGCCGAACTTCCACTTCCGACGCATGCGCCGGAACGTCGTGATGCGCACCGGTTGGATGCCCGGTTCGGTGTCGTAGTTGCTCATGGCGGCCCTCCGTCCTGCTCAGTCCCCGTTGTCCCGCCCCGGCCGACGCTACGGCGAGCGAGGCCGACATGCGCCGATTTAGGTAGAAGAATCACCTAGTTGCGCTCCGTGGACAATCGTTCAGCAACGTCGCCGCGGCACAATAATCTGCCTCAGAGGCCGGGGGCGCCGCCGTCGAGTGCATCGATCACGCGGTCGATGATCCGGACGAACCTGGCCTTGTCCCGGTCCGAGAAGGAGGCCATCAGGTCGTGGAGGTGTTCGTTCGTGTGGTCCATCGCGGCGTGGTACTTCGTGCGGCTGGCGTCGGTGAGCTCGATGAGCCGACTGCGCCCGTCGTCGGGGTTCGGCCGGCGTCTGACGTGACCGCCCTGCTCGAGACGGTCGACGGCGTTCGTGACGGCCGGACCGGTGATGCCGAGGTGCGCGGAGAGGTCCTTCACGCGGACCGGACGGCTGCCCGACTCGGCGCGCGAGACGAACTGCACGACGCTCAGGTCGATGCCGGCGATGCCCATGTGGTCGCGCAGGCGGTTGCGGAGCGAGGCCATCGCGGCGTCCAGCCTGGTGAGGGCGGCGTCGAGGTCGAGCTCGGCATCACTGACGGTCACGCGGCCACCTCCTCCGGGTCGAGCGACTGGGCGACACAATACGCCGGGCTCGCCGACACAGCGTATCCAGATAACGAGGACTCCTGCGCACATCGGATGTCGGCGGGGCTGTGGAGCACGTGAGCGAGACGGCGACGTCGGCAGCCAGCACGCCCGACCAGATCCGCCTGGAGGTCGCGGGACGCGATCCCGAGGCCGCCGCACGCGACCTGACGAGCGTCGACGCCGGACGACAGTGGGTCATCCGGCGTACCGGCGACCAGTTCTCCTACCGGTACACCGCCGTCGGGGACAGCGAGGTGACGGTCCGTCGCTCGTTGGTGACGGGGTTCGCCCGAGGTCTGGTCGCACCCGGTGAGCACTACGTGGTGCAGTGGATCACCGGTGGGTCGGCTGCGGTCGACGTCGGTGGCGAGCGCCTGGACCTGCGGCCCGACGAGCCGACGCTCTACCCGACCGAGCAGGAGTTCGTCTTCGTCGCCACCGACCACGACCAGCGCCTGGTGCACCTGCACCGGGACCTCGTCCGGTCGGTCGCGGTGGAACGGTACGAGGTCGGCGACGGCCCGCTCCGGTTCGACCAGCCCCGCGCCGACGACGGTCCGGCGCTCACGCGCTGGCACGACGCACTCGGTGCCCTCTCGCGTGCGCTCCGCGACGGGGTCGACTCCTCGGCGTGGGCCGACGCCAAGCGCACCGCGGTCGAGGCGTTCCTCGGACTCTTCCCGCCGCACGTCGACGCGCTGCCGGCAGCCCTCTCGCTGCCGCGCAACGCCCGCCTGCGCGCCATGGTCGAGCACGTGCACGCCCACGTCCGGGAACCCGTGACCGTGGCCGACCTGTCCGAGGTGTCCGGACTGAGCGTGCGGTCGGTGCAGGAGTCCTTCGCGCGGGTGCTCGGCGTGTCCCCGCTGACGTACGTGCGCGAGGTCCGACTCGACCGGGTGCGTCAGGAGCTGCTGGAGCTCGACCCGCAGGACGTCACCGTCGGGGACGTCGCGCGGCGGTGGGGCTTCGCGCACCTGGGGCGGTTCTCGGCGGTGTACCTCGACCGGTTCGGCGAGTACCCGAAGCAGACGCTGCGGCGCTGACGCGCGCCGCCGGAGGCGGTCAGGCCGGGGCCGGTCCTGTGCTCCGTCGCACGCGCAGCTCGGTCGCCATCCGCACGTGGTCCGGCCCGGATTCGCCCCGCAGCATCGCGAGCAGCATGTCGACCGCTGCGGCGCCGAGCTCCGCGAGCGGCTGGGCGACCGTCGTCAGCGGCGGTGTGGTGGTCGACGCCTGCGGCACGTCGTCGAAGCCGATCACCGACAGGTCCTCGGGTACGCGGAGCCCGAGCTGTGCTGCTGCCTGCAGGACACCGAACGCCGACGAGTCGTTCGCGGCGAACACCGCGGTGGGCCGGTCGGCGATGCCCAGCAGCTGGCGGGCGACGGCGGTGGCCTGGTCCTCCTGGTAGTCGCCGGCGCGCACCAGGTCCTCGTCGACGGCGATGCCCGCGGCGGCCAGGGCCTGCCGGTACCCGGCCTCGCGCAGCTGGGCGCTCGCCAGGTCGGCGCGGCCGTGGATGTGCGCGATCCGGGTGTGGCCGAGTGCGACCAGGTGCTCGACGGCACTGCGGGCACCGCCGGCGTTGTCCGTGTCGACCGTCGCGTGCCCCTCGGGTCCGGTGTGCGGGTCGATCGCCACGACCGGGATCGACGAACTCGACAGTGCGGTCGTGGGGGTGACGACGATCGCGCCGTCGATCAGGGTGCCGGACAACCGGGACAGCGAGCGGCGCTCCCACCCCGGCTGGCTGGCGCCGGTGACGAGACCCGCGTAGGCCAGGAGTTCGTAGCCGGTGCCGGTCGCCGCGGTCGAGACGCCCCGCAGCAGCTCGGTGGAGAACGGCTCGAACTCGGGCACCAGGATCCCGATGACGTTGGTGCGCGAGCTCCGGAGGCTGCGGGCGACGAGTGAGGTCTCGTAGCCGAGACGCTCGACGACCTCCTGCACCCGCAGCATCGTGCTCGCCGCGACGCCGTCCCGGTTGTTGATGACCTTCGACACCGTCGGGATCGAGACTCCGGCAGCACGCGCGACGTCACCGATCGTGACCCGTCCGGGTCCCGGCTCGGTGCCGACTGCGGTCTCCATGTGCTCACCGTACCGCCGGACCCGACGCCGGCCGATGCCTGCGACACGGATGGATAACGTTATCGATATCGATTGACAAGCACGCGACGCACCTGGCACGCTCACTGCACGCGGCAGTCGATGTCGCAGGTCAACGACGACACATCAGGAGTTCCACGATGACGAGGAAGATCCGGGCCGCTGCAGCCATCGCGCTGATCGGGGCCACCGCACTCACGGCAGCCGGCTGTTCCGCCGGTGGCAACGCCGCGGACAGCAACGGGAAGGTCTCGATGACCTTCTGGCACAACTCGACGACCGGGCCCGGCAAGGCGTTCTGGGAGTCGACCGTCAAGGCGTTCGAGCAGGACCACCCGAACGTCACCATCAAGATCCAGGCGATCCAGAACGAGGACCTGGACGGCAAGCTCCAGACCGCGCTGAACTCGGGTTCCGCACCCGACGTGTTCCTGCAGCGCGGCGGCGGCAAGATGAACGCGATGGCCCAGGCCGGACAGCTCATGGACATCTCGAGCTCGATCGGGAAGAACGCCAAGTCCGAGATCAGCTCGGGTGCGTTCAAGGGCTACGAGCTCGACGGCAAGACCTACGCGATGCCGGTCGACGTCAACCCCGAGGGCATCTGGTACAGCCAGGACCTCTTCAAGCAGGCCGGCATCGAGGGCACGCCCACCACGATGGACGAGCTGAACGCCGACATCGCCAAGCTCAAGGCCGCCGGCATTCAGCCCGTCGCCGTCGGCGCGAAGGACGCCTGGCCCGCCGCGCACTGGTACTACAACTTCGCCCTCCGCGCCTGCAGCGAGAAGACGCTGAACGGTGCCGCGAAGGACCTCGAGTTCACCGACAGCTGCTGGAAGCAGGCTGGTCAGGACACCAAGACGTTCTTCGACACGAAGCCCTTCAACGACGGCTACCTGACCACCGCGGCGCAGCAGGGCGCCGGCAGCTCGGCCGGCCTCATCGCGAACCACAAGGCCGCGATGGAGCTCATGGGCGCCTGGGACCCGGGTGTGATCTCCTCGCTCACCCCGGACGGCAAGCCGCTGTCCGACCTCGGCTTCTTCCCGTTCCCGGAGGTCTCCGGCGGCAAGGGCGCTCCGGGTTCGATGATGGGCGCGGTCGACGGGTACTCCTGCTCGGCGAAGGCCCCGAAGAAGGAGTGCACCGAGTTCCTCAACTACATGACCGAGAAGCCCGTGCAGGAGGCCTACTACAAGGCCTTCAACGCCATCCCGGCCAACGAGTCCGCCCAGTCGGTCGTCACCGAGCCGTACCTGAAGACCGTCCTCGAGGCGTACAACAAGGCACCGTTCGTCTCGAACTACCTCGACACCCTGTACGGCCAGAACGTCGGCAACGCCCTCAACACCAGCGTGGTGAACCTGCTCGCCGGCAAGGGGTCGGTGTCGGACATCGTCTCGACCGTCAACCAGGCAGCAGCGAAGGGCTGACGAACCCATGACCTCCTCCGTCACCAGTCGCTCCGCGGACCGGTCCGCGGCAGACCAGGCCGGGACGGGACGTCGCACGGGCGGGGCCGACGGTTCGCCGTCGGCCCCGGCCCGCCGGGCCCGCAAGGGCAACGACGTCCGCACCCGTGCCGAGATCGCCGTGCTCGCCGGCCCGGCGGTCGTCATGTTCGTCGGGTTCGTGATCCTGCCCGTCGCCCTGGCCGCGTACTACGGCTTCTACAAGTGGCAGGGGTACGGCGCTCCGGTCGACTTCGTCGGCCTGCAGAACTACACCATCATCTTCACCGACCCCGACTTCCGTGGTGTGCTCTGGCACAACCTGTTCATCGTCGTCGGGTCGCTCCTGGTGCAGGGGCCGATCGCCATCGTCGTCGCCCTCCTGCTGAACCAGCGCATCCGCGGCCGTGGGCTGATCCGCGTGCTCATCTTCGTGCCGTACGTCATCTCCGAGGTGATCGTCGGCACCGGCTGGAGCCTCATGCTCCAGACCAGCGGCGCCGTCAACGACCTGCTGCAGAGCCTCGGGCTCGGCGCACTCCGGAACGACTGGCTGTCGAACCCGGACATCGCGATCTGGACGCTGCTCGCGATCATCTCGTGGAAGTACATCGGCTTCGCGGTGATCCTGTTCCTGGCCGGCCTGCAGAGCATCCCCGAGGAGCTCTTCGAGGCCGCGCAGCTCGACGGTGCGAGCTACTGGCAGATCCAGCGGAGCGTCACGCTGCCGCTGCTCGGCCCGACGATCCGCATCTGGGCGTTCCTGTCGATCATCGGCTCGCTCCAGCTGTTCGACCTCGTCTACATCATCTGGGGGCAGTACATCGCCGCCACCGCCGGCACCTCGACGATGGCGACGTACATGGTCGCGAACGGCCGACTGTCCGGCAACTACGGGTACGGCAACGCCGTGGCCGTGGTGATCTTCCTCATCTCGTTGGTGGTCGCGCTCGTCTACCAGCGGTTCGTCCTGCGTCGCGACACCGCCGGCGCACTCACCGAGAAGGCCACACGATGACCGCCACCGCATCGATCGTCGCCCCCCGACGCGGCCGGAAGCGCCCGAGCGACGGTCCGGTCCGCCGTGAACGCAACCTCGGCACGTACTTCATCGCGCTCGTCTTCATCGCGGTGTGCATCGGCCCGGTCGCGTACATCATCCTGGGCGGCTTCCGGACGAACTCGCAGATCACCGCGAGCCCGGCCGGCCTGCCCGGACCCTGGCAGATCGGCAACTACGTCTCCGTCCTGACGAGCGGCGTCTTCTGGCAGCAGCTCGGCAACTCCGTGATCGCGGGCGTGACCACCACGGTCGGTGTCGTCGTGCTCGGCCTCATGGTCAGCTTCGTCCTCGCCCGCTACCAGTTCCGCGGCCGCGGGGCGCTGTACTCGCTGTTCGCCGCCGGCCTGATGTTCCCGATCACGGTCGCGATCACCCCGCTGTACCTGCTCGTGAAGGACCTCGGGCTCACGAACAGCCTGGCGGGGGTGATCCTGCCGCAGATCGCGTTCGGCCTGCCCACGACGGTGATCATCCTCGTGCCGTTCCTCCGTGCGATCCCGGACGAGCTCGAGGAGGCAGCGTCCATCGACGGTGCCAGCCGCCTCGGGTTCTTCTTCCGCATGGTGGTGCCGCTGTCCTTGCCGGGTGTCGTGACCGTCGGGATCCTGGCGTTCATCGGCAGCTGGAACAGCTACCTCCTGCCCCTGTTCATCCTGAACGACGCATCGACGTACACGCTGCCGCTCGGTGTGCAGGCGTTCTCGTCGCAGTACTCCGTCGACACGGCCAGGGTGCTCGCGTTCACGTCGCTCTCGATGATCCCCGCCCTGGTGTTCTTCGCGGTCTTCCAGCGACGCATCGTCGGTGGTCTGACCGGCGCGGTGAAGGGGTGAGCACGCTCGAGGGGGCGGTGCCGGCCACCGCCGGCCACCAGGCGCGTGGCGGGGCCGACCCGGGCCTCCCGTCCGGTGGCCACCCGGCCCAGGCAACCGCTCCGGACCGCGCCACCGCCCTGCTGGCGGCGATGACGCTCGAGGAGAAGACCGCACAGCTGGTCGGCTACTGGCTCGACCAGAACGGCGTCGTCGCGCCGATGCAGGGCGAGATGGCCGCCGCGCAGGACGGTGCGACCCTGGCGGAGATCACCCGGCACGGCATCGGCCAGTTCACCCGCGTGTACGGCACCCGACCGGTCGAGCCCGACGAGCGTGCCGCCTGGCTGTGGGCGGAGCAGCGTCGGCTCAAGCGCGAGACCCGACTCGGCATCCCCGCGCTCGTGCACGAGGAGTGCCTCACCGGACTGGCCGCGTGGAAGGCCGCCACGTTCCCGACGCCGCTGGCGTGGGGGGCGTCCTTCGACCCCGAGCTCGTCGAACGGGTCGCCGCGGTGATCGGGCGCTCGATGCGACAGCTCGGCGTGCACCAGGGGCTCGCGCCCGTGCTCGACGTCGTCCGCGACCCGCGCTGGGGCCGGGTCGACGAGTGCATCGGCGAGGACCCGTACCTGGTCGGCACCGTCGGCACCGCCTACGTCCGCGGGCTGCAGGGCGCCGGGGTCGACGCGACCCTCAAGCACTTCCTCGGGTACTCCGCGTCCCAGGCCGGGCGGAACCACGCGCCCGTGCACGCCGGGCCGCGCGAGCTGGCCGACGTGTTCCTGCCGCCGTTCGCGATGGCGATCGCCGACGGGGGCGCCCGCTCGGTGATGAACTCGTACGCCGAGGTCGACGGCGTACCCGTCGCGGCGGACCCAGCACTCTTGACCGACCTCCTGCGCGGGACCCTCGGCTTCGACGGCACCGTCGTCGCCGACTACTTCTCGGTCGCGTTCCTCGAGGTCATGCACGGCGCAGCCGCCGACCGTGGTCAGGCCGCGGCGATGGCGCTCACGGCCGGGATCGACGTCGAGCTGCCGACCGGCGACGCCTACCTCGCGCCGCTCGTCGAGCAGGTCCGCGCCGGGGCGGTCGACGAGGCCCTGGTCGACCGTGCCGTGCTCCGGGTCCTGCGGCAGAAGGAGCGCCTCGGGCTGCTCGAACCCGACGTGTTCGAGGACGACGCCCCGACCGGCATCGACCTGGACTCGCCGGAGCACCAGAGCCTGGCACGCGAGCTGGCGGCCGAGTCGCTCGTGCTGCTGTCGAACGACGGTGTCCTGCCGCTGACCGCGGACCGGGCGACCGGCGGCGGCCCGGGAACCGGCTCGGTCGCGGTGATCGGCCCGAACGCCCACCGCGCCGAGGCCCTGCAGGGCTGCTACTCGTTCGCGAACCACGTGCTCGCCACGCACCCGGACCTGCCGCTCGGGTTCGCGATCCCCACCGTGCTCGAGGCCCTGCGAGGGCTGCTGGGTGACGGCGTGCAGCACGCACCCGGCACCGAGGTCGAGGGGGACGACCGGTCCGGCATCCCGGCGGCCGTCGCACTCGCCGCGGGGTCCGACGTCGCGGTCGTCGTCGTCGGCGACCAGGCCGGGCTGTTCGGCCGCGGGACCGTCGGCGAGGGCAACGACACCGACTCGCTCGAGCTGCCCGGGGTGCAGCGGGAGCTGGTCGAGGCCGTCGTCGCCACCGGCACCCCGACCGTCGTGGTGCTGCTGACCGGCCGCCCGTACGCGATCGGCTGGGCGCTGGACGGTCCCGGACCGCGTCCGGCTGCCGTGGTGCAGGCGTTCTTCCCCGGTGAGGGCGGCGGGCTGGCGATCGCCGACCTGCTCACCGGCGTCACCGACCCGTCCGGGCGTCTTCCCGTGTCACTGCCTCGGTCCGCCGGCGCACAGCCGTACACGTACCTGCACCCGAGGCTCGGGGGCCCGTCGGACGTCACGGCGACCGACTCGACGCCGGTCCGCCCGTTCGGCTTCGGCCTGACCTACACGTCCTTCGCGTACGAGGACCTGGCCGTCGACGGTCCCGTCGCCACGGACGGGACCCTCGCGGTGAGCGTCACCGTGCGGAACACCGGCTCCCGCCCGGGATCGGACGTCGTCCAGCTGTACGGACACGACGTCGCCGCGAGCGTCACCCGCCCCGTCGCGCAGCTGCTCGGCTACGCCCGGGTGCGGCTGGACGCGGGGGAGTCCGCGTGCGTGCACTTCGCGGTGCCGGTGCAGCGCTTCGCGTTCACGGACCGCGCGATGCGCAAGGTCGTCGAGCCGGGTGACGTCGAGGTGTGGGTCGCTTCGCACGCGGCAGCGTCCACGCCGGGAGGCCCGCTGGACTCCGGAGGGATCGTCGCAGTCGGCGACGCGGCGGCCCGACCGCCCGTGCCCGGGTCCGCGACGCCGCGGGCGACGGTCGCGGTGCACGGGCCGGTGCACCAGGTCGGGGCGGCCGACCCGCGCCTGGTGACCTGGACGGTCGACTGAACCAGCTGACGGACGGGAGGCCCG
>NZ_MJGI01000012.1:93002-132744 GCF_001864835.1 Curtobacterium sp. MCBA15_001 | reverse complement strand
AGCTGGCACCGGGCCTCCTGCGCGCGTTCCGCTGATGCGACGCGCCAGCGGCGCGCGACGCCAGCGCCGACCGAGCCTGCGAGGGCGGTGTAGAGGATCGCTCAGGCCGGTACGCCGGCGGTCTCGCCTCGTCCGGTCGCGGACCGGGTGGAACCGTCGTGCTGGGGCGTCCGTGTGCGGTGCCCGGCGGCCTTGCCCCGTGCGCGGTTGATCGCGTCGGCGGCGGACACCAGGGTCAGGTGCGAGAGCGCCTGCGGAGTGTTGCCGATGTGGTGGCCGGAGGCGACGTCGATCTCCTCGGAGAGCATGCCGACGTCGTTCGCGTACCCGACGAGCACGTCCATCAGCCGCTCCGCGTCCGTCACCCGGCCCGAGGCGGCGTACTGCTCGACCAGCCAGAACGAGCAGGCGAGGAACGGGTGTTCCGTGCCCTTCAGCCCGTCGAAGCCGCTCGTGGTGCGGTAGCGCAGCACGAGCCCGTCGGCACCGACGCGCAGGTCCTGTTCGATCGCCGCGACGGTGCCGAGCATGCGCGGGTCGTCCGCCTTGCAGAACCCGATCTGGGGGAGGACCAGCAGGCTGGCGTCGACCTCGTCGGTGTCGTAGTGCTGCCGGAACGAGCCGCGCTCCGCGTTCCACCCGTGCTCGTCGATCTCGGCGCGGACGGCGTCGCGGAGTTGCCGCCAGCGGGCGACCGGACCTTCGAGCCCGAACTCCTC
The DNA here is from genome assembly GCF_001864835.1 of Curtobacterium sp. MCBA15_001. Lineage (GTDB taxonomy): Bacteria > Actinomycetota > Actinomycetes > Actinomycetales > Microbacteriaceae > Curtobacterium. Next base: position 132,025 of record NZ_MJGI01000012.1, on the reverse strand, counting down.
GACCGCTGCCACGCCCCGGTCGAACGCGGCCCAGATCATCGCGCGCGAGTGCGTGAAGCTGCGCCGCGGGCCGCGCATCTCCCAGATCCCGTTGTCGGGTTCCTGCCAGTGCTGCTCGACGTACCCGAGCAGCGCGCGCTGCAGGGCCCAGGAGTCGGCGTTCTCCTCCACCCCGAGTTCCCGCGCGTCGTGCAGAGCCGCCAGGACCTCGCCGAACACGTCGCCCTGGTACTGCGTGTACGCGCCGTTGCCCACCCGGACCGGTTTCGACCCGGCGTACCCGGCGAGCTCGTCGAGTTCGCGTTCGGGGAGTTCGCGTTCGCCCGCGATGCCGTACATGATCTGCACGTCGGCCGGGTCGCCCGCGATCGCGCGGAGCAGCCAGCCACGCCAGTGTTTGGCCTCGTCCTGGTAGCCGTGGGCGATGAGCGAGGCCAGGGCCAGCGAGGCGTCGCGGAGCCACACGTAGCGGTAGTCCCAGTTCCGCTCGCCGCCCGGGTCCTCGGGCAGGCTCGTCGTGACCGCTGCGACCACCCCACCGGTCTCGGCGTGGGTCATCGCGCGCAGGAACAACAGCGACTGTCGGGTGGCGGCGGCGTACGGGCCGTCCACCTCCGTCTTGCCGGTCCAGGCGCGCCACCATGCGGCCGTGTGCTCGAGCGCCTGGTCGACGTCGAGTGGCTCCGGCGGTTCACGGTGGGAGGGGTACCAGGTGAGCACGGTGTCGAGGACGTCGCCGTCGTGCACGGTGGCGTCGGCGAGGTGTCGGTGGTCGTCGGCGTGGAAGCGGCACCCGCGGACCACGACCGAGTCCGGACCGGCGGTCGCCACCAGGGCGGGGTCGTCGTCGTCGCCGACCTGCCGGACCCAGGGCAGGGCGCGCGCGTAGTCGAAGCGGATGCGCAGCGTCTGCCGGAGCTCGACCGACCCGCGGAGGCCCCGGACCCGTCGGACGATGCTGGCGCGGTGGGCCTCGACCGGCATGAACTCCGTGACCTCGACGATGCCGGACGCGGTGGTCCACACGGTGTGCAGCACGAGCGTGTCGGCGTCGTAGTGCCGCTCGGCGGTGGCGTCGGGGTCCTTCGGGCGGAGGGTCCAGTGGCCGTCGTGCTCGTCGCCGAGCAGTGCCGCGAAGGTCGACGGGCTGTCGAACCGGGGCAGGCAGGCCCAGTCGATGGTGCCGGCGCGGTCCACGAGCGCCGCGGAGTAGCAGTCGCCGATGATCGCGTGGTCTTCGATGCGTTGGGCCATGGCCCGATCGAACCACCGACCGCCGATGTTCCACCGGTTGCCGGTCGGATCGACTGAAGGTCGACTCAGGCTTCGGGGTCGTCAGGCCTCGGGCTGGTCAGGCTCCGGGGTGGTCAGGCCTCGGGCTGGTCGCCGAGGTCCGCGAGCCCGATCCGGCCGAGCTCGGTCCAGAGCCCGGCGCCGTCCGGCGCGTACACCCACGGGGAGCTCGAGTCGCGGGAGCGTTCCTGGGCGCGGGACCGACCACCGGCGAGCACGGCCTCGCTCGTGGAGAGCTGCCGGATCGCGACGCCGGCCACGTTGTCCGGGTGCTCGCGCGCGAAGTCGCCGTAGAGGGTCTCGTCGTGCTGGCCGTCGTCACCGACGAGCAGCCACTGCACGTCGGGGAAGTCGCGCGCGAGCCGCCGGAGGTTCTCGTGCTTGTGCATCTGGCCGCTCCGGAAGAACCGGTCGTGCGTGGGGCCCCAGTCCGTCAGCAGGAGGGTCCCCGACGGGTACATGTTCCGCGTCAGGAAGCGCTGCAGGGTCGGGGCCACGTTCCAGGCGCCCGTCGACAGGTAAACCGTCGGGGCTCCGGGGTGCTGCGCCAGGATGCGCTCGTACAGCACGCTCATCCCCGGGACCGGGCGGCGGGCGTGCTCGGTCACGACGAAGGAGTTCCACGCGGCGAGCATCGGCCGGGGGAGCGCGGTCACCATCACCGTGTCGTCGATGTCGGAGAGCAGGCCGAAGCGGGTGTCCGGGTGCACGATGAACACGTCGGCCTCGACGTCGCGCTGGCCCCCGGCGGAGAGCCGGATGGTGTGCCACCCCGGGTCGAGGTCGATCGGGACGATGGTGTCGACGACACCGCCGCGGTCGGACTGCACGGTGTGCGAGACCCCACCGGCGGTGATCGTCACCTCGGCGTGGTCGACGGCGACGCTCGTGAACGACTTCCAGCCGCGGACGCCCTCGTAGGAGACGTCCGAGGCCAGGCCACGTCGGGTCAGCAGCACGCGGCAGAGCACGCGGATCCACCCGGGGGCGCCGTACCCGGTGTACGGGATGACCGTCGGGACCTGGCCGCGGCGCCGGGCGCGCTGTTCGCGGAACTCCTGCACGGCGTCCTCGATCCGGGCTGCACGGTGCAGGATGGGCTCGGCCAACGACGGTTCGTGGGGCGTCGGGTCGGGCATCGGGCCATCATCCCATGCAGCGGCGGCCGGTTGTCCACTCGTCCGGCGGCGACACCCGGGGAATCGCAGCGATGTTCCAGCCGGGCTCTGCGAGAGTTGCCCCGTCACACCATCAGCCCGCGGTCGCCGCGAGAAGGAGTACACGTGCTCGTCACCGAGATGTCGAACGCACTGCCGGGGGGATCATCACTGCTCAGGAACGAGCCGGTCCAGGCCCGCAGTTCGGCGCGCCTCGCCGGACTCCTCGACGCCGCTGCCGCGGTGATCGACGAGATCGGGTTCGAGCGGCTGACGACGGCCATGGTGGCCGAGCGCGCCGGGGCGTCCATCGGCACCGTCTACCGGTACTTCCCGGACCGCATCGCCGTGGTCGAGGCGCTGGCCATCCGCAGCACCCAGCGGCTGGCGGCGCGCTTCGTCGAGGCGCTCGACTCCAGCGGTGCGACGACGTGGCAGGAAGCCTGCGACGCGCTGATCGACATGACGAGCGAGATGTACCGGACGGAGCCGGGCTTCCGTGCGATCCGCTTCGGTGACCCGGCCGACTCCGGTGTCGGCGACGAGGACGACCGCATGGCCGCGCTCGGCGGGACCGTCGGCACGATCCTGCGCGAGCGGTTCGGCATGCCCGACACCGAGTCCGTCGCCCGTGCCTGGGTGGTGCTGGCCGAGTCGTCGCATGCGCTGCTCGCCCGCGCCCACCGCGATCGCGAGCACCCGGACACGGCGCTCATCGAGGCCTACCGGGTGATGAGCCGCGGCTACCTCGAGAAGGTCCTCGCCGCGGCCTAGGGCACCCTCGGACGGGGTCCTCGATGTCCGGGACACGTCACGATCCGACACGCAGTGCAACCGCTGTCGGTCCTGACGGGTACTCTCACTCGGAGTCGGGCTACCTCCCACCAGAAGGGCACCCACCCCATGATCGAATTCCGCTCGGTGCGCAAGACGTACCCGGACGGCACCAACGCCGTCGAGCGGTTCGACCTCGTCATCCCCTCCCGCACCACGACGGTCTTCGTCGGGTCCAGCGGCTGTGGCAAGACGACGTTGCTCCGCATGATCAACCGGATGGTCGACCCCTCGTCGGGCTTCGTCTCCATCGACGGCAAGGACGTCGCGACGAGCGACCCCGTCAAGCTCCGTCGCAGCATCGGGTACGTGATGCAGAGCTCCGGCCTGCTGCCGCACCGCAAGGTGGCGGACAACATCGCCACGGTGCCGCTGCTGACCGGTGTCTCCAAGGCCGAGGCCCGAGCACGGGCGCTCGAGCTGATGGACACCGTCGGACTCGACCGGGCCTTCGCGGACCGGTACCCGTCGCAGCTCTCCGGCGGCCAGCAGCAGCGTGTCGGCGTGGCCCGCGGGCTCGCCGTCGACCCGAACGTCCTGCTGATGGACGAGCCGTTCGGCGCGGTCGACCCGCTGGTCCGCAACGACCTGCAGGACGAGCTGATCCGGCTGCAGCGTGAGCTCGGCAAGACCGTCGTGTTCGTCACGCACGACATCGACGAGGCCTTCAAGCTCGGCGACCAGGTCGTCATCCTCAAGAAGGGCGGCGAGATCGCCCAGCTCGGCACGCCGGCGGAGATCCTCTCCGAGCCGGCGGACGACTTCGTCGCGAACTTCATCGGCGCGGGCCGCGGCCGTCGTGCCCTGCGCGTCGAGCAGACCCCCACCGGCCCGATCGTCGTCGACGGCGACGGTCGCGCTGCCGGAGTCCTGACCGGTCCCGTGGCGGTGGTCGACGCTGCCGCTGCGCAGGGGACGACCGCTGCCACGACCAAGGCTGCTGCGTCGCACGACGCCGCGGGTGCTCCGGCGCAGGGTGGGAGCACCCGGTGAACTGGGTGCTGTCGAACCTCGACACGATCTGGGACGACGTCGTCGCCCACCTGGCGATCGCGATCCCGCCCATCGTCATCAGCTTCCTGCTGTCGATCCCGATCGGCTGGCTCGTGGCGCGGCTCCGGCGTTCCGGCGGGCGGCCCGTCAGCCGGGGCATCGGCGGTGGCATCGTCACCGTCGCCGGGCTCCTGTACGCGATCCCCTCGCTCCCGCTGTTCATCGCGCTGCCCAGCATCCTCGGCACCGGCCTGCAGGACCCCGTCAACGTGGTCATCGGTCTGACGCTGTACGGCCTGGCGCTCATGGTCCGGTCGACCGTGGACGGACTCGAGTCGGTCGACGCCCCCACGGTGTCCGCTGCCACGGCGATGGGCTACTCGGGCGCGCAGCGCTTCTTCCGGGTGGACCTGCCACTGGCCGGCCCGGTCCTGCTCGCGGGCCTGCGGGTCGTCGCGGTGTCGACGATCTCGCTCACCACGGTGGGCGCGGTGCTCGGCATCCAGAGCCTCGGTTCGCTGTTCACCGACGGCATCGGCCGCGGCATCACCGAGGAGATCGTGACCGGCATCGTGATGGTCCTGGTGCTCGCGTTCGCCCTCGACGGGCTGCTCGTGCTGCTCGGGCGTCTCGTGATGCCGTGGACGCGCAAGCACACCGTCTCCAAGCGCCAGGCCCGTCGGGTGCTGCAGGCTGCGGAGGTGACCTCGTGATCATCGGACAGGCCTTCGCCTGGGTCTTCGACCCCACCAACTACTCCGGCTACAACGCGATCCCGACGCGGCTGTGGGAGCACATCTGGATCTCGCTGCTCGCGGTGCTCATCGCCTCGGTCATCGCCGTCCCGCTCGGCTACCTGATCGGGCACACCGGTCGGGCTCGCGGACTGGCCATCGCGGTGTCCGGCGGCATCCGCGCCCTGCCGACCCTCGGCGTGCTGACCCTGTTCGGCCTGCTGCTCGGCGTTGGCCTGCAGGCGCCGCTGCTGGCGCTCGTGATCCTGGCGATCCCGTCGGTGCTCGCCGGGGCGTACTCCGGCATCGAGTCCGTCGACCCGGTCACCGTCGACGCCGCCCGGGCCCAGGGCATGACCGGCTGGCAGATCCTGACCAAGGTCGAGGTGCCACTCGGACTGCCCCTGCTGATCGGCGGCATCCGCGCCGGTGTCCTGCAGGTCGTCGCCACCGCCACGCTCGCCGCCTACGTCGGCTCGGGCGGCCTCGGCGGCTACGTGTTCCTCGGGCTCAAGACCCAGGACTACGCCGAGATGCTCGGCGCCTCCATCCTCGTGATCGCACTCGCGATCGCGTTCGAGATCGTCTTCTCCCTGCTCCAGCGGGCGGTGGTGCCCGCGGGCGTCTCCGGCCGCACGGCGGGGGGACGCAAGGGATCGCGCGAGCGAGCCCGCAATCCCATCCCGGAAGGAAACCCCTCGTGATCACAGCACCCAAGATCCGCGTCGGCGTCGCCGCCGCACTGGCAGCCGGCCTCGTCGCCGCGCTGGCCGGCTGCGCGTCGAGCAGCCCGCTCGACAGCGGCTCGAGCGCCTCGTCGGACTCGAAGACGATCGTCGTCGGTTCGCAGCAGTACTACTCGAACGAGATCATCGCCGAGCTCTACGCCCAGGTCCTCGAGAAGGACGGCTTCAGCGTCAAGCGCAACTACAACATCGGCCAGCGTGAGGTGTACCTCCCGCAGCTGCAGAAGGGCGCGATCGACGTCATGCCCGAGTACAGCGGCAACCTGCTGCAGTACTACGACAAGAACTCCACCGCGAAGACCGCGTCGGAGATCTCGGCCGGGCTCAAGGACGCGCTGCCGAAGGGCCTGCGCGCCCTCGACGCGGCCGAGGCCACGGACCAGGACAGCTACACCGTGACCAAGGAGTTCTCCGAGAAGAACGACGTCACGAGCCTGTCCGACCTGTCGAAGGTCAGCGACAAGCTCACCGTCGGCGCGAACTCCGAGTTCCAGACGCGTCCGTACGGGCCCGAGGGCCTGAAGTCCGAGTACGGCGTCGACGTCGACTTCAAGGCGATCGAGGACTCGGGCGGGGCCCTGACCGTGAAGGCGCTCACGGACGGCACCGTCCAGCTCGCCGACATCTACAGCGCCGACCCGAGCATCAAGGCGAACGACTTCGTGTCCCTCAAGGACCCGAAGAACCTCATCCTGCCGCAGAACGTCACGCCCGTCGTGTCGAGCAAGGTCAGCGACAAGGCCGCTGCCGACATCGACAAGGTGAGCAAGGTCCTGACGACCGACGCGCTCATCGAGCTCAACACCAAGAGCACCGCGGACAAGGAGAAGGCGTCCACCATCGCCAAGGCCTTCCTGACGGACAAGGGTCTGCTGTAACGGCGACGCACCACGAGTGAGCGACAGGTGTCGGGCGGTTCGCCCGGCACCTGTCGTCGTTCCGGGGAGTGGGCTGTCAGCACCGATGTTCCGCACGGTTGTGCCGTGCACGGAGGCTGCACGTTCGTGCAGCGGGGGCCTCTACAACTTGTCGAACCAGGTGTCCGATAGGTAGCGTGGAGGTGTCCCGAGGACGTGACGAGCAAGAAGTGCCCCTCCTACAGGAAGACACCTGACGTGCAGCACCTGCGCGCGGTGGACCCCATCGGTACCGCCGCATGAACGACATCCTCGATCCCCTGATCCTGTCGCGCTGGCAGTTCGGCCTGACGACGATCTACCACTTCCTGTTCGTCCCCCTCACCATCGGGATGGCCGTCGTCGTGGCCGTGTTCCAGACGGCGTGGTACCGGACCGGCCGGGCGCACTACCTGCAGCTCACCCGGTTCTTCGGGCGCATCTTCCTCATCAACTTCGCGATGGGCGTCGTGACCGGCATCGTGCAGGAGTTCCAGTTCGGTATGAACTGGTCGGACTACTCCCGCTTCGTCGGGGACGTCTTCGGCGCTCCGCTGGCGCTCGAGGGGATCCTGGCGTTCTTCTTCGAGGCCGCGTTCATCGGCATCTGGATCTTCGGCTGGGACCGGCTGCCGAAGGCACTGCACCTGGCGAGCATCTGGTGCGTCAGCGCGGGGACGATCATGTCCGCGTACTTCATCATCGCGGCGAACGCGTTCATGCAGCACCCCGTTGGCTACGTCATCAACCAGGCGAAGGGCCGCGCCGAGCTCACCGACATCTGGGCGGTGCTGACGAACAAGGTCGCACTGGCCGCGTTCCCGCACACCCTCTTCGCGTGCTTCATGGTCGCGGCCGGCGTCATCATCTCCGTCGCCGCGTACCACCTCGCCCGCAACCAGCACCTCGAGACGATGCTGCCGGCGCTGAAGTTCGGCATGTGGACCATGGTGGCGGCCGGGGCGCTCACGGTGCTGACCGGTGACCAGCTCGGCCTCACGATGGTCGACACGCAGCCGATGAAGATGGCCGCGGCCGAGGCGCTGTACACGACCGCGACCGGCAAGGACGCCTCGTTCTCGATCTTCACGCTCGGGACACCGGACGGGGTGCACGAACTGTTCTCGATCCGGGTGCCCTACCTGCTGTCGTTCCTGTCGACGCACACCTTCACCGGCACGGTCGAGGGCATCAACAACCTGCAGGCCGAGTACAGCCAGGTGTACGGCCCCGGGGACTACAAGCCGGTCATCTGGGTCACCTACTGGTCGTTCCGCTGGATGATCGCGCTCGGCGTCGGTGCCGTGATGGTCTCGCTCGCCGGGCTCTGGCTCACCCGCAAGGGCCGCTTCCCGACCAAGCGCTGGGTCTGGCGGATCGCCACCTGGGCCGTGCCGCTGCCGATGGCCGCGATGATCGTCGGGTGGGTCTTCACCGAGATGGGCCGGCAACCGTGGCTCGTGTTCGGACTGCTCAAGACGGCCGACGGCGTCTCACCCAACGTGACCGGGGTCGAGGTCCTCATCTCGCTCATCGTGTTCACGCTCATCTACGGCTCGTTGGCGGTCGTCGAGTTCCGGCTCATCAAGAAGGTGGCGCAGGAGGGACCAGCGGCACCCGCCGAGGTCGACGAGGAGACCGGCGAGGTCAAGCACGAAGTGACGGTGTACTGAGATGGACCTGCCCGTGCTCTGGTTCGCGATCGTCGCGGCCTTCTTCGTCGGCTACTTCGTCCTGGACGGCTTCGACTTCGGTGTCGGGATGGCGCTGCCGTTCCTGGGGCGGGACGACACCGACCGCCGCGTGATGATCAACACGATCGGCCCGGTCTGGGACCTCAACGAGACCTGGGTGATCGTCGCCGGCGCCTGCCTGTTCGCGGCCTTCCCGGAGTGGTACGCCACGATGTTCTCCGGCTACTACCTGATCCTGCTGCTCATCCTGGCCGCGCTCATCGCCCGTGGGGTGTCGTTCGAGTTCCGGCACCAGCAGAAGCACCTGGAGTGGAAGCGTCGCTTCGACCTGATGATCATCGTCGGCAGCGCCCTGCCCGCCTTCCTGTGGGGCGTCGCGTTCGGCAACGTCGTCCGCGGGATCCCGATGGACGCCGGGCACAACTACACGGGCACGGTCTTCGACCTGTTCAACCCCTTCGCGCTGCTCACCGGCGTCGCGACCCTGCTGGTGTTCTTCACGCACGGCGTCGTGTTCATAGCGCTGAAGACCGAAGGCGAGATCCGCGTGCGTGCCCGACGCCTGGCCACGCGCGCCGGCGTCCTGACGATCGTCGTCGCGGCCGCCTTCCTGGTGACGATGGCCCTCGAGCGCGCCACCCCGACCAGCCTGGTGCTCTCGGTCGTCGCTGCGCTGGCGCTCGTCCTCGCGGTGCTCTGCACGGTGTGGGGACGCGAGGGCCGTGCCTTCACGCTGATGGCCGTCACCATCGCAGCGGTCGTGCTGGCGATGTTCACCGCGGTGTTCCCGGACGTCATGCCCGCGACGAACGACCCGGCGAACAGCCTGACCGTGGCCAACGCCTCGAGCGGGACCTACACGCTGACGGTGATGAGCTGGGTGGCGCTGGTCTTCGTGCCGCTCGTGCTCGCCTACCAAGCCTGGACCTACTGGGTCTTCCGCAAGCGCGTCACGCGCGCCCACGTCACCGCCGCAGCGCACTGAAGCCCACGGTCCGCACCCACCTCAGGAAGGCCACCCGATGAAGCCGCTCGACCCGCGCCTGCTCCGCCTGTCGCGGTCCGCGCGCGGCTTCGTCGTGGCCGCGTCGGCCACCGGACTCGTCCGGACGCTCGCCACCATCGGCATCGCCTGGGGGATCGCCGCGACCGTCACCATGGTGCTCGACGCGGTCCGTGACGGCGCGGTGCCGGCCGCCACCGTCCCGACCTTCCTGGTGCTGGGTGCGGCGTTCGTCGTCCGCGCCGGTGCGGCCTGGGCGACGGACGACCTGGCGGCCCGCGCCGCCGCGACCGTGAAGAGCGAGCTCCGCACCCGCGTCCTCGCCCGTGCGGCCGAACGCGGGCCGGGCTGGCTGGCGGAACGGTCCAGCGCAGGGTTCGCGACGACGCTCGGCCCTGGTCTCGACGCCCTCGACGCGTACTTCGGCCGGTACCTGCCGCAGCTCGCGCTCACCGCGGTCGCCACCCCGGTGCTGCTCGTCGCGATCGGGCTCGGGGACCTGACGAGCGGGCTGATCGTGCTGTGCGCGCTGCCGGTGATCCCGGTGTTCATGATCCTGATCGGGATGGCGACGCAGACGCTGCAACGTCGGCAGGCGGACGCGCTCGCACGCCTGGGCAGCGCGTTCACCGAGGCGGTCGAGGGGCTCGCGACCCTCAAGGTGTTCGGTCGCGCCCGACGCCAGGTCGACCGGATCGGGTCCGTCACGGACGCGTACCGCCGCGGCTCGATCGGCGTGCTCCGCCTGTCGTTCGTCAGCGGCTTCGCGCTCGAGCTCGCTGCCAGTCTGGCGGTCGCCCTCGTCGCCGTGGCGATCGGCATCCGCCTGGTCGACGGCGCGATGGGGCTCGGTGCGGCCATGTTCGTGCTGGTCCTGGCGCCCGAGGCCTTCGCCCCGATCCGGCAGGTCGGCGCCGACTTCCACGCGGCCCAGGACGGCGTCGAGGCAGCGGGTGCCGTCCTCGACGTGCTCGCCGACGACCCAGCGGCACCGGTCGCGCCCACCGCGGGCGGCCCCGCAGCGGATGCGCTCGTCCTCCGCGGGCTCACCGTCCGCCGCGCGGGCACGGTGATCGGACCCGTCGACCTCACCGCACCGGCCGGCACGGTCGTCGCGCTCGCCGGACCGAGCGGTTCCGGCAAGTCGAGCCTGATCGCCGCGATCCGCGGGGTGCTCGACCACGACGGTGCGGTGCAGGTCCCGGGCCGTGCCGGAGCCAGCCCCGCCGACCGGATCGCCTGGGTGGACCAGCGCCCGCGCCTGGTGCGCGGGACGGTGGCGGAGAACATCGCGCTCAGCGCGACCCCCGATCTGGACGGCGTCCGGACCGCGCTCGGTGCGGTGGGGCTGGGAGTCGACCCGGGCCTCCTGGTCGGCTCCGGCGGCACCGGACTGTCCGGTGGGCAGGCGCAGCGGGTCGCCGTGGCACGCGCCCTGTACCGCCACGCGCGGACCGGGGTCGGACTGGTGCTGCTCGACGAACCCACGTCCGCGCTCGACTCGGACGCCGAGGCCCAGGTGGTCACGGCGATGCGTCGCCTCGCCGACCAGGGCGCCGTCGTCCTGGTCGCCAGCCACCGCCCGGCGGTCATCGCGGCCGCCGACGTGCGCGTCGCGGTCGGTGCGTCGGCCCGAGCCGTGCAGGTGCGCGCATGAGCGCCGGACAGGAGGCCCGGACCGACTCGGTCCTGCGGCTCGCCCTGCCGAGGGGGTCCGGCTGGGCGAAGGCGGTCGCCGCCGGTGCGCTGAGTGCGCTCTGCGCCGTGGCGCTGCTGGCGGCGAGTGGGTACCTGATCACCCGTGCCGCGGAGCAGCCGCCCATCCTCTACCTGACCCTCGTCATGGTCGGGGTCCGCGCGTTCGCGCTCGGCCGGGCGACGCTGCGGTACGTCGACCGGCTCGCCGGCCACGATGCCTCGTTCCGACAGCTCGCCGTCGTCCGCACTGCGATGTACCGACGCCTGGCGTCGACCGCGCCGGGCGGCCTCGGCACGAGCGGTCGGGGCGACCTGCTGACGCGGCTGGTGACCGACACCGACCGGCTGCAGGACCTGCCGATCCGGGTGGTCGGACCGCTGGTGTCCGCGGGGACCGCAGCCGTGCTGTCCGTCGTCGTGGTGGCGATCGTGTCCCTGCCGGCGGCCCTGGTCCTGCTGCTGGCCCTGGTCGCGGCGGCCCTCGTCGGGTCGGTCGTCACGGCGACGATCGCCCGCACGAGCGACCAGGCGACCGCGGCCGAACGGGGACGGGTCGCGGACCTCGTGCTCGACACGGTCCGGACGCTCGACGTCTTCGCCGCGTACGGCACCCTCGACGAACGCCTCCGGCACATCGCCGCGCTGGACGCCCGCGTGACCCGGGCCGTCCGTCGCCGTGCCGGGGTCGAGTCGCTGGTCGGCGCGCTCGTCGGCCTGCTCGGTGGGGCAGCGGTGGTCGGGATCCTGGCGGTGGGAGCACCGAGCGTGGTGTCCGGCGCGCTCGACGGACCGCTGTGGGCGCTGACCGTGTTCGTGCCGCTCGCGCTGTTCGAGGTCGTCGGTGCCGTCCCGCTCGCCGTGCTCACGTTCCGCCGCGTGCGAGCGGCTGCCGACCGGGTCGAACGCGTCGTGCCGGCGGTGCTCCCCGCGGGCCTGGTCGCCGAGCCCGACGAACCAGCGGACCCGGCGTCGCTCGTGGTCGAGGGTGCCGTGCCGATCTCCGCGCACGACCTGACTGTCCGGTGGCCCGGGGATGCACGCCCCGCGGTCGATGCGGTGTCGTTCGACCTGCACCCCGGCGAGGTCGTGGTGCTGCAGGGCCCGAGCGGCGCGGGCAAGTCCACGCTCGTGCAGGCCCTCGTGCGGTTCGTCGACCACGACGGCAGCTACACGCTCGACGGGGTCGAGGCGCGCACGATGCACCCCGACGCCGTCCGCGCGCGGGTCGGGCTGATCGAGCAGGACCCGTTCGTCTTCGACCAGTCGATCCGGCAGAACCTGCTGTTCGCGCGGGACACCGCGACCGACGACGAGCTGCTCGCCGCGCTGGACCGGGTCGGACTCCGCGCGTGGGTCGTTGCGCGCGGCGGGCTGGACGCCGGCGTGGGGGAGCGCGGCGCCCTGGTGTCCGGCGGACAGGCGCACCGGCTGGCACTGGCGCGGGCACTGCTGCACGCGTTCCCGGTGCTGGTGCTCGACGAACCGACCGCGGGCATCGACCCGGACCTGGGCGAGGCAGTGCTGCGGGACCTGGTGGCGACGGCGCGCGGTACCGGACGGACCGTGGTCGTGGTGTCCCACGTGCCGGTCCCGGCAGACCTGGTGACCCGGACGCTCCGGATGCAGGACGGCCGCCTGGTCCCCTGAGTCCTCGACCACCGTCCGTGGCTTGTAATCTTGGGGACCGGTGCCTGTCCGTCGGACGTGCGCCGCGCCTCCAGACCGATTGAGAGCCCCGTGACCTTCGAGCAGCACGTCGAGGACCCGCACACCTACGACTTCCGTCGTATCCAGGACAAGTGGCAGGGCCGCTGGGAAGAGCTCAGCCTCTTCACCACCGACCACGACGACCGCCGCCCCCGGAAGTACATCCTCGAGATGTTCCCGTACCCGTCCGGCGACCTGCACATGGGCCACGCCGAGAACTGGGCGCTCGGCGACTTCGTCGCGCGCTACTGGCGGCAGCAGGGCTTCAACGTGCTGCACCCCATCGGGTGGGACTCGTTCGGGCTGCCCGCCGAGAACGCGGCGATCAAGCGCGGGGTCGACCCCCGGGCGTGGACCTACGCCAACATCGAGCAGCAGAAGGCGTCCTTCAAGCGGTACGCGCCCTCGTTCGACTGGTCGACGGAGATCCACACCTCGGACCCCGAGTACTACAAGTGGAACCAGTGGCTGTTCCTGAAGATGTACGAGAAGGGCCTGGCGTACCGGAAGGACAGCTGGGTCAACTGGGACCCGGTGGACCAGACCGTGCTGGCGAACGAACAGGTCCTGCCTGACGGCACCTCCGACCGCTCCGGCGCCGTCGTGGTCAAGAAGAAGCTGACCCAGTGGTACTTCGGCATCACCGAGTACGCCGACCGCCTGCTCGACGACCTGAACCAGCTCGAGGGCCGGTGGCCGTCGAAGGTCATCGCGATGCAGCGCAACTGGATCGGCCGCTCCGTCGGTGCCGACGTGGACTTCGTCATCGAAGGCCGCGACGAGCCGGTGACCGTGTTCACCACGCGCCCGGACACCATCCACGGTGTGACGTTCCTGGTCGTGGCGCCGGACTCCGACCTGGCGGCGTCGCTGGTCGCCCCGGCTTCCCCGTCTGTCCGGCAGGCCTTCGACGACTACCTCGTGGCGACGCAGAAGACGTCGGAGATCGACCGGCAGAACGCCGACCGTCCGAAGACCGGCGTGCCGCTCGACCGGTTCGCGATCCACCCGCTGACCGGCGAGCGTCTGCCGATCTGGGCCGCCGACTACGTGCTCGCCGACTACGGCCACGGCGCGGTCATGGCCGTGCCCGCGCACGACCAGCGCGACCTGGACTTCGCGCGGACGTTCGACCTGCCCGTGCGGGTCGTCGTCGACACCAACGCCGCGGTGACCGGCGCGATCCCGGTGATCCCCGAGGGTGCCACCCTGGACGACTTCGACCTGCCGCCGCTCGACCCGGCGTCGACCGGCGTCGCGCTGACCGGGCAGGGCCGGATGGTGAACTCCGGACCGCTCGACGGCATGTCCAAGCAGCACGCCATCACGGCCGCGATCAAGCTCCTCGACGAGCGGGGCACCGGTCGCGCCGCCAAGACGTACCGCCTGCGCGACTGGCTGATCTCCCGCCAGCGCTTCTGGGGCACCCCGATCCCGATCATCCACGGCGCGGACGGCTCCGAGCACCCCGTGCCCCTCGACGAGCTGCCCGTGCGGTTGCCGTCCACCGAGGGCCTCGACCTCAAGCCGAAGGGCACCTCGCCGCTCGGTGGGGCGACCGACTGGGTGAACGTGCCGAACCCGGTGGACGGGACGCCCGCGCTCCGGGACACCGACACGATGGACACGTTCGTCGACTCGTCGTGGTACTTCCTGCGGTTCCTGTCCGCGAACGACGACACCCAGGCGTTCGACCCGGAGCGCGTCAACAAGTGGGCGCCGGTCGACCAGTACATCGGCGGTGTCGAGCACGCGATCCTGCACCTGCTCTACGCGCGGTTCGTCACGAAGGTCCTGTTCGACCTCGGGTACCTCGACTTCACCGAACCGTTCTCGGCGCTGCTCAACCAGGGCATGGTGCTGTCGGGTGGCTCGAAGATGTCGAAGTCGAAGGGTGGTGTGTCGCTCGGCGACGAGCTCGACGCGCACGGCGTCGACGCCATCCGGCTCGTGATGGGCTTCGCCGGCCCGCCGGAGGACGACATCAACTGGGAGGACGTCTCGCCGGCGGCCTCCGCCCGGTTCCTGGCGCGCGCGTACCGGCTGGCGACCGACGTCACCTCGACGCCCGACGCGGTCTGGGCCGACGGCGACCGGGCACTGCGCCAGGTCACCCACCGGTTCCTGGCCGATGCGCCGGGGATGATGGAGTCGTTCAAGTTCAACGTCGTGATCGCACGGCTCATGGACCTGGTGAACGTCACCCGCAAGGCGATCGACAGCGGCCCCGGCGCCGGGGACCCGGCCGTCCGCGAGGCCGTCGAGACCATCGCGCTCGGGCTGAGCGTCTTCGCGCCGTACACCGGCGAGGAGATGTGGGAGCGCCTGGGGTACGACGCGACCGTCGCCACGTACGGCTGGCGGAAGGCCGACCCGACGCTCCTCGTGCAGGACACGCTGACCGCGGTCGTGCAGGTGAACGGCAAGGTGCGCGACTCGTTCGAGGTGTCGAAGTCGATCGAGGCGGACGAGCTCGAGCAGCTCGCGCGGTCGTCGGCGAACGTGCAGCGGTACATCGGTGACCGCGAGATCGTGAAGGTGATCGTGCGGGCGCCGAAGCTCGTGAACATCGCCATCAAGGGGTAGGCGACTCCTCCACAGGCGTGGGGCGGCGGTGGCTGCTCCACAGGCGCCTACGACGGAGCTCGGCCGGACGGCCGGGCTCCGTAGCGTTCCGGCCATGTCCCGGTTCACGCTCACGCCCCGCGCGGCGATCCTGCTCGCGGTGCTCGTCGTCGTGGTCGCCCTCGTGGTCATCGTCGTCGGTGCTCGTGGCGGCGACGGTGGCGGTGACAGCGGCGCGGTGTCCGTGTCGGGTGCGGCTCCGGTGGGCCCGGGGCGGCCCACAGCGAGCGCGTCCGACGGCGGTGGGGGAGCGACAGGGGCTCCGTCGGCATCCGGCTCGCCCTCGGCGTCGGGGGCGCCCGTCGTCGTGCACGTGGTGGGTGCCGTCGGTGCACCGGGGCTGATCACCCTCGGCAGCGGTGCGCGCGTGGCGGACGCCCTCGACCGGGCGGGCGGCGCAGCAGCCGACGCCGACCTGGCACGGGTCAACCTGGCCCGTCCGGTCGTCGACGGCGAACGCCTCTACGTGCCGCGGGTCGGCGAGACCGACATCCCGGCCACCGTCGACGGCGGGGACCCCGGCGCGAACGGCGGTGCGTCGGGGACTGGCGCGTCCGGTTCCGGTCCCGGTGCTGGTCCGGACGGGGTGCCCCCGGTGGTCGATCTCAACACCGCCGACCAGGCGACCCTCGAGACCCTGCCGGGCATCGGTCCCGCGCTCGCCCAGCGCATCCTCGCCTGGCGCCAGGAGCACGGCCGCTTCGCCGCGCCGCAGGACCTGCTCGAGGTGAGCGGCATCGGTGAGTCCCGCTTCGCCGAACTCGAGAGCCGGGTGCGGGTGTGAGCGTCGCGCAGGGCCGTCCGGACGCATCGGACCTGCGGTTCGCCGGACCCGCAGCCGTCACCTGGGTGGTGACCGCGGTGCTGGTCGGGTACCCGGCTGTGGCGTGGGCAGTGGCGGCGTTCGGCGCGGTCGTCGCCGGGGGAGCCCTCGTCGTCGTCGTGTGCGCACGGTCCGCCGACGGCTCCGGCTCGCGTGTCCGTGGTCGAGCGGTCGCCGCCCTGCTGCTGACGTGTGCGTTGCTCGTCGCGGTGGTCGCCGTGGCCGTCGCCGTCGGGCAGGTCCGACGCTCGCCCGCCGTGTTGGCCGAGAGCTCGTCGCGGGCCGTTGCCGTGCGGCTCACGCTCGATCGTGACCTCACGCCGGCGGACCGGTCCGCCCTCGCGACACTGCGGCAGTTCGGGACCGGTGCCCACCCCGAGGCATCGCTCGCCGTGCCGGTTCGGATCGTGCCGAGTCGTGACGAGCCGCGGCGCCGGACGGTCGGGGCCGGTGCGGTCCTCGCGGCGACTGCGGTGATCGAGGCCGACGAGCCTGGCGCTCCCACCGCCTTCGTCGTCTTCGTGCGCGGTCCGGTGTCGGTCCGTCCAGCCACGGGGTTCGTCGGCACCACGAACACGGCGCGGGCCGCCTTCGCCCGGGTCACCGCGGACCTGCCCCAGCCCGGTGGAGCGCTGCTCCGCGGTCTGGCGATCGGGGACCGTAGTGGCCTCGACCCCGAGACCCAGGCCGCGATGGAGACGAGCGCTCTGACGCACCTGACCGCGGTGTCGGGGTCGAACTGCGCGGTGGTCGTCGCCCTCGTGGTCGTGCTCGGTCGAGCGGCCGGCCTCGGTCGCGTGCCCCGTGCCGCGTGTGCGGTCGCGCTGCTCGTCGGGTTCGTGACACTGGTCCGCCCCGATCCGTCGATCCTGCGCGCGACCGTGATGGCCGTCGTCGTGCTCGTCGTCCACCTGACCGGTCGACCGGTGCGGGGCGTACCGCTGATCGCGCTGGCCGCGGTCGGGATGCTGGTGGCCGATCCGTGGACAGCGCGTTCGTTCGCCTTCGGGCTGTCCGTCCTCGCGACCGGGGGCATCGTCGTGCTGGGACCACCGCTCACCGGGCTCCTCGCCGGGCGCTGTGGGACCCCCGTCGCGGCCGCCCTCGCCGTGCCGATCGCCGCCCAGGTCGCGTGCTGGCCCCTCACGATCCCGCTCACGGCAGCGCTGCCGACGTACGCGGTGCCGGCGAACCTGCTCACCGAACCGCTGGCGCCGATCGTCACGGTGCTCGGTCTGGCGTCCTGCCTGCTCGCGCCGCTCTGGCCCACAGGCGCCTCGGTGCTGGCCGGCGTCGCATGGGCACCCGCTGCGGGCATCGGCGTCGTGGCGCGGAGTGCGTCGGCCCTGCCCTTCGCAGCGGTGCCCTGGCCCGTGGGCACGATCGGTGTCGCTGCGGCCGTGCTCGTCAGCGCCGCGGTGGCCTCGGCCGTGCTCGTCGCGCGGCGGTGGCGCGCACGGCTCGTCCTCGGCGCGGTCGTCGTCGTGGTGGTCGGCGTCGGAGCCACCGTGGTCCCACCCCTCGTCGTCCGTGCGGGCCTGCCGCGGGACTGGTCGGTCGTCGCCTGCGACGTGGGCCAGGGGGACGCGACGGTGGTGCGCAGCGGGGCCAGGACGGCGCTCGTGGACGTCGGGGACGACCCGGCCCGGCTCCGCACCTGTCTCGACCTGCTCGGTGTCGACCGGGTGGACCTGCTCGTCCTCACGCACTTCGATCGTGACCACGTCGGCGCCGTCGAGTCTGTCGCTACCCGGTCGGACGTCGCGCTGGTCGGCCCCGTCGGTCGTCCGGCGGACCAGGGCGTCGTCGAGCGCCTGACGAGCGCCGGTGTCGACGTGCGCCGCGCCGACGACCAGACCTCCGGCGTGCTCGGCGACCTGGCCTGGCAGGTGGTCTGGCCGCGTGCGGGTTCGACAGCGAGCGGCAACGCGGCGAGTGTCGTGCTCACGACCGTCGGCAGCGAGGGATGCGGTGCCTGTCTGTCCACGGTCCTGCTGGGGGACCTGGACGAGCAGGCGCAGCGGCGACTCCGCGACACGGTCGCCCTCGGTCCGGTCGACGTGGTCAAGGTCTCGCACCACGGCTCGTCCGACCAGGACCCCGGGCTCTACCGGCAGCTGGCTGCACCCGTGGGGCTCATCGGGGTCGGAGCCGACAACACCTACGGTCACCCGACCGAACGGGCACTCGGGATGCTCGCCGACGCCGGCACGACACCGTTCCGGACGGATCTCCAGGGGACGATCGTCGTCCGCCGCGGGACGGACGGGCCGGAGGTCTGGACCGAGCGGCACGACCGACCGGCCGACGCCGCCGCGGGCGGTTCGTCGGCCACCGCGACGGCGACGGCGACGTCGGCTACGGCTGCGGCTGCGGCCGTGACAGTGCCGTCGGCGCTCGCCCGTAGACTCGGGAGCCGCACGACCGGAAGGAACGCATGCCCGCCAAGAAGCCCGCGCGCGCCGCGGCGAAGATCGACCAGGTCCCGTGGTCGGGCATCCGTCCTGCCCCCGTCGTCCTGGTCACGGGGCCGGAGACGTTCCTCGCTGAGCGCTCGACCGGCATGCTGCGCGACCTGCTCGTGGCCGAGGACCCGGCGCTCGAGGTCCACGACCTCGAGGCCGACCAGTACGCGCCCGGCCTGCTGGCCACCCTGGCGAGTCCGTCGCTGTTCGGTGAACCGCGGCTGGTCCGGGTCACCAACGTCGAGAAGTGCACGGACGCCTTCATCACCGAGACCATCGCGTACCTCGGGAACCCGGCGGATGACGTCACGCTCGTGCTCCGACACGGGGGTGGTGTCCGCGGCAAGAAGCTCCTCGACACGATCCGTAGCGGCGTCGGTGGCGGCATCGAGGTGCAGTGCGACGAACTCAAGCGCGAGACCGACCGCATCGACTTCGTCACAGCCGAGTTCCGCGCCGCACGTCGGAAGATCGCCCCCTCAGCGGTCCGGACCCTCGTGGCGGCGTTCGCGGACAACCTGGCTGAGCTGGCGGCAGCGTGCCGGCAGCTCCTGGCGGACGAAGCGCAGGAGATCACCGACCGGGTCGTCGACAAGTACTACGGCGGCCGGGTCGAGACCAACGCGTTCAAGGTCGCGGACATCGCGCTGGCCGGCCGGTCCGCGCCCGCGATCGTCGAGCTCCGGCACGCCCTGGCGACGGGTGAGGCCCCCGTGCCGATCGTCGCCGCCTTCGCCAGCAAGATCCGCACCATGGCGAAGGTCAGCGCGTTCCGTGGCTCCAGCGGTCAGGCGGCGTCGGCGCTCGGCATGGCGCCGTGGCAGGTGCAGCGCGCGCAGCGGGACGTCGCCGGGTGGAGCGAGGCCGGGTTGGCGAACGCCATCATCAGCATCGCCGAGGCCGACACCGCCGTGAAGGGCGGATCCCGCGACGCGCACTACGCGCTCGAGGTCATGGTCCGCACCATCGCCCGACGCGGCGAGGCCCGCTGAGGCGAGTCGGGCCTCCCGTCCGGAGCGGACTGCGCGCGCCCTGGCGCGCTGTGCGTTCGCACAACCGAACACACACCGCACCAGCGATCGCCGTGGTGCGGAGTGCCTGCGGTTGTGCGAACGCGGCTCGCACCGCGAACCCGCCGGGCCCGGCCGGCCTGGCCCGGCTGGCCCGGGCCGGCCGGGCCCGGCCCGCCTGGCCCCGTCCGCGGACGACGAAGGCCCCGCACCGGAACGGTACGGGGCCTTCGAGGGAGTCAGTGCGTCAGAGCGCAGCGACCTTCTTCGCGATGGCCGACTTGCGGTTCGCGGCCTGGTTCTTGTGGATGACGCCCTTGCTGACGGCCTTGTCGAGCTTCTTCGACGCGACGGCGAGAGCGGCGGTGGCCTTCTCCTTGTCGCCGGCGACGATCGCCTCGTTGGTGTGACGGATGAACGTCTTCAGCTCGGACTTGTAGGCCTTGTTGCGCTCGGTGGCCTTGAGGTTGGTCTTGATGCGCTTCATCTGCGACTTGATGTTCGCCATGCGTGGTGCTCCTGCTTCGTCTCGTACGGGTGAATGCGACCGCTGGGTAGAGGGGCCCTTGGTCGTCTCGCGTTCCACCCGTGGGCGGGGAACGCGCAAGCCAGCAAGCAACACTACCAGGACGGCGCCCGCCGGACAACGCGCGCGACACGCGTCACGAGCCCGCAACACGGCTTCGTTACCGTGGATCGCATGCCCTCCCTCGCGCCCCGGATCGACACCGTCCCCGCCTCCGGCATCCGCCGCGTCTTCGAGCAGGCGGCGATGCTGCAGGCCGCGGGGGACGACGTGACGATGCTCGTCATCGGGGAACCCGACGTCCCGGTCGCCACGCACATCGGCGACGCCGCCCGGCGGGCCTGGACCGAGGACCGCACCGGCTACACCCCGAACGGCGGCATCGCACCGCTGCGTCGGGCGATCCAGGAGAAGCTGCAGCGCGAGAACCGCATCACGGCGGACCTCGAGCAGATCTGGGTGACGGTGGGGGCGACGCAGGCGCTCTTCCAGGCGATGTCGCTCGTCCTGAGCCCTGGGGACGAACTGCTCGTGCCGGACCCGGGCTACACGACGTTCACGATGAACGCACACATCCTCGGTGCGACGCCGGTGCCGTACCGGCTGGAGCCGGACCGCGGGTTCGAGCCGGACCTCGACGCGCTCGAGGCGAGCATCACCGAGCGGACGCGGGCCATCGTGGTGAACTCGCCGTCGAACCCGCTCGGCTCGGTCTTCGGCGAGGAGACCCTGCGGAACCTGCTGGCGTTCGCGCGCCGGCACGACCTGTGGGTGGTCAGCGACGAGGTCTACGAGTACTTCACCCACGACGTCCGGCACGTCAGCCTGGCGGCCCTGGACGAGGACGACCGGGTCTTCACCGCGTTCTCCTTGAGCAAGACCTACGCCATGACGGGCGTGCGGGTCGGGTACCTCGTCACCCCGAAGGGCCTCGGTCCGACGATGCGCACCATGCAGGAGGCGATGATCAGCTGCGTGGCGGAGCCCGACCAGTACGCGGCCCTGGCTGCCATCGTCGGTGACCACTCGGCGGTGCAGGACGCGCGCGACCACTACCGTGCGAACCTCGCCGTGGCGCGCGAGGTCCTCGACGCGGCCGGCATCCGCTACAACGACCCCCGCGGGGCCTTCTACCTGTGGATCGACGTCGCCCACGCGACGCAGGGTGACGTCGCGGCCTGGGCACTCCGGTTCCTGCACGAGCAGCACGTCGCGGTCGCCCCGGGCAGTGCGTTCGGGAGGAGCGGCGAGGGATGGATCCGGATCTGCCTGGCCGCGACGCCGGAGGACCTGCGGCACGGCCTGGGAGCACTGCCACCCCTGCGATCCGCGCGCTGACGCCGCGGCGGCTGACGGCCGGACCCGCGGCAGCTGACGGCCGGAGCCGCGGCAGTCACGTCCGGAGCGTGGTGCGTGCCGGACGGGAGGCACGGTGCCAGCCGGCACCGGCCTTCCCGTCCGGAGCCGGCCGAGCTGGTCCTCCGGCTGCCGCGCCCGACCGGACGCGGCGCCGGGACATGGGAGAATCGATGCCAGCCGTCCTGACCACGGGCGCGCCACCGGCACCACCCACCGACGAGGAACCGTGAGCCCACAAGCATCCGCGCCGCTCGAGCCCGCCGCGACGCCGGCCGAAGCGATCCGCAACTTCTGCATCATCGCGCACATCGACCACGGCAAGTCGACCCTGGCCGACCGCATGCTGCAGATCACCGGCATCGTCGAGGAACGGGCCATGCGCGCGCAGTACCTCGACCGGATGGACATCGAGCGCGAGCGCGGCATCACGATCAAGTCGCAGGCGGTCCGCATGCCGTGGGAACTCGACGGACAGACCTACGCGCTCAACATGATCGACACGCCCGGCCACGTGGACTTCTCGTACGAGGTCTCCCGGTCGCTGGCGGCGTGCGAGGGGGCCATCCTGCTGGTCGACGCGGCGCAGGGCATCGAGGCCCAGACGCTCGCCAACCTGTACCTCGCGCTCGAGAACGACCTGCAGATCATCCCGGTCCTCAACAAGATCGACCTGCCGGCGGCCGAGCCGGACAAGTACGCAGCCGAACTCGCCCAGCTCATCGGCGGGCAGCCCGAGGACGTCTTGCGTGTCTCCGGCAAGACCGGCGTCGGCGTGCCCGAGCTCCTCGACCTCGTCGTCCGGTCGGTGCCGGCCCCGGTCGGAGACGTCGACGCCGCACCCCGCGCGATGATCTTCGACTCGGTCTACGACAGCTACCGCGGTGTCGTCACCTACGTGCGGATGATCGACGGCTCGATCCAGCCGCGCGAGAAGGTCCAGATGATGTCGACCAAGTCGACGCACGAGATCCTGGAGATCGGGGTGTCGAGCCCCGAGCCGAAGCCCACGAAGGGCCTGTCCGTCGGCGAGGTCGGCTACCTGATCACGGGCGTGAAGGACGTGCGTCAGTCGAAGGTCGGCGACACGGTCACCAGCGCGCAGAAGCCCGCGACCGAGGCGCTGCCGGGCTACACCGACCCGAAGCCGATGGTGTTCTCCGGCCTGTACCCGATCGACGGCTCGGACTACCCGGACCTCCGTGACGCGCTCGACAAGCTCAAGCTCTCCGACGCCGCGCTGGTCTACGAACCGGAGACCTCGGTCGCGCTCGGCTTCGGCTTCCGCTGCGGCTTCCTCGGGCTGCTGCACCTCGAGATCATCACCGAGCGCCTGTCGCGCGAGTTCGGCCTCGACCTCATCACGACCGCGCCGAGCGTCATCTACGAGGTCACGAACGAGGACAACTCGATCGTCGAGGTCACGAACCCCTCCGAGTTCCCGACCGGCCGCATCGTCGAGGTCCGCGAGCCGATGGTCCGCGCCGCGATCCTGGCGCCGAAGGACTACGTCGGCGCGATCATGGAGCTCTGCCAGCAGCGCCGCGGCTCCCTGCTCGGCATGGAGTACCTCGGCGAGGACCGGGTGGAGATCCGCTACGAGATGCCGCTCGGCGAGATCGTGTTCGACTTCTTCGACCAGCTCAAGAGCAAGACGCAGGGCTACGCCAGCCTGGACTACGAGCCCGTCGGCGACCAGGCGGCCGACCTGGTCAAGGTCGACATCCTGCTGCAGGGCGACCAGGTGGACGCCTTCAGCGCGATCGTGCACCGCGACAAGGCGTACGCGTACGGCACGCTGATGACCGAGCGGCTGCGCAAGCTCATCCCGCGACAGCAGTTCGAGGTCCCGATCCAGGCGGCGATCGGTGCGCGGATCATCGCGCGCGAGAGCATCCGGGCCATGCGCAAGGACGTCCTGGCGAAGTGCTACGGCGGTGACATCACCCGCAAGCGCAAGCTCCTCGAGAAGCAGAAGGAGGGCAAGAAGCGCATGAAGACGATCGGCCGGGTCGAGGTCCCGCAGGAAGCCTTCATCGCAGCGCTCTCCGGCGACGTCGAAGAGAAGAAGAAGTAGCGCGAAGCGACAGTGCTCGGCCGGGATCCGGCCGAGCACTGTCGCTTTCGCAGAGCACTGTCGCTTTCCCAGACCGGTCAGCGGGCGGCGCGGTGGGTCCGCAGTGCGGCCATGGCGACAGCCGGGAGGCTCGCCACGGCCAGACCCGCCAGCGCGGTCCGCAGCAGGGATGCGTCCGCGACGGTGGTGAAGTCCTTCGCGGACGTCGCCACCACCGCGGCGGCCACGGCGCCGAGCACCAGGACTGCGGCGGTGCCACCGAGCACGAGCGTGAGGCGTCGGTGGTGGTGTCGGCGGACGACGGTGACGAGGGTCGCTCCGAAGAGCAGGACACCGGCTGCCGCGGCGGTCGCACCCAGGCCGGCGATCACGCTGACGACGTCGATGCTCGTCCAGCCGGAGCCGGTGTCCGCGCCGTACCGCGTCGGGGAACCGTACCCGGCGACCGCCTGGTCGACGGCGACCCGGGCCGCTGTGGCGACGGCGAACGACGCCAGCGTCGGGATCGCGAGCGCGAGGACCCGGCGGTCGACGGACCGCCGGCGAGCGGTCTCGATCGTGGGCACGCCCCAACGGTAGTGGCGTGGCGGGGGCGGGCACGGCCTCCCGTTCGGGGCGCGCGGAATGCGGACGGCGGCGTGCGTGCGGTGCGCAGCGGTGGGTTCGATCCGCACTCCGTGCCCCGATACGATGGGGCGCATGAGCAGCCGCGGAGGGTACCTGACCGCCCTGACCTACGGAGCGGTCGGTGCGACGCAGGCACCCGACCTCATGACGTACCCGCCGGAGGGCTTCACGCCGGCGGAGTCCCGCGCCCGCATCGGGCACGGTGACCAGCGCTTCGAGACCGCCGTGACGCAGGCGCTGACCTGGCAGATCCAGGAACGCAGCGGCATCGGCGTCCGCGTCGACCAGGCCCCGGACGACGACGAGGTCCGCTACAACCCGGTCACCTTCGACGAGCAGGGCGTGCCGATCAAGCCCGCGTCGATCGGGACGCCGCGCGTCGAGCAGTTCTCAGCCGACGGCACGCCGCTCGTCACGGCCGGCACGAGCGCGGTGCTGACGATGCACGCCTTCGGGCAGACCGTGCACGCGCCGGTCCGGGTCGTGTCGATCATCGACGAGGCCGACCGCAAGGGCTTCGCGTACGGCACGCTGGAGGGCCACCCGCTCTCCGGCGAGGAGTCCTTCGTCGTCGAGCGCACGGCGGACGGGTCGGTGTGGTTGCAGATCCGGCAGTTCTCGCAGCCAGCGAGTGCGAAGTGGCGCTTCGTCGCGCCGCTGCTCCGTCGCCAGCAGCGTGTGATGGCGGAGCAGTACCTGGCGGCCCTGCGCGGCGACTAGTCGTCGTCTGCGGGGCGGAGCGGCGGCAGCGCGGCGATCGCGTCCTCGATGAGCGCTGCGTCGGCGACGCAGTCCCGGGCGATCGCGACGGCGTTCGTGCGCCGCAGGGCATCGACGTCGTAGACACCGGTCGCCACCGCCAGGAACGGGATCCCGACGGCGTCCGCGGCTTCACCGTCACGCGGGGTGTCCCCGACGATGACGGCCCGCGTGCCGGCCAGGTCCGCGGCAGCCAGGGCGGTGACCCCGGCGCGCTCGACGGCCTCGTCCCCGAAGTACGAGTGGTCCCAGTCGAACGCGTCGACGTCGAACCCGGCGCCGGACAGCTTCACCCGGGCGCGGAACGCCGAGTTGCCGGTGAGCAGTCCGTTCCGCCAGCCGAGCCCGGCGAACCGGGCCACCAGCGCAGCGGCCCCGGGAGCGGCGACACGGTGCTCACCCGAGCGGTGCCGTTCCTCGGACAGGTCGCGCAGGTGACGGCTGACGAGCGGGATGACCTCGTCACCGAGTTCGTGGGCACGGACGTGTTCGGCGATGATGCCGGCGTCGGTGCGGCCGTGCTGGTGTCCGACGAGCTGGGGGAGCTCCTGGCCCATGGCACGCTCGAGCGCCTGGTGGTACAGGTTGCCCGGGGAGACGGCGTTGCGGACGAGGGTGCCGTCGATGTCCCACAGCACCGTGGTCGGGACGGGGTGGTGCTCCATGGCTCCATCATGGCGGACAATGGAGTCCATGCCGAGTGCTCTCCCGATCGCTGATCCGGCTCCCGCAGACGGCCTCCTCGTCCCGCGGCCCGATGCGGGGGACGTGCCCTTCGGCGTCTACGTGCACGTGCCGTTCTGCCGGGTCCGGTGCGGCTACTGCGACTTCAACACGTACACGGCGTCGGAGCTCCGCGGCGTCCGGCGCGACGACTACGCCGGGCACGCCGTGCGTGAGATCGCATGGGCCGCATCCGTCCTCGACCGCTCGGGGGTGCCGCGTCGTCCGGTCTCGACGGTGTTCTTCGGCGGAGGCACCCCGACGATGCTGCCGGCGAGCGACCTGGCGATGATCCTGCGGGCGATCGACGACACCTGGGGGATCCTGCCCGGTGCCGAGGTCACGACCGAGGCGAACCCGGACTCGGTGGACGCTTCCGCGCTCGAGACGCTCCGCGCAGCGGGGTTCACACGCCTCAGCTACGGCATGCAGTCCGCGGTGCCACACGTCCTCGCGACGCTGGACCGCACGCACGAACCGGCCCGGGTGCCGCTCGTGGTGGACCTGGCGAAGCAGCAGGGCCTCGACGTGTCGCTCGACCTCATCTACTCGACCCCGGGGGAGTCCCTCGACGACTGGC
The DNA here is from genome assembly GCF_001864835.1 of Curtobacterium sp. MCBA15_001. Taxonomy (GTDB): domain Bacteria; phylum Actinomycetota; class Actinomycetes; order Actinomycetales; family Microbacteriaceae; genus Curtobacterium. Next base: position 105,699 of record NZ_MJGI01000012.1, on the reverse strand, counting down.
GCACCTCGCTCGACGCCGCTCTGGCCTGCGAGCCGGACCACGTGTCCGCGTACTCGCTCATCGTCGAGGACGGCACCGCGATGGGTCGGGCCGTGTCCCGTGGCGAGCTCCCCGCGCCGGACGACGACCTGGCCGCCGACATGTACGAACTGGCGGACCAGGTCCTCGGGGACGCCGGGTACGGCTGGTACGAGGTGTCGAACTGGGCGAAGGGCGACGAGCACGCCAGTCGGCACAACCTGTCCTACTGGAAGGGCCACGACTGGTGGGGCATCGGCCCCGGAGCCCACTCCAGCGTCGCCGGCACCCGGTGGTGGAACGTGAAGCACCCGGCCGCGTACGCCAACCGGGTGCTCGCCGACGAGTCCCCGGCCGCCGGTCGCGAGACCATCGACGACGAGACCCGGTACGTCGAGCGCGTGCTGCTGGCCGCGCGGGTGCGGGGGGAGCTCACGACCGCGGACCTCCGCCAGGAGGCCCGGGGCCGGGTCGCCGGGCTCATCGCACGCGGTCTCGTGGACGGCCGCAGTGCCCTCGGCCGGCCCGGCACGCCAGGCCGGCTCGAGCTGACGCTGCAGGGTCGGCTGCTCGCCGACGCCGTCGTGCGGGAGCTGCTCGACTAGTTCTTCACGAACTCGATCGACAGCGGGTACCGGTGGAACTGCCCGCGGTTGGCGGAGAGCGCGGCCATGACGGTGAAGACGATCGTCACCACGCGTACGGCGAGGATGATGAGCAGCCCGATCCCGAGCCAGCTCGTGATGACCCCGACCGCGTCGGCGATGGCCATCGTGATGGAGAAGTTCAGCGCGACGCGGGAGTGTTCGCGGACGAACTGGCCGCGGTCACGCAGCACGAAGTAGGCGACCAACGGGGCGACGAAGCCGAAGAAGTTGATGCCGACGTGCGTCAGCGTCGCCCAGAGGCGCTGGTCCTCGGGCGACATCGGCTGGGGCGGCTGGTACTGGGGCCCGCCGGGCTGCTGTCCGTAGCCCTGGGGTCCGTTCGGCGGCTGTCCGTAGCTCATGCGCGACAGCGTACCGAGGCGGTGTGGAGAAGTGTCGGCACGTCGGTGCTCCGGCGTAGGATCAGCACTCGACAGGTCCGAGTGCCAACACGAACGGAAAGGGGTCCCGGTGGTCAGTGAACGCTCCCTCGAGGTCCTCAAGGCCATCGTGCGGGACTACGTCGCGTCGCGCGAACCGGTCGGGTCGAAGACGATCGTCGAGCGCCACGCGTTCGGCGTCAGCGCGGCGACCATCCGCAACGACATGGCCCTGCTCGAGGACGAGCAGCTCATCATCGCGCCGCACACCTCGTCCGGGCGGGTGCCCACCGACAAGGGGTACCGGCTCTTCGTCGACCACCTGGCCGCCGCCCGGCCGCTCTCCAGCGCGCAGCGGCAGGCCATCGAGACCTTCCTCGGGGCGTCGAACGACCTCGACGACGTCCTCAGCCGCACGGTCCGGCTGCTCAGCCAGCTGACGAACCAGGTCGCCCTGGTGCAGTACCCGTCGATGGTGCGCGCCCGGGTGCAGCACGTCGAACTCGTCCGCCTCGGCGACACCCGGCTGATGGTGGTGCTCATCACCGACACCGCCCGGGTCGAACAGCGCGTGGTGGAGACCGACGTCGAGCTCGACGAGTCCGCCCTGGTCGAGCTCCGCGCGGTGCTCAACGGCGCTGCGGTCGGGCTCCTGCTCACCGACGTCCCCACGGCGCTCCGGGCCGTGCCCGCGCAGATCCGCCCGGCGTCGCAGACCCTCGCCGGGGTCGTCGTGGCGACCCTCATCGAGCAGGTCGGCTCCGGGCGACAGGACCGACTGCTGATGGCCGGCGCCGCCAACCTGGCCAAGAGCGAGTCCGACTTCTCCGGTGGCCTGTTCCCGGTCCTCGAAGCGATCGAGGAACAAGTGACCCTGCTCCGGTTGTTCGGGGAGATGCAGCTCGACGACGCGGCCGTCACGGCACGGATCGGCGTCGAGAACGCCGAGTACGGTCTCGACGCCACCAGCATCGTGGCCGGCGGGTACCTCGCCGCGGGCGGTGAGGTCGCCCGACTCGGCGTCCTCGGCCCGACCCGCATGGACTACGGCTCCAACATGGCCGCGGTCCGTGCGGTCGCGCGGTACCTGTCCAGGCTGCTCGGAGAGAATTGACGACCGCCCCCGCAACCGGTGCCGACCACCGGACGCACCCCGGGCCTCCAGACCGATCCATCCACACGACCGACGAAACCTCCTGAGGAACACGTGGCAGACCACTACGACGTCCTCGGTGTCCCGCGCGACGCGGCCGACGCCGACATCAAGAAGGCGTACCGCCGACTCGCTCGCGAGCTCCACCCCGACGTGAACCCGAGCCCGGACGCCGCCGAACGCTTCAAGGACGTGACGCACGCGTACGACGTGCTGAGCGACCCCGAACAGCGGCGACGGTACGACGCCGGCCCCTCGGCCGACAGCCCCTTCGGCGGCGGCGCCGGCGGGTTCAGCGACATCTTCGACGCCTTCTTCGGCGGGGGCGGCGCGGGCGGGCGCGGCAGCGGTCCGCGCAGCCGGGCCGAGCGTGGGCAGGACGCCCTGCTCCGGATCGAGGTCGACCTGGACGAGGTCGTCTTCGGCACGCACAAGGACGTCGAGGTCGACACGGCCGTGCTCTGCGAGACCTGCGGCGGCTCGTGCTGCGCGCCGGGCACCAGCCCGCGCACGTGCGACATCTGCGGCGGCACCGGCAGCATCCAGCGCCAGGTCCGCTCGCTCCTCGGCAACGTCGTCACGAGCGCTCCCTGCGGCACCTGCCGCGGCCACGGCACCGTCATCCCGAACCCGTGCCCGACCTGCCAGGGCCAGGGCCGCGTGCGCGCCCGTCGGACCATCCCGGTCGACGTGCCGGCCGGTGTCGACTCGGGGCTGCGCCTGCAGATGCCGGGTCAGGGCGAGGTCGGCCCCGCCGGTGGGCCCGCCGGTGACCTGTACCTGGAGATCCGGGTCCGGCACCACGACGTCTTCAGCCGCGACGGGGACGACCTGCTCGCCACGCTCGAGGTCGCGATGACCGACGCCGTCCTCGGCACCACGACGACCATCGACGGGCTCGACGGCCCGGTCGAGCTCGAGATCCGGCCGGGCGTGCAGAGCGCCGACGTGCTCGTGCTCAAGGACCGCGGCGTGACCAAGCTGCGCGGCAGCGGCCGTGGCGACCTGCGGGTCGGCGTGCAGGTCGTCACGCCCACCAAGCTCTCGCACAAGGAGCGCGGTCTCGTCGAACAGCTGGCGAAGTCGCACAAGGCGCACCCGCCGCAGCTCGCCCGGTTCCAGCAGGGGATGTTCGGCAAGCTGCGCGACCGCTTCTTCAACTTCTGATGGCGTCGCTCTACCTGGTCGGGGCCCTCGACGGTGTGACCGTGGGGGACGCCGTCGCGCTCGACGGTGCCGAGGGGCGGCACGCCGTCACGGTGGCGCGCGTCCGCGAGGGGGAGACCCTGCGGCTGTCCGACGGTGCCGGCGTGGTCGTGACGGGCGCCGTCGAGACGGTCGGCCGCGACACGCTGACGCTGCGGGTCGCCGCGGTCGACGTGTCCGAGATGCCGGTGCCGTCGCTCACGCTCGTCCAGGCCCTGGCCAAGGGCGGTCGCGACGAGATGGCGGTGCAGGCCGCGACGGAGATCGGGGTCGACGCCGTCGTCCCGTGGTCGGCCGCACGCAGTGTCTCGCGGTGGGACGGTCCCAAGGTCGCCAAGGGGCGCGCCCGCTGGCAGGCGATCGTGCAGGAAGCCGCCAAGCAGGCGATCCGTGCGCGGGTGCCCGCGGTGTCCGGACCGGCGACCACGGCGGCGCTCGCTGCGTCCGCGTCGTCCTCGCCCGACACCGTGTACCTGGTGCTCGACCCCACGGCCACCGACCGTCTGGCGACCTGGGAGCCCCCGGCGGGCGCCACGTCCATCGCCCTCGTCGTGGGACCAGAGGGCGGCATCGACGGGTCCGAGCTCGATCGACTGTCGTCGGCGGGCGCTGTGCGGGTCCGGCTGGGCGACACGGTCCTGCGCACCTCGACGGCGGGTCCGGCGGCGCTGGCCGTGCTGCAGGCCCGGCTCGGACGCTGGTGACCCCGGTGGACCCGATGCGCGCCGATGAGCGCGGGGGTGCCCGGGCTCCGGTGTGCCGGTCGGTGGGGCGTCCTACGATGGTGACATGAGCGTCTTCTCCCAGATCATCGACCGGTCGATCCCGGCCACCGTCGTCGCCGAGGACGACCGGGTCATCGCGATCGAGGACATCGCCCCGAAGGCGCCCGTCCACGTCCTCGTGATCCCCAAGACGGACGCCTACGCGAACGTCTCCGAGCTCGCCGCGGGGGACCCCGCGCTGCTCGCCCACGTCGTGGCCACCGCACAGCGCATCGCCGACGAGCGCGCCGGCGGCCAGTTCCGACTCGTCTTCAACACCGGCGAAGCCGCCGGTCAGACCGTGTTCCACGTGCACGCGCACGTACTCGCAGGCGACCTGCAGGAAGGCACCCTTGCCAGCTGACGAAACCGCACCCACCGAGACCGAAGCCGTCTCGGAACTCAGTGTCGACGGGATCGCGATGGTCCAGCTCCTCGGTCCGCAGGACCGACTGCTGAAGACCGTCGAACGCCAGTACCCGGGCGTCCGGGTCCTGGTCCGTGGCAACGAGGTCACCCTGACCGGACCGGAGCGCGACGTGGCCCGGGCCCGCGCACTCGTCGACGAACTCGTCGGCATGGTCAAGCGTGGGCAGGACATCGGCCAGGGCGACATCCCCACCTCGGCCCGGATCATCTACGAGTCGCGCAGCCCCGCCGACGTGTTCGGCGCGCCGATCGTGTCGAGCCGCAACAAGGCCGTCCGCCCGAAGACCGACGGACAGCGGCGCTACGTCGACGCCATCGACGAGCACACCATCACGTTCGGCATCGGCCCCGCGGGTACCGGCAAGACCTACCTGGCGATGGCCAAGGCGGTCCAGGCCCTGCAGCGGCGCGAGGTCACGCGCATCATCCTGACCCGTCCCGCGGTCGAGGCCGGCGAGCGGCTCGGCTTCCTGCCCGGCACGTTGACGGACAAGATCGACCCGTACCTGCGCCCGCTGTACGACGCGCTGAACGAGATGATGGACCCCGAGCTCGTCCCGAAGCTGCTCGCGGCGGGCACGGTCGAGGTCGCGCCGCTGGCGTACATGCGCGGTCGGACGCTCAACGACTCGTTCGTGGTGCTGGACGAGGCGCAGAACACCACGCCCGAGCAGATGAAGATGTTCCTGACCCGGCTCGGCTTCGGGTCGCGCATGGTGATCACCGGCGACATCACCCAGGTCGACCTGCCCGGCAACGTCTCCGGACTCCGACTGGTCACGCAGATCCTCAACGACGTCGAGGACATCCACTTCGCCCGCCTCGGCAGCGAGGACGTGGTCCGGCACACCCTGGTCGGCCGGATCGTCGACGCGTACACGGTCTACGACGAACAGCGGCTCGCCGAACAGGCGGGGCACCGAACCGCAGGCCGAGGAACGGCTCCGGTAGGCAACCCGGCAGGTGCGAACGGCGCCGAACGCCGTGGTCGCCCCCCGCAGGACCGCCAGGGCAGCCCGTACCCCCAGAACGACGCCCGAGGAGGCACCCGGTGAGCATCGAACTCAACAACGAGTCCGGTGTGGACATCGACGACGACGCGGTCCAGCGGCTCGCCGCGTTCGCGCTCGACGCGATGCACGTGCACGCCGACGCCGAACTCGCGATCGTGCTCGTCGACGAGGGCGCCATGGAGCAGCTGCACGTCCGGTGGATGGACGAGCCCGGTCCGACCGACGTGCTGAGCTTCCCGATGGACGAACTGCGTCCGGGCACCGAGGACGACCCGACCCCCGCCGGGCTGCTCGGCGACATCGTGCTCTGCCCGCAGGTCGCCGAGACCCAGGCCAAGACCGCCGGGCACTCCACCACGGACGAGCTCCTGCTGCTCACCTGCCACGGGATCCTGCACCTGCTCGGGTTCGACCACGCCGAACCCGAGGAGAAGGCCGAGATGTTCGGGCTGCAGGGGGAGATCCTGACCGCCTTCGCCGCCCAGCGTCGGGGGCGGTGACCGCAGTGCTGCTCGTCGCCGTCCTGCTCACGGTGGCGTTCGTGCTCGTCGTCCTCGGCGGGTTGCTCGCCGCGTCCGACGCCGCGCTCGGCGTGCTCTCCCGCGCCGACCTCGACGAGGTCGCCCGGGGACACAAGCGGCGGCGGGCGATCGAGGCCATCGCCGACGACGTGGGCGCACACGTCAACGCGCTGAACTTCTTCCGCGTGCTGGCCGAGACCGCGGCCGCTGTCCTGGTGACCATCGCGCTGTTCACGGTGCTGGACACCTGGTGGGTGGCGCTCATCGTCTCGGCGGCCATCATGACCGCGGTGTCGTTCGTGCTGGTGGGGTCGAGCCCGCGCAGCGTCGGGCGCGCACACGCCGAGGGCATGGTCGCGGCGACCGGCGGGCTCGTGCACGGCGTCCGCATCGTCCTCGGACCGCTCGCCGACCTGCTGGTGCTCATCGGCGACCGGGTCACCCCGGGGCGGAACGGCAGCACGTCGAGCGTCTCGAGCGAAGAGCAGCTCCTCTCGCTGGTCGACGAGGCCACCGAGAGCAACGTGCTCGAGGCCGACGACCGCGAACTCATCCACTCGGTGTTCGAGTTCAGCGACACCCTGGTGCGCGAGGTGATGGTCCCGCGCACCGACATGGTCACGGCCGACGCGGCACACACCCTGACCGTCGTCATGGAGCAGTTCCTGGCGACCGGCGTCTCCCGCATGCCGGTCACCGGGCGTGACAGCGATGACGTCCTGGGCGTCGTGTACCTGCGCGACCTGGCCCGGGCACTCCACGAGAGCCGGAACGCCGGTGGGCGAGTCGTCACGTCGCTGCTGCGGCCGGCCGAGTTCGTGCCGGAGTCCAAGCACGCGGACGAGACGCTCCGGCACATGCAGGCGGCGAAGAACCACCTCGTGCTCGTCGTCGACGAGTACGGCGGGGTCGCCGGGCTCGTCACGATGGAGGACCTGATCGAGGAACTGGTCGGGGACATCTCCGACGAGTACGACCGGACGGTCATCGACCGCGTCGAGGTCTCCGCCGGCCTGTGGCGCATCTCCGCACGCATGCCGATCGACGACCTCGGCGACCTGTTCGGGATCGACCTCGACGACGACGACGTCGACACCGCCGGGGGCCTGCTCACCAAGGAGCTCGGGCACCTCGCCACCGCCGGGGAGTCCGTCACCGTGTCCGGTGTCGTGCTCACCGCGGACCGGGTGGAGGGCAAGCGCCGCCACCTCATCTCCGTGCTCGCCGAGCGCACCGACGCCCTGTCCGAGGCCGAGCAGGCGTTCGACGGCACCGCATCCACCACGACGGGAACCCCGCACGCATGACCGACACCCCCACCACCCCGTTCCGAGCTGGTTTCGTCTCGTTCGTCGGCCGGCCCAACGTCGGCAAGTCCACGCTGACGAACGCCCTGGTCGGCGAGAAGGTCGCGATCACCTCGTCGAAGCCGCAGACCACCCGGCGGGCCATCCGCGGCATCGTGCACCGGCCCGACGGACAGGTCATCATCGTCGACACCCCCGGCGTGCACCGCCCCCGCACGCTGCTCGGTGAGCGGCTCAACGACCTGGTGCAGTCCACGCTGGGCGACGTCGACGTCATCGGGTTCTGCGTGCCCGCGACCGAGCCGATCGGGCCCGGCGACCGGTTCATCAACGAGACGCTCGACCACTTCCCGCGGGCGAAGAAGATCGCGATCGTCACGAAGATCGACCGTGCCGGCAAGGAGAAGATCGCCGAGCAGCTGCTCGCCGTGTCCGCGCTGCGGGAGTGGGACGCGATCGTGCCGACCTCGGGGACGAAGGGCATCCAGCTCGAGGCGCTCCTCGGTGAGATCACGGCGCTCATGCCCGAGTCGCCGCCGCTGTACGACGCTGCGGCGGTGACGGAGGAGACCAGCGAGGAGCGCATCTCCGAGCTCATCCGCGAGGCCGCGCTCGAGGGCGTGCGCGACGAGCTCCCGCACTCGCTCGCCGTGCTCATCGAGGACATGGTCGAGCCCGACCCGGACGACGACCCCGACGGCCCGCTGCGCATCTTCGCGAACCTGTTCGTCGAGCGCGACAGCCAGAAGGCCATCGTCATCGGGCACAAGGGCGAGCGCCTGAAGGACGTCGGGACGCGGGCACGCACCGAGATCGAGGCACTGCTCGGTGGACGCCACGTCTACCTCAACATCCGCGTGAAGGTCGCCAAGGAGTGGCAACGTGACCCGAAGCAGCTCGGCCGACTCGGCTTCTGACCGGACACCGCGCGTCATCCCGGGGGACGACGCGCGGCCCGGCTGGCGCACGTACCGTGGACGGGTGTTCCGCCCCATGCTCCGCGCGCAGGTCGTCGCCGACGTCCTGATCGCCGGTGTGCTCGGCGTGGTCGTCGCCGCGCTGTCGGCATCCGGTTCGGACGGCCCGAGCACGTACGTCGTCCTCGTCGGCCTGACCCTCGCACTCGCCCTCCGCAGGCTGTCACCCGGTCTGGCACTGACCATCGCCTGGGTCTTCGCGGTGTTCCAGATGGTGGCGATGCCGGCGCTCGGTGCCGGCAACGTGTTCCCGGCCGACCTGTTCATCGGCGGCGTCGTCTACACCACGGCCGCGTACGGCAGCCGTCGCGTGCGGCTGTACGGACTGCTGTCGGCACTGGTCGGAGCGGTGGTCGCTGCGGCGTACTACGGCATCCCGGACTTCGCGAACCGCGCGCAGGGCGCGACCATGTACGGCGCCGCGGCCGAGTCCTGGACGGTGACGATCGGTGTCTTCGCCGTCGTCCTGGCGGTGCTGCTGCTGCCGTGGCTCGGCGGACTGGTCGCCCGGACGCGCCAGACCGCACGCATGAGCCGCGAAGCGCAGCTGCTCGCCGAACGCGACGCCGCGCGTGCCGACCGCGCCGTCGCGGTCGAGCAGGAGCGTGTCCGGATCGCCCGCGACATGCACGACATCGTCGCCCACTCGCTCGCCGTCGTCATCGCGCAGGCCGACGGCGCCCGGTACGCGCTGAAGGCCGACCCCGCGATCGCCGACCAGGCACTCGGCACGATCTCCGGCACCGCACGCCGGGCGCTGGGCGACGTGCGCGAGCTGCTCGGTGCCCTGCGGCACGAGCAGGGCACCACCCCGACCCCGGACGTCGACGACATCGAGCGGCTCGTCGGGGAGATGCGCGCGGTCGGCCTCGACGTCCGGGTCGAACGCCGCGGCGACCCCGATGCGCTGCCGACCTCGACGCAGCTGGCCGTGTACCGGATCGTGCAGGAGAGCCTGACGAACGCGTACAAACACGGCGAGCAGGGCACCCCCGTGCACGCGACGCTGACGTACCGGCCCGACACGGTCGAGATCGACGTGGTCAACCGGCGCGCCGACGACGGACGCCCGGGTCCCGGAACCGGCCACGGGCTGGTCGGGATGCGCGAACGTGCCACCATGTCCGGGGGGAGCATGACCGCCGGCCCCCGAGGCGACGACTTCGCCGTGGCCGTCCGGATGCCGACGCACCCCGCCAGCGGGCAGACGCCCCGCGGGCTCTTCACCCCGACCGAGCAGGAGCGCACCGCCCGATGAACGACACCCCCGTCCGCGTCGCGCTCGTCGACGACCAGGCGCTCTTCCGCACCGGCATCCGCATGCTCATCGACTCGCAGCCGGACCTGCAGTTCGTCGGTGAGGCAGGCAACGGAGCGGAGGGCGTCGAGCTCGTCCGGCGACACCGACCGGACGTCGTGCTCATGGACGTCCGCATGCCCGTGATGGACGGCATCTCCGCGACGGCGAAGATCGTCGAGGACGGCGGCGCCGACGGCACGAAGGTGCTCGTGCTCACCACCTTCGACTTCGACGAGGCCGCGGCGAAGGCCATCCGCGCCGGTGCGAGCGGCTTCGTGCTGAAGGACGCCGACCCCGAGTTCCTGCTCGCGGCGGTCCGGACGGTCCACGCCGGAACCGCCGTGTTCGCGGCATCGGCCACGCGCGAGCTCCTCCGCCGCTACGACGACTCCGCCGAACGGGCCGCGAACGTGCCGGCCGCGGTCGACGACCTGACGCCGCGTGAGCGGGAGATCTTCGACCTCGCCGCGCGGGGGTTCAGCAACAGCGAGATCGCGAAACACGAGTTCGTCAGCGAGGCCACGGTCAAGACCCACGTGTCGCGGGTGCTCACGAAGCTCGGGCTGCGGGACCGCGTCCGTCTGGTCGTGTTCGCCCACGAACACGGCCTCGTCACCAAGGACTGACACCGGCGCGTCGGGTGGTGGACGTCATCCGTGCGGATGAGTCGTCCACAGGGATGTGCGCCGAGCGGTCCATCCACAGGAGCCAACGGACCGACGCGCCACGGGCCTCCAGGCGGCGATGGTTGATCCATGACCACCAGCCACGCTCCGATCATCCGCCTCGACCACGTGTCCAAGCACTACGGCGACGCCGCACGCCGGGTGACGGCGCTCGACGACGTCAGCGTCGACATCGGCGCGGGCGAGTTCACCGCGGTGATGGGCCCCTCCGGCTCCGGCAAGTCCACGCTGATGCACGTCGCGGCCGGCCTCGACACCGTGTCGACCGGGCGCATCGCGATCGACGGCACCGACATCACACAGCTCGGCGACAAGGACCTCACCGAACTGCGTCGTCGTCGCCTCGGCTTCGTGTTCCAGTCGTTCAACCTGGTCCCGACGCTCGACGTCAGCGAGAACATCCGGCTGCCGTTCCTGCTCGGTGGCCACAAGCCCTCGCGTGAAGAAGCGGCCTGGATCGACCGCCTGGTCGACCAGCTCGGGCTCGGCAACCGCCTGGGCCACCGACCGCACCAGCTCTCCGGCGGGCAGCAACAGCGCGTCGCGATCGCCCGCGCCCTCGCCTCCCGCCCGGCGGTCGTCGTCGCGGACGAGCCGACCGGTGCGCTCGACTCGCGGACCGGGCGCGACGTCCTCGCGATCCTGCGGGGCGCCGTGGCCGAGTGGGGCCAGAGCGTCGTCATGGTCACCCACGACCCGTCCGCGGCCGCCAACGCCGACCGGATCCTGTTCCTGGCCGACGGGCGCATCGTGGACGACCGTCCCGCGATGAGCGCAGCCGAGATCTCCGCCACCATGCTGGGGATGGAGGCCGCCGCGTGAACGCCGTCCGCGACTTCAAACCCACCATCCTGGTGGCGGCGCTCGGCACGACCTTCGGGTCCGCCCTGGTCATCGCACCGGGCATCGTCACCCAGGCACTCGGCGCTGCCGGGCTGTCCGACCTCGCCGCGGTGAAGTCGATCCTCGATGTCATCGGCTGGCTGTTCCTCGGGATCGCCCTGTACGTCGGCGCCATCGTCACGGCGAACACCTGCGCGACGCTGATCGCCGGGCAGACCCGGGTGATCGCGCTGCAGCGTCTGGTCGGCGCGACCGGGGCGTCCCTCCGCGCCCGGATCATCCGTGCGGGCCTGGTCGTCGGCGTGATCGGCGGCCTGGTCGGCGCGGTCGTCGGCACGGGCCTCTGCGCCCTGTTCGTCGCGGTCCTGCGCCACAACGGCTTCCTGCCCGACACCGCGTACAACCTGGTGCCGTGGCAGCTCGTCCTGCCCGTCGTCGCCGTCGTGCTCGCCACCTGGGGCGCGTTCGCCGTCGGGTCCAAGCGTGTCCTCAGCGTCACCCCGCTCGAAGCGCTGTCGTCGAGCATCGAGCCGAGCCACGACGACCTGCGCTCCGGCACGGCGCGCAAGGTCTGGGCGATCGTGCTCATGGCCGGCGGCGGTGCACTCATGCTGCTCGGCCTGGTGCTGAGCAGCTCGACTCCGACCGCGGTGCTGCCGGCAGCCCTCGGCGGGTTCGTCTCGTTCGCCGGCGTCGCGGTCGGCGCCACGATCGTGATGCCGCCGGTGCTCGCGCTGATCGGCCGGATCGGCGCGAAGGACCCGGTCGTGCTGCTCGCCGGCCGCAACGCGCTGCGGGCGCCGGGCCGTGCCGCGCGGGCGACCATCGGGCTCGTCATCGGCGTGACCCTGCTCGTGACGTTCGCCGTGGCGCTCGGGATGATGCAGCGCGTCCTCGAGGCCGAGGTCACCGGCCAGTTCCAGGGGGGCAGTGCCGAACAGCTGCAGGGCATGCGGGACTTCTTCGTCCAGGTGAACGGCGTGGTCAGCGTGATCGTCGGGTTCTCCGCCGTGATCGCCGCGGTGGGTGTCGTGAACGCCCTGGCGCTCGGGGTGCTCCAGCGTCGGCGCGAACTCGGGCTGCTGCGCGTGCTCGGTCTGACGGGCGCCCAGGTCCGGCGCATGATCATCACCGAGGCCGTGCAGATGGTCGTGGCCGCTGTGCTCACCGGTCTGGTGCTCGGCACCTTCTACGGCTGGGTCGGCGGGCAGACGCTGCTCGGGTCGCTCGGCAGCGCCGGAGCACCGGTCCTGCAGCCGATGACGATCGTCATCGTGGTCGTCGGTGCGCTCCTGCTGGCGGTCGCCGCCACGGTCGCCCCGGTCCGCCGTGCGATGCGCGTGCCCCCGACCGAGGCGCTCGCCGTCGACTGAGCGGTCGACGCGGTCGAAACGGTCGGCGCGGTCGACGCGGTCGCGAACCGACCACCATCGCGACGGGAGGCCCGGTGCCA
>NZ_MJGI01000012.1:0-92364 GCF_001864835.1 Curtobacterium sp. MCBA15_001 | reverse complement strand
CACCGGGCCTCCCGTCCGTGACCGTTCAGGGAGGCCGTCCCTGATCGGTGTCGGTACGCCGGTTGCGGTTCCGTGACTCACCGCTCACGTCTCCCGAGGTTCCGCGATGCCTCGGTGTGGCCGGTCGAGATGCCAGAATTCTGGAACCTCGCGGGGCGGGCGAGACCGGTGCTACCGTTGGCCACGATGTACTCGGCGCTCCTCCTCCTTCGCTGCCGCGACGAGGCCTGACAACGGCCCACCTCGTCGCGGAGTCTCGTCGTCGGCCGACACCACCAGACGATCCGAAAGCGAACGACCGATGCAGAACACCCAGCGCCCCTCCGGGATGCCGATCCACAAGTACGTCCCCTTCCACGAGCAGATCACCGTCGACCTGCCCGACCGCACGTGGCCGACGAAGCGCATCGAGCAGGCGCCCCGCTGGTGTGCGGTGGACCTGCGTGACGGCAACCAGGCGCTCATCGACCCGATGGACGCCGAGCGCAAGCGCGCCATGTTCGACCTGCTCGTCCGCATGGGCTACAAGGAGATCGAGGTCGGGTTCCCGAGCGCCTCGCAGACCGACTTCGACTTCGTCCGCAGCCTGATCGACGAGGGCGCGATCCCGGACGACGTCACGATCCAGGTGCTGACCCAGGCGCGCGAGCACCTCATCCAGCGCACCTACGAGGCGATCGACGGCGCGAAGCAGGCCATCGTCCACCTGTACAACTCGACGTCCATCGTCCAGCGCGAGGTCGTCTTCCGCACCGACGTGCAGGGCGTCGTGGACATCGCGGTGGCCGGCGCGAAGCTGTGCAAGGCGGCCGAGGCGACGCTGCAGCACGACACGACCGTGTACTACGAGTACTCGCCGGAGTCGTACACGGGTACCGAGCTGTCGGTCGCGCTCGAGATCTGCAACGCCGTGCTCGAGGTCTTCGAACCGACGCCCGAGCGCAAGGTCATCATCAACCTGCCCGCCACGGTCGAGATGGCGACGCCGAACGTCTACGCCGACTCGATCGAGTGGATGTCGCGGAACCTCGCCCACCGGCAGGACGTCATCCTGTCGCTGCACCCGCACAACGACCGCGGGACCGCCGTCGCCGCTGCGGAGCTCGGCTACATGGCCGGCGCGGACCGCATCGAGGGGTGCCTGTTCGGCAACGGGGAGCGCACCGGCAACGTCGACCTGGTCGCCCTCGGGATGAACCTGTTCACGCAGGGCATCGACCCGGAGATCAGCTTCGCCGACATCGACCAGGTCAAGCGCACGGTCGAGTACTGCAACCAGCTGCCCGTCCCGGAGCGGCAGCCCTGGGCCGGCGACCTCGTCTACACGGCCTTCAGCGGCTCGCACCAGGACGCGATCAACAAGGGCTTCGACGCCATGCAGGCCAAGGCGACGGCCGCGGGCAAGACCGTCGACGAGGTCACGTGGGCCGTGCCGTACCTGCCGGTCGACCCGAAGGACATCGGCCGCTCGTACGAGGCCGTCATCCGCGTGAACTCGCAGTCCGGCAAGGGCGGTGTCGCCTACCTGCTCAAGACCGACCACGCGATCGACCTGCCCCGCAAGCTGCAGATCGAGTTCTCCGGCGTGGTGCAGCAGCGCACCGACACCGAGGGCGGCGAGTTCAGCTCGGACAAGATCTGGGACCTGTTCCGCGACGAGTACCTGCCCTCCTCGGTCGAGGACGACAAGTGGGGCCGCTACGAGATCACGAAGACCGCGACCTCGAGCGACTTCGACGGCACCACGAAGCTGTCCGTCGCCCTGCGCGTCGACGACGGTGCGGTCACGGCGGACGCCGTCGGCACCGGTCCGATCGACGCGTTCCTGTCGGTGATGCGCGAGCAGGGCGTCGCCGTCACGCTCTACGACTACTCGGAGCACACGATGAGCGCCTCCGGTGACGCCAAGGCCGCGTCCTACGTCGAGCTCGATGTCGACGGCGTCCGCCTGTGGGGCGTCGGCATCGACGCCGACATCGCGACGGCGTCGCTCAAGGCGATCGTCTCCGCCGTCAACCGTGCGGTGCGCGCGGGCGCGACGTCCGGGGCGGCCCCGGAGCTCGTCACCGCCTAGTGCACGTCGCACCCCTCGACGAACATCGCACCCCGTCCTGACGGGGTGCGATGTCCGTTCCGGGGTGCAACGCACTGAACGCGCCACCGGCCAGGAGGCGCGGTGCGGGTCCGACGTGCACCGCGCCTCCCGTCCGTGGTGCGTCCGGACGGGTCGGTGCTGTCGGCGGGGCGGGGGATACTGGGTCCATGCCGCTGTACCGGGACGAGTGCGTCGTGCTGCGCACCCACAAGCTCGGCGAGGCAGACCGGATCGTCACGCTGCTCAGCCGCCAGCACGGCAAGATCCGCGCCGTGGCCAAGGGTGTCCGGCGCACCGGGTCGAAGTTCGGCAGTCGGCTCGAGCCGTTCATGGTCGTCGACGCCCAGTTCTACGAGGGCCGCTCGCTCGACATCGTGACGCAGGCCGAGTCCCTCGGGTCGTACGGTGCGCAGATCGTGGCCGACTACGGCGCGTACACGGCGGCCAGCGCGATGGTCGAGACCGCCGACCGCCTGAGCGAAGCGGACGCGGGGCTGCAGCAGTACCTGCTGCTCGTCGGTGCGCTGCGGTCGCTGTCCCGCGGCGAGCACCTGCCGAGCGCCACCCTCGACTCGTACCTGCTCCGGGCGATGAGCATCGCGGGGTGGGCGCCGTCGTTCTCGGACTGCGCCGTCACCGGCGAACCAGGCCCGCACTCGGCGTTCGTCGTGCAGCTCGGTGGGGTCGTGGCGGACGGTGCGGCGCCTCCCGGATCGCCGCGGCTCGACGTGACCACGCTGGGGATCCTCGGCTCGCTGCTGGCGGGGGACTGGGCGAGCGTGGACGCGGCCGATGAACGAACCCGATCGCGGGCCTCCGGCGTGGTCGCGGCCTACGCCCAGTGGCACCTGGAACGATCGCTCAAGTCGCTGCCGCACGTCGACCGCTCCGAGCACCCCGCACCGGTGCCCGTCACGCACGACGGCCCAGCGGCGACGGCACGGGCGGTCGCCGCGACTCCTGCGCCGCCCCTGCCCGAGTTCACCGAAGGAACACCCACCGCATGAGTCCTCGCCGATCCGAAGCTGCCGAGCCCTTCCGGCCGATCGACTGGACGGGCGAGACGCCCCCGGCGATCCCGAAGCGCTTCGTCCCGTCGCACGTCGCGATCGTCATGGACGGCAACGGTCGGTGGGCGAACGGCCGTGGACTGACGCGCATCGAGGGGCACAAGGCCGGCGAGGCCTCGTTGCTCGACGTCGTCGCGGGTGGCATCCAGATCGGGGTCGAGCACATCAGCGCCTACGCGTTCTCGACCGAGAACTGGAAGCGCTCCCCGGAAGAGGTCCGCTTCCTGATGGGCTTCAACCGGGACGTCATCCGCCGTCGCCGTGACCAGCTCGACGAGTGGGGCGTCCGCGTCCGCTGGGCCGGTCGGCGTCCGCGGCTGTGGCGCAGCGTCATCGACGAGCTCGAGACCGCCGAGCAGATGACGGCGGGCAACGACGTGCTCACGCTGACGATGTGCGTCAACTACGGCGGCCGGAACGAGCTCGCCGACGCGGTGCGCTCGCTGGCCGAGGACGTTGCCGCAGGGAAGCTCAAGCCAAGCCAGGTGACTGAGAAGGCCCTCGCCAAGCGGTTGTACGTGCCGGAGATGCCAGACGTCGACCTGTTCCTGCGGAGCTCGGGGGAGCAGCGCACGAGCAACTTCCTGCTGTGGCAGTCTGCCTACGCCGAGATGGTGTTCCTGGACCGGCTCTGGCCGGACTTCCGTCGGACGGACCTGTGGGGCGCGATCGAACAGTACGCCCGGCGCGACCGCCGCTTCGGCGGCGCGGTGGACACCCCGACCGCCTGACCCCGCGCGGTGGACACCCCGACCGCCTGACCCGGCGCGGTGGACACCCCGACCGCCTGACGCACGGGGCGGCGCGGTGCAGTGCGCTACGGCAGCAGGGCGGCGGCAGAGCCCACGGCCTCGAGGGTCGCGCGCACGCTCGGCACCCGCTCGGCCCCGCTCGCGACGACGACCTCGACGCGCCGCGCCAGCTCCTCGGCCACCGGGTCGACCGTCACCCCGGCCGGGATCACCGTCGTCGCGAGGGCCAACCGCGGCAGCAGCGCCACCCCGAGGCCCGCGGCGACGAGCCCCACGACCGCGGCGGCGTTGTCGGTCTCGAGCACGATGTCCGGCGTGAACCCGGCCGAGGCGCACGAGGCGAGCAGGTGCCCGCGGCAGCGCGGGCAGCCCCCGATCCAGCGGGCGTCCCGGAGTGACGCCAGGTCGACCGCAGCCGGTGTGTCGGACCCTGCCGGGCCTCCTGGCCGGACCAGCGCCAGCGGGTCGCGCCCGATCGCGCGGGTGAGCAGCGTCGGATCCGCGACCACCTCGTCACCCACGTAGGTGAACGTGAGCGCCACGTCGACCTCGCCGCGCCGCAGCATGCCGAGCGCCTCGGGCGGTTCGACCTCGACGTAGGTGGTGCTGACGCCCGGGACCGTCGCAGCCATCGTCGCCAGCACCGCGGGCACCAGGGTGGAGGACGCGCTCGGGAAGCCGGCGATCCGGACCCGTCCGCGGGTCAGACCGCCGACGGCGTCCAGGTCCTCGCGTGCCGCGGTCA
This sequence comes from Curtobacterium sp. MCBA15_001, assembly GCF_001864835.1. GTDB lineage: Bacteria > Actinomycetota > Actinomycetes > Actinomycetales > Microbacteriaceae > Curtobacterium. The sequence goes on along the minus strand of NZ_MJGI01000012.1, from coordinate 87,702 downwards.
GGGCTGCCTGCACGTGCAGGGCGTGGTCGGCCAGGACCCGGCCGGACTCCGTCAGCGTCACCCCGCGGGCGCCGCGCAGGACGAGGGCGTGCCCGAGTCGCTGTTCGGCGCGCTGGAGCATCTGGCTGACGGCCGGCTGGCTGTAGCCGAGCGCGGTCGCCGCCCCGGTGATCGAGCCGGCGTCGGACACCGCGCGCAGGACCCGGAGCAGCTGCAGGTCGATCGTCTCCACAACACGATGTTATGGCAGACCGAAGGAACCTGTCCTGGTGTGATGGATGCCCGGGTCCGAGCATGGGTGCATGGACTCCTTCGTCGATGGTCACGGGTACCTCGCCGCCTGCACCGCCGGACTGCCGACGCACGGCACGCTCGCGGCGATGCGGGCGGACCTGGCCGAGTGGGAGCACGCCGGGTCGAGCCCGGTGCGGTACGGCGCCCTGGTCGAGGAGGGCCGTGCGCTCTTCGCGGCGATCGTCGGCGTGCCGGCGGACCGCGTCGCCACCGGATCGCAGACCTCGGCCATGACCGCGGTGGTCGCGTCGGCGTTGCCCGACGGCGCTCAGGTCCTGGTGCCCGAGGGGGACTTCAGCTCGATCGTGTTCCCGTTCCTCGCACAGGGCCACCGCGGCGTCACCGTGCGGAGCGTCCCGTTGGCCGACCTGGCTTCGGCGATCACAGCCGACACGGCGCTGGTGGCCTGGTCTGCGGTGCAGTCCGCCACGGGCACCGTCGTCGACTCCGACGCCGTGGTCGCAGCCGCACGCGCGGCGGGGGCGCGGACCCTGTGCGACCTGACCCAGGCCGCCGGGGTGCTGCCCGTCTCCGCGGCGCCCTTCGACGTCACGGTCACGCACGCGTACAAGTGGCTGTGCGCGCCGCGCGGGGTCGCGTTCATGACGGTGTCCCAGACGGCGCAGGACTGGTTGCGACCGACGCAAGCCGGTTGGTACGCGGGCGCAGACGTCTGGTCGTCGTGTTACGGCCCCGACATGCGGCTGGCCGACGACGCCCGCCGGTTCGACGTCTCGCCGGCGTGGCAGGCCTGGCCCGGGGCGGTCGCCGCCCTGCGGCACGTCGCCTCGCTCGACATGGCATCGGTCTGGAGGCACGGTGCCGGACTCGCGGACCAGCTGGCCGACGCGCTCGGCTCGGCCCGGCAGGGGCAGGCCGTCACGACGGTGCCGGATCCGTCCGGCGAGCGGCTGGCAGCGCTGACGGCGGCGGGCATCACCGCGTCGGGGCGGGCCGGACGCCTGCGCCTGGCGTTCCACCACTGGAACGACGTGTCGGACGTCGACGCCGTGGCCCGCGTGCTGGTGCCGACGCTCGCCCGTTAGTCTTGCCCGGTACCTTCCCGCACCGAGCATCCAGCTCGGCGACACCGTATGGAGTTCTCCTTGGCTCAGCCCTCCCGTCTCGACTCGGTCATCGCCCTCGCCAAAGGCCGCGGGTTCGTCTTCCAGTCGGGTGAGATCTACGGCGGATCCCGCTCCGCGTGGGACTACGGGCCCCTCGGCGTCGAGCTGAAGGAGAACATCAAGCGCCAGTGGTGGCAGCGGTTCGTCCGCGGCCGTGGCGACATGGTCGGCCTGGACTCCGCCGTGATCCTGCCCCGCAGGGTCTGGGAGGCCTCCGGCCACGTCGCGACCTTCACCGACCCGCTGGTCGAGTGCCTGCACTGCCACCACCGCTTCCGCGAGGACCACCTGCTCGAGGCGTTCGAGGCCAAGAAGGGCCGCGCGCCCGAGGGCGGGATGGCGGAGATCGCCTGCTCGAACTGCGGCACCCGTGGCCAGTGGACCGAGCCCCGTGAGTTCTCCGGCATGCTCAAGACCTACCTCGGCCCGGTGGAGTCGGAAGAGGGCCTGAACTTCCTGCGCCCGGAGACCGCGCAGGGCATCTTCGTCGACTTCGCGCAGGTCGTCACGACCAGCCGCCAGAAGCCCCCGTTCGGCATCGGCCAGGTGGGCAAGGCGTTCCGCAACGAGATCACGCCCGGCAACTTCATCTTCCGCACCCGCGAGTTCGAGCAGATGGAGATCGAGTACTTCGTCCCGCCGGCCTCGGCCCAGGAACACTACGAGCAGTGGATCGCCGACTCGGTCGCCTGGTACACCGACCTCGGCATCGACCCGGAGAACCTGCGCCGCTTCGACGTGCCGGACGGGGAACGCGCGCACTACTCGGACGCCACCGCGGACATCGAGTACCGCTTCGGGTTCCAGGGCTCGGAGTGGGGCGAGCTCATGGGCGTCGCGAACCGCACCGACTTCGACCTCACCAACCACATCGAGGCCTCGGGCAAGGACCTGCGCTTCTTCGACCAGGCGGCGAACGAGAAGTACGTGCCGTACGTCATCGAGCCCTCGTTCGGCCTGACCCGTGCGCTCATGGCGTTCCTGCTCGACGCGTACCACGAGGACGAGGCCCCGAACGCGAAGGGCGGCGTCGACAAGCGCACCGTGCTGCGCCTCGACCCGCGCTTGGCCCCGGTCAAGGCCGCCGTGCTGCCGCTGTCCCGCAACGAGCAGCTCTCCCCGGTCGCCCGCGGCCTGGCCGACGACCTGCGCAAGCACTGGAACGTCGACTTCGACGACGCGGGTGCGATCGGCCGTCGCTACCGTCGACACGACGAGATCGGGACGCCGTTCTGCATCACGGTGGACTTCGACACGCTGGACGACAAGGCCGTCACCGTGCGCGAGCGCGACACGATGAGCCAGGAGCGCGTCGGGCTCGACCGCCTGCAGGGCTACCTGGCGGAGCGCCTGCTCGGCGCGTAGTCACCAGCACCGCCGACGCGGCCGCGGGTCCGGGAATGCCGGAGCCGCGGCCGCGTTGTCGTTGAGCATGAACGAGTCAGTGAAGGTCGATGTCTGGTCCGACATCGCGTGCCCCTGGTGCTACATCGGCAAGCGCAAGTTCGAGGCCGGCGTCAGCGCGTTCGGCGGCCCGGTCGAGGTCGAGTACCACTCCTTCGAGCTGAGCCCGGACACCCCCGTCGACTTCGAGGGCACCGAAGCCGAGTTCCTCTCCGGACACAAGGGCATGCCCGTCGACCAGGCGCAGCAGATGCTCGACCAGGTCACGGCGATCGCCGGGTCCGTCGGGCTGGCGTACGACTTCGACGCCATGCACCACACCAACACGGTCAAGGCGCACCAGGTCATCCACCTCGCCAAGCAGCACGGCAAGCAGCTCGAGATGGTCGAGCGGCTCTTCACCGCCTACTTCGAGCGCGGCGAGCACGTCGGGCAGGAGTCCTCGTTGGCCGACCTGGCCGCCGAGGTCGGACTCGACCGAGACGAAGTCCTGGCCGTCCTGCGCGACGACGCCAAGCTCGAGGACGTCCGTGCGGACCAGGCGCAGGCGCTGGCATACGGCATCAACGGGGTCCCCTTCTTCGTGATCGACGGCAAGTACGGCGTGTCGGGAGCGCAGGACCCCGCTGCGTTCGAGCAGGTGCTCCGGCAGGTCGTGGCGCTGCGCGCCGACGACGCCGCGGCCGTGGAGGCGACCCGATGACGGACCTGGGCGTGCGCGCGGAGACCGGTCCGGGCCTCCAGGCTGGCGCGACCTCCGGCGGTCTGGGCCCACGCGAGCCGGTACCGGCGCGACACGAAGTGGCGGGACGGCCGAGCTCGTGGGGAGAGGCTGTGGGCGGCCTGGTGCCGCTGCTCACCTCCGGTGTGGTGTGCGAAGGCGACTCGTGCTTCGTGCCCGGCGCCGAGGGCGACTGGTCGGAAGTCCCGGACTAGCGCTGGGCTTCCTGGTCAGCGCTGGGCTTCCCGATCAGCGCTGGGGCTCCTGGTCAGCGCTGCGGTTCCTCGTCGGTGATGTCGGCGACGGTCGCGGCGTAGGCGGTGATGAGTGCGTCGGCGTCGACGAACGCGCTCGCGCCGTGCCGCCCGGCGCCGAGGGCGACCCGGCGACCGACGATCCGTTCGTCGGCGAAGACCGGCAGGTCGCCCGTCGCACCGATGGGCGTGATCGTGCCGCGTTCGTAGCCGGAGGCCTGCAGCGCGGTCGCGGCGTCGGGCATCGACAGCTTGTTCACGCCGACCAGCGCACGGAGCTTCTTCCACGCGATGCTCCGGCCGCCCGGCACCAGCGCCAACACGAAGTCGCCGTCGTGCCGCTTGACCACGAGGGTCTTGACGATGTCGCCCGGCTCGATGCCGAGCAGGTCGGCTGCCTCGGCGAGCGAGTTCGCCGCCGGGCGCTCGACGACCTCGACCTGCAGGCCGCGCGCGGCGGCGTCGGTGTCGAAACGGGCGATCGCGTCGGTCGTCATGTGGAGAACGCTACCGGCGTGCGCCGACGTGGGAGGATGGAGACCGTATGACGATCACACAAGCCCCCCGGAAGCCCTTGCGCATCGGCCCCATCGAGGTCGACGTGCCCGTCGTGCTCGCGCCGATGGCGGGCATCACGAACATGGCGTACCGCCGGCTCTGCCGTGAGTACGGCGCCGGGTTGTACGTGTGCGAGATGATCACCTCGCGGGCGCTGGTCGAACGGACCCCCGTGTCGATGCAGCTGATCCAGCACCACGAGTCCGAGACCCCGCGCTCGATCCAGCTCTACGGCGTCGAACCGAACACCGTGGCCGAAGCCGCGTCGATCCTCGTCGGCGAAGACCGTGCCGACCACATCGACCTGAACTTCGGGTGCCCGGTGCCGAAGGTCACGCGCAAGGGCGGTGGCGCGGCCCTGCCGTGGAAGACCGACCTGTTCCGCGACCTCGTCACGAAGACGGTCAAGGCCGCGGGGAACGTCCCGGTCACGGTGAAGATGCGCAAGGGCATCGACGCCGACCACCTCACCTACCTCGACGCTGCCCGCATCGCGCGGGACGCTGGCGTCGCCGCGGTCTCGCTGCACGCCCGCACCGCGAACGAGCACTACTCCGGTCAGGCGGACTGGTCGGCGATCGCCACGCTGAAGGAAGCCGTCACGGACATCCCGGTCCTCGGCAACGGGGACATCTGGTCCGCTGCCGACGCCCTGCGCATGGTCGACGAGACCGGGTGCGACGGTGTCGTGGTCGGGCGCGGGTGCCTGGGGCGGCCGTGGTTGTTCGGCGACCTCGCTGCGGCCTTCCGCGGCGAAGGCCTGCGCTACATGCCGTCCCTCGGCGAGGTCGCCGCGGGGTTCCGCCGGCACGCCGAACTGCTCGTCGAGTTCTTCGGGTCGGAAGACCAGGGCTGCCGCGACGTCCGCAAGCACGTCGCCTGGTACTTCAAGGGGTACCCGATCGGCGGCGACGTCCGCTCCGGACTGTCGATGGCGTCCTCGCTGCAGGAGATCGACGACCTGCTCGCGCAGCTCGACCACGACGCGCCGTACCCGGGTGCCGACGCCGAAGGACCCCGTGGTCGCGCCGGACACCCGAAGCGCACGGCGCTGCCCGACCGCTGGCTCGAGAGCCGTGACGTCGACGCGGAGTTCCGCAAGGTCCTCGCGGCGGCCGAGCTGCACCACAGCGGCGGATGAGCGCCACTGCCTCGTACGGGCCCGCCGACGCCGACCGCTGGCTGCCCGAGGAACACGGCAACCGCCGGAGCGACTTCGCCCGTGACCGCGCCCGGCTCCTGCACTCGAGCGCGCTCCGGCGGCTCGCTGCCAAGACCCAGGTGCTCAGCCCCACCACCGGGCTCGACTTCGCCCGGAACCGCCTGACGCACTCGCTCGAGGTCGCGCAGGTCGGCCGTGAACTCGCGGACTCGCTCGGGCTCGACCCGGACGTCGTCGACACCGCGTGCCTGGCCCACGACATCGGCCACCCGCCGTTCGGCCACAACGGCGAGACCGCGGTCAACGCCTGGGCCGCGGACATCGGCGGGTTCGAGGGCAACGCCCAGACCCTGCGCCTGCTGACACGGCTCGAGCCGAAGGTCTACGGCTCCGACGACCGTCCCTACGGGCTGAACCTGACGCGGGCCTCGCTCGACGCCTCGTGCAAGTACCCCTGGCCGGCGTCGCAGGGCGTGGGCGAAGCGTCCTCCGGGCGAACCAAGTTCGGGTTCTACGATGACGACCACGACGCGTTCGCCTGGCTGCGTGCCGGTGCCCCGCGTCGACAGCGCTGCATCGAGGCGCAGGTGATGGACCTCTCCGACGACATCGCGTACTCGGTGCACGACTTCGAGGACGCCGTCGTCGCGGGCTTCATCGACGTGGCGGCGCTCGGCGACCGGGTCGGCGAGAACGACATCGTGTCCGCCATGCACGCCTGGGTCGGCGACGACCTGAGCCGCGACGAGCTGCTGGAGGCGTTCGACCGGCTCCGTTCGCTGCCGCTGTGGATGACGTCCTACGACGGCTCGCGCCAGGACGCGGCCCGGCTCAAGAACCTGACCTCGCAGCTCATCGGCCGATTCGCCCGGACCGCCACCACGGCGACCCGCCAGGCCTACGCGTCCGGATCGCTCGTCCGGTTCGCCGCCTCGGTCGTGACCCCGCCGGAGATCATCGGCGAGATCGCCGTGCTCAAGGGCATCGTCGCGGCGTTCGTGATGACCCAGGGCGACCGCCAGCCGGTCTACGAAGACCAGCGTCGCATCCTGACCGAACTGCTCGACACGGTGGCTGCGCGTGCCGACGACGCGCTCGAGCCGGGGTTCGCGGCCGACTGGCGTGCCGCGGCCGATGACGCCGGGCGGCTCCGGGCCGTGGTCGACCAGGTCGCGAGCCTGACCGACCAGGGCGCGATCGCCTGGCACCGGCGGCTCGTCGTGGGGGAGCGCGAGACCGTCCACATCCCGGTCTGACCGGTCGGGACGGACCGCGCCGCGAACTAGGATCGAGGGGTGGCTGGACTCATCGCGCGGAACGACATCGACGAGGTCCGCGCGCGCGTGAACATCGCCGACGTCGTCGGTGACTACGTCACGCTGAAGTCCGCCGGCGTCGGGTCGCTCAAGGGCCTGTGCCCGTTCCACGACGAGCGCTCGCCCTCGTTCCACGTCCGTCCGCAGGTGGGCCGGTACCACTGCTTCGGCTGCGGCGAGGACGGCGACGTCTTCAGCTTCATCATGAAGCAGGACCACACCACGTTCTCCGAAGCGGTCGAGCGGATGGCCGCCAAGATCGGCTTCACGCTGCACTACGAAGAGGGCGACGGGCCGCGCACCGACTACAACACCCGTGCCCGGCTCATCGCCGCGAACGAAGCCGCGTTGCAGTTCTACATCGCACAGCTCACGACACCGCAGGCCGACCCCGCGCGACGCTTCCTGGGCGAGCGCGGGTTCGACCCGGCCGCAGCGCAGCACTTCGGCGTCGGGTTCGCGCCGAAGTCGTTCGACGCGCTCAAGGACCACCTGCGCGGGCAGGGCTTCACGATCGAGGAGATCGTCTCCGCCGGCCTCGTCAGCCAGGGGGACCGCTCGCCGTACGACCGGTTCCGCGGGCGCCTGATGTGGCCGATCCGCGACGTCACCGGCGCGACGATCGGGTTCGGTGCGCGCCGGCTGCTCGACGACGACAAGGGCCCGAAGTACCTCAACACCCCCGAGACGCCGATCTACCACAAGAGCCACGTGCTCTACGGCATCGACCTCGCCCGCCGTGACATCTCGAAGCAGAAGCAGGTCGTGATCGTCGAGGGCTACACCGACGTCATGGCGTGCCACCTCGCCGGGGTCACGACCGCGGTGGCCACGTGCGGGACCTCGTTCGGCGTCGACCACATCAAGGCCCTCCGCCCGATGCTCGGTGACGTCAGCGGCGGTGACCCGAACGCCAACGGCGAGGTCGTCTTCACGTTCGACCCGGACGAAGCCGGTCAGCGCGCCGCGTCACGGGCCTTCGCCGAGGAACAACGGTTCGCCGCGCAGACCTACGTCGCCGTGGCACCGGGTGGCCTGGACCCGTGCGACCTCCGGTTGGCCCGGGGCGACGACGCGATCCGCCGCCTGGTGACCAACAAGCGGCCGATGTTCGAGTTCATGATCCGACGCACGCTCGACGGCCACGACCTCGAGACCGTCGAGGGACGTGTCAGTGCCCTCCGTGCAGCGGCCCCGGTGCTCGCGGGCATCCGCGACCGGTCGCTGACGCAGGGCTACGTCCGCGAGCTCGCCGGGTGGCTCGGCATGGACATGGCCGACGTCCGTCGTGCCGTCGAGGGCGCCCGGTCGCGGGCATCGGCGGACCAGGGGCGCGGTGGCGCGGGTCAGGGCGGCTCGGGGCGTGGTGGCGTCCCCGTCGGGCAGGCCGGCCCCGGGGGAGCGATGGTAGCGCCGGCGGACGAGCCCGTCGCCGGCATCCGCTCGTTGCCGAACGACCCGATCACCCGCATGGAACGCGACGCCGTGATGGCGATGGTGCAGCAGCCGACCTCCGTCGGAGCGCCGCTGCTCGGGCTCGCCGCCGCCGCCACGTTCTCGGCCCCGATGCTCGCTGTCGTGCGGGACGCGGTCGTCGCGAACGTCGACGCGCTCGGGGCGACGGACTGGCTCGACCGGCTGTCCTCGGACGTGCCGGCACCGGTCCGGGGCCTGGTGTCCGAGCTCGCGCTCGCGCCGATCCCCGCCCGCAACGACGAGGACCTGGCGATCTACTGCCGGGGCATCGTCGTGGCCCTCGTCGAACGCGACCTGTTGGCTCGCAAGGCGTCGTTGCTCGGGCAGCTGCAGCGCGCTGACCCGAACGAGAACGCCGAGCGGCGCGCCGAGATCCAGCGCCAGCTCGTCGACCTCGATGCGCAGCGCATGCGCTTGCGCGCCGACGCCGAGGCGTCGTAACCCGCGCCAACCTCGCACGATGCTGAGCGCGCCCGCGCCCGCCCGCCCGCCGGGCCCGGCGCTGCCAGACCGCACCGCGCCTCCCGGCCGGCGAGTCTCGCCGTGGCGGACAGGACTCGGCTTCCGGACGTCGCGGACCGTCCGCCGGGCCGAGACTCGGCACGGGAGGCCGTGGGTGCGCCCGCAGCGCGCCCGCGCACGCGCCAAGCGCCGGAGTTGCACGACGCAACGATGCTGCGCGACGCGCCGCCATGCGCAGGCGGAATGATGCGCCACGCGCGCGCCCGTTGCGTTACAGCGGTGTAACAAGATCGCCCCCGCCGGGCGGAGTTCCGTGGCAGGGTGTCTCTCAATGAGTGTCCCTGGCCGGTCACACAGTCGATCCATCTCCGGTCCAGGGAACCTGTAACCACCACCAGAGAGGCATCGGACATGGCATCCGTGTTCACGAACCACCGCGCCACGTGGGGAAAGCGCGCCCTCGCGCTCGGCGCCGGAGCAGCAGCGACGGCGCTGGTGCTCACCGGCTGCGCGGGCGGCGGCAGCGGCGGCTCCGGCGACCTGAACGGCCTGATCATCGGCACGACCGACAAGATCACGTCGCTCGACCCGGCGGGCTCCTACGACAACGGCTCGTTCGCCGTGCAGAACCAGGTGTTCCCGTTCCTGATGAACACCCCGACGGGCAGCCCGGACGTCAAGCCGGACATCGCCACGAAGGCCGAGTTCACCGACCCGACGACGTACACGGTGACGCTCAAGAAGGGCCTCGAGTTCGCAAACGGGCACAAGCTGACCTCGAGCGACGTGAAGTTCTCGTTCAACCGCGAGATCAAGATCAACAACCCGAACGGCCCGCAGTCGCTGCTCGCGAACCTCAAGAGCATCGACACGCCGAACGACACCACGGTCGTGTTCCACCTCGACCACGCAGACCAGACCTGGCCGCAGGTGCTCTCGAGCCCCGCCGGCCCGATCGTCGACGAAGAGGTCTTCTCGGCCGACAAGCTCACCAGCGCCGACGACATCGTCAAGGGCAACGCCTTCGCGGGCCAGTACGTCATCAAGACGTACAAGGAGAACGACCTCATCTCGTACGAGGCGAACCCGAAGTACGACGGCGTGCTGAACAAGGCGAAGACCAAGGACGTCACGGGGCAGTACTTCACCAAGGAGACCGACCTGAAGCTGGCCGTGCAGAAGGGCGACGTCGACGTGGCGTACCGCTCCCTGACGCCGACCGACATCGCCTCGCTCCGCAAGGACAGCAAGCTCCAGGTCATCGACGGCCCCGGCGGCGAGATCCGCTACGTGGTCTTCAACTTCAAGACCCAGCCCTTCGGCACCGGGCAGAGCGACGCCGACGAGGCGAAGGCCCTGGCCGTCCGCCAGGCCGTGGCCGACGTCGTCGACCGCAGCGCCCTGGCCAAGGAGGTCTACAACGACACCTACACGCCGGTCTACTCGATGGTGCCGGACGGCCTGACGGGTGCAGCGACGCCGTTCAAGTCGATGTACGGCGACGGCAACGGTGCTCCGGACGTCGACAAGGCGAAGAAGACCCTGTCGGACGCGGGCGTCAGCGGCAAGATCGAGCTGAACATCCAGTACGCACCGGACCACTACGGCTCGGCGTCGGACGACGAGTACGCGCTGCTGAAGTCGCAGCTCGAGGCCTCGGGCCTGTTCACCGTGAACATCCAGTCCACGGTCTACACGACCTACGCCACGGAGCGCACGAAGGACGCCTACCCGGAGTACCAGCTCGGTTGGTTCCCGGACTTCTCGGACGCGGACAACTACCTGTCGCCGTTCTTCACGAAGGACAACTTCGTGCAGAACCACTACGACGACCCGACGATCCAGAAGCTGATCGCCGACGAGCAGGAGGAGTCCGACAAGACCAAGCGGGCCGACATCATCGAGCAGGCGCAGGAGCGTCAGGCTTCGCAGATCTCGACCTTGCCGCTGCTGCAGGGCAAGTCGGTCGCGGTGGCCGGCAAGGACGTCAAGGGCGTCGAGCTCGACGCGTCGTTCAAGTTCCGCTACGGCACCATCACCAAGTGACCCGATGACGGGCAAGGGGCGCTCCCAGAAGGAGCGCCCCTTGCTCGCGTCATGCGAAAGGCACCCCACCCCGTGACCCTCACGAACCCCGAGGCGATCGACACGGAGCCCACGAAGCCCCAGGCACAGCGACGTGCCGACGGCGGCGGCGGACTCGGTCGGTACATCGTCGTCCGCTTCCTGCTCATCTTCCCGACCGTCTTCATCCTGGTGACGCTCGTGTTCTTCCTGATGCGCGTCATCGGGAACCCGATCACCGCCAGCGTCGGCGGGCGCCTCACCCCGACGCAGCTCGCCGAGCGCCTGCACGCCGCGGGCTACGACCGACCGGTGATCGTCCAGTACCTGGAGTACCTCGGGCAGATCGTCCGCGGGGACTTCGGTTCGTCCGTGACCGACAACCGCCCGGTGACCGAGATCATCCTGCAGTACGGCGGTGCGACCGCGGAGCTGGTGTTCTACGCCCTCGTCGTCGCGCTGGTGCTCGGCATCCCGCTCGGCATGCTCGCCGCGTACCTGCGTGACAAGTGGCCCGACGTGCTGCTGCGCGCGCTCGCGATCCTGACCTACGCGACGCCGGTGTTCTTCGGCGGCCTGCTGCTCAAGCTCGTCTTCTCGGTGTGGCTCGGCTGGCTCCCGCTCGGCGACCGCGCCTCGACCCGCGCCGAGCTGTTGCTCGACCGGATCGACAACCCCACCGGCGTCTACATCATCGACGCGATCCGCACCGGCAACGGGCAGATCATCGCCGACGTGCTCTCGCACGCGGTGCTGCCGGCGCTGACGCTCGGGCTGCTGACGGCCGGCATCTTCCTGCGGCTCGTGCGCGCGAACATGATCGGCTCGCTCGGGTCGGAGTACGTCGACGCGGCCCGCTCGCGCGGGGTCCGTGAATCACGGCTCGTCCGGACGCACGCGTTCCGTCCCGCCCTCGTGCCGATCATCACCGTGATGGGCCTCCAGATCGCGATGCTGCTCGGCGGATCCGTCCTGACCGAGACCACCTTCGGGTGGCGCGGGCTCGGCTTCGAGCTGAACCAGTACCTGTCGGCCCGCGACTTCGTCGCCGTCCAGGGCATCGTAGCGATGCTCGCGGTGATCGTCGCCGTCACCAACTTCGTGGTCGACGTCGTCGCCGCGCTCATCGACCCGAGAGTGAGGTTCTGACGATGTCCGACGTCACCCTCGTCGACCGCCACGAGCCGCTCTGGAAGCGGCTCCCCGTCGTCGTCCAGCTGCGCAAGAGCACCGGCTGGCAGCGCGCGATGCTCATCGTCGGCGTGGTCATCTGCGCCGTGTACCTGCTCGTCGCCGTGTTCGCCCCGCTCATCGCCCCGTACGGCTTCGGCCAGCTGCAGGGTGCCGACGGCGCGAGCTTCCCCCGCACCGGTGCCCCGAGCGCCGAGCACATCTGGGGCACCACAGTCGGCGGCTTCGACGTGTTCAGCCGCGTCGTGTTCGGCACCCGCACCGCGGTGCTCGTCGTGATCGTCGCCGTGGTCGTCTCGATCATCGTCGGTGTCCTGCTGGGCATGGTGTCCGGCTACATCGGCGGGTGGCTCGACCGGATCCTGGTCGTCGTCGCCGACGCGATCTACGCGTTCCCGTCGCTGCTGCTCGCGATCGTCGTCTCGATCGTGGTCTCCGGTGGCAACTCGAGCTACTACGGCGGCATCACGGCCGCGGCGATCTCGATCACCGTGGTCTACGTGCCGCAGTACTTCCGCGTGGTCCGCGCCGAGGCCGTCCGCCTGAAGAACGACGCGTTCGTCGAGTCGGCACGCGTCATCGGCTCGAACCCGTGGCGCATCATGACCCGCCACGTGCTGCGGAACTCGACCCGCAGCCTGCCGCTGATCCTGACGCTCAACGCGAGCGACGCGATCCTGACGCTGGCGGGTCTGGGCTTCCTGGGCTTCGGCATCGGTCCGACCGCCGGCGCCGAGTGGGGCTACGACCTCAGCCGCGCGCTGTCCGACGTGGCGTCGGGCGTCTGGTGGACCGGCGTCTACCCGGGTGTCGCGATCGTGGTGCTCGTCCTCGGTGTCACGTTCATCGGCGAGAGCCTCAACGACATCTCCGACCCCCGCCTGCGTGCACGCCGGCGGCTGAAGCAGCTGGTCTCCACCAGGAAGACGGAAGGGGCAGCAGCATGAGCGCCGACACCCAGCCGGTCGTCGTGGTCGACGACCTGACGGTCACGTTCGCGACCGACGGCGGTGCCGTCGACGCGGTCAAGGGCGTCAGCCTCGACGTCCGCCCCGGCGAGGTCCTGGCGCTCGTCGGCGAGTCCGGGTCCGGCAAGTCCGTGACCGCGCGGAGCATGCTGCGGCTGATGCCCGAGACGGCCACCCTCGGGGGCGCGGTGCTGCTCGACGGCACCGACGTCGTGACCGTCGGGTCGCAGAAGCTCCGCGACCTGCGCGGGACCGCCGGCGCGATGGTGTTCCAGGAGCCCTCCACGGCGCTGAACCCCGTCTTCACGGTCGGGTGGCAGATCGCCGAAGGCCTCCGGGCGCACGGCGGTGTCTCGAAGAAGCAGGCCCGTGCGACGGCGATCGAGTACCTGCGCCGCGTCGGCATCCCCGACCCGGAGACCCGCGTCGACCACTACCCGCACCAGTTCTCCGGCGGGCAGAAGCAGCGCGTGGTCATCGCCAGTGCGCTCGCGCTCGAGCCGAGCGTGATCATCGCCGACGAACCGACGACGGCGTTGGACGTCACGGTGCAGGCCGAGATCCTCGACCTGCTCCGCCGCTGCCGCGACGAGTTCGGCGCGGCGATCGTGATCATCACCCACAACATGGGCGTCGTCGCCGACCTGGCCGACCGCGTCGCCGTGATGTACCAGGGCGAGGTCGTCGAGGAAGCGCCGGTCGCCGAACTGTTCGGGAACCCGCAGGCGGACTACACCAAGCGCCTGCTCGCCGCGGTGCCCCGTCTCGAGGCGTCGACCGGCACGGCACGTCGCGCGATCATCACCGAGGACGTCGCACCCGTCGTCGAGGCGAAGGCGCTCGAGATCGAGTACCCGGGTCGACTCGGTGCACCCGCGTTCAAGGCGGTCAAGGGCGTCGACCTGGCGATCCGTCCGGGCGAGGTGCTCGGACTCGTGGGGGAGTCCGGCTCCGGGAAGACCACGATCGGTCGGGCGATCGCCGGGCTGACGAAGATCACCGGCGGGTCGCTGCGGGTGCTCGGCACGGAGATGCTCGGGTACCGGGAACGCGACTTCAAGCGGCTGCGCAAGGACATCGGGTTCGTGTTCCAGGACCCGGCGACCTCGTTCAACCCGCTGCTGACGATCGCCGAGTGCGTCGCGGAACCGCTCGTCGTCCACGGTGTCGCACCGTCGCCGCGTGCTGCTCGCAAGCAGGTCGACGAGCTGATGGAGGCGGTGCAGCTCCCCGCCGCGTACGGGGACCGGTACCCGCACGAGCTCTCGGGTGGGCAGCGCCAGCGCGCCTCGCTCGCCCGGTCGCTCGCGCTCCGGCCGAAGCTGCTCATAGCCGACGAACCGACGAGTGCGCTCGACGTGTCGGTCCAGGCGCGGGTGCTCGAGCTCTTCCTCGAGCTGCAGCAGGACTTCGGCTTCGCGTCGCTGTTCATCAGCCACGACCTGGCCGTCGTCGGTGCGCTGTCCGACCGGATCGCCGTGCTCTACCGGGGCGACCTGGTGGAGACGGGGACGACCGCCGAGGTGCTCGGGGCCCCGCAGCACCCGTACACCCAGCGCCTGCTGGCGTCGTTGCCGGTGCCCGACCCCACCGAGCAGGCCGAGCGACGGCGTACGCTGGAGCGACTGGCGCAGGCCGGTTCCTGACGCCCCTGCGATCCGCAGGGCGCGGTCACGGACCGGTTCGGTCAGGAGGCGCGACCCACGTCACACGACGCAGGTCGCGCCTCCAGACCGGCAGCCCACAGCACGACGTACGTCGCGCGGACCCCTCACGGTCCGCGCTGCACCGCCAGGGGGCGGTGCGGAAGGGGTTCCATGATCGGGCTGAACGACCCGGCGGTCGTCGCGGACGACGTGTCCATCGAGTACCGCGTGCCGGGGTCGCGCCCGATCCGCGCCGTCGGCGGCGTCAGCCTGACGGTGCGGAGCGGCGAGATCCTGGCGGTGCTGGGGGAGTCCGGCTCGGGCAAGTCGAGCTTCGCCGCCGCCGTCGCCGGACAGCTCGGGGCGCGGGGCGAGGGCGACGGGGCACACCGCCGGCACATCGTCGGCGGCGAGTTGACGGTGCTCGGGCAGCGGATGCGCGGGCTCCGCCCGTCCTCCCGCCGCCTTGCACGCCTGACCGGGCGCATCGGGTACCTCTCGCAGGACGCCGCCGACCGGCTGAGCCCGGACCTGACCGTCGGCGAGGCGATCGCCGAGCCGATCTACGCCCGCGACCGTCGCTTCGACCGGAAGGAAGCCGGGCTCATCGTCGCGCGGCTCGTCGACGCGGTGCACCTGCCGCTCGGCGTGATGCGCCTGAACACGTGGGAGCTCTCGAGCGGGCAGCGGCAGCGGGTCGCGCTCGCGCAGTCCCTCGTCCTCGAACCCCAGCTGCTCGTCGCCGACGAGCCGGCCCGTGGCGTCGACGTGCTCGTGCGCCAGGCCGTGCTCGAGGCGCTGGCGAGCCTGCAGCGCAACCGACAGTTCTCAGCGGTCGTCGTGTCGAGCGACCTGCGTGAGGCCCGTGCGCTGGCCGACCGGGTCGCCGTGATGAACGAGGGTCGCCTGGTCGGACTCGGCACCTTCGACGAGGTCCTCGACAGTCCCGTCGACCCCTACGTGCGGACGCTCGCGGCGACCGCGGCCCGCCCGGTGAAGCGCCCCGGGGGTGCCACCGCCCCGCCGCGCCGATCCGCTGCCGGAGCAGCCCCCGGTCGCGCTGCCGCTGCTCGCGCCACGGCGGCCGACCCCACGACCCCGAGCGCCGGACCCGGCGCTCGTCGTCCCTGACAGGAGAACGCGTGACCGACACCGACGTCCAGCCCCGCGGCCACCGAGCCGTCGTCACCGACGCCGGGGCGCCGCTGCCCGTGGCACCGCCGACCCCGGGTCCGATCGCGATCCTGCCGCGTCCGGCCGACCTGCACGTGTCCGCCGTCCAGGGCGCCGGTGGCACGGTCGCCGCGCTCGACGGCGACACCCGGGGGATCGTCTGGCTCGACCCCCGCGACCCCGCCGGCCTGCAGGACGCCCTGGACGCTGCGCCGAGCGTCACGTGGGTACAGTTGCCGTTCGCCGGTGTCGACGCCTTCGCCGACCTGATCGGGGCGCACGGCGACACCGTGCTGTTCACCTCCGCCAAGGGCGCCTACGCCGAACCCGTCGCCGAGCACGCCCTCGCGCTGACGCTCGCCACGCTGCGGGTGCTGCCGAAGCGTGCGCGGGTGTCCTCGTGGGCGACCGAGCCCGAGGGCGTGTCGCTGTACGGCCGTCGGGTCGTCGTCGTCGGCGCGGGCGGGATCGCGCTCGAGTACCTGCGGCTGCTCGCCCCCTTCGACGTGGACGTCACGGTCGTCCGACGGTCCCCGGAGCCCGTGCCCGGCGCGGCACGCACCGTGACCACCGACGAGCTCGACCGGGTCCTGCCCGACGCCGACGTGGTGATGATCGCGGCGGCGATGACCTCGGGCACGGCGAAGCTCTTCGGCCCGGAGCAGTTCGAGCTCATGAAGCCCTCGGCCCGACTCGTGAACATCGCCCGCGGCGGGCTCGTCGACACCGATGCCCTGGTGGCGGCCCTGGAATCGGGCGGGATCGCGGGCGCGGGCGTCGACGTCACCGACCCGGAACCCCTGCCCGACGGACACCCGCTGTGGACGACGCCGGGCGCGGTCATCACGCCGCACCAGGCCGACACGCCGGAGATGGTCGAGCCGCTCCTCGCTGAGCGGGTCCGGCTGAACGTGACGGCGTTCCTCGGCGGTGCGGGCGAGGGCTTCGTCGGCGTGGTCGACCCGGTTGCCGGGTACTGACCCGCGGCACGCCCGGGCTGCGCGGCCGATGCGTCGGCGGGCTCCGATTGCCTGCTATGCTCGTGTGCGTTGTCCAGACCGGTTCGTCCGGAACGGCAGCTGATCCTCGATAGCTCAATTGGCAGAGCAGCCGGCTGTTAACCGGCAGGTTGTTGGTTCGAGTCCAACTCGGGGAGCACACGCTCCTCACGTGCACGAGGCCCTCACCCTTCCGGGTGGGGGCCTTCGTCGTTGGGGCGGGCGTCCGCCGTGTGTCCGGATCTCGCAGCCAGTACCCTGGCGCAAGCTGTTAGCGTTCACAGGTGCACGCCGTCCGCCGATCCGTCTCCGCAGCGCTCTGCCTCGCTGCGGCAGCGATCCTCGTGGGCTGTTCGGCCGCCGGGGAGTCGGAACCGGACGACGGACTCGAGACTGCGACCTCGACCGACGTCACCCCGTCGGGCTCGGCGCCGATCGTCTTCGCGTTCGTGTGCGCCACCGGCGACTCCACCCGGACCGAGACCTACACGACCTACTCCGCCGTCTGGGAGGACGCCAGCACCGGGTGCCGTGCCAAGCGCATCACCGGGACGGAGATGTCCGAGCAGCAGGGTGCGGCCGTCGCTGCGACCGAGGGCACGGCGACGCTCGAAGAACTGGCGACCGTGTGCACCCGCACCGAGGGCACTCCGTGGACGACGGGCATCGCCGACGAGCAGGCAGCGCTGCTGGCCGACGGCCTGGCGTTGTACTGTCCGGGGCACCCGGCGATGGACCACCTGCGGGACGCGCTGGCGGCCTGGCGGGGCTGAGCCGGGCCTCCCGTCCGGTCGTTCTGTCCCGTCTGCGGGTCGTCAGCCCTCGGGGTGGTCGCGACCAGGCAGCCAGGACTGACCGGGCCCGCCCCAGCTGGTCTTCTTGACGGCCTTCTGCACCTGCTTGGCGTACGGGTGCACCAGACGATCGGCGTACAGCAGGCCGTCGAGGTGGTCGTACTCGTGCTGGAAGACCCGCGCGAGCCAGCCGTGCGCCTCGATCTCGAAGGGCTCACCGTGCTCGTCGAACGCTCGGAGCAGTGCGCCCTCGGACCGACGGAGCGGGAAGCGCAGACCAGGGATCGAGAGGCAGCCCTCGGACTCCTCGTCCTCGTCGAGCTCCTCCACCGACTCGGGTTCCGGGGAAGTGATCCACAGGACCGGGTTGATCGCGACGCCGCGCCAGTGCACCTCGGCCTCATCGACGTACGAGTACACGAACAGCCGCTTGCCGACGCCGACCTGCGGGCCGGCCAACCCGACGCCCGGCGCCAGGTCCATCGTCTCGAACATGTCCGCCACCAGGGTGCGGAGTGCGTCGTCGAAGTCGGTGACCTCGGTCGCGGGGTCGTGCAGGACGGGTTCACCGGTGATCCGGATCGGGAGGACGGCCATTCACCCAGGTTATCCGGCCGTGTCGGCTAGCCTCGACGCGTGACGCCGGACCTCCAGCTGCCCGCGGCAGTGAGCAACCTGACGCCCTTCCAGGCGCTGATGATCCCGGTCGCCCTGATCGGGGCCGTGTTCCTGTCGCTCGGCGCGCAGTTCCAGGCGCGTGGGGTCAAGCGGGTCGAGGCGAAGCTCGGCAAGCAGTCGAAGGGCCTGAGCCTCGGACACGTCATGGCGCTGCTCGGCAGTGGCTACTGGGTGCTCGGCACGCTCATGCTCGGGATCGCGGTGGTGCTGCAGCTCATCAGCATCACGAACGCCCCGCTCATCGTCGTGCAACCGCTGGGTGCGGTCGCCCTCGTGATCACGACGTGGTTCTCCTCGCGGGCCTCGGGCATCCCGCTCGGGCAGCGAGCCCGACGGGCCGTTTGGACGTGCATCATCGGTGTCGGGATCTTCGTCCTGATCGCCGCCTTCGTCGGGCGTGAGAGCGCGATCACCCGGCCGCAGCTCATCACCGTGCTCGTCATCCTGGCCGTCGTGCTGACGCTGGTGCTGCTCACGTTCCGGTTCGTCGCGAAGCGCAAGAGCGCGCTGTACTACATCATCGGCGCCGGGGTGCTCTACGGGTTCGTCGCAACGCTGGCGAAGGTCGCGTTGAACCGGTTCGTCAACCACACCTTCGACTGGGTGACCGTCCTGGCGATCGTCGGGGTCGTCGTCGCGGCGGCGCTGGGCGGGTACTTCGTGCAGAACGCGTACTCCACCGGGTCCGCCGACCTGGTGATCGCCGGGCTGACGGTGGTCGACCCGATCGTCGCGGTCGGCATCGGCGTGATCGTGCTCGGTGAAGCCCAAGGGGCGCCCGGCATCGCGGTGCTCGGCTTCGTGGTCGCCGCGGCCATCGCGGTCACCGGGGTCTTCCTGCTCGCCAAGCACCACCCCGAGGCCGCGCGCCGCTGACGCGGGCTGTGGAGTCGTCGGCCCGGCGGGGCCGCGGGAACGTCCTTCGCTGGCAGGGTGCGACGTCAGCCGCGCGGCGGATCCGGTGCCCGAGCGGCGTACGGTAGCGTTCCACACCCAGACCAGCCCGCTTGCACACCCAGACCAGGCCGGTACCTGCGCCAGCGGCGGGGACCGGACGAAGGCCCAGGAGAGGACGACGCCCGCCGTGTCAGGAGACGCCACCCCCACCCCGCTCGACCACCCGGCCGAGCACAGGCCACTCCGGGTGCTCATCGCGGCGGACACGTTCGCCCCGGACATCAACGGCGCAGCGACCTTCACCGAGCAGCTGGCCGTCGGCCTCGCGCAGCGCGGGCACGAGGTCCACATCATCGCGCCGGCGGCCAACCGGCACCACGGCACGTACGACGAAGAACTGCACGGGGTCACGCTCGTCGTGCACCGCCTGCCGTCGTACAAGTGGCCGTTGCACGCCTGGCTGCGCTTCGCGTGGCCGTGGACCGTCCGCAAGCACGTCGCGCCGATCATCGACGCCTTCAAGCCCGACGTCGTGCACATCCAGTCGCACATCATCGTCGGCCGTGGCGTCGCCCGCGAAGCGCACGACCGTGGCATCCGGATCATCGCCACGAACCACTTCATGCCCGAGAACCTGCTGGAGTACACGCCGTTCGGGCGCTTCACGCTGCCGCTGGCGCTGAAGATCGCCTGGAACGACGCCGCCAAGACCTACCGTCTGGCCGACGTCATCTCCACGCCGACGAACCTGGCCGCCGACTACCTCCGCAAGGCCATCGCCGGGCAGCGGGTGCTGGCGATCTCGTGCGGCATCGACGCCTCGCACTACCTCGCTCGCGAGGGGCGCCCCGCCACGAACGACATCGTCTTCGTCGGGCGACTGGCTCCGGAGAAGAACCTGGACGTGCTGTTCCGGGCCGTCGCGCTGCTGCCGTCGGAGCTCCACGCCACCATCACCATCGTCGGTGACGGCGAGATGGTGCCGAAGCTGACGGCCCTGGCGAAGGAGCTCGGCATCGAGGACCGGGTGCACTTCCTGGGCTTCGTGTCGGACGAGGTCAAGTTCCGGGCCCTGACGAACGGCACCGTGTTCGCGATGCCCTCGACCGCCGAACTGCAGAGCATCTCGTCGCTCGAGGCGATGGCGTCCGGGCTCCCCGTCGTCGCCGCCGACTCGATGGCGCTGCCGCACCTGATCGACGGCAACGGGTACCTGTTCACCCCGGGCAGCGAGCGAGACCTGGCGGACAAGCTCACGCAGGTGCTGACCGCGTCCGACGAGGACTACTCCGCCATGCGCGCCCGCAGCCTGACGATGATCGAGGCACACGACATCAACCGCACGCTCTCGACGTTCGAGGCGCTGTATCGTGGGGAACCGGTGGCCTGAGGGCTCCCGGCGAGGGGCGGTAGCCAAGCTGGTCAAGGCAGTCTGCTCATAACGGAACGATCCGCGGGTTCGAGTCCCGCCCGCCCCACGTAGTCGTGACCCAGCGCGGGTCCGAGATGATCCGAAAGGCCGGCCCGCCCCACGTGCACCTGCGACGCAAGAACAAGAGCCACGGCCGAGACGTGGCCGACAGCCAAGGCCCCACCCCGAACGTGACGTTCGAGGCGTCCCCGGGGTCAGCCGGCGTGCGCGTGAACGCCTTCCGCATCGGCTTCATGGGCGGCATCGGCGTGCTCCTGGCGCTGCTCGCCGGCTCCCTCGTCGGCCAGCTCTCGACCGTGCTCGTCTACATCGGCGTGGCACTGTTCATCGCGCTCGGCCTCGACCCGCTGGTGACGTTCCTCGAGCGCTACGTCCCGCGCTGGCTCGCGATCCTGGCCGTCGTCGTCACCGTGCTCGCGGGCTTCGCGGGCGTGGTGTTCGCCGTCGTGCCGATCCTCATCCAGCAGGCGACGAACCTCGTGCAGAACTTCCCCGACATCGTGCAGAACGTGTCGAAGCTGGAGTGGGTGCAGGACCTCTCCCAGCAGTTCGCCGGGTCGTTCGACGTGGACCACGCGCTGCAGTCCGTGCAGACCTTCGTCGAGGACCCCGGCAACCTGCTCAGCCTCGGCGGCGGCATCCTCGCGGTGGGCAGCGGCATCCTCTCCGGGCTCACCGGCGCCCTGATCGTGCTGATCCTGATGCTCTACTTCCTGGCGTCGATGCGGGGCTTGAAGCGGATGATGTACCGCTTCGTGCCGGCGTCGCGTCGCCAGAACTACATCGACGTCAGCGAAGAGGTCACGTCCTCCGTCGGCCGCTACGTCGTCGGGCAGATCAGCCAGGCCGGCATCAACGGCGTGCTCAGCCTGGTCTTCCTGCTCATCATCGGCGCCCCGCTGCCCGTGCTCCTGGCGACCTTCGCGTTCATGGGTTCGCTCATCCCGCTCGTCGGGACGCTCAGCGCCGCGATCGTGATCTCGCTGCTCTGCCTGTTCGCCTCGCCGGCCACCGCCCTCGCCGCCGCGATCTACTACCTGGTCTACATGCAGGTGGAGTCGTACGTGATCTCACCACGGATCATGTCGCGAGCCGTGCAAGTCCCCGGTGCGCTCGTGGTGATCGCCGCGATCGCCGGCGCGACGATCGGCGGTGTGCTCGGTGCGCTCGTCGCCGTCCCGGTCGCCGCGTCCGTCATCATCATCGTGCAGAAGGTCATCTACCCCCGCCAGGAACAGGCGTGAGCGACCCGACGGACGCAGCGGCTGCCCGTGAGCGGTGGGCCCGTAGCCCGCGCGGCCCCCTGGCGCTCGTCACGGCCCAGCGCGTCGACCAACCGCAGCAGGTCTGGCCGGTTCCCGGTCAGTGGGCGCCAGCGGTCGGTGGGTTGACGGTGACCGCCACCGCTGACGACGGCGTCGTGGTCGACGGCATCCCGGTGGACGGAACGGTCCTGGTGGCGGGGGACGACGCCGTGGTGGCGTCGAGCCTGTCGTTCCCGGACGGCATGGTGGGCACGGTCGCCGCGTCGGCCGGCAGCCACACCCTGCGGGTCTGGGATGCGGCATCCGATGCGATCGCGCGCTTCGCCCGCATCGACCGGTTCCCGTCGTCCGACGCGTCCGTCACCACCGGCAACTACGTGCCCGTGGGCGGCCAGGAAGCCCCTGGTCACGTCCTCGACGCCGCGGGCGATCCGCTCGAGGTCGCTGGCACCGTGACGACCAGCGTCGACGGGGTGGTCGTCGAGCTCGTCGCGGTGCGGTCGGCCCCGTTCGAGGGTGCCGCACGCCTGCAGCTCATCGTGCAGGACGGCACGAGTGTGCTGCCGGAGACCGACCCCGACAGCTCGTACTCGATGGGACGCTTCCTGTTCATCGACGACCCGGGTGCCGAAGCGGACGTCGAGCTCGACTGGAACCGCCTGGTCCTGCCGCCGTGCGCGTTCTCGTACCAGTTCGCGTGCCCGATCCCACCGGTGTCGAACCGCATGAGCGTGCCGATCCGGGCGGGGGAGCGACACCCGATCGACGTCGACGGAGCCGTCTTCCACTGATCGCGGTCGCGGCCTTGCCGTTCCCAGCGAGCAGCCTGCATAATGGGCCTGTCCGTCAGGACATCACAATCGCATACCGATGGTCCGCGTCTCGTGGGACTCCAGCACAGGTCGATGGGGAAGTCGCACCTGATGATCGGAGGAACCATGACCGGGACTGCGTCAGGAGTGCTCTACGTGCACTCCTCTCCCCGCGCGCTCTGCCCCCATGTCGAATGGGCAGCAGGTCGCGCGATGAGTCGTGCCGTGAACTTCTCCTGGCTCGATCAGCCCGCGCAGGACGGCGCACGCCGCACTGAGTTCACCTGGACCGGCGCGATCGGCACCGGTGCCGCGATCGCCTCGGCGCTCCGCGGGTGGGAGCACCTGCGCTACGAGGTCACCGAGGAACCCACGGGAGCATCCGACGGCGGCCGGTGGATGCACACGCCGGACCTCGGTGTGTTCTACGCGCAGACGGACGTCACCGGCAACATGGTCGTGCCCGAGGACCGGGTCCGCTACGCCATGGAGGTCGCCGGCAGCAACGCGCTCGAACTCCACCGGGAACTCCGTCTGGCGCTCGGTCAGGCCTGGGACGACGAGCTCGAGCCGTTCCGCCACGCTGCCGAGGGCAACCCCGTCGTCTGGCTCCACCGCGTCGGCTGACCCCGCGAAAGCGACAGTTCGGCGCTCTCAGGCTCCGACACCTCTGCGAAAGCGACAGTTCCCCGCTGATCACCGGCGGGGAACTGTCGCTTTCGTGATGGGGACGCGACCACGGGACGACGGACCACGGGACGGACGGAGGCCCGCCCCGCGGACGCGGGACGGGCCTCCTGGCTGAACGGTGTCAGGCCGAGCGGAACGCGACGACGGCGTTGTGCCCGCCGAAGCCGAACGAGTTGCTCACTGCAAGCAGGTCGCCCGCCGGCAGCTCGCGCGGCGCGGTCGCGACGTCCATCACGATCTCCGGGTCCTGCTCGGTGAGGTTGATCGTCGGCGGCGCCACGCGCTCGTGCAGGGCGAGGACGGTGAACATCGCCTCGAGCGCACCGGCACCTCCGAGCAGGTGCCCGGTCGACGCCTTGGTGGCCGAGACCACGACCGAGTCGAGGTGGTCGCCGAAGACCCGGCGCATCGCGTGGTACTCGGCGATGTCCCCGACGGGCGTCGAGGTGGCGTGCGCGTTGACGTGGACGACGTCCTCGCGCGAGGCGCCGGCGTGCTCGAGCGCCATCAGGACGGCTCGAGCGGCGGCGCTGCCCTCGGGGTCGGGCGCGGTGATGTGGAACGCGTCCGAGGTGATGCCGGCACCGGCGACCTCGGCGTAGATCTTCGCGCCACGGGCCTCGGCGTGCTCCTTCGTCTCGAGGATCAGCGCAGCGGCGCCGTCCGCGAGCACGAAGCCGTCGCGCGTGACGTCGTACGGACGCGAGGCGGTCTCGGGGGAGTCGTTGCGGCGCGACAGGGCCTGCATCGCGGCGAACGACGCGAGCGGCATCGGGTGCAGCGCTGCTTCGGCTCCACCGGCGATGACGATGTCCGCTTCTCCGGTGGCCACGTGGCGGTACGCCTCGGCCAGTGACTCGGTCGAGGACGCGCAGGCGGACAGGTACGTGCGGGCGCCACCACGGGCGCCGAACTCCATCTCGATCGCAGCGGCCGGGCCGTTCGCCATGAGCATCGGGACGGTCATCGGCAGCACGCGACGCGGACCACGCTCACGCAGGGTGTCCCAGGCGTCGAGCAGCGTGTTGACGCCGCCGATGCCGGTCGCCCAGTCGACGATGAGCCGCTCCGGGACCACGGTCTCGTTGTCGATGCCAGCGTCGGCCCAGGCTTCGCGCGCAGCGATGAGCGACAGCTGCGAGGACGGGTCGAGACGCTTGGTCTCGGGGCGGGTGAGCTGGTCGGTGATCCAGTGGCGCGCCTGGCCGGCGAACTCCACGGGCAGTTCGAGCTCGGCGAACCGCGGGTCTTCGATCCTGGAGATGCCGGACTGGCCTGCGAGCAGGGCGTCCCAGGTCGCCGAGGCGGTCGCGGCAAGGGGGGAGATCGCACCGATCCCGGTGACGACGACGGTCTTGTTGGTCATGGAACGACTGGTTTCTGCTGAGGTGGACATGACGAGCGCCGCAGCCCGGGACCGGACAGGCCGGGCCGGACCGCGGCGCTCAGGAAGTTCAGGTCAGGCCTGGGCCTTGACGATGAAGTCGACGGCGTCACCGACGGTCTTGAGGTTCTTGACCTCTTCGTCCGGGATCTTGACGTCGAACTTCTCTTCGGCGTTGACGACGATGGTCATCATCGAGATGGAGTCGATGTCGAGGTCGTCCGTGAACGACTTGTCGGCCTGGACCGTGTCGGTCGCGATGCCGGTCTCGTCGTTGATCAGCTCGGCCAGGCCGGCGAGGACTTCTTCGTTGGACAGGGCCATGATGGTGTCTCCTTGAGGGGGGTGTCGTTTGACCGTGGACCAGCCTAGGGCACGGGGTCGATCCGCGCCCGCCGCCGGGCGGCAGTGGGGGAAGTGCGGGACGTCCTAGGGCAGGACGACCACCTGCGCGCCGAACACGAGTCCGGCGCCGAACCCGATCTGCAGGGCGAGCCCGCCCGACAGGTCCGGGTGCTCCTCGAGCAGGCGGTGCGACGCGAGCGGGATGCTCGCGGCGGAGGTGTTGCCCGTGGTGGTGATGTCGCGGGCGATCATCACGGACTCGGGGATGCCGAGCTGCTTGGCGAACTCGTCGATGATGCGGATGTTCGCCTGGTGCGGCACGAACGCGGCGAGCTGGTCAGGGCTGACACCGGCGGCGTCGAGTGCTTCGCGGGCGACCTTGACCATCTCCCACACCGCCCAGCGGAAGACGGTCTGACCCGCCTGGCGCATGGTCGGTCGGGGAGCGCCGGCGGCCCACTCGTTGTAGGTCGCCGTCATGCCGATCGCGTCCCACTTCGAGCCGTCGGAGCCCCAGATGGTCGGCGCGATCCCGGGGAAGTCGCTCGGGCCGACGATCGCGGCGCCGGCTCCGTCGCCGAGCAGGAACGAGATCGAGCGGTCGGTCGGGTCGACGACGTCGCTGAGCTTCTCGGCCCCGACGACGAGCACGTGGTCGGCGATGCCGGACTTCACGAACGAGTCGGCCTGGGCGATGCCGTACGCGTACCCGGCGCACGCGGCGCTGATGTCGTACGCGGCAGCGGGGGTCGCGCCGATCCGCTCGGCCAGCAGCGCTGCCATCGACGGGGTGGCGACGGTGTGGGTGACGGTGCTGACGAGCACGACGCCGATCTGCTCGGGCGCGATGCCCGCCTTGGCGATGGCCTCGCGCGCGGCGGTCTCGGCCAGGTCGACGGCCTCGACGTCGGCGCCAGCACGCATCCGGGTGATGATGCCGGTGCGCTGCCGGATCCACTCGTCGGACGAGTCGATCGGGCCGATCAGGTCCTCGTTCGGCACGGTCTTGTCACCGCGAGCGGCACCGAAGGCGAGGATGCGGCTGAACTCGTGGCCGCGGCGCTGGGACAGGACCGGACGGCCGGCCGCAGCCGGCGCGCTCGTCGTGCCTGGGGCCTCCTGTCCGGCCTGGAGGCTCGTGGCCGCTCCGTCGGTCGTGCTTGCGTCCGTCACGCGGTCACCTCGGTCTTCTCCGCGCCCTGGGCGCTCTGCAGCAGTTCGATCGCGGCCGGCAGGTCCTCGGGGGACTTGATCGCGACGCTCGGGATGCCGCGCATGCCGCGCTTGGCGAGTCCGACGAGCGCACCGGCGGGTGCGAGTTCGATGATCCCGGTGACGCCGGTCTGCTGGAACGACGCCATCACGGCGTCCCAGTGCACGGGGCTGGCGATCTGCCGGACCATCAGGTCGACGAAGTGCCGGCCGTCGTCGACGCGCGAGCCGTCGGCGTTCGTCCAGATCGGGAGCGTGGGGTCACTGACCGCGGACGCCGCCGCCACCGGGGCGACACGGTCGACGGCCGGGGCCATGTACCGGGTGTGGAAGGCGCCGGCGACGGCGAGCGGCACGACGCGGGCCTTTGCCGGCGCGTCGGCGGCGAGGGCAGCGATCGCGTCGGCGGTACCGGCGACGACGGTCTGGCCGCCGCCGTTGTGGTTCGCGGCGACGAGGCCGTGGGTCTCGAGCGCCCGGGCGACCTCGTCCGGGTCACCGCCGAGCACGGCGGCCATGGACGTCGGTTCGAGCGCTGCGGCATCGGCCATCGCTCGGCCGCGCTCGGCGA
Organism: Curtobacterium sp. MCBA15_001; assembly: GCF_001864835.1. Taxonomy (GTDB): domain Bacteria; phylum Actinomycetota; class Actinomycetes; order Actinomycetales; family Microbacteriaceae; genus Curtobacterium. The sequence goes on along the minus strand of NZ_MJGI01000012.1, from coordinate 60,808 downwards.
CGAGCGCGATCGCGTCGGTGGGCTGCAGGATGCCCGCGACGGCGGCGGCGGTGAACTCGCCGACCGAGTGCCCGGCGACGCCGCCGACCAGGTCGCGACGGCCGTCGGCCAGCAGCGCGTCGGCGGTGATGATGCCCGCCGCGACGATGAGCGGCTGCGCCAGCGCGGTGTCCTTGATGGTGTCCGCGTCGGACTCGGTGCCGTGGTGGGCGAGATCGACGCCGATCGCGTCGGACCACTGCCCGACGCGGTCACGGACGGCTGCGTCCTCGAGCCAGGGGGCGAGGAAGCCGGGGGTCTGGGAGCCCTGTCCGGGCGCGACGACGACGATCACCGGACAATCCTGTCTGGCATGTCGAGCCGCACCCGTGTGGACTCCCGACACAGATCGGGACGCGACATTGTGGGACCCCTACCGGCGGGCAGGGTGGCTACCGGCGAACCGGGCGTCGGCGGCCGGATGCCGACTCGGACATCGCGCCGAGGATCAGCGCCGACTGCACGATCAGGGCATCGCGGGCGTGGGTGGCGTCCCAGCCGATGATGTCGGCCACGCGGCGCAGGCGGTAGCGGACGGTGTTCGGGTGCACGAACAGTTCGCGTGCCGTGGCCTCGAGGGAGCGCCCGGTGTCCAGGTAGCACCACAGCGTCTGCAGCAGTTCGGTGGACTGGTCCTTGAGCGGCACGTAGATGCGCTGGACCAGGGCCGAGCGGGCGAGCGGGTCGCCGGCCAGTGCGCGTTCGGGCAACAGGTCGTCCGCCAGGGCGGGTCGGGGTGCACCACGCCAAGCCCGTGCCACGGCGAACCCGGCCAGGGCGGCCTTGGCCGAGGTCGAGGCGTCGACGACACCGGGGACCTCGTTGCCGAGGACCAGGTGGCCTTCGCCGAAGAGCGGTTCCAGGGACTGCGCGATCGCCATGAACGACACGGGCTCTTCGCCGTCGGGGACGTCGTCACGCCCGGTGGCGCGGCCGATGACCACGACGAGCCGGGAGCCCTGCACGCCGATGAGCACGTCGGCGTCCATGTGGCGGGCGGTCCGGCGGACCTGGTCCACCTCGAGCTGTTTCGGCGCGGTGCCGACCAGGACCGCGACCTCGCCGTGCCCGTGCCAGCCGAGCGCCGCGATGCGGGACGGCAGCTCGTCGTCGTACTCGCCCGACAGGATCGAGTCGACGACCAGGGCCTCGAGCCGCGCGTCCCACAGCCCACGTGCCTCGGCGGCGCGGGCGTAGACGTCGGCCGCGGCGAACGCGATGTCGCGCGAGTACTTGAGGATCGCCTCCTGCAGCATCTCGTCGTCCGCGGCACGTTCCTCGACGACGGTGACGACGACCCGGATGAGCTGCAGGGTCTGTTGCAGGCTCACCGAGCGCAGGAGTTCGCGCGGTGCCGAGCCGAACACGTCGGCGGCGGCGATCCACGGGGTCGACGCGCTGCCCTCGAGCCATGAGATGAACGACGTGATGCCGGCCTGCGCCACCATGCCGACGGCGGAGCGTCGACCCGGGGGCATCTCGCTGTACCAGGGGAGCGTGTCCTCGAGCCGCTTGATCGTGGCGGTCGAGAGTTCGCCCGACACCTGCCGGAGCCAGGAGAGCGCGCGTTCGCGATCGCTCTGCTGGCTCACGGCAGGATCGGTGCGGGGTGTCGTCACCGTGCGGGTCAGCTCTCGCCGCCGGCGCTGCCCGTGGTGCCGGCGGTCACGTCGTGCAGGCGGTACTTGTCGATCGCCTGCTGGACGAGGGCGCCGTCGATCTTGTCCTGGCGCGCCAGCTGCTGCAGCGTCCGCACGACGACCGAGGGGCCGTCGATGTGGAAGTAGCGGCGAGCTGCCGGACGGGTGTCCGAGAAGCCGAAGCCGTCGGCGCCGAGCGTGGCGTAGTCGGTCGGCACGAACGGACGGATCTGCTCCTGCACCTGGTGCATGAAGTCGCTGACCGCGACGACCGGACCCTCGGTGCCGAGCAGCCGCTCGGTGACGTACGGCGTGCGGGGCTGCTCGTTCGGGTTGAGGAACGCGTGCTGGTCCGCGGCGAGACCGTCGCGGTACAGCTCACCCCAGCTCGTGACGCTCCAGACGTCGGCGGACACGCCCCAGTCCTCGGCGAGCAGCTGCTGCGCCTCGAGGATCCACGGCACGGCGACACCGGATGCCAGCAGCTGGGCCTTCGGGCCGTCGTGTTCGCTCGCCTTGAGCAGGTACATGCCCTTGACGATGCCGTCGACGTCGATGCCCTCGGGCTCGGCCGGCTGGACGATCGGCTCGTTGTAGACCGTCAGGTAGTACATGACGTTCGGCTCGGCGTGCTTCGGCGAGCCGTCCTCGTTCGTGCCGTACATCCGGTCGAGCCCGGCCTGCACGATGTGCCCGATCTCGTAGCCGTACGCGGGGTCGTAGGACACGACTGCCGGGTTCGACGCCGCCAGGAGCAGCGAGTGGCCGTCCGCGTGCTGCAGGCCCTCACCCGTCAGGGTGGTCCGACCGGCGGTGGCGCCGATCATGAACCCGCGGGTCATCTGGTCACCGGCGGCCCAGATCGCGTCGCCGGTGCGCTGGAAGCCGAACATCGAGTAGAAGACGTAGACCGGGATGAGCGGCTCGCCCTGCGTCGAGTACGAGGTGCCGACGGCGGTGAAGGCCGCCATGGCCCCGGCTTCGTTGATGCCGACGTGGATGATCTGACCCTGCGGGCTCTCCTTGTAGGCCAGGAGGAGCTCACGGTCGACCGACGTGTAGTGCTGGCCGTTCGGGTTGTAGATCTTCGCGGTCGGGAAGTACGCGTCCATGCCGAACGTGCGCGCTTCGTCCGGGATGATCGGCACCACGCGGTTGCCGAAGTCGGGGGAGCGCAGCAGGTCCTTGAGCAGCCGGGCGAACGCCATGGTGGTGGCGATCTCCTGCTTGCCGGAGCCCTTCTTGACGACCTGGTACTTGCTGTCGTCCGGCAGCGTGATCGAGGTGTACTTCGTGCGGCGTTCCGGGACGTACCCGCCGAGGGCCCGACGGCGCTCGTGCATGTACTGGATCGCCTCGTCGTCGTTGCCCGGGTGGTAGTACGGCGGCGTGTAGGGGTTCTCCTCGAGCTGCGCGTCGGAGATCGGGATGCGCATCTCGTCGCGGAACTGCTTGAGGTTGTCGAGCGTGAGCTTCTTCATCTGGTGGGTCGCGTTGCGGCCCTCGAAGCTCGGACCCAGGCCGTAGCCCTTGACCGTCTTCGCGAGGATGACGGTCGGCTGGCCCTTGTGCTCGGTCGCCGCCTTGAACGCCGCGTAGACCTTGCGGTAGTCGTGGCCACCGCGCTTGAGGTTCCAGATCTGGTCGTCGGAGTAGTCCTTGACCAGTTCGAGCGCCTTCGGGTCGCGCCCGAAGAAGTTCTCGCGGACGTACGCGCCGTTCTCGGCCTTGTACGTCTGGTAGTCGCCGTCCGGCGTCTGGTTCATCAGGTTGAGCAGGGCGCCCTCGGTGTCGCGCGCGAGCAGGTCGTCCCACTCGCGGCCCCACACGACCTTGATGACGTTCCAGCCGGCGCCGCGGAAGAACGCCTCGAGCTCCTGGATGATCTTGCCGTTGCCGCGGACCGGTCCGTCGAGGCGCTGCAGGTTGCAGTTGATGACGAAGTTGAGGTTGTCGAGGCCGTCGTTCGCGGCGACCTGCAGCTGTCCGCGGGACTCGACCTCGTCCATCTCGCCGTCGCCCAGGAACGCCCAGACCTGCTGGTCCATCGCGTCCTTGATCCCACGGTTCGACAGGTACTTGGCCTGCTGGGCCTGGTAGATCGCGTTGATCGGGCCGATGCCCATCGACACGGTCGGGAACTGCCAGAAGTGCGGCATGAGTCGCGGGTGCGGGTACGACGACAGGCCGCCACCGGCGTGAGACTGCTCTTGACGGAAGCCGTCGAGCTGGTCCTCGCCGAGTCGGCCTTCCATGTACGCGCGGGCGTACATGCCGGGGGAGGCGTGGCCCTGGAAGAAGACCTGGTCGCCGCCGGAGGGGTGGTCCTGCGCACGGAAGAAGTGGTTGTAGCCGACCTCGTACATCGCGGCGCTCGACGCGTACGTCGAGATGTGGCCACCGACCGCGATGCCCGGACGCTGCGCGCGGTGCACCGTGATGGCGGCGTTCCAGCGGATCCACCGGCGGTAGCGGCGCTCGAGTTCCTCGTTGCCGGGGAACTCCGGCTCGTCCTCGGGCGCGATCGTGTTGACGTAGTCCGTCGTCGGGACCATCGGCACGCCGAGGTGCAGCTCGTTCGAGCGCTTCAGCAGGCTCTGCATGATCTCGCGGGCCCGCTGGTGGCCGTGCGTCGCGACGAGCCCATCGAGCGACTCACGCCACTCTGCGGTCTCCTCGGGGTCCTGGTCGGTCCCTGCTGCAGTGCTGCGCGGGTCCTGGTCGTTCACCGTCACCCTTGACCTCGTTCGTTCTCGTGGTGGTGGACATGTGTGGTCCACCGGTCGATCGGGTCGCGACCTGCGGTGGGAGCCTCGACCACTCTAGGCCCCACGGCAGACAGAGAGCCTGACCGCACGCATCCTGCGCGCTGCTTGCATTCGCGAGCCGTCGGCGTACGATTGCCGATCGTGCCCGCGCAGACCCGCCGAGGCACGGACCGACCGGGCACACCCGCAGCCCGAGGAAGCAGTACGCACGATGGCACTGGAGATCGGCTCGCTCGCGCCGGACTTCGAACTCCCGAACCAGTTCGGTGAGCACGTCCGCCTCAGCGACTTCCGCGGCACCCGCCCGGTCGCCCTCGTCTTCTTCCCGCTGGCGTTCTCGTCGACCTGCACGACGGAGCTCTGCGACCTGCGCGACAACATCGCGATGTTCCAGGACAACCGCATCGAGCTCATCGGCATCTCGGTCGACTCGAAGGCCACGCTGCGCTCGTTCGCCGACCAGAACGGCTACGACTTCGAGCTGCTCGCCGACTTCTGGCCGCACGGTGCCGTCGCCAAGGAGTACGGCGTCTTCCTCGAGCACAAGGGCTTCGCGAACCGCGCCACGTTCGTCATCGACGTGCAGGGCCGCATCCGCGCGTCGATCATCTCGGAGCCCGGCGTCGCCCGCGACGTGACCGAGTACCGCGCGGCGCTCGACCGGCTGGCCGCCTGCACGGCGCCCGTCGCGGTCGGCTAGCAACCGCCGGGACCCTCCGTTCCGAACCCTGGTCAGGTGCACCCGCACCGGACAGGAGGCACGGTGCACGGCATCGACGAGACGCACCGACCCGACGTGGTCACGTCCACCGCGTACGCGCCGTTCCCGGTGACGAGCGACCCCGCCCCGTGGCAGCTGGCGCGGTCGGTCGTGCCGACCTCGGTCGGACCGGTCGTGGTGCACGCGCGAGCCGGCGTGCGTCCCCTGCTGCTCCTGCACGGCGTCGCCGGGTCCTGGACCACGTGGACGCCGGTCCTGCGCGCGGCGCACGGCTTCGGTGACCGCGGTCTCGTGCTCGTCGACCTGCCCGGGTGGGGATCGTCGCCCACGCCGTCGACTCCGCTCGGTGTGGACGACGCGGTCCGCGTGCTGACCGAGGTGCTCGACGCGCTCGGGCACACCGCCGTGGACGTGGTCGGGCACTCCATGGGTGCCTTCGTGGCGCTGCACCTCGGCGTCACCGCCCCGGACCGCGTCCGGTCGATCGGTCTGGTGTCCGGGACGACCTTCGCCGCCGTGGCGGCCGCGCGCCACCCGGTCCGCGGCATCGCGACCCTGCCGGCGTTCGCCCTGCTGCGTGCCGGACTCGCCGTCACGCGGAGCGCCGCGGTCCCGATGCTCCGCGCACTCGCCGGCGTCGGGCTCCTGCGGCTCATGGCCGCACCGGTGTTCACCCACGTCGGCGCACTCGACCGCAGTGTCCTCGACGCCTTCGTCGAGGAGCTCCGGCCCGCCGGGTTCCTGGGCGCTGCCGCGTCCGGCGCTGCCTACGACACCGATCGCTGGCGCACGATCCCGGTACCGGTGACCGCCGTCGCCGGTCGAGACGACGTCTTCGCCCGGGTCAGTGACCTGGACCACCTGGCGGCGGTGCTGCCGGACGTCCGCACGGTGCTGCTCGACGACTGCGGCCACTTCGCCCACGTCGAGCACCCCGACGCCGTCGTCACGGCCCTGGCACCGGGCCGTACGCTCTGACCGTGTCACGTGGTGAGCTCCCGCCGATCGCGTGGACGGTGCCGGGGCCCGCGCGACGACCGGTCCTGCCGAAGGCCGTCACCGTCGCCGGCGTCCTGGTCCTGGTGCTCGCCCACGTCGCCTTCTCGATCGACCTGCACAACCTGCTCACGACGCCCGCGTCGTGCGAGGTGTACTGCGCGACGGTCCCGGCCGTCGAGGTGCCCGCCCTGCTCGGGGTGCCCGTGTGCGACGTCCTCTGCGTCGTGTGCGGCGTGTTCCGTCTCGCGCTCCAGGGACTCCGCCCGGTCTTCGGCTGGGTGCTCCTCGGGACGCCGCTGCTGCAGGTCGCGGTCACGATCGAGGCGGGCATGGTGCTCCGGCTGCTCGCCTGACGACGGCGCCGGGTCGCGGGTCAGTGGTACTGCGGGGGCCAGTCGAACGCGGCCGGGCGGTGCGGAGCCTCGCCGAAGGTCGTGACGACGAGGTCGACCTGCTCGAGGTCGCGCAGCGCGATCGAACGCGGGTTGCCGTAGAACCGAGACCCGTCGACCCACACCGTCAGGTCGCCATGCAGTCCGCCGACGTGACCAGGGCCGAGCGAGACGCCCCACTCGTCGAAGAACTGGCCGAGCGTGAACTCGCGACGCTCGGGGGACTCGACGTGGATGATGCCCGACGTGTCGTGGGTGTGGATCTCGGCGGCGAACCGCTGCGCGTCCGAGTGCCCGATGTTCCCGGGCACGACGACCGGCTCCCCGCCGTCGGTGATCGTCAGGTGGGTGTGGATGTGCTCGGCGAGACGCTGCCCCCACACGTCGTGCAGACCGGCGGCCTCGGCGCGGGCGGCGAGGTCCGTCGGACGGGGCCACGGCGGTCCGTGCTGCGGGGAGGAGCACCCGGTCAGGAGCACCACGAGCGCCGCTGCCGTCACCGCCGTCGTCGCTCGTCGCACCCCCTCTGCCTACACGGTCAGACGCGCGCCGGGAACGTCGCAGCGACCCGTGCGCGGACTTCGGACACGACCCGCCGCCGCATGTGCGGGGAGAACAGCGAGTGGTCGCCGTCGGGCACGTGCACCAGGGTCACCGACCCGTGGACGCCGCCCGGGCGGTACCGCTGCAGCGCCGTACCGCCGCCGAGGGTCTGGAACAGCGCGGCGTCGACATCGGCGGCGATCAGCACGACGTCGGTGCCGGCCGTCACGAGCGGACGGACGTGCTCCACGACGCCTCCGGACCGGTCGCGACGTGCGATGCGGTCCCGGATCGCCTTCGGCACGACGACGTTGTACCGGTCGCGCACCCACTGCCGTGCCGGCGAGGGCGAGTCGACTGCGCGGACCGCGTCGCTGTAGCTGCCCGGCGACGCCGGCCTCCGCCGGTAGTCGTTGGGGCTGATCTCGACCACCAGACGGGGGCGCTCCGCAGCGGACCGTCCTGCGACCCAGGCGCCGGCACACATCCCGACGAGGGCGAGACGATCGTGGTCGGCGCCGAGCGCCGCCAGGACCGCAGCTTGGTCGTCGACCCACTCCTGCCCGAAGAGGTGGTCGCGTTCGTCCGCTGCCACCGCGGTGCTCTCACCGGTGCCGCGGCGGTCCAGGCGCACGACGCGGGCGCCGTCACGGGCGAGGGAGCGCGCCAGTTGCACCTGGTAGTCGGCTGCACCGACACGGTGCTCGGCGGCGCCGTTGTGCAGCAGCACGACGGGGGTGTCCCGATCGAACCGCGCAGGCGACGTCTCGATCGCGAACAGGGCGTGGGGCCCGAGCGACCGGATGCGTTCGGACATGCCGTCGCCCAGGTCGAGCACGGCGTCGACGACGGGCGCACGGGTCGACACCGCCTGCGTCGGGACGTGCTCGTCGACCCACGCGACGACGGCGTCGACCGCCACCTCGGGGATGCGGGCGTGGATGCTCGTGCCGTCGAGGAGCTCGGCACTGCCAGGGACCTCGACCACGTCGAGGCTGCCGAGCGCTTTCGGGGCGCGGGCTCCGGGCCGGACGAGCACCAGGGTGTCCGCACCACGGGGGTGGTGGCGGAGCGCTGCGACGGCGGCGACCTGGTCGGCGTCGAGGTCGATCCCGACCAGGGTCTCGAGGCCGTCGACCACGCGGTCCGCGCCGATCGTCATCGTCGCGAGCGCACGCTGTCGTCGGAGCCATGCGCGGCCCGACTCCGGTGCGTCCCAGAGCACGAGGCCGTCGTCGTCCGAGGCCGCGGCCGATGCGACGAGCGCCCCCGACGCCAGTCCGACGAAGACGACGCGCTCGATGCCGGTCGTGCGGAGCACGGCCGCGGCCTGCCGGGCGGACCGGACGAACGCGTCGGGGTCGTCGTCGGCCTGGGAGTCACCACGTCCGGACGGGTCGTGGCGCACCGAGGCCACGCCACGAGCCTCCAGGCGGTCTGCCAGCAGGCGGAGCGTGCGGTAGGCGATCACGTGCTCCTGGCCGAGCGGCGGGCAGATCACCACGCCGGCACGCGCCGACGGCGGCGTCTGCACCGCGACACGGATCGCCGGCGTCCCCGACCACCCGTGTGTCGTGGTCACAGTGCCAGCGCGCGACGGACCTCGGCCGGCCACGAGGCCGGTTCGGTGCCGTGCGCGGCGAACAGGGCGATCGTGACGCGTTCCAACCCGTAGGCGACACAGGCGCTGTGGGCGACCTCGCCGTCGGCGGAGCGGATGGCGAACGAGGCGCCGAAGTGGTCCTCGTGCAGGTTCGCCGAACCGATGGCGGTCGGGTCGCCGGCGTCGCCGTAGACCGGCGTGACGAACTCGAACTTGAGCGACTGCTCGACCTGGTTCCGGGCGAGGATCTTGCCCACGCGACCGAAGAACGGGTCGTTTGCCGGCACCACGTCGATCTCGAGTCCGAACGAGGTCAGGAGCTCGCGCATCACGGAGATGCGTCCGTCGCGGTGCGCTTGCGCCGACGCCGCGGTCCCGACGTGCACGAACTCGTGCATGTGGAAGGCCTGCAGTCGCATCGGGTCGAGCGAGGGTTCGCGGCGGAACGAGTCGCCGAGGATGTCGAACATGCGCCCTCCGTCCGGCAGGGTGCCGGTCAGGAGGCCGTACAGCGGATGGCAGACAGCCGGCGTCAGCATCAGGTCGGCCGGGTCGAGGAAGCCCTCCCAGCGCTCGCCGCGCTCGCGGGCCGCCAGCAGCTCACGGTGCTTGCGGTCGTCGCCGACGAAGCCGGAGATCGACGCCGCCAGGTCCGGGAACGACGCGATGTAGTCGGTGCGCTCGAACGCGGCGAGTGGCTCCACCGGGGGGAACCGGACGACCTCGGTGTCGAGGTCCGCCATCGACCGGACGCCGGCGGCGTCGACGGCGGCGTACACGCGCTCGAAGACGCCGGTGCGGCCGTAGAGGCCGGGGGAGCCGAGGTCGATGAGCACGCCGTCCGTCAGCAGGCGGGCACGGAGTGCGGCACGCGCGGCGTCCAGCGGACTCGTCGTGGCGGTGGTGGTGTCGGTGAGGGTCACAGGATCGCTCCGGTCATCAGGGACAGCCCCGCGTCGTTCTGCAGGAGGCGGTCGTTGCTCACCATGACGGCCGCACCGTGGGCGTCGCGCAGGTGTCGGGAGATGCTCATCGGCCCGGACGCGGCGTACCCCGCGATGCCGACGATGCGCAGGGCCTTCGTGACGAGGTCGGTGACCCGCTCGGAGGCGCCGATCTTCAGGGCGTTGGCGGAGAGCGCGTAGGCACTGGACTCCAGGGCCTCCGGGTCGTCCGCGATGCGGTCGAACCGCTCGGCCGCGTGGCGGACGGTGTCCGCCAGGGCCTGCAGGTCCACGAGGAGCTCGGCGAGCCGGAGTGCCCCGGGCGGGGTGGTGCCGACGTTCGCCCGCGCCTGCTTGCGCACCGCTGCCCGGGCACGCTCGGCCGCGGACGCCGCGATGCCGAGCCAGACCGACGCCCAGAGGACGTGCGAGACGGGCAGGACGGTCTGCGCGGAGATCTTCGCGTAGTCGTCGCGGAAGACGGCGTCCGAGGTGGTCTCGGTGTCCAGGACCCACCCGTTGCTGCACGTGCCACGGAGGCCCATCGTGTCCCACGTGGACGTCTGCGTCAGCACGGTGTCCTTCGTCCAGCTGGCCACCAGGCGCTGGTCGGACGCCGCGGCCTCGGGGTCGCGGCGAGCGGTGACGAACAGCACGTCGGCCTCGGTCGCGTAGGAGATCACCGGCGCGTCCTTGCGCAGGCGGATCCGCGTCGTCAGGTCGTCGCGGTGCGTCCCGGTCAGCCGTGCGTCGCCCGGTTCGACCGTCTCGATCGCGCAGGTCGAGCGGCGGGCATCGCCACCGACGCCCTTCTCGGTCGTCGACGACGCCACGAGGGCCCCGTCGCGGACCGCGCTGACCACGGCGAGCACACCGGCGCCGTCACCACCGTGTCGCCAGAGGGCCATGACCTGACCCTGGTGCATCGCGAACACCATGCCCGTGGCGGCGCAGGCGCGCCCGAGCTCGGTCGCGATCGTCGACAGCTCGGACACGGAGGCACCCTCGCCGCCGAGCTCGGTCGGGACGGCTGCTGCGAGCAGGCCGTACTCGCGCATCGCGGCGATCGCCTCGCGCGGGGGACGGGCGTCGCGGTCGACCTCCTCCGCGTGCTGCGCGGCGACGGCGGCGACCGCTGCGGTGCGCTCCGCGAACCGGTCGACGGTCCGTTCGACGCGGTCGTTCGTGTCTGCGTCGGGCCGGTGCTCGTGTGCCGCGGCGTCCGGCTGCGTCAGGGTCACGACGTCGCCAGGGTGGCCGCGGCCACGATCGAGGACACCGAGCCGAAGGTCGCCCGGTTCAGGACGGCGTCCGGGAACTCGGTGTCCAGCTCGTTCTCGACCGCGAGCATCACGTTGACCGTCGCGTGAGAGGAGAGTCCCAGCGCGTAGAGGTCGGCGTCCGCAGCGACCTCCCAGGCGTCGACACTCAGGCGGCCGTGGTCCGCCAGCGCCTGTCGGACCGCCGGTTCTGCGGTCGGGTCAGCGAGCACGGTCAAGGTCGATCCGGGGTTCTGGTCCTGTTGCATGCGAGCAACGATACGAACGGAGTCGCCCCGGGAAACCGCCACCCGGGTGCGGGAACCCGCACCGTCGGGGTACGTCCCTGAGCAGGGTGACAGGCTCGCCGGTGATGCCCGCGCTCAGTGTTGGGAAAGCGCAACGGCACTCGCCAGCGCCAGCCCCCGTTCGTGGGACAGCGACACCGCGATGTCCTCGATCCCCGCGGCGGCGGCGAGCTCGGCCGCCGTGCCCGTGAGTTCGACGACGGGCGCACCGTGCTCGTCGAGGACGATGGCGACGTCGTGGAGCGGCACCGGGTCGGACCGGGAGGGACGCAGGAGCTTGACCACCGCCTCCTTCCCGGCGAAGCGGGCGGCCAGGCGCTCCGGGTCGTCGCCGGTGTCGGCACGCTCACGCGGGGTGAAGAGCCGGGACAGGTAGCGCTCGCCGTGGGCGCTGATGCCGGCACGCACGTCGTCGGCCGAGGCCAGGTCGCAGCCGGTGCGGATCTGGGTCACGGGCGGACGCCGAACTCGGCGAGGACGGCGTCGAGCGTCGTGCCGAGCAGCGCCGCCGTCCGCTCGTACTTCGCCTGCAGACGGGCCAGTGTCGCCGTGTCCTGCACCAGTGCGAGCCGCGCCGGGTCGGCGTTGTGGCTGACGTCGGCGCGCTTCACCCGCGGCGCGATCGGGTCGGCCATCACCCGTGCGATCGAGTCGGCGAGGGGCTCACCGGGGCGCTTCGTCATCGCGTCGACCGCCATCACCTGCTCGACGGTGAAGCCCGTCGCCCGGAGTGCCGCGAGGGTGGTGTCCGTGTCCTCGACGACGTCGTGCAGCCAGCCGACGACCTGCTCGTCCACGGTGGTCAGCCGCGCCGCGACCGCCGCCGGGTGCTCGATGTACGGCCGGCCGACCTTGTCCACCTGTCCCGCGTGCGCCTCGGTCGCGACCCCGCGCGCCGTCGTCACCATGTCCGTCATGGCCCCAGCGTGGCACGGGTCGGCTTCGTCACGTCGGGCAGGGGGTCCGGCACCACGGTGGACGCGTGGACCGGACGAGCGATCCGTGAGCGACGACCGGCACCAGGTGCTCGCGCTCGACGTCGCCCCTGACGACGCGAACGCGGTCGCCGCGCAGGTGCGGTCGTTCCTCCGACGACGACGTCTCGCTGTCCCGCACCCCGACGCGGTCGACCCCACTCCGCACAACACCAGCACGCCGCGCTCCCCGTTGCCGGCCGACCTCATCGGACCCGGCTTCACCGCGAAGCCGCACGACTCGGGTCGCCCTGGCCACGACCCGCTGTGGGACTTCATCTCCGTCCACGTCCCACACGACGAGGACCACCGCATCTGGTTCCTCGGGGACACCACCGGGCCGTCCGACTGTCGGTCCTGCGGAACGCCCTTCGAGGACGAACCGTTCTGGGCGGCGTTCAACGACTGGCTGGAGGGGCCCGAGCCGACCCTGACGTGCGGGAACTGCGCGGGCACCGCGCTGACGGGCGACCAGGACACCTCCGGCAGCATCGTCGTCAGCTCGGTCGGCATCGTCACATCAGGCGGCTGCAGGGACCTGATCCCCGAACTCCTCGGCGCGCTGCGCACCGACTTCGGTGGCCGGTGGTGCTGGGTGGCGTACCACCCGTGACGACGTCGCCGCGCAGTAGCATTGCCCCGAAGGGCCTTTAGCTCAGCTGGTAGAGCGCCACGTTTACACCGTGGATGTCGTCGGTTCGATCCCGGCAGGGCCCACCTGGCGCGTGATGCCGGTGCGGTGTCGGGCTGTGGAGGGACCGCCCTGGCGGAGCTGCCCTCTAGCATCGGATCGTGAGTTCCCGCGCCGCACCGCGAAGGAAGCGTGCTCCAAGACACGTCGGCAAGCCGTGGTCGCGCTCGGAACGCTCGAGCGTCATGCGGCGCCGAGCCGATCGCGAAGCCCCAGGATGGTGGCCGCGAAGGATGCTCTGGAGCTGGCGATGGATTGCGCGCCCGCCGAGCCGCCTCCTGGCGGCGATCGTCGACGGGATCTGAGCGCCGTCACCAGGCGACGATGCAGGCCGAGCACAGCGCACCCGTGCCCGACTGACGCTCGGCGCATCGGGCGTTCAGCGCTCCCAGCGGAACACGATCGCACCGTCGTGGGCGACGCCGTTCGCGATCAGCCCGACGATCACTGTGGCGAGCACCACGGTGACGGCCGCGTACCCGACCGCTCGGCCCCACCGGCGGGCACGGACCCATCGGACGCAGCGGAACGCGGGTGACAGCGTCATCACGCAGACCGCGGTGACGGAGCCCCACCGGGCGAAGACGGTGGCATCGCCGGCGAGGGCCGAGGCCGCCCACGTGGCGAGCACCGTGAGGATGAAGACGAGCGCCCCGATGGCCAGGGCGGCGTCCGAGGCGTCCTCGAGCGGAGAGGGCTCGGGCGCCGTGGAGCGATCACGCGCGGTCTGCCGGAACCGCTCGCGGTACTCGTCGACCGCGGGCAGGAGTTCCTCCACGGCGCGGGGGAGAGGCCCTGAAGGCAACGCGAGGAACGACGCGAGATCGGATCCCTGCGCGCCAGAAGCGGCGATGAGTCGCGCCGCGCGGTCCCGTTCCCTCTCGGTTGTCCATCCCTCGACCGTGATGCCCCAGCGCCCCGCCTGGTCTGGCGCATCGATGGAGCGGTACCGCTCGGCGAGGGCGAGGCGGACGCGGTGATCATCCGGTCGCGACCGTGCGCGGGCGCGGAGGAGAGCCAGCGCAGCGGCGCGGTCGCCCCGGAACCACAGTGCGTCCGCCTTCGCGACCTGCGTCTCGTCCTCCATCCGGACAGCATGACGGACTGGAGGCGCGTGGCGGGCGGGTGCCGCGCCTCCAGTCCGGGGCACGGCCGGGCCGTCAGGCGCGTCAGCGCCTTGCCCGCTGCGATGCGAGCAACCGTCAGTTAGCCTGCGGACATGTCTTCCGAGCTCTGGGTCGTCATCATCAGCGTCGTCGTGCTCGTCGTCTTCTGGGTCGGACAGTACTTCGGCTGGTTCACGAGCAAGCACGGCCGAGGGCTCCCGGACGGGGCGGCACCGACGATCCAGGGCAGCCAGGTCTCTCCTCCCGATGCCGGCGGGCACGGCGGCTGACAGCACGACGAGGGCCGTCTGAACGATCGGCTACCGGGACGGGGTCGGTGCGTGGGTGCGGCTCGCACGTGCCGCATGCGCGGCGGAGGCGAGTGCCACGAGCGTGAGGATCGTGAGGAGCACTGCGGCTGAGCGGACCCCATGGAGTTCGATCGCTCCACCGATGAGTCCGGCACCCACGGCGATGCCAGCGGCGGAGGCCGAGTTGATCCAGGTGAACCCCTGGGTCCGGGCCGAGGCGTCGACGATGGCCTGGGTGATCTGGGAGGACGAGGCGAGCAGGGGAGCGATCGCGCAGCCGCCGACGAACTGCATGATCGTCATCCCGAGCACCGTCGGCGACCACACCGCGATCAGGACTCCTGCTGTGACCGTCGCCGTCGCCAGGAGTTGCACGAGCTGCGGCCGCGGGGCGGACCGCAGTGACCCGTACACGAGGCCGGCGACGATGCTGGCGGCGCTCGACACGGACAGGACCAGACCGGTGAAGGGTTGCAGTCCCTCCGCAGTCGTCGCGGCCGTCACCAGGAGTCCCACGGAGCCGAAGACGCATCCCAGTCCGAGGTTGACTCCGAGTACCGCGAAGAAGGCTGGGCTGCGCAGCGATCCCTGACCGCTGCGCACCGTTGTCGTGTCCGACCCTACCGGGGGCGGCGCGGTCCGCCGTTGGAGGGCGAGCATCCCGCAGCCGGTCGCGATGAGCATCGCGGCGGCAGCCGAGCCCGCCCCGGGAGCGATGCGTGTGCTGACGAGGGTGACGAGGACCGGCCCGGTGAGGAACACGACGTCGTTGATCGTCGCCTCCAGGGAGAACGCGATCCGCAGGGCTGCTGGCTCCGGGACCAGCGCCGACCACCGCGCTGCCGAAAGCGCGCCGGGCTGCGGCACCGCAGCGCCGGCGACCATGACCACTGCGAGCGTGAGTGGGAGGGGCGCACGGCCGACGGTCACGAGCGCGATCGCCAACGCGAGCACGTGCACTGCCACGACGACCGGGAGGACGCGTGTCTGCCCCCATCGGTCCGCGAGGCGGGCTGCTTGCGGCCCAGCCACGGCCTCCGCGACGGCGAACGCCCCGGTGGCCGCACCTGCCGCGACGAACGATCCGGTTGCCTGTCGCACGGAGAAGAGCAGTCCGAGTCCGGTCATCGCGACACCGAGGCGCGCGACAGCGGCCGTCGTGCAGAACGCGATCGCGCCGGGGCGGCGGATGACGTCGCGGTAGCGCCGGGCAGGTGATCGAACCGAGTCGAGCGTCGAACGGAGCCGAGAGCGTGCAGTCGTCATGGACGATGCCTCCACGCGGTGTGCGAGGGCCGTCGGCAGACAGGTCGGACTGCACATCGACGGTCCCGGCGGAACCGCGGACCCTCGGAATGATGCCTCGACCACCGCTGGCGACGCAAGCCCTCGACGTGGCCGTGAGGCGGTCAGCCCGCGGTTGCTGGCGTCAGATCTCGGCTCGGTAGAGCACTTCTCCGTCGGTGGACCGGTACCCGATCGGGAAGTAGGAACAGATGACGCCGTTCTCGTAGTCGTCCTTCACGGTCTCCATGAAGGCGTACGCCTCGTCGCCCGTGGCGAAGACGCCGAGGACCGTGTTGTGCGGACTCTCGTCGTGCTGCACGATCCACACTGCTTCACCCTGGAAGGGCTTCGGTGGTCGCAGGGAGCGCGGTCCGGTCACATCGTCGAGTGTAGGTCGGAGCTGCTTCGGAGACGGCTCGCTCGTCGTGGCGACGGCAGGATGTTCGGACCAGGACTGCGAGGATGCCACCGTGCCACTTCGTTCCCTCGACGAGCTCGACGACGCCGTCTTCGACGTGACCGCCGTGCGCGTGGACGGCGGACGGCTCGTCCTGCACGGGTCGGTCGTCGACCACGACACGAGCGCGCGGACGGTCCGACTCCCCGTCACGCTGACCGTGCCGGATGCCGTGGACGTCGTCGTCGACGTCACCGGCGGGACGGGCGAACTCGTCCTCGAGACCATCGACGTGACCGCGACGGCGGTGAGGCTCCGGGGCGTCATCCCGTGCGAGGTCGTCGTGATCACCTCCGTGCGGAGCCAGGTCCTCCTCGACGTCGGCACGACGCCCATCGCGGTCCGCCGCCGGTGGCGCTGGCGTCCGTGGGACGGGTCAACGCCGGTGGTCCTCGACCACCGCGCCGTGTCGAGACGCCTCCGGGAGAGCGTGTGCCCCGCGTGCACACATCCATGGGTCGAACACCCCACAGAACGGGAC
Organism: Curtobacterium sp. MCBA15_001; assembly: GCF_001864835.1. Lineage (GTDB taxonomy): Bacteria > Actinomycetota > Actinomycetes > Actinomycetales > Microbacteriaceae > Curtobacterium. Next base: position 44,285 of record NZ_MJGI01000012.1, on the reverse strand, counting down.
GCGACGGGCACGACATGTGGTGAGTGCGACTACGAGCTCGAGCACGACGAGCTCCCTCCGGGGCGGTCGGTCTGCACGGCGCGGACACCGCACCGACTCTTCGAGCCAGGACCGTCACGTCCGCGGTCGTGATGTACTCCAGACGGGACGGCACGCTCTGTAATCACCGCAACCAGAGCCTCCAGACCGTCACGCTCCCGCTGACCCACGTTTCGTGGTCGCGGGTCGCGACCACGCAACCGATGTACCGAGGGACGAACGCATGACCCAGAGCAGTTCCCAGGTGCTGGCGTTCGAACACGTCGGCATCACCGTGGCGGACCTCGACCGCACGACGTCGTTCTTCTGCGACGTGCTCGGCTTCGAACCGACCCGCCGCTCGCACACGCACGGCGACGCCGCGCACCACGTCACGGGCGTGGCGGGGGCGGACATCCAGCACGCCTTCCTCGTCGCTGGTGACCTGGAGGTCGAGCTGCTCGCGTACCAGTCGCCGGACCGTCGAGCCGATGGTGTGCCCGGTCCGGAGACGCCCGGTTCGATGCACCTCGCCCTGCGCGTCGACGACCTCGCACGGATCATCGATCGTGCGGCCGCGTACGGCTGGACCCCGCCCGGTGAACCGCACCTGATGACCGCCGGACCCCGCGCCGGGTCCCGGATGAGCTATCTGCGTGACGAGCACGGCGCGACGCTGGAACTGGTGCAAGGGGGACCACAGTGAGCACGCACTCCGCGCTCCGGCGCGCACGACAGGTCGTCGCGGCCACGATGACCCCGGACATCCCGGCGGACCGGTTCGACTGGGTCGGCCCCGACGGAACGGTCGACCGCGGGATGCTCGTGGAGGCCAAGGAAGCGATCGAGCTGCTGCTGTCCGACCGGGCCGTCCTGCACGTCGGGCGGATCACCGGTCTGCCGATCGAGGCGAGCAAGCGCCAACAGGTCTCGACCGCGATCGTGCGCATCGTGTTCGACCGCTTGCCGGCACGGCGCAGCATCACCGAGGAGACGTTGAACGCTGCGCTGGCGATGTTCGTCGAGGACGTCGCGCTCGTCCGGCGCGACGCGGTCGACACCGGCGTGCTGGTCCGGACCCCTGACGGTGCCGCCTACCAGCTCCAGACACGCTGAGCAGGAGGACCCGTCACCCCGCAGCGCCCAGCGCCCGCGTCGCCAGGTGCAGCGCGAGTCGCGTCTCCGGGTCCTTGAGGTCGACCCCGATCAGCCGCTCGATCCGGGTGATCCGGTCCCAGACGGTGTTCCGGTGCACCCCGAGCACGGCCGCGGTCTCGGCCACGGACGACTCGGCGTCCAGGTAGGCGGCCAGCGTTGCCCGGAGCGCGCCGCCACCGCGCTCGAGGGGCGCGAGCAGCTGCTCCGCTGCCGGCAGGAACGTGTCCGTCTGCGTCCAGGCCAGCAGCAGCTGCGCCAGACCGAGGCGGTCGACGTGCACGAAGTACCCCGACTCCGGCCGGCTCGCGGCGAGACGGGCAGCGTCGCCGGCCTCGCCGAGGGTCCGCACGAGACCGGCCGGCCCGGCGTGCAGGCTGCCGACGCCGGCGGCCGTGTCGACCGCGCCGCGGAGGTCGTTCTGCGCCGACCGCACAGCGGTGGCGACGGCGGCCACGGCGAGCCGGTCGGGTTCGTCGTCGGCCGAGGTCCAGAGCGCCCAGCCGTCGGTCTGCTCCACGACGGTGACGGTGAGCCCGTGTGCGTCGGCAGCGGTCTCGACGGCACCGCGGAGGGCCACGGTGTCGACCGGTGTCCGTGCGACGAGCCGGATGCCGATGTGCCAGGCGTCGAGCTCCCACCCGGCGGCGATCGTCCGCTGGACGAGCGACGGCGCGGGCACCCCCTCGGCCGCGCGGAGGTCGTCGAGCATCGCCATCCGCCAGCGGGCGTCGCGTTCGTCGTCGAGTCGGGTCAGGACCAGCCGGTGACCGGTCGCGACGGCGGCGACGCGCAGCGCTGACGCGACGGTGGCGCGTTCCGCGCGGAGCGGCGCGGTCAGCCGCACGGCGAGCCAGGCGCGGGGGCCGATCCCGGTCGGGACGGGCACGGCGACGACGGCCGCGCCGTCCTCCTCGGTCACCCAGACCGGGTCGCTCGTCCCGACGGTGCGTGCGAGCACCGCGGCGGTGTCGGGTGCGACCCCGGCCCCGCGGAGCGCACGGCCGGAGGAGTCGAGGAACCGCAGTTCGTGCCCGAGCTCGGACCCGAGCCGGGCGAAGAGCTCGTCGAGGTCCGGCCCCGCGTCCAGCCCGATGCGCGCGGCGGCGAGGGCGGCGCGCGCGGCCGGTGCGTCGCCGGAGCCGATGAGCTCGTGGACGCGGACCGACGCCGTCCACGGGTCGTCGGTCGCGATGACGGCGACGCCCAGCCGGTCGGCGAGCGCGAGGGTGCCGCGTCCGGGCGGCGGCGTGTCGACGGTGCGTCCGACCAGCAGGGCGGGGACCCCGGCGGCGGCTGCCCGGCGGAGCAGGACGTCGAAGCGCGCGTCGAACCGTTCGAGGGGCGTCAGCAGGGCGACGACACCGTCCCCGGCGGCGACCGCACGGCCGACCTGTTCCGGTGACCCGACGATGCCCCGCACCCCGCCGACGGTGCCGGAGGTCGGGCCGGCGAGCACGATGGTTGCGGCGGGCATGAGCGGCAGCAGCTCGGAGACCGGGATCACGCCGCGACCTCGGGGACGGTGTCTGCGTCGATCCCGAACGCACGGGGACCGACACGGTCGAGCCGGTGCGGGGCGTCCCACCACCAGGACGCGCCGGGCAGGACGAGGACCGCCAGGTCGTCCCCGACGCGGACCCGGTCGGTGCTGATCGGCGCGCGGGTCCGCGCGTCCACGACCACGATGCAGCTCGGGCTGCTGGCGACGGGGTCACCGTCGACCAGGCAGTGCACCCACTCGCTGCCGGCCTCGACCCGGACGACCGCGCCGGTCCGGTCGTCGCGGAGCACCATCGACCCGTGGACGAACGACAGCAGGTCGCCGCCGCGCTGGACGTCGAGCACCCGCCCGCGGCTGACGAGCCGGCCGCCGACCTGCCGGGCGAGAGCGTCCACGTCGCTCGCTCCGGCGGCTGCGCGGCCCGTCCGCACAGCACGCGTCACGCTGCCCGCGACACAGCGTTCCGCGAGCACAGCGGCGTCGACGGGGCCGATCGCGAACGCCGCCCAGCCACCGCTGTGGGACACCGCCTCGCGCCAGACGGTCTCCAGATCGCGTGGGTCTGGTGCGTCGACCACGATCCGCAGCCCGCTGGACGTGACCGCCGCGGCGGTGACCGAGGGCAGCGGGTCCACGAACAGGCTGAGCTGGTCGACGCGTGGCGTCGCGCGGCCGACCAGGTCCGCGTCGACCAGGGGGAGTCCGGCTGCATGGGCGGTGAGCGCGGCAGCCGGTCCGGTCACCCCGCCGATCTGCGCGGCGACGACCGCGTCGGCCCGTTGCCGCGTCCAGCGTTCGACGGCCGCCAGGGCGTCCGGCAGCTCACGCCCGCTCGGGATCTTCTCCTCGAGCACGGTCGTCGACCCGATCAGCCCGACGGCGATCACCGAGCGGACGGCACCGTCCACGGGCACGACCGGGACGGTGGCCGTCCCGAGGGCGATGCGCAGCGCGTGCACCATGTGGTCGACCTGGCCGCCGCCACCGCAGCCGAGCAGGGCGGCGCCGCGGCCGAGGTCCGCTGCGTCATCGGACTGGAGGCCCGTCACGGCTCCGTCACGCTGGTCGCCCTGGTGTGTCGGTCCACGCTGGTGCATCGGTCCATGATGCCGTCCCGGGTCCGGATCAGGCTCCCGCCACCGCGGCGAGCTGGTGCAGGTCCTCGACCGGGACGAACGCGTCGTCGAGTCCGAAGCACCCGGGACCGAACACGGCGAGCGCCTCGGGGGTGCGCATCAGGTCCGGGGTCGAGACGCCGATGACCCGGACGCGCTGCCCGTACCGGAGGCGCTCCGTGGTGATCGGTTCGGCCGTCTCGGCGTCGAGCACGCAGATGAGGTCCGGCACGACGGCGACCAGGCGGCCGTCGCGGCGGGCGACGAGGTTCTCGTTCTGGAACGCGATCTCGAGCACGGACCCGTCGGCGCCCTCGACGGACGCCCGACCCTTGGCGAAGCCGTCCACGGTCCGGCGTTCGACGTCGACGACCTTGCCGTCGAACAGCTCGCGCAGGTGGGTGTAGATCGTCTGTCCGAAGGCCTCGGCGAGGGCCTCGACCGGGTCGCGGTGGTCCTCGCGGGCCTGACGGATCGCGCGGCCGACGGACAGGGCGAGGGAGAGCGTGCGGGGGACGGCGGTCGCGCGGACCTGGCTGCCGGTCATGGCGTACTCGGCGATGTACGCGACGCCGCCGAGCCGGATCGTGACGCCGCGGGCGAGCCACTCCATCTGGCGGTTGTCCGTGCCGGTGTCGATGACGACGCCGTGGCCGTTCTCGTCGCTGATGGCGAGGGGCGACCCGGGGACGCCGTACACCGAGAAGGTCTCCATCTGCAGCTCGGGGAACGCCCGTCCCATGCCGTCCGCGTCGACGACGGGCAGCCCGCCTGTGGCGCCGACGAGCAGCGGGATCATCGAGTTGATGCCGCCGCACTCGATCGGCATCGTCGCCGTGGCGGTGCGTCCGAGGTGCTGCTCGAGTCGACGGAGCGCGCCGAGGGGCTCGGGGCCGGCGGGGATCCGTTCCAGGACGACGGTCGGGGCGCCCATCTGCGCGGTCGGGATGACGAGGGCGTCGTTGTCGACCTCCGACGGGTCGAGGATCGTGACCGGTCCGTGTTCGGCGATCGCGGCCTTGACGAGCAGCATGCCGATGGTGGGGTCGCCACCGCCGCCGGTCCCGAGCAGGGCGGCGCCGCGTGCCAGGTCGGGCAGGTCGTCGACGTCGATCGTCCAGCTCATGCGCGTTCTCCCTCGCTGACGGTGCCGTCGTGGCGCACCGCCTGGGTGTCGTAGCCGAAGTACCGCGGGCCGGCGAGTTCCAGGCCGGCCGGGGTGTGCCACCGCGGGTCGGCGGGGGCGGTGACGATCCGCACGCGTGCGCCGAACCGGAGCCCCTCGGTGGTGACGGGTTCGCCGGTCTCGGCGTCCAACGTGACGATCAGGTCGGGGGTGGTGGTGCGGACGGACTCGGCCACCTCGACCAGCAGGTGCTCGTTCTGGAACCGCAGCACGGCCTCCTGGCCGGTGTCCGGACCGGAACCGGCGATGCGGGCGGTGCCGCGGGCGAAGCCGGTGACCGTCGCGCGTTCGACGTCCGCGACCTTGCCCTCGAAGACGACGCTGCCGCCCAGCACCGCGGCGACGGCGGCGACCGGGTCGTCGTTGGCGGCCCGGGCCGCGACCAGGGTCTCGCCGAGTCGGACGCACAGCGACAGGCTGCCGCGTACGTAGGACTGCTGGACCTGCGCGCCCGTCATGGCGTACTGGGCGGTGATCGCCGAGCAGCCCATCTCGACGGTGGCGGTGCGGGCGAGGCGTTCTGCCCACCGGTTGTCGACGGTGTCGAAGACGGCCGTGTTGCCCTTCTCGTCCGCGAGGGCCATCGGTGTCGCGCTGATGCCGGACAGGGTGGGCAGGACCATCTGGACCTCGGGGAACGCCCGGCCCATGGCGTCGCCGTCGACCAGCGGCAGCCCGAGCTCGGCGGCTGCGACGATCGGACTGGTGGAGTTCACCCCGCCGACCTCGATGCACGCGACGTGGGTCGGGGTCACGCCGAGGTGGGTCGCGAGGCTCCGGATCGCCTGGGCGAACTGCGCGCCGGCGGGCAGCTTCTCGACCATGACGGTCGGTGCGCCGATCATCGCGACGTTGAGGACGACGGCGTCGGCCGGCAGGTCCTCGACCTGCACGACCTGGACGGGTCCGTGTTCGCGGACCGCGGCCTCGGCGAGGAGCCGTCCGATGTAGGGGTCGCCGCCGCCGCCGGTGCCGAGGATCGCGGCGCCGCGGGCGAGCGCCGCGCAGTCCGCGCCGATCTCGGTGAGCGGTCTCGTGCTGGGGGACCGGGTCGTGCTGGGGGACTCGACGGTGCTCATCGGGTCAGGGCTCCGAGTGCCAGGTCGCCGACCGCCTTGGCGCGGATCCTGGTCGCGTTGCCCGGCAGGTAGGGGATCGGTACCTCGTCGAAGTCCACGATCGCGACGCTCGACGGGTCGGCACCCGCGGCGACGGCCCGGTCGACGGCCTCCTGTCGGGCCTCGTCGACCACGGTGGCCCGCTTGCCGTCACTGATGGCGTAGACCTTGTCGACCTCGCCGGAGACCTGCGCGATCGCGGCGCCGATGGCGTTCGCGACCGAGTAGTGCTCCGGTCGGTGCACCGTTCCGAGACCGGGCAGGGTGTCGGGCAGCAGGACGGACCCACCGCCGACCGCGACGACCGGCAGCGGCGCGGACGAGGTACGCATCCGCTCGACGATGTCGGCGACACGCTCCGCGATCACGGCGAGGGCGCGTTCGGCCACTGCGATGGGGACGCCGGCCACGCGGGCGGCGTCGCCGATGTCGCCGCGGCCGCCCCGAACGGCGACGTCGGTCGCCGTCAGGGTGTCGCCGCCGAAGACCATGCCCTCGTCGGTGAGCCGGTACCCGACCGAGTCCGGACCGACCAGGGCGCCGTCCCGGCGGATGCGGGACCCGCCACCGATGCCGACCGACAGCACGTCCGGCATCCGGAAGTTCGTGCGGATCCCGGCGACGGCGACCTCGCCGGTGGCCTCGCGCGGGAACCCGCCGGTGAGGACCCCGACGTCGCTGGTCGTCCCACCGACGTCGACGACGGCGCAGGTGTCGAAGCCGGACAGGACCGCTGCGCCGCGCATCGAGTTCGTCGGACCGGACGCGAACGTGGCGACGGGGTAGCGGCGGGCGTACTCCACGTCCATCAGGGTGCCGTCGTTCTGGCTGAGGAACAGGGGCGCGTCGATGCCGCTGGCGGACACGGAGCTCGACAGTCCGTCCACGATGTGGTCGGCGAGCTCGCGGAGCGCGGCGTTGATGATCGTGGCGTTCTCACGCTCGAGGAGCCCGATGCGACCGATCTCGCTCGACAGCGAGAACGCGACGTCGGGGCCGAGCTCCGCGGCCATCAGCTCCTGGGCCCGCTGCTCGAACTCGTCGTTGATCGGCGAGAACACGGACGAGATCGCGACAGAACGGATCCCAGCGGCGCCGATCGCCGCAGCGTGCCGCTTGAGCTCGTCCGGCTGCAGCTCCGAGATCACCCGACCGTCGAACTCGTGGCCGCCGTGCGCCAGGAACGGCCGACCCTGGACCGCCCCGACCAGGTGCTCCGGCCAGTCCGTGAACGGCGGCAGGGACGCGGTCGCCGGCAGACCCAGCCGCACGGCCGCCGTCGGCGCGAGGCCACGCGCCTCGATCAGCGCGTTGATGAAGTGGGTCGTGCCGATCATCACGCCGTCGATGTCGGACGAGTCGAACGCCCGCTGCTCACGGAGCCCCGCGAGCGCGGCGACGATCCCGGAGGTGACGTCCTGACTGGTCGACCGCTTGACGGCCGCGGCGACCGTGCTGCCGTCCATGAGGACGGCGTCCGTGTTCGTGCCGCCGACGTCGATGCCGATGCGCATGGGGAGACCCTTCGGTGTGGTGCTGACGGTTGTCGAGGTGGGCCGGCCGTGCGGGCGTCGGATCAGGAGGCCACGGCACGGCCGGCCCGGGGGTGGCGGTCGGCGCTTGGGGGCGAGCCGACCGCCGGTCTGGGGGAGCGGGGGTCAGGGGGCCGGCGCCGGGGCCGGGGCCGGCTCGGCGGTGTGCGCCACGGCGGGCGTCGACTCGGTGCGGCTGACGCCGACACCGCGCACCCAGCCGGCCTTGCCCGCGACGACGTAGAGCACGAAGGCGATGACGACCGAGTTGATCGACGGGATGCCGACGGTGACGAAGTAGCCCACGACCGCCGCGATCGCCCAGATGACCAGGGTCGCGGGGACCCACGTGGGGCTGGTCGCCGGCAGGGCCTCACTCGCGCTGAGCTCGCCGCGCCAGCGCTTCACGATGAAGTACTCGGCGACCATGATCCCCGCGATCGGCGGGAAGACCACGCCGAGGACGATGAGGAACGGTGTGAACGCGTCGAGGAACCCGACTGCCGCGAGCACCGAGCCGACCACCCCGAGGACGATCGTCACGACGCCGCGGTTCACCTGGCGCCCGAAGACCACGTCGATGAAGTTCGTCACGCCGAGGCTCGAGCTGTAGATGTTCCAGTCGTTGATCTTGAAGGTCCCGAGCAGGATCACCAGGATGCCGACCCAGCCGACGCTCGACGTGATCACCCGGGTGATGTCCGAGGACCCCACCGCGTGGGCGAGCAGCACGCCCGCCAGGCCGATCGCGTACTCGCCGAGCGTGACACCGAGGGCGGTCTGCTTGACGACGTCGCCGACGGAGCGGTTGAACCGGGTCATGTCCGGCGTGATGACCGCGCCGACGATGAACCCGCCCGCGACCAGCGTGGTGCCGGCGACGAAGCTCAGCTCCGGGCCCGCCGGTGCCTTCGCCGCCAGCTCCGCCAGGGAGTGCTTGCTCAGTTCGACCACGACGGCCCAGCCGACCAGGATCAGGAACAGCGGCACCGTGACGTTCGCGAGCCACTGCATCGAGTGGAACCCGCGCAGCACGATCGCCGTGACGAGCAGACCGAACACCAGGGACCAGGCCCAGGCGGGCAGCACGGGCAGGATCGTCACCAGGCCCGCCGCGGACACACCGGACTGGATGCCGAACCACCCGATCAGGCTCAGACCGATCGCCAACCCGACCAGGGCGGAGCCGGCCTTGCCGAAGCCCGTCCACCGCGCGATGACCGAGGTGTTGAGGCCCTCGCGCATGCCGATGACGCCGACGAAGACGGACACGATCTCGAGGATCACCGCGCCGAGCGTGATCGCCCAGAACGCCTCCCAGAAGCCCATGCCGAAGCCGAGGGTGGCGCCGAGCAGGAACTGCGACAGGGCGGAGATCTGTCCGAACCGCTGGACCGCCACCTGGAACCAGCCGTAGCGGGCGGATGTGGGGACGCGGGAGAGGGAGTAGTCGTCGACGACGACGGACGGGGCTGGTGGTGCTGACGCTGCACTGGCCATCGGATGCTCCTGGGGAAGGGGTCCCGACCGGGGCGGCCGGGGATGGAGGCAACCGTAGTGACGGGCCGCGCGGGCGTACACGTGCAGACTGTCGTTTCGGGCGCGTGTCGTCGGGCAGGCTGCACAGGGCGCGCACCTCGCGCCACGATGACGGACGGGAGGCACGGGGCACGGCCGCCACGTGCCTCCCGTCCGTCCGTGGGTCCGGGTGCTCAGCGCGCCGCGTCCGCGAACAGCCGCCGGGTCCACGCGGCCAGCTCGGCGGTCGCCCGCCGCGCGATCGTCGACTGCGGGACCATGCTCGTGAACCCGTGGAACGCGCCGGGCCAGACGTGCAGCTCGGCGTCGACGCCCGCTCCCCACAGCCCGCTGGCGTAGGACACGGTCTCGTCACGGAACACCTCGGCGCTCCCACAGTCGATGTACGTCTTCGGCAGACCGGACAGGTCCTGGGCGCGCGCAGGGGCCGCTGCGGGCAAGACGGAGTCCGTGCCGCGACGGTCCCCGAGGTAGGCGTCCCAGCCGAACCCGGTCATCGCACGGTCCGCGACCCCGACCCCGTCGATCTGCCGGGTCGAGACGGTGTCGTCCCGGTCGTCGAGCATCGGCGAGACCAGGACCTGCGCCAGCAGCGACGGGCCCGTGCGGTCCCGGGCCAGCAGCGCGGTGCCTGCGGCGAGTCCACCCCCAGCGCTCTGCCCGGCGATGACGATCCGGTCGGGGTCGATGCCGAGCTCGTCCGCGTGGTCCGCGACCCAGACCAGTCCGGCGTAGCAGTCCTCGACCGGGGTGGGGTCCGGGTGCTCCGGAGCCAGGCGGTAGTCGACGCTCACCAGCACGACGTCGTGCTCGAGCAGCCAGTCGTCGTACGAGTCGAGGTTGCCGAGGTGGTGCCCGAAGACCATGCCGCCGCCGTGGATCGTGTAGACGGCGGGCACCGGCCCGGACCGGTCGGTGCGCTGGATGACGGCGAGGTCGATCGGGTCGCCTCCGTGGCCGGGGACGCTCACGCTCCGACGTTCCCAGCCGCGCGCACGGAGCCGCTCGTCGACGACGTCGAGCGGGACGTCGAGCTGTCGCATGCGCGGCAGCATCTCGGTCGTGACCGTGAAGGGTCCCCGTGCGGCGAGCGCGTCGAGGAACGGGACGAGCTCGGGGTCGAACGGCGGGCGGGCGAGGGTGTCAGACACGGGAGGACTCCTGGGTGGTCGATGCAGTGGTGGTGCTGGTTCCGGCGTGGGTGCTCGTGCTGGTTCCGACTCGGGCGCGGGTGGCACCGACGACGACGAGCATGGCGGCGAGGGCGGTGACGACGGCTCCGGCGGCGGTGAGCGCGGTCGCGAACGAGTCGAGGTGGGACTGGGTCCAGTCCGTCGTGGCGATGCTGCCGCCGACGACCGCGGCGAGCACGGTGCCCGTGGCGGCGATGCCGACCGCCGTGGCGATCTCGCTCGCGGTGTCGACCAGGGCAGCGCCCGTCGAGGTCCGGTCGGCGGGCAACCCCTGCAGGACGGCGGTGCCCGCGACGGCGCCGATGACGCGCATCCCGGCGGCGACGAGCACCAGGGCGACGAGGACGAACGGGTAGCCGATCCGCGAGCACATGGTGAAGACGGCGAGCCCGGCGACGATCGCGCCGCTGCTCCACCAGGCGGCCCGGTCGAGACCGATCCGCCGCACGAGCGGGCCGACGAACCGACCGCTCGCCAGGAGCACGACCACCTGCGGCAGGGTGCCCACGGCGGCGAGCGCCGGCGGCCACCCCCAGGCGAACTGCAGCTGCAGCGTCACCAGGTACGACAGGCCGGCGACCGCCAGGCCCGCGGCGGCCTTGTACGCCAGACCGCTCGCCACGCGGGGCCGCGCCAGGGTGCGGAGCTCGAGCAGCGGGTGCCGGGCGGTGCGCTCCCGCATGACGAAGCCGACCGCGGCGAGGGCCGTCAGGGCGGCGGCTCCCCACGTCGACCACGCCGGGAGGGCGTCGACGAACAGGGTCGGGGTCAGCAGCACGCCCGTGATCGTCGCCGTGCCGAGGGCCGCCCCGACGACGTCGACCGGGGCGCGGTGCAGGTCGTCGACGTGGTCGCGGGCGATGCCGGCGCGGATGCCGACGAACGCCACGGCAGCGATGGGGGCGTTCGCGACGACGAGCACCTGCCACGGTGCCACGGCGAGGACGAACCCGCCGATCGTCGGCCCGACCGCCAGCCCGACGAGCCCGGCGGTGGAGATCACCGTGAGGGCCCGGACGCGCAGGTCCTCGGTGTCGAACAGGCGGAACGCCAGGGCCATCGAGCCCGGGGTCGTCATCGCGGCGGCGATCCCCATGGCGGCCCGGATCGCGATGAGCTGGTCGACGTCCGTGACGAAGACGGTCAGGACACTGACGACGGCCAGCAGGACGAGCCCGACGAGCATGCAGCGGCGGCGGCCGAAGCGGTCGGCCATGGACCCGAACAGCAGCATCAGGCCGCCGAACGTCACCGAGTAGACGCCGGAGACCCACTGCAGCGCCGTGGTGGGGACGTCGAGGTCGCGGGCGATGGTCGGCAGGGCGACGTTCAGCACCGAGTTGTCGAGCATCTCGAACAGGAAGACCGCGGACAGTCCGGCGAGCGCGACCCAGGCGTCGCGGAGACGACCTGGCCCGGGCGGGCGGTCGGACGGGGACGGACGGGTCATGGGCGCGCTCCTTCGATGAAGAAGTGGCGACTCCCGTGAGACGCGTGCACGCTTCCGTCAGCCGGAGCCGACGGTTTTTTCCCTCTGCCGAGACCGTACCGCACGGGTGGGCCACCGCGCCAGTGGGTGTACGTTCTGGCGCATGCGACCGGGGATGCGGTGGACGGACCACGCACAGCTGTGGGGCGGTGTCCTCCTGGTGCTCACCGGTGCAGCGATGCTCGCCTGGCCGAGTGGACGGCACGTCGACTGGGCGCTGGCGGTCCCCGCGATGACGTTGGGCCTCGCGACGGAGTGGGCCGTGGTGCTCCGGGTCCGTCGCCGCCAGCGCCTGTGACCGGCCCCCGCGCACCGCACGCATCCTCGCGACGGCCGATGTCGGGTCGGGATGGGTCGTGCGGCGTCAGGCGGAAGGCGAGTCGAGCCCGAAGCGGCTTCAGGGGGTCGGCGTGACCGTCCAGTAGTCCGCGCGGACGACCACCTGGTCGCCATCGGTCTCCGCCGCGACGTTGACGGTCCGCGGGTCCCACAGCGACCCGGTGATCCGTGTGCCGTCCAGTCGTGCGACGAGTCGCTCGGACGACGTCCCCGACGGTGGTCGGACCGTCAGCTCCGTCCAGCAGCCGCCCGACGCGCACGCCTTCGTCGCGTCGACGACCGTCACCCCGGTGGGCAGCGGCGCCGAGCCGGCCGGCGGGACGTCGCCCTCGGTCGCGGACGCGAAGAGCGCCCCGTAGCGCACGACGGCGACCACGACGAGGACCACGAGGGCGACGACCACCACGCGGGCGACCACGCGCGCGGTCACCGGCGCCGTTGCCGTGCGAGCGCGGCGACGGTGGCGAGCCCCGCTGCGACCGCCGCGAGCCAGATGAGTGCCGTCATGGTCGTCCCCCGATCGGTCGACGGTCCCGTCGACTCGCTGACACCGTAGCGCCCGGGGCTCCGACCGCCCGGCGGATGACGCACCGGCAGGGGCTCCCGTCCGGCAGAATCGACGGATGTCCTCCCCGCACGTGACGGCTGCCTACCGCGCCGCCCGCGACCAGCTCCTGTCCGCTGACGCCAGCGTCCCCTTCGCGTGGCCGGACCTCGGCGACACGTTCAACTGGGCGGACGACTGGTTCGACGTCATCGCCGAGGGCAACGACCGCACGGCGCTGTGGCTCGCGGACGCCGAGGGGGACCGCCGGTTCAGCTACGCGGAGATGGCGGCACGCTCCGACCGGCTCGCCGTGGTCCTGCACGCGGCGGGTGTCGCCAAGGGCGACCACGTGCTGGTGATGCTCGGCAACCAGCTCGAGCTGTGGGAGACGATGCTCGCCGTGATCAAGCTCGGCGCGGTCATCCTGCCGACCTCGACGATGCTCGACACCGCCGACCTGCAGGACCGGGTCGACCGGGGTTCCGTCCGGCACGTCGTCACGAACGTGGGGGAGACGGCGAAGTACGACGGCGTGCACGGCGACTTCTCGCGCATCGTGGTGGGTGGCACCGCCGATGGGTGGACGCCGTACCCGGACCACCTCGGTGAACCCGCCCCGGCCGACGAGCACCGGCCGGTCGTCGCGACCAGCACGTCCGACCCGTGCCTGGTCTACTTCACGTCCGGCACCACGTCGAAGCCGAAGATGGTCGTGCACACGCAGACCTCGTACCCGGTGGGACACCTCAGCACGATGCACTGGCTCGGGTTGCGACCGGGTGACGTGCACCTGGCGATCAGTTCGCCCGGTTGGGGCAAGCACGCGTGGAGCTGCTTCTTCGCGCCGTGGATCGCCGAGGCCACCGTCTTCGTGCACGACACCCCACGGTTCGACCCGGCCGGACTCCTCGCGCAGCTCGACCGGGCCGAGGTGAGCACGTTCTGTGCGCCGCCGACCGCCTGGCGGATGCTGCTGCAGTCGGACCTGGGGGAGCGGCCCCGGGCGATGCGCGAGCTCGTGTCCGCCGGCGAGCCACTCAACCCCGAGGTGATCGAGCGCGTCCGGGACGCATGGGGGCTGACGATCCGCGACGGCTACGGGCAGACCGAGACCACAGCGATCATCGGGAACGCACCCGGAGCGCTGGTCACCTCCGGGGCGATGGGCACGCCGCTGCCCGGTGTCCGTGTGGTGCTGCTCGACCCGTTGACCGGGCAGCCCGGCGACGAAGGCGAGGTCTGCCTCGACCTGACCGACCGTCCCGTGAACCTGATGTCCGGCTACCTCGGCGAACCCGAGCGAACCGCCGATGCGATGCGCGACGGCCACTTCCACACCGGCGACATCGCCGCACGCGATGCCGACGGCCAGCTCACCTTCATCGGACGCACCGACGACGTCTTCAAGTCGTCGGACTACAAGGTCTCGCCGTTCGAGGTCGAGAGCGCCCTGCTGCAGCACCCCGCGGTGGCGGAGAGCGCCGTCGTCCCCGCCCCGGACGACGCACGCCTGGCGATCGTGAAGGCCTACGTCACCCTGGCCGCGGGATGGGAACCGACCGCCGACACGGCCCGTCAGGTGCTCGAGCACGCCCGGGACACGCTGCCGGTCTACGCGCGGGCCCGCCGGGTCGAGTTCGCCGAGCTCCCCAAGACGATCTCCGGCAAGATCCGTCGCGTCGAACTCCGCGAGCTCGAGGAGCGCGCGGCCGCGACCGGCACACGAGCGACGGGCGAGTGGCGCGAGGACGACTTCCCGGAGCTCCGCAGCCAGCGCACCCCGCCGCGTCCAGCGTGAGCTGACGCGGCGCCAGCCCGACGCGGCCCACCGAGAGACGGGAGGCTGCTAGTGCGTCTCGGTCAGCGCGACCTTGAGGGAGCGCGCCTGCGCGAGCCAGAAGGCGCGTGAGACGCCTGCCTTCGGGAAGAGCGCGTCGAAGCCGTGGAAGGCTCCTGGCACCACCTCGAGCTCGCAGGCCACACCGGCGGCCCGGAGTCGTTCGGCGTAGGCGACGTCCTCGTCGTGGAACAGGTCGTTCGACCCGACACCCACCCACGCCGGCGGCAGTCCGTGCAGATCGGTCCGACGTCCCGGCGCGGCGTACTCGGACACCCCGGGACTGCCGGGCTCCACACCCAGGTACGACGTCCAGCCGAACCGGTTGCTGCCCGGGGTCCAGACGTGCACGCCGCTGGTGTCGACGTCGGTCCGTGTCACGGTGCGGTCGTCGAGCATCGGGTACACCAGGAGCTGGAAGACCGGCACCGGACCCTGCCGGTCGACGGCCAGCATCGTCGCAGCCGCCGCGAGCCCACCCCCGGCGCTCGCGCCGCCGATCGCGATCCGGTCCGGGTCGAGCCCGAGTCGCGCTGCCCGCTGTCGCAGGGCGACCAGTGCGCTGTGGACGTCCTCGGCGGCGGCCGGTGCGGTGGCATCCGGTGCCAAGCGGTAGCGGACCGCGGCGACGGCGATCCCGAGGCTCCGCACGAACGCGGCGTTCGCCCGGTCGTCCTGCTCCGGCGTCCCGGAGACGAGGCCACCACCGTGCACCCACAGCAGCACCGGCACCGGGCCGTCGGCCAGCGCGGGACGCAACAGGCGGACCGCGACGTCCGGGTTGCCTCCGGCACCCGGCAGGTGCAGCTCGGTCGCCGTGACCTCCGGGCCGAGGTCAGCGGGTCGGGGGCGGACGTGGCGGAGCAGCCCGGTCAGCCGTGGACCCCACGAGAACCCCGGCAGGAACCGGATCGCGCGCAGGTCGGGGTGCGTCGGGTGGGTCTGGCTCATCGGGGGCTCCTGTCGGTCGGTTCGGACGGCCCCGTGCCGCCCGTGTGACGGAGGACCTCGTCCACCAGGGCGAGCTCCTCGGGGGTGACGGGTTCGAAGACGCGCTCGGCATGCCGGAGGTCGTGCTCGCTGATCGGGGCGGAGCCCGGCTCCGCGGCGGCGTTCCGGTCGCGGAGCCGCTCCCACAGCGTGGCGTGGTCGACGTCGAACACGTGGAGGTGGACCCGGGCGCCGCAGGCCCGCGCGTCCGTCACCTTCTCGTGCCGCTCGGCAGCCGTCCACAGGCCGTCCTCGAGCACCACGTCGACGCCGGCGCGCAACAGGGTCAGGGCGTGGCGGTACAGGACCACCTGCAGTGCCTCGTGGAAGTCGCCGTCAGCGTGCGGCACCCCGATCGCGCCCTGCCACTCGTCCGTCGCGATGCGGACCCCGGCGCCAGCGGCCTCGAGTCGCCGGGCGAGTGTCGTCTTGCCGGACCCCGGCAACCCGCAGAACAGCGTCAGCACCGGCCGGGCGGCCGGGGCACGCGTCGTCGCGGTCATGTCCTCACTGTGCCACGCGACGGCGTCACACGACCGTGCCAGCGCGTGCGGTCGGAACGGCGATCGGGGGACGCGGCTGCAGAGAACGGGGTACCACGAGGGGTCTGCGACGCGCTCGGATTCCCGGATCTGGGCGAAGTGCGCGGAAAGAGAGTTGCATGTCTGGGGTACAACGCCCACGCGGGCGGGGTGCAGCAACTCGACCCACCTCTGGAAGGACCCCCCATGAGCTTTCTCGGCTTCATCCTCCTCGGCCTCATCGCCGGCGCCATCGCCAAGCTGATCCTCCCGGGTCGTCAGGGCGGCGGCTGGCTCGCCACCCTCGTCCTCGGCGTCATCGGCGCCCTCATCGGCGGTTGGATCGGCGGCGCCGTGTTCGGCGTCGGCTACAACGGCTTCTTCAGCATCCAGTCGTGGATCATCGCGATCGTCGGTGCGATCGTCGTCCTCCTCATCTGGGGCTTCATCACCGGCCGCAAGGGCAGCCGCGCGTAGCTCGACCTTCCGCCCACGTGGGCAGCAACGAGGCCCGCATCCCGCCAGGGATGCGGGCCTCGTCACGTCCGCAGGTGCCGCGCCCGGGGTCACGACACCGTCGGCGGCCCCGCGCGCAGACGTCGGGCCGCCGGGTCGTCCGAGTGCGACGACGCGGCATCGACGAACCGCGCCCCGCCGACCTCGGCCGTCCGGCGGACGAGCTCCTGCACGAGGTCGTCGTCCTCGGGCTCCAGCTCGTCGTCGGGCGCCGACTCCACCATGAGCTGCGACGCCGGCCCCAGCAGGACCTGGGCCGTCGCGGCCGTACCGTGCTCGTCCGAGGTCGGGATCTCCACGATGTCCGTCGTGGAGTTCTCGCCGAGGGCAGCGGCGTAGGCGAGGACCGCCTCGGCGATCGCGTCCCCGGTCAGGATCTTGTTGTCTCCGTACACGACGTACTTCACTCCGCCAGTCAACGCCGCGACGGTTCCTCTTCACCTGCGAGGACGGGGGACGGTGTGCTGCGCCGGCTCCGCAGAGTTGGACAACACCCGTCGCACTGGGCGACAGGCGTAGCCTGACGGTGTCGAAGGAGGACATCCCATGCGTGCAGTCACGTTCGAGCAGTACCAGACGTTCCCGTCCCTGACCGAGGTCGCGAAGCCGACGCCGGGCCCCGGGGAGGTGCTCCTCAAGGTCGCGGGAGCGGGTGCGTGTCACTCGGACGTCGCCGTGTACCGCGAGTTCCAGGAGGGGCAGCCCGGAGCGCAGGCTCCCGCGTTCACCCTCGGCCACGAGACCTCCGGATGGGTGGAGTCCGTCGGTGCCGGGGTGACGGGGTTCACCGCGGGCGACGCGTACCTGGTCTACGGTCCGGTCGGGTGCGGGCACTGCTCGTTCTGCTCGAAGGGGCAGGACACGTACTGCGAGAACGCGGCCACCAACCCGTACGCCGGCATCGGACTCGGTCGCGACGGCGGCATGGCCGACTACGTCACCGTGCCCGCGCGCAACCTCGTGCCGCTCGGCGACGCCGACCCGATCGTGGCTGCCCCGCTCAGCGACGCCGCACTCACCCCGTACCACGCGATCAAGAACGCGTTGCCGAACCTGGCGGGCGGCGGGCGGTTCGCCCTCGTGGTCGGGCTCGGTGGCCTCGGGCAGATCGCCGTGCAGATCCTCAACGCGCTCACCGGCGCGACCGTCATCGCGACGGACACGAAGCAGGACGCGATGGACCGCGCTGCCGCCCGGGGCGCGGTCACCGTTCCCGGAGGGCCGGACCAGGTCGCTGCGATCCGCGAGCTCACCGGTGGTCGCGGGGTGGACGCGGCGTTCGACTTCGTCGGCGCCACCCCCACCGTGCAGAGCGCGCAGGCGTCCATGGCCGTCGGGGGTCGGCTGACCGTCGTCGGGATCGCCGGCGGCACGACGGAGTGGAACTTCTTCACGACGCCGTACGAGTCCACGATCACGAACACCTACTGGGGCACCATCGAGGACCTGCACGAGGTCGTCTCGATGTACCGCGCCGGCCAGATCGTGCCGGACGTCGAGCGGTACTCCCTCGACGACGCGCTCGAGGCGTACCGGAAGCTCGAGGCGGGGGAGCTGTCGGGTCGTGCGGTGATCGTCCCCACGATGTGACCCAGTGCCGGCCGCGGCCGGCGGCACGTCAGCGGGTCAGCGGTCCCGTGTCGGCAGGGCCGCCGCATCCGGGTCGAGTGCCCGCAGGAGCGCGGTGAACGCGGCGTCCGCCCGGACCAGGTCCCCGGTCGCCTCGACGTCCAGGAACAGGCCACGGATCACGGCCAGCACGAGGGTCGCCGCATCCGGACGTCCGAGGCTCGACAGGCCGGCCGCCAGCGGGTCGAGCCAGTCGGTCGTCGCGAGGCGCCGGAACCCGGGCCACAGGGACGCTTCGGCGTGCTCGCGGAGAGCGCTGAACACCCGCAGGTACCCGGCGCCCTCCGGGCCGCTCATCGCCACCCACGCCCGGCCGAGCGTCGTCGTGAACGGCTCGTCCGGACGCAGACGCAGCAGGTCGCCCCAGTCCGCCAGCTGTCGTTCACGAGCACGCCGGAGCACCGCGAGCAACAGGGCGTCGCGCGTGCCGAAGTGGTAGAGCAGCATGCGGGCGGAGCTGCCGGTCGCCTGCACGAGGGGCTCGAGGCGGTCCGGCAGGCCGTGCTGCAGCGCGTGGTCCGTGCAGCGTTCGAGCAGCGCTTCGCCGATCGCCGGCTGTGGGTGTCGTCCCATGCCGTCATCGTCCCATGCCGTCGCCGTTTCACGTAACGATCACTACATGTACCGTGGATCGGAGACCGTCGTCGATCCAGGAGGAACCATGGACGTCATCTTCGTGCACGGAGCCCTGGTGCGGGACGGCGCCTGGTGGTGGCAGCCCGCCGCCGACCTGCTGCGCGAGCGCACCGGCATCCGGAGCAGCGCGCTGGCCCTGCCGTCGTGCGGAGAGGGCGGTCAGGGCGGTCGGGCCAGCGAGTCCACGACGCCCGGCGAGGTCAGGGGCGCCGGACTCGTCGAGGACGCCGCGGCGCTCCGACGGGCGCTCGACCGTGTCGACCAGGCGATCGTCGTCGGGCACTCCTACGGCGGCACCGTCATCGCCGAGGCCGGTCACCACCCCGCAGTGGAACACCTGCTGTACGTGTCGTCCTACCTGCCCGATGTCGGGGTCCCGCAGGGCGGCATCATGGCCGACGAGCCCGACCCGGTCGCCGTCGCCGAGGTCGCTCCCGGCGTCATCGGGGTCACCGGGTACGACGCGGTCTCCTTCGGCGCGCGCTTCCTGCAGGACGCCGACGACGCGACGCAGCGCGCGGCCTGGAGTCGTGTCACCCCGCAGGGCGTCGGTGCGTTCGCGACGCCCACCACGACCGCCGGGTGGCAGGGCGTCGACTCGACGTACCTGGTCTGCACCGAGGACCGCAGCACCACGACCGGCCTGCAGCGCTCGCACGCGGCGCGCGCGACGCGCTCCGTCGACGTGCCGACCGGCCACCACCCGTTCATCACGCGACCCGACCTGGTGGTCGACGCGATCGCGGCCTTCACGGCCGTCTGACGGACGAGACCGCCTGACCGACTGGAGGCCCGGTGCCAGCTGGCACCGGACCTCCCGTCCGTCAGTGGGGACGGATCAGGCGGCCATCAGTCCGTACCGGCGGTGGCCCTTGACGTCGTACCGGTCGAGCATCATGAGCTTGTCCCAGACGCGGACGAAGTCGGCGACGAAGCGCTCGTGGCCGTCGCTGCCCGCGTAGACGTCGACGATGCTGCGGAGCTGCGCGTTCGACCCGAACACCAGGTCCGCGTGCGAAGCGGTCCAGCGGTGCTCGCCGGTCGCCTGGACCGATCCCGTGAAGGTCGACTCGGTGTCGTCGGTCTTCGTCCACACCACGTCGGTGTCCGTCAGGTGCGTGAACCAGTCGGTGCTCAGCACGCCGACCCGGTCGGTGAACACACCCGTGTCCGAGCCGTCCCAGTTCGCCCCGAGCACGCGGAGCCCACCGGTCAGGACCGTCCACTCGGGTGCCGTCAGGGTGAGCAGGTTCGCCTTGTCCAGGAAGACGGCCTCGGGTGCGACGCCGGGGGCGAAGTCGGTGAAGCGCTCGGAGACGAAGTTCCGGAAGCCGTCCGCGACCGGACGCAGCCACTCGAACATCTCGATGTCGGTGAGCTCCTGCGTGGTGTCGACGCGGCCGGGGGTGAACGGCACCGTCGTCTCCGTGCCGGCGGCCCGGGCGGCCTGTTCGACCGCCGTGCTGCCGGCGAGGACGACGAGGTCCGCAAGCGAGACGTGCTTGCCCGAGGTCCGTGCGAAGTCCTCCTGCACGCCGCGCAGTGCCTCGACCACGGGGACGGTCCGCCGGTTGACGGCCCAGTCCTTCTGCGGCGCGAGGGCGATCCGGCCGCCGTTCGCCCCGCCGCGCTTGTCGCTGTCGCGGTACGTCGACGCGGCCGAGAACGCGGTGAAGACCAGGTCGGAGACGCTCTGCCCGGTCGCCAGGACCGCCTGCTTGAGCGCGGTGACGTCCGCGTCGTCCAGGAGTGCGCCCTCGGTGTCGGGGAGGGGGTCCTGCCAGAGCAGGTCGTCCGCGATGGTGACCTCCGGGCCGAGGTAGCGGTACTTCGGCCCCATGTCACGGTGCGTGAGTTTGTACCAGGCCTTGGAGAACGCCGTCGTGAACAGGTCGAAGTCCGCCAGGAAGCGCTCACACACCTCGCGGTAGGCCGGGTCGACCTTGAGCGCGATGTCCGAGGTCATCATCATGAGCGGGTTCATCTGCCCGGGCACGTGCGCGTCCGGGGTCTTCGGCGCGTCCGGGTCGGTCGGCGTCCACTGCAGGGCTCCGGCCGGGCTCTTCGTCTGCTCGAAGTCGTAGCGGAACAGGTTCTCCAGGTACGCGTTGTCCCACTGGGTCGGGTTCGGGGTCCAGCTGCCCTCGATGCCGTTCGTCGACGTGTACTCGGCGTTGCCGGTGCCGACGGGGTTGTGCCAGCCGAGGCCCATCGACTCGATCGGGGCGAGCTCGGGCGACGGGCCGATGTCCGACGCGTGGACCTGCCCGTGGCTCTTGCCGAAGGCGTGGCCACCCGCGATCAGTGCGACGGTCTCCTCGTCGTTCATCGCCATCCGCGAGAACGTGATCCGGATGTCCCGCGCCGACCCCATCGGGTCACCGTTGGCGTACGGGCCCTCGGGGTTCACGTAGATGAGTGCCTGGTGCGACGCTGCGAGCGGGCTCTGCAGGTCGTAGTCGGCGTCGCCGTTCTGCCCGGTCCACCGCTCGTCCCGGTTCACCATGTCGTCGCCCTGGTGCGCCTCGTGCGGGTTCCACACCTCCGGGCCCCACCACGTGCCGTCGTCCGGCTCCCACGCGTCGAGTCGACCGCCGCCGAACCCGTACGTCGGCAGGCCCATCAGCTCGAGCGAGCAGTTGCCCGTGAGCACCATCAGGTCCGCCCAGCTCAGCGCGTTGCCGTACTCGTGCTTGATCGGCTGCAGCAGGCGACGGGACTTGTCCGTGTTGCCGTTGTCCCACCAGCTGCCGATCGGCGCGAACCGCTGCATGGCGGTCCCCGCGCCGCCCCGGCCGTCCGCGATCCGGTAGGTGCCGGCCGCGTGCCACGCCATCCGGATCATCTGCGGGCCGTAGTTGCCGTAGTCAGCGGGCCACCAGTCGACCGAGGTGGTCAGCAGGCGCTTGATGTCGGCCTTGAGCTCCTCGAGGTCGATCTGCGCGAACGCCGCGGCGTAGTCGAAGTCGGCGCCCAGCGGGTCCGCGTCGACGCCGTTGCGGTGCAGCAGCTCCACGCGGAGGCGCTGCGGGTACCAGTCGGACAGCGTGGGGGACTGCCCGAACGCGCCGCCGAGGTGGTCACCACCCGCCGGCAGGGAGCCCCCCATGTGGAAACTGCAGGTGTTCGTGCCGTCCGGATCGGTCGGCGTGGTGGGGGATCCTCCGGTGGAGGTCCCGTTGGTGTCGGCGGTGCGGTGATCGGTCACTGCTGCTCCTTGTCGTCCCTGATGACCGTCGTCCGTGGTGACGGTCGTCCCCGGGGACGATCGTCCGTGATGACGGTCATGCGGTGTGGCGCGTCAGGTGCCCCGTGGCGACGCGTCCGAGTCCAGCGTTCGCGCACGCCCTGGGAGAACTGTCCGCAGAGTGCGCCCGGTGACTCGAAAACTCGAACATCCGGCCCAGCGGTGCGTTCGGCGGGGAGCATGGCGGGGTCACCGACCTCTGCGTGTTCACGTGCACTGGCCATCGGGCGCGATCGAAGCGGCCAGGCAGTGGCCTTGACGTTGCCTCGACGACGAGCCGCTCCATCTCGGTAGGGTCCGACGCATGGCGCTGGTGCTGACGTGTGGACTGTCGTTCTCGGGGAAGAGCACGTTGGCTGCTGGGATGTCCGACGCGTTGCCGGCCGAGCTGCTGAGTCTGGACCAGATCAACGAGGAGCGTGGTCTGCACGGTGGGCAGGGCATTCCGTCGGAGGAGTGGGCGGCCACCAATCGGATCGCTCACGAGCGTGCCCGCGCGCTCCTTGCCGACGGCAGCCACGTCGTCGTCGACGACACCGGATCACCGCGTTTCATCCGTGATGAGTGGCGCACGACAGCATCAGCGGCGGGTGCCCCGTTCGTGCTCGTGTGGGTGCAGGTCGATCGGGAGTTGCAGCGGCAGCGGGTCCTGGCCAACAGGACCGATCCGGAAAGACCCGACGTCACCGACGCGGTGCTCGAAGAACACGGCGCCAGCTTCGAGGCACCCGCTGACGAAGATCCGTTGGTCGTCGACGCGGCCTCCACGAGTGACCCGGTGACCATCGCTGCCACCGTCCAGGCAATCGAGGCCGCGACGGTTCGGTAGAGCATCCGCTCCCGGGACGCCGCCCGATGCGGGGCGCCATCGGACGGTCCCGGACGTTCTAGAGTTCGACTCAGGGACGCGCAGCGTCCCTGGGGGGAGAACGACACATGCGGGTTGCGATCACGGGCGGGACCGGCTTCGTCGGACGGCATCTCGCGGAGCGGTACGACCCCGAGGACGTGGTGATCGTGTCTCGGCGGACGGGGATCGAGATCGACGACGTCGACGCGCTCGCCAAGTCGTTCGCGGGCGTCGACACCGTGGCGCACTGCGCGGGCATCAACCGCGAGATCGGTGACCAGTCGTTCGAGCGCGTGCACATCCGCGGGACCGCCGCCGTGCTCGAAGCAGCGCACCGGGCAGGGGTGCAGCGAGTCGTCCTCCTGAGCTTCCTGCGGGCACGACCGGGCACCGGGTCCCCGTACCACGAGACGAAGTGGGCTGCGGAGGAGATGGTCCGCGCCTCCGGGCTGGACTACACCGTGCTCAAGGCCGGCATGATCTACGGCCACGGTGACCACCTCGTCGACCATCTCAGCCACACCGTGCAGACCGTGCCGCTGTTCGCTTCCGTCGGTCTCCGCGAGAAGACGATCAGCCCGATCCCGGTCGCTGAAATCGTGGACGTGCTGGTCGGCGCGCTGGAGGGACGCCTCTCACGCAGGACCGTCGCGGTCCGCGGCGGCGAGGCGCTGCTGCTCAGCGAGGCCGTCCGCCGCGTCGCCGGCGTGGTCGGCCGGCCGGTGCGGGTGTTCCCGGCGCCGGTGTGGGCGCACCGGGTGCTCGCGCAGGTCACCGAGTGGACGATGCGGGTTCCGCTCGTCGCCAAGGCACAGGTGCGGATGCTCGCCGAGGGCGTCACGGATGCGGCGCAGCCCGCCGGCGAACTGCCCGACGACCTGGCACCGAAGGCCCACTTCGACAGCGATCACATCCGGGCAGCACTCCCACCACGAGGCGGCTTCACATGGCGAGACCTCCGAATTCCTCGACATCCCTGACGCGTACAGACAACTTCTCTACCGAGCCACTCCCGCTCTGGACCGGGAGCCGATGGTCGAGCGGGCAGCGTGACGCACGCTGCGCTTGAGCTGCTCTGTCAGAGCAGGAAGAGGAAGCCTGCGAGAAGGAGGGCGGTGACTCCGAGCATCACGAACCCGGACACGAACCATCGGCGAGCCGGTGGCGTCTTCCATGCGTCGTCCCGACCGATGAGTCCTGCTCGCAACGCCGCGACGAAGCCGCCGATCAAGAGCGCCGTGGACACGACGAGAGTCGCGACGGCAACCCAGAAGAAGGTCAAGGAACTCATTGCCCGACTCTGTGCTCGGCGTCTTGTCGGCCGATCGATCACGAGGCTGTCGCACGCCGTACGCTCGCCGCATGAGACGCGTTCTCGATCTCCTCGGCATCACCCAGGCGAAAGGTTCACCTCGGCCCAAGATGCTCAGCGCGGTCATCGGTGGTGTCGGGTTGTTCTTCGTACTCACTGGTGGTTCGGTGATCGCCGGCAACGTCGAAGCCGGGGGTGTCGCCGCGATCTGGATCGGTGGCACTCTGATCGTGGTGGGCCTGGCGTGCTGGATCGTAGAGGGCGTTCTGAGCGCTCGAGCGACAGACGGCGGACCGTCTCAGTAGCCCATCGCCCATCGAGTGAATGCTCGTCCGGATTCGGTTGCGTCAGGTCGAGCACCGTCTCACGCGACCTGTGCCGAACGGTCGATGCGTCGAGTCGGCTGTGCCCCTACGGTCGGAAGATGCTCCAGCGAACCGCCGCCGTCACCGCAGCCCTCGTGATCACGCTCGTCTCGGTCACGGGGTGCGCAGCCGGTCCGGGAGGCGCGGCCTCCTCCGCCACGACGGCGGCGGTCCCACAGCTGGACCCGCAGGTCGCGTCCACACTCGACGACGCGCTCCGCACCGTGCAGGCGAGCCCCGGCGTCGCGAGCGCGACGAACCGGGTCGAGCTGCACCAGCGCTACACCGCCGCGGACGGAACCGACGTCACACCCCCTGGTCTCGACGCATGGGACAACCGCGACGCCGGCCCGGGCGCACCGCCGCCGATCGGCGGTGTCTCCCCGGACGACCCCGGGCTCCCGCCGGTGCCCACGCCCTCGGCTCGTCCCACACCCCCGGCCGGCGCGACCGAGACGCACTCCTTCTCGAGCGCCTTCGTGGTCACGATGGACCCGGACGCGACCCCGTCGGAAGCGTCCGCGGTTCCGGTCGCGATGGCGGAGCGGATCGCCTGGACCGGTGTCACCCTCACGCTGCAGGTGCCGGCCGGGCCGGGGCACGTCCTGTCCACCGTCACCTACGCAGGCACGTTCGACCAGCGGATCCCTGACGAGACCGCCCTCGGTGTCGCGTCCGGACTGGCGACGCTCGCCGCCACCCCTGGCGTGACCGGACTCGAGGCGAGCATCCCGCAGACGATGCGCGTCGACTACGGCTCGCTGACGATCGGTGTCTCGCCGGCGGACGACGCCACGCTCGCGCGGGTACACGCGGTGATCGACGGAACGGCGTTCGCCGGGACGACACTGCACGGGTCGTTCGGGAACGGGGCGAAGCCCTAGTCGGGGGCGCGACCGCCCGCTCAACCGCAGCCGCACACGCATCCGCACCCATCGCCCGAGCCGATCCAACGGGACACGGGGCTCCACGGCACACTTGTAGCCATGAGGCAGGACGACGACGATGAGGAGCTCGTTCCCCTCGGGGCTCCCGATCGTCACAGGCACTCCGTCAAGCCTTCTGCGGGCTGGGGAGACCTCGCCGTCACGCTGACGTTGTTCGGACTGAGCCTGCCGACGCTCGTGGTCGGCTGGATCGGCGTCGTGTTCGCGATGTTCGCCTTCGACGCGTGCGGTGGCGGGGGGTGCAACGAGGCCGCCGGATCGGTCGCCTCCGTCGGCTTCCCGATCGCGGCCGTCGTCAGCTTGGTTCTCTGGGCCTCGGTTGCTGAACGCCGCCGGCGTGCCCGTCGCCGCGCGTGGTCGTCTGGAGCAGGGGCAGTCGTCACCATCGTCGCCCTGTTCGCCATCGCTGCGACCGTCGTCCATCTCGCTGCACAGCCGAACTGAGCCGTTCGGTCAGGCTGCCGGCGGCGTGCATCGCTCTGCGCGCAGGATGCGGCCTCCTCGTGCATCCTGGGCGTGGCGGTGGGTGTTCCGCCAGGGGCTCAGAGTCCTCGACCGATGAGCACCGGCATCTGATGGCTCGAGGCCGGCGACCGAGTGCTCCGAGCCCGCAACCGCGAGGACACGGCACCGCGGACTGAGACTGTCGACAGCCACCGCCGGACCCGACCTCCCGAGTGCCAAGCTGATCGACGTGCGGCATCCCGACGCACGACGGCTCCCGGGGGTGGTGCGCATGACGACGTGGTCCGACGGACTCCCGCCCGCCGCACACGCCCGTGCCGCGCGCCAGCGCGAGAGCGGTGTCGCCGGCTCCCTGCTGTCCGCACCGGGCGCCGCTGCGATCGCCTCCGTCGCCCTGCAGCCCGTCGGCGAGGTCTTCGGGTCCCTCGTCGTGCAGCTCGGCTGGACCGGCGGCGGCTGTGGCATCTGGGCGATGGCGTCCCCGCTCGGGTACAACTACGGCTTCGGCGGTGCCACGGGGCCCGGTGGCAGCGGCTTCGGCAGCGGGATCCTCGGGGGCTGGACCACGCCGGTGCTCACCACGGGTGGCAGTGGCGGGCGGAACGCGGGCTTCGGCTCCTACGTGCAGGCCTTCGCGCAGGCGTGGCACGGCGCACACGACCGGATGCTCGCCGAGGCCGGGCTGCTCGCCGCGGACGGTGTGGTCGGGGTGCAGGTCCGCCGCCGCCGTCTCGAGGGGCAGATCTGGGAGTTCACCGCCACCGGCACCGCCGTCCGGACCCTCGACACGTCCATCAGCCCGCGAGCCGGAGCACCAGGCCCGCGAACGGGAGCATCGGGACACCGAGCCGGAGGCCCGTGGACCGCGGGCTTCTCCGCCGAACACACCACGGCCCTGCTGCAGTCCGGCTACGTCCCCCGGGGCATGGCGCTCGGACTCTCGGTGTCGACGAAGCACGAGGACGCGCTCCTCAAGCAGCAGCGCTCGACGTGGTCGGGCAACACCGAGGTCGACGGCCTCACCCACCTGCTGGAGGCCGCCCGGGACGACGCCCGCCAGCAGCTCACCAACCGCGCGGGCAGGCTCGGCGCCTCGGACCTGGTGGTCACCGACAGCTCGGTCGGCGAGTTCGAGACCTCGTGCGGGGACGAGTCCGACCTGCACGCCGAGGCGCTGTTCATCGGCACAGCGATCGCCCCCGGACCGATGCACGCGTTCCGGGGCCGCTCCGCGCAGTCCACCGCACGGCGCGGCGTCACGTCCGTCATCCCGCTGACCGACCCCGGCGTCCGCTCGGCCGCCCGGCACCGCTGAACCCGACTCACGAGAGGCCCGACCATGAGCACCCCAGACCTCGGCAGCGTGCCGCTCCCCGCGGACGCCAGCGCCCGGCTCGCCGACGGTGCGGGACGGCTCTTCACCTCGGACCTGTCTGTGAACGAGTTCCTGCTCGTCCGCCAGGCGGGCTTCCGCCCGGTCGGCCTCGTCCTGGGCTCGAGCGTCTACCACGTGGGCATCCAGACCGGGCGCTGGACCAAGAACATGGAGCTCGACAAGCTCAGCCAGGCGATGTACCAGGCACGCGAGCTCGCGATGACCCGGATGGAGGCGGAGGCCGACCGGCTCGGTGCGGACGGCATCGTCGGGGTCCGGCTCGAGATCGAGTTCAAGGAGTACGGGAACGACCTCGCCGAGTTCATCGCCGTGGGCACTGCCGTCGTCGCGGATGCCCCGCCGCCCACGGGGACGTGGCGGAACACGAAGCGGCTGCCGTTCACGTCCGACCTGTCGGGGCAGGACTTCTGGACGCTGATCCAGGCGGGCTACGCGCCGCTCGGCCTGACGATGGGCACGTGCGTCTACCACATCGCCCACCGCGGCATGATGGCGTCGATGACGACCATCGGGATGAACACCGAGATCCCGCAGTACACCGAGGCGCTCTACGACGCGCGGGAGCTCGCGATGGGACGGATGCAGACCGAGGCCGAGCAGCTGGACGCGGAGGGCATCGTCGGCGTGCAGCTCCTGTCGCTCCCGCACCGCTGGGGTGGGCACACGACGGAGTTCTTCGCCATCGGCACCGCCGTGCGCTCCCTGCGGCCGGACCACGTCATCGAGACGCCCACGCTCGTCCTGCCCCTCACCGATCGATGACCGACGGACCGACCGCACCGCTCGACGCCGGCGACGAC
This sequence comes from Curtobacterium sp. MCBA15_001, assembly GCF_001864835.1. GTDB lineage: Bacteria > Actinomycetota > Actinomycetes > Actinomycetales > Microbacteriaceae > Curtobacterium. The sequence continues at coordinate 16,039 of NZ_MJGI01000012.1, read as the reverse complement.
CCGCAGGCCCTGCTCGACGGCCTCGCCGCGGCTGCGGGACGGGCCCTGCCCCCGGCCGTGGTCGACCAGGTCCTCGAGGTCGACCGCAGCCGGTCCCTCGGCGACCGCCTGGCCGGTCGACCGGGCGCCGTCCGCGCGGTCCGGCTCACGGGGGCGAGTGAGACGCTCAGCCTGCAGCTCGACGGCCGACGACTCGTCACCGAGGCCGCGCAGGTCTCCGGCGGGGTCACCATCGCCAGGCGGCACCCACCCCTCGGGACCTGGCTGGGCCTGTTCGCCGGCGAGGTCGCGGCGCTCGCGGCGGATGCAGCCGGCGACACGGCGGCGGTCGCCGCATCGCTCGGGAGGCTCGGCATCCGTTCCGTCGACGCGTTCCGTGTCACGGAGGCGGACGTCCACGGCGGCCTGGCCGCGCTGTCGGCGGCGGCCGCCACGCTCCTCCCGGCCGACGCCGCGACCACCGTGCGCCGCATCGTGGACCTGCTCACCGACGCGCTGACGCGCGTCGCCGGTGACCTGGCGAGCGACGCCGAGGTCGTCGTCACGCGCACCGCGACCGTCTACCTGCCGGACACGCTCCGGGCGTACGCGGCGCTGCCGGGGGACTGGGCGGCGACCCACCGGCTGTCCGACGGGTCCACGCCGCTCGAGGCACTGCAACGGCAGCTGGGGGTGCTCGAGACCGCTGCCCGGGCGATGCGCGATGCGGCCGTCGAGCGGAACGCGTCCGAGGTCGTCGTGAACGGGCGGTTCCTGGCGGACCGGTTCCGAGCCGCGGACCCGGGCCTCGAGCTGCGCTGACCGCGCACCGGCCCGGTCACTTGATCCCGGTGGAGGCGATCCCCTGGACGAACTGGCGCTGGAACGCGAGGAACACGACCAGCAGGGGCAGCACGGTGACGGTGGCGATCGCCATCACGGCACCCCACGGCGAGCTGAACGCGGGGTTGTTCGTCAGGGTGGACAGCGCGACGGGGACGGTCAGGTTCTCGTTGCCCTGCAGCACGACGAGCGGCCAGAGGAAGTCGTTCCACCGGGTCATGAACCCCAGGATCACGAGCACGCCGACCAGGGGCCCGCACGAGGGCAGCACCACCCGGAAGAACGTCTGGAACTCGCCGGCGCCGTCCAGTCGCGCGGCCTCCATCAGGGCGTCGGGCACCCCGAGCATGAACTGGCGCGCGATGAAGATGCCGACGACGTCGAACACCGTCGGCAGGATGACGGCCCACGGGGAGTCGACGAGCCCGATCTTCGCGATCACCAGGAAGCTCGGCACGAGGGTGACCTGGATCGGGATCATGATCGTGACGAGGAACGCCGAGTACAGCAGCCCGCGGCCCATGAACCGGAACTTGGCGAGGGCGTACCCGGCCATCAGGGACACGACGACGCTCAGCGCGGTGCCGACGCTCGTGATGAGCGCCGAGTTGCCGAGCCACCGCCACACCGGCTGGGTGCTGAAGACCTGCGCGTAGTTGTCGAACGACGGGTGCGCCGGGAACAGGTAGAAGGTGCCGCTCTGCGACTGCCCGCCGGGCGTCAGTGCCGACACGAGCATCCAGTAGAGCGGGAACACCATGAGGATCGCGAGCGCGGTGAGCGCGGCGACGAGGACCCAGCGACCCGGCTTCACCGGACGTCGACCCGGACGGGAGGCTCGGGTCGCCTCCGCAACGGACAGTGCCATCAGATGGCCTCCTCTGCCTTCTTGTTGGCCCGCTGCCGCAACAGGGTGAAGACGAGCAGGATCGCCACGAGCACCAGCCCGAGCGCCGCCGCGTACCCCATGCGTGCGTCGATGAACGCGGACCGGAACACGTACTGGATGAGGACCGTGGTGGAGAACCCGGGGCCGCCGCCGGTCATCACGTAGATGACGTCGAACGCCTGCAGGGAGAACACCACGTTGAGGATGAGGAGGATCGACGTCGTCGGTCGGAGGAGCGGCCACGTGATCGTCCGGAAGCGGACCCACCGTGAGGCCCCGTCGATCGCGGCGGCCTCCTTCAGCTCGGCCGGCACCGACTGCAGCGCGCCGAGGTAGATGACCATGCAGAACCCGATCCGGGTCCACACGACCACGATGACGAGCGTCGCCATCGCCCATCCCGGAGCCGTCAGCCACGGGACACGTCCGAGCCCGAGGGACTCGAGCAGGTTGTTCACGACGCCGTAGTCCCCGTTGAAGATCCACGACATGATCACGCCCACGACGACGCCGGCGGCGACCATCGGGACGAAGAACAGCGCGCGGAACACCGAGCGGCCCGGGAGCGGCCGGTTGAGGGCGACCGCGAGGGTCAAGCCGATGGCCATCGCCGTCGGGACGGTGCCGATCGTGAAGACGAGGGTGTTCCGGAGTGCGGTGCCGATCAGCGGGTCGGAGCCCATGTCGACGAAGTTCTCCGCCCCGACCCACGTGCCGTCGCCGAGGGACGTGCTGGAGTCCTGGAAGCTCAGCGCGATCGCGGTGACGATCGGGATGAGCGAGAACCCGAGGAAGAGGAGCGCGGCCGGACCGATGAACACGTAGGGGACGAAGCGCCCCTTGCGTCGGCGCGGTGCTCCGCCGGTGGCGACCCCGCCGGTCGCGGGGCCGGCGGACGTCGTCCGCGCGGGTGCTGTCTCAGTTCGCAGTGACACTGCGCATCGCCTCCATCATCTGGGCCGAGGCCTCCTTGGGGCTCAGCTGACCGAGCAGGCAGAGGTCGAGGTAGTCGGCGAACACGGCGTTCAACGACGAGAAGTACTGCCCGCTCTCGGCCTTCACCATCGCGAGCGGGATCGTGGTGCCCTGGTCGATGAACCGCTGCATCGTGTCGGTGTTCGCGGCGTAGCCGATGTCGGCGGCGTCGAGGGACTTCCTGGCGGGTAGCCAGTTGCCGTCGTGGCAGAACTGCCGCATCTTGCTGCGGGAGGTGATCATCGCGACGAGCTCGGCCGCGAGTTCCGGGTGCTTCGACGACTTCGTGACGGCGAGCGCGTTGCCGCCGAGGTCGCTCGCCTCGCCCGAGTTCCGGATCATCGGCGCGGTGCCCCAGTTGTCCTGCATGTCGGTGTCGAGCTGCATGATCGACTCGGGGTTGTTGAGCATCATGCCGATCTGCCCGGTCAGGAACAGGTTCCGGGAGACGTCGCCGCCGCCGCTCTTCGCGATGTTGCCGGTGGTGGCCAGCCCGTCGGCGTACCACTTGCGGCCGAAGGCGAGGGCCTCGATCGCCTCGTCGGAGTCCATCGACGGGGTCAGGCCGTCCTCGCCGAGGAACGAGCCGCCGTTCTGGTAGACGATCGGCAGCCAGCGGTACGCGGTCTCCGGTGCGGACCACCCGTAGCCGAAGGCGTACTTCCCGGTGACCCGCTTGACCTCCTTCGCGACGTCGAGGAACTCGGACCAGGTCCAGGCGTCCTCGAGGCGCTCCGGCGGCGTCACGCCGATCCTCGCCATCACCTCGCGGTTGTAGTAGGTGATGAAGTTGTCGGTGTGCTGGAAGACGCCGTAGATGCCGTCCCCGCGTGCGCCGATCGCCCAGAACGGGTCGCTGTAGTCCTTCCGGTAGTCCGCCGGGATCGACCCGGAGATGTCGACGAGGCTGCCGTTCGCGGCGTACCGGCCGATCTGCTGCGGGGTGATCCGGATGACGTCCGGCGCGAGGTCGGCGGCGAGTCGGGTGATGAACCACTGGTGGAACTGCCCCGTGGTGACCTCGACCGCGACGCTCGTGCCGGGGTGTGCCGCGACGAACTCGTCGGCGATCGACTGGTAGCTCGTGATGTCGGTCGGGATGTTCCAGGTTGACAGCCGGATGTGCTTCGTCCCGCCGGACGCGGCGGTGCCCTGTCCGGCGCAGGCGGCGAGTGCGCCCGTCAGCGTGATGCCGGCGAGGGCGAGGAACCCTCGTCTCGCGAGTTGGTGTGGTGGGGTGGTCGACATGGCGCGCTCCTTTGCGTGCTCGATGGCGTGGACCGGTGTGGTGCGCCCGGCCGGGGTGGTGACCACCGGCCGGGCGCGACTCGTCAGACCAGGGCGGGTCGGGCCTCCCGGTCGGCGTCCTGCGCGGCGGGAGCCGCCGTCGCCGGGCGGAGGGACTCGGGCAGCAGCGCCGCGTGCGCGTGCAGGAGCTCGTCGGTCATCGCGGCGATGCGGTCGAGCGTCAGGTGTGCCGCGGTCAGCGGGTCGAGCGCGACGGCGTGGTGCACGTGCTCGACGTTCCCCGTGAGCGCCGCGCGGACCGCGAGCGTCTGCACGTTCGTGTTCGTCCGGTTGATCGCGGCGAGCTGCGGCGGGAGCTCCCCGAACGACGTCGGGACGACCCCGTTGCCGTCGGCCAGACACGCGACCTCGACGCAGGCGTCCGAGGGCAGGTTGCTGATCACGCCGGTGGCGTTCGGGACGTTGCCGTAGACCACTGCCGGGACCCCCGTGACGATCGCGTTGACGATCGACGCGCCGTACTCGACGCTCGGGGTCAGGTCGGCCTTGAGTCGCTCGAGCTGCTGGTCGACGTCACCCTGCTCGTCGTGGGCCAGGCAGATCTCGTAGTAGTCCCAGCGTTCCGGGATGTACTCCAGGACGGTCTCCGGGTCCTTCCGGAACCAGGGCACGTACTCGCTGGCGTGGTGGCTCGACTCGGTCTCGAAGTAGCCGAACGATCGCATCAGCTGCGTGCGGACCTGCTCGTTGCCGCCCTCGTAGTTGCTCGCCGCCGCGGCTGCCTCGCTGTGGTCGCCGTCGTCGTCGTGCAGGTCGGACGCCGCGACGCCGCGCTGGTGCTTCGCGGTCATCACCTCGCGCAGGCGCGGGTAGAGGTCCTCGCCGTTCCGTCGCTTGAACTCGAGGATCCAGGCCTGGTGGTTGATGCCGGCGCTGACGTACTCGACCTCGTCGTAGGGCACGTCGAGGGTGCGGGCGAGCATCCGCGTGGTGCCCTGCACGCTGTGGCAGAGCCCCACGGTGCGGAGGCCCTTGGCGTTGAGGAACGCGGTGGCCATCGCCATCGGGTTCGCGTAGTTGATGAACTGGGCGTCGGGGCAGAGCTCGAGGGCGTCGCGGGCGATGTCCTCGTAGGCGCGCACGGACCGCAGGAAGCGGAAGACCCCGCCCGGGCCGACGGTGTCGCCGACGGCCTGGTCGATGCCGTACCGCCGCGGGATCTCGACGTCCCACCTGTAGGACTCCACGCCGCCGACCTGGAAGGTGATGATGACGACGTCGGCGCCGTCGAGGGCTGCGCGACGGTCGGTGGTCTCGAGGACCTCGACGCCGAGGCCGTGGTGCGCGACGAGTTCCCGCGCGGCGTTCGCGGTGCGGGCGACCCTGCCCGCGTCGAGGTCCATGAGGTGCAGCGTCGCGTCCTGCAGTGCGGGGAAGGAGACGAGGTCGCCGATGAGACGGAAGGGGAAGACGAAGCCGCCGGCGCCGATGATGGTGATCTTGGTCATGGTCCGACGCTAGGGAGGGCACCCCCCGTCGGTCCTCCGGCTTCGGAGGCGGGGGTTCCAGGATCCTCCGATCCGTCCGGCGCGGGTGCGGGGTGCGCACGTAGGGTCGGGGTGTGCTCGACGTGGAGACGATGGAAGCGGCGTACTGGAGCCACCGTGGCCCGGCGCCCACCATGCTGTCCTCGCACCGGCACGACGACCTCGAGATCAACCTGGTGCTCGACGGACGGCTCGACTACCGGTTCGGCGGGGCGCCCGTGTCCGTCCGTGCCGGCGAGGTCGCGTTGTTCTGGGGGTGGACACCGCACCAGCTCGTCGGGGACGGGGACGGGGACGGGGACGGGGACGGGGGCGGGGGCGGCGCAGTCGGCGCAGACGGCGGCGGGGAGTTCCTCTGGGCGCACATCCCGCTCGGCGAGGTCCTGGCGTGGGGGCTGCCCGACCACGACCTCGGCGCGCTGCTGCTGAACCGTCCGGTGCTCGTCCCCGCGACCGCCGCCGGCCGGGACGTCGAGTCGATGTTCGGGTCGTGGCAGCACGACTTCACCGACGACGGTGCCGAGCTCATCGCCGGCCTCGAGGCACAGGCGTTCGTCCGGCGGCTCCTGCGCCACCACCGCGACGCGCTCGACCTGCGACCGGACGGTGGCCACGGCACGGCGGACGCCATGCACCGGGTCATCGACATGGTCCGCTTCGTCGTCGACCGGTTCCGGGACCCGATCGAGGTCGCGGACGTCGCCGCTGCCGCACACCTGCACCCGCACCACGCGATGACCGTCTTCCGGCAGGACGTCGGCTCCACCATCGTCGAGTACCTCACCCGGTGCCGGGTCGCCGAGGCGCAGCGGTTGCTCGCGACGACGTCCCTGACCACCGCGGAGATCGCCCACGCGGCCGGGTTCGGGTCGCAGTCGAGCTTCTACGCCCACTTCACCCGGGCGTGTGGGACGGCTCCGGGGGCGTACCGGTCGGGGCAGCGCCGGGGTGCTCGAGGCTGACCTGGTCGATGCCGAGCACGTCGAGCGCCCGGTCGATCGCCTGCGCGGGCCGGCCCTCGCCGTGCACCGCCCACCAGGTCAGCGCGGCACTGGCGGCCGCTGCCACTGCACTGGCACGCACCGTCACCACCAGGTCGTCGGCGGGGCGACCGTCCCGCTCGGCGACGAACTGCACGATCGCCCCGGTCAGCGCGTTCACGGTGGCCTCGCCGCCGCGTTCGAGCGAGGGGTTCGCGCGGATCACGCGCAGCCGGTGCCGGGTGACCTCGAGCGCGTCGTCCGGGAACGAGGCCCCGATCCGGTAGGCAGCGCGGAGCGCCGGCCCCGAGGGCTCCGCCGCCGGTCGGGAGCGCAGGGCGTCGGTGAACCGCACCGCGAAGTCGTCGAGGCCGCCCCACACCAGGGCTGCCTTGCTCGGGAACAGCCGGAACAGCGAGCGACGGCTGATGCCGGCGGCAGCCGCGACGTCGTCCATCGAGACCGCGTCGAACCCGTCCTCGTCGAAGCGCCGGAGCGCGGTGAGCGACACCGCGTCCGGGTCGATCGTGCGCGGACGTCCGGTCGGACGGTCCTCGATCGGGTTCATGGCATCCTTTCGGCACTGAGTGCTACAACTGTGCTCGGCGCATCGCGCGCCTCTCAGTGAGGAGACCCCATGAGCGACAGCAGCACCGCCGGACGGTTCACCGGCAGGACCATCATCGTCACCGGAGCAGGATCCGGCATCGGACGCGCCACGGCCGCCAGGATCGCCCACGAGGGTGGCCGCGTCGTCGCGACGGACGTCGTCGCGGAGCGGCTGGACGCCCTGCGCGCCGAACTCGTCGACGGCGCCGGACTCGCGGTCGAGACCGTCGTGGGCGACGTCACGGACGCTGCGACCATCGACGCGCTGCTCACCGCCGCGGGCGGACACGTGGACGGGCTCGCGAACGTCGCCGGGATCATGGACGCGTTCCTGCCGCCGAGCGAGGTCGACGACGCCACCTGGGAGCGCGTCTTCAGCGTCAACGTCACCGGCCCGATGCGGCTGACGCGGGCCGTGCTGCCGCTGATGATCGCCGCCGGCCGGGGCGCCGTCGTGAACGTCGCCTCCGAGGCGGCACTCCGGGCCTCGGCCGCCGGCGCCGCCTACACGGCGTCCAAGCACGCGATCGCCGGGTTCACGAAGAGCGTCGCGTTCTTCCACGGTCCGCAGGGCATCCGCGCCAACGCCGTGGCGCCGGGAGCCGTCGCGACGAACATCGAGGCGCCGATGCGCAGCGAGTACGCGGCGTCGCGGGTCGGTCCGGTCATGCAGGTGACGATCCCGCCGGTCGCGCAGCCGGAGCAGCTCGCCGCTGCCATCACCTGGCTGTTGAGCGACGACTCGGCGAACGTCAACGGCGCGGTGCTGCCGAGTGACGGCGGCTGGTCCGTCGTCTAGCCGCGTCGCATCGCGGCGGTGCGGACCGACAGCCAGACCGCCACGCCGTAGACCACGAAGGCCAGCACCACGTGCCAGGGCGTCACCCAGTCCCAGCCGAGCGTGGTGATCGTGTGTCCGAGCAGCCACTGCACGACGCTCAGGACGAAGAGCGCCCCGGCTCCCACGGCCGCGAGGCGTGCGGCTCCGAGCCGGGTGAAGCCGACCACCGCGGCGGCCAGCGCGAACACCATGATCGGGTACGCGATGGAGCCGTGGACGTCGGTCCAGGTCTGCTTGGCGGACTCGGGCAGGCCGTCGGAGATGAACTCCCCGGCGGTGAGCGACTGCAGGAAGACGAACAGGACGGTCAGGCCGACCAGGATCGCGAAGGCCCGACGGGGTCCCGCGGGGAGGGGGCTGGCGGTGCGGGTCGTGGGACGCGCAGTGGGGGCTGTCATGTCCTGGACGCTCGGCGCGCCCGCCACGGTGAGGGACGATCCCGCACGTTCGAAACCTCACACGGTGCGGTCTGCGGACCACGACGGGCCGCCTTCGCGCAGCCGCGCGACCTGCTCGTCAGCGGCGGCGCGCCAGAGCGTCGGGTCGTCGCCGGGCGGCACGAGTGCCAGGGACGTCCAGAGCACCAGCAGGTCCCACCACGCGGCCTCGGTCGGGGTGAGCGGGCTGACGGAGGTGTACCCGTCGAGGAACGTCCGCCGAGCGGCCTCGGGCGTCGGACCCCAGTCCCGGTAACGGGTGCCGAGCATCACCGCAGCACGTGTCAGCTCGACGACGCGGTGGTCGGTGCGCAGTTCCTCGAGGTCCAGCATGCCGACCACGACACCGTCCGCCAGGAGCACGTTCGCGGACCGGACGTCACCGTGCACGACCTGCAGCGGCATCGACGCCGTCGGGGCAGCGGCGAGCAGGGCGCGCAGCAGGTCGACCGCTTCGGCTGGCAGGTGCTCGGGGACGTGGTCGAGCCACCCGGCGACCTGGTCGACGAGCGGCAGCGGCGCGGGTCGCAGCGCGCCGACGTCGGCTGGGCGCGGGTACTCGGCCAGAGCATGGTGCACGCGGGCGAGTGCGGCACCGGTGGCACGGACCTCGGCCGGGTCGGCCACGTCGAGCAGGTCGCCGACGACGACCCGCTGCAGTCCGGCTGACACCCCGTCGACCTCGAGCTGCACGGACCCGTCGAGCTGCACGGACCCGTCGACCTGCACGGACCCGTCGACCGCAGGGACCGGCGCCGACACGGGCAGCCCGCGCGCGCCGAGCCAGGCCGCGACGTCGGCGGCGACCGCCAACCGCCGGAAGCGCGACGGTTCGACGCACCACTTCAGCAGCACGGGGTCGTCATCGGTGTCGAGCCAGGCGAGCGCGTTCCGGTCACTCATCACGATCCGCGAGCAGCCGGTCGCGCGGACACCCCATCGCGCCCGGACGGTCGCGACCGCCCAGTCAGCCGCCGCCTGCTCGCTCGTGAACCCGAACCGGTCGCGCAGTGCCCGGTCCGCGTCGACGGTCTCCCACAGCATCGTGATCCCCATGGGCACAGCCAACCGTGTCCGGCTGTGGTTCGCATCCGCCGGACGGGAGGTCCATTGCCAGCTGGCACCGGGCCTCCCGTCTGCAGCGCGGTCGCGCTCAGCGGTCGGCGAACCCGCCGAGCATCCCGGAGATGAAGCGCTTCTGCAGGAAGAAGTACAGGACGACGATCGGCAGCGCGACGATCACCCCGGCGGCCGACAGCAGCGAGTAGTCGGTCAGGTGCGCGCCCTTGAAGAACGCCAGACCCAGCGGTGCGGTGCGGTGGTCCTCGCTGGTGATGAGCACGAGGGGGAGCAGGAACTCGTTCCAGGTCCACATCGTGATCAGCAGGGCCATCGTCATGATCGGTGCGACGGCCGCGGGGACGATGACCTGCCAGAGCAGTCGGACGTCCCGGGCACCGTCGAGCCGCGCGGCCTCGATGACCTCGCCGGGGAAGCTGCGGAACTGGCTGCGCATCCAGAAGATCCCGAACGCCAGGGACTGCGCGGTCTGCGGCAGGATCAGGCTCGCGTACGTGTCGGTCAGGCCGACCGAACGCAGGTTGAAGTAGAGCGGGATGATGAACGCCTCGGCGGGGAGCATCAGCCCTGCCAGCATCACGAAGAAGAGCACGTTCGAGCCGAAGAAGTCGAGCCGGGCGAACGCGAAGCCGGCGAACACCGCGAGCACGGTGGTCAGCACGACCACCGAGACCGTGACCAGGACGCTGGAGAGCATGTACGAGGCGAAGTGGCCCTGGTTCCACGCGGCGCCGAAGTTGCCGAGGTCGAGTCGGGTCGGGACGCTGAAGCCGCCGGAGTTCTGCGCGGGCGGCGTCACCGAGGACAGCAGCACCCCGATGAGCGGGATGATCGCGAACAGGGCGAACAGCGACAGGATGACGTAGTTCACGGTCTTCTCGCGGAGGGAGATCCTCATGCGACGTCCTTCGGCTGCAGACGGCTGATCAGGGCCGTGACGATCATGATGACGACGGTCAGCGACACCGCGACCGCGGCGGCCGATCCCACCTGCCCGGTCTGGAACGCCCGGTTGTAGGCCTCGAACGCCGGCACCGACGTCGAGTTCCCCGGGCCGCCGCTCGTGGTGACGTAGACCAGGTCGAAGGTCTTCAACGCCGACACCACGGTGAGCGTCAGCGCCGCAGCGATCTGCCCGCGGAGCGACGGCAGCGTGATCGAGAAGAACTCGCGCACGGCGCCGGCCCCGTCGATGCGGGCGGCCTCGAACAGGCTGGGGTGGATGTTGCCCACACCGGACAGGAACAGCACCAGGCAGAGCCCGACGTTCAACCAGGTGCCGACGAACCCGATCGCCGGCAGCGCCGTGTCGTACCCGCCGAGCCACACCTGCGCGAACTGCCCGAGCCCGACCAGCCGCAGCCCGTCGTTGAGGAGCCCGTCGGCCGAGTAGATCGACACCCAGATGGTGGCGACGACGACCGACGCGATCACCTGCGGAAGGAACAGCACCGTGCGGAAGAACGACATGCCGCGCAGCCCGTTCGCCCGCGAGATGAGCACCGTCAGGAACAGCGCCACGACGACCGGCACCGCGGCGTAGAACACCATGAGCACCAGCGCGTGACCGAACGAGGCCCGCAGCTGCGTGTCCGTGAACACGCCGACGTAGTTCGAGAACCCCGCCCAGGTCGCCGCGGACAGGCCGTCCCAGTCGTAGAACGAGTACTGGATGCTCTGCAGGAACGGCACCCCGAGGAACACGGCGAACACGACGAACGCCGGCAGGACGTAGAGGTAGGCGACGAGGCTGCGCCGACGCTTCCGGACGCCGCCGGTCGTCGTGCGGGTCCGCCCCCGGCGGGCGCTGCGGTCGGCAGCGCCCGCCGTGGTCCCGGTGAACTGGGTCACGAGGTCCTCGCTACTTCTTCACGAAGCCGGCGTAGTCGTCCTGGAGCGTCTTCGTGTACTGCTCCGGGGTCGCCTTGCCGGCCACCAGGTCCTGCATCGCCGCGGTGATCGTGTCGTAGAACGTCGGGGTGGCGTAGTCCAGGTACGGCGTGATGCTGTTCGACGACGAGATCGTCTTGTAGTTGCTGGTGACGTCGGCCGCGATCGTCCCGGCAGCGGGGGTGTCGTCGTCCGGCACCACCGTCGGCAGGTTGCCCTTGGCGACCAGCGTCTCGGCCGCCTTCGCGTTCGTCACGAAGTCCACGTACGCAGCCGCGGCGTCCGCGTTCTTCGTCTTCGAGGTGATGGCCCACGCCAGACCCTCACCACCCATCGTCACCGGGCTCGACGCCCCCGACGGGGTCAGCGCCGTGAACCCGATGTCCTTCGCGCTCGACGCCGCCTCGAGGGTCGCCAGGTACCAGGTGCCCGTGATCAGGAACGCCGACTCGCCCTTGCCGAACGCGGCCACGGCGTCGTCCCGCGAGACGCCGTTCGCACCCTGGGTGACGTAGCCCTTGTCGACCCAGTCGGTGATCGTCTTCGCCGCCTGGACCTCCTCGTCGCCGGTCCAGCTGCCGGACTTGCCAGCGACCAGGTCGTTCACCGCGTCGTGCCCGGCCAGGGCGGAGAGCACCAGGCCGTACAGGTGGATGCCCGGGCTCTTCTCGACGTCGCCGTAGCTCAGCGGCAGCGCCCCGGAGGACTTCACCTGCTGCATGTCCGCGGTCAGCTCGGCAACGGTCTTCGGCGGGGCGTCGATGCCCGCCTTCTGCAGCACGGACTTGTTGTAGTAGAGCCCCACGAGCTCACCGGTCTGCGAGACGCCGTACAGGTCGTCCCCCTGCCAGGTCTTCCCGTCGCTGGAGAACGAGTTGAGCTTCAACAGGCTCGACGGGTAGTAGTCGTTCCAGCCGTAGAGCTTCGCGTAGTCGTCCACCGGCCGCAGGAACCCGGCCTTCACGAACGCTCCCATGTCCGGGTAGCCCTGGTTCGCCTGCACCACGTCCGGCGGGTTGTCCCCGGACAGGGCGAGCTTCAGCGTCGTCTTCAGGTCGGCGAACGAGCGCGAGACCCGCTTGATCGTGATGTTCGGGTGCGCCTTCTCGAACGCGTCGTTCAGGGCCTGCTGCGCGTCGTTGATGCCGGTGTCGGTGTTCTGGTCCCACACCGTCAGGGTGGTCTTGCCGGACCCGACGTCCTTCGAGACCGGCCCCAGGCTCTGGGACGCGGCAGGAGCGGCCGATCCGCCGGGCGTGCACGCGGTCAGCCCGAGGGCCAGGGCTGCGGCGACGCCGATGACCATCGTCGCCTTGCGGGAGTGCTTCATGGTGGACCAGTCCTTCGAGTCGGGCTTCGGGCTTCGGGTGCTTCGGGTGGGGGCGGGGTGGGACAGTCAGTGGGTGAGGGCGTCGGCGTCCAGGAACGACCAGTCGCCCGGGGCGTCCGTGCGCCCGAGGAACGCACGGAGCTGTTCCGGATGCGGAGCGCTCGCGGCACCACCGAGACCGGTGACCGCGTAGGCGGCGCTCGCCGCGGCGAACCGCAGGCGGGTCTCGAGGTCCCAGCCGCGCAGACCACCGGCCATGAACGACGCGACGAAGACGTCGCCCGCTCCGGTCGGGTCGACCACGTCGACGCGGATCGTCGGCGCAGTGACGACCGTGCCGTTCGCCGAGTCGACGGCCACGACCCCGTCGCCACCGCGGGTGACGACGGCCAGCGGGACCCGTTCGGCCAGGGCCTTCGCGGCGTCGAGGGCCGAGTCGGTGCGCGTGTACCGCATCGCCTCGACGTCGTTCGGCACGAAGACGTCGACCTCGGCGAGCCGGTCCAGCACGCCGCCGGACCACGCGCCGGTGTGGTCCCAGCCGACGCCGCCGACCACTGTGGTTCCGGCAGCACGGAGTTCGGCGACCCAGGCGGGCAGCTCGTGGGCGATGCCGACGTGGGTGGCGGCGATCGGCCCGAGGTCGTCGGGCACGGTCAGGGCGTCGAGGTGTTCCTCGTAGGTGATGAAGCTGCGGTCCTCGGGGCCGGTGAGTGCGACGGACACCGAGCTCTGGTGTCCGGGCACGACCGCGAGCAGGGTGGTGTCGAGCAGCGGCTCGGCGGTGAGGGTGCGGTACACGTGCTGGCCCAGGACGTCGTCCCCGAGTCGGCTCAGCAGGCGCGTCGGGGCACCGGCACGAGCAGCTGCGACCGCGCGGTTCGCGACACCGCCGGGCGTGACGGTGAACGCGTCGGCGAAGACCTCCGCTCCCTGTTCCGGAGCGGTGACGCCGGCGAACACCAGGTCGCAGAAGACGTCCCCGGCGAACAGCAGGGCGGTCGGTTCTGCGTCGGTCACGGCGGCTCCTCGTCATTGCGGATCGTGCCTGCGCAGGTCGTGCGCATTCCGGGACGGATCCGCTGGTGATGCTCAAGCCTGCGTGCTTGGTGTTGCGAGGACGTTACTCGATTGCACCAGATTTGTTAAGTCTGCTCCAGATCACGATTTGGATGCGCGATCTTGCGTGAGTGTGCGCGAGTTCGGCTACAGTGGCGCCATGATCCTGCGAGAGCGGCAGAACCGCATCATCAAGGCGCTGCGGGCCGACGGTGCCGCCTCGGTGCAGGAGCTCGCCGACGCACTCTCCGTCAGCGCCGCGACGATCCGCCGTGACCTCGAGATGCTCGACCGCAACGGCGAACTCGTGCGGACCTGGGGCGGTGCCGTGCTCGCGCCCCGGCAGACCGCGCAGGACGGCGACGACGGCGAACCGATCGAGACCCCGTTCGAGGCCGCCGGCGACCTCGACCTGAAGCGGCGGATGGCGGTGGCGGCCGCGGCGATGGTGCAGGACGGCCAGGTCGTCATCCTCGACATCGGCACGACGACGCCGCAGATCGCCGAGCTCCTGCGGGGGCGCGACATCACCGTGATCACGACCAACCTCGCCGTGTTCGACGTGCTGCGCGACGACGAGGCCGTCCGGCTCGTGCTGCTCGGCGGCGTCGTCCGCCGCAACTACCGCACGCTCGTCGGGTCGTTGGCCGAGGCAGCGCTCGAGCACGTCAGCGCGGACCTGCTCTTCCTGTCGTGCACCGGCGTCCGGGCCAACGGACACGTGGTGGACAACATGGCGGTGGAGGCCCCGATCAAGCAGTCGATGATCGCCGCTGCCGAGCGCGTCGTCCTGCTGGCGTCCGAGGCCAAGTTCCCCGGCAGCGGTGCCCTCCGGCTCTGCTCCCTGACCGACGTCGACGTGGTCATCACCACGACCGGCGCCCCCGACGAAACACTCGCACACAGCCGGAACGCCGGCGGAGAGGTCATCACGACATGAAGCTCTGCATCCTCGGAGGCGGCGGGTTCCGCACGCCGTACGTGTACCAGGCACTGCTCCGCGACACCGGGTCGCCGCGGGTGGACGAGGTCGCACTGTACGACGTGGACGAGGACCGGCTGCACGCCATGGTCGCGATCCTCACCGAGCTCGCCGCCGACTTCCCCGACGCGCCGGTCCTCAAGCCCACCACCGACCTGCACCGTGCGGTCGAGGGCAGCGACTACGTGTTCGCAGCGCTCCGCGTCGGTGGCCTCGAAGGACGTCGCTGCGACGAACACGTCGCCCTCGACCTGAACGTGCTCGGGCAGGAGACCACCGGCCCCGGCGGGCTCGCGTACGCCATCCGCACCGTGCCCGTCATGGTCGAGGCGGCGAAGGTCATCCGCGACCTGGCTCCGAACGCCTACGTGATGAACTTCACCAACCCCGCGGGCATCATCACCGAGGCCATGCAGACGGTCCTGGGCGACCGGGTCCTCGGCATCTGCGACACCCCGTCGGGACTCGGGCGTCGGGTCGCCGGCATGCTCGGGCTCGACCACACCCGCGTGCAGATGGACTACGTCGGCCTGAACCACCTGGGCTGGATGCGCCGGGTGATGTACGACGGCCGCGACGTCCTGCCCGAGCTGATGGCGGACGACGAGCGACTGGGAGCGATGGAGGAGGGGCACGTCTTCGGCCTCGACTGGATCCGCTCGCTCGGCTCGATCCCGAACGAGTACCTGTTCTACTACTACTTCAACCGTGACGCCGTGCGCTCGATCGTCGGGTCCGGCAAGACGCGCGGCGACTTCCTCGCCGAGAGCCAGTCCGCGTTCTACGACCGGGCGAGCGCCGCGGGCAACGGCGTGGCCGAGCTCTGGCGCGAGACCGTCGAGCGGCGCAGCGCGTCGTACATGGCCGAGGCGAAGGGCGGCACGCAGGACGAACCGCTCGACCCGAAGGAGCGCGAGACCGACCCGTCGCACCAGGGCTACGCGGGGGTGGCGCTGGGCGTCATGGCCGCGATCAGCCGCAACGAGCGTCAGACGATGATCCTCAACGTGCGGAACAACGGCACGATCGCCGGGCTCCCGCGCGATGCCGTGGTCGAGGTCCCGACGATGGTGGACGCGAACGGCGTGCACCCGATGACGACCGACCAGCCGGACCTGCACCAGATCGGGCTGATGTCCCAGGTCAAGGCCGTCGAGCGCCACACCATCGCGGCGGCGCTCACCGGGTCGAAGGACGAGGCCCTCAAGGCGTTCGCGCTGCACCCCCTGGTCGACAGCGTCAGCGTCGCCCGCGACCTGGTGCGCGGCTACGTCGACCGCATCCCCGAGGTGGCGGCGGTCCTCACCAAGTAGCGAGACGGACTGGAGGGCCGGTGCCAGCTGGCACCGG
>NZ_MJGI01000011.1:12034-13183 GCF_001864835.1 Curtobacterium sp. MCBA15_001 | reverse complement strand
GACCGCGGGGCGGGACCGCGGGACGGGACCGCGGGACGGGACCCGGCCCGTCTGCCCGACTGCGTGCCGTGGACGTTCCGGCAGCCCGTCCAGACCGGCCCGACGACCGTGGGCGGCAGCAGCGGCGAGATCGTCGCGCTGAAGAGGAGGCACCATGTACTTCCACGCTCAGACCTGGATCAACGACATCGCCCCCGGCGACCCCGACCCCGCCGCCGCGAACGCCCTGCAGGAGGGCCTCGGCGGACAGTTCGGCGAGATGCGCACGATGATGCAGTACCTGTTCCAGGCCATGAACTTCCGCGGGCCGGCCGCCAAGCCCTACCGCGACCTGATCCAGGGCGTCGGCACCGAGGAGATCAGCCACGTCGAGCTCATCGGCACGACGATCTCGCGGCTGCTCGACGGCGCTCCCGGCTACTCCGGCAAGCTGACGGACCCGCTCGACGAGCCCGGCAAGAAGGGTGCGACGCCGCTCAACATCGCGCTCGACACGGGCAACATCCACCACTACCTGGTCGGCGCGCAGGGTGCCCTGCCGGTGGACTCGGCGGGCAACCCGTGGAGCGGCAGCTACGTCTACAACTCCGGCAACCTGCCGCTCGACCTGCTGTACAACCTGATGCTCGAGTCGACGGGGCGCCTGCAGAAGTGCCGCATCTACGAGATGACGGACAACCCCACCGCCCGGGCCACCATCGCGTACCTGATCGTCCGCGACCAGGCGCACGAGAACGCCTACGCCAAGGCGCTCGAGACCCTCGGGGTGCAGTGGCGCTCGCTGCTGCCGATCCCGAAGACGAACGCCGAGCAGTTCCCCGAGGTCAAGGAGCTCGTCGACCTGGGCTTGCAGAGCAAGCAGTACAGCTTCGACCTCGACGGGGCGTCCGAAGCGGCGAAGATCTTCCGCGGCGCCTCGCCCTCGAACGACGGCACCGACCTCGACGCGTCGGAGCAGGCTCCGAAGGGTGCACCGTCCTTCATCGCTCCGGAGCGGCTCGAGGAGTTCGCCCCCGGGCTCGACGCGGACCTGCTCGCGCTCATCCAGCAGACCGCCGAGCTCGAACTGGACGAGGCCGAGGACCCGCTGTACGGTCCGGTCGCCTGACGCGGGGAACGGCACCACAGGACAGACGGGAGGTCCGTGGC
>NZ_MJGI01000011.1:0-11525 GCF_001864835.1 Curtobacterium sp. MCBA15_001 | reverse complement strand
GCCACGGACCTCCCGTCTGTGCCGCGGCCACCACAGCGGTCGGCGCTTGTCAACCCCTGTCGGCCTCGCGTGCTGCGTGGCGATACTGCTGACGCAGCCGCGACGGGACCGCCGCGGCGACCGTCAGGAGGTGCCGTGCCCGTCAACCCGACCCCATCCGACGACCGGCTCCGCGCCGACCGGACCTGCACGGACCGCGAGGACGCGACGCGCCTGGCCGCGTGCCTGTACACCGCGACCGACGTGGCCTTCGGGCCGGGGGAGCCGTTCCGCTTCCACCACCGCTCGATCCGTGACCTGCACGTCGAGTTCATCAGCTCCGCGGTGAGCGCCGAACGCAGCGCGGTGCTGCACCCCGACGGCGCGGTGCTGCTCGCGTGGACGCTGTCCGGCGAGCTGCGCGTCGGCGAGGGCACCCAGCAGGACGTCGCACCGCGCGGGGTGCCGATCGCACTGCCCACCTCCGGGCCGTGTCCGGTGTCGCTGCCCGAGGGTGCCGTCCGCTTCGTGCGGATCGACCTCGGCTTCGTCGAGACCGTGGACGCCGTCCTGCGCGGGTGCCCCGGGGTCGTCCGGCCGGGGGTGCCGGCGCTCCGACGGTTCCCCGCGCCCGAGGCGCTGCCGGGACTCCGCGCGGCGCTGGGTGCTGCCGCGGCGGCGGCCTTCGCCGAGGACGAGCCGGCTCCCGCCCGGCTCTCGCTGCAGGTCGAGCTGGTCGAACAGGTGCTACTGGCCTACGGCTCGGGTGCCGAGGAGGTCCGGGGCATCCGTCCGATGCCGTACGCGCGCTCGTCGGCACGCACGGTGGAGCTCGCCCGCTCCTGGCTCGCCGAGCACTGCAGCGAGCAGATCACGCTGGCCGACCTCTGCCGGGCGGTCCGCCTGAGCCCGCGCACCGTGCAGAGTGCGTTCATCGAGCAGACCCGGACGACACCGATGGCGTTCCTGCACGACATGCGGCTCGACCGGGTGCGGATCGCGCTGCAGCTCGCCGACCCACGCAACGACTCGGTGGCCGACGCCGCACGGCAGTGGGGCTTCCGGCACATGGGTCGCTTCGCGGGGGCGTACGTGACTCGGTTCGGGGAGTACCCCGCCGCGACGCTGCGGGCCGGTCGTGCCCGTTCGCGGGTGCGTCCCGACGAGCGACGGACGGCCTGACCAGCACACGCGGACGGCCCGGACAGCGCGGTCGAACGGCCTGACCAGTACGTACGAGGGCGCGCGACCGGGTACCGTACCAGGATGACCTCCGAAACGAACAGCACCACCGACGCCACCGACGAGGGGCCCGTGGTGACGTTCGCCGACCTGGGGCTCAGCGAGCCCGTGCTCAAGGCCGTCAAGGAGATCGGGTACGAGACCCCGTCCGCGATCCAGGCAGCCACCATCCCGACCCTGCTCGAGGGTCGCGACGTCGTCGGACTCGCCCAGACCGGCACCGGCAAGACCGCGGCGTTCGCGCTGCCCGTGCTGTCCCGCATGGAGTCCGGCTCCAAGCTGCCGCAGGCCCTCGTGCTGTCGCCGACCCGTGAGCTCGCGCTCCAGGTGTGCGAGGCGTTCGAGCAGTACGCGTCGCACATGCGCGGCGTGCACGTGCTGCCCGTCTACGGCGGCCAGGCCTACGGTGTGCAGCTCTCCGCGCTCCGCCGTGGTGTCGACGTGGTCGTCGGGACCCCCGGTCGCATCATGGACCACATCGCGAAGGGCACGCTCGACCTGTCCGAGCTGAAGTACCTGGTGCTCGACGAGGCCGACGAGATGCTCAAGATGGGCTTCGCCGAGGACGTCGAGACGATCCTCGCCGAGACCCCGGACACCAAGCAGGTCGCACTGTTCTCCGCGACCATGCCCGCGCAGATCCGCCGCATCTCGAAGCAGTACCTCAACGACCCGGCCGAGATCACGGTCAAGGCGAAGACGACCACGTCCGCCAACACGACGCAGCGCTACCTCATCGTGTCGTACGCGCAGAAGGTCGACGCGCTGACCCGCATCTTGGAGGTGGAGGACTTCGAGGGCCTGATCATCTTCGTCCGCACCAAGAGCGAGACCGAGACCCTGGCCGAGAAGCTCCGCGCCCGTGGGTACGCCGCAGCCGCCATCAGCGGTGACGTCGCCCAGGCCCAGCGTGAGCGCACGGTCAACCAGCTGAAGTCCGGCAAGCTCGACATCCTGGTCGCGACCGACGTCGCCGCCCGTGGCCTCGACGTCGACCGGATCACCCACGTGGTGAACTTCGACATCCCCGTCGACACCGAGTCCTACGTCCACCGCATCGGTCGCACCGGTCGTGCCGGCCGCAGCGGTGCCGCGATCAGCTTCGTCACCCCGCGTGAGCGTCGCCTGCTCGTCGCGATCGAGAAGGCCACGCGCCAGCCGCTGACCGAGATGACGCTGCCGAGCGTCGAGGACGTCAACGTCACCCGCCTGACCCGCTTCGACGACGCGATCACCGCGGCGCTCGAGTCCCGCAGCCGCATCGACGCCTTCCGCGACATCATCGCCCACTACGTCGAGCACCACGACGTGCCGGAGCAGGACGTCGCCGCGGCACTCGCCGTCGTCGCGCAGGGTGACACCCCGCTGCTGCTCGACCCCGCCGAGGACGCCCTGCGCCGTCAGGTCGAGCGTGACCAGCGCCGCGACGAGCGCAAGGGCCGCGACGACCGCGAGTCCGACGGCGGCGACCGCCGTCGACGTTCCGTCCCGATGACGCCGTACCGGATCGAGGTCGGCCGTCGCCACCGCGTCGAGCCCCGCCAGATCGTCGGTGCCCTGGCGAACGAGGGCGGCCTGCGCCGCGACGACTTCGGTGCGATCCGCATCCAGCCGGAGTTCTCCATCGTCGAACTGCCCTCGGACATGCCCGGCGACGTGCTCGGCAAGCTCAGCGACACCCGCATCAGCGGCCGCCTGATCGAGATCAAGCCGGACCGTCGGGGCGGCGGAGCCGGTGGCTACCGTCGCGGGCCGCGCGAGGACCGCGACGAGCGTCCGGCGCGCAAGCCCCGGTACTGAACCCGGTGCGTCCCTGACGGGATGCGTCCCTGACGGGAGGCCCGGTGCCAGCTGGCACCGGGCCTCCCGTCGGTCTGCGGTGCGGGACACCGCACATCCCACCGCAGACCGTTCCGTGCCCGTTTCCCCGGCCGCTGTGCGGTGCCACGCTGACCCCGTGGCGCGGCTCGGATGCCGTGCGGACAGGGGATCGAGCATGTACAGAGCAGTCCTCACGGTCGCAGCAGCGGCCGTGCTCGTCGCCGTCGGGGTCACCCCCGCGCAGGCGGCGCCGACGGTGCCGGGAGCGCCGTCTTCCGTCGCGGTGTCCGGGACCGGTGGCGACGCCGACGTCACCTGGGGGCTGCCGCGCTCCGGTGGCGCCGTCACCGGCTGGCAGGTCACGATCTCGCCGGCCGACCAGCAGCCGAACCGCGGCGTCGACCGCCTGCCGGCCGCTGCGCGCCGGGACCACTTCGGCTCGCTGCGGGACGGCGTGACCTACACCTTCGCGGTCCGGGCCGTCGGCGCCCGGGGCACCGGTCCGGCCGTGCAGGTCCGGCACCGCGCGAGCACGCCCGCGCCTGCGGCCGAGTCGCTGTTCGCCCTCGACGCTGCGGGCAACGTCGTCCGCTACCCGACGACCGGGACCGGGACGGCACGGACGATCGCGCCGAACGGGGCCGGCTACACCGCTGACGACCGGGGCGACGTCTTCGTGCCCTCGGCCGACCGGACCTCGGTGCTGATGTACCCGGCCGGCGGCGCTGCTCCGCGGACCGTCGTGTCGGGGCAGCACCTGACCGCTGACCTGCGCTCCGACGTGGCCGGCAACCTGTACTGGGTCGACAGCGTCTCCGGGTCCGTGGTCCGGCTGCCCGTGACCGGCGGCGCGCCGGAGCCCTGGGTGTCCTTCCCGCAGTCGTCGCTCTCCGGCGCGCGGGGCCTGTGGGCGGTCGGTCGTGACGGCACCGTGTCCACCTGGAGCGGGAACCAGGCGACCGTGACGGTGACCTCGCGGACGCCGGCCGGGGCGACCTCGACGCGGGCCGTGTCGTTCGGCACCGTCGGGACGTTCGGGTACGTGCAGGCGCTGCTGGCCGACGGCCACGGCGGGCTCTACGTCAACTGGCTCTCCCCGGGAGCCGCAGGCGCGTTCATCTGGTACGCCCTGCCCGCCGGTGCGACGACGTGGGTCTCCGCCGAACCGCGCCTGGCGTTCGAGTACGCCGCGACGAACACGGACTCGTTCCGGCTCCTGCAGTCGGCCGAGTGGTGCACGACCCCGTCGGAGAACACCGGCAAGTGCGCGGTGGACCGGTCGATCCCGGCGCTGACGACCCGTGCGGTGGACGGCACCACGACCTCCGTCCCGGTGACCGGGCTGACGGCTGGCTCGCGCGGCGCCAACATCGCCGCTGCCGACGGGGCCGGTGACGTGTTCGTCGACATCGACGCGGCACCGACGGCCGGCCTCTGGCGGGTGCCCGCGGCGGGCGGTGCGGCGCAGCAGCTGTCGGCCGCGCAGTTCTCGCGCCTGCTGGTGATCTGACCGTTCGCCTGCAGGACGGGAGGCCCGGTGCCAGCTGGCACCGGGCCTCCTGTCCGTCTAGGCGACGCCCGTCGCGGTGCGGCGGCAGACCTCGGCCCACGGCGTCGGGTCGATGCCGAAGTGCTGCCGCGCGGCACGGTCGTCGAGCACGTAGGGCGCCGTCCACTGGTACCCCATCTCGGCGATCTCGCGCATCATCGGCGAGACCAGCCCGATCGCCCGCAGTGCCGGGGCCGGCAGCCGGTGCACGGTGACCGGCGGCTTCCCGGCGGCGGCGAGCACGTCGGTCAACGCCCGCACCTGCGAGACCGGTGCGTTCGACGGGACCATCCACGTCCTCCCGTGTGCGGTGGGGTCGTCGGCGGCCGCGACCAGGGTGCGGGCGACGTCGAGCACGTCGGTGAAGGTGTGCGGCTGGTCGGTGCGGCCGATCATCCAGACGGCCTTGCCGCGCAGGGCGTCGGGCAGGACCCGGGTGACGTGGCCGTTCTGGCCGATCCCGGGCCCGACGTAGTCCGAGGCGCGCACCTCGACGGTCCGGAGCCGACCGGCACGGTGCGCCTCGAGGGCGTCCCGCCACATCCGGGCCCGCAGGACGCCCTTGTGGTCCGTGGCGGCGTCCGGGGTGCCCTCGTGCATCGGCGCGCTCGTCGGGCCGTACGGGTACAGGTTGCCGGTGATCGCGTACACCGCGCCGGTCCGCTCGGCCGTCGTCAGCAGGGACGACGCGAGCGGCGGCCAGGTCCGTTCCCACTGCGTGTAGTCGCCGGGGTTCGCGCAGTTGTACAGCGCGGCGGCGCCCGTCGTGATGCGGGTGAGGGCCTCGGCGTCGGTGGCGTCCAGCGCCACGTGGGTGACCCCGGCGATGCCGGTGTCCCGGCCGGAGCGGGTGACCACCGTGACCTGGTCGCCGCGCTCGGCGAGCAGGGTTGCGACGTGCCGCCCGACGGGGCCGGCGCCGACGACGACGTGGTGCTGCGACATGGGTTCCTCCTGGGATGAAGTGAGAGCACTGCTCTCGGTTCGATGAGCATGACACGGTGTCGCGCCGTTGACAAGAGCAGTGCTCTCGTTTGTGATCGGTGATCTTGCGTGGCAGGGTGAGGGCATGACCGACCGCGACCCGACCGACCGTGCCCCGTCCGCTCGTGACCTGGCGCGCGCGACGATCCGCGCTCGCATCACCGACGCGGCGCGGGCACGGCTGACGGACGAGGGGCCGGCGCAGCTCTCGCTCCGTGCGGTGGCGCGGGACGTCGGCATGGTGTCCTCGGCGGTCTACCGGTACTTCCCGAGCCGCGACGACCTGCTCACCGCCCTGCTCGTCCAGGCCTACGACGAACTCGGCGCCGCGGTGGAACAGGCCGATGCGGCGCACCCGCGGGACGACGTCGGCGCACGGTGGCTCGCGGCCTGCCGAGCCGTGCGGACCTGGTCGGTGGCGCACCCGGGGGACTTCGCGCTGCTGTACGGCAGTCCGGTTCCCGGGTACGCGGCGCCGCAGGAGACGATCGAGCCGGCGACCCGGGCCACGCTGGTGCTGGTGCGGATCGTGATCGACGCGATGGAGGGTCGACCGCTGCCGACCCCGACGATCACGCCCGTCCCCGCGCCGGCCGACTCCGTGGTCGCGGGTGCGGTGGCGTACATCCGGTGGCGGGGGATCAGCGAGGACGTGCCCGCCGAAGCCGTGATGCGGACGCTCATGGCGTGGACCGCGGTGTTCGGGACGGTGTCGTTCGAGCTGTTCGGCCACTACGTGGGCTCGGTCGACGACGCTGCCCGGTACTTCGACCTGGCGGTCGAACGGTTGGCCGCCGACATCGGGTTCGCCGCGTCGGGGTCGTCGGCGTCGGTCTGACGACGGGTTCGCCGCGTCGGCCTGACAACCGGCGCGCGCTGCGGTAGACAGGTCGTGACACGGAGACCGACCCGACGGACTCCGGTGCCGCAACCGCCGCCGGATCAGGAGACACCTTGCAGCGCACCACGACGTCGATCGTCGGCTCGGGAGCCGGACGATGACCGCGCTCGACCTCAGCCGTCAGGACCGTCGACGCCTGCAGACCGGCACCGCGCGGCGTCGGATCGTCGCCGTCCGGACCGTCGCGTTGCTGGCCTCGCTCGCTGGCCTGAACTACGTCGTGTGGCGCTGGGCCGCCTCGGTGAACTGGCACTCGTGGTGGATCGCCGTCCCGCTGATCCTGGCCGAGACGTACAGCGTCATCGACTCGCTGCTGTTCGCGTTCGGTGCATGGCGGCTCCGGGAACGCGGCGAACCCCCGACCACGCCGACCACCGACGTCACGGTCGACGTCTTCATCACCACGTACAACGAGCCGGTCGAGCTGGTCGTGCGCACCGCCCGCGCGGCGAAGGTGATCCGCTACCCGCACCGCACGTGGATCCTCGACGACGGCAACCGACCGGAGATGCGTGCCGCCGCCGAGGAGCTCGGCCTCGGCGTGATCACCCGGGGGCAGGACTGGGTCGACCGTCCCCGCCACGCCAAGGCCGGCAACCTCAACAACGCGCTCATGGCGACGCAGGGGGAGTTCCTCCTCATCCTCGACGCCGACCAGGTCCCGGACCCCGCGATCCTCGACCGCACGCTCGGGTACTTCAAGGACCCGCGGATGGCGCTCGTGCAGACGCCGCAGTGGTTCGAGAACGTGCCGGACGCAGACCTGCTCGGCAGCCAGGCGCCGCTGTTCTACGGCCCGATCCAGCAGTCGAAGGACGGCTGGAACGCCGCGTTCTTCTGCGGCTCGAACGCGATCCTGCGGCGCGAGGCGCTGATGCAGCTCGGCATCTCCCGCTACGTGCACGAGGTCGAGGCCTCGGTCGAGCGCACGCTGAAGACCTCGCGGAAGCTGCTCGCCCGGGCGCGTGCGACCGAGACGGACCCGCGCGTGCTCGAAGCGCTCGACGACGCGCAGGGCGTGGTCGACCGCGCGCGCGACCAGATGAGCCGCGACGAACCGCTCGGCGACGTCACCTACGAGTTCCAGCGCGGGATCGACGCGATCGCGTTCCGGTTCGCCGCCGCCGACCTCGAGTCGGTGCGGAGCGACCTGCAGGAACTCGCGGCGATGTCCACCGACGCCGACACGTTCGCGGGCCTCGACGACGCTGCGCTCGACGTGCTCGGGCAGCGGAACGCCTCGCCGGTCGCCGCGATCGAGGCCATCGCCGTGCTGGCGCGGGCGGTCGACGTGAACCGTGGCGACGAGGCCCAGGCGGTCATGCCCCTGGCGACGATCTCGGTCACCGAGGACATGGCCACCGCGATGCGGCTGCACGGGCTCGGGTGGAAGTCGGCGTACCACGACGAGATCCTGGCGAGGGGGCTCGCACCCGAGGACCTGCCGACGATGCTGGTGCAGCGTCTGCGGTGGGCGCAGGGCACCATGCAGGTCTTCTTCCGCGAGAACCCGCTGGTCCAGAACGGCCTGTCGTTCGGGCAGCGGCTCATGTACTTCTCGACGATGTGGAGCTACCTCTCCGGGTTCGCCGCCGTCGTGTACATCGCGGCGCCGGTCCTGTGCCTGTCGTTCGGCGTCGTCCCCGTGCAGGCCTACAGCGTCGACTTCTTCGCCCGGCTGATCCCGTTCCTGGTGCTCAACCAGCTGCTGTTCTGGGTGGTGGCCGCTGGAAGACCGACCTGGCGCGGGCAGCAGTACTCGCTGGCGCTGTTCCCGGTGTGGATCGAGAGCGTCACGAGCGCCTTCGCGAACGTGTTCCGCGGACGCCCGCTCGGGTTCCGGGTCACGCCGAAGGTGCGCGACGAGGCCGAGGCGAAGCCGCGCTGGGATCTTGTCCGTCCGCAGCTGTGGGCGATGGGTGCGCTCGTCGGCGCCCTCGTGCTCATCGGCATCCGCTACCTGACCGGGCAGGCCTCGGGCATCGCGCCGCTGGTCAACACCGCCTGGGTCGTCTTCGACCTGTTCATCTTCAGCATCGTGATCCGCGCCGTGCTCTACCGCGGTCCGGGCTCGGTGCAGTCCGAGCACGAGTCCACCACCACCGGAGGCCCACTGTGACCGCGTTCGACGTCCCCGCCGTCCCCGAGAGCCTGGACACCGTGCAGAACCGCTTCGCCGCGTGGTGGGCATCGCTGGGGGTCGACGACCTGCCGCGCCGCTTCGCCCTCGAGACGGCGCTGGCCGAGATCGCCGCGAACATCGTCGAGCACACCGCACGGTCCGACCGCGAGACCGGCCGTCGGTACTCGGTCGAGCTCGACGCGACGCCCGAGGCCTTCAGCGCCGTGCTGCGGGACAACGGCCTGCCCGTCGACCTCGACCTCAGCGCCGTGACGATGGCGGACGTCGACGCCGAGAGCGGTCGCGGCCTGGCGCTGGCGATCGCCGCGCTCGACCGGCTGGAGCACCGGCACGAAGGCGGCCACAACGTGTGGACCCTGGTGTGCACCCGGTGAGGCGTCGGTTCACCCAGCTCGTCACCCTGCTCGTCGTCGCCGGCACGCTGGCGCTCGGGGGAGCCCTGCCCGCGCAGGCTGCGGGGAACGCGCAGACACCGCTCGCGCCGGCGTCCGGCAAGGCCTGGTTCGGCCCGGACCTGGACTGGGGGTCCGACGCGCCGGACGGGTACGCGGGACGCCTCGGGGCGACGCCGTCCAGCTACGGCGTCGAGATCGACTACCCGATCGACCGGTCCGCCGAGCGGGAGCTCCTCCGGTCGACACGGGCCGCCGCGGCACAGGGGGCGACCCTCGTCGTGAGCCTCGAGCCCGACGTCGCCCTGCGCACCCTGACGGCCGCCGACGCCCGGCGCGCGAACGACCTGCTCGAACAGGTGCACACGCAGTACCGGACACAGGTGCTCGTGCGGTTCGCCCCGCAGATGAACGGCACGTGGGTCCGCTGGGGGCAGCAGCCGACGCAGTTCGTGTCGGCGTTCCGCACCCTGGCTTCCGAGGTGCACCGCGGGAGCTCGGACGCGCTCATGGTGTGGTCGCCGTCGTACGGTGCCGGGTACCCCTTCGGCGAGTCCTCCGGGCGGCTGCAGGACCTGTCGGCCACCGACACCGCCAAGCTCGACACGAACGGCGACGGTCAGCTGACGGCAGCCGACGACCCCTACGGTCCGTACTGGCCGGGGGCGTCGTCCGTCGACTGGGTCGGCCTGTCGATGTTCTCGTTCGGCAAGGGCAAGGCGACCGAGGCCGCCGGGCGTGACGTCCCGCTCACCACGAACGACGTGCCCGAGGCCGGTGAGGTCGCCGCCCGCTTCGCCGAGACCTGGGGCTACGAGACCCCGCAGCAGGGCACGTTCTACGACCGGTTCGCCGCGGGCCGTGACCGCCCGATGCTGCTCGACACCGGCGCGCTGTACGACCACTCGATCCGCGGCGCCGCCGAGCTCGACGTCAAGCAGGGCTGGTGGCGGCAGGTCTTCGCGCAGGTCGAGGACCACCCCCTGATCCGCGGGGTGACCTTCCTCGAGACGAACCGTCGTGAACCCGAGGCCGGCAACCGCGTCGCCGACTGGCGCGACACCGCGGTGCCCGGGATCGCCGGCTCGTTCCGCACCGACCTCGAGCAGGCCGACCGGTTCGTGTTCGGGCCCGTGACCGAGCGCGTCACGCCACAGGACGGCAACGCGGCCACGAACCAGCAGCTCGACACCGGCGGCGACCAGATGGCGTGGATCGTCTGGTGTGCCGCGGGCCTGGCCGCCGTCTTCCTGCTGAGCGGGCTGTTCGGCCGCCTGCTGCCGAGCTGGCGGTACCCCGACGACGGCGGGCCCGGACGCGACCTGCGACTCGACATGTTCCGCGGGTTCATCATCCTGGCCGTGGTGATCACCCACATCGAGATCGGTGGCCCGTACTCGTACATCACCCTGCACGCCGTCGGGGCGATCACCGGCGCCGAGATGTTCGTCTTCCTGTCCGGCATGGTGCTCGGCATGACGTACCCGCTCGCGATGAAGAAGTTCGGCGAGTGGGCCGCTGCGATCGGGGCGTTCAAACGGGCCCGGAAGCAGTACGTCGTCACGCTCGTGGTGATCGCGGTGGTCTTCGCGCTGAGCTTCGTCCCGTTCCTGAACACCGACGCCATCACGACCTTCACGGACCGGGGGACCGGCACGGGCGGTGTCGGTGCCGAGGGCCGCGTGTACGACCTCTACCCGAACGCGATGCAGCTGCTCGCCTACCCGCCGCCGTGGTTCGCGATCCGGCAGTTCCTGCTGCTGGAGATGGGCCCGTGGCCCTTCAACATCATGGGGTTGTTCGTGGTGCTGAGCCTGTTCATCCCGCCGCTGCTCTGGGTGATCCGCCGCGGGTACTGGTGGGCAGTGCTCGTCGTCAGCTGGGCGCTCTACGTGTTCCAGGCGGTGAACCCGGACTTCGCACCGCTGAACTCGCAGTTCAACGCGGTGTTCCCGCTCCTGACCTGGCAGGTCGTCTTCACCCACGGACTCGTGCTCGGGTACTACCGCCGCCAGGTCGTCGGTGCGCTGACCAGTCGCGTCGGCCGGGTGCTGATCGGCATCGGCATCGGTGGGTACGCGGTGTTCCTGGTCTACGTCTGGGCGGCGAACCACGCGGGGTTCACCCCGACGCCGTTCCCCGCGTCGATGTACGACGACCTGTACAACACGGCGTACCAGCGCGTCGACCTGCAGTGGGGGCGCCTGGTCGACATCGCGTTCTTCGCGATCGTGTCCTACGCCATCCTCACGGTGTTCTGGAAGCCGATCGCGGCCGTCATCGGCTGGTTGTGGATCCCGATCGGGCAGGCCAGCCTCTACGTCTTCGTCTGGCAGGTCTTCTTCGCGCTGGCGATCGCGTCGATCCCGGGTGTGCCCTGGGGTGACTTCTGGATCGGCTTCGTGGTGCACTCCGCGCTCATCCTGCTGGCCTGGTACATGGTTCGCAGGAAGTTCCTGTTCAGCGTCATCCCGCGCTGACCGCGCACCGCTCTCCCTCGCGAAAGCGACAGAT
>NZ_MJGI01000010.1:37449-58249 GCF_001864835.1 Curtobacterium sp. MCBA15_001 | reverse complement strand
CCGCCCCGCCCCGCCGCCGCCCCGCCCCGCCGCCGCCGCGCCGCCCCGCCGCGCTGCGGCTTCGCGCACGGGTGCCGCCCTCCGCGCGCGGTCGGACCGGTCCGCCCACCCGGGTCCGCTAGCGTGACCAGCATGAGTTGGCTGGTCACCGGCGGTGCCGGGTACATCGGGTCCCACGTCGTCCGCGCGCTCCGCGCCGCAGGGCTCGACACCGTCGCGTTCGACGACCTGTCGAGCGGCTTCCGGGGCTTCGTCCCGCAGGACGTGCCGTTCGTGGAGGGCACGATCCTCGACGGCGAGCTGCTGGCGAGCACGATGCGGGAGCACGGGGTGACGGGCGTCGTGCACGTCGCGGGCTTCAAGTACGCCGGGGTGTCGGTGGAGCGCCCGCTGCACACCTACGAGCAGAACGTCACCGGCATGGCGACGCTGCTGCGGGCGATGGCCGACGTCGGCGTCGACAAGGTCGTGTTCTCCTCGAGCGCCGCGGTCTACGGCACGCCGGACGTCGAGAACGTGGTGGAGGCGACCCCGAAGGCCCCGGAGTCGCCCTACGGCGAGTCCAAGCTCATCGGTGAGTGGCTGCTGCGCGACATGGAGGTCGCCCGGGGCTTCACCACCACGTCGTTGCGGTACTTCAACGTCGTCGGGTCTGGGGAGCCGGACCTGTACGACGCCAGCCCGCACAACCTGTTCCCCCTGGTCTTCGACGCACTGCTGGCCGGTCGGACGCCGCGCATCAACGGTACGGACTACCCGACGCCGGACGGCACGTGCGTGCGCGACTACGTGCACGTGGCCGACCTGGCGCACTCCCACGCGATCGCGGCCGCCAAGCTCGAGGCAGGGGAGCCGCTCGAGCGGGCCTACAACCTCGGCAGCGGCGACGGCGTCAGCGTCCGGCAGATCATGGACGCCATGGCGCGCGGCACCGGCATCGCCTTCGAGCCCGAGGTGGCTCCGCGCCGCGCGGGCGACCCGGCCCGGATCGTCGCGACAGGTGAGGCAGCGACGCGCGACCTCGAGTGGGCGATGCGCCACACGCTCGACGACATGGTGACGAGCGCGTGGGAGGCACGTCGACGAGTGGCCTGACCACCCGCGCATCGGCGCCCGGGGGATGTGCGTTGTCCCCCGGTCGGCCGACAGAACCGCCGCGACACGCCCGTACGGGGGACATGACACGCCGGAACGGTCAGTGCCTTCTATGATCCGCGACTTGACCTTTGGGAATCACACCGCTGTAATTACAGGCAACGACATCGTCCGACAGGGAACGGGACGGTGCGGACTGAGCGAGGAAACCAAGGGGTGATCAGGGTGAGCGGTTCCGACTTCCACGCCGGAGTTCCGGAAGACTGGCACGTCGACCCCGTGGCGCTCGGCGTCCCCGGCGTCCGTCGTCCGGCGACCGACCAGGACGACGCGCTCGCCTGGCAGGTCGACTCGCTCTGCGCGCAGACCGACCCCGAGGCGTTCTTCCCCGAGAAGGGCGGCTCCACGCGCGAGGCGAAGAAGATCTGCACCTCGTGCGAGGTCCGGTCGCAGTGCCTGGAGTACGCACTCGAGAACGACGAGCGCTTCGGCATCTGGGGTGGTCTGTCCGAGCGCGAGCGTCGGAAGCTGCGCAAACGCGCGTAGCCGCGTGACGTCCAGGAGGCGCGGCGCACGTCCGCCGCGCACCGCGCGGTGATCGTCCCCACAGGTTCACGGCGCGCCGGTCCGCCGGGCTGCCGCCGGGCCTCCAGACCGTAGAGTGTCGCCCGTCATGCAGCCCAGTTCCGCTCAGCCCCGTGTCACCGCCGTCCTGGTCGTCGCGAACGGGGCCGACCACGTCGACCGGACGCTGGCCGCCCTCGCGAACCAGACCCGCCACCCCGAGAACCTGGTCGTCGTCGACATCGGGTCCACCGACGGGTCCACGGCGCAGCTCGAGTTCGGCGGGACCGCACAGCTCACCCGCATCCCTGCGGGTCGGTCATTCGGCGACGCCGTCACGGTCGGGGAGCAGGCCGCGCCGCTCCCCGAGGCGGACGAGGTCGTCGACGAGTGGCTGTGGCTCGTCGGGCACGACAACGCGCCGGCGCCGACCGCCCTCGCCGAGATGCTGGCCGCGGTGGAGATCGCTCCGTCCGTCGCCGTCGCCGGGCCGAAGCTCACGGCGCTCGACGACCCTGCGCGCATCAGGGCGTTCGGCGAGAGCATGACCCGGTTCGGCCGGTCGCTCGGCCTGGTGCAGGACGAGCTCGACCAGGGCCAGCACGACCGCCACACCGACGTGATGGCCGTGGCCGCGGGCGGCATGCTCGTGCGGCGGTCGGTCTGGAAGGCCCTCGGCGGCTTCGACCCCGCGTTGCGCGACGTCGACGCCGCGCTCGACTTCTGCGTGCGCGCCCGACTGGCCGGCCACCGCGTCGCCGTCGTCCCCGAGGCCCGGGCCACCACGGCCGGTCCGGTCGAGGAGTTCGGCCGCGGGAAGCTCTCCGAGGCCCGTCGCGTGCGGCTGCACCGGCAGGCCCAGCTCCACCGCCGCATGACCTACGCGCCCGCCGGGGTCCTGTGGATCCACTGGCTCACGCTCGTCCCCTTCGCGATCGGCCGTGCCGTCGGGCACCTCGTCGCCAAGCACCCGGCGGCGGTGTCGGGGGAGCTCGCTGCCGCGTTCGCCGTCGCCTTCGGCGGGGGCGCGTCCCGGTCACGTCGGTCCCTCGCGCGGACGAAGCGGCTCGGGTGGGGGGCGGTGGAACCCCTGCGCATCAGCTGGCGCCGGGTGCTCGAGCGCCGCACCACGTCCCGCGACGTCGAACTCGCCCGGATCGAGGACGCGCCGGTCGCCCGCGCGTCGTTCCTCGGCGACGGCGGCATCTGGGTCGTCCTGGCGGCGGCCCTGCTCAGCGTGGTCACGCTCTTCCGCCTGCTCGGGTCCCCGGCGCTGACCGGCGGCGGCCTGCTGCCCATGTCCACCACGGTCGGGCAGCTGTGGCAGAACGTCGGCTACGGCTTCCACTCCCTGGGCACCGGGTTCACCGGACCGAGCGACCCCTTCGCCGCCGTGCTCGCCGTGCTCGGCTCCATCGTGGCCTGGTCGCCGTCCACCGCGGTCGTGCTCGTGATGCTGCTCGCCTTCCCGGTCTCCGCGCTCGGCGCCTGGTTCGTCGTGCGCAAGCTGACCACGCGCACGTGGGTGCCCGTGATCGGCGCAGCGCTGTACACGCTCGCTCCCGCGCTCGTCGAGGCCGTCACCACCGGGCACCTCGGCGCGGTGATCGCCCACGTCCTGCTGCCGTGGCTGTTCCTGACGCTGCTGGAGGCCCACCGCTCGTGGGCATCGGCGTCCGGTGCCGCGCTGCTGTTCGCCGGGGTCGCCGCCTCGGCCCCGTCGCTGCTGCCGGTCCTGCTCGTCGGGTGGCTCGTCGCGCTCGCCGCCGGGTGGCGCCACGCCCACCGTCGCGTCTTCATCCCGGTGCCCACCGCCGTGCTCTTCCTGCCGCTCGTGCTCACGCAGGTGGGCCGCGGCAACCTGCTCGGCGTCTTCGCGGACCCCGGGGTGCCCTCGGCCACCCGCGCACCCTCGGCCCTGCAGCTCGCGATCGGGCAGCCCCTGCCGGACTGGAACGGCTGGCTGCAGGCGAGCGCACCGCTCGACCTGGTCATGGCCGCGCTGCCCGTCGCGATGGCGGTCCTGGCACTGCCGGTCGCCGTGGCGGCGATCGGGGCGATGCTGGGGCACCGCTGGTCGGTCGCGGGCACCACGCTGGTGACCGCCCTGCTCGGGTTCGCGACCGCGTTCGCCGCGACCCACGTCACGGTCACCGGGGTCGGCTCCACCACGACGATCGTGTGGCCCGGCAGTGGCCTGAGCGTGTACTGGCTGGCGCTCGGGGTCGCCGCGTGCATCGGCATCGACACCATGCCCCGGCAGGCGCCGGTCGTCGGGCTCGTGGCGACGGTCTTCGCCGGTGTCGCCGTGGCCCCGGCGTTCGCCGCGTTCACGCTCGGCACCGCGGTCATCCAGCCGACCACGGGGCGGGTGCTCAGCGCGTACGTCAACGCCGAGGCGCAGGCCAACCCGGACGTCGGCACGCTCGTCGTCGACCCGCAGTCCGACGGGTCCCTCGCGGTGTCGTTGGAACGCGGTCAGGGATCGACCCTCGACGACCAGTCCACGCTCGACGCGACGGCCCTGTCGCTGAACGGCGCCGGCGAGCGCCTGGCGACCCTGGCCGGCAACCTGGCGAGCCGGAGCGGCTACGACCCCGAGCCCGCGCTGCGGGAGCTCGGCGTGAGCTTCGTGCTGCTCGACGACGCCTCGGACGGTGCGCTCGCGCGGCAGGTGCACGACCGCGCCGCGGGGGCGATCGGCCAGGACGCCCGGTTCACGAGCATCGGCGACACCACGAACGGGCAGCTCTTCCACTACGACGGCACGGTCGACCGCACCCGTGGGGAGTCCGCCGCGACGCGGGCGACGCACGCGCTGTACCTGGTCGTGCTGGGCGTGGTGTTCGGCGCCGCCGCCCTGCTCGCGGTGCCCACGGCGCCGCGCCGCCGCCGGGCGACGTCGAACGTCATCGAGGCCGACGAACCGGCGACCACCTTCGACGAGGAGCGCGACGAATGACCTCCACCACGCGCCGCTGGGTGGTCCGCGGGACCGCCACGGCCATCGCCGTCGTCGTGGCCGCGGGGACGATCGCGGCCGCGCACACCATCGGGACGGCCCAGACCCCGGGCACGCCGGCCGGCCGGACGGTCACCCCCGTCCCCGCCGACGCCGAACGCGTCTGCGCCGGGAGCGCCCTGCGCCTGTCGGACGAGTCCGGGAACGACGCCACGAACGCCAGCACGGTCGGACGTCCGACGATCGCGACCGCCACCACCGGCCAGCGTGTCGAGCGGTCAGACCTGCAGGCCTCGTCAACCGGCAGCAGCGACCCCACGCTCCTGACCGCTCCCGCCGGTGACACCACGCCGCAGGTCGCGGGCTCGAGCTACCAGAACGTCTCCGACGGCGACCTGGTCGGCATCGCCGCGGCCTCGTGCGACGACCCCTCGCAGTCGACGTGGCTCGTGGGCGGGTCCACCGAGACCGGGCGCACCAGCCTGATCACCCTGTCGAACCCGACCGACGTGAACGCGACCGTCGACCTGGGGATCTACGACGCCACCGGGACGGTCAACGCCCCGGGCACGACGGGCATCGTCGTGGCGCCGAACAGCCAGAAGGTCGTGCCGCTGTCGGGCTTCGTCTCGGACCAGGGCTCCACCGTCGTGCACGTCACCTCGTCGGGCGGGCAGATCGTCGCCCACATGCAGGAGAGCGTCGTCCGCACGCTCACGCCGGGCGGGCTCGACATCGTCTCCGGGGGAGCGGCGCCGTCCCGAAACCAGGTCATCCCCGCCGTCGCGCTCCGCGGTGCCCAGGACTCCCAGCGCGGCGACGACACCGCCGACGCCGCCCCCGTCGTGCGCATCTTCGTGCCCGGGACCCGGGCCGCGCGGGTCACGCTCGGCATCACCACGTCGGACGGCGGGGGCACGACGGTCAACACGACCGCCGAGCCCGGGGTCGTCACCGACGTCGCCCTGGACGACTTCCCGGACGGTCGGTACTCGTTCACCGTCTCGTCGACCGAACCCGTCGTGACCGGTGCCCGGACCACCACCCCGACCGAGGGCGACGCCACCGACGTCGGCTGGTTCGCGTCGGCGGAGCCGCTCGGGTCCAGCACGATCACCGCTGTCGCAGCGGGGGACGGCGTGCGGCTGAACCTGGTGAACCCGACGGCGACCGACCGTCGGGTCACCGTCCGGTCGGGTGACGCCCGCCAGCGTGTCGAGGTGCCGTCGCAGTCGACCGCGACCGTGACCGTCGCGACCGCCAAGCAGCTCACGATCACCGGCGCCAGTGGCATCGTCGCGGGCGTCAGCTACGCGGGGGCCGACGGCGTGGCCGGGTTCCCGATCCGTCCTGCCAGCGAGGTCTCGACCCCGGTCCGCGTCTACCCCTGAGGAACGCGGGCAGCGCGGGCGGCGCTGCCCGGCACGCGGGCGGCGGGCCCGTCACCAGTGCCGGTAGCGGTCCGGCGCCAGGTCCCACGGGTCCTTGTCGATGAGCTCGGCCACTGCCCGGAAGACCGCCGTCTCGACGATCACCCGACGGTCGGTGTCGTCCTTCTCCGGGGACCGGGTGAGCCGTTCCACCGGGATCCGGAACACGGTCACGCGCCGCTGGTCGTGCTCGACCCGCCAGCGTGGCATCGCGTCCGGCAGCGCGGCGTCGGTCGGCATGTCCGCGACCTGGAACACGACGCCGTGCAGCTCGTCCGGCCACAGCCCGAGCAGGTAGTGCGCGGTGTCCCCGACGATCCGGTCGAACGCCTCGGCACGGGTGATGACCGGCGCCAGTTCGGGACCGGTGACGCTGGAGCGGTACCCGCGACCGTGCCGGGAGCGTCCGCGGCCACGGTCGACCGGGGTGACGAGGCGGGGCTTGCGGCGCATCCCCACATCGTACGCGGCACGCGCCCCGAGACCGGGCCGGTAGGGTCGAGACCGGGATGGACGTACGGATCTGCAGCAAGGTCGCCTGTGGCGCGAGCGCCTCGGCGACCCTGACGTACGACTACGGCGACTCGATGGTGGTCGTCGGGCCCCTCTCCACCCGCGTCGAACCGCACGGGTACGACCTCTGCGCGCGGCACGCCGCGCGGCTCCGCGTGCCGCAGGGCTGGCACGTCATCCGCCGCGAGCCGCTCCGGCAGGAGCGCCCGGCGGACTGAGCCGGACCGCCGGGCCGACCACCGGCACCGGTCCTGCACTGTGCCGGACGGGAGGCCCGGTGCGGGCCCGCACCGCCCCTCCCGTCCCGCAGGTGCTGCGTGCCAGACTGACGGCATGGACACCCGGACCCAGACCGCACCCTTCCGCGTGGCCGACCTCACCCTCGCCGAGGCCGGTCGTCACCAGATCCGCCTCGCCGAGAACGAGATGCCGGGACTCATGGCGCTCCGCGAGGAGTTCGGCGCATCGCAGCCGCTGGCGGGGGCGCGCATCGCCGGGTCGCTGCACATGACGGTGCAGACCGCGGTGCTCATCGAGACGCTGACCGCGCTCGGGGCCCAGGTCCGCTGGGCCAGCTGCAACATCTTCTCCACGCAGGACGAGGCCGCGGCCGCCGTCGCCGTCGGTCCCACGGGCACGCCGGACGCCCCCGCGGGCGTGCCGGTGTTCGCGTGGAAGGGCGAGACCCTGCGTGACTACTGGTGGTGCACCAGCCGCATCTTCGACTGGAGCGACGAGGCCGCGGCCGCCGGCGACACGGCTGTGCCCGTTTCTTGGCGTGGCCCGAACCTGATCCTCGACGACGGCGGGGACGCGACGATGCTCGTGCACACCGGCGCCGACGCCGAGGCCGCGGGGGCCGTGCCGGACGCCGGCGACGACGCCAGCGCCGAGTACCGGATCGTCCTCGAGACGATCGCCGCCTCGCTGCAGGAGTCGCCCGACCGTTGGACCCGCATCGCCGCCGAGGTCGAGGGCGTGACCGAGGAGACCACCACGGGCGTGCACCGCCTGTACGAGCTGTTCCGG
This sequence comes from Curtobacterium sp. MCBA15_001, assembly GCF_001864835.1. Taxonomy (GTDB): domain Bacteria; phylum Actinomycetota; class Actinomycetes; order Actinomycetales; family Microbacteriaceae; genus Curtobacterium. Next base: position 50,656 of record NZ_MJGI01000010.1, on the reverse strand, counting down.
ACGGGCGAGCTCAAGTTCCCGGCCATCAACGTGAACGACTCCGTGACGAAGTCGAAGTTCGACAACAAGTACGGCATCCGGCACTCGCTGCCCGACGGCCTGAACCGCGCCACCGACGTGCTCATCGGCGGCAAGGTCGTGTTCGTCGTCGGGTACGGCGACGTCGGCAAGGGCGCGGCCGAGGCGCTGCGCGGCCAGGGTGCGCGGGTGATCGTCAGCGAGGTCGACCCGATCTGCGCGCTGCAGGCCGCGATGGACGGGTACCAGGTCGCCCGCCTGGCGGACGTCGCGGACCAGGTCGACATCGTCGTCACCTGCACCGGGAACCTCGGCGTCGTCGGGGTCGACGACATGCTGGCGCTCAAGCACCTGGCGATCGTCGCGAACGTCGGGCACTTCGACAACGAGATCGACATGGCCGGGCTCGAGGCACTGGCCGGCGCCGAGAAGGTCGAGATCAAGCCGCAGGTGCACGAGTGGCGGCTGCCGACCGGGCGCTCGATCCTGGTGCTGTCGGAAGGGCGACTGATGAACCTCGGCAACGCGACCGGGCACCCCTCGTTCGTGATGAGCAACTCGTTCACGAACCAGGTGCTGGCGCAGATCGAGCTCCACACCCGACGCGACGCCTACCCGACGGGGGTGTACGTGCTGCCGAAGCACCTCGACGAGAAGGTCGCACGGCTGCACCTCGACGCGCTCGGCGTGCAGCTGACCACGCTCCGGCCCGAGCAGGCCGCGTACATCGGTGTGCCGGTCGAGGGCCCGTTCAAGCCCGACCACTACCGCTACTGACGCGCGCGGGCGGGGGCGCGGGCGGCGGGGCGGGCCGGTCCGCGGCCGGGCCGTCCGCGGCCGGTCCGCGTTCGCACAACCAAAGGCAATCGACACCGCGTGATTGCGTGGTGTCGGGTGCGTTCGGTTGTGCGAACGCACTCGGCGCCGCCGCCGCGGGTCGCCGCGGCCGCACGTCAGCGCGGGAAGCCCGGCGGCCGGGCCGTGGCCGTGGCGGCAGCGGCGGCGAGCGTCTGCGCGCGGGTCACGAACGCCTGCCGGTCCCGGCCTCGGCGGAGCACGACGACCCCGGCCAGGAAGTCCTCGGCGGGCACCGGCGGCACGGGGTGGGCGTACTCGGCGACCTCGGCCGCGAGCGCGATCGCCGTGGCCTCGCGCGCCGCGGGCTGCACCGTCGCGGCACCGCGGAAGAACGCCCCGAGCCGGTTCTCGAGCCGCTGGGGCAGTGCCCGGACGTCGGCGACGGACGCCCAGCCGACCAGGGTCGGCGGCAGGAGCACGATCGGGTCGCGGGTCCGGGGGAGGCGCTCGTGCTGCACGACGGTGCCCGCCAGCAGGTCACCGAGCCGCCGCGGGCGGGAGCCGAACAGCGCCACCAGCAGCGCGACCGACCCGAGCGTGCCCCACAGTTCCAGCAGCGCCACGAGCGCACGGGTGAACGCGTGCCGGAAGGCCACGGCGCCCCCGTCGAGCCGCACCACCCGGGTGCCGAAGGCGTACCGGCCGACGCTCTTGCCCCGGGTCACCGTCTCCAGCGCGGCGGGCACCAGCACGAGCACCACGACGAGTGCCGCGATCTGCGCGGCGGGCGCCCACGCCTCGTCGAGCCCACGCGGCCAGACCCGGGCGAGCCCGATGAGCAGCATGACGTACAGCACCACCAGGCAGAGCCCGTCGAGCAGGGCAGCGCCCAGTCGGAGCACGATGCCAGCGGGCAGGACGTCGAGCGCCACGGCCTCGCCGACGACGAGTTCGTCGCCCGTGTCGTCGAGCGTCCGGACGAAGCGGACGTCCCTCAGGTCGCGGTGCGGTCGTCGCTTCGGCATGGGACCATACTGGCGGAAGGACCACCACGAGGACGAGGGGCCCGACCGCACCGACGAGGGGGAGCACCGATGGACCTGGACGCCTACGCCGAGGTCCACCGGGACGACTGGCGCGAACTCGACCGCCTGGCCGCGCGCCGCCCGGCCTCGGGCGCGGACGTCGACCGGCTCGTCGGCGCGTACCAGTCCGCGGCCACCGACCTCGCGCGCATCCGTGGCCTGTCCCCGCGGTCGACGACGGGGGACCGGCTGTCCCTGACGCTGCACCGCGCCCGGCTCCGGTTCACCGGTACGCCCACCGATCCGCTCACCGCGCTGGCCGTCTTCTTCGGCCGAGCGCTGCCGGCAGCGCTGTACCGGATCCGGTGGGTCACGATCTGGGTCGCCGTCGCCACGGTCCTCATCGCCGGCATCACCGCGGTCTGGATCGCCTCGACGCCGGGCGCCGTCGCCACGTTCGGCACCGACGCCGCGCTCCGACAGTACGCCACGCAGGACTTCGTCGACTACTACTCGGACCACGGCCTCGGGGCGTTCACCGCGCAGGTCTGGACGAACAACGCCTACATCGCCGCGAGCATGGTGGCCTTCGGGATCACCGGGCTCTTCGTGCCGTACTCGATCGTGCAGAACGCGCTGAACCTCGGCGTCTCGGCCGCGATCATGCACTCGCAGGGCCGGCTCGGGGACTTCTTCCTGTACATCGCACCGCACGGGCAGCTCGAGCTGTACTCGATCTTCCTGGCCGGCGGTGCGGGACTCATGATCGCCTGGTCGTGGATCGCTCCGGGTGCCCGGACGCGTGCGCAGGCCCTCGCCGAGGACGGCCGGGCGCTCATCACCGTCGCCATCGGACTCGTGCTCACGCTCCTGCTCTCCGGCATCGTCGAGGGCACCGTGACCCGGCAGGACTGGCCGTGGCCGGTGAAGATCGGGATCGGGACGGTAGCCCTCGCCGCGGTGCTGTCCTACCAGTGGGTCGTCGGCGGCCGCGCGGCCCGGGCCGGCGAGCGCGGCGACGTCGAGGAGTTCGACCGCGGCGCGTCGCAGATCGTCGCCGGCTGAGCGGACGCCTCCGCCCATCGCACCCCGCGGCGGACATCGCACCCCGGTGCGCCGGGGTGCGATGTCCGTACCGGGGTGCGACGCGGCCACCCGCGCCCGCCGGACGCCCACGCGCCCGCCGGACGCGCGCGCCGGACGCCCCCGCCGACGTACCGGAGCCGGTCAGAGCCTCCCGGCTGCCTTCGCGCGCAGGTAGGCGTCGGCGACCGCCGGTGGGACCTGCTCGGGCGTGCCGCGCACGACCTCCGCTCCGGACCGCCGCGCCACGTCGGCCACCCCGTCCGCGTCCAGCAGCGTCCGCTCCGCGGCGGCGCGGCGGTACACGTCACGGCCCGCGGCCGACGTGACGCCCGGGAGCGCACGGCCGTGCCGGTCGACCTCGGCGCCGCGCGCCATCGCGGTGACGGCCGGGTCCTCGACCGCCGTGACCACCACGGCGTGCCGACGCGCCAGCGCGGGCAGGACCGCGAGCAGGTCGCCGGAGGCACCGACGGAGTCCAGGCTCGTGGCGAGCACGACGAGTGACCGCTGCGTCGTCACGGCGTCCACGAGCGCCGGCACGGCCGCCCAGTCCGTCGCGGCCAACCCGGGTTCGGCCAGCGCCAGTGTCTCGCCGAAGCGCTGCACGACGTCCACGCGGGTCGCACCGTGCACCCGGCCGCGCACCCGGTCGTCGACGACGGCCAGGTCGACCCGGTCGCCGGCCGCCGCGGCCAGGGCCCCGACGAGCAGCGCCGCCTCGATCGCGGTGTCGAGGCGCGGTTCGTCGCCCACGCGACCCGCTCCGGCACGGCCGGCGTCGACGACGACGATGACCCGTCGGTCGCGCTCCGGGCGCCACGTCCGCACGACCAGGTCCTGCCGCCGGGCCGTCGCCCGCCAGTCGATCGACCGGACGTCGTCGCCGCGGACGTACTCGCGCAGCGAGTCGAACTCGGTGCCGTGGCCGCGCAGCTGCAGGGTCGTCTCGCCGTCGAGCTCGCGGAGCCGGGCAAGCCGCGAGGGCAGGTGCCGCCGCGACCGGAACGGCGGCGTGACCACGAGTTCGGCGGGCGCGTCGAGCACCCGCTGCCGTGCCGCGAGGCCGAGCGGACCGAACGCGCGGACGGCGACGCCCGCGCTCCGCCGACGGCCGCGGCGGAAGGGGGCGAACTGCACGCGCGCTGCCCGGCGTTCCCCCGACGGCACGGTCAGACGGCTCCGCCCCGGGCGGTGCCCGGCGGAGGGCTCCCACATGTCGCGGACCACGGCGCGCACGGGGCGTCGGCCCGCGTTGACGAGCACGAGCGTGCCGTCGGCCACCGTGTCCCGTCGTGCCAGGCGCGGCATCCGGCGCTCGACCTGCACGGCGCCCAGGTCCGCCGCGAGCACCACGTCGACAGCGGCCGCGACGAGCACGACCGCGATCCACGCCAGCCCCGCCCACCCGCTCGCCAGCAGCACGGTGGGCACGACGGCCACCGCGAGCAGCACCACGAAGCGCCCCGAGATCGCCACTAGATCGGGACCCGCACCTGCTCGAGCACCTGCTGCAGCACGCCGTCGGCACCGATGCCCTCGAGCTCGGCGTCCGCGGCGACCCGCATGCGGTGCCGCCAGACCGGCAGCAGCATGGCCTGCACGTGGTCGGGCGTGATCGCGTCGTACCCGGTGAGCCAGGCCCAGGCCTTCGCCGCCGCGAGCAGGGCCGTGGCGCCGCGCGGGCTCACCCCGACGCGGACCGACGGTGCCGCACGGGTCGCACGGGCCAGGTCGACCACGTACGCCAGCACGTCGTCCCGGGCACCGACCGCGCGGACGGCGCGCTGCGCGGCGAGTACCTCGTCGACACCGACCACGGGGGTGATGCCCGCGGAGCGCACGTCGCGCGGCGAGAACCCGTCGGCGTGCCGTCGGAGCACCTGCCACTCGACGTCACGCGGCGGGACGTCCAGGGTCAGCTTCATCAGGAACCGGTCGAGCTGCGCTTCGGGCAGCGTGTACGTGCCCTCGAACTCGATCGGGTTCATCGTCGCTGCCACGAAGAACGGGTCGGGCAGCGGCTTCGGCGACCCGTCCACGCTGACCTGTCGCTCCTCCATCGCCTCGAGGAGCGCCGACTGGGTCTTCGGCGGCGTGCGGTTCACCTCGTCGGCGAGCAGTACGTTCGTGAACACGGGGCCCTCGCGGAACGGGAAGGTCCCCGTCGAGGCGTCGTACACCAGCGACCCGGTCACGTCGCCGGGCATCAGGTCCGGGGTGAACTGGATGCGCTTCGTGTCGAGCGACATCGCCGCCGCCAGGCTCCGCACCATCAGGGTCTTCGCGACGCCGGGGACGCCCTCGAGCAGCACATGCCCCTGCGCGAGCAGACCGACGATCATGCCGGAGACTGCCCCTTCCTGTCCGACGACGGCCTTGCCGACCTCGGCGCGGACCCGCCCGAAGGCGTCGCGGAGCGCGGCAGTGTCTGCCGTGGCGCTCGTCGTCGTGGTCTGGTCGGTCATGGTCGTCCTCCTGGGCGGCGGTCGGTCGGCTGGTCCGGTGTCGGTCCGGTCCGTGGGTGGGGTGACGGGCCGGGCTGCGGTCCGTCCGTGGGCTGGTCCGGTACCGGACGGGAGGCCCGTGGTGCGTCCCCGGCGACGGCGCGCGTCACGGCGCGCTCGAGTTCGTCCAGGGCCGCGGCACCGTCGACCAGGGCACGGTCGTCGGCGGTCGTCCCGCCCACGAGCACCTGGCCGAGGGCCGGTGCCGGTCGGCCGGTCACCGTCGCCGCGCGCTGGACCACCGCGTCGACGTGCGCGGACCGGCCCAGCCCGAGCGTGCGGGCGAGGCGCCGGACAGCGGCGATGCGCAGGGTGTCCAGGGCGTGCGTCCGGTCACGGGTGCGGGCGTAGAGGCGTGCACGGCCTTCGGTGGTCTCCGCGGCACGGACCACCACGGGCAGCTGCTCCACGACCAGGGGCCCGAGCCGACGGCCACGCCAGACGGCTGCGGCCACGGCGACCGCTGCCAGCATCACGATCGCGCTCGGGATCCAGGGCGGCGCGAGCTCGCCGAGGGACGGTGCCGCGTCCGCGCTGCCCGCCGTCGGCACGTACCAGGTCAGCCGGTCCTGACCACCGAGCAGGCCGAGCGCGAGGGCGGCGTTGCCCGCGGTCGTGATCGTGTCGTTCCGGAACGCGTCGGTCGTGCCGACGAGGGTGACCTCGCCCGCCTCGGTCGGGACCTGCACGAGCCCCCACGCCCGGTCCGCGCCGCTGCCGGTCGGTGCGCAGCGCACGGCGTCCCGGTCCCGCACGGTGTAGGCGGTGCCCGATGTCGAGACGGTGCGGGCTGCAGCCGCGGCGGGGATGTCGCAGGACGCGGTGGAGACCGTGTCGCCCGGCGCCACCTGTGCTGCCGGGGTCGCCTGGGTCCCGAACGCCTCGAGCACCGCGTCGTTCGTCGTCACGAGGACGACGTGCGGCGCCGTGCGGGCGATGCGCCGGGCGACCGCAGGGGCGAGCACCCCGGCGGAGTCGTCGACGAACACCGTGCCGGTCGTCGTGTCCACCCGGTCGACGTCGTGCACGACGTCGACCTCGGTGCCCTGCTGCTCGAGGACCCGCACGAGCGCCTGCGCGCCGCTCGCCCGTGGCGACCTCGGGTCGAGCGGGGTCTCTGCCGCCGGGGCACCGCCGCCGATCGCAGCGGTGAGGGCCGCCAGCAGCAGGGCGATCAGCACGATCGCCACCCAGAGACCGAGCCGCAGACCACGCCCCTCGCGCGGCGGCGGGGTCGGCGAGCGGTCCGTCGCGCGGTCGGCCCCGTCCACCGCAACCGACGTCACGGCACCCGGTGTCGCCGTCCTGCTCATGCGGGCACCGCCGGACCGGTCGTCCGCTGCGGCCGCGTCTCCTGCACCGCTCGGGCCGTGTCGAGCACCGACCGGGCAGCTGCTTCGTCCGCCCGCCGCCCGAGGTACCGGACGGCGTCGAACGTGCTCGCCGCGGTGTGCAGCGCATCGACGAGGGTCGGGAAGGGCGTGCTGGCGCGGACCGCGATCGACCGGGCCGTGGCACCGGGGACGTCGGGCACCAGGTCGCGCTCACCGAGGCCGCGGGCGAGCGCCCGGTAGCCCTCGAGCACGGCGGCGTCGTGGTCGCCACGGGCCAGGGCTGCTCGTGCCGCTGCGGCGATCTCGGCTGCCGAGCGCAGGTCGTCGTCGTCCAGGACCCCGCCGACCCGGTCGGCAGCCAGACGTGCGCGGCGGTGGGGCAGGCCGCGTGCGACGACGACGAGCACGACGACGGCGACGAGCACCACGATCGCGATGACGAGCAAGGTCCGGCCGAAGCCCTCGGAGCCCAGGCCGTCCGGCCGGAGCGACCCGAGCCAGTCGAGGAACGCCTTCGAGGCCCGGTCCCACCACGTCGCCTGCGCGCCGCGGTACTCCGGCTTCGCCAGCTCGTGTTCGAGCAGGCGGCGGGCCTCGTCCGGCGTGACGCCGGTCATCCGTGCTGGCCGGGGTGGGGCGGACCCCACTGCGGCGGCTGGTTCGTCTGCGGCGGTCCCCACTGCGGCGGCTGCTGGCCGGTCGGCTGCCCACCCCACGGTTGCTGGCCGTATGGCTGACCGCCCCACGGTTGCTGGCCGGACGGCGGTCCGCCCCAGGGCTGCTGCTGGCCGTACGGCTGGCCGTTCCAGGGTTGCTGGCCGGACGGCTGCCCGCCCCACGGCGGGCGGGCCACCGGTTCCGCCGGAGCGAACGGGTCGCTCGGCCGGCCGGTCTCCAGGTGCGCGGCGATGCGTTGGTCCAGGGCCTCGGTACGGATCCGCCGGTCGATCGCCAGGAAGGTGGTGACCGAGGCGCTCAGCACGTCGGTGACACACTGCACGGCGATGACGAGCAGGCTGCCGACCACGAGCGCGATGACCGCGCCGACCGAGGTCCCCGACGACGCGCCGGTCTGACCGAGCGGGTCGAACACCCCGGACACCAGCGTCGCACCGAGGGAGAGCGGGACGCTGGCGATGCTCGCGGCGACGCCGAACGCGACCTGGACGAGCAGGAGGATCCCGAACGTGCGCCAGAACGCGCCACGCGTGAGGCGCCAGGACTGTGCCGCGGCGGCGAACACCCCGCGGCCCTCGAGCGCGATCGTCGGCACCGTGAAGGCGAACCGGGTGCTCAGGAACGCCAGCACGACGAAGAAGCCGAGGACCATCCCCACGATGCCGAGCACGAAGACCGCCACCGTGCCACCGTCGTTCGCGGTCGCGGCGCCGATCAGCCCGAAGAAGACCAGGACGAAGAGCACGCCGACGACGGCGCCCGCGGCGAGCTGCAGCAGGATCCACCAGAGCACGCTGAGACGGCGGCCGGCCAGGAGTGCCCAAAGCCCGCGGAACGTGCCGCGGCGTCCGAGCACACGCTGCCCGGTGTCGACCGCGACCGGGGCAACCAGGAACCCGCGACCGAGGTAGGCCAGGAACGGCACGGCCACGGCGATGACCAGGGAGAGGGTGAAGCTGCCGGCGATGACGCTGTCGGCATCGCGACCCCCGTCGAACGCGGAGAGCATCCGGTCCTGCAACGACCGCTGGCCGAAGGTCGTCACCAGGGTCGAGACCAATCCGAGCACGCCGGAGAGCAGCACGGCCCACAGGACCAGCACGCGGGGGTTCCGGCGGAAGACGGTGAACGCGCCGGCGAGCACGTCGCCGACGCCCAGCGGGCGGAGCGGGATCACCGGACGCTGCCCGGTCGACGCCGGGGGCTGCTCGGCGGGCCGTGGTGGCTCGGTGGGTCGGCCACCCTGCCACGGGGGCGGCGTCGGTTGCCGGGTCGGGCCTCCTGGCCGGTCGTCCGGACCGCCGGACGCCCCCGGGACGCGCCACTCGTCGTCAGCCATCGGACTGCCCCCTCACGTCGGCCGCGCCGTCGTGCGCGGACACGACCATCCTGGCGCAGAACCCGGCCTGACGGGGCCTCGGCTATCGTGAACGCAACGTGCCTGCCCGGGTACGTCCGCGAGCCCTCCGGAGTCCCATCACCATGACACCGCGCATCCTCGTCGTCGACGACGACCAGGCCCTGGCCGAGATGATCGGCATCGTCCTCCGTTCCGAGGGCTACGAGCCGGAGTTCAGCGGCGACGGCAACGACGCCGTCGACGCGTTCCACGCCACCAAGCCCGACCTGGTGTTGCTCGACGTCATGTTGCCGGGCATCGACGGCATCGAGGTCTGCCGTCGGATCCGTGCCGAGAGCGGCACGCCGATCATCATGCTCACGGCCAAGGGTGACACGTCCGACGTGGTCGCCGGGCTGGAGAACGGCGCCGACGACTACGTCGTGAAGCCCTTCAACCCGAAGGAGCTCGTCGCCCGCATCCGTACCCGCCTGCGACCCGCGGCGTCCGACGCGGCCGTGCTGCACGTCGGGGACCTCACCGTCGACGTCCCCGGGCACGAGGTGCGCCGTGGCGACGCGGTGATCGCCCTGACCCCGCTCGAGTTCGACCTGCTGCGGGCGCTCGCCGAGAAGCCGAACCAGGTCTTCACCCGCGAGATGCTGCTCGAACAGGTGTGGGGCTACCACTACAAGGCGGACACCCGACTGGTGAACGTGCACGTCCAGCGGCTCCGCGCGAAGATCGAGCACGACCCGGACAACCCGCGCATCGTGACGACCGTCCGCGGTGTCGGCTACCGCGCCGGGGGAGCCTGACCACCGTGCCGCCGTCGCCGTCCGCCTCGACGGGGTTCGGCCGCCTCCGCCGTCGGCTCCGGCACTGGGCGCGACGCGCGTGGCGGGCGTTCGCCTTCCTGTGGCGACGCTCGCTGATGTTCCGGTCGGTGGCGATCACCGTCACCACGACCGGCCTCGCCGTCGCCGTCATCGGCACCGCGGTGATGCTGAGCATCTCCAGCAACGTGTACGCGCAGCGCCGCGACCAGATCGAGGCGGAGTCCGCGCGCGCCACCAACGTCGCGCAGGGCATCTTCGACGCGGCCACCGCGGCCGAGGACAACAACCAGTCCGAGCTCGAGACGCTGCAGAACGAGGCGCAGCGGGCGATCCTGTCGAACACCACCAGCCCGGGCGGCACGAGCATCGCGATCGAGCGCTCCCCGAACCAGTCCACCCCGCAGACCCTGCAGAACCGCGCGAGCCAGTACTTCCCCGACGCCGTCATCACCGACGAGCTCCGGAAGGAGGTCGGCAAGGACACCGGTCGGCTGCACCTGCAGCCCGTGCAGCTGGACGACGGCGGCCGGCGCGAACCCGGCATCGCCGTCGGTTCGACGCTGCAGGTGCCGAGCGCCGGCCAGTACGAGCTCTACCTGGTGTACGACCTGTCGGACGCCCAGAAGACCCTGGACTTCGTGTCCCAGACGCTCTCGATCGGCGGCGTCGCGCTCATCGTGCTCATCGCCCTGGTGACGTCACTCGTCGTGCGGCTGGTCGTCGTGCCGATCCGCGGCGCCGCCGAGACGAGCCGGAAGATCGCCGCCGGACGGCTGGACGAGCGCATCCCGGTGCGCGGGCAGGACGACGTCGCGACGCTCGCCCGGAGCTTCAACGGGATGGCGGACGCGGTCAGTCGACAGATCACCCAGCTCGCCGAACTGTCCCGCGTGCAGCAGCGCTTCGTCTCCGACGTCTCCCACGAACTCCGGACGCCGCTCACCACGATCCGGCTGGCCGGCGACGTCCTCTACGACGCGCGGCACGCCTTCGAGCCGGCGGTGGGCCGCTCCGCCGAGCTCATGCACGACCAGATCGAGCGCTTCGAACTCCTGCTCTCCGACCTGCTGGAGATCTCCCGCTACGACGCGCAGGCCGTGGAGCTCGAGACCGAGGCCGTGGTGCCGGCCGCCCTGACCACCGACATCGTCGACGAGTTCCGGCCCCTCGCCGAACGGGCCGGCGTCGAACTGCGCCTGGCGACCCCCGGCGGGCACACCACGATGCAGCTCGACGGTCGCCGCATCCGCCGCATCCTGCGGAACCTCGTCGGCAACGCCATCGAGCACGGCGACGCCAAGCCCGTGCACGTCGTCGTCGACAGCGACGTCCGGACGGTCGCCATCGCGGTGCGGGACCACGGCGTCGGGATGCCCGCCGAGGACACCGCGCGCGTGTTCGACCGGTTCTGGCGGGCCGACCCCAGCCGCAAGCGCACCATCGGCGGCACCGGGCTCGGCCTGGCGATCAGCCTGGGCGACGCGAAGCTGCACGGCGGGCGCATCGACGTGTGGTCACGGCCGGGCGAGGGCTCGGCATTCGTGCTGACCGTCCCACGGCGCGGGCAGGAGCCGACCGCGACCTCCGCGATCCGGTTGCCCGAACTCGACGAGCCCTACGACGGCCCACGAGAGGACCCGAGCTGATGCCCAGACCGTCCACCACCGGCCGAGCGGGCCGCGTACGCGGCGCGGCCCGCTCACGCGCCGCGGCCCGCTCACACGGCGCGGCCCGCTCACGCGCCGCCGGCCGCGTGCGCGGCGCCCTCGCCGTCCTGCTCGCCGCCGTCGCGCTCGTCGCGGTGTCCGCCTGCGCCGCGATCCCCACCGGCGGCGCGGTCCGCACCGGGCAGAGCCTCAAGGACGACGCGGTGTCCGGCGTCGACTTCCGGCCGAGCGCCCCCGAACCCGGCGCCGGGCAGAGCGCGATCCTGCGCGGGTTCGTCAACGCGGCGACGGGTGCCCAGGACAACTACGCCGTCGCCCGCGAGTTCCTCAGCGACTCCTTCGCCCAGAAGTGGAACCCGCGGCAGAGCACCACCATCCGGCAGGGCGACGGCGATGTCGAACAGGTCGGTGACCGCGAGCTCACGTACACCCTCAGCGCGAGTGCCACGGTCGACAGCGACGGCGAGTACACCCAGGCCGTCCGGCCCACGTCCTCGACGCTGACCTACCAGTTCACCAAGCAGGACGGGCAGTGGCGGATCAGCTACGCACCGGACGGCATCATCCTGACGCCCGCCAGCTTCGGGCAGGTCTTCCAGCCCCACGCGCTGTACTTCTACGACCCCACGTACCGCTACCTGGTGCCGGACGAGCGCTGGTTCCTCGCCAGGTCCTCGACGTCGACGCGCATCGTCAGCGCGCTGCTCGCCGGACCCGCCGACTGGATGAAGGGCGCCGTGCTGTCCTCGTTCCCCGAGGGCACGCAGCTCTCGCTCAACGCGGTGACGGTCGACAACGGCAGCGCCCAGGTCGACCTGTCGATCGAGGCGCTCCGCGCGAACACGGTCGACAAGGTCCGGATGCGTGAGCAGCTGGCCCGGTCGCTGTCCTCGGTCGCGACGATCTCCTCGGTGACGATGACGAGCGAGGGCGCCACCTTCTCGGTGCCCGACTCCGGTGGCACCAGCGCCGTCGTGAACCCCGACGTCGACCCGCGTCCGCTCGTCGTCGCCGGCTCAGCCGTGGGGAACGCGGCACCGGGCACCGGCGACGTCGCCAAGCTCGGCGGCGGCATGAGCGACGCCATCGCCGCACTCTCGCCCCGCTCCGTCGCCGTGACGGCGTCCGGCACCGACGCCGCCGTCGGCGATGACGACGGTGTCTTCGTCGTGCAGAGCGGCAAGAAGCCGCTGCGCCTCGACGCCCGGCCGGGCCTCGTGCCGCCGTCCATCGACGACCAGGGCTTCGTCTGGGCCGCCCAGGCGAGCGCCCCACGGTCGGTCGTCGCGTGGAGCTTCCGCGGTGAACAGCACCCCGTGTCCTCGACCCTGCCGGACGGGCAGCTCGTCTCGTTCCAGGTCTCCCGCGACGGCACGCGCGCGCTCGCACTCATCGACGCGGACGGCGGTCCCGCCCTGTACGTGATGGCCATCGTCCGCGACTCCGACGGCACGCCCACGGCGCTCGGGTCCCCGGTCCGGCTGCAGGCGGCCGACGGGACCGCCGTCGCCGCCACGTGGGTCACCGACCTCGACGTCGCATCGCTCGGGCAGACCGCGAGCGGACCGACCGTCGTCCGGTCGACGATCGGCGGCCAGGCCACCGACCTGCAGAAGCCGGACGGGAGCGCGACGCAGATCGTCGGCGGCAGCGGTGGAGCCCTGTTGCTGCGCATGTCCGACGGCCAGGTGCTGCAGTCCGCCGGCGGCGGGTGGGACCGGACCGGCATCACGGCCTCGGTGCTCGGCACGCAGCGCTGACCGTCCGGTCCCTCCTCCACCGCGGCGCCGAGACGTGGTCCCGTCCACAGGTCGGGCCGCCGTTCCGCGGCCAGGCGCTCCGGCCGGGAGGCTCGGTGCATGTCCACGACACCGCCACCGCCCCACAGGCGGTCCATGCCTTCCTGGTCCTCCTGGTCC
>NZ_MJGI01000010.1:0-36793 GCF_001864835.1 Curtobacterium sp. MCBA15_001 | reverse complement strand
CCTCCTGGTCCTCCTGGTCTGACGCCGTCGCTGCCGTCATCGGGTTGCTGCTGCCCGTCCGGTGCCTGGGGTGTGGCGCGCCGGACCGCGCGCTCTGCGCAGCGTGCCGAGCCGACCTGACCGCGCGACCCCGGCGGGTCCGGCTGGTGGCGAGCGCTCGTCTCGATGCCGCCTTCGAGTACGAGGGACTCGTCCGCACCCTGCTGCTCGAGCTCAAGCTCCGTGGGCGCGTCGACGTGGCGACCCCGCTCGGCCGCCGGACGGGGGACCTGGTGCGGCAGGCGCTCGCCGGAGCCCCACCAGGGACACGTGTGCTCCGGGTGCCGCCCTCCCCGCGTGGACGTCGTCGGCGCGGGTTCGACCCCGTCGTGCTGTTGCTCGCACGCGGGGGCGTCCGTGGCACCGGGGCGCTCCGCCGGGTGCGGCGGTCCGACCACGGGCGCGCCGGGCCGATTGCTGGCGGTGGGCAGAAGGAGCGGACGGCGCTCGAGCGCGTGGACGCCACGATCGGCACCCTCCGCGCCGTGGGGGTGCACGGGCGGGACGTCGTCCTGGTCGATGACGTCGTGACCACCGGGGTGACGATGGCCGAGGCCGTCCGTGCCGTGCGCGCCGGGGGTGGGCGCGTCCTCCGGTGCGTCGCGACCGCCAGCGTCGACGTCTGAGCCTCCCGCATGGGTGAACCCCCGGTGGCCACTGTGCATCCGGTGGGTGTCCGGCCGATGCCACGCCGACACGTGACGCGGACACCCCGGCGGGTCTAGCGTGTCCCGTCAAGGCGTTGTTGATCGCCGGATGGAGGCGACGCGCCGAAGTACGGATGGGAGCCGCCATGGACGTGACGATCACGGGCCGGAACGTCGGAGTGACCGATCGATTCCGCACCTACGTCGAACAGAAGTCCGAGAAGATCGACGTGCTCGCCGACCGCGCCCTCGCGTTCGAGGTGCGCATCAGCCGCCACCACGAGAAGAGCGGCAGCAGCCAGGGCGAGGACCGCGTCGAGTTGACCCTCATCGGGCCCGGACCGCTGGTGCGCGCCGAGTCCGCCGCGTCCGACAAGTACGCGGCGTTCGACCTGGCGTTCGCGCGGATGGCCGAGCGACTGCGTCGCGCACGCGACCGCAAGAAGGTGCACCGCGGACGCCACCGTCCGACCTCGGTGGCCGAGGCGTCGGGCACGGCCTTCGACGGGATGGGTGTCGTCCCCGCCGACGGCAAGCTCATCGAAGACGTCGCCACCGGTGCGATCAGCATCGTCGAGGAAGAGGCGCGCGAGGAAGCGGACGAGGTCTACTCGCCCGTCGTCATCCGCGAGAAGGTGTTCCAGGCGGCGCCGATGTCCGTCGACGACGCGCTGTACTTCATGGAGCTGGTGGGGCACGACTTCTACCTCTTCGTGGACGCCGAGACCCGCCGTCCGAGCGTGGTCTACCGGCGCAAGGGCTGGGACTACGGCGTGATCGGGCTCGACGGCACCGACGCCGCCGACGCCTCCGACGCCTCCGCCGAGCGGGCCGAACCCGCCGAGGTCCTCGCCTGAGTCCAGGTCGAGGACGAACACGGTGTGCGCGGTCCGTCCGGGCCGCGCACACCGCGTTCCACGGCACAGCTCCCAGCGGGCCGCCCGCGCGGGTTGCTAGCATGACTGGCTGATCGGCGCGCCACCCGCGCGCGACGACCCCGTAAGGAGTTCACGTGGCAAACGTGCTGGAGAAGGTCCTCCGCATCGGCGAAGGACGCACCCTCCGACGGTTGAAGGCCTACGCCTCGGCCATCAACGACCTCGAGGACGACTTCGCGAGCCTCTCGGACGAAGAACTCCAGGACGAGACGAAGGAGCTCCGCGAGCGGTACGCCAACGGCGAGACCCTCGACGACCTCCTGCCCGAGGCCTTCGCCGCCGTGCGCGAAGCCTCGAAGCGCACCCTCGGCATGCGGCACTTCGACGTGCAGCTCATGGGCGGCGCGGCACTGCACCTCGGCAACATCGCCGAGATGAAGACCGGTGAGGGCAAGACCCTCGTCGCCACGACGGCCGCGTACCTCAACGCGATCCCGTCGCGCGGCGTGCACGTGATCACCGTGAACGACTTCCTGGCGTCGTACCAGTCCGAGCTCATGGGCCGTGTCTTCCGTGCCCTCGGCATGACCACCGGCTGCATCGTCGCGAACCAGACGCCGGCCGAACGTCGCGAGCAGTACGCCGCCGACATCACCTACGGCACGAACAACGAGTTCGGCTTCGACTACCTGCGCGACAACATGGCGTGGCAGGCGGCCGACATGGTCCAGCGCGGCCACTTCTTCGCGATCGTCGACGAGGTGGACTCGATCCTCATCGACGAAGCGCGCACGCCGCTCATCATCTCCGGTCCGTCCTCGGGCGAGGCCAACCGCTGGTTCACCGAGTTCGCGTCCATCGCCACGCGCCTCGTCTCGGGCGAGGACTACGAGGTCGACGAGAAGAAGCGCACCGTCGGCGTGCTCGAGCCCGGCATCGAGAAGGTCGAGGACTACCTCGGCATCGACAACCTCTACGAGTCCGCCAACACCCCGCTGATCTCGTTCCTCAACAACGCGATCAAGGCCGACAGCCTGTTCAAGCGCGACAAGGACTACGTCGTCATGAACGGCGAGGTGCTCATCGTCGACGAGCACACCGGGCGCATCCTGATGGGCCGCCGGTACAACGAGGGCATCCACCAGGCGATCGAGGCCAAGGAAGGCGTCGAGGTCAAGGCGGAGAACCAGACCCTGGCGACCGTGACGCTGCAGAACTACTTCCGGCTCTACCAGAAGCTGTCCGGCATGACGGGTACGGCCGAGACCGAAGCGGCCGAGTTCATGTCGACCTACAAGCTCGGCGTGGTCGCGATCCCGACCAACAAGCCGATGCAGCGGCTCGACCAGACCGACCTGGTCTACAAGAACGAGAAGGCGAAGTTCGAGCAGGTCGCCGAGGACATCGCCGAACGGCACGAGAAGGGCCAGCCGGTCCTGGTCGGCACCACCAGCGTCGAGAAGTCCGAGTACCTGTCCAAGCTGCTCGCCAAGAAGGGCGTCAAGCACGAGGTCCTCAACGCGAAGAACCACGCGCGTGAAGCCGCGATCGTCGCGCAGGCCGGACGTCTCGGGGCGGTGACCGTCGCCACGAACATGGCCGGTCGCGGTACCGACATCATGCTCGGCGGCAACGCGGAGTTCCTCGCGGTGCAGGAGATGCACACCAAGGGCCTCTCGCCGACCGAGACCCCCGACGAGTACGAGGCCGCGTGGGACGACGTCTTCACCTCGATGAAGGCGACCGTCGACACCGAGGGCGACAAGGTCCGCGAAGCCGGCGGCCTCTACGTCCTCGGCACCGAACGGCACGAGTCCCGACGCATCGACAACCAGCTGCGCGGTCGTTCGGGCCGTCAGGGCGACCCGGGTGAGAGCCGCTTCTACCTGTCCCTCACCGACGACCTCATGCGCCTGTTCAACTCCGGCGCTGCCGAGAGCCTGATGGGGCGCTCGAACGTCCCGGACGACCTGGCGATCGAGAACAAGCTCGTCGGCCGCGCCATCCGCTCGGCGCAGTCGCAGGTCGAGGGCCGCAACGCCGAGATCCGCAAGAACGTCCTCAAGTACGACGACGTCCTCAACCGCCAGCGCGAGGCGATCTACAGCGACCGGCGCCACATCCTCGAGGGCGACGACCTGCACGAGCGCACGCAGTCGTTCCTGAAGAGCGTCATCGACGACGTCATCGACACCCACACCGGCGAAGGCTCCCCGGACGACTGGGACCTCGACGCGATGTGGACCGAGCTCGGGACCCTGTACCCGATCTCGATCACCATCGACGAGGTCATCACCGAAGCCGGCTCCAAGGGCAAGGCGACGCGGGAGTTCCTCGGCCGCGAGATCCTCTCCGACGCCAAGCTGGCCTACACGCAGCGCGAGGAGAACCTCGGCGAGGAAGCCATGCGCGAGCTCGAGCGTCGTGTCGTGCTGTCGGTCGTCGATCGCCGCTGGCGTGACCACCTGTACGAGATGGACTACCTCAAGGACGGCATCGGCCTTCGTGCGATGGCCCAGCGCGACCCGCTCGTCGAGTACCAGCGCGAGGGCTACGCCCTCTTCCAGACGATGATGGGCCAGATCCGCGAAGAGTCGGTCGGCTTCCTGTTCAACCTCGAGGTGCAGGTGCAGTCCGACGGCGAGAACGCGGTCATCGAGGCGAAGGGCCTCTCCGAAGAGGAGACCCCGGGCCTGGAGTACTCCGCACCGTCGATCGACGGCGAGGTCGAGGTCCGTGACGAGCGCGGGCGCCTCGAGCAGGCCGCGACCGCGCTGGCGCAGCAGGCCCAGGCAGAAGAGGAAGCCGCCGCGCTGCCCGAGAAGGGCTCGGCGTTCGGATCCGCAGCCACGGCCTCCGGTCAGGCGACCGCGACCAACCGCGCCGATCGGCGCCAGGCGGCCAAGAAGGGCTGACCGCTCCGCAACGGACTGACAGACGGACGGACCCGGTGCTGCGCGGTCGCGCAGTGCCGGGTCCGTCCGCGTTCGTGCGTGCCGACATCGCCCACCCGCATACACACCTGCATCGCCCACCCGCGGCGCCCGCCCGCGGCGCCCGCCCGCATCGCTCACCCGCTTGGGCGCATCGCCCGCCTCAGAGCATGCCGATCGCGGTCGCCCGCCACCGGCCGGCACGGACTTCGAGCCGCAGTGCGACCGCCCGAGCGTGCGACCGGGTGTGGACGACGACGCTGACCTCGGCGATCCCGTCGGCCGGTCGGCTGACGATCGCGCTCCCGACGTGGATGCTCGGTCGGCTGCCTCGGTGCCGGGCGACCGAGCGGGCCCGCGCGGCGGTCGCAGCACGGTGCTGCAGGTGCCGATGCACGTCCTCGGTGACCCACCGCGCGATGCTGTCGACCTCGCGTGCGCCCGTCAGGATCTCCGCCACGCACAGCGCGAGGGCCTTCGCCGTCGGGCCCGGATCACCGGGATCCGTCGCCACCACCGCGCTCCCGCGCTCCCCGTCGCCGACCACCACCTCGACGTCAGCCACCTGGTCGCGCGAGTCCCGCGCAACCACTGCCTGCCCGTGCCTCCGTCCCGGGTCGTCCGCATCCTCATCGATCCGTTGTGCTTCCCACGCCACGCCGGCCCCTTCCGTAGAAGACCGAGCGTATTTGGCATGCAACATCCTATTTTCCATCCGCTCAGGCCTGTGGATGGCGGGCAGTTGTCCACAACGGCCCGCACCTAGACTGGTTCCGTGTCGACCCTCAGTGATCTCGTCCTCGCGCAAGGCCGCTCCTCCGAGGCGGACGTCGAGTGGCTCCACCTGCTCGTGGGGGACTGGCAGTTGCTTGCCGACCTGTCGTTCGCGGACATGGTGCTCTGGGTCCCGACCGCCGAGGACGGGTCCTTCGTCGCCGTCGCCCACGCTCGGCCGTCTTCGGCAGCGACGCTCTTCTACCGCGACATCGTCGGGCAGGAGATCCGCGAGGAGTGGCGCGAGCAGGTGACCGAGAGCTTCGCCGGGTCCCGGGTCGTGGACTCCGCCGAGCCCGACTGGTACGAGGACACCCCGACCCGCGTGCGCGCCATCCCCGTGCTGCGCCGCCTGAGCCCGAAGAGCAAGCAGACGACCGACCGTCCCATCGCGGTCGTCACCCGGCACTCGAACCAGGACGAGTCCCGCACGCCGAGCCGGCAGGAGCTCAACTTCACCGCGAGTGCGAACGACCTGTTCGGCATGATCGCCACCGGTGACTTCCCCGACCTCGGTGCGCCTGCGGGCCCGCGTCGTGGCGCGCCGCGTGCCAGTGACGGCCTGCTGCGACTCGACACGAACGGCATCGTCACGTTCGCCAGCCCGAACGGCCTGAGCGCCTTCAACCGCATGGGCTTCGAGGAGGAACTCGAGCGCAAGTCCCTCGCCGAGGTCACCACTGAGCTCCTCGGACAGCAGCTCGACGTCGACGAGTCCCTGCCGCTCGTGGTCACCGGTCGAGCCCCCTGGCGTGCCGACATCGAGTCGAAGGGCGTCACCGTCACCCTCCGTTCGATCCCGCTGCGCGACCACGGCGAGCGGATCGGCGCCGTCGTCCTCTGCCGCGACGTCACCGAGATGCGCCACCAGGAGCGCGAGCTCATCACCAAGGACGCGACGATCCGCGAGATCCACCACCGCGTCAAGAACAACCTGCAGACCGTGGCGTCGCTGCTGCGCATCCAGGCACGGCGGACGCACTCGGACGAGGCCCGCACGTCGCTGCAGAACGCGATGCGCCGGGTCGCCGCGATCGCCGTCGTGCACGACACCCTGTCGACCGGCCTCAGCCAGAACGTCGACTTCGACGAGGTCTTCGACTCCGTCCTCAAGCTCGTGACCGAGGTCGCCGCGTCGCACAACACCACCGTGCACCCGAAGAAGACGGGGGAGTTCGGGGTCCTGCCATCCGAGGCCGCGACCCCGCTCGCCCTCGGCCTCACCGAGCTCGTCACGAACGCGGTCGAGCACGGACTCGACGGCCGCGATGGCGAGGTCGAGATCGTCGCCCACCGTTCCGACGACCACCTGTCGATCCAGGTCCGCGACAACGGTGTCGGGCTGCCCGAGGGCAAGGTCGGTTCCGGCCTCGGCACGCAGATCGTCCGCACCCTCATCCAGGGCGAGCTCGGCGGCACGATCGACTGGCACACGCTCACCGGCAGCGGCACCGAGGTCACGATCTCGATCCCGTTCCGCTGGGAGACCGCCGCCGCGTAGCGGCCAGGAGGCCCGCCCGATCCCGCCGGACCGGCACCGGCCCTCCAGACGGTCACCGCGCCACGGCGTTCCGCACCCCGCTTCCGCGCATCGCACCCCGCGGCGCACATCGCGCCCCGGTGTCTGGGGGTGCGACGTTCGCGCGGGGGTGCGACGCACCACTCGGGAGGCCCGCCCGGCCCCGCCGGACCGGCACCGGCCCTCCAGGCGGTCGCCGCGCCGTCCGCACAACAGAAAGCAGACCGCGCCACGTCGTCCCGTGGTGCGGTGTGCTTCCGGTTGTGCGGACGCGGTCCGCACCCCGCTGCGCACATCGCGCCCCGGTGCGCGGGGGTGCGACGTCCGCGCGGGGGTGCGACGCACCGCTCGGGAGGCCCGCCCCGGGCCCCGCCGGACCGGCACCGGCCCTCCAGGCGGTCGCCGTGCCGTCCGCACAACAGAAAGCAGACCGCGCCACGTCGTCCCGTGGTGCGGTGTGCTTCCGGTTGTGCGGACGCAGTCCGCGCCGCCGCCGCCCGCCGCCGCCCGCCGTCCGCACCGCCGCCGCCCGCCCGCCCGCCGCAGTCCGCCCCGCACACGACGACGCCCGCCGAGCCCCAGCGGGGCCCGACGGGCGTCGTCGTCAGTGCTGCTGCGTCAGGAGGCGCGGCGGGCGCGAGCGGCGCGGCGCTTGAGCGCGCGACGCTCGTCCTCGCTCAGGCCGCCCCAGACACCGGAGTCCTGGTTGTTCTCGAGGGCGTACTGCAGGCACATCTCGGTGACGGTGCACCGGGCGCACACCGACTTCGCCTTCTCGATCTGGTCCACGGCGGGCCCGGTGTTCCCGACGGGGAAGAAGAGCTCGGGGTCCGCGGTGAGGCAGGCAGCCTTGTCACGCCAGTCCATGTGGTGGTGCTCCTTGATGTCGATGCTCGAACGGCAGGCCGGGGCCGTGGTTCGGGGCTCGAGGACTCTGCACATGCTCATGTGACGTACGGGAGGATCCTGTGGGGAGGAAACCGTGCGGGGAGAGTCCGACGCCCGCAGATGCTCGGGGGAGGAGCATCGAACCACGGGAGACGCACACCACATCGTGCCGTCCAAACGACCTCGAACATCGTTCCATACTGATATGGCCAAATCAAGGGTTGCAATGCTGGAGGATCACTGTGTCTGAGACCACCTCGAATCCGTTCGAGCCGCACGAGTCGCGCCGGGAACCCCGCTCCCGGGCGATGCTCGTCCTGCTCGTGGTGGTCGCCCTCGAGTTCGCGGCACTCGTCGTGGCGACGGTGGTGCTGCTCGTCGAGGTGGTGGTCTCGCCCGCCTCGAGCATCGCCTCCGGCATCGCGCTGACCGTCCTGACGGCGATCGCGGCGCTCTGGCTCGGCGCGATGACGCTCGGGCTCTGGCGCGCTCGCCCGTGGGTCCGCAGCGGCATCATCGTCTGGCAGGTCCTGCAGGGCGCGCTGGCGATCGGCGCGTTCCAGGGTGTCTTCCGGGTGCCGGCGGTCGGCTGGGCACTCCTGCTGCCCGCGCTGGTCGCGATCACCCTGGTGCTGTCGAAGTCGGTGACGGCGGCGCTGGCCCGTCCGGTCGAGTAGACGTAGCTGCAGACAGACAGGAGGCCCGGTGCCGGTCCCAGGGACCGGCACCGGGCCTCCTGTGCGTGAGGATCAGACCAGGCCGAGCTTCTTCCGCAGGCTGGCCACGTGACCCGTCGCCTTGACGTTGTAGAGCGGCAGCTGGACGCGGCCGTCCTCGTCGACGACGATCGTCGACCGGATCGTGCCCGTGACGACCTTGCCGTAGTTGTTCTTCTCGCCCCAGGCTGCGTACGCCTTGTGCACGGCCAGGTCGGGGTCGCTCAGCAGCGGGAAGGTCAGTGCCTGCTCGTGCTGGAACTGCTTGAGCGCGGGGAGCTCGTCCTTCGACACGCCGAGGACCTCGTACCCGGCGGCCTGCAACGAGGACATGTTGTCGCGGAAGTCGCACGCCTCGGTGGTGCAGCCCGGGGTCGACGCCGCGGGGTAGAAGTACACGATGACCTTGCGTCCGCGCAGCGATCCGAGGCTGTGCTCGGTGCCGTCCTGGTCCTGCAGCGTGAAGTCGGGGGCGGTGTCGCCGGCGGCGAGACGGTCGGTCATGGTGCTCCTGTTCGGTCGGTGCCCGGAGGTGGTCACGAGCACGCAGAACCCATGCTATTGTTGATTCCCGTTGCGGCACACACCACAACGAAGCCCAGGGAAGCCCGGGCATGCACCTCTAGCTCAATTGGCAGAGCAACTGACTCTTAATCAGTGGGTTCTCGGTTCAAGTCCGAGGGGGTGCACCACGATACGAACCCCCGCTCAGGCGGGGGTTCTCGTGTATCCGAGCTCGATCGTCGGAGGGGGCGGGGAAGCATGATGACGCGGGAACCCAAGGGTGGCGCCCTGGACGCAGCCGAGCTCGCTCGCCGTCTCAACCTGCTGCTCGACTTCGAGGAGTCCCAGCGTGGGGCCCCTGTGCCGTTCTCCGAGATCGAGGAGTACGTCGACGCCCGCGGCGGGTCGCTCTCGCGTGCCAAGTGGACGTACATGCTCTCCGGTGACGGCCGCCGCAACCGCGACACGGCGCTGCTCCAGCTGCTGGCCGGCTTCTTCGAGGTCGACGAGCTCTTCCTGCTCGAGGACAGCGACGTCCCCGAGCGCATCGGCGCCCAGCTCGCCCTCGTCCGATCGCTCCGCTCCGCCCGGGTCAGCGGTTTCGCGGCCCGCACCTTCCCCGGCGAGCTCTCACCCGAGGCGCTCCGTCGGATCGCCTCGGTGATCGAGGAAGAGTCGCAGCGCGGGATCGAGCCGTGAACGACCACGCCGACGCGTCCCCCCACCTCACGGCCTTCTGGGCCCGCGGTCGTGCCGAGGGGTGGTCGAGCGTCGACCAGGCCGTCGCTGCCGCAGCCCAGGTCGTCGGGAAGCCGATCGTGGTCCGCGAAGAAGCGTTCCTGGCGTCCGAACCGGTCTGCGGGTTCGTCGCGACGCTGGAGCACCAGCACCTCATCATGATCTCGCCGACCCCATCGACGACGTTCCGGTCGTTCGTGATCGGCCACGAGCTCGGCCACGTCCTGCATGCCCACCACGAGGCGTCGGCGCAGTCGGCCTACATCCGCGACGTCATCCCTGACCTGCCGGAGTACAAGGTAGAGCGCGCGATGGCCCGCGGCCTGTTCGAGAACGACTTCGAGCGCGAGGCCGAGCTGTTCGCCGACGAGCTCGCCGCGCTCATCCGCGACCACCGCGGGCGGCCGAGCGCCTTCCGCGGGGTCTTCGGATGATCCTCGCGGTCGTCCAGGCGGTCCTGCTCGTCGTCGGAGCGATCGCCCTGTTCGTCCTGCAGCGCGGACAGGACCGGACCCTGGCGGTCACGTTCCTCCTGTTCTGCGCGACGATCGTCACGAACGTCGACCCGCTCTACCGCTGGCTCGATCCGCGCTTCGGCGGGTTCAACGTGGTCACGGTCGTCAGCGACTGCCTGATGATCGCCGGGACGAGCACCCTGCTGTGGGGCGTCGCCAAGGCCGTCGGCGCCGCGGGGCCCTGGCTGCGCAACGCCATCGTCGTGTCCTGCGCGGTCGTCGGCGTCGTCATCGTCACCGCGTTCACGGTGCTCGACAAGCCGCCGACCACGACGACGTTCATGCTCGACGCCGGTGACCACCCGGCTGCGGCCGTCTACTCGATCGCCCAGACCGTCTACCTCGGTGTCGCGCTGGGTGCCACAGGCGTGATCTGCGTGCTGCACCTGCGCGAGGCCCGGACGCGGACGGACCTGGTCGGGCTGTGGGTGCTCGTCGTCGGGGGCCTGTTCGGCGTCGTTCGCATGGTGGTCGTCGTCGTGATGGACCTGGCCCACGTGGTCGGTGACCTGTCCGTCACGCGGGCGCTCGCGCTGCCGTACGACGTCCTGACGCCGGGCGCGGTGATCTTCGTCGCGTCGGGCATGCTGCTCCTGGTCGTCGGGCACCGGCTCGCCCAGGCCGGACGCTCCCGCCAGGTCGAACGGGCGATCGCCACGCTGGCGCCCCTGCACGCCCGGCTCGGCAGCGACAACGAGTACCCGGAGACCGACGACCCCGCCACCCGACTCAGCCGGTTGATCGTCGAGATCAACGACGGCGTGCGGAGCACCCGGACCGCACTGAGCGACCGGGAGCGCGCCGTCCTGGCCCGCGCCGAGGCCGCGCTCGATGTCGCGTAGAACCCACCGACGAGCGACCGCGGGCATCGCGCTCGTGGCCGCCGGCGTCACAGCCGTCACCGCCGTCGTCGCCGGAGTCGCCCGCCGCGCTGCCGCCCTGTACGCGTCGCCGGAGCTCGAACCCCGGCCAGGTCTGCAGCCCGTCTCCGTCCGCGGCGCCGACGGTCAGGCGCTGCCCGGCTGGGTCACCCCGACGGTGGGGGACGGCACGCGCTGGGCGGTCGCGCTGCCGGGCCTCGGCTCGCATCCGCTCCGGCACCAGGAGATCGCCCCCGCCCTGGCCGCGCACGGGTACACCGCGCTCTTCGCCGCACACTCGGCCCGGTGGCCGGCCCGGCGTCACGGGTTCGGCGTCCGCGAGACCGACGAGGCGCTCGCGTGGCTCCGCGTCGCAGCCGACCACGGCGCCCGCGAGGTCACGCTCCTCGGCTGGTCCTTCGGCGGCGCGCTCTGGCTGCACGCGCTCGACGCGATGCGCCGAGAGCCGCTCCGCCGGACACTCGCGGACCCGCCACTCGTGGTGCGCGCGGTCGTCCTCACCGGGCCGCTGGTCGACTGGGTCCCCACGATCGCGCACGGCATCGGCGGCGGTCGCCTCGGTCGCGCCCTGGGCCGCGCCGTGGTGGGGTCCCTCGCCGTCCCCGGGCTGGCGCGCCTCGCGGGACAGGCCGGTCGGCTCCGGATCCGGCCGCCCGCGCTGACCGGTCACCCGATGCCGCTGCTCGTGGTGCACAGCGACGCGGACACCACCGTCCCGCTCGCCACCAGCCGGGCACTCGTCGCGGCGTGGTCCGGCCCGTCGCGTCTGCTGGTGGTCCACGGGGCACGGCACGGCGCCGAGCGGGACGGTGACCCGAACGGGTGGCTCGACGCCGTCTCGACCACCGTGTAATGTCTGTAGCAGTTGCTACATCCGTGTGGTGACCGTCGGTGGGACTCGGCCGCGTTGGGGGCGGCCGAGCGCCACCGCTCACCTCGGCAGCGGGTCGCCCGCTGCTCGGTAGGATCGTCGGGTGCTCGTCTTCGCCGCAGTCGTCCTGTTCGTCGGTGCCCTGTTCAACCTGGTCGCCTGGCCGCGCTTCTTCCAGCGGGTCGCGAAGGACACCCGGGCCAGGGACGCCGCCGGTCGACCGACGACCTTCTACCGCGTGCACCTGGTCCTGCTCCTGATCGCGATGGCGATCACGCTCGCCTCGGTGGTCGCGGGCATCCTGCTGCTGGTCTGAGCTCACCTGGTCTGAGCGGCCCTGGTCGCGACCCGCTGACGGACAGGAGGCCGTGGCGGCGCCGCCACGCGCCTCCCGTCCGGTCCGGGCTGCGCGCCCACGGACACGTCCGGGACGGCGGGAGTAGACCGGGGGCCTCGACCGACCCGGAGGCCCCGATGACCGACGCGACCCCACGCCCACACGCCGCACCGTGCGGCACGTTCGACCTCGGCGGCCACACCGTGGCGCGCATCGGGTACGGCGCGATGGCACTCGAGCGCTTCGCCGACGACCGTGATGCCGGGGCTCGGCTGCTCCGCCGTGCGGCTGACCTCGGCGTCGACCACGTGGACACCGCCGACTTCTACGGCGACGGTGTCGCGAACGACGTGATCGGACGGGCGTTCGGCGCTGACGACACGGTCACCGTGGTCAGCAAGGTCGGTGCCGTCCGGACCGAGGCCAAGCCGGGCCTGGCGCTGGCGCAGCACCCCGAGCAGCTCCGCACACAGGTGCACGACAACCTGCGCTCACTCGGCCGCGACCGGATCGACGTGGTGAACCTGCGGCGCGCGGACCTCGGCCCGGGACTGCGCGCGACGAAGGACCAGGTCGTGGACCTCGACGACCAGCTCGCGGTCATGACGGCGATGCGGGACGAGGGGCTCATCGGGGGGATCGGCCTGAGCGCGGTGTCCGCGGAGAACGTCGCTCGCGCGGCTCCGGCAGGCATCGTGTGCGTGCAGAACGCGTACTCGCTCGTCGACCGCGGTGGCGAGGACCTGCTGGCCTCGTGCCGGGCCGCGGGGATCGCGTGGGTGCCGTTCTTCCCGCTCGGCGGTCGGTTCCCCGGGCAGACCCGGGTGGAGGACACGCCCTTGGTGGACGCGGTCGCGGCGGAGGTCGGCGCGACGCCGGCCCAGGTGGGGCTGGCGTGGCTGCTGCAGCACGCGCCGCACGTGCTGCTCATCCCGGGCACGGCGAACGTGGCACACCTGGAGGAGAACGTCGCCGTCGACGACGTGGCGCTCAGCGCGGTGCACGTGGCCGCGCTGGACCGGGTCGCCGGGTAGCGCCGCCCGGTCAGCCGTCGGTCGAGAACGGCGTCCCTGCGCTCAGGACTCCGACGGGACGGGCGCGCCGAGCACCCGACCGAGCGCCAGCGCCGCGACCTGCTCGTCGGAGGTGTCGAGCAGCACGCGCCAGGTGGTGTCCGGCGTCAGGAACTCTACGCACACGGCGTCGAAGTCGCACGGCTCGATGCGCCAGCCGTGCACCGCGTCCATCGGGACCGGCTCGAGCGCGTCGCGTTCGTAGCTCGTCTCGGCGTGCACCCGGTCGGGGAACACGCGGACGCGGCCGAAGGCGCCACGCCAGGTCAGCTGGAGGTCGAGCGTGGGGGGAGCAGAACGGTCCGGCACCCGCTGATCGTACTGGGGGATGCCGGACCGTCTGGTTCGTGCCGGGCGCGGGTCGCGCTCGGCGGACAGGCTCAGCCCTCGTCGCCCGTGTTGCGTCGGACCTGGTTCGCCGGGTCGCGGCCGGTGATCGGGTACGGGCCGGTGACGCCCTCGCGGAGCTGGGCGATGCGCAGGATGCGGTCGCGCTGCAGGAACCAGCCGACCACGAGCAGCGGGATGATGATCACGAGCGACGCGATCGTCAGCGTGCCGACGGGCCAGTCGATCGCCATGAGCACGAGGACCGAGACCAGGAACGCCAGGGTCAGCCACGAGGTGACGGGGGCGCCGGGGAGCTTGAACGTCGGCTCCTTCGCCAGGCCCTGCTTCGCCCACTGCCGCAGCCGCATCTGGCAGAGGATGATCGTGCCCCACGCGGTGATGATGCCGAGGCTGGCGACGTTCAGGGCGATCTCGAACGCCTGGCTCGGGACGAAGTAGTTGAGCGCGACGCCGGCGACCGTGAACCCGGCCGTCAGCAGGATGCCGGCGAACGGCACCCCGCCCTTGGTCATCTTCGTGGTCCACTTCGGCGCCGACCCGTTCATGCCCATCGAGTGCAGCGCACGGCCGGTCGAGTACAGCCCGGCGTTGAGCGAGGACAGCGCCGCGGTCAGGACGACGAAGTTCATGATCGACCCGACGATGACGCCGACCTGCGGGTTGCCGAGCGACGAGAAGAACGTCACGAAGGGGCTCTCGCCCTCCTTGTACGACGTGTAGGGGAGCAGCAGCGAGAGGAGGACGACGGAGCCGACGTAGAAGACCGCGATCCGGAAGACGACGGAGTTGATGGCGCGTGGGATGACCTTCTCGGTGTCCTGGGTCTCGCCGGACGCGGTGCCGACGAGCTCGATGGCGGCGTAGGCGAACACGACGCCCTGCACGACGAGCACGGCGGGCAGCAGGCCGTTCGGGATGAGCCCGCCGTTGTCCTGCCAGATCGAGAAGCCGGTCCGCACCGCTTCGCCGCCGGTCTCGACCGGGAACGCGAAGATCAGCCAGACCAGGGCCACGACGAGGAACGCGACCAGCGCGACGACCTTGATGATCGCGAACCAGAACTCCAGCTCGCCGAACACCTTGACGGCGACCATGTTCGCCGCCAGGACGACCACCAGGGCGATGAGTGCCAGGAGCCACTGCGGCGCCGCGGTGAACGTGCGCCAGTACTGCAGGTAGAGCGCGACCGCGGTCGTGTCGACGATCGACGTCATCGCCCAGTTGAGGAAGTACATCCAGCCGGCGGCGTAGGCGAACTTCTCGCCGTAGAACTCGCGCGCGTAGGAGATGAACGACCCGGAGGACGGGCGGTGCAGCACGAGCTCGCCCAGGGCCCGCAGGATGAAGAACGCGAAGACGCCGGCGATCAGGTACACGACCGCCAGGGCCGGTCCGGCGGTGTGCAGTCGTCCACCGGCACCCAGGAAGAGCCCGGTGCCGATCGCGCCGCCGATGGCGATCATCTGCAGCTGCCGGGGCTTCAGCCCGTGCTGGTAGCCCTCCTGCTCGTGCGAGAAGTCGTTCGCTGGAGCGCGGTCCACGCCCGTGTCGTTCTGCGCTGTCATGGCCGACACGCTACATGCGTGGCGCGCTGTCCGCAGACTGCGCCGTCGACCGGACGAACCCGGCACCATGGAGGGATGGACATCCTCCTCCGCCTCCTGATCGCGGTCGGGTTCGCCCTGCTCGTGACCGCCGTCGCCGCCCTCGTGCTCCACCTGGTGTTCCGCGGGCTCGGCCGGCGCGAACGCTGGGCCGCCGCGCTGTCCCGCCGGACGAAGCACCCGGTCCGGACGATGCTGCTCGTGGCGTCGCTCTGGACCGCCTTCGCGACGAGCGTGCCGGACACCGACGCGTCCCCCTGGCGGGACCCGGTGTCGCACGGGTTCCTCGTGGCCACGCTCGGCGTCGGCACGTGGTTGGCGTGCGAGCTCGCGGTGTTCCTCGAGAGCCTCGGGCTGCACCGCTACCGCGTCGACGTCCCCGACAACCGGGTGGCCCGCCGGGTCCGCACGCAGGTGCTCATCCTGCGCCGGGTCACGGTGGCCGTGCTCGTCATCATCGGGGTCGGCGCGATCCTGCTCACCTTCCCCGGGGTCGAGGCCGCCGGGGCCAGTGTCCTGGCCTCGGCCGGATTGATCTCCGTCATCGCGGGTCTCGCCGCACAGTCGACCCTGGGCAACGTGATCGCCGGGATGCAGCTCGCGTTCTCCGGGTCGATCCGGGTGGACGACGTCGTGGTGGTCGAGACGCAGTGGGGCCGGATCGAGGAGATCACCCTGACCTACGTCGTCGTGCACCTGTGGGACGACCGCCGGATGGTGCTGCCCTCGACGTACTTCACGAGCACGCCCTTCGAGAACTGGACGCGCACGAACAGCGAACTGCTCGGCGCCGTCGAGTTCGACCTGGACTGGCGGGTGAGCCCGGCCGAGATGCGGAAGGAGCTCGACCGCGTGCTCGAGACCTCGACGATCTGGGACCGGCGCACGAAGGTCCTGCAGGTCACCGACGCGGTCGGGGGACTGGTGCGCGTCCGCATCCTGGTCACGGCGCCGGACGCGGGTGGCCTGTTCGACCTGCGCTGCTACGTCCGCGAGGAGATGGTCGACTGGCTCCAGCGCACCCACCCGGACGCGTTGCCGGTCCAGCGCGTGCAGCTCGCCGAGGAGACCACCCCGACCCGCCGCCGCACCCGGTCCAGCGAGGGGGACAGTTCGCTCTTCGGCGACGGCGACGAGCGCGGAGCGCTCTTCACCGGTCCGGTCCAGACGGCCCACATCCCGCCGTCCGAGCGGTAGACCCGGGCCGAGACGGACGGGAGGCCCGATGCCAGCTGGCACCGGGCCTCCCGTCCGTCATCGTCAGATGATGGAGCGCTCAGGTCAGGGCTGCCGCGCGCGGACCGCGCGGTCGTCCTCCACCACCGTGCCGATCGCCACGATCGTGGTCGCCACCCAGGCAACCCACGTCAGGGCGAGGCGCCAGTCACGCGGACCCTGCCGTGTGGTCTGCAGCACGCTGTAGCCGCTGATGATCGAACTCCACACCGCACCGTTGAACAAGAACTTGCGCACGGATTCCTCCTGTCGTCGTCACGTCCCACGCTACTGGTCGCTACATTGGAGCGCCGCCGATCGCGGCAGGTCCCCACGAGGAGTCGCTGTGCGTCAAGCCGTCATCGGTGCAGTGCTGCTGGTCGTCGGCGCGGTGTGCGTCGCGCTCGGCCTGCTGCCCGTTCCCGACCTGATCGAGCTGGCCGACCGGGTGCTGCCCGTGCTCGGGTTCGTCCTCGGGTTGACGATCGTGTCCGAGCTCGCCGCGGACGCCGGTGTCTTCGACCGGCTGGCGGACGTCGCGGCGCGCATCGGCGGGGGCCGCACGATCGGTCTCTGGGGTGCGGTCGTCGTCCTCGCCGTGCTCTGCACCGTGTTCCTGTCCATCGACACGACCGCGGTGCTGCTGACCCCGATCGTGATCGCCCTCGCCCGGCGCGTCGGACTGCCGCCGATGCCGTTCGCGCTGACGACCGTGTGGCTCGCGAACACCGCCTCGCTGCTGCTGCCCGTGTCGAACCTGACGAACCTGCTCGCCGTCGACAAGATCGGGCTCGACGGGCCGCTGCCGTTCGCGGGGCTCATGGTGTGGGCAGCGCTCGCCGGCGTCGTGGTGCCCTGCGCCGTGCTGCTCGTCGTGTTCCGCGGCAAGCTCTTCGGTCGCTACACCCCGGTCTCGGTGCGCCCGCCGGCCGACCGCGTGTTCTTCACCGCCGCGTCGATCGTGCTCGTGGCGCTCGTCGTCGCACTGACCGCCGGGGTCACCGTGTGGATCGCCGCGGTGCTGGCGGCCCTGGCGCTCGTGGTCGTCGCCGCGTTCCGTGCGCCGTCGGAGCTCAAACCCTCGCGCGTGCCGTGGTCGACGCTGCTCTTCGCGGCCGGCCTGTTCGTCGTCGTCGAGACCCTCCACACGACGGGCATCACCGACCCGATCGTGAACGCACTGCCGGGCGGGTCGGGCACGGGGTCGCTGCTGGCGCTGGCCGGGGCCGGGGGTGTGGCGGCGAACGCGATCGACAACCTGCCCGCCTACCTGGTGCTCGAGCCGGCCGCCGGGCACGATGCCCTGCGCTACGCGGCGCTGCTCGTGGGGGTGAACGCCGGGTGCCTGATCACGCCGTGGGCTTCGCTCGCGACGCTGCTGTGGCACGCCCGACTGGCTGCCGAGGGCGTGCACCTGTCGTGGGGCCGCTACATGGCGCTCGGGTGCGTCGTCGCCCCGCTCACCGTCGTCGCCGGGGTCCTCGCCCTGCGGCTGTAGGCGCAGGGCCGAGGGCCGCCCGCACCGTGCGAGGTCGCTCCGTGCCAGCGCCTCGCCGCGCCGCACCGTGCGAGGTCGCCTTCGCGCTAGAGCCAGTCGCGGTGCCGGAACGCGCGGTAGAGCAGCACCGACGACACGACGATGAGCGAGAGCGACAGGGCCAGTCCGTACCAGTGCCCCTCGCCCGGGAACGTCACGTTCTGCCCGAAGAACCCCGTGATCGCGGTCGGGATGGCGATGATCGCCGCCCAGCTCGTGACCTTCTTCATGACGGTGTTCTGCCGGTTCGAGGACAGGTTGAGGTTCGTGTCCATCACGCTGGACACCGCGTCACGGAGCTGCTCCACGGAGTCCGCGATCGAGACCAGGTGGTCCTCGACGTCGCGGAAGTACGGCCGCACGCCGTCGACGATCGTCTCGGCGTCCCCGTGCAGCAGCGAGGCGACGCTGTCCTTCGTCGGGACCACCAGTCGCCGCAGCACCCCGAGCGCCTTCCGCAGCGCGAAGGACCGGCGCTGGATCTGCTGCTCGCGGGGGTTGCCGCGCTCGAACAGGTCGTCCTCGAGCTCGTCGATGTCGCGCTCGATCGCCTCGACCGCGTGGGTGGCGTGGTCGACGACCTCGTCCAGGAGCGCCCACACCAACCAGGGGACGCCGTGTCCGGCCATGTCGGCGTTCGCGTCGAGGCGGCGTTCGATCGCCCGGGTGTCGAACTCGGGTCCGTGGATCGTCACCAGAGCATGCTCGGTGATGAACGCCTTGACCTCGTGGGTGACGAGTGCGCCGGTCTCGTCACGGCCCTGCACGTCGTAGACGACGAGGAACCGGCTGTCGCGGTAGCGGTCCAGCTTCGGCCGCTGCCCGTGCTCCACGGCGTCCTCGATCGCGAGCGCGTGGATGCCGAGCTCTTCCTCGACCTGCTCCAGGTCCGAGGCCGCGGGGTCGGTGTAGTCCACCCAGACGAACCCGTCACCGCCCGCGATGCAGTCCGACACCCGCTCCACCGGGAAGTCCCGCTCGGCTGCCGATCCGTTCCGCCACGAGCGCGTGCTGACCATGCGCGTCAGCCTAGTGAGCGCGGTCTGCGTACCCCGGGCGGAGGACCGCTCGGGGCACGCAGACCTGAACACGGACTCAGAAGGCGCTGACGAGCTTGCCGTCCTGGACCTTCAGGTACTCGGACACGTCGAACCTGTCCTCGGCGTGGCCGGAGTCACCGAAGAACGACGTGTAGTCGTAGCCGATGACCCCGTCGGACGTGCTCGTCACCTGCACCGTCCCCGAGCCGGTGGCCTCGACCTCGAGTTCGGGCATCGTCTTCACCGCGTAGGTGACCGGACCCTCGGCGTCGTACGGGCCGTACCAGGGGCAGCCGTCGAGCGCGTCGACGTCCGTCTTCGCGGCGCACGTCGTGATGAGGTCGTCCACCCACTGCTTCGCGTCGGTGGTCAGCTGCTCCGTCGCCTGCGGTTCGAAGTCGACGTACGCGCTCGACGCCGCCGATCCGGCGGACACCGTCTTCGTCCCACCGACGAAGTACTTCGACCCGCCGACCTGCACGCGGTAGGTGCCGGGGTAGGCCAGCGATGCGAACGACCCGTTCTCGATCTTCCCGACGCGCTTGCCGGCGATGGTCACCGGCGCGCCCTCGAGCACGGACGACGCGCCCACCGACACCCGCGTGGCGAGGGGCGTGGTGACACGCCACTCGTCGCGGACCAACCAGCTCGTCCCCGTGCGCCGGAGCTCGACGGAACCGGAGCGGTTGCGGCCGTCCTGGGTGTAGCTGACGGTCGCCGTCGCGGTGTCGCCGCTCGTGCGGACACGACCGACCCGGATGTCCGCCGGCCGGTCCTTCGCACTCGTGAGCACGGCGGTGTCGAGCATCGTGGCGTCACCCGGCACCTCGCTCATCCGGGCGGCAGCCGTGGCGTCACCCCGGGCGATCGCATCGACGTAGCTGCGGACCGTCGGAGCGGGACCCCAGACGTTCGAGCGGAGGACCCCGGCCGTCACCGCGCCCGCGACGACCACCACGACGACCACGCCGCCGGCGACCATGGAACGGACCAGGACCTTCCGGGCACGCGGCGACATCGGTTCGGCGCTCGCCGCACCCTGACCGACGAAGGGCTGGTGCGCGACCACCGGCGCCTGCGCATCGCTCGCGCCGACCGGCTGCTGAGACCCGACCCACCCGACCGGCGGCTGCGCATCGCCCGCGCCGACCGGGGGCTGCGATCCGACCACGTCGGCGGCAGGTCCGTCGACCGGCGCACCGCTCCACGTCGGTGCGACCACGGGCCGGGGGTCGGCCCCGACGACCTTCGACCCGAGCAGCACGAGGCGCCCGCCCACGAGCGGCAGCAGCACCGGGGCCAGGTACCGCGCCACGACCTCCACCGCCGCACCCCAGAGCGCGAAGACGATCGGCGTCCACGGCGTGATGCCGACCGACCCCGACCCGCTGACCGCGCTCGCCCCGGTCGCGCTGTAGGACACCACCGCGGTCCCGAGCGCGAACACGACGACGCCGGCGACCAGCCAGACGGCCGGCGTCACCACCCAGTCCAGGGTCGCGCGGACCCGGTCGTTCCGGCGCACCGCGAGCAGCAGCCCGGCGAGCACCGCGGTGACGAGCACGACGAGGACGACCAGCCAGATCCACCCGGTCGTCCCGCCGAACACCGACGCCGACTGCGCGCCGCCGCCGAGGCCCGAGGACCCGATGCTGCCGAGGAACCCGAGCGCCACGAGTGCCAGGGCGAGGTTGCCGATGACGATCGGCAGCGCGGCGCCCCACGCCGGCTGGGCCACCAGGGCGACGAGCACGAGCACGACGGCCACCAGCACGGTCAGCGTGCCGACGTGCAGCACGGCCACGCGGGCGGTCCCGAGCGCGCGCGCGACGAACACCCGTCCGTTCACCAGCAGCGCGGGGCGTGCCATCAGGGCGGACAGCGCACCGACGACGAACGCGCCGACGATGCTGCCGACGCCGACCGCGTGCACCGCGCTGATCGCGATGCCGGCGGACGCGGGGAAGCGGATCGCGAGCGCGAGCCCGGCGACCGTGGTGCAGGCGGTGAGGACCACGCCCGTCAGCGCGGACGTCACGAGCACCTGGGGGAGCCCGAGCACGCGACTGCGGATGCGACGGGTCAGCACGACCGCGAGCACGACCTGCGCGAGCAGCACCAGCGCGGGGACGACCCCGACCGATGCCGCTCCCGAGACGCCGAGCAGCGCGATCGACCCGGAGACGTGCAGGCGACCGAAGTCGGCCAGGGCGACGAGCTGGGCCGGCGCGCCGAGCAGGACGCTGAGTCCGGAGAGCAGGCTCTGCACGTCCGGCGCGCCGGAGGTGCCCCCGAGACCGTCGTCGGGGAGCGAGGCGCCGCCGAACGACGCGTCACCGGACCCACCGACGGCCACCAGGCCGACCGTCAGCAGGAGCGCGATGCCCGCGACGACGTACGCCGCGACCCAGGCGCCGACACCCGCGATCGACGCAGCGAGCCAGTCACGCCCGCCGATCGACCGCGGGAGTCGTCCGAACGCGTCCGGTTCGCGCGGAGCAGCGGTCGGGGCCGGACCCTGCGGCGGTGGCCCCGACGGACCTGGGGACTCGGGCGGCACGGGCGGGACGTCGCTCACGGCGGATTCCTCTCCGGCCGGGCGGCCGCGCACCGCAGCCCGGCACGCCGTGTCCCCCCGACACGACGCACAGCATACGCTCAGCCGGGCAGGAGCAGGGAACCGGGTGCCGTCCCGCTGGTAGGTTGCGGTCGTGTCTGATCCAGCCAGTTCGTCCAGCAAGTACTCCTTCGTCGTCGCCTCGAACCGCCTGCCGGTGGACCGTGTCGTCGACGAGGACGGCAACGAGGGCTGGCGGCACTCGCCCGGCGGCCTGGTCACCGCGCTCGAACCGGTCATGCGCGCCAACGAGGGCGCCTGGGTCGGCTGGGTCGGGCAGCCCGACGTCGAGGTCGCACCGTTCGACAACGACGGCATCCACATCGTGCCGGTGCCCCTCAGCGCCAGCGACGTCGAGGACTACTACGAGGGCTTCAGCAACGACACGCTCTGGCCGCTCTACCACGACGTCATCGAGCACCCGAGCTACCACCGCGACTGGTGGAACGCCTACAAGAGCGTCAACCAGCGCTTCGCCGAGCAGATCGCCGACATCGTCGAGCAGGACGGCATCGTCTGGGTGCAGGACTACCAGCTGCAGCTCGTCCCGGCCCTGCTGCGTGCACTCCGCCCGGACCTGACGATCGGCTTCTTCAACCACATCCCGTTCCCCCCGGTGGGCATCTACGCCCAGCTGCCGTGGCGTGCGCAGATCCTCGACGGGCTGCTCGGGGCGGACGTCATCGGCTTCCAGCGCCACGACGACGCGAGCGACTTCCTGCGCGCGGTCCGACACATCAAGGGCTACACGACCAAGGGCACGACGGTCGACGTGCCGGTCGACGACCCCGACGCACCCCGGAGCCGCAAGGGCATCACCGTGCGCCACGTCGAGGCCCGCCACTTCCCGATCTCGATCGACGCGGAGAGCTTCGAGGAGATCGCCCGCCGCCCCGAGGTGCAGGAACGTGCACGCGAGATCCGCGAGGGCCTCGGCAGCCCGACGACCGTGCTGCTCGGGGTGGACCGCCTCGACTACACCAAGGGCATCCGCCACCGCATCAAGGCGTTCGGCGAGCTCGTCGAGGACGGCCGCATCAAGGTCGAGGACGCCACGCTCGTCCAGGTGGCGAGCCCCAGCCGCGAGCGCGTCGACACCTACAGGACCCTGCGCGACGAGATCGAGCTCAGCGTCGGCCGGCTCAACGGCGACCTCGGCACGATCGGGCACCAGCCGATCTCGTACCTGCACCACGGCTACCCGCGCGAGGAGATGGTCGCGCTCTACCTGGCCGCGGACATCATGCTCGTCACGGCCCTGCGCGACGGCATGAACCTGGTCGCCAAGGAGTACGTCGCCACCCGGTTCGACAACGACGGCGTCCTGATCCTCTCCGAGTTCGCCGGTGCCGCCGACGAACTCAAGCAGGCGGTCATCATCAACCCACACGACATCGGCGCCCTCAAGGACTCGATCGAGCGCGCGATCCAGATGCCCCGCCGCGAGCGCTCCACCCGCATGCGCGCGCTCCGCAAGCGTGTCCGCGACAACGACGTGGCCCGCTGGTCGCGGTCGTTCCTCGAGGCCCTCGACCGGCACGCGCCGCGCGCTGCGCGCATCGACCCGTCGGGCGCCGAGCGCGAGGTACACCGTGAGGCCCAGACCGACAGCATGTCGATCTTCGACCAGGACGCGCAGGCCGCGCGTGCCGCGGAGGACACCCGGGAGGCCCGTGATGCCTGAGCAGACCACGAACGTCGACGACGCCACGGCTCCAGGGCTCGACACGGCCCTGGCAGCCCTCGCCGCGTCCGGCAGCCTCCTCGTCGCGCTCGACTTCGACGGCACGCTGGCGCCCTTCGCCGACGACCCGTCGCAGGTCGGTGCGCTCCCGGGCAGCTGGGCCGCGGTCCTGACCCTGCAACGGGCGAAGCAGACCGAGGTCGTGCTGGTGTCGGGTCGCCCGCTCGACAGCCTCGCGCGCGTCACCCACGCCCCGGACGACATGTCCCTCGTCGGCTCCCACGGGGTCGAGTGGCGGGTCGACGGCCACGACGAGGCCGCCCTGACCGAGGACGAGCAGGCCCGTGTGGCGCGGATCGGCGTAGCGCTCGACGCCGTGGGGGAGCGCTTCCCCGGCGTGGTCATCGAGCACAAGCCCGCGGGGCACGGGGTGCACACCCGTCGTGTCAGCGCCGAGGTCGCCGCCGAGGCGAACGCGGCAGCGAGCCACGCGGCCCACGGCGCCGACCCCGACGTGCTCGAGCGCGGCGGCAAGGACATCGTCGAGTTCGCCGTCCGGCACGTGACGAAGGGCGACGCGATCGACCGGCTTCGCGAGCTGCGCGGCGCGGACGCCGTGTTCTTCGCCGGCGATGACGTCACCGACGAGGACGCCTTCCGGGTGCTCCGCGACGGTGACGTCGGCGTGAAGGTGGGGGAGGGCGACACCGTCGCCAGCCACCGCGTGGCCGATCCCGCGGCCCTCACCGACGTCCTGAAGCAGCTGGCCCGCCTCCGGGCGACGCGCTGACGGGGTGACCACGGCCTCCCGTCCGGCGTGGACGCACGCCGACGCATGCCGATGCGTTCGCATGGACGTGCGCCACTGGTATCCCAATCCGTCCTAGACTCTGCCCATGCCTGACATCGACGTGAAGCCGCGCAGCCGGGTCGTCACCGACGGGATCGAAGCAACCACCTCGCGTGGCATGCTGCGGGCCGTCGGGATGGGCGACGAGGACTGGGAGAAGCCGCAGATCGGCATCGCCTCGTCGTGGAACGAGATCACCCCCTGCAACTTGAGCCTGGACCGACTCGCCCAGGGCGCCAAGGAAGGCGTCCACGGCGGCGGCGGGTACCCGCTGCAGTTCGGCACCATCTCCGTCTCGGACGGCATCTCGATGGGCCACGAGGGCATGCACTTCTCCCTCGTCTCGCGTGAGGTCATCGCGGACAGCGTCGAGACCGTCGTGAACGCCGAGCGCCTCGACGGCACCGTGCTGCTGGCCGGGTGCGACAAGTCACTCCCGGGCATGCTCATGGCGGCCGCGCGGCTCGACCTGGCGAGCGTCTTCCTCTACGCGGGTTCGGTCATGCCGGGCTACGTCAAGCAGGCCGACGGCACGATGAAGGAAGTCACGATCATCGACTCCTTCGAGGGCGTCGGCGCGTGCAAGGCCGGCACCATGAGCGAGGCTGAGCTCAAGGAGATCGAGTGCGCGATCGTCCCGGGCGAGGGCGCCTGTGGCGGCATGTACACGGCCAACACCATGGCGAGCCTGGCCGAGGCGCTCGGCATGTCGCTCCCCGGATCGGCCGCGCCGCCCAGCGCCGACCGTCGTCGCGACTACTACGCCCACCGCTCGGGTGAAGCCGTCGTGAACATGCTGCGCCTCGGCATCACGGCCCGCCAGATCCTGACCAAGGAGGCGTTCGAGAACGCGATCACCGTGCTCATGGCCCTCGGCGGTTCGACGAACGCGGTGCTGCACCTGCTCGCGATCGCACACGAGGCCGAGGTCGAGCTCGACCTCGACGACTTCAACCGCATCGGCTCGAAGGTCCCGCACCTGGCCGACATGAAGCCCTTCGGCAAGTACGTCATGGTCGACGTCGACCGCAACGGCGGCATCCCTGTCGTGATGAAGGCGCTGCTCGGGGCCGGTCTGCTGCACGGTGACGTCATGACCGTGACGGGGAAGACCCTCGCCGAGAACCTCGCCGAGATCGACCCGCCGGAGCTCGACGGTGAGGTCTTCCGCACCCTCGACAACCCGATCCACGCCACGGGCGGCCTGACCGTCCTGCAGGGCTCCTTCGCGCCCGAGGGTGCCGTCGTGAAGACCGCCGGCTTCGACGCCGAGGTGTTCGAGGGCCCCGCGCGGGTGTTCGACCGCGAGCGTGCCGCGATGGACGCCCTGACCGAGGGCCGGATCCAGAAGGGCGACGTCGTCGTCATCCGCTACGAGGGTCCGAAGGGCGGCCCCGGGATGCGCGAGATGCTCGCCATCACGGCCGCGATCAAGGGCGCTGGCCTCGGCAAGGATGTACTACTCTTGACCGACGGCAGATTCTCGGGCGGCACAACCGGCCTGTGCATCGGCCACATCGCACCGGAGGCAGTGGACGCAGGTCCAGTGGCCTTCGTGCGCGATGGCGACCGCATCCGTGTCGACATCGCGGCTCGCTCGCTCGACCTACTGGTCGACCCGACCGAGCTGGAGTCCCGCCGTGACGGCTGGGCACCGCTGCCCCCGCGCTACACCCGCGGAGTCCTCGCGAAGTACGCCAAGCTCGTCCAGTCCGCTGCCAAGGGCGCGGTCACGGGCTAGCGTCCGACACCCGCACCATCGCCATCCCTCCAGGCAAGGAACCCTTCATGCCCACGGAAGCCACACCGCTGTCCGCGGCCACCGGAGCGCGTCGCACTCCCGAGGTCCTGACCGGCTCAGGCGCGGTCCTCCGCTCGCTCGAGCACCTCGGGATCACCGACGTGTTCGGCCTGCCCGGCGGCGCGATCATCCCGTTCTACGACGAGCTCATGGCGTCGACCACCATCCGCCACATCCTGGTCCGGCACGAGCAGGGCGCCGGCCACGCGGCCGAGGGCTACGCCTCGTCGTCCGGCAAGGTCGGCGTCGCGATCGCCACGTCCGGCCCGGGTGCCACGAACCTCGTCACCGCGATCGCCGACGCCTACATGGACTCGGTGCCCTTCATCGCGATCACCGGTCAGGTGTTCTCGACGCTCATGGGCACCGACGCCTTCCAAGAGGCGGACATCGTCGGCATCACGATGCCGATCACGAAGCACTCGTTCCTGGTCACCAAGCCCGAGGACGTCCCGGCGACCCTGGCGGCGGCGTACCAGATCGCCACGACCGGCCGCCCCGGCCCCGTGCTCGTCGACATCACCAAGGACGCGCAGCAGAAGTCCGCGCCGTACGTCTGGCCGCCCAAGGTCGACCTGCCCGGCTACCGGCCGGTCACCAAGGCGCACGGCAAGCAGATCACCGCGGCCGCCCAGCTGCTGGCCGAGTCCGCCAAGCCGGTGCTGTACGTCGGTGGCGGTGTGATCCGCTCCGGCGCCTCGGCCGAGCTCCTCGCCTTCGCCGAGGCCACCGGCGCACCCGTCGTCACCACGCTGATGGCCCGCGGCGCGTTCCCGGACTCGCACCCGCAGCACCTCGGCATGCCGGGGATGCACGGCACGGTGCCGGCGGTGCTCGGGCTGCAGGAGAGCGACCTGATCATCGCGCTCGGTGCCCGGTTCGACGACCGCGTCACCGGCAAGGTCGACGACTTCGCGCCGGACGCCAAGGTCGTGCACGTCGACATCGACCCCGCCGAGATCTCGAAGATCCGCTACGCCGACGTCCCGATCGTGGGGGACGCGCGCGAGGTGCTGGTCGACCTCACCGCGGCGTGGGCCGACGTGCCGACGGACGAGCGCGCCTCGACGACCGAGTGGCTGGCACACCTCGCCGAGCTGAAGCGCGAGTTCCCGCTCGGCTACACCGAACCGACGGACGGACTGCTCGCCCCGCAGGCGATCATCAAGCGCATCGGCGAGATGACCGGGTCCGAGGGCGTGTTCGCCTCCGGCGTCGGCCAGCACCAGATGTGGTCGGCCCAGTTCATCCAGTACGAGCGTCCGAACGCGTGGCTCAACTCCGGCGGTGCCGGCACGATGGGGTACTCGGTCCCGGCCGCGATGGGGGCCAAGGTCGCCCAGCCCGACCGCGTGGTGTGGGCGATCGACGGTGACGGCTGCTTCCAGATGACGAACCAGGAACTCGCCACCTGCGTCATCAACGACATCCCGATCAAGGTCGCGGTCATCAACAACTCGTCGCTCGGCATGGTGCGGCAGTGGCAGACGCTGTTCTACGACGGCCGCCACTCGTTCACCGACCTGCAGACCGGGCACGGCACCCGCCGGGTCCCGGACTTCGTCAAGCTCGCCGACGCCTACGGTGCGCTCGGCATCCGCGTCGAGAAGCCGGAGGAAGTGGACGCCGCCATCCAGCTCGCGCTCGACACGAACGACCGTCCGGTCGTCATCGACTTCGTCGTCAGCCGTGACTCGATGGTGTGGCCGATGGTGCCGCAGGGGATCGGCAACTCGTCGATCCAGTACGCCCGCGACCTCGCCCCGACCTGGGACGACGAGGACGCCGACATGACCGGGGAGCCCGCATGAGCCACGTCCTCTCCCTCCTGGTGGAGGACAAGCCGGGCCTGTTGACCCGCGTCGCCGGGCTCTTCGCCCGACGCGGCTTCAACATCGAGTCGCTCGCCGTCGGCAACACCGAGGTCCCGGGGCTGTCCCGGATCACGGTCGTCGTCGACGTCGAGGACCTCCCGCTGGAACAGGTGACCAAGCAGCTCAACAAGCTCGTCAACGTCATCAAGATCGTCGAACTCGACTTCTCGCAGTCGGTCCAGCGCGAGCACATGCTCGTGAAGGTCCGGGTCGACAACCAGACCCGTTCGGCCGTGCTCGAGGCAGTGAACCTGTTCCGGGCCCAGGTCGTCGACGTCGCGAACGACTCGCTCATCGTCGAGGTGACCGGTGACCCCGGCAAGATCCAGGCGATCCTCCGCGTGCTCGAGCCCTACGGCATCAAGGAGCTGGCACGCGCCGGGCTCCTCGGCATGGGCCGCGGACCGAAGAGCATCACCGACCGGGTGCGCTGAGCGCCCCGGCCCCGAACGAACCACCAACAAGGAGACCACGCACCGTGACTGACATCGTGTACGACGCCGACGCCGACCTGACGCTCATCCAGGGCAAGAAGGTCGCCGTCATCGGCTACGGCTCGCAGGGCCACGCCCACGCCCTCAACCTCCGCGACTCCGGCGTCGAGGTCAAGATCGGCCTCAAGGAGGGCTCGAAGAGCCGCCAGAAGGCCGAAGAGGCCGGCTTCGAGGTCCTGACCCCGGCCGAGGTCACGAAGTGGGCCGACGTCGTCGTGATCCTGGCGCCCGACCAGGTCCAGCGCATCGTCTACAAGGACGACATCGAGCCGAACCTGCAGCCGGGCGCGACCCTGGTCTTCGGCCACGGCTTCAACATCCGCTTCGGCTACATCCAGGCGCCCGAGGGCGTCGACGTGTCGCTCGTCGCGCCGAAGGGCCCGGGCCACACCGTGCGCCGCGAGTACGAGGCCGGCCGTGGCGTCCCCGTGATCGTCGCGGTCGAGGTCGACGCCTCGGGCAGCGCCTGGGACCTGGCGTGGTCGTACTCCAAGGCCATCGGCGGCCTGCGTTCCGGCGGCATCAAGACGACGTTCACCGAGGAGACCGAGACCGACCTGTTCGGCGAACAGGCCGTCCTGTGCGGTGGCACCTCGCAGCTCATCCAGTACGGCTTCGAGACCCTGGTGGAAGCCGGCTACCAGCCGCAGATCGCCTACTTCGAGGTCCTGCACGAGCTCAAGCTCATCGTCGACCTGATCTGGGAGGGCGGCCTCACCAAGCAGCGCTGGTCGATCTCCGACACGGCCGAGTTCGGTGACTACGTCTCCGGCCCGCGTGTGATCTCGCCCGAGGTCAAGGAGAACATGAAGGCCGTGCTGGCGGACATCCAGAACGGTGCCTTCGCGAAGCGCTTCATCGATGACCAGGACGCCGGCGCGCCGGAGTTCACCGCCCTGCGCGAGAAGGGCGAGGGCCACCCGATCGAGGCCACCGGCCGCGAGCTCCGCGCGCTGTTCGCGTGGAAGCAGGCGGACTCGGACTACGTCGACGGTTCCGCCGCGCGGTAGTCTTCCCGAGACCACTCGATGACGAGGCGGCGGTGTGCACCTGTGCACCGCCGCCTCTCGATGTGACCCGAACGGTATGCAGCAGCTCTCCACCACCCCCAGCGCCCCGCGTGCGCGCACCTCGCTCACCCGTCACGTGACGACCGATCAGCATGGGATGATCGTCGGATGGCGGTGACGAAACGAGCGGTCCACATCGGCGCCGGCAAGATCGGGCGCGGGTTCGTGGGCCAGTTCCTCGTCGCGAGCGGCTACGAGCTGACCTTCGTCGACGTCGACGACCGCGTCGTCTCGGCCCTCAACGAAGCCGGTCGCTTCGTTGTGCACGAGGTCGGCGAGATGCCGGTCGAGCACCTGGTCCACGGCTTCCGTGCGCTCAACAGCAAGACCGACCGCGAGCGTGTGGTGCAGGCCATCGCCGCTGCGGACGTCGTCACCACCGCCGTCGGTGCCCGCACACTGCCGCTCGTCGCCCCGGTCATCGCCGAGGGCCTCGCCGCACGCGGGACCGACCGCGGCGACGTCACGATCGTCGCGTGCGAGAACGCGTTCAACGCGACCGACTCCCTGCACGCCAGCATCCGCCGTGCGCCGATCCTCGAGGACCGGGACATCGCCGCGGTGTTCGCGAACTGCGCCATCGACCGCATCGTGCCCGACCAGTCCGGCGTCCTCGGTCAGTCCGGGGGACTCGACGTCGTCCTCGAGCCCTTCTACGAGTGGGTCATCGAGCGGACGCCCTTCGCCGACTCCGACGCCGAGCCGCCCGCGATCGAGGGCGTCACGTGGGTCGACGACCTGCAGCCCTTCGTCGAACGCAAGCTCTACACCGTGAACACCGCGCACGCGACGGCCGCCTACCACGGCACCGTGCGGGGGATCCGACTCATCCGCGAAGCCCTCGAGGACCACGACGTCCGCGCCGAGGTCGACGGTGTGCTCGCCGAGACCACCGAGCTCCTGGTCGCCAAGCACGGCTTCGACCGCACCGAGCACGCCCGGTACGTCGCCGCCAACCTGTCGCGCATCGCGAACCCGCACCTGCCGGACACCACCGTCCGCGTCGGCCGCAACCCGCTCCGCAAGCTCGGCCGCCGCGAGCGGTTCGTCGGCCCCGCCGCGCAGCTCGCCGAGCGGGGGGTGCCCGTTGACCACCTGCTCGGCGCGGTCCGCGTCGCGCTCGCCTTCGACGACCAGGACGACCCCGAGTCGGTCGAGCTGCACGCGCTCCTGCGCTCCGGTGCCACCGCGCACGCGCTCACCGAGATCCTGACCGGACTCATGGAGAGCCACCCGCTGTTCCCGGCCGTTCGCGACGTCGTCGCCGAGGTCCTGCAGCACCAGGCCGCGGACGTCTGACCGGCCGGAGCCGCTCGGTGCTCGGGTCGTCCGGAGTCGGGCGGGCCTCGTAGAATCGACGGCATGACCCCGGCACCTCCCGCACACGACGGCGGCGCAGCGTCCCCGCCGGACGGCGCCGTCGACCACGACGACGACGCCGCGCTCTCCTGGGACGACGCCGACGACGCCACCCACGTCGACGCAGCCCACAACGCGATCCGCACGAAGTCCCGCCCCGCACCCGACGCCGAAGCGCCACTCGGGTCCGGTGCGCTCGTCGGCACGGGCGTCTTCGGTGGCGTCTACCTGCTCTACACGGTCGCCTGGCTCGTCAGCGCGAGCCTGCTGACCATCACCGGGACCGGCGTCATGGGCATGGCGTCGGAAGTCATGCGCGTGCTGGCGATCATGGCCCCGGCGTTCTGGTTCGCCGCGACACTCTGGCTCGGGCAGGGCAGCCGCAACCGGACACGGTTCACCTGGCTGCTCGTCGGGGCGGTCGTGCTGATCCCCTGGCCCTTCATCATGACCAGGAGCTTCGGGTGAGCGCCGTCGCCGAACGGCCGCGCACCGTCACCACCGGCAAGCTCGTCGTGTGGGTCGTCGCCGCGCTGTGCCTGGCGTACGTCACCTGGCAGGCGGTCGGCAACCTGGTCGGCGTCTCGCAGTCGGTCGCGGCCTTCAACGAGTTCGTCCGCAAGAACGGTGGCACCGGCCTCGAGACCGCGACGCCCTGGCCCGTGCTCGTCCTCGACGTCCTCATCGCACCGGCCGGCTTCGTCGTCGCCTGGTTCGTGTCGCGTCGGATGGACCTGGTGCGCACGGTCGTGGTGTTCGTCGCCGCGCTCTGCGCGGTCTCGGCGCTGTGGTTCACGCTGCTGCAGTACGTGTCCTCGACGCTCCGCATCGGTTCCTGACGCACCAGGCACCAGACAGGAGGCCCGTGGCGACCCCGCCACGGGCCTCCCGTTGTCCTCGGGTCTCCACAGGCCCGC
Organism: Curtobacterium sp. MCBA15_001; assembly: GCF_001864835.1. Classification (GTDB taxonomy): domain Bacteria; phylum Actinomycetota; class Actinomycetes; order Actinomycetales; family Microbacteriaceae; genus Curtobacterium. The sequence goes on along the minus strand of NZ_MJGI01000010.1, from coordinate 5,067 downwards.
GACATCGGTCGTAACGCGTCGATCGCGTCGATACGATGGTCGGACACCGCCCGTCTCGTGTGAGGAAACAGCAGCTGTGCCGAAGCCGGTCGTCCTGATCGCCGAAGAACTCTCGCCCGCCACAGTCGACGCCCTCGGGCCCGACTTCGAGATCCGGAACGTGGACGGCACCGACCGCCCCGCACTCCTGGCCTCCCTCGCCGACGCGCACGCCATCCTGGTGCGGTCCGCCACCAAGGTCGACGCCGAGGCGATCGCCGCCGCGCCCGGCCTCAAGGTCATCGCCCGCGCCGGCGTCGGCCTCGACAACGTCGACATCAAGGCGGCCACCACCGCCGGCGTCATGGTCGTCAACGCGCCGACGTCGAACATCATCTCCGCCGCCGAGCTGACGGTCGGCCACATCCTCTCGCTGGCGCGCCACATCCCGGCCGCGCACGCCTCGCTGGCCGCCGGTGCGTGGAAGCGCTCGGCGTACACCGGCGTCGAGCTCTACGAGAAGACGGTCGGCATCATCGGCCTCGGCCGCATCGGTGCGCTCATCACGCAGCGCCTGCAGGCGTTCGGCGTGTCCGTCATCGCCTACGACCCGTACGTCACCACCGCCCGCGCGCAGCAGCTCGGGGTCGAGCTCGTCTCCCTCGACGACCTGCTGCGTCGGTCGGACTTCGTGACGATCCACATGCCGAAGACGCCCGAGACCCTCGGCATGATCTCGGACGAGCAGTTCGCGCTCATGAAGCCGACGGCCTTCGTCGTCAACGTCGCCCGCGGCGGCCTGATCGACGAGGCCGCCCTGCACCGGGCACTCACCGCCGGCACGATCGCCGGCGCCGGACTCGACGTCTTCGTGTCCGAGCCGCCGACCGACTCGCCGCTCGTGGCGCTGCCGAACGTGGTCGTGACCCCGCACCTCGGTGCCTCCACCGACGAAGCGCAGGAGAAGGCAGGCGTCTCGGTCGCCAAGTCGGTCCGCCTCGCCCTCGGCGGCGAACTCGTCCCCGACGCCGTCAACGTCGCCGGTGGCGTCATCGACCCGTACGTGCGTCCCGGCATCCCGCTGATGGAGAAGCTCGGGCAGGTGTTCACCGCCCTCGCCACGTCGCCGGTCACCAGCATCGACGTCGAGGTCCACGGCGAACTGGCGCAGTTCGACGTCAGTGTCCTCAAGCTCGCGGCGCTCAAGGGCGTCTTCACCGACGTCGTCAGCGACCAGGTCTCCTACGTCAACGCCCCGCTCATCGCGGAGCAGCGCGGGGTGAGCGTACGGCTCATCACCGACGCGGACAGCCCCGAGTACCGCAACGTCCTGACGATCCGTGGCGCGCAGTCCGACGGCCCGGCGATCAGCGTCTCCGGCACGCTCACCGGCCCCAAGCAGGTCGAGAAGCTCGTCGAGATCAACGGCTACGACGTCGAGGTCGCCCTCGACGCGCACCACGTCGTCATGGTCTACACGGACCGCCCGGGCATCGTCGCGGTCTACGGCAAGGAGTTCGGCGAGGCCGGCATCAACATCGCCGCCATGCAGATCGCCCGTCAGGCCGCCGGCGGACAGGCCCTCAGCGTCCTGACCGTCGACTCGCCGGTGCCGACCGAGATCCTCGAGCACGTCCGCTCGACGATCGACGCCGCCTCGCTCCGCGAGATCGACATCACGCTCTGAGACACCAGACCCGAAGGGCTCCCCGCATGACCGAGACGCAGACGCTCCGCCTGGCCGTGATCCGCGGTGACGGCATCGGACCAGAGGTCGTGGACCAGGCCCTCAAGGTCCTGCGCGCCGTCACCCCGGCCGACCTCGTCATCGAGGAGACGCCGTTCTCCCTCGGGGCGACCCGGTACCTCGAGACCGGCGAGATCCTGACCGACGAGGACCTGGCGGCGGTGGCGTCCCACGACGCGATCCTGCTGGGTGCCGTCGGGGGCGACCCGCGAGACCCGCGTCTGGCGGGCGGCATCATCGAGCGCGGGTTGCTGCTCAAGCTGCGGTTCGCGTTCGACCACTACGTCAACCTCCGTCCGACCAAGGTCTACGACTCCGTGGTGACGCCACTCGCCACACCCGGCGACGTCGACTTCGTCGTGGTGCGTGAGGGCACCGAGGGGCCCTACGTCGGCAACGGCGGTGCCATCCGTGTCGGCACGCCGCACGAGATCGCGACCGAGGTCTCCATCAACACGGCGCACGGAGTCGAGCGGACCGTGCGGTACGCGTTCGACCTGGCGCAGCGTCGACCGCGGAAGCACCTGACGCTCGTGCACAAGAGCAACGTGCTCGTCAACGCCGGCGCACTCTGGCAGCGCACGGTGGCGGCAGTGGGGCAGGAGTTCCCCGACGTCACGGTGGACTACCAGCACGTCGACGCGGTCACCATCCACATGGTCCGCGAGCCTGCTCGGTTCGACGTCATCGTGACCGACAACCTCTTCGGTGACATCATCACCGACCTCGCCGGGGCGATCAGCGGCGGCATCGGTCTCGCGGCCTCGGGCAACATCAACCCGGACGGCACCTTCCCCAGCATGTTCGAGCCGGTGCACGGATCCGCGCCGGACATCGCGGGCCAGCAGCTGGCCGACCCGACCGCCGCCGTCCTCTCCGTCGCCCTGCTCCTCGACCACATCGGTCGTCCTGACCTGGCTATCGCGGTGACCCAGGCCGTCGAAGCGGACCTCGCCGACCGGGGCACCACGCAGCGCAGCACGACCGAGATCGGCGACGCGATCGCCGCCGCGGCGACTGCGCGCACCACCACCGCTGCAGAAGGAGCCACCCGATGAGCACCGACACCGCCGGACCCGTGTTCGGACTGGACTTCGCGACCACGCCGTCCCCCGAGCGCCGCGCCGAGGCCGAGCGCGAGGTCATCCTCGCCGACCCGGGGTTCGGCAAGCACTTCACCGACCACATGGCCACCGTCGAGTGGACCGTGGACGCCGGCTGGCACGACGCCTCGATCCACCCCTACGGTCCGCTCTCGCTCGACCCGAGCGCCAGCGTGCTGCACTACGCGCAGGAGATCTTCGAGGGGCTCAAGGCCTACCGCCACGCCGACGGGTCCGTCTGGACCTTCCGGCCCGAGGCGAACGCCGCGCGGTTCCAGCGGTCCGCCCGACGCCTGGCACTGCCGGAGCTCCCCACCGAGGTGTTCGTCGAGTCGATCCGACAGCTCGTGCAGACCGACGTCGACTGGGTCCCGTCCGCGCCCGAGACCAGCCTGTACCTCCGGCCGTTCATGATCGCGACGGAGTCCTTCCTCGGTGTCCGAGCCGCGCAGGCGGTCGCGTACCACTGCATCGCCAGCCCCGCCGGCGCCTACTTCACCTCGGGACCGAAGCCCGTGTCGATCTGGCTGTCCACGACCTACGCCCGAGCCGGCCGCGGTGGGACCGGCGCCGCGAAGACAGGGGGCAACTACGCAGCGTCCCTGTTGCCGCAGCAAGAGGCCTACGAGCACGGGTGTCAGCAGGTGATGTTCCTGGACTCGGAAGAGGGCCGGTACCTGGAGGAGCTCGGCGGCATGAACGTCGTGCTGGTGAAGGCCGACGGCACACTCGTCACCCCGGACTCCGACTCCATCCTCGAGGGCATCACGCGCGACTCGATCCTGCAGCTCGCCGAGGACCGCGGCCTGCGTGTGGAGAAGCGGCGGGTCACGCTCGACGAGTGGCGCGACGGTGTGGCCGACGGGTCCATCACCGAGGCCTTCGCGTGTGGGACCGCAGCGGTGGTCACCCCGATCGCCGAACTCCGTGGCGAGGGCTTCACGATCGGTTCCCCGACCGAGGGCGCCGGCGAACTGACGATGTCCCTGCGCCAGGAGCTCACCGACATCCAGTCCGGCCGTCGTCCCGACCCGCACGGGTGGATGACCAAGCTGACCGACGCGTCCTGATCGCGCCCCGGTCGTCGGTAGGGTCGAACGGTGAAGATCGCACGGTTCAGCAGCAAGGGTGAAGACCCGCGGTACGGCATCCTCGACGAGCGCGCTCTGGTCGTGCTCGCGGGGGACCCGATGTACCAGGGCTTCGAGACCACGGGGGAGCGGGTGCCGCTGTCCGAGGCGAAGCTCCTGGCGCCCGTCATCCCGCGGTCGAAGGTGATCGGCGTCGGGCTCAACTACGCCGAGCACGCAGCGGAGATGGACGACGTGTCGGGGGACGACCCCGTGGTGTTCCTCAAGCCGAACACCTCGGTGGTCGGACCCGACGACCCGATCCGTCTGCCCGAGGGCGTCGGCCGAGTCGACCACGAGGGCGAACTCGCCATCGTGATCGGGTCCCTCGCCAAGAACGTCAAGCGCGAGGACTTCGCGAGCGTCATCCTCGGGTACACGATCGCCAACGACGTGACCGCTCGTGACCTGCAGGCCCGCGACGGCCAGTGGGCCCGGGCGAAGGGCTTCGACACGTTCTGCCCGCTCGGCCCGGTGATCGAGACCGAGATCGACCCGTCGGACATCCGCCTCGAGACCCGCGTGGACGGCGACCTGCGTCAGGTGGCCTCCACGAACGAGATGGTGCACGACATCCCGTCGCTCGTCGAGTTCGTGTCGTCGATCTGGACCCTGCTGCCCGGTGACGTGATCCTGACCGGGACCCCCGCCGGCGTCGGCGAGATCCGCGACGGCGAGGTCGTCGAGGTCACCATCTCGGGGATCGGCACGCTGAAGAACCCCGTCATCGCACGACACTGAACCGCGGCCACCCGGCGTCCGAACGGGCCCGTCATCCACCTGGATGGCGGGCCCGTCGTCGTTCCACGACACCTGTGCCCCGTCGTTCCGGGCGACACGCCGTCGTGCGCGCTCGGTTTGCCCGATCCCGGGATCGCACGTAGAGTTCTTACTCGTCACCCCAAAGGTGCGGCGGAGAAGCCGAGACGGTCACACGGAGCAGATGTTCCGGATGATGCAGTCCAGCAGAGCCGACCTCAAGCGGGACCACCCACTCCAATGAAGCCGGTCGAATCGACCGCCACTGAAGTAGTGGTACAGTACCGAAGTTGCCCGAGCAGGCATTCCTCACCAGGAGAAGAAGCTCGGTGCGTCTGGTCCTTGAGAA
>NZ_MJGI01000009.1:55633-105371 GCF_001864835.1 Curtobacterium sp. MCBA15_001 | reverse complement strand
GGGGATCGTCCGTCGTACAACTCCGACCGACCCCGCCGTGAGGGCGACCGCCCCTTCCGCGGCAACTCCGATCGTCCGCGTCGTGACGGAGACCGTCCGGAGCGCGGGCAGTTCACCACTCGCGGAGGCAGCGGCGACCGACCGCGGTTCGGCGACGGTACCCGTTCGGCTGGTTCGCGGTTCGGCGAGGCCTCGCGCGACGACTGGGAAGACCGCGACCCGTACGGCACGAAGTCGATCCGGCCGCGTCACGACGACCCGGAGATCCCCGACGAGGTGCAGGCCCGGGACCTCCACCCCCAGGCTCGCGCCGAGCTCAAGACCCTGAGCAAGGACAACGCGGACTGGGTTGCACGCCACCTGGTGACCGCAGCGATGTACGTCGACGAGGACCCGGCGCTGGCGAACCAGCACGCGCTGAGCGCCGCGCGCCGCGCCGGTCGTGTGGCGGTCGTGCGGGAGACCGCGGCCATCACGGCATACCGTCTCGGTGACTTCAGCATGGCGCTCCGGGAGCTGCGGACCTACCGCCGGATCTCCGGGCGCAACGACCAGCTGCCGATGATGGTCGACTGCGAGCGCGGTCTCGGCCGTCCCGAGCGGGCGCTCGAGCTCGGGCGCTCGGTGGACCGCGCAGCGCTCGAGCCCGGTGTGCAGGTCGAACTCGCGATCGCGATGTCCGGCGCGCGCATCGACCTCGGGAACCCCACAGCCGCGCTGGGCGAACTGGAGATTCCACAGCTCGACCCCTCGACGGCCTACAGCTGGTCGCCGGCGCTCTACAGTGCTTACGCGGCCACGCTCGAGGAGCTCGGCCGCCAGGACGAGGCCGACGAGTGGTGGGCGCGCGTCGACCGTGCAGCCGAGGCGCTTGCCGAAGCTGCTGACGAAGACTCTTGGGAGACAGTGGATGTGGTCGAGGAAGAAGTCGAAGGACACGACGAGCCCGCAGGGGACGACGAGTCCGCAGAGCCCGGCGAGCCCGACCAGCTCGCGCCCCTCGGAGAACCCGACGAGGACTTCGACGAGCCCGACGACGACCTCGGCGAGATCGACGACGACAACCCCCGCGACGTCGACGGCTCCGCAGCCGACTGACACCCCTCGGCCGCCGACGGACGGCGTCGACCTGGTCCTCACTGACCTGGACGGCGTCGTCTACCGCGGGCGGAACGCGATCCCGCACGCCGTCGAGTCGCTGACACGTGCGTCGCTGACGGCGCGCGTGGGCTACATCACGAACAACGCCTCGCGCCGTCCGTCCGACGTCGCCGAGCACCTCGAGCGGTACGGGCTGGAAGTGACCCCGGACGACGTCGTGACGAGCTCGCAGGCCGGCGTGCGGCTCCTCGCCACGCTGGTCCCCGCGGGATCGACGATCCTGGTCATCGGGGGCATCGGCCTGACCAGCATCGTCGAGCAGGCGGGCTTCACGGTGACCGCCAGCGCCGAGGATGCCCCGGCGGCGGTGATCCAGGGGTTCTCGCCGGACCTCGGATGGCAGCAGCTCGCCGAGGCGTCGTTCGCACTGGCCGACCCGGAGGTCCCGTGGGTCGCGACGAACATGGACTGGTCGATCCCGGTCGAGCGCGGCATCGCCCCGGGCAACGGCACGCTCGTGTCCGCGGTGCACCAGGCAGTCGGTCGGATGCCCGTCGTGGCCGGCAAGCCCGAACGACCCATCTTCGACGCCGCCCTCGCCCGCTTCGGCGGCGAACGGCCCCTGTTCATCGGCGACCGGCTGGACACGGACATCAAGGGCGCGAACGACGTCGGCATCCCGAGCGTGCTCGTGCTCACCGGCATCGACCAGGCGAAGCAGGTGCTCGCGGCGGACGCCCGCTCGCGGCCGACCTTCGTGCTGCGTGACCTGCGTGGTCTGTCCGAGCCCTACCCGGTGACGCACCGACACGAGGCCGAGGACGGCACCAGGTACGTCAGCGTGGGCGAGTCGACCGTCCGCATGCACCGGCACGTCGTGCGTGTCGAGAAGGCCGGTGACGACCCCATGGACCTGCTACGTGCGGGTGCCGCTGCGATCTGGGACTCAGGCCTGGCGATCTACGGCCTCGATGTCGATCCGGCTCTCCACGGCGGCGAGTAGCGTGTCCGACGTGTCAGACGCCCCCGAGCAGCAGCCCGACGACAGCGATGTCGCGCGTCGTGCGCGCGCTGCCGAGGAACTCCCGCTGCCGGAACGTGCGGATGCCTTCGCCGCCCTGCACGACGAGCTGCGGACGCGGCTCGAGAGCGGCAGCACCGCGCGTGGCTGAGTCCCGTCCGTCCGGTGTCGACCGCGCCGGGCAGGACCTGCGCGCCGTGGACACTGCGGCGCTGGCAGCGGTCCCGACGCCGGTCCGACTCGACGCTGCCGTCGCCGCGCGCGGCCTGGCCAAGTCGCGGACGACGGCCGCCAAGCTCATCCTCGACGGCCGAGTCAGCATCGACGGCGTCCCCGTCGTGAAGGCCTCGACGCCCGTCCTGCCCGACACCGACATCCGGGTCGACGTCGGCGAGGAATGGGTCTCGCGGGCGGCGCTCAAGCTCGTCGGTGCGCTCGACGCGTTCGGGATCGACCCGACGGGCCGGGTGGCGCTCGACGTCGGTGCGAGCACGGGCGGGTTCACCCAGGTCCTCCTGGCTCGTGGCGCCCGACGCGTCGTCGCGCTCGACGTCGGGCACGGCCAGCTCGACCCCGTCGTGGCGCTGGACGACCGGGTCGCCGTGGTCGAGGGCGTGAACGCGCGGAACCTGACCGCCGAGGACTACCTGTCGCTCGACCCCGAGGCTGGCGACACCACGCTCGTCGTCGGTGACCTGTCGTTCATCAGCCTGCGGATCGTGCTCCCCGCCCTGGCGCAGGCCGTGCCGGCGGACGACTTCGTGCTGCTCGTGAAGCCGCAGTTCGAGGTCGGTCGTGGGGGCGTCCGTGAAGGCATCGTGCACGATGCCGACCTGCGGAACGACGCGCTGATGAACGTGCTCTGGGCCGCCTGGGACCTCGGGCTCGGGACGTCCGGGTTGACTGCCTCACCGATCATCGGGACGCACGGCAACCACGAGTACCTCGCGCGTCTCCAGCGAGGCGCCGGGTCGAACCCGACAGAATGGATCACTCGGGCGACCGAGCTGGCAGAAGGGGCTCCATGAGCGACGAACGGCACATCCTGCTCGTGTCGCACACGGGCCGACGCGACTCCATCGACGCCGCGGTCGAGGTCTGCGACCTGCTGACGGCCGCCGGTCTGACGCCCGTGATGCCCTTCGACGAGTACGCCGACATCCGCCGGGCCGAGGCGTCCGTCGGCAAGGTCGACATCCTCGGGGTGGACGTGCAGCCGGACGACCTCGAGATCGTCATCGTGCTGGGCGGCGACGGCACGATCCTCCGTGCCGCCGAGCTCGCCCGGGGGACCCACGCGCCGCTCATCGGCGTCAACCTGGGCCACGTCGGGTTCCTGGCGGAGAGCGAGCGCGACGGCCTGGCCGAGACCGTGCAGCGTGCGCTGGCCGGCGAGTACAACGTCGAGGAGCGCGTCGCGCTGCAGGTCGACGTCGTCGTCGGACACGAGAAGGTCTACTCGTCGTGGGCCCTCAACGAGGCCACGATCGAGAAGGCCTCGCGTGAGCGCATGCTCGAGGTCGTGACCGAGGTCGACGGTCGGCCGCTGTCGTCCTTCGGCTGCGACGGCGTCGTCGTGGCGACCCCGACCGGGTCGACGGCCTACTCGTTCTCCGGCGGCGGCCCGATCGTCTGGCCAGACGTCGACGCGATCCTCATGGTCCCGCTCAGCGCCCACGCGCTGTTCTCGCGGCCGATCGTCGTCGGTCCGGACCGGGTGTTGGCGATCGAGGTGCTCCGGCGGACCAGCGGCGTCGGCGTGCTGTGGTGCGACGGCCGACGGACCCACGACCTGCCGCCCGGGGCTCGCGTGGTGGTGCGACGTTCGCCGGAGCCCGTCCGCGTGGCCCGGCTCAAGGACGCCCCCTTCACCGACCGCCTGGTCGCGAAGTTCCAGCTGCCCGTCGCTGGCTGGCGTGGCCCTGCCGAGGACGACGACGCATGATCGCCGAGCGACCCACACGGGGTGACGCATGATCGCCAGGGACCTGCGCAGCATCCGGATCCTCGCGGAACACACACGGGGTGACGCATGATCGAAGAGATCCGGATCTCGGACCTCGGAGTGATCGGCGACGCGACGCTGGAGCTCGGGCCGGGCTTCACCGTGGTCACCGGCGAGACCGGCGCCGGCAAGACGATGATCGTCACCGCGCTCGGGCTCCTGCTCGGCGCGCGTGCCGACGCCGGATCCGTCCGACGCGGTGCTGCGAGCGCTGTGGTCGAGGGGCGCTGGGACGTCCCGGACCACGCCGCGGTGACTGAACGGGTCGAGGACGCCGGGGGAGCGGTCGAGGACGGCGAGCTCATCCTGACCCGGACCGTCTCGGCCGAGGGACGCAGCCGCGCCACCGTCGGCGGGCGCAGTGCGCCCGTCGCGGTGCTCGGCGAGCTGGCGGACCAACTGGTCACCGTGCACGGGCAGTCCGACCAGATCCGCCTGACCTCGTCCACGGCGCAGCGTTCGGCGCTCGACGGCTTCGGCGGCCGTGCCCTCGAACAGGCCCTCGCCGCCTACGTGCGTGCCTTCGACGCCTGGCAGGAGCACGCGGCCGAACTCGAGACCCTCACCCGGGACCGCGACGACCGCCTGGCCGAAGCCGCTCGGTTGCGCGAGGCCTCGGACGAGATCGAGGCCGCGGCACCGCAGCCCGGCGAGGACGACGAGCTCGCGGAACGCGCGGAGCGGCTCGGCAACCTCGAGGAACTGCGGTTGTCCGCGGGCCTCGCGCACGAGGCGATCTCGTCGGAGTCCCTCGACGGCGCGACCGACGTCATCGGCCTGGTCGAGGCGGCTCGACGCGCGATCGAACGCGTCACGGGTGCGGACAGCGCACTGCAGCCCGTGCTGGAACAGCTGACCGAACTCGGCATCCAGGCCAGTGAGGCCTCGGCGAGCCTGTCGAGCTACCTCGGCTCCCTCGAGCCCGAGGCAGGGCACGACCTCGAGCTCATCAACGAACGCCGCGCGGTGCTCTCCGCGCTGAGCCGCAAGTACGGCGAGACCGTCGACGACGTCATCGCCTTCGGGCAGCGGGCGAGCGACCGCCTGCTCGAACTCGACGGCGACGACGACCGCATCATCCGCCTCGAGCAGGCCGTCGAAGCGGACGAAGCGGCGCTCGATACGGCGGCGGCGACCCTGACCACGGCGCGCACGAAGGCGGCGAACGACCTCGCCAAGCGCGTGACGGCGGAGCTGCGGACGCTCGCGATGGCCGGTGCGACCCTCGTGGTGGAGGTCACCGACGCCGGCGAGTACCGCCGACACGGTCGCGACCAGGTGGCGATCCTGCTCCAGCCGCACTCCGGCACCGATCCGCGGCCGATCAGCAAGGGCGCATCGGGCGGGGAGCTCTCGCGGGTGATGCTCGCGATCGAGGTCGTCATGGCCGGCAGCACGACGGTGCCGACCTTCGTGTTCGACGAGGTGGACGCCGGCGTCGGCGGCGCTGCGGCGATCGAGATCGGGCGTCGCCTGGCGAAGCTCGCCGAGCGCACCCAGGTCATCGTCGTCACGCACCTGGCCCAGGTCGCGGCGTTCGCGACGAACCACCTGAACGTCGTGAAGGACGCCAGCGGTGCGGTGACGTCGTCGAGCGTCCGGCGGCTCGAAGGGGACGACCGCCTGCAGGAGATGGCGCGGCTGCTCTCCGGCCTCGGCGACAGCGCCAGCGGCATGGAACACGCTCGCGAGCTGCTGGAGGTCGCGGCGCAGTCCGCCTGACGCGCACTGCCCCGCCCGGCCACCCGCCGGGCGGACACGCGCACGGCGAACGCGGGTCGCGCCTCCCGGCAGTTCTGACGTACGATGGAATCCCGTGGCGGACACTTCCAGCGGTACCCAGGCGAACACGGACCAGAACACCTCGACCCCGAAGGTGACGAAGCAGATCTTCGTCACAGGCGGGGTCGTCTCGTCGCTCGGCAAGGGCCTGACGGCGGCCAGCCTCGGCAACCTGCTCACGGCGCGCGGCGTCAAGGTCGTCATGCAGAAGCTCGACCCGTACCTCAACGTGGACCCGGGCACCATGAACCCGTTCCAGCACGGTGAGGTCTTCGTCACCGACGACGGCGCCGAGACCGACCTGGACATCGGGCACTACGAGCGCTTCCTCGACATCAACCTGGCGCAGTCGGCCAACGTCACGACCGGCCAGGTCTACTCGACGGTCATCGCGAAGGAACGTCGCGGCGAGTACCTCGGCGACACCGTGCAGGTCATCCCGCACATCACCGACGAGATCAAGCGCCGGATGCGCGAGCAGGCGGAGAACGACCCGCAGCCCGACGTCATCATCACCGAGGTCGGCGGCACCGTCGGTGACATCGAGTCGCAGCCGTTCATCGAGTCGGCACGTCAGGTCCGGCACGAGCTCGGCCGCAACAACGTGTTCTTCGTGCACGTGTCGCTCGTGCCGTTCATGAACGCCTCGGGTGAGCAGAAGACGAAGCCGACGCAGCACTCCGTCGCCGCGCTGCGCTCGATCGGCATCCAGCCCGACGCCCTCGTGCTCCGCTCCGACCGCCCGGTCTCGGACTCGAACAAGAAGAAGATCGCGCTCATGTGCGACGTCGACGAGGACGCGGTCGTCAACGCCGTGGACGTCCCCTCGATCTACGACCTGCCGACGCTGCTCAACAGCCAGGGCCTCGACCAGGTCATCGTGGACGCGCTGCACCTGGACGCCGGGCCCGTCGACTGGACCTCGTGGAACCCGGTCCTGCAGGCCGTGCACGAGCCCAAGAAGGACGTCACGATCGCCCTGGTCGGCAAGTACATCGACCTCCCCGACGCCTACCTGTCGGTCACCGAGGCGCTGCGCGCAGGCGGCTTCGCCCACAACGCCAAGGTCACGTTGAAGTGGGTCGTGTCCGACGACTGCACCACGCCCGAGGGGGCCGCGAAGCAGCTCGGCGACGTCGACGGCATCTGCGTCCCGGGTGGGTTCGGCGTGCGTGGCATCGAGGGCAAGCTCGGTGCGCTGAAGTTCGCGCGCGAGAACCACATCCCCACGCTCGGCCTGTGCCTCGGCCTGCAGTGCATGGTCATCGAGTACGCCCGTCACGAGGCCGGCCTGGTCGACGCGTCGAGCTCCGAGTTCGACCCGGAGACGCCGACCCCGGTCGTGGCGACGATGGCCGAGCAGGTGGACATCATCGCCGGCGGCGACCTGGGTGGCACGATGCGCCTTGGCCTCTACCCCGCGCACTTCACGGAGGGCTCGCTGGCCGCCGATCTCTACGGGGCACCCGAGGCGTCCGAGCGGCACCGCCACCGCTACGAGGTCAACAACACGTACCGCCAGCAGATCGCGGACGCGGGCCTGCGGTTCTCGGGCACCTCGCCCGACGGCACGCTGGTGGAGTACGTCGAGCTGGACCGGAGCGAGCACCCGTTCTACATCGGCACGCAGGCGCACCCCGAGCTGCGCTCGCGGCCGAACCACGCGCATCCGCTGTTCGCGGGTCTGGTCGGGGCAGCGATCGAGCGCAACGAGTCCTCGCGGCTGTTCGACCCGGAGACCGAGTCCGCGTCGGAGTCGGTGGAGGTCGCGTAGTCGACGTCACCACGTGACAGACGGGAGGCCCGTGGCTGCGCAGCCACGGGCCTCCCGTCCGTCTGTGGGTCGGTGTGGGACGTGACGGTGGTCGCTGGTTGGATGGTCACGTGACCGACGCACCCATCGCTGACGACCCGACCTCCTTCGACGTGACCGACTCCACGGTCGTCTACGAGGGCGCGGTGTGGGACGTCCGGCGGGACGAGGTGGCGTACGGGGACGGCATGGTCCGTGAGTACATCGACCACACCGGTGCCGTCGCGGTCTGGGCCGAGGACGCCGAGGGCCGCGTGCTCGTGATCCAGCAGTACCGGCACCCCGTGCAGCTGCGCGACTGGGAGCTGCCCGCCGGACTGCTCGACCACCCGGGCGAGGACCACCTGGTCGCTGCGCAGCGTGAACTCGCCGAGGAAGCGGACGTCGAGGCCGACACCTGGGAGCCGCTGGTGCACTACAACACCTCGTCCGGCGGCAGCAACGAGTTCATCGAGATCTACCGCGCGCGCGACGTCCGGCCCACGGGCTCCACGTTCGAGCGTGAAGCCGAAGAGGCCGACATCGAGGTCCGGTGGGTCCCACGGGCCGAGGTCATCGCCGGGATCTTCGCGGGTCGGCTGCACAACTCGGCGCTCATCGTGGCGGCGCTCGCCGTGGACGCGCTCGAGCGTGGTGCGGAGCAGTAGCCTCGTCCGGTGACCTCCGGTGCCGTTCCGCTCGCGGGTGCGGCGCTGTCCTCGGGTGCAGTGCCGCTCGAACGGGCCGTCGACGTCTACCTGCGGCACGTCGCGATCGAGCGGGGGCTGTCGCAGCACACCCTGGCGGCGTACCGGCGCGACCTCGCGACGTTCGCGGTGTGGATCGCGACGCAGCCCGTCGTCGAGTCGTCCGGCGCGGACCGGGCCGGGGGAGCGAGCGTGCTCCAGGACGTCGGGCGGCTGGCGCGTGCTGACCTGTCCGGGTTCGTGACGCACCTCGCGACGCGCCCCGAGGGGCCGTTGGCGCCGCGGTCGATCGCCCGGATGCTCAGCTCGGTACGGTCCTTCGCCACGTTCGCCGCCGGTGAGGGCTGGTTGCCGATGGACCCCGGCGCGTCCGTCCGCCCGCCGAAGGCCCCGATGCGACTGCCGAAGGCGATCTCGGTGCACGACATGGAACGGTTGTTGCAGGCCACCGAGGGGGACGACCCGGTGGCGCTGCGGGACCGGGCGCTGCTCGAACTGCTCTACGCCACCGGGGCGCGTATCTCCGAGGCGGTCGGGCTGTCCGTGGACGACGTCACGACGCTGGCCGGGGCCGGGGCCGGGGCCGGGGCCGGGGCCGGGTCTGGGGCCGGGTCCGGGGCTGATGACGTCGCCGGGGATGACGGCATCGCGGTGGTCCGGGTCACGGGCAAGGGCAACAAGCAGCGCATCGTGCCGCTCGGCAGCTACGCCCGGGCTGCGGTCGAGGCGTACCTCGTGCGGGCGCGGCCGGTGTTCGCCGTTCGGGGACCGTCGACGCCGGCGCTGTTCCTCGGGGCGCGGGGTGCGCGGCTCTCGCGGCAGAGTGCGTGGCTCGTGATCCAGGCGGCGGCTGAGCGGGCGGACCTGGTGGAGCACGTGTCGCCGCACACGTTCCGGCACTCGTTCGCGACGCACCTGCTCGAGGGTGGTGCGGACGTCCGGGTGGTTCAGGAACTGCTCGGGCACGCGAGTGTCGCGACGACGCAGATCTACACGATGGTGACCGCGGACCTGCTGCGCGACGTGTACCAGACGGCGCATCCGCGGGCGCGGCGGTAGGGCTGGCGCGGGCCCGGGCCGGCCCGGTGCTGCGTCAGGACACGGGTGCGTGGGTGCTCAGCGCGACCAGGCCCGTGGCGAGGGCGACCACGATCGCGGACACCGCCACGCTCCGCGCCAGCAACCGCCATCGGTCCGTCGCACCCGGGCGGACGACACCGACGAGGCCGGCCAGGACCGCGAGCACACTGAACGCACCCCATGGGTTGAGCGCCACGGACGCGATCGCCAGGACCGCCGCGGACGCCGCGAACGCGCAGAGTCGCCGCGAGGTCGCAGCGCCATAGGCCCAGGTCCGGTGCTCGACGGGCGGGGGCGTCACCGAGAAGGACGGCCCGGTCGGGGTCACCGTCACCGGCACCATCGCCGCTGGTCCTCGGGCCGGCAGCGGCCGCGTGCCCTCACCCCAGGCGTGCCCGTCCCACCAACGGAGACGACCGGCGTCCCGGGGGTCCGGGAACCAGCCAGCGGCCGGCAGTGTCACGAGGAGCTCCTGAGGACGAGTGGATGGTGCCTCTCGACGCTACGGTCCGCCGCTCCGCCCTCCCAGTCCCAACCCGGGTGTCGGCAGGAAGGGGGACGTCAGGCCGGGACTGGCGCTGCGTCCACCTCGCGCATGACGTCCGCGACCGCCGCCAGCAGCCGGGCGTTGAAGTCGACGCCGAGCTGGTTCGGCACGGTCACGAGGACCGTGTCGGCAGCGCGGACCGCCGCGTCGGCAGCCAGCTCCACGACGAGGTCCTCGGGCGACCCGATGTAGGAGCGGCCGAAGCGCGCGAGTCCACCGTCGAGGTACCCGACCTGGTCCGATCCCTCGACCTGGGCCCGCACGCCGAAGTAGTGGCGTGACTCGTCGTCGACGATCGGGATGATGCTGCGCGAGACGGAGACCCGCGGGGTGCGCTCCCAGCCCGACTCCGCCCAGACCCGGCGGAAGCGCTCGATCTGCTCGGCCTGCAGCTGCTCGAAGGGCACGCCGGTGTCCTCGGTCAGCAGGGTCGACGACATCAGGTTCATCCCCTGTTCGGCCGTCCACTCGGCGGTCGCCCGCGTGCCGGCGCCCCACCAGATCCGGTCCTGGAGCGTGTCCGACAGCGGGAGGATCGGCAGCGATCCCTCGGAGCCGGTCATCTGGGGGTTCGCGTTGGCCATCGGCTCGCCGGCGATCGCGCGGCGGAGAACGGTGGTGTGCGCGCGGGCCAGGTCGGCGCCGTTCGGGTCGGAGGCCTCGGGCACGTACCCGAAGGACTGGTACCCGGCCAGGGCGGTCTCGGGTGACCCCCGGCTCACCCCGAGCTGGAGCCGGCCGCCGGAGATCAGGTCGGTGGCCGCCGCTTCCTCGGCCATGTAGAGCGGGTTCTCGTACCGCATGTCGATCACGCCGGTGCCGATCTCGATGCGGCTGGTCTTCGCGGCGATCGCGGACAGCAGCGGGAAGGGGGCGGCCTGCTGCTGCGCGAAGTGGTGCACGCGGAAGTACGCCCCGTCGACGCCGGCCTCCTCGGCTGCGACCGCGAGGTCGATGCCCTGCACCAGGGCCTCACGCCCGCTGCGGACCCGGGACCCCGGCACGTCGCGCCAGTGTCCGAACGACAGGAACCCGATCTTCGTCATGTCGATGCGAACGCATCCGCGATGGAGTCCATTCCGCAGGACTAGCGTCGTCGGCATGGACGACCCTCGCGAGGCCCTGCTGACGGAGCGCGGCCGCTCGGTCAAGCTGCTCGCCGACGTCGAGCGGAGCATGCGCGACGTCAGTGACGCCCGCGACGGCGCGAACACGGACGACGAGCACGACCCCGAGGGGGCGACGCTGGCCTGGGAGCGCGGGTCGCTCGGCGCGGTGCGGGATGACGCGCGTCGGCGCGTCGAGCAGGTCGACGCCGCGCTCGCGCGGCTCGACGCGGGTGTCTACGGGACGTGCGTGGTCGGCGGTGAACCCATCCAGGAGGCCCGACTCGCCGCCGTCCCGTGGGCCGCGACGTGCGTCGCGCACGCATGACGTGCCTCCCGTCCGTCGCACTGACGGCACCGCCGCACCCGGCTGATCGGCACCCGCTGCGCCGCGGATTCCCAGCCGCGGGTCCTACCGTTCGGGGATGGACGGCGACCCGGACGACCGCACGGCGAGTGCAGCGCGACCCCACCGTTTCCAGTGGTTCCACGACATGCGCGCCTGGATCCACGCCCGGCCGCACGTGCACCTGTTCTGGAAGGTGCTGATCGGCATCGTCGGCGGGCTCGTCGTGGTCATCGGGCTGATCCTGGTGCCGCTGCCCGGGCCCGGATGGCTGGTCGTGTTCATCGGCCTCACGATCCTGGCGAGCGAGTTCCACTTCTTCCACCGGATCATCACGTGGCTCCGGGCGCAGCTGCACCGCTTCTGGGACTGGGCGAAGACGCACGGGCCGCAGTGGCTGCGTCGCGCTGCGGACCGGGGCAAGGCCGACGTCGACTCCGCGCACGCCGAGGCGCACCGCAGCATGCGGCGTCCGCCGCGGCCGACGCACTAGGGGCGCCCGGGCTACTCCGCCGTGCGGATCGAGCCCGTGGCGGTGCGCTCGAGCGCCTCGCACGCCTGCTCCTCGACCTGCGCGGCCGAGCGCGACGCGAGCTGCAGCACGAGGGCGACCGCCGCGGCGAGCACGATGAACGCCCCGTACCCGGCGAGCACCGGCACCAGGCCGACCGCCGGCTCGAGCAGCCCGCCGACCACCGCCGGGATGCCGAACGCCAGGTAGCTGACGACGTAGATCGTCGAGAGCAGCCCCGCACGGTGCGTCGGTGCCGCCGTGGTGAGCAGCATCCGGAGCGGGGCCTGGAACCCGGCGCCGAAGCCGACGCCGGCGATGGCGCTGCCGACCACGAGCCCGGGCAGCGAGTGGGCGAAGACGAAGGCCACGGTGACGATCGGACCGAGGACCAGCGCGACGAGGCCGATCAGCAGGGCGCTCCGCGCGTCCATGCGCTGGATCGCCAGGCCGGTCAGCGCTCCGGCCCCCGTCACGACGGCGATGAGCGCACCGGCGGCGAAGTGGTTCTCGATGCCGAACACCTGCCCGAGCGCCGAGGGGACGAGCGACAGGAAGAGGCCGCCGAGCGCCCAGCTGGCGATGAGCGATCCGGTGACGCCGCGGAACAGCGCGCGCGAGGACCGCGGCACCGAGATCGTCGGGCGGAGGGAGCGGAGGGCGCCCGGGCGACGCTGGACCTGCTCGGGGACGACGAACAGCGCGAGCACCATGAGCAGCAGCAGGGCGCCGAACAGCAGGTAGACGAACTGCTCAGGCGCTGGACCCCACTCCACCAGGGCGCCGCTCGACATCGCGCCCGCGGCGAGGGCGAACGGCGGGACGGCGCCGTTCAGCACGCCCGCCAGGCTCGGGTGCCGTTCGAGGGAGTTGTCGATGAGGGCGGCTCCGAGCGCACCGATGAGCAGTCCGACGGAGACGCCCTGCACGATGCGGTCGAGGATGAGCGCGCCGAGCCCGTCCGCCACGGCGAACAACCCCAGCGACAGGGTGAGGGCGAGCCCGCCGACGACGAGCACGGGCTTGCGTCCGACGTGGTCCGACAGGCGGCCGGCGACGAGCAGACTGACGAGCAGCCCGGCGACGTAGATGGCGAAGACCCCGGTGAGCATGAGCGGCGTCAGGTGCCACTCCGCGGCGTACACGGGGTAGATCGGCGAGGGCACCGCTGATGAGGCGAGTGCCACGAACAGCATCGCCGCGATGATCCAGAACCCGGCGACCGAGCGGGCTGACTGCATGAGCGCACCTTCCGAGCGTTGTTGTACGAGACCAGTCGTACAGTACCGCGGCTGTACGACGCAAGTCGTACAGCGAGGTGAACGGTGGTAGCGTCCCGTCCATGCCCGAACGAGTGGAGCTGGCGGCGCCCGAGCGCCTGCCGCAGCCGACGGTCGCCGAGATGGACCTGCCCGTCGTGATGGACGCCCTGTCCGACCCGATCCGCCTGGCGATCCTGCACCGCTACCTGGTCGACGCCGCCGGGGGCGAGCGCTCGTGCGGCTGGGTCGGCGTCGACCGGCCGAAGTCCACGCTGACGCACCACTTCCGTGTGCTGCGCGAGGCCGGCCTGCTCGAACAGCACCTCGAGGGTCTGACCCGCGTCAGCCGCGTCCGGGTCGATGACGTGCAGCAGCGGTTCCCGGGGCTGCTCGACCTGGTCGTCGACTGGCAGGTGCCCGCGACGCTGATGCGCGAGGACCTGGGCGCATGACCGACCGCAGGCGGATGAACGACCGCAGGCGCATGACCGACCACAGGCGCACGACCGACCGCACGACCGACGGCGCCCACACGCTGCCCGACGTGCACGCCGACGTCGCCGTGACCGATGCCCTGCGCGCCGACCTGACCGCCGCGGGCTTCACCGTCGAGGGGGTCGACGCGCTCTGGGGTACCGAGGCCGCGGCGTCCCTGCACCGGGGATCCCGCGTCGCCGCACTCCGAGCACTCGACGCGCGCGGACCCTCGCCGCTGGGGACCCTCGCCACGCTGTTCGTCCTGGGCCTGCCCGTCGCCGAGTCCGATGCCGACCAGGCGTTCGCACGGACCGGTGTCGGCGCCCTCGAACGCGCGGGACTGGTCCGGACGGCCGCGGGTCAGGTCGCGCCGACGGTGGACCTGCGTCCGTACGGGTTCGTCGACGACGCGGGTGCCGGCAGCTGGTGGATCGTCTCGGACCTGGGGGAGCTGGCCCTCGGCGCCGCCCTCGACGAGGAGCACGTGCTCGGCATCGGCGGCGCCACGACCACGCTGAGCGGCCTGCAGGTGCCCGTGCCGGTCCGCCGCGTGCTCGACCTCGGCACCGGCTGTGGCGTCCAGGCCATGCACGCCCGACGCTTCGCGGATCAGGTGGTCGCCACCGACATCTCGCGCCGGGCCCTCGCCATCGCCCGCTTCAACGCGCAGCTCAACGGTCTCGACGGCATCGAGTTCCGGCTCGGTTCGCTGTTCGAGCCCGTCGCGGGGGAGCGGTTCGACCGGATCGTCTCGAACCCGCCGTTCGTCATCACACCCCGCGCCGAGGGTGTGCCGTCCTACGAGTACCGCGACGGCGGCATGGTCGGCGACGTCCTGGTCGAGACGGTGCTGACCGGGCTGGCCGACCACCTGGAACCCGGCGGGACCGCGCAGCTCCTCGGCAACTGGGAGTACCACTGGGGCGTCGACGGACTCGACCGGGTGCGCGCCTGGTTCGAGCACACCGACCTGGACGCCTGGGTGATCGAACGCGAACGACAGGACCCGGCCTCGTACGCCGAGACCTGGATCCGCGACGGCGGCACCAAGCCCGGCACGCCCGAGTCCGACCACCTGATGGCCGCCTGGCTCGACGACTTCGCCACGCGGAAGGTCACCGGGGTCGGCTTCGGCTACGTCGTGGTCCGCCGGCCCCAGCCAGGAGGCGCGGCTCGGCTCCGACGGTTCGAGCGTGTCCCCGAGACGCTCGGCTCCAACCCCGCGGGGCTCGGAGCCACGGTGGCCCGCGTCCTCGACGCCGCGAGCTGGCTCGCCGAGCACGACGACACCGCGCTCGCCGCGGCGCACCTGCGGGTCGCCGGCGACGTGACCGAGGAGCGGTACTACTGGCCGGGCAACGACGACCCGACCGTGATGACGCTCGTGCAGGGCGGCGGACTCGGGCGACGGGTCGACGCGGACACGGCGCTCGCCGCGTTCGTCGGCGCCTGCGACGGTGACCTGTCGGTGGCGGCGATCGTCGGTGCGCTGGCGCAGATCACCGGGGTCGACGAGCAGGCACTGGCGGCGGACCTGCTGCCCGCCGCCCGTGACCTGGTGCTCGATGGCCTGCTCCTGCCCGCCTGACGCCGGGGACGTTCAGACGGGCAGGGCGTTGCTCGGGCGGGTGGGGTTGCTGTTGCTCAGGAGCGGTGGTCGCGCCAGGAGTGCTGCGGGTCGTAGCCGAGCAGCTCGCGGGCCTTCTCGCTCGACAGCAGGGAGCTGACGCCGTCGATGTCCGACCGGCGCTCGATGTCCGGCACGAAGCGCTCGACGAGCTCGATCGTCGGGGTGTCCATGACGGTGTCCGGGCTGGCGATGACGAAGGCCTCGAAGCCGGTCAGCTCGCTCTCGAGGGCCTTGCGGACCGCCTGGGCGCCGTCGCGGCTGTCGATGTACGACCACAGGTTGAACGTCTTCGCCTCGGGGGTGGCGTCCCACGGGTACGACGGGTAGTCGGTCTCGTCCATGACGTTCGAGAACCGCAGCCCGATCATCTTGAGCGTAGGGTCCCAGCGGGTGAAGTGTCGGGCCATCTCCTCCTCCACGGCCTTGCCGAGGGAGTACGAGGACTGGGGGCGGACGGGGAAGTCCTCGTCGACGGGCAGGTAGGGCGGGTGGTGCTCGCCCATCGGGATGCCGAGCAGGGTCTCGCTCGACGCCCAGACCACGTTCGTGATCTTCGCCGCCCGGGCCGCGTGGAAGACGTTGATCGATGCGGTCACGTTGTTCGTGATGAGTGCGACGTCGGGCACCTGACCCGGCGCCGGCACCGCGGCGAGGTGCACCACGGCGTCGACGGAGTCGTACCGGTCGTCGATGCCGAGCAGGGCGTTCAGCACCTGCCCGTAGTCGGTCAGGTCGATGCGGACGAACTGCACCCGCTCCGGCTTGTCGGGGGACGGCACGCGGTCGAGCAGGACCACGTCGTACCCGTGTTCGTCGAGGTCGCGCACCACGGCACGTCCGAGCTTGCCACTGCCACCGGTCACCACTACGCGCGTCATCGCGCCTCCGCTCTCCATCGAACCGGGCGCACCGCCCGTGCCTGTCGGCGGGTCCCATCCTGCCGTGTGCGCCCTGGACGCGACCAGGCACTGGTGGTACCTGGCTCGCCGGGGCCGCGCCGGGCCTCCAGTCCGACGCGGACGGACCGGACGGTCCGGACCAGCGCTACGAGGCGGCGGCGACCTGCGCGACGGCCAGGCGGGTGACGAGCTCGACGTGCGTGGCCATGTCGCGGGAGGGGTCGAAGAGCCACTGGATCTGCATGCCGTCGGAGACGGCGAGCAGCACGCTCGTCAGCTGCTCCGGGTCGAGGTCCGCGCGGAGCCGGCCGTCCTCCTGCATCGCGCGGAAGTCAGCCGTCATGTTGCGTCGGGAGTTCTCGTACCGCTCGCGGAAGTAGGCGTGGGCGGGGTGGTCCGGGTCCGTCGCGGCCGCAGCTGACAGGTTGACGAACATCTGGACGAGCCCGGGGACCTCGGCGTTGTGCCGGACGATCAGCGACAGCAGGTCACCCGGGTCCTTCGCCTGCCAGTCGGTGGCCTCGTCGATGGCGTCGCGGCGGCGGAGGATCTCGACCCAGAGCTCGTCCTTGGAGTCGAAGTAGTGCAGCAGCCCAGCCTGAGTCAGACCGACCGCGTCGGAGATGTCCTTGATGCTGGTGCGACGGAACCCCTGCTGGGCGACGAGGTCGAGCGCCACGGTGAGGATCTCCTCGCGCTTGGCGATGCCCTTGGCGTACGAACCCCGTCGTGTCATGGCAGGACTGTACCGCCCCACCTCCGCCTGTGAAAACCAAACCATGCACGGTTTTGGTGGTAGCGTCAGCGGCGTCGCCGTCGACGGTCCACCTCGCACTGGTCCAGCCACGCGCGACCTCCAGCAGCAACGAGAGGACCGATCGAACGTGACGACCGTCGACACCGTGGGCACCGCCTCCGCATCCGAGCCCCTGGGCGAGCGCATCGACGCGCTCGTCGGGCGGCTGAGCACCGAGCAGAAGGTGCAGCTGCTGACCGGCCGCGACTTCTGGACCACCTGGCCGATCGACGAGATCGGGCTGCGCCCCATGCTCATGTCCGACGGTCCGTCCGGCGTGCGCGGCGAGGTCTGGGACGAGCGTGACCCGTCGCTGAACCTGCCGTCGGCCACCGCGCTGTCGGCGAGCTGGGACCGCGCGATCGCGAAGCGCTACGGCGCCGCCGCGGCGGTGGAGGCCCGGCGCAAGGGCGTCGACGTCGTGCTCGGCCCGACCATCAACCTGCACCGCTCGCCCCTGGGCGGCCGCCACTTCGAGGCCTTCAGCGAGGACCCGGTGCTGACCGGGGACCTGGCGGCGTCCTACGTCGCGGGCGTGCAGGAGAACGGTGTCGCAGCGACGCCCAAGCACTACATCGCCAACGACTACGAGACCGACCGCTTCACGGCGTCGACCGAGGTGTCCGACCGGGCGCTCCGCGAGCTGTACCTGCTGGCGTTCGAGAAGGCCGTGACCGAGGCACACGCCTGGGCGGTGATGTCCTCGTACAACGGCATCAACGGCGTGACCGCGTCGGAGAACGACCTGCTCGAGACACCGCTGAACTCCGAGTGGGGCTTCGACGGCATCGTCGTGTCGGACTGGACCGGAGTGCGCTCGGTCGACTCCGCGAAGGCGTCGCAGGACGTGGCGATGCCCGGGCCGAACCCGTGGTGGAGCGAGGGCCCGCTGCTGGCCGCCGTCCGCTCCGGCGAGGTGCCGATGGCCGCGATCGACCGCAAGGTGCACCGCATCCTGACGCTCGCGGCACGGGTCGGTGCACTCGAGGGCTTCGACGCCGTGGCCGCGGCCCCGGTGACCGTCGAGGACGGTGTCGCGTTCGTCCGCGAGGCCGAGGCCGAGGGCACCGTGCTCGTCCGCAACACCGGGATCCTGCCGCTCGGCAGCGGCAGCGACTCCGGCACCGGTTCCGACACCGCCGCGCCGACCCGCATCGCGGTGATCGGCCACAACGCCGACCAGGCCCGGACCCAGGGCGGCGGCTCGGCGACCGTCGTGCCGTCGTCGGTCGTGTCCCCGCTCGACGGCATCCGCGCCGCGTTCCCGTCTGCCACGGTCGACTACGCCATCGGGGCCGTCGTGCAGGAGGGCATCGCCGAGTTCCCGCTGTCGAGCATCACCAACCCGGGGACCGGTCAGCCCGGCGCCCGCGTCGCGTTCGTCGCGGACGGCACCGAACTGTACGTCGAGGACCGCCAGGCGACCGCGCTGTTCTGGTTCGGTGGCGACGCCCCCACGCGCGAGGCCGACCGCCTCGACATCACCACGACGTACACGGCCGAGACCACCGGCACCGTGCGCATCGGCGTCGGCGCAGCGGGTCGGTCGCGGATGTGGATCGACGACGCCCTGGTGCTCGACGAGGACGTGCCGTACGAGGGTGACCAGCTCGGTGCGGCGTTCCTCAACCCGCCGGCGCGCTCGGTCCCGGTGTCGGTCACCGCCGGGCAGCAGGTCGCGATCCGGATCGAGTACGACATCGTGCAGGACGAGACCCTCGGCGGGGTGCTGGCGTACCAGTTCGGCACCGAGCCCTCGGACGAGGACCCCGCGTCGCTCATCGCCGCGGCCGTCGAGACCGCCCGTGACGCCGACGTGGTCGTGGTCGTCGTCGGCACGAACTCCAAGGTCGAGTCCGAGGGGTACGACCGGTCGTCGCTCGCCCTCCCCGGTCACCAGGACGAGCTCGTCGCCGCCGTGGTCGCCGCGAACCCGGCCACCGTCGTGGTCGTGAACGCCGGGTCGCCGGTCGAGATGCCCTGGCGCGACGACGTCGCCGCGGTGCTGCTGACCTGGTTCGGCGGGCAGGAGTACGGCAACGCGGTCGCCGACGTGCTGACCGGGGCGCGCGAGCCCGGCGGTCGCCTGCCCACCACCTGGCCGGTCGCGATGGCGGACGTCCCCGTGCTCGACGTCACCCCGGTCGACGGGGAGGTGTCCTACGACGAGGGTGTGCACATCGGCTACCGGGCGTGGCTGCGCGCCGGCGTCACCCCCGCGTACCCGTTCGGGCACGGCCTCGGCTACACGACCTGGACGCTCGACGGCATCGCCGCGACGCCGACCGTGACCGAGGGCGACGCCGTGCTCGTGACGACCATCGCCGTGAACACCGGCGACCGCGCGGGCAAGCAGGTCGTGCAGGTCTACGCGTCGCGAGCGGCGTCGTCCGTCGACCGACCGGTGCGCTGGCTGGTCGGGTTCGCTCCCGTGCGCCTGGCCGCGGGCGCGTCGACCGAGGTCTCCATCGAGGTCCCGGCCCGGGCGTTCGCGCACTGGGACGGCGCCTGGGCCTTCGAACCGGGCGTCTTCACGCTGCACGTCGGGACCTCCGTGGCCGACGAGGCGGGGAGCGCGGAGGTCACCCTCTCCTGAGGGTTCTGCGGGCTTCTCCTGAACACGATCCGGTTTCCGCGCAAGTGTGATGTCGATTCAGTAGCATGAACGCGGCGTCAGGCGGCTGGTTACCGTCGACGCTCGCACCGACATGGGACCACTGCGCGTGCGACATCGCCTCCTGATCCGGCTGATGGAGCCCCCGTGGTCCTGGTGCGCCAGATGCGCCCCCGCGTTCTCGCGGGGGCGCATCGTCGTTCTGGTCCGTCACCAGACCGTTCGGAACATCACATGACGAACCATCACGATTTGCTGAGCGATGGTCGTTCTCGCTGTGACAAACGACGAGATCGGTGGAACAGTGGAGGACGCCATCTCGTACGGATCAGGGACGAGATGGTGCATCCGGCCCGGGGGCCCCGGACCTCACCGACCCGGAGTGGCCCCGGCCGGATGCTCCACCAGCGTCAGTCGCGCAGGTGCGGCGCAACCTGCTCGGCGATCACCGTCAGGATGCGCTCATGGGCAGCGGTGTCCCCGTTCGCCGGCAGGGTGATGACGAGCTCGTCCGTGGCGCGCACCGCGGGGTCGGCCCGGAGCGCATCGACGATCGCGGCCGGCTCACCCGCGACGACCTTGCTGAAGCGGAACGGCGGACCGGCGAGGGGGCGCCCATCGTCGTCCATCCCCGAGGCGTACCCGGTGAGGAACTCCTCGTGCACCTGCCGGTCGTGGTCGTCGAGCAGCGGGACGACGATGCGGCCGACCGCCACCTTCGGCGAGCGATCGGGGTGCAGCTCGTCGAAGCGCTGTCGGTACGCCGCGATCTGCGCCGCCTGGGCGACGGCGAACGGCTCGCCGGTGTCCTCGGTGTTCAGGGTGGAGCAGTGCAGCAGCAGGCCCTTCTCGGCGGTGCGGACCGCGGTGCCCATGCTGCCGCCGCCCCACCAGACCCGTCCGCGCAGGGCCGGGCTGAGGGGCTGCAGGGTCAGGTCGGCACCGGCAGGGATGCTCTCGTAGCCCTTGCCCGCCGTGCCGAGGGGCTCACCGTCGAGCACTTCGAGCAGCCGGGCGGCGCGGGCCTCGGCCTCGTCGCGGAAGCTCCGGTCGACGGCGCCGAACACCGGGTCCAGGATCGGCCCGTACCCCGCGATGCCGGTGCTGATCCCGAGCTGCACGCGGCCGCCGCTCAGCAGGTCGACGGTGCTGGCGTCCTCGGCAAGGCGCACCGGGTCCTCGTACCGCATGCCGAGCACGGCGGTGCCGAAGCCGATGGTGCTCGTGCGCTGCGCCGCGGCGGCGAAGAACGTCATCGGGCTGGTCAGGAACGGCTCGAAGTGGCGACCGCGGACCCAGCCGGTGCCGTAGCCCAGGCGTTCGGCGGTCTCGAAGAGCCGCAGGCCGTCCTCCAGTGCGGCGGCCGCGCCGGCGGGGCCCGCGTGGTTGGGGACGAAGGAGAGGAAGCCGAGTTCGCGCACGGTGCAAGTGTATGCGCTCGCATAGAAGTATGCGTTCGCATGTGCCGGACAGGAGGCTCGGGACGGCCCCGCCACGGGCCTCCAGTCCGCCCCGCGCACCGGTCCGGACTGGGAGGATGGTCCCATGACCGACGTCACCACCCAGCCACCACTCGTCGCCGCCATGCCGGCGGCCTCCGGCGGTGTCGTCGACCCGGACGCCGTCTACCAGGCGTTCGCCGACTGGGCCGAGGGGAGCGGCCGACCGCTCTACCCGGCGCAGGACGAAGCCGTGATCGAGCTGGTGTCCGGCGCGAACGTCGTGCTGAGCACCCCGACCGGCACCGGGAAGTCGCTCGTGGCCGCCGGCGCACACTTCGCCGCGATGGCCGAGGGCAAGCGGAGCTGGTACACGGCACCGATCAAGGCGCTCGTGTCCGAGAAGTTCTTCCAGCTCGTCGAGCTGTTCGGTGCCCAGAACGTCGGCATGGTCACCGGCGACTCGAGCGTCAACGCGGACGCGCCGATCATCTGCTGCACGGCCGAGATCCTCGCGAACGCGGCACTGCGCCAGGGTCCGGACGCCGAGGTCGACGTCGTCGTGATGGACGAGTTCCACTTCTACGGCGACCCCGACCGGGGTTGGGCGTGGCAGGTGCCGCTGCTGGTGCTCGAGCGGGCGCAGTTCCTGCTCATGTCCGCCACGCTCGGCGACGTCACCACCATCGCCGACGACCTGTCCCGCCGGACCGGACGGCCGACCGCGCGGGTCACCGGGGTCTCGCGGCCGGTGCCGCTGGACTACGAGTACGTCATGACGCCGGTGCAGGAGACTGTCGAACGGCTGCTCGAGGAGGGCAAGGCGCCGGTCTACATCGTGCACTTCGCGCAGGCCGCGGCGCTCGAGCGGGCCCAGGCGCTGATGTCCGCTCGCGTCGCCAGCCGCGAACGACGGGACGAGATCGCTGAGGCCATCGCCGGGTTCCGCTTCAGCGCTGGGTTCGGGCAGACCCTGTCACGTCTGATCCGCGCCGGCATCGGGGTGCACCACGCGGGCATGCTGCCGAAGTACCGGCGGCTCGTCGAGCAGCTGGCCCAGCGCGGGCTGCTGCCGGTGATCTGCGGGACGGACACCCTCGGCGTGGGCATCAACGTGCCGATCCGGTCGGTGCTGCTGACCGGGCTGACGAAGTTCGACGGCACGAAGATGCGGCAGCTCTCCGCCCGCGAGTTCCACCAGATCGCCGGACGAGCCGGTCGCGCCGGCTACGACACCGAGGGTGACGTCGTCGCCGAGGCGCCCGAGCACGACATCGAGAACGCCCGGGCCGTCGCCAAGGCCGGCGACGACCCGAAGAAGAAGAGCAAGATCAAGCGCAAGAAGGCGCCGGACGGGTTCGTCTCGTGGGGACAGGCGTCGTTCGAGCGGCTCATCGGCGCCGAGCCCGAGCCGATGGTGTCCCGGATGCGGATCACGCACGCGATGGTCCTCGCCGTCGTGGGTCGCGGCGGGTCGGCGTTCGACGCGGTGCGGGAGCTCGTCTTCGAGAACCACGAGCCGCGCGCCCGGCAGCTCGCCCTCGCCCGTCGTGCCCTGACGATCGCGCGGACGCTGGTCACCGCGCAGGTCATCGAACGGGTGCCCGGGGTCGGCGACGCCCCGGCGACGTACCGCGTCACCGTCGACCTGCAGCCGAACTTCGCGCTCAACCAGCCGCTGTCGCCGTTCGCCCTGGCCGCGTTCGAGCTGCTCGACCCCGAATCGTCGACGTACGCGCTCGACATGGTCTCCATCGTCGAGGCCACCCTCGACGACCCGCGCGCGATCCTGTCGCAGCAGCAGTTCAAGGAGCGCGGCGAAGCGGTCGCCCGGATGAAGCAGGATGGCATCGAGTACGAGGAGCGGATGGAGCTGCTCGAGGAGGTCACCTGGCCCAAGCCGCTCGACGAACTGCTGACCGCCGCGTACGAGGCGTACGCCGCTGAACAGCCGTGGGTGCTCGACTTCACGCTGTCGCCCAAGGCCGTCGTCCGTGACATGTACGAACGCGCGATGACCTTCGGCGACTTCGTGCGCTTCTACCAGCTCACCCGTTCCGAGGGCCTCGTGCTGCGCTACCTCTCCGACGCGTACCGCACCATGCGGCAGACGATCGCCGAGGACCAGCGCACCCCGGAGCTCGCGGACCTGATCGAGTGGCTCGGGGAACTCGTGCGCCAGGTCGACTCGTCCCTGGTCGACGAGTGGGAGGCGTTGGTCAACGGGGACGTGGCGGAGGCCGCTGCCGAACACGACGAGATCGCACCGCCGCAGCCCGCTCGGCTCACGGGCAACGTGCGGGCCTTCCGGGTGCTCGTGCGCAACGCCCTGTTCCAGCGCGTGCTGCTCGCCGCCCGGGACGACGTCGAGGGACTCGCAGCGCTCGACGGTGCCGCCGGCTTCGGGCAGGACGAGTGGGACGCGGTGCTCGAGGAGTACTACGACCAGCACGACACGATCGGCACGGACGCTGACGCTCGCTCGATGCAGTTCCTGGCGCTGGACGAAGCGGGCGCCTCGGCGTCCCCGCGGGTGTGGCGGGCGCGGCAGACCTTCGCGGACCCGTCGGGGGACCGGGACTTCGGGTTCTCCGCGACGATCGACCTGGACGCGTCGGACGACGCCGGGGAGGCCGTGGTGCGGGTCACCGAGATCGGCCGCTTCGACGGATGGGCCGAGGTCGACGTCGACTGACGGCGCTGTCGCACCGTGACGGTCCGGAACGGTGGGGTGCGCATCCGGGTACGTTCGGCGTGACTCCACGGAAGGGAACCACCATGCGCATCGGATCCAGCATCGCCCTGATCGTCATCGGCGCGATCATCGCCTTCGCCGTCGACTACCAGGTCGCCGGCATCGACCTGAAGCTCATCGGCTACATCCTGATCGCGGCCGGCGTCGTCCTGCTCATCATCAGCCTGGCCGTCGGGTTCGGCGGTCGTCGGACCACCACCACGACCCGGTCCGGCGTCGACCCGGCCTCGGGCGAGCAGATCACCCGTCAGGACCGCCGGGACGGCACCTACTAGAAGAGCGTCGCCGGCGGGGTCGGCTCGGGCAGCGCCGCGGGCTCGGCCACGTCGACGCCCGGCCAGCCCGGGCCCGTCGGGACCTCGGTGCGGTTCTGGTAGGCCGTCGCCGCACCCCGGGCACGGACATCAGCGGCCTCGTTCATCTCGTGGCCCATGTGACCGCGGACCCACTCGAAGGTGACCTTGCGGCCCTGCAGGGCCTCGTCGAGCTCCTTGATGATCTCGACGTTCAACACCGGCTTGCCGTCGGCCTTGCGCCAGCCCTTCCGCTTCCACCCGGCGAGCCACTCGGTGCAGGCCTTGATCGCGTACTGGCTGTCGCACAGGACGTGCAGCGGTTCGCCCGTGGCCTCGGTCGCACGCAGGAGCTGCAGCACCGCCGTGAGCTCACCCTGGTTGTTCGTGCCGCGGGGCCAGCCACCCGCCGCCCAGCGGTCGTCGTCGACGTACCAGGCCCAGCCGGCCGGGCCGGGGTTGCCGAGGGCTGAGCCGTCTGCGGCTGCGACGATCGTCACGGGGACCTCCTGGGGGTGGGGCGGGAGCGCCCGTCAACGCTAGCGGACGCGCGGCGGTGACCGGAGCCTCCTGGCCGGACACGACCCGGGTCAGCGCCCCGTGGGGTCCAGGTTGAGGTGGTCGCCCTCGGTGAGCCAGCCGTTCGGCGCCACCTGCATGTCCGGGTTCATCCACCGGAGTTCCGGCACGGTGATGCCGAACCGCTTCGCCACGGTGATCTGGTCGTCGCCGTGCGCGACGAGGTAGTCATGCGTCCGGGTGCCGAGCGCGCTGACGATGCCGTACGCGCCGGGCCGCGCCGCGCCGATCGTCACCTGCAGGTCCGGGTACGGGGACGGGACGTGCCAGGTCAGCGGCGCGACCGCGAGGACGTGCCCGGTCCAGTCGTGCTGGTCCGCGATGTCCCCGTCGGCGTCCGTCACCAGGGTGGGGACGAGCACGACGCTCCGCAGGAAGTCCGGTCGGGCGCCGACGCCGTCGAGGGGCGACGAGGCCGGGGGCTGTGCGCCGGCCTGCCACTGCACCTGGCCGTACTCGACGTCGAACCCGTCGCCCGGGCTCGGGACCGTCCGGCGGAACTCGAGTGTCATCGCCTGCGCCTCGGTCGAGCGGTACCCGGAGAGCTCGGTCGTGAAGGTGCCGTGGTCGCCGACGACCACGCGCACGTGGATGGTCGTCCGACCGCTCGGCGAGGTGAGATCCGTCTCGGTGAGGAGCGTGCCGGGTCGCATCGTGGGCGGGTTGAGCGACGCGGCTTGCACGGTCGGGTCAGCCGTGGGGTCGGCGTCCGGGCCGGTGGCGCTCGACGTCCGGGCCGGCTTCGGGACCCGGTCGTCACCGCCGTGCAGCAGGGTGCACCCGGACAGCGCGAGTGCGAGCACCACCGTGCCTGCCGCTGCCGCTGCCGCCGTCGTCGCTCGCAACCCCCGTCGGCGCATGCTTCCCCCTCGTTCCGAGCACGATCGTAGGGCCGGGTAGCGGCGAGCGACAAGGGTCGTGACCGGACTGTGCCCCGCGGTGGACGAGCTGTGCGCGGCGACGTGCGGGTGCGTGTGCGGTCATCCGGTCAGCGCACCGCTCGGGCTGCTTCTGGGAACGGGGCACAGACCGCTGGGAGGGGTCGGTTCGGCCGCGCCTAGCGTCGGAGCGGACGAGAGGAACACCATGAGCAGCGACATCACCGGCCCCGAGCCGTCCGACGACCGCGCGCGATCCGGAGCCCTGCAGGACGCCGCACACGGCGACGACGTCGACGCGGCGTCGCGCGACGAGCAGCGCGCGGCGGACACCTCGTACAGCCCGTCGAGCGAGCGGGAGACCGAGGCCTCGCAGACCCTGCAGCGCGATGACGACGACCTGCGCGAGGACGGCATCGACCCCTCGCGGATCGTCGCGGCACCGGGGACGGGCGGCGCGGACGACGCGGGCGACGTCGAGCCGGAGCCGGGCGACCTGCACCTGCCGTGGCAGTCGTCGGAGGACCGCGAGGGCTGAGCGTTCGGGCTGAGTGCTGGTCCAGGCGTCCGGCGCCCTCCGCTAGGACACGCTGTCCGGGTGTGATCCCGTGCGCTGGCCTGACTCGAGGGTGGCGATCGCGTCGAGGTCGGCGTCGGTCAGGGTGAAACCCTCGATGTTGAGGTTCGACCGGATCCGCGCGGGCGTCACCGACTTCGGCAGCACCGCGACGCCCTGCTGCACGTTCCACCGCACGAGGACCTGCGCCACGCTCACCCCGTGGGCATCGGCGACACGGGTCAGCACCGGCTCGTCCACCAGGCGCCCGCGGCCGAGCGGTGACCAGGCGCCCGTGGCGATGTCGTGCCGCCGGTGGAACGCGAGGAGCTCGGTCTGCGGCAGCCACGGGTGGCGTTCGACCTGGTTGAGTGCCGGGACCTCGCCCGTCTCGTCGATGATGCGCTCGAGGTGCGGGACCTGGAAGTTCGAGACGCCGATGCTGCGCGCTCGACCCTGGGCCCGCAGTTCCACGAGCGCTCGCCACGTGTCGACGTAGCGGTCGTTCGCGGCGGCGGGCCAGTGGATCAGGTACAGGTCGACGGCGTCGAGTCCGAGCCGGTCGAGGCTGGCGTCGAACGCCCGCAGCGTGGCGTCGCGGCCCTGGTGGTCGTTCCAGACCTTCGTGGTCACGAAGACGTCGTCGCGGTCCAGACCGGAGGCGCGGACCGCCTTCCCGACACCGCGCTCGTTGCCGTACATCTCGGCGGTGTCGACGTGGCGGTACCCGGCGTCGAGCGCGATGCCGACCGCCGTCTCGGCCTGTTCGTCGTCGACCTTGTAGACGCCGAAGCCGATCGCGGGGACGGACCGGCCGTCGCGGAGGGGGATGGAGGTGACCATGCGTCCATCCTGCCGGTCTGGGCGGAGGTGGACGGGCCTCCCGGCCGGTCTGTGGACAACGGGCCTGCGCGCCGGATCGTGGAGGACGTCAGCGGTGCACCTTCGTTCCCATGTCGCTCTTCATGGGAAGTCGATTCGCGCGTGGTCGGGCCGAGGAACTGACCATCTACGCGCGATCCGACCTCGTACGCGCGTTTCGACCTCCCCTGGTGGGCGAGAGGGCGGGTGAGAGGGCGGGCGCGGTGCCCCGCGACAAGTACGTCGTCGTACGACAGCGGGGATGTCGTTCGGGGTCAGAGTTCCCCGACGGCACCCTATGAGGGCAGGACCACGGGCTCGGTGTCGGGAAGGGGGCTCGCGTCACGGCCCCGCAGGTCCGGCAGCCACCGCTTCGTCACCAGGGGCAGCACCACGCCCGCCGCAGCCATCACGGCGCCGACCATCATCCCGCCGGTCGCGCCCTGCCCGTCGATCAGGAACCCAGCCACCGCGGACCCACCAGCGGCACCGATGAGCTGCCCGGTGCCCATCCACCCGTAGGCCTCGGCCGTGTCGGAGAACTTCACCGTCGCCGACACCGAGCCGAACATCACCGCCAGGGCCGGTGCGATGCCCGCACCCGCGATCACGAGCGCGATGCAGAGCCACCAGAAGTCCGTGCCGCCCACTGCCAGGGCCAGGCCGACGAAGACGATCGCCATGCGCGTCCACAGGGTGTTGCGGGAGATGGGGAGGTGGCCGAGGGTCAGGCCGCCGATGAGCGACCCGACCGCGAAGACGGCCAGGACGATGCCCGCGTTCGGGCTGCCCTCGCCGAAGACGCTGGTCACGCTGGCCTCGACCGCGGCGCAGGCACCGATCAGCAGCAGCCCGGTCAGGGTGGCGACGACGACCGAGGGGCGCTTCAGCACGACGCCGAACGCCCGCTTCGACCGGGGGATGCGGACCCGGCCGAGCTCGGGAGAGGCGATGAACCACGTCCCGCCGATCACCAGGAACACCATCGCGACGACGATCGCCTGCACGGTCCCGATCTGCGTCGCGACGAACGTGGTGATGACCGGGCCGGCGACCCAGATGAGCTCCTGCGCGCTGGCGTCGAGCGAGAACAGCGGGGTGAGCTGCGCCGACGTCACCATCTTCGGGTAGATGGTGCGCACCGCGGGCTGCACGGGCGGGACGGCCAGGCCGCCGACGAACCCGATCACGACGTACGCCCACAGCGGCATCAGCACGAACGCGATGACGCCCATGCTGGCGAGGGCGACCAGGCTGGTCAGGAGGAGCACCGGGCGCATGCCCCAGCTGCCCATCCACCGGCTGGTCAGCGGCCCGGCGATGGCCTGTCCGACACTCGTCGTCGCGAGCACCAGGCCGGCGGCGCCGTACGAGCCGAAGACGTGCTCGACGTGCAGCAGGTAGGCCAGCGAGAGCATCCCGAACGGGAAGCGTGCGGTGAGCTGCGCGGCGATCACCCGACCGACGCCATGGGTCTTCAGCAGGGGCCCGTAGGTGCTCACAAGAGGAGTGTACGGACCGGCCGGTCGGGGCCGTCACCCGTCCGGGGGGAGGGTTCCGTTCGCGGGCCGTGCGACACGCCGACGTGCTGATTCCACACGTGTGGATCGGGACTGTCCACGGGTGTGGGGAAGTGTCGGTGGTCGGGCGCAGACTGGCGGAATACCGGGGCTCCCGGGAATCCACAGACTGTGGACGGCGTTGTGGAGAACTACACGGCTGTAACACTTCCTCTTGTGGTCGGTGCCGCGGCCAGCCACTAGATGTAGTGTGGAGCCATCGCAGCGGCCCCTCGTCGGACACGACTGCGAACAGGCATCAGCACCACTCCACAGCACGTACGACACCAGCAAGAACCAGGGGTAACCATGTCCGTCACCGTCTACACGAAGCCGTCCTGCGTCCAGTGCACCGCGACGTACCGCGCCCTCGACAACAAGGGCATCCAGTACGAGGTGCACGACGTCTCCACGGACGCCGCCGCGCTCGAGCACGTCAAGAGCCTCGGCTACCTGCAGGCCCCCGTCGTCGTGACCGACGACGACCACTGGTCGGGCTTCCGTCCCGACAAGATCGCGACGCTCTCCGCCGAACTGGCGTAGTCCGCCACCCGTCCGTCGGGTGGTGACCCGGGTCCGTTCAGGAGGCCCGGATCACCTCCCGCGGACACCCCCGGTCCGTCTGTCCGCACCTTCGACAAGGAGCGACATCATGAGCCGACTCGTCTACTTCTCGAGCGTTTCCGGGTACACCGCGCGCTTCATCGAGAAGCTCGGCCGCGACGCGGATCGGATCCCGCTCTACCCGAGCGAGCCGTTCCTGCACGTGGACGAACCGTACGTCCTCGTGCTGCCCACCTACGGCGGCGGCAACGGCGAGGGCGCGGTCCCCAAGCAGGTCATCAAGTTCCTCAACGACGAACGCAACCGGGCACTGATCCGGGGCGTCATCGTCGGGGGGAACACGAACTTCGGTGAGGCCTACGGCCTCGCGGGCGACGTGGTTGCACAGAAGTGCCACGTGCCCGTGCTCTACCGCTTCGAACTCTTCGGCACGCCGGACGACGTGTCCGCGGTCAACTCAGGATTGGATGCATTTTGGACGCAGCAGTTGCAGACGTCGATCTGACGTCGCCGACGACGGGGATGGACTACCACTCCCTCAACGCGATGCTCAACCTCTACGACGCGGACGGCAACATCCAGTTCGACAAGGACCGCGAAGCCGCCAAGCAGTTCTTCCTGCAGCACGTCAACCAGAACACCGTCTTCTTCCACAACCTGAAGGAGCGGCTGGACTACCTGGTCGAGAACGAGTACTACGAGCAGGCGACGATCGACCAGTACTCGCTCGAGTTCATCCAGCAGCTCAACGACCTGGCGTACTCGAAGAAGTTCCGGTTCCAGACCTTCCTCGGCGCGTTCAAGTACTACACGAGCTACACGCTCAAGACGTTCGACGGCAAGCGCTACCTCGAGCGCTTCGAGGACCGCGTCGTCATGACCGCCCTCGGCCTGGCGCAGGGCAACGAGCAGCTCGCGATCGACCTGGTCGAAGAGATCATCGCCGGGCGCTTCCAGCCCGCGACCCCGACCTTCCTGAACACCGCGAAGGCCCAGCGCGGCGAGCTCGTCTCGTGCTTCCTGCTGCGCATCGAAGACAACATGGAGTCGATCTCCCGCGGCATCAACTCGTCGCTGCAGCTCTCCAAGCGCGGCGGCGGCGTGGCCCTGCTGCTCTCGAACATCCGCGAGGCCGGCGCCCCGATCAAGCAGATCGAGAACCAGTCCTCGGGCATCATCCCCGTGATGAAGCTGCTGGAAGACTCCTTCTCGTACGCCAACCAGCTCGGTGCCCGTCAGGGTGCCGGCGCGGTGTACCTGTCCGCCCACCACCCGGACATCATGAAGTTCCTCGACACCAAGCGCGAGAACGCCGACGAGAAGATCCGCATCAAGACGCTGTCGCTCGGTGTCGTCGTGCCGGACATCACGTTCGAGCTCGCGAAGAACAACGAGGACATGTACCTGTTCTCGCCGTACGACGTCGAGAAGGTCTACGGCGTCCCGTTCGGCGACGTCCCGATCTCCGAGAACTACCGCGCGATGGTCGACGACTCGCGCATCAAGAAGACGAAGATCAAGGCGCGCGACTTCTTCACCACGATCGCCGAGATCCAGTTCGAGTCGGGCTACCCGTACATCGTGTTCGAGGACACGGTGAACAAGGCGAACCCGATCAAGGGCCGGATCAACATGTCCAACCTGTGCTCGGAGATCCTGCAGGTCAACACCCCGACGACGTTCAACGAGGACCTGTCCTACGACGCCATCGGCAAGGACATCTCCTGCAACCTCGGCTCGCTGAACATCGCGCTGACGATGGACTCGCCGGACTTCGGCAAGACCATCGAGACCGCCATCCGCGGCCTGACCTCGGTCTCGCAGATGTCCCACATCACGTCGGTCCGCTCCGTCGAGGACGGCAACGACAAGTCGCACGCCATCGGCCTCGGCCAGATGAACCTGCACGGCTACCTGGCTCGTGAGCGCGTGTACTACGGCTCTGAAGAGGGCATCGACTTCACGAACATCTACTTCTACACGGTGCTGTTCCACGCCCTGCGCGCCTCGAACAACATCGCGATCGAGACCGGGGAGACCTTCGACGGCTTCCGCGACTCGAAGTACGCGTCGGGTGAGTTCTTCGACAAGTACACCGACCAGGCGTGGACGCCGTCGACCGCCCGTGTCGCATCGCTGTTCGACAATGCGAACATCACGATCCCGACGCAGGACGACTGGAAGGCGCTGAAGGCGTCCATCCAGGAACACGGCATCTACAACCAGAACCTGCAGGCCGTCCCGCCGACCGGTTCGATCTCGTACATCAACCACTCGACGTCGTCGATCCACCCGATCGCGTCGAAGATCGAGATCCGCAAGGAAGGCAAGCTCGGCCGCGTCTACTACCCGGCGCCGTTCATGACGAACGACAACCTGGACTACTACCAGGACGCGTACGAGATCGGCCCGGAGAAGATCATCGACACGTACGCCGCGGCGA
This sequence comes from Curtobacterium sp. MCBA15_001, assembly GCF_001864835.1. GTDB lineage: Bacteria > Actinomycetota > Actinomycetes > Actinomycetales > Microbacteriaceae > Curtobacterium. The sequence goes on along the minus strand of NZ_MJGI01000009.1, from coordinate 73,768 downwards.
CGCAGCACGTGGACCAGGGCCTGTCCCTGACGTTGTTCTTCAAGGACACCGCCACCACGCGTGACATCAACAAAGCGCAGATCTACGCATGGCGCAAGGGCATCAAGACGATCTACTACATCCGTCTCCGCCAGCTCGCGCTCGAGGGCACCGAGGTCGAGGGCTGCGTTTCGTGCATGCTGTGACCGCTGGTTGCTGACGCAACAACCACCCGGACTGGAGGCTCGTGGCGAGCCCGCCACGAGCCTCCAGTCCGTTCTGTAATCATCATCTCTTGTAAGGAACGTGCGTTGGTCGAGAAGCTCAAGCTCATCGATCGGGTCCAGGCCATCAACTGGAACCGAATCCAGGACGACAAGGACGTCGAGGTCTGGAACCGTCTCGTCAACAACTTCTGGCTGCCCGAGAAGGTGCCGCTGTCGAACGACGTCCAGTCGTGGAACACGCTGACGCCGGCCGAGCAGACCATGACGATGCGCGTCTTCACCGGTCTGACGCTGCTGGACACCATCCAGGGCACCGTCGGCGCCGTCTCGCTGATCCCCGACGCGGTCACTCCGCACGAAGAAGCGGTCTACACGAACATCGCGTTCATGGAGTCCGTGCACGCCAAGAGCTACTCGTCGATCTTCTCGACCCTCGCGTCGACGCGTGAGATCGACGAGGCCTTCCGCTGGTCCGAGGAGAACCCGAACCTGCAGAAGAAGGCGTCCATCGTGATGGACTACTACCAGGGCGACAACCCGCTCAAGCGCAAGGTCGCCTCGACGCTGCTCGAGTCGTTCCTGTTCTACTCGGGCTTCTACCTGCCGATGCACTGGTCCTCGCGGGCGAAGCTCACCAACACCGCCGACCTGATCCGCCTGATCATCCGCGATGAAGCCGTCCACGGGTACTACATCGGGTACAAGTACCAGAAGGGCCTCGAGCAGCTCACGCAGCCCGAGCGTGACGAGCTCAAGGACTACACGTTCTCGTTGCTGTTCGAGATGTACGAGAACGAGGTGCAGTACACGCAGGACCTCTACGACGAGGTCGGGCTGACCGAGGACGTCAAGAAGTTCCTGCACTACAACGCCAACAAGGCGCTGATGAACCTGGGCTACGAGCCGATGTTCCCGAAGAACATCACCGACGTGAACCCGGCCATCCTCTCTGCCCTGTCGCCCAACGCGGACGAGAACCACGACTTCTTCTCGGGGTCGGGGTCGTCGTACGTGATCGGCAAGGCCGTGAACACCGAGGACGAGGACTGGGACTTCTGAGCCTGCTCTGACTCGTGGGGACGCCCCGCTGGCTTCGGTCGGCGGGGCGTTCGTCGGTTCGGGCCGAGGCCACCATGGCTACGGTGCGTCGGACGGACGCGGGTTCAGCGGGGTCCCGAGCTCCGGCGGTTCGCCGGGCACGCAGTGTCCGTACACGAGCAGGCTGGCGAAGTCCGTGCCGGACTGGAACTCGACGCCGAACCCATCGGCGGCGGTACCGCCGTTGTACCCGTATGGGTACGCGACGACGGTTCGCGGGGGCTCGAGCGTGTCGTCGTGTTGGACCGGCGCGTCATCCAGGCCGACCGATGACTGCAACGCCGCAACGACCTCGCTGGTGACGATGTCTGGCGTCGCCGGCAGCGCGTGCTTGCGGATCGCGATGAGCGTGAACTGCGCACCGTCTCGACCTCCGAACGAACAGTTGTTCCACTCGGACTCGGTTCCTGCCTCCCAGTCCGCTTCGCCCACGACGGACTGTACTGCGCGGAAGATGCCCAGGACGTTGTCGTGCGATTGCTCGAGCGTCATCGCCGCTCTTGCGTTCGCCGGGGCATGCGGAGTGTCGGCGGCACAGGCGGTCAACAGTACTGCGGCGGATGTCATCAACAGGCCTGACCGGGTGAGGCGCCTCCATCGGTGGATCACCACATCCATGCTTTCATGCTGACCACGGTGGTTTGCATCAATCGTTCAGCGCATCCCATCAACCGGGAGCCTGGCAGCCGGTCGAACTGATCGTGGCTACGGCGCATCAGAGGGAGATCCAAGGTCGAATCACCGGTCAGTTCTGTTCTCGAGTCGAACACGAGTCGCGGCTCATTCGCTTACCGATAGCACCCGCGGAGGCACTCCGGGGACAGCGTCGAGCAATCACGAGGATCCGCTTGTGCCTACGGAGCGTTGGAGGGGCGCGGGTTGAGGGGCGTCCCGAGCTTCGGCGGTTTGCCGGCCGCGCAGTGCCCGTAGATGATCGCTCCGACATAGCTGGGGTCGGCTTGGAACTGGAACCCGAAACCATCGTCAGCGGTCCCGCCGTTGTACCCGTTCGGGTAACCGATCACCGTCCGGGTAGGCGAAAGGGTGCTGTCGTGTTGAATCTGGATGCCCGTCAGACCCACCTTGGTCTCAAGCGTCTCCGCGACGCGCTGCGTGATCTCATCGGGCGTGCCGGACAGGGTCTCATTTCGGATCGCGGTGAGCATGAACTGCGCACCCGCTTCGCCGTTCGAGGAACAGCCGTTCCACTCCGATTCTGTCCCCGCTTGCCAGCCCTCCTCGCCGACGACCGACTTGATCGCCGAGAAGATGGCGAGCACATTCTGGTGCGAGGCTTGCAACGTCATTGAGGTTTCCTTGCTGGCAGGGGCATGTGGCCCGGTGTCGGAACATCCCGTGAGGAGGCTCGTGAGTACCACGCAGAACGTGGCAACTGAGATGATTCGTTCAGAGCGTCGGGTCACCGGAAAGCCCTGTCTGCCAGTCGAACATGAGCCAATTGTCCCTTGTTTGCTGTTGCATCCGGTCGAATGGAGCGCCCTGCTCGGGAATCCGATCCCCGAGGCCCATCGTGGCCCTCGCGGTGTTGTACTGAGAGGTTGTGCCGTTGTCGAAGTACGAGTACCGATCCTCGTCGTTCTTCCCGTCGTAGGGGCCGTGATGAGTGATGCCGTGCAGCGCATCAGCACCCGACCCTTGGGTTTCTGAGCTGAAGTCGTGAGCACCCCAGGACGGGTCCGTCGGGTCTTGCCGGCCGGAGAGGTTCTGACCGGTGATCGCCCATCCGTCCTTCGCTCCCTGGCTCGCGAACACTTCCCCCTGCGGGACCTGCAACGCCGCGGCGTTCGGAGCAGCATCGGTGACCCCGGCGGAACCGAGGACCACGACGTGATCGGCGTGGGTCTTCGTGAGCGCGATCGTTGCGACGTTGGTGCCGTACGAGTGCGCGACGAGCGAGAGGTCCGCGTCGTGGCCCGATGCCGCCCGGACCGCATCGAAGCCGTTGAGGTCAGCGACGAGCGCATCAGCGCCGGTGCGTGCCCGCCCGTTCGCCACGACGGACGCGAACGAGAGGTCGTCCGCCATCGGCCCGTGATACCCAATCCAAGCAACCACCGCGACGCTCGACGGCGCCGTCTTCCCGAGCAGCGCTTGTTCGGATCGCAGACCGGCGGCGATCGCTGCGTAGTTCTGGACGGTCCCGTCCTGGTACGTGGCGGTGTTCATACCCGGTACGACGTACGTCACGTGCGACGCGGTGTCCATGTCACCCGAGACGATCTGGGCCAACGGTGGCCGGTCATCAACGAGCGAGATCAGCGAAACCGGCTTCGTGTCCAACGTGTCTTGGATGTTCTGGTAGCCGTCCCGCTGGCGCTCCCAGATCGCGAGTTGCGCCCGGGCGGCGGCGGCGGCAGCAGGGCTCGAGGCGGAATCACGCTGCTGCTCCCAGAAGCTCGTCTGGCGGTCGGCTTCAGCGAGCTTGTCTTCGAGCACCGTTGCGTTGGCTCGCGCCCTGGCCCAGTACGCCACACCGTTCAGATTGCCGATCACGGCGGGGATGGCAGCGACGAACGCATCCTGGGATGTCGAGTGTGCGCCTCCTGGTCCGGACAACGCGTGCCACCACGACGCCACGTCCTCGGGGTTCATCTTGCTCAATCGCGAGGCGATCTCCGGATCGTCGTGCAGCGCGGCGATCGTCTCCTTGTCGAGCGTGCCCAACCATGTGAGGAACTGCCCGTCACTCATCTTGGCGAGGACCGCCGCGGACTGGAGCTTCCCGATCACGTCAGACGCTTCCAACGCGGACGCAACCCGTCGGTCGGCCGCCGCGCGACGTGCGGCGAGCTCCTCCCACTGCATCGAGAGACGTCCTTGCAGACCTGCGAGCCCCGCCGCGCCGTTCTGCAGCTGATGCAGCCGAACGGTGTCGGACTCCACCGCGTCCGAGCTCTGCACAGTGGCCGTCGCGCTCCGGATCGCGCGCGCGTTCGCCTCGACGTCGTCGGCAGCGTTCTGCTGCGCGGTCTGCACCCGTTGGGCTTCGTCCTGGATCTCCTGCACCTCACGCGCGTACGTTCGCAACGCGGATGCGGCCTCCTCCAGCCGAGCCGCGACACGCTGTGCGCTTGCCGGCACCGTCGCGGCGACCGCCACGAACCGCTCCTGCGCTGCTCCAGCCCAACCCGATTGCGCAGCCTCTGCCGCTTCCAGCACGTGCCGCGCGCCGGATCTGACCGCGTCTGCATGCTGCTCGTGCAGGCGTGCGAGACGGCGGATGCCGTCCGGGTCGCCGGCCAACGGGTCAGCAGTCACTGGACCTTCACCGCCAGTCCCTCGTCTGCTTGCAGCAGGGTCGCTGCGGCTTCCTCCACGAAGCCACCCAAGGTGTCCGCGTCCTGCCCCAGCGAGCGGATCATTGCATCTTGGGCCCGCGCCGAGGAGACGAATGCGGATGCCGCGACGTCAGATCCGAGACAGCCGGAATGGGCCCCCGACAGCGCGGGCTCCGAGCCGAACTCCGCCGATGCTCGCTTCGCCTTCGCAGACACGGAGTGCATCACGGTGACCTCGACCGTCAGATCCCCCAACGTGGCCCCCTTCGTTCTTCGACACGCTGCGAACCAATGCGTCGAACCCCCGTACTCACTCTGGTCCAGCAGAACATCAGATGTCAAGGCGCAGAGTCGGTTCCCTCCTCCGTCACTCGTGATGGCAAGCTCGACTCATGGAGCAGGAGCGCGAGGACGGGTACGTGATCCGCGTCGATGCCTTCGCGGACGATCAGCCTGCCTGGGACGAGATGCAGCTGACGGCCGGTCTCCAGACCCTGCTGGACAAGTACGCGCGGCATCCCGAGCGGGTCCTCCTCGGCGAGGAGGCAGCGATGCGGCTCGCAGCGGAAGTCGGATCGCCGTTCGTCGTCGAACTCATCAACGCGAACGGACGGCGGCGTCGACGTTTCGCGAGCACTGACGCCGGGACGAATGAGCTGGCCGCCCGTGCGCTTCAGGAGTCATTGCTGCAGGACGATGCGCGGGACCGGGCGGACGCTCTGGTCGTCTGCCCTGCAACGCGACCTGATCGTGAGGACTGAGCCGGGCCTCCAGGCTGGGTGGAAAGCCGGGAAAGGAGCCGAGGCGACTGGCGTCCTGAGGAGGGCGCCGAGAGGCGCGATACTCGGGAGCGTGGGTACAGACCTCCATCGGAGTGCACGACATGACTGAGTTCGAGCCGCCCGTTCCCGACGTGCGGACGGCGGCGCCGCGACGATTCGCGGCGCTCCGGAACCGGAGCTCTCGGCCGTACCTGTTCACGTCGGGGCTGTCGATGATGGCGGACAACACCGAGCACGTGATCAGCTACTGGGTCCTCTGGCAGACGTTCCACTCGCCGACACTGGTCGGGTTCCAGGTGATCAGTCACTGGTTGCCGTTCCTGCTGCTCTCGGTGTGGTCCGGCTCTCTCGCGGAGAAGTACGACTGCCGGCGGATCATCCAGGTCGCGCAGGCGTTGTTCATGCTGGTCTCGATCGGGTGGGGTGTGCTCTTCCTGACCGATTCGCTCAGCGTGGGCTGGGCGTGCGTCCTGCTACTCGGCCACGGTGCTGCAGGTGCGCTGTGGGCTCCGGCGGAGCAGATGCTCCTCCACGACTTCGTCGAGAAGCGCGACCTGCCCAGCGCGGTGCGGATGAACTCGACGTTCCAGAGCCTCGGGATCCTGCTGGGTCCGGTCGTCGGATCGGTGCTCCTGCTGCAGCTCGGACCGACGGTCGGCATCTTCGTCAACGTGCTGCTCTACCTGCCGATGATGATCCAGATGGGGCGGACGCGCTTCACCGGCCACGTGCGGGATGCTGCTGATCTGGACACGCCTCCGCGGATGACGCTCTGCGAGGTCGTGCGCGTGCTGCGCAGCATCGGGTCGAACCACGTCATCGTCGCGATGATCGTGATCGGCGGATTGGTCGCGATCACGGTCGGCAACGCGCTGCCCTCGGCGATGCCGGAGTTCGCGAACGGGCTGGCGGGGCGTTCCGGCGCGGATGCGACGTACGGTGCGCTGTTGTTCGCGATGGGCCTCGGGGGAGTGGTCGGCGGGTTCCTGCTCGAAGCGACCGGACTGTTGAAGCCGTCGCTGCGCGCCGCCGTCCTGGCGACCGTGGTGTTCGGCGGCGCGGTCCTGGCGTTCTCGCTGACCTCGAGTGTCGTGGTCGCCCTCGTGGTACTCGTCATCGCGGGCATGGGGGAGATCGCCTCGATGTCGATCGCGCAGAGCCTGGTGCAGCTCGAGGCGCCGGCGGGTGAGCGCGGGCGGACCCTGGGCGTGTTCGGGATGTTCGCGTCGGGGTTGCGAACCGGTGGTGGCGTGACGCTCGGTGTGGTCGGCACGCTGCTCGGGGTGAACGGCGCGATCGCGATCTTCTCGGCGGTGCTGGTCGTCGGGGCGCTCGTCGCGTGGGGGTACGCCGCGAGGGCAGCGGCCAACAGGGTGTGAGCCTCGCTGGAACCGGAGACTCGGTCAGTCGGTGTCGGACGCCGCGACGACGGCCAGGTGTCGACGGTCACTCGTGAGACAGGCGACGCCGGAGTCCCATGCGACCTGCTCGTACCAGTCGGACTGCGCGTCGAACCGGAACCACCGGAACTGAGCGACGGAGCCCTCGATCGCAGCGAACGGCACGTCCGCGCCGAGGCCCATCAGCGCAGCGAGGCCCTTCGCAGCGACGGAGCGGCCGATGCCGCCACCCCAGCCGGAGCCGTACGCACCCCCGGTCGCGGACGCGCCGAACAGTTGTTCCCAGACCTCGTGCGCTGTGACTTCCTTGCACCACAGGTTCGGCCCGAACTCGACACCGGCGAGTGCGTCCATGCCGAGCGAGAGCAGGGCGTCCGGGATGTCGTCCGAGCCGACGGGTGCGTCGAACGAGACCGTGCGGATCTCGGTCTTCCAGAAGTCCTCGAACGACGCGACGAGACGAGCGGCACGCTCCGGATCCTCCGCCTGCGGCCGCCACGGGAGCGGTCGATGCGGGCGAGCAGTCGGAGCCACGTTGCTCGTCACACTGCAGACCGGACCGAACGGGATGCGCCAGGAACTCCCGCGGCCGTTGTACTCCCTGAGCAGCGCGTCGCGCTCGAAGTCCGCGAGGACCGGAGGGAGCCACTGCAGCGGATCCGACGGGCGTTCGGAGGCGAACCACGCCGCGAGCGTCGGGTCCGCGTCGGCGCCGGGGTTCCTGAGGAGGAGCTCCTGGGCCAGGAGTTCGCGGAACCGGTGGGCTCGCTCCGTGTCCGCTGGCCCCGCGAAGGACTGCACCGCGAGCGCGAGCGGCTGACGGCCCGCAACGCTGCCGGCATCGTGTGCCAGGCGACGGTCCGATGCGGCCGCAGCGGTGCGCGGGTACTCCACCGCCGCAGCGCCGGTCGGGGAGCTGGCGAGCAGCATTCGGGCATGGTCGCTCACGCTGCCGAGTGAGGCGGGCAGGTCGTTGTCCGTCCGCTGCCGTTCCTGTGCAGCGATCACGACGTCGCCGAGGAATCGGAAGTCGCCTTCGTCCGCCCTCGCTGCGAGCAGGTCCCACGCTGCACCCCAGCTCGTGAGCGTCAGCACCCACTCCACGAACGCGTCGACGTCGTCGCTGCCCGGCGCAGATGCGCTGTCGTCGTCCATCGGCCCCCCTCGCCGGATGCGCCTCGTCGCTGTCGGTGGCAGGGACGAGGACCCCACGGGACGACAGTAGCGAACTGCTCCGGGCTCGGCGGGCCCGGTCTCTGGACCAGGGTGGTCCCGAGCGCGCGGCCGCTGTCACCATCTCATGATCTGTCCCACGAGTCGGAGTGGCTGCGGACTGGAGGCGCGGTGCCAGCTGGCACCGCGCCTCCAGTCGGACCGGAATGCGCAGCGCTGAGCGTTCGAGCGCTGCCTCGCCCGATCCACCTCGGTCGGCGCAAGTCAGGACCGGTGAGCGCGACGGCTCTTCCGTGTCTCCTTGACGAACTTCGCGCCGAGTCCGGCCCCGATCACGACCACTGGAGTGCCGATGAAGAAGACGGAGGACGATGCCGAGGGCAGGCCGTGAGCGATCGCGAGCAGTGCTGCGAGGGCAGCGATGACGATCAGGATGTAGAGCAGCCATGCGTTCATGCGAATTCTCCTTCCTGGCGCGGGATCAGAACGGTGCAGATGAGCGGCAGCCTACGGTCGAACCGCCGTTGACGTCGTACCACCAGAGCTGCCGTCCACTACTGCAGATGCCGTTCTTGAAGATGTACGTCGTCGCGACGCTGACAACGACGCTGATGGCCGCGCATGCTGCCCAACCGACGCCGGGGATCAGACAGATCGCAGCGCCGATGGCGGCTCCACCTCCTGCCGCGAGTGCTTGCTGGTCGACGGTGTTGAACCCGATTGCCGTCCGGATACCGGAAACGTGGGCTTCGAGGAACGTCGTGATCGTGCCGTCTGCTCTCTCGGACTCCTTCGTCTCCGCGATGGCCCCACGGAGATCATCCGCACTGGGCAGCGTGATCGCGCCTTCGGCGACGACGAACCGGTGGTAGGTGCGACCTCCCTCGGTGATCGTCTGTCGCGGCACGCTGGATGCTTCGAGTTGCTCGATTCCTTCGAGGAAGACGTTCGGATCCAGAGCGGCACTGCCGTTCGGAGCCAGCGAGTCGAGTTCTCCGGCGGAGATGAAAGTCGACTCATCGGCGCCGAGTTCCGCGGCGTGCGCGGGTCCTGCGATGAGCGATGAGCCGAGCAATGCGACAGCCGCAGTCGCGACGAATGCGAGGCGGCGCTTGGGGGCGGTGATGAGATTCAAGGCGGTCTCCTGATCTAGCGACGTTGCTAGCTCGAGCGGTTGCTCGATGAGGACCACCTTGCACGTGAAACGCGACACGCGCAACCGGGTATTTCAACTCTGGTGTTCCGGCAACGCAACGGACCGGTTGCCTATGTGGTGGCCCGCCGGCGCGTCGCACACGGACCAGCCAGCGCCGGCTCGTTCATGACAGGAGCATGCCACGGGACTGCAGGTTCGCAGAGCTCATTCGGGCGGCCGTGCTGTCCGGCAGCTGATGTCCACGAGGGAGGACGTGAACATCGTCGAGCCGGTGCTGCTCACGCCGGGGGCGTCGTGCCCGCGCCCTCGGTGTCGTCTGCGCCTGCCGGACCGCTGCCTGCCTGGTCGAGGTTCTCGTACGGGTCACCCATGTCGCCGGTCGCCCTGCCGATGGGCGACAGCCCGAAGTGCTCGCGGACGGCGTTCGCCTGGGCGGGCGACAGGCGGTTCCCGGCTGGGGAGGAGGGTGCGTCCTTGATCGCGCTCTTCGTGTAGCTGACGTGCAGGTCCGTGCCGTCGAACGAGGCGTCCTCGACCGGGACGAGCGTGGTCTCGCCCCGGAAGAGCCCTGCCTTGACGCTGACGAACGCTGCGCTGCCGTCGTCATCTGAGGGGAAAACCTGCGCGACCTTGCCGACCGATGCGCCGTTGCGATCTCGGACGGTCGCGTTCTCGACCTCGTGGATCATGCTCTTGGTGATCATGGGCGTAGTCAACGCCCCTGGCCTGACCCGATCGTGTCAGGCCGTGCCCGTCGCCGGAGCACTCACCGCGTGCGCAGATGCCACCAGGACTGCGGCTCAGGCAGACCGAACTCGAACCGAGTCAGCGCTCGGGTGAGGCTCGGCGCACGGCACGGTGTGCCACCGGGACAGAGATCAGCGCGCCAGCCACGAGGACGCCTGCAGCGACGATCACCGAGCTCGGCGTGCGGAGCGGCACGATGGTGATGCTCAGCGCGCACCAGACAACCGTCATCGCTGCGGAGATCATCGTCGGACTCAGAGCTGCCCGGTGTCCGATCCGCCAAGCCGCTTCGCTGGACATCGTGACCGACGTCCGGACACCGGCGAGCGGATTGCGGGAAAGTCGTCCAACGGCTGCGATCCAGGTCACCCACGTCACGAGGACAGCGGTACCGATCTCGAGAACCAACGCAAACACCATCGCTCCACCCATGCCGTCTCACCGCGCCCGATCGGAGGGAGGCGCTGTCGTCGCATCGGCGACTGCCCGGAATGCTGCTTCGATCGATGTCCCGGGGTGCTCTTCGCGGTAGCGCCGGACGTCGGCCGGGTCGACCTCGGTGTTGGCGGGGAGGTCGACCGGCGGGTTCGTCCCCCAACGAGTCGTCGCCAGCCACAGCGTGACTGCACCAGCCCATCCGGCGAGGAGCGGACTGAGGTACAGGCATCCGAACGCCGTGGCGGCTGCGCCGATGGCGACCCCGGGAATGCGGATCCACTTCTTCATGGACAGCAGGATGCCCACAATCAGGAGTATCTGCAATACCAGCGGCGGATGGTCCCACGCGTCTGGACCGGAGGGGGCGCTGGTCAGGTGGGCGAGGTCGAGCCCCAGTGCGTGGCCCAGAAGGCGTCGATGCGCTCCCTGTCTGTCCACCAGCGGACGTCGACCTCGCGGGTGACGGCGTCGATGAGTCCGCCTTCTTCGCCAGGGACCCGCTGGTCCACGACGCAGTCGTCCATCACCAGCCGACCAGCCTCGTCGAGGATCTGTTCGGGGCCATCCAGTACTTCCAGCTCGTACCAGTCGAAGCCGTTTTCGTTCCAGTGCGGATGAGCCACCACCGTCGACCCTGCTGCGGGTCCCGATCCGATCGTGCCGATGATGCCGTTCCGATCCCAGTCAGCGAGCTTCGGGACCCGGGGGTCGATCTCCTCATCAGCAGGTTGGCGTCGAGGGCGGTTCGGCCAGAGTCGCATGGACGCATGCTGGCATGGATGGTTCACCCGCGTGAAGCTGCTGTAGAGGCGATGGGCGCGAGCTGAGGGGCGGACGTCGGTAGAGCCTCCAGGCAGGACCGAGCCAGCCATGCGGCCGACGCGACGCCGCGCTACCGGACCGCCCCGGCGGTCACGCCAGCGAGCTCGGCGCGGACGATGTCCGCACCGGCGGCCAGCGCGCCGAGCTTCGACAGCGCAGCCCCCCGCGCCAGCGGCGCCATCCCGCAGTTGGTGCTCGGGATGAGCTTGTCGGCATCGACGAACTCGAGCGCCCGACGCAGCACCGCGGCGACCTCGTCCGGGGTCTCCACTGTCTCGGTCGCGACGTCGATCGCGCCGAGCATGACCTTCTTCCCGCGGATCAGCTCGACGAGTTCGAGCGGCACGTGGGAGTGGATGCACTCGAGCGACACGGTGTCGATCGACGACTGCTGCAGCAGCGGGAAGGACTGCTCGTACTGCCGCCACTCCGCGCCGAGGGTCTCCTTCCACCTGTTGTTCGCCTCGATGCCGTAGCCGTAACAGATGTGCACGACGGTCTCGGCGCGCAGGCCCTCGGCAGCGCGTTCGAGTGCGGCGACGCCCCAGTCCTGCACCTCGTCGTGGAAGACGGTGAACGCGGGCTCGTCGAACTGGATGACGTCGACCCCGGCGGCCTCGAGTTCGCGGGCCTCTTGGTTGAGGATCGTGGCGAACTCCCACGCCAGCTTCTCGCGGCTCTTGTAGTGCTGGTCGGAGAGCGTGTCGATCATCGTCATCGGGCCGGGGAGCGCCCACTTGATCGGCCGGTCGGTCTGGGCGCGCAGGAAGCGAGCGTCGTCGACGAACACCGGAGCGGGGCGGCTCACAGCGCCGACGACCGTGGGGACCGCCGCGTCGTAGCGGTCTCGGATGCGGACGGTCTCCTTGCGCTGCTGGTCGATACCGTCCAGGTGCTCGATGAAGGTGGTGACGAAGTGCTGCCGGGTCTGCTCGCCGTCGCTGACGATGTCGAGTCCGGCGCGCTCCTGCTCGTGGACGGCGGCGCGGAGGGCGTCCTGCTTGCCCTCGGCGAGTGCGGCGCCGTCGAGACGCCAGGGGGACCAGAGCTGTTCGGGCTCGGCGAGCCAGGAGGGCTTCGGCAGGCTGCCGACGATGGCGGTGGGCAGGAGGGTGCTCATGGCGTGGAGGATCCAGACGGTTGGAACAGCAAGAAGGTGGTCAGACTGCGACGGCGGCGGGACGGGATGCCCACTGCTCGAGGAGCGCACGGTGCGGCGTCACGAGGTGCTCCTCGGTGTACCGGCCCTGGGTGACGGCGAGGCGGCTGCGCTCCTCGCGGTCGTACGACACGGGCGGCACCGTGTAGTCCTCGTGCGCCAGGCTCGGCCGGTAGGTGCTCGGCGCGGGGGTGTTCGCGTTGTAGATCTCCGGGCGGTAGATCTGCTGGAACGTCTCCATCGTGCTGATCGTGCCGATGAGCTGCAGGTCCGAGTAGTCGCTGAGCAGGTCGCCGCGCGTGTAGAACGCCAGCGGGGCCGCCCCGCGCGGGGGCATGAAGTACCGCACCCGCATGCCCATCCGGCCGAAGTAGTCGTCGGTGAGCGAGGAGTGCTCGTGCGCGTACGCGGCGCCGAGGACGGGGTGCACGAACCCGGTCTGCCGATAGGTCTGGCTGGTCGAGACGCTGATGCAGACGACCGGCTCGAGGTCGAACTCCGCACGGAAGGCCGACGACTCCAGGAAGCGCTGGAACAGCTGCCCGTGCAGGTGACCGAAGTCGGCGGGCAGCGCGGGGAGCGACGGCAGCAGCACGGCGAAGTCGTAGTCGCGCAGGTAGGACGAGAAGTTGTTGCCGAGGATGCCCTGGTGGCGCTCGCCGGTGTGCTGGTCGAGGATCGCGACGTCGAGCATCTCGAGCAACGGGAATGAACCCGAGGAGTCACCGTCGACGAAGTGCGCCGTGACGGAGACGATGTCGAGTTCCACCCGGAACCGGTCAGCGGACGCACCAGCGCCGGGAGCAGACGCCAGGTCGTTGCATCGGCGGTCGATCATGGCGAGGGCGTTGCGCAGGTTCTGCTGCCGGTGCTCGCCGCGGGCCAGGTTGGCGAAGTTGGTGGTCAGCCGGGAGCTGTCCGCGGGGGAGTAGTCCTCGTCGAACCGCGTCCGCGTGATGCTGAAGGTCAGGTCATTCGCCATGTCCCGATCATCGCGGCAAGCGTCAGTCATCAGGTAATACCGAGTCGCTATGCAGTCGTATAGCCTGCGCCTATGGCCCGTGTGTCGAACGACATCACCCTGCAGCAGCTCCGCTACTTCATCGAGGTCGCGACGGAGGGTTCGATCAGCGCGGCCGCCGACCTGCTCTACGTCGCGCAGCCGACGCTGTCCGCGGCGATGAAGGACCTGGAGGCGCGGATCGGCCGGGCGCTGTTCACCCGCTCGGCCCGGGGCGTCGTGCTCACCGTCGACGGGGTCGAGTTCCTCGGCTACGCACGACAGGTCGTCGAGCAGGTCTCGCTGCTCGAACAGCGGTACGTCGGCGGGCAGGCCTCGCGGCGGCTGCTCGGGGTGTCCGCACAGCACTACTCGTTCGCGGTGGAGGCCTTCGTCCGCATGGTCGGGGCCGCGGCGGCCGACGAGTACGAGTTCTCGCTGCGGGAGACCCGGACGTGGGACATCATCGAGGACGTCCGGACCCTGCGCAGCGAGGTCGGCGTCCTGTACCGCAACGACTTCAACAAGCAGGTCCTCGGCAAGCTGCTGCGGGACGCGGGCGTCGTGTTCACCCCGCTCTTCGTCGCCCAGCCGCACATCTTCGTCGCCAGGCGGAACCCGTTGGCTACACGGGAGCGGGCGACGCTCGACGACCTGGCCGACCTGCCCCGGCTGACGTTCGACCAGGGCGCGAACAACTCCTTCTACCTGGCCGAGGAGATCCTCTCGACGATGTCGAGCAAGCGGGAGATCCGGGTCTCCGACCGCGCGACGATCTTCAACCTGATGATCGGGTTGGGCGGGTACACGATCTCGACCGGACTGATCAGCGACGACCTGGACCCCGAGATCGTCGCGATCCCGCTCGACGTCGACGAGCGCATCGAGATCGGGTGGATCTCCCACGCCTCGGTCCCGCTGACCGTGCAGGCGCAGACGTACCTGGACGAGCTGCGGGCGGTGGTCACCAGCTACGGCGTGGAACCGCTGGGGTGAGCGGACCGGGCACCGGACGGGAGGCGCGTGGCGGGCCCGCCACGTGCCTCCCGTCCGTCGGCCAGCCGCCCACACGGCCAGGGCCGTTACTGTGACCGCATGGCATCACGCATGGTCGCCGGGCTGATCGTCGCACTCGTCGCGACCCTCGCGACCGGGTGCGCCTCGTCGCAGACCACGGAGGACGAGCCGCTCGCGGCGTGGAACGCTGCGGTGGCCGACCGGACCGACGCGCCCGCGCGGTGGGTGGCGCTCGGGGACTCGATCACCGAGGGCCAGGGGGCATCGTCCCGGTCCACGCGCTGGATGGACCTGACGCTCGACCAGCTCCGGAAGGACCACCCGACGTCCGGAGCCCGCGGTGGCGCCGGGTACCTGCCCGCGCAGTTCGCCGTGTACGCGCCGGACTCGACCTGGGGCGACTGGGCGACGGACGGTTCCGGGTCGAGCCAGTTCGACAAGACGGTGCCAGACCTGGGCTACCGGTCCGTCGCCATGCAGGCCGGTGCGTCGCGCACGTACCCGTTCACCGGGACCGGCATCGACATCTGGTGGACGCGCTACGAGGGATCGGGCGACTTCACCTACAGCATCGACGGCGGTGCCCAGCGGACGGTGTCGACGACGGGCACGGCCAGCACCGGCACCGTGACGAAGGTGGACAGTCTGCAGCGCGGGAAGCACACCGTGACCGTCACCGCGGTCGGGTCGTTCTCGCTGCAGGGCTTCACGATCTACGACGGCGACCGGGACAAGGGCATCCAGCTGTACGACTCCGCGCACTCCGGGGCGACGATCTCGACCTTCACCGAGGACCAGGCGGGGTTCCTGACGGCCATGCGCCGGGCCGCACCGGACCTGGTCACCGTCACGCTGGGCGGCAACGACGCGCAGCACATCACGCCCGCGGAGCTCGGCACGCAGTACCGGGCGTTCCTCGAGGCGCTCGCCGCACTGCCCTCGAAGCCGTCCTTGGTCGTCATCGGGGAGTTCACGCCGGCGTCCTCGATGACGAGCAACATGTCGAGCCCGTGGTCGGAGTACCTCGCCGCGACGAAGCGGGCCGCCGCGAAGGTCGGGGCCGCGTACGTCAGCATGGACGACACCTTCCCGAAGGCGAACTACTCCGGCGCCGGGATCTACTCGAAGGACGGCATCCACCCGAACGACACGGGGCAGCAGCGGATCGCGAAGCTCGTGCTGTCGACGCTCGACGCGCACGCGGGCTGACGCTCGGGCGGGGCTTGCCGCTACCCGTTCCCTGCGGCCCAGTCGCGGAAGCGCGGTCCGACGACCTCGGTGCCGGCGGCGGGGAGCAGCGCACCGTCGCGGAACGCGCGTCCTGTCCGGCCCGGGATCGGGAGGAGGACCGGAGCAGGGCCGCGGCCCCTGAGCGTTGTCGTCATGGACCACAGCGTGGTGGTCTCCGGTCCGGCGACGTCGATCTCCGTCGCGGTGCGGTCGCCGACGACCACGTCGGCGATCACCTCGGCCACCGCGTCGAGTGCCACGGGTGCGATGGTCATCACCGGGACGAGCGCCACCGGTCCGAGGTGCATCCGCTGGAGGTTCTGGCGAGCGAACTCGAACCACTGCGTCGACCGGACGATGGTCAGGTCCGGGCTGACGGAACGAGCGGTTGCCTCCTGTGCCGTCTTGCCGGCGAAGTAGCCGTACCCCTGCACCTCCGGCCGCATGCAGTGCACGATCGACAGCAGCACGTGCCGGGCTCCGGTCGCCGCGGCCGCCCCGCCGATCGCGCTGGTCGATGCCGTGAAGAAGCGCGTCGCCGACCGCCGGCTCATGGTGAAGCGTCCGGTAGCCTCGACGACCACGTCCGCGCCCGAGACTGCGGCCATCGCATCGTCGTGGAGCACGTCGAACCCCGTCGTCCGCGACAGCTGCGTCACGCTGCATCCTCGCGCTGCCACTGCCCGGCTGATGGCCGCACCGGACTCCCCGCCGCCCACGACCGCTACCCGCATGACCGCACCCACCCTTCGTGACGCCGTCGCCGCCGACACGTCTCTACATCTGTAGAGGACACTACACTCGTCGGGACAGTGAGGGGAAGGCATGGCCCGGCTCGGAGACCTGGCGGACGCGGGCATCCGACTCGCAGCGCGTGGCGGGATGCGAGCCCTGACGCACCGCGCTGTCGATGCCGAGGCCGGGCTGCCGCCGGGGTCGACCTCGTACTACGCCAGCACGCGCCGTGACCTGACGGTGCTGGTCGCGGAACGCGTCACCGAGCAGCTCGCCACCGACCTCGCCGCGGTGCATCTGCCGGACGACCTCGACGACGTCGCGGTGGTGCAGATCGCGACGGGGTTCCTCGAAGGCCTGGCACAGCGCGCCGACGCGCAGGCGGCACGACTCGCGCTCCTGCTGGAGCTCCGGGACGACCACGACCTCCGCCTCCCGCTCACCGGAGCCGACCCCGTCCGCGCGCAGCTCGTCGAGACTGCTCGAGCGCTGCTCAGCGCACTCGGCATCGTCGAGCCGGACCGCGCGGCGATCGACTTCGTCGGGCTGATCGACGCGCTGCTGCTGTACCGCACCGCCGACGTCGCGCCGCTCGACGCGCACAGGGTCCTGACCGCGTACGTGGCCGGCCTCGACCGGGCGTGAGCGGATCGGGCAGGGCGCCGCGACGGTCGAGACAGCCGGCGTCTACGCTCGCGTCATGACCGACCCCGAGGACCAGGACCCAGCCGCGCTGGAGACCTGGACGACGAAGTACCGGAAGCCGCTGGGCGTCGCCACCGGTGCGCTGACGATGCTGTGCTTCTGGGCCCTGTTCAACGGCGGCGCGGTCGGCGCGTGGATCGGCATCGCCGGCCTGGTCGTCCTGATCGCGTGGGTGTTCGTCTTCCGGTCGCTGTACCGACGCGGGTACTGACCCCGCAGCGCGTGCAGGATGGAACGATGCGGTTCGACGAGGTCCTGTGCCGGTCCGACGGCAGCGCGATCGCCGAGGAGCTCGCCGCGCTCCGCACGCCCGGACGGTTCGTCCTGGACGGCGTGCACCAGGTGTCAGCGCGGGAGCATCGGCAGTTCCGGCTCGACATCGACGACGTCCGTCAGGCCTGGACGCTGGACCGACAGCGCATGCCGACGATCTCGTTCCGGGACGGCGTCCTGCACTCCGAGGACAGCGACTTCGAGGACACGTTCGAGCACAGCACCGCGGCCGGCGGGGTCGTCCGGATGGCGCTGCCGGACCGCCTGGTCTGCTGGGGCCGCGGACCCGAGAGCTTCTCGCCCGTCCTCGTACAGCACGTCGGGGTCCACTCGATCCTCGTGACCTTCGAGCACCAGCACGACCCGGCGTTCCGCACGACGCTCGTGGTGGACGAGCGCGACGGGATCGCACGGCGGCGGATGGACGGTGCCGAGGTCACGATCGTGACGCAGGTCCGTCCGGTGTCGCCGGACGAGACGCTGCCACGGGCGAGGTTCACGCCGCTGACGGACTGGATCCGACCGTCGTGCTGACGCCCGTCAGACCGCCTCGAAGTCGTCCTTGACGACGCGACGCTCAGGAGCCTACGTTCCGATCCGAGCGGCATCGTCCGGTGCTGCCGGTCCAACGACGGAGATGGTCATGAGTGGAATCAAGGACAAGCTCGACAAGGCCCACGAGAACACGCCGCTCGACGAGTTGGCGGCGCTCCCCGTCGCCTCGCTGCAGGGCGTCAGCGACAGTGACGCCGAGCACCTGAAGGCGGCGTTCAACATCACGACGATCGGCGACCTGGGCAGGAACAAGCACTTCCTCTGGGCGCACGCGATCGCCGCGCTCGCCGACTGACGCGTCGGGTCGGGTCGCGACCAGTTCGCGGACGGGAGGCGCGGT
>NZ_MJGI01000009.1:28941-54992 GCF_001864835.1 Curtobacterium sp. MCBA15_001 | reverse complement strand
ACCGCGCCTCCCGTCCGCGATCCAGTCGCGTCGTCAGCAGAACGACGGGCACGGGAGTGCCGCGACGAGCTCGAACATCGACACCCAGAAGAAGAGCGTCGCCACGATGCCTGCTGCGAGAGCGACTCACAGCCCACTCCGTCCGCGTCGCCACATGAGGACGCAGGCGACCGCGGCTGCCGACCACAGGCCGAACTGCACCAGGACGAGCATCGACGGTGCCCAGAGGTAGACCTCGCCCATGACCGCGGACCAGGACATGGCCAGCCAGACGACGCCGACGTCCGCAGCGAGCCCGACCACGAGTACAGCGATGGTCGTCATGAAGTCCGGCGCGCGTCGCCGACGTGGAAGCGCTGCGGCCCCCCAGACCAACGGTCGATCCGTGGACCACTGCAGGACGCAGGAGCCTACCGACACGTCCGCCCGCGCAGCGCGATGCTTCTTCCTGGCGCATCGGGAAGATGGATCGTGTTCGAGTTGGTGCAACCGCGTGTGGAGCTGTTCGAGGCCTGGAACGAGGCACACCGCGAGTGGGGTGCTGGGCTCCACGAAGACGGCTTCGGCATCGGCGCGGACGACGTCGTGGACACGCTCGACGGATTCCGGTCGTGGATCGGACGGATCCAGGACGATCCGGTGGCGCGGTGGTGGATCGTCGAGGACGGGCGGGTCCTCGGCGGGATCGCCCTTCGCTCTGGCGACGACGAGCGCGTGCGGCGCTCCGGACACATCGGGTACGGCGTCCGGCCCTCCGCTCGCGGACGCGGGGTCGCGTCCTGGGCGCTCAGCGAGGTGGTGCGTCACGCTGCAGCCGCTGGGATCGATCCGGTGGTGGCGTTCTGCCTGGACGACAACCCGGGATCGATCGCGACGCTCGAACGCTGCGGTGCGACGCTCGAGTCGATTGAACAGCACGGCGCACTCCGCGTGCGGCGGTACGCGTTCCGTCGCGGGAGCGCGGGCTCGTGAACGTACCGGTCGCAGTCCGCTGCGACGAGCGAGCGAGCACACGCCGCTTCGTCGCGTTCCACGACGACCCGTGGTGATCGTCAGGATGCGCCAGCGGACGTGACGCTGTTCAGCTCGACGAGGTCCTCGTCCTCGAGCGCGGCGCCCTGCCAGTCGTCCGACGACACGAGCTCCAGGCGGAGTGAAGCGAGCTCCTCGTCATGGAGCATCTCGCGGAACATCGGATCGCCGGGCGGCGGGCTGTCGGCGTCGCCGTTCCTGTGGCTGACCGGCGCGGTCGTCGCCGTCGTGCCGGCCCTGCTGGTGCACGTCCGCCGCGCGCCCGTCACCTGACCACGTGACGGACAGGAGGCGCCCCACCGGCTGGCAGCGCGCCTCCTGTCCGTCTCGCCGCCAGGCGAAGTGTTCACCACTGCTCGCTCCCCGCGGCCACTAGCGTGAGGACCGTGCAGTCCGGAGCTCTCCCCACGATCCACGACGTGGCCGCGCGCGCGGGTGTGTCGAAGTCGGTGGTGTCGCGGGCACTGGCCGGGGCGTACGGGGTGGCCCCGGCGACGACGGCCCGGGTGAAGCGCGCAGCGATCGACCTGGGCTACGTCGCGAACGCGAACGCCCGGGGCATGTCCGCGCACCGCACCCACACGCTCGGGGTGTTCGTCCGCGACGCCTCGACCCCGTTCTACGGCCACCTGCTCACCGCGTTCCAGCTGCAGGCGGCTGCCCGTGGCTACCGGGTGGTGACGGCGACCGGAGCGGGCTCGTTCCCGATCGCCGAGGAACGACGCGCCCTCGAGACGCTGGTCTCGCTCCGGGTCGAGGGCCTCATCGTGTGCAGCGGCGCGCTGCCCGTCGAGGACGTCCTGCCGTTCGCGCGGCGCATCCCCACCGTCGTCGCCGGACGGCCCGAGCGGGACGACGCCGTGAGCAGCGTCTACTGCGATGAGCGAGGCGGCGGGCGCGGGCTCGCGGACCACGTCGCAGACCTCGGACACGAGCGGGTCGCCGTCCTGACGGTGTCGCCGTCGGGGTCGCTCACCCAGTCGGCGCGGACGGACGCGATGGTCCGGCGCCTGCGCTCCCGGGGGGTCGACGTCGCCCGCATCCGGTCCGAGGACCACGGTGCGGACCCGCGTGACCTCGACTCGTTCGTCGACCGGGTCGTGTCGCTCGGGGGCGTCACGGCGATCATGGCCCCGAGTGACCACTGGGCGGTCGGCGTGCTCGAGGCGATGCGCCGACGGGGGCTCAGCGCGCCGGGGGACTTCTCGGTCACCGGCTACGACGCCGTCGCACCGTTCGCGACGGAGCTGTTCGGCATCACGTCGTGGCGGCAGCCCCTCGGGGTCATCGGGGCGCTCTCGGTGGACGACGTCGTCGACCAGATCGACGGGCGCTCGTCCGGGGCGACGCACACCGCGATCGACGGCGAGCTCGTCGTCGGGCGCACCGCTGCTCGGCGCTGACACCGGGAGTTCACCACCGGTTCGGCATCCGTTGCCGTGCGTTCGGGAACGTTCCCGGTCAGGATGGGGAACGTTCCCTACACCGACGAACGGACCACCCATGACCCAGCTCGCTCCTGCCCCCCGGCTCGACACCGCCGCCAAGCTGCCCCGTGACGACAGCGACCCGTACCGCTACGGCATCTACCTGCGCCCCGACGCCCGCACCTGCCACGCGGTGACGACGATCACGGACCAGCTCCGCGCGCAGTACGGCATCGTGTCCGCCGGCGTCTTCCCGCCGCACGCGACGCTCGTCGGCAGCCAGCCGTTCGGCCACGACGAGGACGCGGTGGTGGACACGGTCACGGCACTGCTCGCCGGGCGTCCCGGGTTCGACGTCCGGAACGCCGGGGTCCGCGAGCAGGGCATCGGGTACGTGTACGACGTCGCGACACGGCCCGACGGCGCGCTCAACGAGGACTTCGTCCGGCTCGCTGCCGACGTCGACGCCGCGGTCGCGCCGTTCCGCCGTCCGATGGGGTCGCCGCTCGGCAACGACTACGACCCCGAGCACTACCGGGCGCACCTATCCCTGGCGTCGCACGACCTGTACGGCCGCCCGGACCTGCACGACGAGGTCGGCGAGTACATCCGAGCGCTCGACGTCGCCGTCCCCGAGGGGTTCCGCGGCGACACCGTCGTGATGTACCGCACCGCGAGCCCGGACTGGTCCGGCCGCTGGTGGACGACGATGACCTGGGAGCACGTCCGCACCTGGAAGCTGGCGTGACCGCGACGCTGCAGGACGTCGCCGGTCGGACCGGCATGTCCCGCTCGCTGGTGTCGCTCGCCCTCCGCGGTGACGACGGTGTGTCGCCGGAGCGCCGTGCCGAAGCCGTGCGGGTCGCCGACGTCGTCGGGCTGCCCGTCGGCGCGCTCGCCCGCCGGCGTGCGGCCGGGGGACCGCTCGTGATCGGCGCGCTCGTCACCGAGGCCGCGAACCCGTTCCACGCCGACGTGCTCGCGAGTGCGCGCGCCACCGCCGAGACGCTCGGCTTCCAGCTCCGGGTGGTGGACGGGTTCCGTGACGGAGACCGGTTGCGGTCCGGCCTGGAGGCCCTGCACGCGTCCCGTGGGTCGGCAGACGGTGTCCTCGGGGTCGCGGTCCTGAGCAGCCGGCTGGCCCCGACGGGGCTCGCCGCGGTCGCGGTGGACCTGCCGGTCGCGGTGCTCGGGTCGAGCGGGGACGTCCTGCGCGGGCTCGGGACCGACACGGTGCGCTCGGAGGAAGCGGCCGGGATGCACGAGCTGCTGGTGCACCTGGCGTCGCTCGGCCACGTCCGGACCTGCTTCGTGACGGAGAGCGGTCACCCCTCGACGACACGACGCGCGCGGGCGTACGCGGCAGCGGCGGGGTGGCTCTGCTCGCCCGGTGACTTGCGCTCGGACGACGTGGACGCGATCGTCGCGGACCCGACGCGCATCGCCCGCCACCTCGGTGACGGGGTGACCGCGTTCGTCGCGACCAACGACGCCACGGCGGCCCGGTTGGTGTCGACGGCGCGCGCGGTGGGCATCCGACTGCCGGGGATGGCGGCGGTGACCGGCTTCGACGACACGGCCCTGGCCTCCCGTCTGGACCTGACGAGCGTCGACCAGCCGCGCCGTCGGATGGGCGCCCGCGTCGTCGAGCTCGTCGTGGAGCGGTTGCGTGGTCGCCGCGTCGAGCGGCACGAGGTGCTCCCGACCCGGCTCGAGCCGCGGGGCTCGAGCGCGGGGCGGGCGCTCGTCCGGTAGCGACGGGCGCGGCGCGCAGCCGGGGTGGGCGCGCTGGCCCCTCGGCTCAGCCGATCGCTCGGGGGTCGATGGTCGCTGAGAGCTCGCGGACCCGACCGACCAGGTGGTCGTGCGGGTTGCCCGCGCCGCCGGCGACGTAGTCCTCGGCCAGGTGCGCCCGGTCGACGGGTTCGCCGTGCCGGAAGCCCCGGAACCACCCGCCGGCCCGTTCGAGCACCAGGGCGCCCGCGGCGACGTCCCACGGGTGCGTCGCGAAGCCCATCGTGACGTCGGACCAGCCCGCGGCCACGTGGACCAGGTTGAGCGCGCCGCTGCCCATGCTGTGGTGGTGCCGGTACCGCGCGGTGAGGTCGCGGAGCAGGTCGAACGCCGCGTCGCCGAGCAGGTCGACGTCCTGCTGCACGGGGAAGCTCGTCAGGATCGTGGACCCGGCGTCGGGCGCGGACGCCGATCGCATCGGGACGCCGTCCAGCCAGGCGCCGTCGTCGTCCGCGGCGAACACGTGGTCGGCCACCGGGTCGTACACGACGCCGGC
This sequence comes from Curtobacterium sp. MCBA15_001, assembly GCF_001864835.1. Lineage (GTDB taxonomy): Bacteria > Actinomycetota > Actinomycetes > Actinomycetales > Microbacteriaceae > Curtobacterium. The sequence continues at coordinate 50,243 of NZ_MJGI01000009.1, read as the reverse complement.
GACGACCTCGCCGTCGAGCTCGGCCGCGATCGACACGCACCAGTAGGCCAGCCCGCGGGCGAAGTTCGCGGTGCCGTCGATCGGGTCCACGATCCAGCGGAGTCGGGCGTCGCCGGTGCTGCCGCCCTCCTCGCCGAGCACGACGGACCCGGGGAACGCCGTGGTGAGGGACGTTGTGATCGTCTGTTCGGCGGCGCGGTCGTGCTCGGTGACGACGTCGTGCGCGTCCCGCTTGAGCGACACGGTCATGTCGGAGCGGAAGACGTCGAGCAGTGCGGGGGCGACGGCACGGGCGGCGGCCTCGGCAGCCGCGCGGAGGTCCGTGGACGTCGGTCCTCCGGTCGGGGGAGTGGTCATGCTCCCGGTCTACGGGGCGGACGCGTGCTGGACGCGGAACGGCCCCGGTACGGCGGGGGACTCCGGGGTGAACTCGCAGCCGCGTTCGGTGAACGGCGACGGCGTCCGGGCACCAGCGTTGAACGCGGCGTGAACGGTCGGCGGCGGCTCGTCGACCCCGCTTGACCGGTTCCCGGGGCGGCCCGCAGAGTCGTACTCGTTCCCGGATCGGGAACGTTCCCTACCCGAAGGTCGCTTCCTCATGACGGTCTCCGCCCGGCCCGCCCTCCGCGCCGGCCCTGCGCGTCCGGTCCGCACCACCCGGTCCTGGCTGCGGTCCGACCGACGCGTCGGCATCGCGCTGCTCGTCCCCGCCCTGGTCGTGTTCGCGGTGTTCGTGTTCTACCCGCTCGGTCGTGTCCTGCTGCTCAGCACGCAGGGGACCGACATCTTCGGGCAACCGTCCGGGTCGGTCGGGCTCCGCAACTACGTCCGGACCTTCACCGACCCGGGCTTCGGGCAGACGATGCTGAACACGGCGATGTTCTGTGCCGGGGTGGTCGTCGGGCGGGTCGTGCTCGGGCTGCTGGTCGTCGTGCCGCTCACGGTGAAGCTGCGCGGGATGCCGGTCTTCCGGGCGTTCCTGACGTCGCCGATGGTCGTCTCCGTGTCTGCCGGGTCCGTCGCCTTCGCCGCGATGCTCGCGCCGGGGACCGGCCTGGTCGACACCGTCGTCAAGCGCTTCGGTGGGGAGTCGATCCCCTGGCTGACGAACACGCACTGGGCGCTGTTCAGCGTCATCGTCGTCACCGTGTGGGGCTCCCTCGGCTTCACCGTGCTGCTGCTGCTCGGCGCGTTCGGCGCCATCGACCAGGAGGTCGTCGAGGCGGCGCACCTGGACGGCGCCGGACCCGGCCGGACCTTCTGGTCGATCTCGTTGCCGCTCGTCACGCCGACGCTGTTCTTCGTCGTGGTGACCGGGACCGTCGAGGCGCTGACGACCTTCGGCCAGATCCAGATCCTCACCGGGGGCGGTCCGGCGAACTCGTCGCGGACGCTCGTCTACGCGATCTACCAGCAGGCCTTCGGGTCGGCGAGCGCGAACTTCGGCCTCGCCGCCGCGCTCGGGGTCGTGCTGTTCCTGCTGGTGCTCGGGTTGTCGCTCGTGCAGTTCGGCGTCCTCGAGAAGCGGGTGAACTACTGATGCGCCCCGTCACCGTCCGGCGGGTCCGGAGCACCCTGGTCTACCTGTGGCTCGTCGTCGCCGTGGTCGTCGTGTGCTTCCCGCTCTACTACGTGTTCGAGGGCGCCCTCACCCCGACCCGGTACCTCAACGAGGGGCTCGCAGGTCTGGTGCCGATCCACCTGACGCTCGACAACGTCATCCGCGCGACGCAGGTCGTCCCGCTCGGGCAGCAGTTCCTCAACAGCGTGGTCGTCACGCTCGCCCAGACCGTGCTGCAGGTGGTCATCGGCATCATGACCGCGTACGCGCTCGTGTTCTGTCGGCTCCGGGGCACCCGGGCGATCTTCCTCGTCCTGCTGGCGAGCATGATGATCCCCGGCGAGACGACCCTGATCGCGAACTACCTGACGGTTGCGTCGTGGCACCTCATCGACACGCTGCTCGTCGTGTTCCTGCCGTTCGTCGCCTCGGCGCTCACGATCTTCCTGTTCCGCCAGGCGTTCCTGAGCTTCCCCGAGGAACTCCGCGAGGCCGCGGTGCTGGACGGCGCCGGGCACTTCCGGTTCATCCGGTCGATGCTGCTGCCGATCACCCGGCCGACCCTGGTGTCCGTGACCCTCGTCAGCGCGACGGCGGCGTGGAACGGCTTCTTCTGGCCGCTGCTCGTCACGAACTCGCCCGAGCACCGCACCGTGCAGGTCGGCATCGCGCAGCTCTCGAGCGCGGAGGCCACCGACGTCGGGGTCGTCCTCGCCGGCGCCGCGATGGTCACCCTGCCGGTCCTCGTCCTGGTGCTGCTCGCCCAGCGGTTCCTCGCCGGCGGCCTCACCGCGGGCGCCCTCAAGTAGCGCCACCCTCCGACCCACCGCCTCCCACCCCCACACAGGAAGAACCCACCATGACCCCTCGTCGGTCCACCACCCTCGCCGCGATCGCCGCCGGCGCTGCCACGCTCGTCGTCCTCGCCGGGTGCTCTGCCTCGGGCGCCGCGTCGTCCTCGGGCTCCGCCTCGTCCGGCCCCGTCACGATCGACTTCTGGCACGCCATGTCGGGCCCCGCCGCGACCGAGCTCGACGCGCTCGTCGCGCAGTTCAACGCCCAGAACACGGACGGCGTGACCGTGAAGGCCTCGTTCCAGGGCGCCTACGCGGACATCCAGACGAAGTACACCGCGGCGGTCCAGTCCGGGTCCACGCCCGACCTGCTCATGATGAACGACGTGTCGACCGGCTTCATGGTCGACTCCGGGCAGACGGTCCCCGCGTCGACGTTCACCAAGGCGGACAAGGGCTTCGACCTCGCCGACATCGCGCCCGCCGCCAAGAACTACTACAGCGGTGCCGACGGGCTCGAAGCGATGCCGTTCTCGGTGTCGACCCCGGTGCTCTACCTGAACAAGCAACTCGTCGCGCAGGCCGGACTCGACGTGTCGAAGCCGCCCACCACGCTCGCTGACGTCGCGACCTGGGCCGAGAAGATCCACCAGACCACCGGCGCCTACGGCATGAGCATGAACATGGCCGACTCCTGGATGCTCGAGGAGCTCTCCGCCGCCGGTGGGAAGGCGTTCTGCACACCGGACAACGGCCGCAAGGGCAAGGAGGTCACCGGGGTCTCGCTGACGTCGAGCACGCAGGTGGCGTTCATGAAGACGCTGCAGGGGCTGTACCGGGACGGCTCGGCGCTCAACCCGGGCACCGACTCCGCCGCGCAGAACTCGGCGTTCGCGAGCGACAAGGTGGGGCTGCTGCTCACCTCGTCGGGCTCGTACACGACGGTCGACCCGGACCGCACGAAGTCCGTCGTGGCGACGTTCCCCACCACGTCGTCGTCGAAGGACGCGGGGGAGGTCATCGGCGGCAACGCGCTCTGGATCTCCGGGAAGGGGCACTCGACTGCCGAGCAGCGGGCGGCGTACGAGTTCGCGGCGTTCCTCACCACCGCCGACGCGCAGGCGGCATGGGCGAAGGCGACGGGCTACCTCGCGATCAACACCGGCGCCGCGGACACCACGGTCGGCACGGCGACGCTCGCGGACCCGAACGTGGCGACGATGTACCGGCAGCTCGCCGCCGACCCCGCCAGCACCGCGACGGCCGGGTGCATCACCGGGGCGTTCCCGACCGTCCGCGCGACCGTCATCGGCGCGTTCAACAAGGTGGTCGAGGGGGCGGACGTGGCGTCCACCATGCGGGATGCCGAGCAGCAGGCGAAGTCGCAGATCGCGTCGTACAACGAGGCCAAGGGCTGATCGCGATCGGGTCTTGCGCTGCTTGTTCTACATAGGTAGGTTCAGCGCATGGATCCGATCAGACGCGTGACCGCCCCCACGCTCGACGTGCTCGAAGCCCTGCTGCAGAGCGACGGACCGACGTGGGGGCTGCTCGTCATCAAGGCCACCGGGCGACCGGCCGGCACCGTGTACCCGATCCTCGAGCGCCTCGAGCGCCAGGGGTGGACGGTGTCCTCGTGGGACGAGGACACTGACCGCTCCGGCCCGCGTCGGCGGCTCCACGAGTTCACTGCCGAGGGTGCCGTGGCAGCTCGCGAGCTCGTCACGGCCCGCGCCGACGCCGCACGGTCCGCGGCCCGCGCAGCCGGAGCCGCCCGCCCGACGCACAAGCCGGTGGCCTCGTGAGTGCCCTCGATCGTGCACTCGTCTCGGCCGCCGTCGCCGTGTCGCCGTCCGCCCACCGTTCCGTCCGCCGCGAGCAGTGGCTCGCCGACGTCCGCGACGCGCGGGAACTCGACCTGTCGCCGACCGCCCTGGCGTTCGGCGCACTCACCACGGCGCTCTTCCACCGACGCGCCGGTCACCGATCCACCTGGGGGAACACCTTGACCACGATGCCCGGCTCCGTCCGCAGCACACCGCACGCGATCCCGACGATCCCGGTGCTCATCGCCCTGGCCGTCGCGTCCTTCCTGGCGGGTGGCGTGGGGCTCGGACTCATCCAGCGCTACGACGGGTTCGCCAGCACCGTCCCCACCTTCCTCCTGGTCTCGTTGGCCGTCGTGGTCGTGCCGGGGCTGGCCGTGGCGGCGAGCGTCATGCTGGTGCCCGAGGCGTCGTTGCGGCGTCGCGGGACCGGTGCCGTGGTGGTCCTCGCCGTCACCGCCCTGTGGTGGACGCTCATCACCAGCACGTCCGCTGCTCCGCTGCCCGCCGCGATGGTCCTCGGGGTGATCGCCGCGGTGTGGCTCGCGGGCTGGCTCATCGCGCAGCGCCGTCCGGGCTGGACCTGGTCGTTGCTGCTGCTGCCGGTCGTCGCGTCGGCCCTGGTCTTCCCGTTGTCGAACAGCGTGTTCGCGGCCGGGCTGCCGTTCTCGGTGACGGCCACGCTCTCGACGGCGATCGACGCCGTGCCCTTCCTGGTGGCGGTCGTCGCCGCGGTGGTCGCTCGGCGGCTCTCCACCGGCGTCCACGCCGAGGCGCACGAGGTCGGTCTGGCAGGCGAGCACGCCTGATGCCGGTCGGCCGGCGGTGAGCGCGCTCACCAGACTGACGGGAGGCGCGGTGCCAGCTGCCACCGCGCCTCCCGTCCGGTGCGTCTGGGCCGTCAGCCGTCTACCGTGCAGGGCATGACCACGCTCGATCTGAACGCCCGCACCGCACTCGTCACCGGCTCCACGCAGGGCATCGGCCTCGCGATCGCGATCGACCTGGCACGCGCCGGGGCCGCCGTCATCGTCAACGGGCGCAGCGAGGAGACCGTCGCGCGCGCCGTGGACGCGGTCCGCGACGCCGTGCCCGGGGTCGACGTGCAGGGCGTCGCGGCCGACGTGGCCACGGCGGACGGCGCCGAACTCGTGCTCGACCGCTTCCCACGCGTCGACGTCCTGGTCAACAACCTCGGCATCTTCGGCAGCGAGGACCCGTTCACGATCAGCGACGACGAGTGGCGCCGGTACTTCGAGGTGAACGTGCTGGCAGCCGTCCGGCTGATGCGGGCGTACCTGCCGCGCATGACCGAGGACCGGTGGGGGCGGGTGATCTCGATCGCGAGCGACTCCGCGGTCGTGACGCCGGCGGAGATGATCCACTACGGGATGACGAAGACCGCGCTGCTGGCGGTGTCCCGGGGCTTCGCGAAGGCGGTGAAGGGGTCGGGCGTCACGGTCAACACGGTGCTCGCGGGCCCGACCCACACCGGCGGTGTCGAGGACTTCGTCGCCGAGATGGTCGGGGACGAGCTGCCCTGGGACGACGCGCAGCGCGAGTTCATGCGCCAGCACCGTCCCCAGTCGCTCGTCGAGCGCCTGCTGGAACCCGAGGAGGTCGCGCACATGGTGACGTACCTGGCGTCGCCGCTGGCATCGGCCACGACGGGCGGCGCCCTCCGTGCCGACGGCGGGTACGTGGACGCGATCCTGCCCTGACCAGCCGCCGTCGGCGTGAGCGTGACGAACGCGGGCAGTGCGCTGTCCGCCGTAGGATCTCGTGTGATCTCCGAGCGCTCCGACCCCAGCGGCATCGACCCCGACGACCTGCGTGTCGCGCTCCGGGTCCTCGAACAGCTGCCGTCGATCGACGAGACGCACCCGGACTTCATCAGCGTGCGGCAGGCGACGGCGAAGATGTTCAAGGCCGTCAAGCGGGCGCACCGGCTCGAGAAGCGGGCGGTCATCGCCGAGGCGGACCGCCGCGTGATCGCCGCCACCGCGACCGGTGCCGCCGACCGCATCGACGACGAGACCCGGGGCGTCCCGATCAGCGCATCGACCGAGAGCGCCACGGCGGGCACGCTGCTGAAGTCCCGTCCGTGCTACATGTGCAAGCAGCACTACACGTTGGTCGACGCGTTCTACCACCAGCTCTGCCCCCGGTGCTCGGCGCTGAGCCACGCCAAGCGCGATGCCCGGACAGACCTGACGGGCAAGCGGGCGCTGCTCACGGGCGGCCGCGCGAAGATCGGCATGTACATCGCGCTCCGGCTGCTGCGCGATGGTGCGCACACGACGATCACGACGCGCTTCCCTCGCGACGCCGTGCGCCGGTTCGCGAGCCTGCCCGACGCCGCGGAGTGGATGCCGCGGCTCAAGATCGTGGGCATCGACCTGCGCGACCCCGCCCAGGTGATCGGTCTCGCCGAGGACGTGGCGGCCGCCGGTCCCCTCGACATCCTGATCAACAACGCGACGCAGACCGTGCGACGGTCGACCGGCGCGTACCAGCCCCTGGTCGATGCCGAGCTCGCACCGCTGCCGGACGGACCGCTGCCGGAGCTGGTGACGTTCGGGCACACCAACGACCAGCACCCCCAGGCGCTCGAGCGATCGGTCTCCGCACACCCGATCCTGGCGGCGGCCGCAGCCCGAGCGGACGAACTCACCGAGCAGGCGCTCGCCCCGGGGTCGAGTTCGCTCGCTCGGCACGCCGCCGGGACCGCCATCGACGCCGGCGGTCTGGTGCCCGACCTGCACGACGAGAACTCGTGGACGCAGCGGGTGGACGAGGTCGACCCGCTCGAGATGCTCGAAGTCCAGCTGGCGAACACCACCGCACCGTTCATCCTCATCTCGAAACTCCGACCAGCGATGGCGGCGAGTGCTGCTCGGCGGACGTACGTGGTGAACGTCAGCGCCATGGAAGGGGTCTTCGGCCGCGCGTACAAGGGCCCGGGCCACCCGCACACGAACATGGCCAAGGCCGCGGTCAACATGCTCACGCGGACGAGTGCCCACGAGGTGTTCGAGACCGACCGCATCCTGATGACCAGCGTCGACACCGGCTGGATCACCGACGAGCGGCCGCACGCGACGAAGGTCCGGCTCGCCGAGGAGGGCTTCCACGCCCCGCTCGACCTGGTCGACGGCGCTGCCCGGGTCTACGACCCGATCGTCCGGGGTGAGGCCGGCGAGGACCTGTTCGGCGTCTTCCTGAAGGACTACGCGCCCAGCGCCTGGTGACCGGTCCGGCGTGCCGGGTCAGCCCAAACGGCGCGTCGGCCAGCGCGCCAGGTCCGCTTCCCACACCGCTGGATCGCGGGGCTCGGGGACCTCGTCCAGGATCTCGAGGTCGGTGATCCGGTCCATGCGGAACCCCCGGACGGCATCGCGCAGACGACACCACCCAGCGAGTGGCGCACGCGCGAAGTCGTGGAGCGTCTCGTTGATCTCGACCGTCAGCGTGCGGGCCAGGAGTGTGGTGTCGAGGTCCTCGGGGAGTATTCCGCTGGGTCGAGGTGCTCATGACCACACAAGATCGTGCGGCCCGTCAGAGTCGTGGACTGGCCCGAAAAATCGAGGCTCGATGGGCCCCGCGTGTGGGAGATTGGACGACGTGCACGATCCGAGTCACAGTGTCCAGAACCATCGTTCGATAGCGAGCGCAGTCGTGGAGGCTGCGATGCGGCTGACAGTCACCAATGTTGGCCCCCTCGACCGTCGGGTAGCCGAGGCGCTCCTGGAAGCTGAGCCGCTCGGACACCGGTTGACCGCGGAGGCCGATCACATCAAGAACCGCGGCAAACTGAGCGTGCGACTCGGGTTCTACTCGGTGGCTGCAATGAAGACCGTCTCGGATCACGAAGAGATGGTCGCGTCGGCGCTCACGAACGTCATGGACGGCGCGATGGCACCGATCGTCCAGGTCGAAGCGGTGATGCTGCCCGACAGTTGGCACGGTCGGAAGTACGAGCCAGCACACTCCACTAACTTGCATCTTCATCGCCTCCTCGACTCGAAGGAGGTCGCCAACGACCCTAAACGAGCAATCGTGCTCCGTCGGCTTCGTTTTCGACTCGGGAACGACAGGAATTGGGAGCCGCATTTCTCGGACGATCTCATCGTGTGGTCAACGGCGACAACGGAGCAATGGGCGCGCCGGCTGTCGAACGATCCGAGTCGTTTGGGACGGGTTGCTGGCGTCGTGGCAGCGCGGGTTGGATCGCGGTCAGCGTCAACTGACTGGGCGCACCGGAACCCCGACGACTGGGGTGCCGTGGACCTCGCAGCAGATCCGATCGGTGTTCTCGTCGTGACCACGAAGCGCGGGGTCACAAGGAGCGAGGTCGACCGGATTCTTGATCAGGCTGAAGGGCGGGTGATCGTTTCTCGAATGCAGACCGGGTGGACCGACACCACTGCTCCGCTCCAGTCGTTCACACGAACGCTTCTCGACCTTGCCCGAGATACCAATCTCCTTGCACCAACGGACGTCGTGCTCTGTCATCGTGGAGGAGGTCTCTACGGAGAAGAGCGCGTCGACACGAACGTGAGCGAGGAAGACCGAGTGGCCCTGCATAGTGCCGCATGCGCCGTCCGAGATCGCGGTGTCGAGGTGATTCTCGGTCTGGGACACGGAGATCTGGCGGTGCTTCCCGCTCGAGCGGCCCAAGAGGATGAGATCGGGATCTTCGAGGCGACCACTCCGACCGCGGCGGCGGCGTGGTTCGTTCGCGAGCACGTCAGCGGAGCGCTCGTCGACAACTCGGCAGGCCTGGGTCAGCCCCCATCGTCCGAGTGATCAACCACGGGTACGTTGCGGATCAGACCGCGACGAGCTCCCGCGCCAGCGCCGCGACGAAGGCGTCGATGTCGGCCTCGGACGTGTCGAACGAGCACATCCACCGCACCTCGTTGCGCGCGGCGTCCCAGTCGTAGAAGCGGAAGTGCTCGCGCAGCCGATCGGCCACGCCGGCGGGCAGCGTCGCGAAGACCCCGTTCGCCTGGGTGTCCTGGCTGAACCCGACGCCCTGGATGCTGCCGTCCGCGATCCCGGCCTCGAGCGCCCCGCGGAGTCGCTGCGCCATGGCGTTGGCGTGCGAAGCGGACCGCAGGTAGAGGTCGTCCGTCAGCAGGGCGATGAGCTGCGCCGACACGAACCGCATCTTCGACGAGAGCTGCATGTTCATCTTGCGGAGGTAGTGCAGCCCCTCGGACGCGGCGGGGTCCAGCACGACGATCGCCTCGCCGTAGAGCATCCCGTTCTTCGTCCCGCCGAAGCTCAGCACGTCCACACCGGCGTCGGTCGTGAAGTCACGCAGGGGGACGCCGAGGGTGGCGGCGGCGTTCGAGATCCGGGCGCCGTCCATGTGCAGGGTCATGCCGAGCGGGTGGATGTGGTCGGCGATCGCGCGGACCTCGTCGACCGAGTAGGCGGTTCCGAGCTCGGTGGTCTGGGTGATCGACACGACGAGCGGCTGCGGGCGGTGCTCGTCACCCCAACCCCACGCCTGTTGGTCGATGAGGTCCGGCGTGAGCTTGCCGTCGGGGGCGTCGACCGTCAGCAGCTTGATGCCGGCGACACGCTCGGGGGCGCCGCCCTCGTCGGTGTGGATGTGCGCGGTCGAGGTGCACACGACGGCCCCCCAGCGCGGCAGCATCGACTGCAGGCCGACGACGTTCGCGCCGGTGCCGTTGAACACCGGGAAGGCCTCGGCCTGGTCGCCGAAGTGCTGCCGGACGACCTCGTTGAGCCGCGCCGTGTAGACGTCCTCGCCGTACGCGATCTGGTGGCCCTGGTTGGCGGCGGCGATCGCGTCGAGGATCTCGGGGTGCACCCCGGCGTAGTTGTCGGAGGCGAAGCCCCGCAGGTCCAGGTCGTGGAGTTGGAGGGTCACGTGGTCATCCTAGGGAGGGGTCGAGGGGGAGGAGCGCGCCGTTGACGTCGGCGGGGTCGGCGGACCAGAGCCGGACGACCGCGTCGCCGAGGCGGTCCTCGAGCCCGGCGAGCGACCCCACGACGAACACGGTCGCTGCGGCGGTGTCGGGCGCCTGCTTCCGGAGGCCCTGCGCCACGGCACGGACCCACGTCTGCGCGGCGGCCTTGGCAGCGGCGTAGTTCGCGCCACCGGCCGTGGGGGAGTCCACCGCGGTCGAGGACACGAACGCCATCCGACCGGCAGTCGACGCGACGAGGTCAGTCTCGAACGTCCGTGTGGTGTTGCGCAGCGTCCGGAACGCCCGGTCGAAGAAGTCCCAGTCTTCGTCGGACTGCCCGGCGAGGCCGCCCCCGCCGCGCCAGCCGCCGACCAGGTGGACGAGACCGTCGATGCGGCCGGCGTCGGCGTGCACGTCGCGCGCCAACGTGTCGACCGCACCGCGGTCCGCCAGGTCGCACGTGCGCGTGGTGACGCCCGGGACGGCGGTGCGCAGGGCCTCCAGGGCGGGTGCGCGGGTCCCGACCGCGACCACCGACGCGCCGGCGGTGACCAGGGCGCGGCAGACGGCCTCGCCGCTGGTGCTGGTCGCACCCGCGACCACCACCACGTGACCGGCCAGCGGACCGGCGGCCAGGGACCCAGCCGCCGGTTGCGCTTCCGTCACGCTGCTTCGCTCACGATGGGCTCGACGGACGAGCTGCCGGTGATCCCCTCCGTGGACGCGATCACCGCGGCCATCTTCTTGTTGAGCGCCTCGTAGAACATCGACAGCGGGAACTCGTCGTCCAGCACCGCGTCCGTGTAGCCCTTCGGCGCGCCGGCGAGCGTCTCGGCCGGCAGGCCGGCCGCCCACCGGGAGGCCGGGTGCGGCGTGAGGGTCCGGCTCACCATCGCGTGCGCGGCGAGCCAGTGCGCCGTCTTCGGCCGGTCGATCGACCGCCAGTACAGCTCGTTGATCTGGTCGCTGAGCGCGATCACGACGTCCGGGACCGCGTCCCAGTCGATCGTGAGCTGCGTGTCCGTCCAGTGCAGGACGCCGTGCTGGTGCAGCCACGCGAACAGCAGCTGGCCGCCGAGCCCGTCGTAGTTGCGGACGCGGCTGCCCGTGATCGCGAAGCGGAACACCCGGTCGAAGATGACCGCGTACTGCACCAGACGGGCGTGGTCGCGGATGTCCCGCTGCGCCTCGGAGAGGTCCTCGTCGGGCAGCGCCGACAGCGTCCGCTGGAGCCGCACGCTCTCGCGGAAGGCCGTCAGGTCGCAGCGCAGTTCCTCGAGCGAGTAGAGGAAGAACGGCATTCGCTGCTTGATCATGAAGGGGTCGAACGGCAGGTCCCCGCGCATGTGCGAGCGGTCATGGATGAGGTCCCACATCACGAACACGCGCTCGGTCAGGGCCTGGTCGTCGAGCATCGCGGCAGCGTCCTCGGGCAGGTCGAGCTTCGTGATCGCCGCAGCCGCGCGCACCACCGTGCGGTAGCGGGCGGCCTCGCGGTCCTGGAAGATCGCGCCCCACGTGAACGCCGGGATCTCGCGCATCGCCACCGTCTCGGGGAACAGCACCGCCGAGTTCGTGTCGTAGCCCGGGGTGAAGTCGACGAACCGCAGCGCCACGAACAGCTGGTTGCCGTACTCGCCGGCTTCGAGCTCGGCGATGAACTCGGGCCAGATCGTCTCCACCAGGACCGCTTCGAGCAGCCGACTCGAGCTGCCGTTCTGCGTGTACATCGGGAAGACGACCAGGTGCCCCAGGCCGTCGATGCGGTGCTGCTGCGGCTGGAAGGCGTTGAGTGCGTCGAGGAAGTCCGGCGTGGTGAACCCGGCGTCGCGCCAGCGTTCGAGGTCGCGCTGGAGCGCGTCCAGGTACGCGGCATCGTGCGGGAACAGCGGTGCCAGTTCGGCGACGGCCGGGAGGATCGTGGCGACGTGCTCCGCGGCCGCACGGTGGTCCGCCTGGTCCGGTACCGAGCCGTCCTGCGCCTGCAGCGCACGGAACGCCACGACGGCGTCCTTCAGGCGCAGCCACGCGGGATGCGTGGCGACCTGCTCGGTCGCGCGGTCCTGCTCGGTCGCGCGGTCCTCGACGACCTCGGGTTCACCGACGATGGCGTCCTGCGTGTGGGCGTGGACGAACTGCGACATGTCGAACCTCCCGTCGTTGGGCTGCTGCGGAAGCAGGAGGACCCGGCCCGGTGGCGGGTCCTGACGGAATCCTAATGAGCCGCGCGCGACGCAATTCGCTCACTTTCTGGCGGAAACGTGCGCGGTTGCGGCGCGGACGCGGCGATGTCGCCGGCCCGCGCAACAACCCCGCGCCCGCGTGGACGACATCGTGCTGGGGGATGACGAATCCGGTGCACGGACGTCGTGCGGTGACGACCGGATCCGTCACCGACGAGATCCGACGCTCCGGCTCACCTGCTGGTCAGGACGGCGGCCTCGTCGTGTCGGCTCAGCCCGGATCGGCGTGCTCGGGTGACGCCGCGCGCGCGCTCGTCCACCAGGACGTCCTCGACGGTCGCAGCCAGCGGACGGGTCGTGCCGCCGAGCTCGCGGAACGCTCGGTTCGACCGCCGCGCGAAGCCGGACGCAGCGTGCGGCAGCCAGAGGGGCAACGACCTGGGACCGGCCCAGTACTGCACGCCGTGGGCGAGGAGCACGTCGTCCTCCAGCGCGACCACCTCGCCGTCGAACCCGGTGGCAGCGGCGTCGGTGCGGAACACCTCGGCCAGTGGGACGGGATCGCCGACGGCGTTCACGGTCCCCGCGGTCCGCGTGCGGGCGATCCACCAAGCGAGGTCGCGGACGTCGATCACCTGGGCGAAGCGGTCGGCCGTCGTCGGGACGAGCGCCGGGCCGGACTGGTCGAGCCGCGCCGGCCAGTACCCGAACCGGTCGCTCGGGTCACCGGGACCGACGATGAGTCCGGGGCGGACGACGAGGAGCCGGTCGCCGAGCCGTGCGACACTCGCCTGCTCCGCCGCGACCTTGGCGTCGGCGTACTGCGACAGGTCAGCGGGCTCGACCAGCGCGGCCGACTCGTCCGCGTCCGGCTGGTCGTCCTCGGCGTAGACCGACACCGTCGAGACGAACGTCCAGTGTGCGACGTCGTCGGCGAGGGCATCGAGCGCGCCCGCCACGAGGGCTGGATCGGACGAGAGCTCGACGACGAGGTCCCAGCGGCCGCGCACGTCGTCGTACGCACCTGCCGCTCGTCGATCGGCTCGGACCAGCCGGGCTCCGTCGGGGATCGAGCCGGACGTCCCGCGCGCGAGGCACGACACGGTGTGGCCGTCGTCCAGGAGTGCTCTGACCAGGTGCTGGCCGAGCCAGCCGGTGCCCCCGAGGACCAACGCGTTCGCCATGCGTCCAGTCAACCGTGACGGGAGCCGTGTCGCGGCACCGCCGGCGCGCGCTCGGGCTCGTCTGCGCCGGGCGACACCATCGCATCGTGGACAAGTGCGTGATCCGCCGACGGGGCCGGCGCACACTCGGCGTACGGGCCGGTCCCGGCCCGCTGACCGCATCGAAGCCTTCAGGGAGGCCGCCATGCACATCGACATCCACCCCGGTCCGGACCGACCCGCAGCGACGCGCCCTCGCGAGCGCGGAGCGTCCTGATGGTGCGGCGCCTGGCGGTCGCGGCGGCACTCGCCGCCACCGCCACGACCGTCGTGCTCGTCCGCCGTCGAACCCGGTCTCCGTCCGGGCACGGGCTCGGCGGGACGCCCCGTGCCGGGTGGCTCGCCGTCACCGTCCTCGGCGCTCCGGACGACGTGCTGCCCGGTGGCCGCGTCCCGGCTCCCATCGCTCGCCTGGGCGGCGGGGTCGAACTGGAGGCCCGGCTCGCGCCCGGCGACAAGGGCACCGAACTCCGTGCACGGTTCCGTCCCGACGGTGCACACACGGCCGGCGCGACCGGTACACGCGACCAGGAAACCGCCCGTCGCGGTCGGCTCCGTGCAGCGCTGCGCGAGGCGAAGCAGCTGATCGAGGTCGGCGAGGTCCTGCGGGTCGACCCGACGCCGCACGGCCGCCGGTCTGCGACGCCGACCGGAGCGCTCGTCGACGCTGCGACCGCTCGGAGCAACGAGTGGGGTGTGCTGTGAAGGCGCTCTGCTGGACCGGGGTCAACGAGACCTCGGTGGAGACGGTCGACGACCCGACCATCCTCAACGACCACGACGTGATCCTGCAGGTGCACCTCAGCACGACCTGCGGATCCGACCTGCACCTGCTCGGCGGGTACGTCCCGACGATGCGCGCCGGCGACGTCCTGGGACACGAGTTCATGGGCGAGGTCGTCGCGGTCGGGTCGGCGGTGCGTGAGCGTCACGTGGGCGAGCGCGTGGTCGTCTGCTCGTTCATCGCCTGCGGACGGTGCTGGTACTGCAAGCGGGGACTGACCTCGCTCTGCGACAACGGGAACCCGAACCCGGGCCTGACCGAGACCATGTGGGGTTCGCCGATCGGCGGGTGCTTCGCGTACAGCCACGCACTCGGCGGGTTCGCGGGCAGTCATGCCGAGTACGTCCGCGTGCCCTACGCCGACCAGGGCGCCTTCCCGGTGCCCGACGGGGTGTCGGACACGGCGGCGCTGTTCGCGTCCGACGCGGCGCCCACGGGGTGGACCGGCGCGGACATGGCCGGCATCGAGCCCGGGGACACCGTCGCCGTGTGGGGCGCGGGCGGTGTCGGGCAGATGGCCGCGCGCGCCGCGATGCTGCTGGGCGCCGAACAGGTGATCGTGATCGACAGCCTGCCCGAGCGGCTGCGGCAGGTCCGCGAGCACATCGGCGCGGAGTCCCTCGACTCGACCACTGAGAACGTGCTGGTGGAGCTGAAGGAGCGCACCGGTGGCCGCGGTCCCGACGTCTGCATCGAAGCCGTCGGGATGGAGGCGCACGGGTCCGGAGCGCAGTACCTGTACGACCAGGTCAAGCAGCAGCTCCGGCTGCAGACGGACCGGCCGACGGCGCTGCGCGAGGCCGTGTACGCCTGCCGCAAGGGCGGGAGCCTCTTCACGCTCGGGGTGTTCGGCGGACTCGTGGACAAGTTCCCGCTCGGCGCCCTCATGAACAAGGGCCTCACCGTCCGCGGCGCCCAGCAGCACGGACACCGGTACATCCCGATGATCCTCGACCGCATCGCCGCGGGCGAGATCAGCACCGAACACCTCGCCACGCACGTGCTCCCGCTCGACCAGGGACCGCATGGCTACGAGATGTTCAAGAACAAGGAGGACGGCTGCGTCCGCGCCGTCTTCCGCCCCGGCTCGTGACCCCGCTGGGCACGAGACCGAGGTTGAGCATCGAACGACCGACGGAGGAACGACCATGAGAGCAGTGGTGTACGACGGCCCGCGCAGGGTCAGTGTCAAGGACGTCCCGGACGCCCGCATCGAACGACCGACGGACGCCCTCGTCCGTGTGACGACGACGAACATCTGCGGGTCCGACCTGCACATGTACGAGGGACGGACGGACTTCGAGACCGGACGCTGGTTCGGTCACGAGAACCTGGGGCAGGTCGTCGAGGTCGGTGACGGCGTCGACGCGACGCACGTCGGGGACTGGGTGGTCCTGCCGTTCAACGTCGCCTGTGGTCACTGCAAGAACTGTGAGCGCGGTCTGACGAACTACTGCCTGACCGCGCAGCCCGAGCGGGCGTGGGCCGGCGCCGCCTACGGGTTCGCCGACATGGGTCCGTGGGCAGGTGGTCAGGCTGAGCTGCTCCGCGTGCCGTGGGCGGACTTCAACTGCCTGCGACTCGGCGAGGACGCCGCGGAGAAGCAGACGGACTACGTCATGCTGGCGGACATCTTCCCGACCGGGTACCACGCCACCGAGTTGGCGCACGTCGGACCGGGTGACCAGACCGTCGTCTACGGCGCCGGACCGGTCGGCTGCATGGCGGCGTACTCGGCCCTGCTCAAGGGCGCGAGCAAGGTCATGGTCGTCGACCGGCACCCCGACCGGCTCGCGAAGGCCGAGGAGATCGGGGCGATCCCGATCGACGACTCCGCGGTCGACCCCGTCGAGGCCGTCAACGAGCTGACGATGGGGCTCGGGGCCGACAACGGCTGCGAGTGCGTCGGGTACCAGGCACACGACCCGGACGGCGAGGAGCACCCCGAGTCGACGCTGAACCGGCTGGTCCGCTCGGTGCGCTTCACCGGGTCCATCGGGGTCGTCGGCGTCTACGTGCCCCAGGACCCGGGCGGTCCGGGGGAACTCGCGAAGCAGGGCGTCGTCCCGTTCGACTTCGGCGAGTTCTGGTTCCGCGGGCAGTCCCTCGGGAGCGGACAGTGCCCCGTGAAGCGGTACAACCGACGGCTGCGGGACCTCATCGCCGGTGGCCGTGCCACCCCGTCGTGGATCGTCAGCCACGAGCTGCCGCTCGAACAGGCGCCCGAGGCGTACGAGCACTTCGACGCTCGTGACCCCGGGTGGACGAAGGTCGTCCTGCACCCCGACGCCGCGCCGGCGCCTGCCTGATCCGGTCCCGGAACGGCGGATGGCATGAACGACCGCGTCCTGTCGGCACGCCGGGCCCTGCTGCACGCGGGGCTCGGCGTGCTGGTCGGGGTCCTGTGCGTGATGGCGGGGGCGCCGTCCCTCGGTCCGCTGGCGGGATGGTGCACCGCGGGGCTGCTGGCGTTGGGACACGTCTGGCGGACGTGCTGGCGCCAGGACCCGGCCGGCACCGAACGGCTGGCGCGCGAGGAGTCCGGTTCGCGACTCACCGACGACGTGATCGTCCTGGCCTGCCTGGCGAGCATCGTCGCCGTGGTCGTCGCCCTGGGTGAGGCCCGTGACCCCGGTGACCCGGTGGCCGTCGCGTCCGTCGTGCTCGGGGTCCTCGGCACGATCGTCGCCTGGGCGCTCGTCAACACCGTCTACGCCATGAAGTACGCCCGGATGTACTTCGTCGACCACGGCGAGGGCGGGTTCGACGTCAAGCAGGAGTCGCGCCCGACCTACAGCGACTTCGCCTACTTCGCGTTCACCGTCGGCATGTCCTACGCGGCGCCCGAGGTCGAACCCGTCACCACCGCGACGCGGCGGAAGGCCCTGGCACACGCGCTCCTGTCCTACTTCTTCGGCACCGTGCTGATCGCGGTCGCCATCAACCTCGTCACCGGCCTCGGCCAGAACTGAGTGCAGCCGACCACCGTCGCGGCGGTCGACTCCGCACCGGAGAGCGAGTCACCATGTCCACCAGTCCACCGGACACCGCCCCCTCGGGCGTGCTCGCGACCGAGGACGGTCCGGCGCCACGCCCACTCCGACCCCTGATCGCGGTCGCCGGTCGGGACACCGACGACGCCATCCGTTCCCTCGCCGGGATGTACGCCGGCAACGCGTGGTACTCCCGCGCCATCGACGACCGGTACTGGTCCGCTACGTCGGAGTCGGGGACGACCAGCTGAGCATCCGACGATCCCAGATGCACGGGTACCTCCGCGGCGACGTCGCGGTCGAGGGCGAGATCGTCGTGCAGTGGCTCGAGCGTGGTCGTGCACGCGTCGACGTCGGTGGCGACGAGGTCCGGATGCGACCGGGCATCCCGGTGATGTACCCGATCGAGCGCCGGTTCGAGATGGAGTACGAGGACTGGGACCAGCGGCTGGTGCACGTGTCGGACGACCTGGTGCGCGACGTCGCCTCCGCCCGGTACATCCTCAGCGGGCCGCTGTCGTTCGACCGGTCCGCCGTCCCGACGTCCGCAGCCGTCCACCGCTGGCGCTCGGCCGTCGCCGGATCCGTCCGCAGCCTGCGTCAGGACGGGCCGGCATCGCTCGCCTGGTCCGAGGCAAAGCGCGACGTCGCGCGGGCCCTGCTCGAGCTGTACCCGCTGCAGGCCGAGTCGGTCTCGCCGGGGTGTGGGGACCGCAACGGCCGCCGTCTGCGGGCAGCGGTGGAGTACATCCGCGAGCACGCGCAGGAGCCGCTCGCCGTGGCGGACATCGCCCGGGCCGTGGACGTCAGCGTGCGGACACTGCAGGACGTCTTCCAGCGGGACTTCCGGGTCTGCGCGACGACGTTCGTGCGCGAGGTCCGCCTGGACGGAGCACACGAGGAGCTCGCGGCGGCCCGCCATGACGACGTGCTCGTGGCCGACGTCGCCCGCAGGTGGGGCTTCGCGCACCTCGGCCGGTTCTCAGCGGCCTACGCGGCACGCTTCGGCGAGTACCCGCGCGAGACGCTCCGACGATGATCCGACTCCGGGTCAGAACGCCGTCGTGCCGCGGAGTCGTCGCGGTCGACCGTCGGGGTCGACCGCGAGCCGTGCTGCCGGGCGCGCCCAGAGCCGCTGCAGGGCCGAGACCGGTTCCGGCGTGTGGGCCCGGACCCGTCCCGGCGGACGTGCACCGGGCCTCCCGTCCTCGTGCCAGTCGTCGAGCGCGCGAGCGGAGGCTCGCCAGAGCGCCAGCAGCTCCGCACCGGACCCGAGCAGTCGCGGGTCGTCCGGCGTGGTCGCCAGGTGCTCGGCCCACAACTGCAGCCGCAGGTCCCTCGCGAGCGATCCGTCGCCGTCGGACCGGTCGACGACCGCGCAGGTGAGCTCACTGTCGGACGTCCACGAGCGCCGGTTGAAGTTGTCCGACCCGATGGTGAACCACGTGTCGTCGACGACGCAGACCTTGGCGTGGATGTAGATGGGCCGACCGTCCTCGTGCTCGAGGTCGAAGACGCCCACGCGGTCCCCGGCCGTCCGGCGGAGTGTGCGGATGGCGTCGATCTGGCCCAGGCGAGCGGGCGGGCCACCCAGCGGTCCGTCCGAGTTCGGGTACCGGGGCACGAGCACGATGACGCGGAGGTCGGGGTTCCGGTCGAGGGCCTCGGCGATGCCGGTCGCGACCTCGGTCGACCAGAGGTACTGGTCCTCGATCGAGATCAGCGACCGTGCCTGGCGGAACGCCTTGCCGTACGCGCGGGCGATGCTGCGCTCCCCGTGCGGTGCGAACGGGAACGGCGGGCGCTTGACCCCGTACGTGCGGAGGAGCTGCACGGCGTGCTGGCCGGCCGGCGGCGGCGCGGGAGTGCGTTCGGGCAGCGGTTCGGGGTGACGCGGCATGTGGGTGAGGCGCTGCAGGAGCATGCGGTAGGGCAGGCTGCGGTCGAGGGGGTGCGGGTCGTCCCACCGCTCGGCGAAGACCTCGAGCACGTCGGCCACCACCGGCCCGCGGAGCTCCATCGACGCGTCGTGCCAGGCGGGGTGGTCACCGTACCGGGGGTCGATGGAGACGGGTTGCGGGTCGCCGTGGTGCTCGGCGTCGTCACGGCGGCTGTGGCACAGGTCGATGCCGCCGACGAACGCCACGTCGCGGGCGGGGTCGTCGCGGTGCTGGATCACGAAGAACTTCTGGTGGTGCGAGCCGAACACGCGCACGCGCTGGTCGAGCAGGACCTCGCCGCCGGCGTCGTTGATCTTCCGCCCGAGCAGTTCGTTCGACCGTGCGCTGATCGACGCCGAGACCCGTTCACCGTGTGAGCGCCAGATCAGGCCGCGGACCTCGACGCCGGCGCGCGCGCAGTCGGCCAGCAGGTCGCCGATCGTGGGGCCGTCGGGCAGCAGCCGCTCGTCCGGGTCACCGCGCCAGTCGGTGAACCACACGCGGTCGCCGGCCGTCAGCGCGGTGAGCTCGGCGTGGATGCGCTCGAAGTACGGCGCGCCGTGCACGAGCGGACGGACGGCGTTCCCCTCGGACCAGGCCGGGCCGTCGTCCCCGCCGGCATGGACGCCCGTCGCGGTGTTCCCGCGTTCGTCGCGGGCGAGGAACCAGTTGCGCGGCTCGGTCTGCACGGTGCGACCCTACGCGCGCGGAGGGTGCAGGGGCGTTCGCGGCGGGTTCGGGCCCGGCGCGGACGCCCCTGCGCTACGACGCCGTCGGGTCGACGTGAGTCAGACGAGGTCCACCCGGTACAGGGGTCGGGCATCCACGGCTAGGGTCCGCGGAGTAGCACGATCGACGGTACGACCCGGGCCGGAGATCGATGTCCAGGTGTGCGTAATGTGCATGACCGGCCGTGCGTGAACTGGACCGCCGAGCGGCCGGGCACCAGCGCCGGGGGAACGTTCCCGCCGACGGCTGTTCACCTGCCGATTTGTGCTGCGTCCCCCAAACAGGGCACACATGAGGCATCATGTCTGGGGGACACGTCACCGAAACCCCATCGGCATCCCGCCGCCCTGACGCGTCCCCTTCCAGTCGCTTCCCGCGCCCGAGCCCCCTGAGGAGCCCGACATCTCCACTCGAAGCACGCGCACGTCCATGCGCTCAGACGTCCCCATGACCCCCACTGAACGGAACGCCCGATGAACCGCCGCATCAAGCTCACCGCGGTCGCAGCCGCGAGCCTCCTGCTGATCGGTGTGCCCACCGCAGCGAACGCCGCCCCCTGGTGGGGTGGCTGGCACCACTCCCGCCCGGCACCCACCCCGACCCCGGACCCCACGCCGAGTGACGACCCCACGGACGACACCGCGCAGGCCGACCTGACCGCCGCACCGTCCGGCTCCTCGTTCGTCGAGGACTTCAACGCCCCGGCCCTGCTCGGCCAGGTCGCCTCGCTGTACGACCAGGCGTGGCAGCCCTACCCCGACGGCACGTCCGGCATCTACGCCCCGAGCAAGACCGTCTCGGTCTCGAACGGCGTGATGAACGTCGCGCTCGGCGGCGCCGGCACGGCTGGCACGTTCGGCAGCTTCGCCGGTGCGTGGGGTCACGTCGGCGGGACGTTCTCGGTCCGCGCCAAGGCCGTCGGTGGCGACGGCAACGGCGCAGCCTTCATGCTGTGGCCGTCCTCGAACAACTGGTCCGACGGCGAGATCGACTTCCCCGAGGGCAACTTCGAGGAGAGCCCGTCCGGCTTCCAGCACTCGATGGTCCCCGGCCGCGGTGCCGACCGCGAGCAGATCGGCACGAACGTGTCGTGGCGCGACTGGCACACCTACACGGTGAACTGGGTCCCCGGGAAGTCCGTCACGTACAGCGTCGACGGCAAGGTCCTGCAGACCGTGACGCACGACGTGCCCACCACGCCGCACCGCTTCATGTTCCAGACCGGCAACTGGGGCGACTCCGGCACCCTGATGATCGACTGGGTCTCCACGACCGAGTGATCCTGCTGTCCTGAGGGACAGATCGACGGACTGGAGGTCCGGTG
>NZ_MJGI01000009.1:0-28363 GCF_001864835.1 Curtobacterium sp. MCBA15_001 | reverse complement strand
GGAGGTCCGGTGCCAGCTGGCACCGGACCTCCAGTCCGTCCTGTGGTCGCGACCACCGCGCCTGCCGCCGCCGGTCCTGCCCGCTCGGTACCGTGGTGGCATGGCCACCTTCACGCCGCCCGCCGCCGACGCCGTGCGCGGCCGACTCCTGCTCGCGGCACGCGACGAGTTCGCCGCCGTCGGCCTGGTCAACGCCCGCATCGAGCGCATCGGCGCCGCGGCGGGGAGCAACAAGGCACAGGTCTTCCACTACTTCGGCAGCAAGGAAGGCCTGTTCGACGCCCTCGTCGCGCAGACGGTGGACACGACCCTGGCCGAGGTGCCGCTCGACGTCGGCGACCTGGCCGAGTGGGCCGGACGCCTGCACGACGTCGCGGTCGCCCGCCCGTGGTTGCCCCGGCTGCTGACCTGGCACCGGCTCGAGCGTGCGGAGGCGTCACCGCTGCCGACGATCAGCGAGCGGAGCGCCGAGCTCGTCGCGGCGGTGGAGCACGCGCAGCGCGCCGGGGTCGTGCCGCGGTCGTACCGGCCCGCGGTGCTGCTCGGACTCGTGGTGCACCTGGCGGTGTTCTGGAGCTCGACCTCGGCGGAGTACGACGCGCTCGTGCGTGCTGTCACTCCCCAGCGGCGGCGACAGGTCGTCGTCGATGCCGTCGGTGCGTTGCTGGGACGGTGAACGCGCAGAACGCCCCGCTCGCGGACGAGGGCGGGGCGTTCGCGTGCGCGCGTCGATCAGGCCGTCTGCAGGCGGGTGAACTGGCTGGTCGAGATCGACTGTGCTGCACCGCCACCGGCGGGGACGCGCCACAGACCCGGCGTCGGACCCGACGGGATGACCGCGAACAGGTCGCCCTCGCTGTCGGTCGCGCCGAAGACCGGAGCACGGTCCACGGCGGTGATGCCGGTCACGGCGTGGTCCGTCGTGGTGGTGCCGGCGCGGACGAGCTCGTTGGAGAAGGACCGGTCGATGGCGCACGGCGTCGGGAACTCGGCCGGGGCTGCGCACCACTGCTTCGACTCGACGAGGACGAAGCCGTCTCCGCTCAGCGCGCCGATCTCGAACGCCGTGCGGTCCGACAGCTTGGTCGGGTCGGTCACGCCGAGGGGCAGCAGGTACCAGGTGTTGTACCCGGAGGCGCCGACCGTCCACGAGTGGATGTAGACGTCGTCGTCGGCCTCGAGCGCGATCGCGTCGGCACGGCCGGACGGGAACGGACCCGAGCCGGTGAGCGTGCGGGTGCTCACCGCGCCGGCGGCGGTCCGGACGGTGAGGACGTCGCCCGCTGACGCGTGGCGGAAGGTGGCGACCGCGCCGCGCGAGGAGACCGCGAAGAGGTCGCTCGGTGCGCTCAGACCCGGCACGACGGCGGCAGTGCCACCGGCAGCAGGGAGTCGCGTGACCGCACCGGTCGCCGCGTCGGCCCAGAAGAGGTCGCCGGCGTCGTCGATGCGCAGGTCGGGGGTCAGGTGCAAGCCGGAGGCGACCGTGCGGGCGGCCGAGCCGTCACGCGGGTACTCCACGATGCTCGTCCGGTCGGCCGAGGGGACGAAGACGTCGCCGGCGTGGTCCGCGGTGTACCCGGCGCCGTTCGGTGCGACCGTGACCTTCGTCGAGGAGCCGTCGGTCGGGAAACGGACGACGTTGCCCGCGGTGTCGAGGCCGTAGAGCGCGGTGCTCGTCGGCGTGGTCGGGGTGGTGGCCGGCCGGGTGTACGTGACGGCGACGGCGGGCCCGCGACCACGGTTGTTCGTGGCACGGACGGAGAACGTGTACGTGACCCCGGGCGTGAGGGAGCCGTACCGGTCGGACCGCGCCGATGCCGGCAGCTTGTCGACGCCCTTGTCAGGCTGCTGCTCGGACGGCGTCATCGCGACGGTCCACCCCGTGATCGCGGCACTGCGGCGCGGAGCGGACCAGGTGACGGTGGCTGCGTCCGCGGAGCCCGACACCTTCACCGAGACGGGTGCGCTCGGCACCGACGTCGTGCTGGCCGCGGACACGGGCGCGGCCGTCGCCGGAGCTGCTGCCCCGAGGACGAGCGTCGCCGCGGTGGCGGCGACGAAGAAGAGCTTGTGCATGGTTGCTTCCCCTCTGTCCGGACGCGTCGGGCGGCGGACGGCTCATGCTGGCACCGCGCTGTTTGCCTGCGGAACGCCTGGGTGTGCGGTGTGCGGCAACCCGCACCGCAATGCGGTGCAGGATGAGCGCATGACCAGGGGGAACGGCCGGGCGGCGGCGGTGATCGCCCTCGTCGTGGCGGTGAGCGGCGGCGTGACGGGGTGCGCGCTGCAGAGCGGCTCGTGTCGGGACCCCATCGCGTTGGAGACCTCCGAGGACCGGCTCGACGCGGCCGTCCTGGTGGTGGACGCCGACGTCCGTGCCACGGGTCGGACCGTCGCGGTGGACGGTTCGTACCGGCTCCTCACGGCGACCGTGACGGACGAGGTCAAGGGGAGGGCCCCGTCGCGAGCCCTCGACGTGTTCTCACCGTCGGACCAGTGCACGACGAACGGGCAGCCGGTCGAGTACCTGGAGGGCGACGTCCTCGCCCGGAACGGTCGGTACCGGCTGTACCTGACCGAGGAGCGACGCGGACTGTGGCGACTCGTCGTGCCGGGGGCCGCGGAGCCGCTGGAGCCCGTTGCGTCGTCGGAGCCTGTGGCGTCGTCGGGGCCTGTGGCGTCGTCGGGGTCCTTGGAGTCGCCGGGAACGGACGTTCCGCTCGGCGGTTGACGAATCCGGTCCTCGCGGCCGGGTGTCACCGGACCGGATTCGTCGACCGCGCGGGTGCGGCACCGGTCAGCTGTCCGCAGCGGACCGCGTCGTGGGTTCGTCCGCAGCGCGGGTGACCAGGACCGCGGCCGACTCGAACGGTCGGAGGGTGAGCCGGATGCGGCCGCCCTCGAGCTCGACCGGTCCCGTGCCCGTCCCCGCGTCTGTTCCTCCGGCCGTCCCTTCGGCGTGGTCGCCGAGGAAGGTGCTCCGCGTCGCGGTCACGAGCGCGGTTCCCACCCCGATCGTGAGCGGTACCGCCTGGTCGGACATGGACTGCAGTCGGACGATCGACTGCCGCGGCCCGTCTCCGGCGACGACGGACAGCAAGCGGACCCGTTCGTCGTTCAACGTGAGGAGTTCCGCGTCCGCCCGCGGTCGGACGTGCACGCCCGAAGCGGGGACCGACGCCATCGGGTGGACGAGGTCGGCCGTGGTGCGGACCGCGACCGCTTCGACGGACTGGGTCGGGTCGGAACGGACCCCCACCGCGTACTCGAACGTCGCGCTGAAGCCCTGTTCGATGGGGAAGTTGGTGTCCCACACGTTGTTGTGCAGCCAGGAGTAGACCGTCGCCGACCGCTTCGGGCTCGTGCTCGCAGGGAACGGCGCGTACGGCAGGGCGATGGTGCCCGGGTGCACGAGCGGGGCGTCCTTCGTGACCCAGACGACCGCGTCGTCGCCGTCCTGCACGCTGACCCAGTTGCGGATGGCTCGCATGTGCTGCGGGGCACCCGGGACGTGCGGGAGGCCGTCACCGGTGACCCCGCCCGAGACCTCGTACCGCACGACGGGGTCCGCCGCCCGGAAGGGGAAGGCGAAGAACGCACTCTCCTTGGTCCGGGTCACCGGCTTCTCGAGGCGGTTCTCGATGCGCAGGCGCGGTTCGCCGTGCCGGAGTCGGAGGGTCACGGTCACGGCGTCGACTCCGGCTGCGGCGAAGCGGTACGCCAGGCGTTCCTCGACCGCGTCGGTGACACGTTCGACGAGGACCGCGGGACCACCGGTGGTGCGGGATGCGAGCAACTCGAGCCGGTCGGAGCTCCACAGCTTGTTGGACAGGTGGTTCACGCCGGCGCCGGAGGACCCGTACTGGTCGTACACGTAGCCGTTGAAGCCGGCCGGTGCGTCCTGGTCGACGAGCTCACGACCGGTCGCGAGCTCGACGAGTGACGCGATCGTCGAGGTGGTCGGGTCGACGCGCACCCGGAGGTGGTCGTTCTCCATCGAGAAGAGCTCCCGGGCGGGGGTCGTCAGCGCGTCGTGCACACGTGGTGGCTCGGCTGCGACGGCGGCGGGGAGGACGTCCACCCGCACGAACCCGTACGCCGGGACGTCCGTCAGCTGGGTGGTGATCCACCGCCCGGACTCGCGGTGCAACGCGTTCGACTGGTCCTCGACCACCGTCGGCAGGTCGCGGCCGGTCCGCCCGTCCCGCACCACGACGTGCGCGTCGAGGGGCACGGTCGACTCCTTGAGCAGGAACCGCAGGGCGCCGGTCCGTGATGCTCCGGAGGCGTTCGCGGCGACGATCGACGTCAGCGCCTCCGGGGCCGGTGCGACGGCGTCGGCGAGGTAGACGAGTGCGTGTTCCTCCAGGTCCCGACCGCGTTGGTGCGCCGTGATCGCCTGGCCGACCTTCCACTGCCACTGGCGCTCGCCGGAGTCGTAGCCCTCGTCACCGTGGGTCCACGAGTTGCTCGCACCCCAGGTGTGCTCGTTGAACATCGAGATGGCGTCCCAGGTCCGGTCCGACTCCTCGCGTTCGCCGGGGACGGCCTGCCCGCCGAGCCACGCGGCGGCCTGCGAGAACGAACGGGCGTCGCTCACCCGTGCCTGGGCGTCACGGCTGAGGGCCAGCGGGACCGCCGCCGATCCGACGCCCTCGACCCACCAGTCGCCCCAGTCGCCCTCGACCGTGACCAGCTCGTCGCCGTGCTCGGCCTCTGCCTCCGCGAAGAAGTCCTCGTTCGTCGAGACCCGCAGCCGTGGGGACGACCACGTGTCGTTCCAGCGGCGGACCACCTCGGACAGGTGCAGGCGTGCGGGGCCGTTGTCGCCCATGAACCCCTGCGTGCGCAGGTGCAGGACGCCCCACGGGTAGCCCGGACGCCCTTCGGCGGTCTCGCCGTGCGCGCCGAACACCCCGGGCGGGAAGGGGTAGCCGCGGGTGGCCAGTGCGGTCAGGTAGGCGGGGAGGTACGTCTCGGCGACCTCGTACGACTCGGTCAGCCCGACCATCGGTCCCTCCATGTAGGCGAGGCCGTGCGGGCTGTCGGTCATCCAGACGAGGACCGCGTTGCCCGCCGGCGTCCGCCACCGGAACAGGCGCGGCAGGTCGAGCGCACCGTTCTGGTGCGGCATGGAGCGGCCGGCCCAGTTGTGGGCGACGGCCAAGTACCGGACACCGACGTCGTGCAGGGCGTCCGGCAGACCGGCGACCTGCCCGGGTACGTCCGTCTGCATCGCGGTGGTGAAGTCGATGCCGTACTGCTGGCGGATCCGGCGCGCTTCGCGCAGGAGCTCGTGCAGCTCCTCGGTCGAGCAGGTGTCGGTGTGCAGGTTGTAGGGCATGGCGCTCAGCCCGATCGAGCCCTGCTGGACCAGTCGCACGAACTCGGCGACCTTCGCGGCCGGGCGGTGGCGCTCCCAGTCGGCGAACGCCCACAGCGCTTCGACGTTCCAGCGGAACCGCGCGGCCTCGGGCCAGTCGCTCGTCGCGGCGGCGAGCTCGACCGCAGAGTCGAGGTAGGAGCGCTGCGCGGAGATCACCGTGGTCTGCGGGTCGGTGTACCCGAAGTCGAAGTGCGAGTGGTGCACGACGTGGACGGACCAGTCGCGCTGCGGCAGCAACGTGAAGGAGACGGTCTCCTCGCCCAGGGCGGGCAGACCCAGGGTGACCTCGGTGGGCTCGTCGACCACCCGCACCAGGCAGCGCACCGACTCGGCGTCCGGTGCTGGCGCAGTCCCCACCACCTGGTCGCCGGACGGGCCGGTCACGGTGGGCACGAGTCCGTCCGGCGCGGTGTCGAGCAGCACGCGGACGCTCTGCACACGGACTCCGTCCCGTTCGGTCTTGAGTGGTTCGGGCACCACGCGGACGCGGACGCCGCCGATGGTCGTGGATGCGACGGTGGCCCGGTCGAGCAGGCCGGCGCGCGCTTCGAGGTGGGACCAGGGCTGCGCGGAGACGAGAGCGGGATCGGTCATCGGAGGGGGTGTTCCTTCGGTTCGGGGTCTGGCGGTCTTCGAGGGCCCGGGGTGCGGGTCGGGTCGAGTCGGGCGGTCGGGGTCAGGCGGTCGGGGTCAGGCGGTCGGGTTCAGCCCGCGCGCGAAGAAGCGCTGGAAGGCGAAGAACACGATGACCGTCGGCAGCGAGGCGACGAGTGCCCCGGCCAGCGCGACCGGTGGGCCGTACGTCGAGTAGTTGCCGGTGAGGTCGGCCAACGTCGCCATGACCGGCCGGATGTTCGGGCTGGACGAGAGCGTCAAGCCGAAGAGCAGGTCGTTCCAGATCCAGGTGAACTGGAACACGAAGGCTGCCAGCAGCGCGCTCGTCGACAGCGGCAGGTGCACCTGGAAGAACATCCGCACCCACCCGGCGCCGTCGAGCGAGGCCGCCTCGCGCACCTCGTTCGGCAGCCCGGTCATGTGGCCCCGGACGACGAAGAAGGCGAAGGGGATGGTCAGCGCCACGTACACGAGCAGCATCCCGTACTGCGTGTCGAACAACGACGTGGCCGCGAAGCCCGTGAACAGCGGCGAGAGGAACGCCTGGAGCGGCAGGATCGTGCCGATGTAGATCACCCAGAACCAGAAGGTCGGGCGCTTGACCGGCATGATCGTCACCGCGAACGACGCGAGGGCGGCGATGAACACCGCGGCGCCGGCCCCGACGACGGAGTAGAGCAGGCTGTTCGCCATGCCCTGACCGACGTTCGCGTTCGTGAAGGCGATCCGGATGTTGTCGAAGAGCGACCACGAGGTCGGCCACCACGCAGGGGTGCCCGAGTAGTCCGCACCCTTGGTGAAGGCGTTCACGACGAGCAGGTACGACGGGACGAGCCAGATCAGGGACACGACGACGAGCACGGCCGCGAGCACGCGGCGGGAGGTCTTGGTCATCTCGGGCTGCTCCTAGTCGGTGGGGCGGAGTTGGCGGCGGAGGTACGCCCACGACGCGGCGACCACGACGACGGTCAGGAAGACGGCGACCGCAGCGCCCGAGCCGTAGCGCGAGAGCGTGAAGGTCTCGCGGTACATCGTCAGCGCGAGGGTCTCGGACGCGGTGCCCGGACCGCCGTTCGTGAGCAGCAGCACCTGGTCGAACACCTTCAGGCTGCCGACGATCGAGATGCCCACGACGACCACGGTCATCGGACGCAGCTGCGGGAAGGTCACGGACCAGAACAAGCGCCACCCGGACGCGCCGTCGATCTGCGCGGCCTCGAGCGTGTTCGGTGGGATGGACTGCAGCCCGACCAGGAACAGGATCACGCAGGCGCCGGTGGCCTGCCAGGTGGTCGCGACGATCATCATCACCGTGTTCAGCGGCCACTGCAGCAGCCACTGCGACACGAGGGCGTCGAGGCCGAACGTCCTCAGGAGCGCGTCGAGTCCGCCGTCGGTCGAGAGCATGAAGGTCCACACCACCGCGGTCGCCGACCCGGAGATCGCGTAGGGGAGCACGATGGCGAACCGCGCGAGTCCGCCCAGGCGCAGCTTCCAGGTGCCGACGGCGATCGCGAGCCCGATGCCCACGGGGAGCAGCAGCGTGCCGACCACCCACAGGAACGTGTTCAGCACGGACTGCCCGAACGCGGGGTCGGCGAACATCGCCCGGTAGTTCTCGAGTCCGACCCAGCTGCGGGTGAAGCCGTTGTCGTCGAAGAAGCTGCGGTAGATCGTGAAGGCGAACGGTGCGACGAGGAGCGCGAGGACGAGCACGACGGACGGGGCCAGGAACGCCCCGCCGGTCAGCCGTGCCCGCATCGGAACGTGGCGCGGTCGGGACGGCCGGCCCGGTGCCGTGGTGCGGTCGGTCGGGGTGACCGCGGTCTCGGGGACCGGGGGTTGCGTGAGCGTCATGCGGCGTCCCAGATCTTCCACTCGGTGCGGGCTCGGTTCTCCATCGACCGCAGGGTGGCGGCACCGTTGGCCTTCGTCGGGTTCACCATGAAGGCGCCGAGGTCCTGGACGTTGCCCTCGACGAGGGGCGTGGGCGATGCTTCCCAGTAGCGCGTCAGCTCGACCGGACGGACCCGGGCGACGTCCTGCGCGAGGGCCTTGACCAGGTTCGACTCCGGGAGCGCGTGCGGGTTCGGACTCGTGTCACCGAGGAACCCGACCCATGCGGTCTGCACGTCGGTGGCGAGCCAGTTCTCGGCGACGTCGACGGCGGCTCGGTGCCGGTGCGCCTTCACCGGCACGGAGAGCGACCCGCTCTCGACGACGACGGCGGGCTTCGCCGTCCCACGCGGAGGGACCCGGAAGAACCCGATGTCGGCGTCGGTGAGGCCGGCGGCGAGCAGGCTGTTCGCGAACCAGGTGCC
The DNA here is from genome assembly GCF_001864835.1 of Curtobacterium sp. MCBA15_001. Taxonomy (GTDB): domain Bacteria; phylum Actinomycetota; class Actinomycetes; order Actinomycetales; family Microbacteriaceae; genus Curtobacterium. The sequence goes on along the minus strand of NZ_MJGI01000009.1, from coordinate 20,038 downwards.
GTACAGCATCATGCCGAACCGGCCCTTGCCGACCAGTCCCGGGAGGTCGTTCGAGGTCACGTCCGGCGCGGAGAAGAAGCCGTTCGCGTACATCTGGGACCAGAGGTCCATCGCCGTCGTCGCCTGGTCGTCCGTGTAGCTCGCGCGGTTCGTGGTGACTGCCTGGTAGTAGGCGGGGTCCGTCGAGGCGAGCAGCTGCATGAACCAGATCTCGGCTTCCCACGTCGTCGCGCCCGGTGACAGGAACGGCGTGATGCCGGCGTCCTTGAGCGTCTGTGCGACGTCCATCAACTCGTCGAAGGTGGTCGGTTCGCTGATCCCGTGCTCAGCGAAGGCCTTCTTGCTGTAGAACACCGCGTAGTAGCTCTTGTACAGCGGGACACCGTAGGGCTTGCCGCGGTAGCTGAAGGACTCGCGCTGGGCCGGGTCGACCCAGCCGCGCCGTTCGACGTCGTCCCAGACGGCACTGAGGTCGGTGAGGATGTCGGCGCGGGCGATGTCCTGCAGGCGGTACCCGTTGGTCCACTTGATGAGGTCGGTCGTGCTGTCCGTCTGCGCCGTCATCCGGATGACCTGTCCGTAGTTCGCCACGCTGGCCACGGACCGCGAGGTGATCTCGTACCCGATGCGCTTCGCGAGCACCGCCGACGCTGCGGCGTACCCGGGACCCCAGGTCGGGTTGTCGCTGTTGAGCGTGACCGTGCCAGGGGCTGACGGCAGGGTGTCGGAGCCGCGGGCGCAGGACGCCAGCGCCATGGCCAGCAGACCGCCGCCACCGAGGGCGAGTGCGGTCCGGCGGGTCACTCCTGACCCGGGGGAGAACGGATGTGGCATCGGGCGTTCCATTCGACGGTGAATTGATAACGTTACCAACCGGAGCATACACGGGCGCGGTCTGGTCGCAAGTGGGTGTCGGGTATACATGGGACCCATGCAGGGAAGCGCGGGATCCGCACCGGGACGCAAGACCGCGATGACCGTGAAGGACATCGCCAGGGTCGCCGAGGTCAGCCCGATGACCGTCTCCCGGGTGCTGTCCGGTGGCAAGAACGTCCGACCGGCGCTCCGCGAACACGTGGAACGGGTGATCGCCGAGGTCGGGTACCACCGCAACGAGAACGCCCGCAGCCTGCGCCCCGGGCAACGGTCCGGACTGGTCGGGGTGCTGATCACCAACATCGGCAACCCGTACTACGCCGGGGTCGTCCAGGGCATCGAGCAGGTGGTCGCGGCGACCGGGCGTCGCATCCTCGTCGGCACGACGAACGAGGACTCCGACCTGGAGCGCCAGCTGCTCTCCGACTTCCTCGGACGTCAGGTCGAGGGGCTCGTCGTGGTCCCGGTCGGTCAGGACGGCGATCGGTTCAGCGCCGCTCGACTGCACGACGTGCCGCTCGTGCTCGCTTCCCGCACCGTGGAGCGCGCACCTGCCGACGCCGTGCTCATCGACGACGTGCACGGCGCGCGTGAAGCGGCAGCGATCATGCTGCGCGAGGGGCACCGTCGGGTCGCCTTCCTCGGCAACAAGGTCACCGTGTCGACGGGGCAACGTCGTCTGACGGGGTTCCGGAGCGCCTTCGCCGACAGCGGGACCGCCGTCGACGAGCGGCTCGTCGTGCTCGGGTTGCAGGACGCAGAGGCGTCGGAGCACGCGATGCGCGAGCTCCTGACGCTCGCCGACCCGCCCACCGCCGTGTTCGCCGCGAACAACCGGATCAGTGTCGGCGCGATCCGCGCGATCGCGCGGGCAGTGGCGGACGGTTCCGTTGCGGTCCCGCCACGGCTGTTCGCCTTCGACTCGTTCGACTTCGCCGACATGGCACCGATCCCGTTGTCGGTCATCGACCACGACCCGGCGGAGCTCGGTCGTGTCGCGGCCAGGATGCTGCTGTCGCGGCTCGACGGCAGTGCGGCCGATGAAGGGGCGCGGCTCGTCGAGCTCCCGGTGCACATCGTCCACCACTGACCGGTCCCGCCGGGAGGCCCGGGTTGCGTCGGCGGGCAGGACCCGTTGTACTGTTGGTAACGTTATCAGTGTTGCTGACGTCGTCAGCGCCGAAGGAGTCCCATGACCACCTCCCTGCCTGCAGGCGTGACCGCCGGCCAGTACGACAAGGCCCCCGTCATCGACCTGCCGTCCGGCCACGACGTCTGGACCGGAGCGGCCGCCTGGCGACACCTCGCCGGACTGCTCGACGGTCCGGGTCGCCGCACGCTGGCCGTCGACACCTACCCCGGCAGCGACCTCCAAGGCCTGTGCCGTCAGCTCGCTGCCATCGCCCCGGACGCCCTCGTCATCGACGTCGAGGACGCAGCTGCGCTGCCCGCCGCGGTCATCGAGGACCGCATCGCCGCGAACCTGACGGACGACCGGGTGTTCGGCGTGCTGGGGCACCAGGTGCTCGGTGACTTCTACGACGACGAGCGGCTCCGACGGGTCGCGGACCGCATCGGCGCCACCGACGGCCCGGTCGTCGTGGTCGGGTGGGGTGCCACCCTCGTGCCGGTGCAGTTCGACACCGTGGTGCTCGCGGACCTGGCCCGGTGGGAGATCCAGCGGCGACAGCGTGCGGGCGCACCGAACTGGCGGGCGGACAACGCCGCCGAGGACCAGCTCCGCAAGGTCAAGCGCGGCTACTTCGTCGAGTGGCGGGTCGCCGACCGTCACAAGCGCACGCTCTTCGACCGCATCGACCTGCTCCTCGACGCGAACGGATCGATGGCGGACGCCAAGCTCGTCACCGGGGACACGTTCCGCGCCGGACTCGAGCTCGCGAGTCGTCGACCGTTCCGCGTCGTGCCGTTCTTCGACCCCGGCGTGTGGGGCGGACAGTGGATGAAGGAGGTCCTCGAGGTCGGGGACGCCGACAACTACGCGTGGTGCTTCGACTGCGTGCCCGAGGAGAACAGCCTGCTGTTCCGCATCGGCGACACCGTGGTGGAGCTGCCGGCGCTCGACCTCGTGTTCCGCCATCCGCGGGAACTCCTCGGCAGGAAGACCTTCGCGCGGTTCGGTGCCGAGTTCCCGATCCGCTTCGACTTCCTCGACACGATGTCCGGCGGCAACCTCTCGTTGCAGGTCCACCCGCTGACCGACTACATGCAGGACACCTTCGGCATGCCGTACACACAGGACGAGAGCTACTACATGCTCGACGCGGCAGACGACGCCGTGGTGTACCTGGGCGTCCGGGACGACACCGACCCCGAAGCGATGCGTGCCGCGCTCCGGTCGGCATCCCACGGTCAGGACCCCTTCCCGGCGGACCGGTTCGTGAACACCTTCCCGGCGAAGAAGCACGACCACTTCCTGATCCCCGCGGGCACGGTCCACTGCTCAGGTGCCGACTCGATGGTGCTCGAGATCTCGGCGACGCCGTACATCTTCACCTTCAAGATGTGGGACTGGGGGCGGGTCGGTCTCGACGGGGTTCCTCGGCCGGTCCACCTCGACCACGCGTTCGCGAACATCCAGTGGGACCGCCGCACCGACTTCGCGCGGGACGAGCTGGTCAACCAGGTGACCGAGGTGGCGCGGGGAGCGGGGTGGGTCGAGGAGCGCACGGGCCTGCACGAGCTCGAGTTCATCGAGGTCCGTCGGCACTGGTTCGACGACGTCGTCCCGCACGACACCGACGGCACCGTGAACGTGCTGAACCTCGTCGAGGGAGCAGCGGCCGTGGTCGAGAGCCCGGACGGCGCGTTCGAGCCGTTCGTCGTGCACTACGCCGAGACGTTCATCGTGCCGGCGGCGGTCGGGCCCTACACGATCCGACCGTGGGGCGCGGGCGTCGGGCAGCGCCTCGGCACCGTGAAGGCCTCGGTCCGGGGGACCGGGCTCAGCGACTGACGCCGGGCTGCCGCGACCACACGACGGCGGCCCCGGTCAGTGGCGCTCGGGAGCCGAGTGCGGCGGGCACGACGGGCACGACGGGCACCCCGTCGCGGCGTCCCGCGTCGTCGAGGCCGACGCGCAGGGGGCTGGCGATGACGTCCCACGAGCGGGCGATCGACCCGCCGACCACGATCCGGTCGGCGGCGAACCGCGCGACCCACGGTCCGAGTGCTCGCCCGAGTGCCTGCGCAGCCTGATCGACGATGTCCGTGGCCGTCGCGTCGCCGGTCCGTGCGAGTGCGCAGATCTCAGCGACCGTGCTCGTCACGCCGGACCGCGCGCGGTACGCGCGCCGGATCGCGGGCGAGGAGAACGTGTCCTCGAGCGGCCGTCCGTCGATCGTCAGACGGTGCACCTCGCCTGCTTCGGGGACCTCGGCGCCGGAGCTGACCTCGTCGCCCTCGCGCAGGAACGCCGAGCCGACACCGGTCCCCAGGGTGATGCAGACCAGGCGCCCCGTTCGCGCACCGGCACCGGCTGCCCACTCGCCGACAGCGTACGCGACGGCGTCGTTGCAGAAGCGCACGTCCTGCGGCGCGACGGCGAGCCGGTCTGCGACCGCTCCGCGCAGGTCGACGCCGGCGAGTGCGCGGAACTTGTCGACCCCGGCGAAGGTGCCGGTCCCCGCTCGGTAGTCGAACGGGCCGGGCATCGCGACGGCCCACCCACGGGCTGCGCCCGCCTCGGCGAGGACCCGCGCCGGGCCGAGCAGCTGGTCGAGGAGGGTGTCGACGGGCGCGTGCGGGTCGACCGCCGCGTCCCGCTCCACCAGGACGTCACCGGGCGCGTCGGGGTCGATGACTGCAGCCGTGACGTGGCTCCCACCGACGTCCATGACGCCGATGGGAGCCGTCCCGGTGCGACGGAGGCTCAACTGACCTCGCCGAGCCGGTCCTGGGACCAGCCGAGCACAGCGAAGACCTGGATCATCGCAGCCTGGTCGAGCGTCGCCGCAGGGCGGTCCCAGTCGGGGTCGCCACCACCGCTCGGCTGGAAGTGGAACAGTCCGGTTGCCGGATCCCGGTTGTCCCGCCAGGTCGCGGTCGCCCACTGCTCGGCTGCTGCGCGGTACGCCGGGTCGTGCTGCACCGAGTCGAGCAGCAGCAGGTCCTTGAACCAGAACGCGTCGAACACCGCCGGTTGCTGCTGGAGCCGGCCGTCGGCGCTCCAGTACGCGAGCGACGCCCGTGCCGCCGCGGACGCCTGCTGCAGGTACTTCGGGTCGTCGGTCGCGCGGTAGAGGATCGTTGCCGTGCCGATCATGGCGCCCGAGTTGTACGTCCACAGTGTCGGGTCGATCGTGCCGTCGTCGCTGATGCTGTTCCGGTACAGGCCGGCCGACTGCTTCAGGCACCGGTTGTTCCAGTCGTACAGCTTGGTGCTCCACCGCAGGTAGGACGCGTCGTGGGTCTCCTCGTAGAGGTGTGCTGCGAGCTGCGCGGTGAGCCCGGTGACGTTGGCCGCGCGCACCGTGTTGTCGGGTCGGTCGATCCAGTCGGACCCGCCGGCGCAGGGCAACGTCGTGTCGGTGTTCCAGCTCCGGACGGCCACGTCGAAGGCGGCCTGTGCGTGGTCGAGTGCGGCCGGGTCCTCGGTCGCCTGGTACTGGCTGACGAACGACAGGCCGACCACGGCGTTGTCGTCGTAGTAGACGTCCCCGCCGGTGCCGAGGGGTGCCGGGAGGTACGACTCGTACCCGGGCCGACCGCCCGGTGCGACCGCGTGGTACCGCTCGAAGCCGTCCACCCGTGCCGCCGCTGCGTGGGAGTACGCGGGGCCGACACCCGGGATGCCCTGCAGGTCGAGCGTCGCCTGGGTGGCCTCGCGGTACTCCCAGAGGAACGAGTACGGGTTCCCGGCGGTGGTGTCGGTGTTCTCCCGGTACAGCCCGTGGCCCGCCGACCCGGTGTACAGCGCGTCCTGCATCGCGTCGTGGGTGGCGCTCGCGCGCTGCTGCCAGACGGGGTCCGGGGCGGCGGTCGCCGCGTTCGCCTGCTGCGGCGTCGCCGCACAGGCGACGCCGATGACGACGGCGGCCGCGGCGAGACGGGTGAGCCTGGTCATCCGCGTCGGTGTCGAGCTGAGCATCATCGCTCTCCTTCGATTGGTATCGTTACCATAGGCTGACTTCCCCGCTGTGGGCAAGGGGGCCGGCGAGGCGGAAACGACCACGGCCTCCCGTCCGTCAGCGCGTCGCCGCGACCCGCAGTGTGCGCTCGGCGTCGTCGAGGTAGTCCGCCAACAGCGTCGCCGCGCGGGCCGGGTCGCCCGCGCCCAAGGCGCGCACGATGCCGGCGTTCCGCTCCACGAACTGCGCGTGGAACGCGGCCGGGTCGTCGGTCGTCAGGAACGCCAGCCGCATCTCGGCGAGGAGGCCGTCCATCAGCCCCCAGAGCCGCTCGCTCGGCAGGGCGCGGACCAGTGCGGCGTGGAAGCGGATGTCGGCGGTGCCCACCGTCCGCCAGTCGCCGATCTCGGCTGCGGCGCGGGCCGCGTCGACCGCCGCGGACACGTCGGCCAGGGCGGGGGAGTCGGGGGCGATCGCGTGGACGGCCGCGGTCTCGAGCACCCGCCGCGCGGCGTACAGGTCCGCGACGTCGTCCTCGGACAGTCGGCGGACGAACACCCCGCGGTTGAACACGTGCTCGACCAGGCGGTCACGCGCGAGCAGCCGGAACGCCTCACGCAGGGTGTTCCGCGAGACACCGAGCTGGTCGCTCAGGCGCTCCTCGGACAGCTGCGTCCCCGGCGCGAAGTCGCCCGCCGCGATCATCGACCGGAGCCGTGACGAGGTCGACTCGGCCCCACTGACGGTTCGGCTCATGCGGCGATCCTGGCACGGCCCCGAGCGGTGTTCCTCCACAGGTGCGCCGTGTTTCCGGCGTGTCACAGATCGCGCGATGCCCTTGTGATTGTTGAACAATGCGGTCCAGACTGTCCCGCATGTTCGTCCTCATCGGAGTGGCCGTCGTCATCGTCGGCTTCGCGCTGCGCATCAACGCGCTGCTCGTCGTCACCGTCGCGGGGATCGTCACCGCGTCCATCGGCGGCATCGGCCCGGTCGGCATCCTCGACGCCTTCGGCAACGGCTTCGCGTCCAGCCGGTCGGTGACGACCTTCGCCCTGGTGCTCCCCGTCATCGGACTCATCGAGCGGTACGGGCTGCAGGACCAGGCCAAGCGCCTGATCGCCAAGCTCGACCGACTGACCACCGGCCGCCTGCTCGCCGGCTACCTGGTGATCCGGCAGGTCACGGCGGCCGTCGGGCTCACCAGCATCGGTGGCCCGGCGCAGACCGTGCGGCCGCTCGTGCACCCGATGGCCGAGGGGGCGGCGACCAAGAAGTACGGTCGGATCGACGAACGCATGCGCGAGAAGATCAAGGGGTACTCGGCCTCGTCCGACACCGTCGGCGTGTTCTTCGGCGAGGACGTGTTCGTCGCCGTCGGCTCGATCCTGCTGATCACGACGTTCGTCGACGCCACGTACGGCCTGGCGCTCGAACCCATCGACCTGGCGCTCTGGGCCATCCCGACGGGCATCGCCGCGCTGCTGGTCCACGGCACCAGGCTGCTGCTGCTCGACCGGAAGCTCGACCGGATGGCCGCCGACGTCCGCGGCACCACCGAACCGGCAGGGGTCGCAGCATGATCACCAGCGAGTGGCTCTACTGGCTCATCGGCGCGTTCTTCATCGCCGTCGCCGTGCTCATCGTCACGGACACCACCCACGCCAAGCGTCTCGGCAACGCGGCGTTCTGGGGCATCCTCGGCCTGTCCTTCTTCTACGGCACCTTCGTCGCGGCGAAGACCGCACCGGCGTGGGCACTCGGCGTCGCCGTCCTGGTGATGGTGGCGCTCGCCGGGCTCGGGTTCACCGGCACGACCGCGCCGAGCCGGACCCGCGTCGCGAGCGTCCCCGGCGCGGGCACCGGTGCCCAGACCGGCCCCGCTGAACCGACCGGCGCGATGCCGCAGCGCGACGGCAGCAGCACGAGCGTGCTCGCGACGACGACGGCCGACGAGCGCGCTGCCTCGGCGACCCGCTTCGGCAACCGGCTGTTCATCCCGGCACTCGTCGTCCCCGTCGTGGCCGTGCTCGTCGCCACGCTCGGACCGCTGGTCTCGATCGGCGGGAAGCCGCTGCTGGCCGAGGGCAGCGCCACCCTGACCGGACTCGGGATCGGATCGGTGCTGGCCGTCGCGGTCGCCGTGTTCGTGCTCCGGCCGCCGTCGCTCGCCACCCCGGTGCGCGAGGGCGGACGCCTGCTGCAGGCGATCGGCTGGGCGGCCCTCCTGCCGCAGATGCTGTCGACGCTCGGCATCGTCTTCACCCAGGCCGGGGTCGGCACCGCCGTCGGCACGATCATCAAGTCGATCCTGCCGGACGGGTCACTGTTTGCCGCCGTGGTGGTCTACTGCCTCGGCATGGCGCTGTTCACGATCATCATGGGCAACGCGTTCGCCGCGTTCCCGATCATGACCGCCGCCATCGGGTGGCCGGTCCTGGTACAGGGCTTCGACGGCAACCCCGCCGCGGTCTTCGCCATCGGCATGCTCGCCGGCTTCTGCGGCACCCTGGTCACGCCGATGGCCGCCAACTTCAACCTGGTGCCGGCGGCGCTGCTCGAGATGCGGGACAAGTACGGCCCCATCAAGGCGCAGATCCCGACCGCCGCCGTCCTGCTCGTCGTCAACATCGGAGTCATGTACCTTGTCGCCTTCTGATCTGGACCGTTCCGCCTGGGCCGAGCGCTTCGCCGCCGTCGCACTGGACAACGTCACCCGCGAGTACCCCTACGCCGCGCACCACACGACCTCCGGTCCGGACGACCGGGCCCTGCCGGTCGAACTGCACCCCGCGTTCGCCACGTCGTACGACTGGCACTCGTCGGTCCACATGCACTGGTTGGCGGCACGCTTGGTCGCGTTCGGCCTGACGGCCAGCCAGGAGGCCCGGGTCACGTCGGTCCTGCAGGCGCACCTGAGCGCGGACCACCTGGCGACCGAGGCCGCCTACCTCCGCGGCACACCGCACTACGAGCGCCCCTACGGCTGGGCATGGCTCATGCGGCTCGCCGCCGAGGTGTCCACGTCCGAGGCACCGGCGATCCGCGCCCTCGCGCCGGGCTTCGCACCGGTCGTCGACGTGCTCGACGAACTGGTGACCGCATGGGTGGCCGGTGCCGCGCATCCCGTCCGACACGGCGTCCACAGCAACTCGGCGTTCGGGCTGCTGCTCGTGCTCGAGGGTGCCCGGGCACTCGGGCGTGACGAGCTCGCGACGACGGTGTCCCGCGCTGCCGTCGACTGGTTCGGCGGCGATGCCGGCTGGCCGTTCGCCTGGGAACGCAGCGGGCACGACTTCCTGTCCGCCGGGTTCGCCGAAGCCGATCTGATGCGTGCCGTGCTGCCCGCAGCGGAGTTCGTTGTGTGGGCCCGCGCCTTCTTCGCCGAGATCCGCGCCGGCGACTCGGTCCTGACGCCGACCGTGGTCCGCGACGAGCACGACCCGCAGCAGGTGCACCTGTTCGGGCTCGATCTGTCCCGCGCTGGCGCTGCCCGCCGCATCGCGGACGCCCTGCGTGCCACTGACCCGTCCGACACCGCGCTGGCGGACCTGCTCGACCCCGCGGCCGACGTGCTGCTGGCGTCCGGGCTGCAGGCCAGTGTCGGCGAGGAGTACTTCTCCACGCACTGGCTGGCGAGCTTCGCCTGGGATGCGATGGAGGCGCGGGAGCACGCCGCTGGCTGACGCCTGCGCCACGGAGCGCAACGACCGCTACCGGCCCGGGCGCAGGACAGAGCCGACGTCGCAAGTGATCCGACGGGCTACCGGACGGCTGGTCGGCGGCCAGCGGACGACGTGAACCGCAGGAGGTACCCGTCGGGATCGGTGACGCAGAACTGTCGGACGCCGACTGCGTCGTCGTCGATCCGGTACCACTTGGTCTCCGGTCGCATGAAGAGCTCGACCCCGGCGCCCTCGAGCTCCGCGGCGAGGGCCGCTGCGTCGGGAACGGTGATCTGGAGGTTCACGCCGCGTCCGAGCGGGCGCTCGAGCGGGCCGGTGATCCAGTCGCGTCCGACGCCCACCTGGTCGAGCATCACGTGCGCGGTGCCGAGGATGAGGTACGCGAACCCTTCCTCGGGCCGGGCGTAGCGGACGCTGAAGCCGCAGCGCTGGACCCAGAACCGCAGGCTGGTGTCGAGGTCCGTCACCAGGAGTTCCGGCACGAGTGCGGGGTCGACGTCGGCGGTCATGTCGTCATCGTGGCAGCTCGCATGGTTCGCGGCGCTGGCGGTACGGGGTGTCCGGCGCGACGAAGACGCAGAACGGGTGCCCGGACGGGTCGGCGAACACGATGAGCGGCTCCTCCTCGTCGTCGGTCCGGTCGTGGAGGACCGCCGCTCCCAGGCGGAGCGCGCGGGCCCGCTGCTGTTCGAGGGCCTCGATCGTGTCCACGGTCAGGTCGAGGTGCAGCATCTGCGGCGGCGAACCGGTCGGCCACTGGGGGCGTGGCAGGTCGGGAGCGAGCTGGAATGCCAGGCGACGGGTGCCGTCCTCGGCGGTCAGCACCAACCAGTCGGGTTGCTCCGACTCGTCGGCGTCGGGAGCATCTCCGTCGCGGTACCGCAGCCCCAGGAACTCCCGCCAGAACTCGGCGAGCTCCCGAGGTGCGGGGGTGTCGATGACGGTCTGCAGGAGGTGCGGAACCTCGTCGGGAACAGGCATGCCCCTGTCTACCTGCCCGGCCGTCGTCCCGCTACGGTCGGGAGCGTGGAGCGCATGGACTGGACGGTCAACCACTTCTCGCAGAGCAAACCCTTCGGCGCCGGGGAGGACGACCTCACCATGACCGTGTACTTCACGCCCGAGCCACGCCCCCGCTGACCTCCGACGGAGCTGTTGCCCCCGGGCTACAGCCCGATCGTGCGGTCGAAGGTCCGGGTGACCGGCGGCTCGGCGAGGATCGCGGCCAGGGCCTCGGCCTTGCCCTCGGGGGTGGCGCGCCAGGCGACGTAGGCGTCGTGGTCGGCGGCGGTGGTCCAGCGTTCGAGCACGACCAGCCGGGTCGCGTCGGCGTCGTCGACCAGGACTTCGAGGGACTCGTTGCCGGTGAAGGCGCGGGTCTGCGCGAGGGTCTCGCGGATCGCGGACTCGATCGTCGTCGCGGGCAGGTCGTCGCGGAGTCGGACCTCGAGGAACACGGTCATCGTCATGGGGACACCCTTCGTCGTCGTTCGCACAGCAGCGGTCTGCGTGCGGTCGAGTCAACCCGGACCGGTGCCGCAGTGTTCCTCACCCGATGATCCGGAAGCGGAACGTGTCGCCCGGACGGAGCTGCGCGGCCCGGTCGACCGACGACGGCGTCAGCACCCCGACGACCGGGTAGCCGCCCGTCACGGGGTGGTCGGCGAGGAACAGCACGGGGTGGCCCTCGGGCGGGACCTGGAGCGACCCGGTCTCGACGCCCTCGCTCGGCAGTTCGCGGGCGACGGCACGGACCAACGGCACCGTGGCCGAGGTCCTCACACCGACGCGGTCGCTGTCGGCGGTGACGTGGTGGTCCTGCTCGGTGAGGGTCGCCCGCCACGCGGGGGTGAACCAGTCGTCACGCGGACCGGGCGTCACGTCGAGGACGACGGGGCCGCTCCACAGCGGCGGGGCGACGGCGTCGACGCACGGCCACGCGTCGGCATCGGGGCCCGAGGCGCGAGGGTCCCCGAGTGGCAGGACGTCTCCCGTACGGACCGGGGCCGGACCGAGTCCCGCGAGCGAGTCCCAGGAGCGGCTGCCCAGCACGGGGTCGACGGCGACGCCCCCGCGGACGGCGACGACGGCACGGAGGCCCGTGGCCGGCATCCCGACGCGGAGCACGTCGCCGGGGCCGAGCGACACGACCTCGTACGCGGCGGCACCGCGCACGCTGCCGTCCGTGCGCGCGACCTCGACGGGGCAGGCCGCGCCGGTCACGGACGCGACCACGTGCGCATCGGAACGGAGTGCGACGGAGCCGAGCAGGGCCTCCAGGACGGCTGCGTGGGGACGGTTGCCGACCAACCGGTTGGCCAGTGCGGCGGCTCCGCGGTCGGCGGCGCCGGCTGCTCCGAGGCCCATGTCGCTCAGGCCGGGCCGGCCTCGGTCCTGGACGGTGACGCCGTAGCCGACGTGCTCGACGGTCAGGGTGCTCATCGATCGGCCACCACGAACCGGAGGGGCGTGCCGGCGGGGGCGAGCGCGGGCGGGTCGCGGTCGAGCGACCACATCTGCACGTCCGTGCGGCCGATGAGCTGCCAGCCGCCGGGGGAGGCGCGTGGGTAGACCGCGCTGAACTCACCGGCGAGTGCGACGGACCCGCTCGGCACGACCGTCCGGGCACTGGCACGTCGGGGGAGGTCGAGCGGCGGCTCCGTCCCGGTCAGGTAGCTGAAGCCGGGGGCGAAACCGCAGAACGCGCTCGTCCAGACCTGGCCGGTGTGCCAGGTGACGAAGGCCTCGACCGACATGCCGGTCAGGGCTGCGACGGCGTCGAGGTCCTCGCCGTCGTAGGTGACGGGGACCGCGACGGGCGAGACCGGCGAGCCGGGCGCGACCGCGACGGGTGGGACCCCACCGACCGTCGGGATCCCGGCGGCCGCTTCCGGTCGCACCGACCCGAGCGCTGCCCGCACCCGTCCGGCGTCCGTGCTGTGGTGGTCGAAGCGGACCAGGAGCGTCCGAGCGCCGGAGACGACCTCGGTGACGCCCGGCACCCGAGCGGCGAGCAGCGCCCCGCGGAAGGCCACCACCTGGTCGAGCGTGTCGAAGGTGACCAGGAGTGCAGCGGTCCCCGCCTCGCGCACGTCCACGGGAGCCATCAGGACCCCGACGACCCGGACGACCCCGACGACCCGGCGAACGGCGCGACGGTGATGCCCTGCGCGGTCAGCAGCGCGCGGATCGCCTGGGCCATGAGCACGGCGGAGGGGGAGTCACCGTGCACGCACACCGACTCGGCCCGGACCGGAACGTCCGACCCGTCGACGGCGGTGGCGACGCCCTCGGTGACCATGCGCAGCACCCGGGCAGCGACCTGGTCGGGGTCGTGCAGCACGGCACCCGGGGTCCGCCGCGACACGAGCGACCCGTCCGGTTCGTAGGCCCGGTCGGCGAAGGCCTCGGTGACGGGGCGGAGACCGTACCGCTCGGCAGCGCGGAGCAGCTCGGAGTCGGGCAGCGCGAGGACGGCGAGCGAGGGGTCGACCTCGGCGACCGCCCGGACGACGGCCTCGGCCTGGACCGGGTCGGCGCACGCGGTGTTGTAGAGCGCACCGTGCGGCTTGACGTAGGTGACGGCGGTACCGGCGACCCGCGCTGCGGCGGCCATCGCGCCGAGCTGGTGGACGACGTCGGCGTGGAGCTCGTCCGGCGTCACGGACACCGGTCGGCGGCCGAACCCGAGCAGGTCGCGGTACGCCACGTGTGCCCCGACGGCGACGCCCCGGGCTGCTGCTGCCCGTGCGGTCGCGAGCATCACCACGGGGTCCCCGGCGTGGGCACCGCACGCGATGTTGGCGCTGGAGACGACGTCGAGCATGGCCTGGTCGTCGCCGAGCGTCCAGGCGCCGTACCCCTCGCCGAGGTCGCTGTTGAGGTCGATGGTCGTCACGGTGCTCCCTGTCGCCAGCGGTTGTTGAACAATCTACCGATCGGGCGCGCTGAACTCCAGGGGCGCAGCTGGCGCAGGACCGAGCCGGTGCCGTGATGGTGACCGCCTGGAGGCCCGGTGCCGGTCCGTCGGGCCGGCACCGGGCCTCCAGACGGTCGCGTCGCGCGTCGATCCACCAAACGCGGACGTGTCGCGAACGTCGGCGATGTCGAGGATGGTGGAGGGGTGACCGAGTCGACCCTCACCCCCAGGACGGCGTCCCTCGTCGCCGTCTCGGGGCGGGACACCGACTCGGCGATCTCGTCGCTCGCCGGCATGTACGCGGGCCGCACCTGGTACTCCGCGACCCTCGACGAGGACTACTGGTACCGGTACGTCGCCGTCGGCGATGCCGGGCTGAGCATCCGTCGCTCCCAGATGCACGGCTACCTGCGCGGTGACGTCGCGACCGAGGGTGAGGTCGTGGTGCAGTGGCTCGACCAGGGGACCGCGCGCGTCGACGTCGGCCGGGACGAGGTGCGCATGACGCCGGGCGTTCCGACGCTGTTCCCGGTGGAACGTCGTTTCCGCATGGAGTACCATGACTGGGACCAGCGGCTCGTGCACCTCGGTGCGGGCCTGGTGCGGGACGTCGCCCGGGAGCAGGGCCTGTCGACGGGGCCCTTGGCCTTCGACCACACCGTCACGCCGGACCCGTCGAGCATCGCGGTCTGGCGGTCCTCGGTGGCGGGTGCGATGCGCGCACTGCACACCGGCGGCATCGACTCGTTGGCGTGGCACGAGGCGCAGCGCGAGGTCGCCCGCGCGCTGCTCCGGCTCTACCCCCTGCAGGCTCCCGAACTCGCCGTGGAACCGGGACAGCGTGCCGGGGCCCGGCTGCGGACCGCCCTGGCGTTCATCGAGGCGCACGCGCACGAGCCGCTGACCGTCGCGCAGATCGCCGAGGCTGCGGGGCTGAGCGTGCGCGGGTTGCAGGACTCGTTCCACCGGTCGCTCGGGGAGACGCCGATGAACTGGCTGCGCGACCTGCGGCTCCGTCGGGCGCAGGAAGAGCTGCTGCAGCTCCACCCGGGGGAGACCTCGGTCGGTGACGTCGCACGAGCGTGGGGGTTCACGCACATGGGACGGTTCTCGGCGGAGTACGCCAGTCGGTTCGGCGAGTACCCCAGGCACACGTTGCGCCGGTCGTCCTGACGGGTCAGCTGAACGACCGGAGCGCGTCGGCGTAGGCCGTGCGGTCCATCCGCGTCTCGGTCGTCACGGCCAGGCCGTGGTCGCCGACCCGCTGCGACCACACGCCGCTGCACGGGAGTTCCACGATCGTCGTGAGCCCGGCGCGCCACGCGGGGACGAGTGCGTCGACGCAGTCGTGTTCGGGCGAGGACCGGTGCCGGTCGGGCGCCATCCGCTCGTGCGCCCGTGCCGTGTCCCACACCTCGTGGTCCGGCGTCAGGGCGTCGTCGCCGAACGAGTCCTGCCACGTCGGCCCGAAGAGCTCGTCGAGCAGGGTCGACCGGAGCGCCGGGTCGAGCGTCGGTGTCGACAGGCGCTGGATCGTCTGCGGATCGCGAGGGAGCGCCGCGTGCCCCAGTGCCGCGCGCCACACCTCCGGCCAACCGTGCGCCCACGCAGCGAGGGGTGCGTCCGGGGCCGGCCGTGCCGGGGTCGGCGTCGCGAGCAGGAGCGGCGGGAGGTCGCCCTCGGGCTGCAACCCGTACGCCTCGCGGATCCAGAGCAGGTCGAGCAGCGGCCTCGCGCCGTCCTCGACGGTGATGACCATCTCGTGTGGCCACGGGTTCCCCGGCATCGGCTCCATCGACTGCATGCGACCCCTCCCTGTCGTGGTGCTCAGCCTGGCGCGGTCCCTGAGCCCGCGCAAGGGGCGCTCGTTCGTAGACTCCGGGCATGGACCTGACGAAGTACACCCACGCCACCGTCGTGCTCACGAAGGACGACACCACCCTCGTCGTCGACCCGGGCGCCTACACGCCGAACGCCGCCGAGCTGGTCGCCGGCACCACCGCCGTGCTCGTCACCCACGACCACCCCGACCACCTGGACGCCGACGTGCTGACCGCGGCGCTCGACGCCCAGCCCGAGCTGCGCGTCTGGGCCCCGGCGAGCGTGACCGCGGCGCTCGGCGATCACGACGGCCGTGTCGTCACGGTCGCTCCCGGCGACGCCTTCGACGCCGCCGGCTTCTCGGTGCAGACCGTCGGCGGCGACCACGCGGTCATCCACCCCGACATCCCGCTCATGACGAACGTGGGCTTCGTCATCGACGGCGCCGTCTACCACCCGGGTGACGCCTACTTCGTCCCCGACGTGCCCATCGAGACGCTGCTGGTGCCGACCTCCGGCCCGTGGGCGAAGCTCGGCGAGCTCGTCGACTTCGTCCGCGCCGTGCACCCGACCCGCGCCGTGCAGATCCACGACCTGATGCTGAGCGACGCCGGCAAGGGGTCGTTCGCCCAGTTCACGCAGCAGCTGACGGGGACCGAACTGGTGACGCTGGCCGAGGGAGAGAGCGTCACGATCTGACGCGACCACCCCCAGGACTGGAGGCCCGGTGCCGCTTGGCACCGGGCCTCGCTTCCTGCCATGCTCCTGACCAGGACCAGAGGGGGACGCATGGACACCGAGGCAGCGCCGACACGGCCGACACGGCCGGTGGCGGTCACGATCGCGGTCGTGATCTGGTGGCTGGTGTTCGGGGCCCGTCTCGTCGCCTCCGTCCCCGGTCTGGTCGGTGAACTCCGCACCGCTGGCCCCCTGCTGGTCGGTGCGGTCGGGGCCGTCGTCGTCGTCCTCGGATGGACCGCGCTGGTCGCGTGGGGAGCGTGGCGCATGGGTCGAGGGTCCAGGACCGCGCGGTTGCTGCTCGCGGTGTTCGCCGGGCTCGAGGGCTGCACGGTCGTGATCCAGCTGGCGACCGGCGGGGGTTCGTGGCTGCTCCTGGAGACCGCTGCACTCCTCGGAGCTGCGGTCCTGACCTACCTGCCGTCGGCCCGCGGGTGGTTCCCGAAGGCCGAGCGTCGGCCGCGTCGCGTCGAGCCGAAGACCATCGGCTGGGACCCCGAGACCGGCGAACGCATCACCGAGGAACCGGGCGTCGACTTGCGCTGACCGACGCTCCAGGAGCGTTCACCGGCCAGGCGGATGCCGGTGTCTCGGCGTCGGGGTCCGGCAGGACCAGGCCGATCGCGCCGCGGAGCCGTTCGCGGTGGGCGTCCCGATGGTCGACCTGCTGTTCGAGGCCGACCGAGACGCTCATCAGTGTCGACACCACGGGCCTCGGCTCGGCGACCGCTGCGGCGGCGGCAGCGGTGACGAGCTGCTCGAAGACCGCGGGGGCCGCCTGGTCGTCCTCAGTTCGACTGCGCACATGCGCGTCGGCGTCGACGTCGACGACCTCGACTTCGTCGCGCGTCAGTACGACCCGCAGATCGCCTACGCGCAGTCGAAGACGGCCAACTCGCTGTTCGCCGTCGGCGTGAAGGCGTGGGCGCGCGATCCCGGAGCGGCGCACCGGCTGTGGGTCGTGTCGGAGCAGCTCGCGGGAGGCCGCAGCACTCGCTAGGTTCGGGTCCATGGACGCAGTGCAGCGCACCACCACGACCCCCGACGGCACCCCGATCGCCGTCACCCGCCACCAGGGCGACGGCCACGCGGTCGTCCTCCTGCACGCCAACGTGGCGGACCGCCGCGCGTGGGACGCCGTGACCGCGGTGCTCGCCGACGACGGGCTCGACCTGGTGGCCTACGACCGACGCGGCTTCGGGGACACCCCGACGCCGACCGACCCGGCGTCGTTCACCCACGTCGACGACCTGCTCGCCGTGCTCGACGACCTCGGTCTGACCCGGCCGCTGCTCGTGGGCAACTCGATGGGCGGCGCCATCGCCCTCGACACCGCCCTGCTGCACCCGGACCGGGTGTCCGGCGTGCTGCTCATCGGTGCGGCGGTGTCCGGGATGACCGACGAGGACACCCCGTTCGACTGGGAGCTCGACGCCGCGACCGGACCGTTGCTCGAGCGCGCCGAGGCTGCCGACGCGTCGGTCGACGACCGGGTCACGGCACTCGCGCACCTCTGGCTCGACGGCCCCGCTGCCTCCGAGGGTCGGGTGACCGGTCCGGCGCGGGACCTGTTCGGCGCGATGAACCGACGGATCCTGCAGGTCGGGGCACCGGACGGTGCTGGGGACGCCGGCGTGGACGCCTGGACCCGACTCGGCGAGGTCGCCGTCCCCGTCGTCACGACCTGGGGCGAGCTCGACGTCCCGGCGGACGTGCCCTTCTACGAGGAGACCGCACGACGCCTGGGGCAGGGGCCGGCACGGGTGCTGCCCGCCACGGCCCACCTGCCCGGGCTCGACCAGCCCGAGGTGGTGGCGGACCTGGTACGCGACGCGGTCCGCACCGCGCGCACGTGATCAGCACCGTCCTCGCAGAGCACCCGACGCTGGTCCGGGTGCTGTTCTGGGTCGTCGTCGCAGCGTGCGCGCTCGTCGGCTGGTGGCTGCACCGACGCGGGGCCCGGGCAACGCTCACGGTCCTGACCGTGCTGGCGCTGCTCGGTGTCGCCGCGCTGACGCTCTCCCCGTCGGGCGACCCCGGTCCGGTGACGTGCACGGTGCAGTTCTCGGTGCCGTTCACCGGACTGGACACCCTGGCGAACGTCGCACTGCTGCTGCCCGCGGTGCTGTTCGGGGCGCTGGCAGCTGCGCGCCCGACCGCTCGGCCCGCCACGAGCCCCCTCGCGGTGTTCCTCGCCGGCTCGGGGCTCTCCGCGGTCATCGAGACCGTGCAGATGGTCGTCCCCGGGCTGGGGCGCGCGTGTGACACCGACGACTGGTGGATGAACACGATCGGTGCCGCCATCGGTGCGGTGCTCTCTCTGGCCATCCTGGTGCTGGATCGGCGTCGTCGTCGTATCCTGACATCGGAAGCAACGGCGGTTCCGGCAGAGTCCCGCGCACGGTCCACCCTCCCGGCGTCGAGACGTGGCACACCATCGTGAACGCAGCATGCCCGAACACATCATCGAGTACGTCGCCCGAGACCGAACGGGCATCACCGCCGTCATCACCGAGACCGGCGTCATCGACGTGGACACCGTGATCCGCAACATCCATTCCGGCCACTCCGGCTACTTCGTCCGCGCCGGTGACTGGCGTCGCGCGCCGGTCCGCAGCCTGTCGGTGCTCGGCAGCGCCTACCTGTTCGCGAACTGGGACGGGTCGAAGCGGAACAACCTGCACGACGTCGCCTTCCCGGCGCCGACCCGCAGCATCCGGACCGCACCCCGACGCCGCTGGTCCGGCTTCCTCAGCGCCCTGTTCGGCATCACCGCGCGCTGAGGAAGCTCGGCCGCTGCAGCGCCGGTCCCGGTCAGTCGCCCGGCCGCGGCGCCGGTACCGGTCAGTCGCCCGGCCGCGGCGCTCGTCGCGGTTCGCCACCCGGTCGCGCTAGGCAGCCCGCTCGTCGCGGTTCGCCACCCGGTCGCGCTACGCAGCCCGCTCGTCGCGGTTCGTCACCCGGTCGCGCGCGGACCGGAGCGTGTCCTTCGGCACGGGCGGGATCCCACGCCGGATCCCGCGGATCCCGACCAGCAGCAGCACCGCGGTGACGATCGCGAACACCGCGAAGGTGATGCCGGTGGCCGCCCACAGCGGCAGGACGATCGCGAGCAGCGCGACCGCGAACCCGGCCAGGGCGATCAGCGTCGTCAGCGCGAAGGCCACGGCGACTCCGGTGAGCACCAGGCCGTTCTTGGCACCACTCGCGCGTTCGCTGACCTCGCGGCGCGCCGACGCCACCTCGTCGCGGACGGCACGCAGCACCGGCTCGAGTGCCTTCTGCACCAGCCCGGCCGTCACGGTGTCACGGAACGAGGGCTTGCTGTCCGCGGTGTCGTCGCGGTCGGTGGTCGTCATGGGTGTCTCCTGTCGGGGCACGATGGCTGGGGGCACGAACGCACACGCCCGCCAACGGGACGCACTGCACCCGATGATCGTCACGGCCAGGGCAGCCGTGCTCGGGGACCTCGCAGCTTCAGCCCTGCAGCCGGCGCAGCTCGATCTTCCGGTTGCAGGCCACCGAGGCGTCGCGGGCGAACGTCCGCGCGGTCTCGGCGTCCGGCAGGTCGAGCACCCAGAACCCTGCGACGAACTCGTCGCCGCGGAACACCGAGCCGTCGCTGACGCCGGGGTCGCCGTCGCCGCGGGCGTCGACGACGAGGGCTTCGTCCGGTGCGGTGAGTCCGCCGGCGAACAGGATCTGGTGCTCCGCCACCAGGCGTTCGTTGAGCGCATCGACCGCGTCGCGCTCGGCCGCGGTGGCAGAGTCGGTCCGCCCGGCCGCAGCGGCCTGGCCGCT
This sequence comes from Curtobacterium sp. MCBA15_001, assembly GCF_001864835.1. Lineage (GTDB taxonomy): Bacteria > Actinomycetota > Actinomycetes > Actinomycetales > Microbacteriaceae > Curtobacterium. The sequence continues at coordinate 110 of NZ_MJGI01000009.1, read as the reverse complement.
GTCGATGACGTTGACGAGGAACTGCACGGCGCACCATCTCCCTGGGTCGGTGCCGCTCATCCTGCTCGCGCTGGGCAGTGGTGTCCAGACCCGTCGGACGGGAGGCGCGG
>NZ_MJGI01000008.1:57403-58857 GCF_001864835.1 Curtobacterium sp. MCBA15_001 | reverse complement strand
ACCGGCCAGTACGGCCAGACCTCGCAGTACGGCCAGACCTCCCAGTACGGCCAGTCCGCGCAGGCGCCCACTTCGAGCGCCTTCGGCGACACCGAGGCCTCGGACCAGCGCGCCAACGGCTACTACTTCACCGGCGCAGCTGGTGCGGCCAACGGCGCCGCAGCCGGCTCGGAGCCGAACGGCGCCACCGCCACCAAGCCGAAGTCGTCCCGCAACAAGCTCGTCCTGCCCCTCGTCGGCGGCCTCATCGTCGGCGCCCTCGTCGGCGGCGCGGCTGGCGGCGGCTGGGTCGCGGCGACGTCCAACGGCGGCGGCACCACGACCAGCTCCTCGAACTCGAACAGCGGTGGCGGCGGCAACCTGACCGTCAACGACTACAACTCCGCCACGGTCGTCACCGCGGTCGCCGCCCAGGCCACGCCGTCGGTCGTCACGATCAACGTCTCGTCGTCGAGCGAGGCCGGCACCGGCTCCGGGGTCGTCATGACCAAGGACGGCTACATCGTGACGAACACGCACGTCGTCACGCTGGACGGCGACAGCTCGAGCGGCACGATCCAGGTGACGACCTCGGACGGCAAGATCTACCCGGCGAAGCTGGTCGGCACCGACCCGACGGTCGACCTCGCCGTGATCAAGATCGACGCGACCGACCTCAAGCCGATGACGTTCGCCGACTCGTCGAAGCTCAACGTCGGTGACACCGCCGTCGCGATCGGCGCACCCCTGGGCCTGTCGAACACCGTGACGGACGGCATCGTGTCGACCCTGAACCGCAGCATCCAGGTGACGTCGAGCGACCCGAACGCGGGCGGCGACTCCAACGAGGGTCAGGGCAACAACGGCAACGGTCCCTTCGACTTCTGGGGCAACGGCGACAACGGCTCGAGCTCCGGTGCGAGCGCCACGGTGTCGCTGCCGGTGATCCAGACGGACGCCTCGATCAACCCCGGCAACTCGGGTGGTGCCCTGCTGGACTCCAAGGCCAAGCTCATCGGCATCAACGTCGCCATCGCCAGCGCGGGCAGCTCGGACTCGTCCGGCTCGCAGTCGGGGAGCATCGGCGTCGGCTTCTCGATCCCGGCGAACCTGGTGAAGCGGGTCGCGAACGAGATCATCGACAACGGGTCTGCGACGCACGGCCTGCTCGGTGCCTCGGTCGGCGACGCGAACCAGGACACCAACGCCACCCAGATGGGCGCCCTCATCAAGTCGGTCGTCTCGGGCGGCGCGGCTGCCGGGGCCGGCCTGCAGAAGGGCGACGTGGTCACGAAGATCGGCGACGCGACGGTCTCGGACGCGACCGACCTGACCGCACAGGTGCGCTACTTCGCCGGCGGCGCGAAGACCCAGATCACCTTCCTCCGCAACGGTCAGTCGCAGACCGCCGACGTGACCCTGGGGACGTACGACAGCAAGCAGTGACGCGACCGCGTCACGGACGGGAGGCCCGG
>NZ_MJGI01000008.1:0-56754 GCF_001864835.1 Curtobacterium sp. MCBA15_001 | reverse complement strand
GGGCCTCCCGTCCGTCGTGGGGTGCGTCGACCGCACCCAGTGCGGCAGCAGGTCCGGGTCCCGGCCGCTTGATAGGCTGCGAGTCGCTCACCGCCAGGACCCCGAGGAACGCATGCAGACAGACGGACAGCCCCTGCCGGGCGTCTCGTACGTGATGCCCGTCCTCAACGAGGTCACCGAGGTCCGAGCCGCCGTCGCGAGTCTGCTGGAGCAGGACTACGCCGGCGCGTTCGAGGTGGTGCTCGCACTCGGGCCCTCGATCGACGGCACGAACGAACTCGTCGCCGAGATGAGCGCCGCCGACCCGCGGATCCGCGCGGTCGAGAACGTCGTCGGCTCGACGCCCGCCGGCCTCAACGTCGCGATCCGTGCCTCGACGCACCCCGTCGTCGTGCGGGTGGACGCCCACTCGGTGCTGCCGCCGGACTACACACGGATCGCCGTCCGGGTCCTGCAGGAGTCCGGCGCGGACAACGTCGGCGGCATCATGCGGGCCGAGGGGCGGACTCCGTTCGAGAAGGCCGTCGCGCTGGCGTACGGCAGCCGGGTCGGACTCGGCGGCACGCCGCACCACGTCGGCGGCCAGGCCGGGCCCGCCGAGACCGCGTACCTCGGGGTGTTCCGCCGCGACCGCCTGTTCGCGGTGGGGCTGTTCGACGAGGGCATCAAGCGCGGCCAGGACTGGGAGCTCAACCGCCGGCTACGCAGCACGGGTGGCACGGTCTGGTTCACCCCCGAGCTGGTCGTGACGTACCGACCGCGTCCGAGTCTCAAGCGGCTGATCCGCCAGTTCGTCGCCACGGGGCTGTGGCGCGGCGAACTCGCCCGCCGCTTCCCTGCCAACAACGGCCTGCGGTACTTCGTGCCGCCGGCGATGGTGGTCGGACTCGGTCTGGGGCTGCTGGCCGGGATCGTCGGCGTGGTCGGCGCGCTGCTCGGCAGCGGCGTCGCCTGGGCCATGACCGGGTTCGTCGTGCCCGCGGTGTACGTGCTCTTCGTGGTCGTCGGCGGGCTCGCGGCCGCACGGCGGTCGGACAACGCCACCCGCGCCTGGCTGCTCGTCGTGCTGCCCTGCATCCACATCGGCTGGGGGGTCGGGTTCATCGTCGGGTTCCTGACGCGGACCTCCGAGCTGACGACCCACACCGGACGGTGACGCCCTTGACCGAGCCCCAGCACGAGCCGACCCCACGTCCCGGTGGTCTCGCCCACCCGGCCTCGATCGCCGAGCTGCGCGCGGTTGCCCAGCCGGACGAGGTCCGCTCCCGCGCGAACGCCGAGCACTGGACGGCGTCGCTGTACCTGCGCGACGTCTCGCCGTACCTGACGTGGGTGCTGCTGAAGACCCGTGTCAGTGCGAACCAGGTCACGGGGCTGATGATCCTGGTCGGGTGGTCGGTCGCCGCCGCGCTGCTCATCCCCGGCATCTGGGGCGCGGCCCTGGCGCTCGTGCTCGGACAGCTGCAGATGCTGGTCGACTGCTCCGACGGCGAGGTCGCTCGCTGGCGTGGGACGCGGTCCCCGGCCGGGGTGTTCCTGGACAAGGTCGGGCACTACACGACCGAGGGCCTGATCCCGATCGCGCTCGGCGTGCGGGCAGCGACCTGGCCGATCCACGGCGCGGACTGGATGTGGACCACGATCGGCTGCGCGCTCGGTCTGGTGATCGTGCTCAACAAGGCGCTCAACGACATGGTGCACGTGGCGCGTGCGAACGCCGGGCTCGAGAAGCTGGTCGACCGCCGCGATGCCTCGACCGCACCGTCCGGGCGTCGTCTGGCATCGCTGCGCCGGGTCGCACGCTTCCTGCCGTTCCACCGGCTGTACCACTCGGTCGAGCTGTCGATCCTGGCGTTCGTCTTCGCGGTGATCGGGCTGGTGGTCGGTCATCCGCTGATCGACCGGATCCTGGTCGGCGCGCTGCTGCCGCTCGCCGTCATCGCGACCGCCGGCCACTTCCTGGCGATCATGTCCTCGAAGCGGGTCCGGGCGTGACCCCCGGCACGGTCCGTCGACACGCCGTGGCCCCGCATGACCGACCCCGTGTCGCCGTGGTGAGCCTGTCCCAGGGCACCCGTCCGGACGACCTGCGCCGTGGACTGCAGAGTGTGCTCGCGCAGCAGGGCGTCGAGCTCGACGTCGTCTGCGTCGGCAACGGCTGGGAACCGTCGGGGCTGCCCGAGGGCGTCCGGGCGCTGGCGCTGCCCGAGAACGTCGGGATCCCCGCTGGACGGAACGCGGGCGCTGAGGTCGTCACCGGCGACTACGTGTTCTTCCTGGACGACGACGCCTCGATCCCCTCGGACACCTTCCTGCGCGACGCGATCGCGCTGTTCCGGGCGGACCCGTCGCTCGGACTGCTGCAGCCGCGCGTGGTCGACCCGTCTGGTGCGGCGAACCCGCTGCGGTGGGTCCCGCGGATCCGCAAGGGGGACCCGACCGAGTCGTCGCCGGTGTTCTCGGTGTGGGAGGGCGCGGTGCTGCTGCCGACGGACGTCTGGCGTGCCGTGGGCGGCTGGGGCGGGCCCTACTTCTACGCGCACGAGGGCATCGAGCTGGCCTGGCGCGTGTGGGACGCCGGACGCCGGGCCTGGTACGCGGGGGACCTGGTCGCGCACCACCCCGCGATCGACCCCGCCCGGCACGCCGAGTACGTCCGGCTCAACGCCCGGAACCGCGTCTGGCTGGCGCGCCGCAACCTGCCGGCCGTGCTCCGTCCGCTGTACGTCGGGTCGTGGGCGGCGATCCAGACCGCTCGGTGGTGGCGGCGCCCACGGCAGCTGCGCGTCTGGTTCGCCGGGGTCCGCGAAGGCTGGGCGTCCGACTGCGGTCCGTCCCGCACGATGGGGTGGCTGACGATCGGTCGGATGACCCTGGCCGGACGTCCGCCCGTGGTCTGACGCCGACCCCGGCATCAGTCCCCGTCCCTTGCCCGGCCCCGGGACCAGTTTCCGTCCGTCGCCCGCCCCGCATCCGATCAGAGAGAGCCGAGCATGCCGATCCTCCGCGACGTCCAGACCGCCGTCCGTCTGGGCCGCCGACTGCTGACCGCGCGTGGGAACCGCCGCGACCTGGCCAAGCGCTTGTCCACGCAGCCCGCGCTGGCCCCAGGGAGCATCGAGATCGCGGTCTACTTCGCCGACGGGCCGGTCAACCTGTACCAGGTCCGGCAGTGGTACGCCCCGCTCGCCGAACTCGCCACGATCCATCCGGTGGCCGTCATCTCGCGGAACCCCGGCACCATGCTCGCCCTGCTCGACGAGTCCCCGGTGCCCGCCGTCTACGCGCGGCAGGTCGTCGACCTGGAGCGGTTCGTCGACGAGCAGGCGCCGAAGATCGTCCTGTACGTCAACCAGAACGCCCGCAACTTCCAGATGATGCGGTACGGGCGGATGTGGCACGTCTTCGTCAACCACGGCGAGAGCGACAAGATGTACATGACCACGAACCAGTTCAAGGCCTACGACTACGCCCTGATCGCCGGTGACGCTGCCCGGGACCGCCTGTCCGAAGCGCTGTGGGACTACGACCTGGACCGCCGTGCCGTGGCGATCGGACGACCCCAGGCCGACCACTTCGCGGGGGAGCCGCCGTACCCGGCCGACGGTCGGACCGTGGTGCTGTACGCGCCCACGTGGGAGGGCGACCGCGCCGCCGCCGCGTACGGATCGATCGCCACGCACGGCACGACCATCGCCGAACGGGTCCTGGCCTCGCCGGAGCACCGCCTGGTGTACCGGCCGCACCCCCGGAGCGGTGTCACCGACGCCGGGTACCGCGCCGCGCACGAGCGGATCGTGGCCGCGATCGCCGTCGCGAACACCGCCGATCCCGCTGCCCACCACGTGTACGACGACGGGCCCGAGATGGGTTGGCAGCTGGCCGACGCGGACGTCGCGATCACCGACATCAGCGCGATGATCTACGACCGGTTGGCGGTCGGCAAGCCGCTCCTGGTGACGCGTCCGGTGTCCGCCGAGGCCGACGTGGACGAGCGCGGGTACCTGGCCGCCGCCAACTGGCTGCGCGCCGAGGACACCGCCGACGTGGTCGCCCGTGTGGACGCCGCGGCCCACGACGAGGCCGAACTGGCCGAGCTGCGGCGCTGGGTGACGCGGTACTTCGGCGACACGACACCCGGCACGGCCACCGGCCGGTTCCACGCCGCGATCGAGCAACTGCTCGCCCGCTGGCACCAGGTCGCCCGCGAACGCGAGGGCCGCTAGGGCGGAGCGGGTCACGGCGCGAGCCCGGGGCCGACCAGGGACATCCGCCACAGGTACTCGGAACGGTCGGGGCGGCGCCAGCGGACGATCACCACACCGGTGTCGTCCGGGGCGGCGCCGAACACCGCGATCCCGAGACTGCGGCCGGGCTCGAGGCGGAGGACGGCGAGGGGCGGGCTGTAACCCGAGCCGAGGTGGGTCAGGCTGAGGCCGTCGACCGGTTCGTCCCCGATGTTGACGAGGTCGTACCGACGCGGTGCCTGACTGCGATCGACTGCGAACGGGACTGCGTACGCGGTTGGTGCGGGGTGCATGGGGGCCACGGTAGGGCGAGGGTCCGACGCCGGGGGCGCTGCGGGCCGGGTGGCGCCGTGGCCTGTGGAGCGGGGCGTGCCGGGACCGGGTTGTGGAGGGATGAGGCCCGGCACCGCCGGGGTGTCAGAAGTGGTCGGGGCGTCAGAGGTGGTAGTCCGCGGCGTACTGCGCCAGCGCCTCGTCCACCGTGCCGTCGAGCTGCAGCCGTCCCTTGTCCAGGTACAGACCACGGTCGCAGAACCGGCGCACGTCCTTGTCGCTGTGCGAGACGAAGAACAGGGTGCGCCCACCCGCCAGCAGCTCGTCGATGCGCTTGTAGCACTTCTCGCGGAAGCCCTTGTCGCCGACCGCGAGCACCTCGTCCACCAGCAGCACCGGTTCGTCCAGGCGCGAGATCACCGAGAAGGCGATGCGCACCTTCATGCCGCTCGACAGGTGCTTGTACGGGGTGTCGACGAAGTCGCCGATCTCCGCGAAGTCGATGATCTCGTCGAAGCCGTCGCGGATCTCGGCGCGGGACATGCCGTGCAGGCCGGCCGTCAGGAACACGTTGTCGCGGACGGTCAGGTCGCCGACGAACCCGCCGGTGATCTCGATCAGCGGTGCGACGCCGGCGCCGACGCGGACGCGGCCCTCGTCCGGCAGCATCACCTGCGCGACGAGCTTGAGCAGCGTCGACTTGCCCTGGCCGTTGCGGCCGACGACACCGATCGCCTCGCCGGGACGCACGTCGAACGACACGTTCCGCAGGGCCCAGAACTCGTCCCCGCGCTTGCGTCGGGCACTGCCGGCGAACAGGTCCTTGAAGCTGCGTCCGGCCTTGCGGTTGCGCTTGAACCGGATGCCGGCGTCGGTCACCGAGATGACCGGGGCGACGGTGCTGACGGTGTCGGTCGGACGGGTGGTCGTCATCACAGCTCCTTGAGGACGCGGTGCTCGCTGCGGCGGAAGACCACGAGTCCGACGGCGACCACGATCGCGGTGATCACGACCGACGCCAGGACCTCGAACCAGTCGAGCTGCTTCGGGAAGAACGCGGCGCGGTAGATGCCGAAGATCCCCGTGAGCGGGTTCACCGCGGCGATCTCGTGCAGGACGTGCGGCAGCGCGTGCGTGCCGTAGATGATCGGCGAGGCGTAGAAGGCGAAGCGCAGCACGAGCTTGACCGCGCGCTCGAGGTCGCGGAAGAACACCACGAGCGGCGCGACGATCAGCCCGATGCCGTAGACGAGCGCTGCCTGCAGCACGATCGCCAGCGGCCAGAGGACGACCTGCCAGTGCAGGTGCGCCCCGGTCGCGATGACGAACACAGCCAGCACGGGGATGCTCAGCAGGAACTCGATGCCCTTCGAGGCGTCGATGCGCAGGACCCAGATGCTGCGGGGGATGGTGGTCGACCGGATGAGCTTGGCCTCGGAGGTGAACGCCCGCGTCGAGTCGGACACCGCGCCGGTGAACCACATCCACGGCAGCAGCGCCGAGAGCAGGAAGACGATGTAGGGCTCTTCGCCGACCGACCCGCGGTGGAACACCTGCGTGAAGACGAACCAGTAGATCGCCGACATGACCAGCGGGTCGAGGATCGACCAGACGTAGCCGAGTGCGGAGGTCGAGTACCGGACGCGCAGGTCGCGCTTGGTCAACAGCCAGAGCGCATGACGATAGCGCCGACTCGCGCTCCGCGACGCTGCCGGGGCAACGGTCGCAGGCGCGGTCGGCGCGCTCGATGTCGTCATGGGGTCCTTCCGGCTGGGATCACCGAGAGGATGCCAGTTGCTCAGGCGAACAGGTTGTTCGCGCGCTCGAGGTCCTCGGCGAAGTCGATCTCGACCGCGTACAGGTCGGAGATGTCGATCGGCGTCCAGCGTAGACCGTCTTCACCGATGGCCGCTTCGATGCCGCCCTCGAAGTACTCCTGGTCGTCGACCCGGCCGAGGTGGTGGATGAGCGCCTGCTTGTCGGCCGCGGAGACGTAGTTGATGCCGACGGCTTCACCGAGCCCGCCCACGACCTGCTTCGACAGCTTGTGGATGAAGCCCTCGGCGTCGACCGTGTACTTGACCTCTTCGTCGGAGACCTTCTCGGTGTTGACGCTGACGAAGGAGCGGTCCTGGTCCATCATGTCGGCCGCACGCACGAGGGCGCGGGGGTCGAACACGACGTCGCCGTTCATCCAGAGGACGCCGCCCTTGCCCGTCGCCTTGAGGGCGCGCAGGAGGCTCTTGGAGGTGTTGGTGGAGTCGTAGGACTCGTTGTAGACGAAGGCGGCTTCGGGGAAGGCCTCGACGATGTACTCCGACTTGTAGCCGACGACGACCGTGACCTTGGCGCTCGAACCGAACGCGGCACGGATGTTGTCGAACTGCTGCTGCATGATGGTACGGCCGTCGCTGAGCTCGGTGAGCGGCTTCGGCAGGCTGCGCCCGAGGCGGCTGCCCATCCCTGCGGCGAGGATGACGATCTGCGTGGTCATGCTGGTCCCTTCCGGTGTCTGCCCGCGCGCCGGTGGCACAGGCAGGCCTTGTCGAGTCTGCGCCGTGATCGTGCGAACAAGCCGTGAGCCGCGTCCGGGCGTCGTCGACTCCGGAGCGATCAGCGGCCCCGCGGGGATCGGGGCAGGTTTCCAAGTGGTGAACACTCCGTCGTGTCCCCGTGAATGATACGGAAAGCCCCCCCGTCGGGGTACGTCCTGAACGGCTTCGTAGTCATTTCGTGACCCTGGGAGTCCGACTGCCCCGGCGTCTGCAGCGCATTGGTACGGTGGGGCCGTGGCGGCTGCAGCAGGGGACGAGAACGACGTGTACGCGACGTCCGACGCGGCCTGGCTCACCGAGACGACCGAGTTCGGGGACGAAGCCGAGGACGACGGTCGCGCGGACGACGACGGGCGCACCGACGACGATCACACCGACGACGACGCAGCAACGGGGGACAGGGATGCGGACGACCGCCCTGGGCAGGACGGCATGACCGACGACACCATCACGGACGCAGCGCCAGCGGGGACCGGCACGGCCACGGCCGCCGCGGCGTCCGTCCGCACGACCACGAAGCAGCGCACGCCCCGGAAGGGCCGTGCGACACGCCCGCAGGGCGCCGCGGCGCCGAAGTCGACGCAGACCGCTGCGCCGACCGGTCCCGCTCCGTCCCAGACGCAGACGACACCCGGATCAGAGGCCGTGGTCCGGACCGACGACCGACCGGCGGCCGACGACGCGACGCGCACCGAGCCTCCCGTCCGGGACAAGCCGAAGGCGAGCGCCAAGCGCGCGCCGCGGCAGACCGCGAGCAAGCGCACCACGGCCGCCCCGGCGCCCCAGCAGCCCGTCGTGCTCCGCGCGGACGGCCTCGTCAAGCGGTACGGGCAGACCGTGGCCGCCGACGAGGTCGACCTCGAGATCCGCCAGGGCTCGATCTTCGGCGTCGTCGGACCGAACGGTGCTGGCAAGACCACCACGCTGTCGATGCTGACCGGACTGCTCCGCCCGGACGCGGGCACGGCGACCGTGCTCGACCACGACGTCTGGGCCGACCCGGCCGCCGCCAAGCGCAGCATGGGCGTGCTGCCCGACCGGCTCCGGCTGTTCGACCGGCTCACCGGCGCGCAGCTGCTCTTCTACTCGGCGACGCTCCGCGGCCTCGACGGCAAGACGGCTCGGGCGCGCAGCGCGGATCTCGCCGAGGCGTTCGGTCTGGGCGACGCCCTCGGGCGCCAGGTCGCGGACTACTCGGTCGGCATGGCCAAGAAGATCGCCCTGGCCGCGACCCTGATCCACTCGCCGCGCGTGCTCGTGCTCGACGAACCGTTCGAGTCCGTCGACCCGGTCAGTTCGGCGACGATCGTCGAGATCCTCCGGCGCTACACGCAGGGCGGTGGCACGGTCGTGCTGTCCAGCCACTCGATGGAGCTCGTGCAGCGCACCTGTGACTCGGTCGCCATCATCGTCGGCGGCAAGGTCCTCGCATCGGGCACCATGGCGCAGGTCCGTGGCCGCAAGAGCCTCGAGGACAAGTTCGTCGAGCTCGCGGGGGGCCGCGTCGTCGCAGAGAGCATGGAATGGTTGCACAGCTTCTCCGGCTGAGGGCCGATCTGCTGGCGGGCGAGGTCCGCGGCAGTGCCGGGCGCTCGGTCCTGGTCGTCGTCGGCGGGCTCGCCGGTCTGGTCGCGGCGGTGCTCGTCGCGATGGCCGTCGTCGCACTCCGCGATGCCGACCCTGTCGTCGCCCGTTCGGTCATCGTCCCCGTCGGGACCCTGGTCACGGTCGGCTTCGCGCTCGTCCCGCTCATGGTGGGGGGAGCGGACCAGTTCGACCCACGGCGGTTCGCGGTGTTCGGCGTCTCGCGGCGCGACCTCGCGGTGGGCCTCGGGATCGCCGGGCTCGTCGGGGTCCCGGTCGTCGCCGTCGCGGTCGTCGCGGTCGCCCAGTCCGTCGCCTGGATGCGGGACGCCGGCACGGGCGTCCTCGGGGTCGTCGCGGCCGTGCTCGTCGTCGCGACTGCCGCGCTGCTCGTGCGGGTCGGCTGCGCGATCGGCGCGTGGTTGTTCGGCAGCCACCGCCCGACCCGGGACGCCGCCTGGCTCGTGACGCTCGTCGTCGTGGTCCTGGCGATCCCGATGGTCTCGCTGCTGCTCCGTGTCGACTGGATCGACCCCCGCAGCACCGAGCTCGACCGGATCGCAGACGTCGCCGGGTGGACCCCGTGGGGAGCGGCGTGGGCCGTCCCCGCCGAGGCCGCCGCGGGCAACACCGGTGAAGCAGTCGTCAAGCTCCTGATCGCCGTGGCCGTCGTCGCCGGACTGGGGCTGGCGTGGTGGGTGCTCGTCGGCCACCTGCTCGTGACGGTCGACGACCGCGCGTCCGTCCGCAGCTACCGGACGCTCGGCTGGTTCGACCGCTTCGGGGCCACACCGGTCGGCGCCGTCGCCGCGCGGGCCCTGACGTACTGGGGTCGTGACCCCCGCTACCGGACCTCGTACCTGATCCTGCTGCTCGTGCCCGTCGTCGTCGTCCCGCTCGGGGTGGCCGGCATGCCGTGGCACTGGACCGCGCTCATCCCGCTGCCCCTCATGGCGGTGATCGCCGGGTTCCTGCCGCACAACGACGTCGCCTACGACAACACCGCGGTGTGGCTGCACGTCGCCTCCGGCGCCCCGGGCTGGAGCGACCGCCTCGGTCGTCTGACCCCGGTCATCGTCGTGGGTGTGCCAGCCATCGTCGCCGGCGCGGGCCTGTCGGCGTGGCTGTACGGCGACGCAGCGGCGTTCCCGGTGCTCATCGGGGTGTGCGTCGGTGCGCTGTTCGCCGGACTCGGGATCTCGAGCGTCGTGTCCGTCGCGCTGCCGTACCCGACGGTGCGGCCGGGCGACCGGGCCTTCCAGCAGCCGCAGGCCGCCGGTGTGGTCTCGACGGTGTCGCAGTCCACGACGATCATCGGCATCCTGGTGTTCTCGGTGCCGACGGTCTGGCTCGCCGTGCACGCGCTGACGGGGGACGGGTCGTCGTCGGCGGTGCTGACGCTCGGGGTCGGTGCGGCGGTGGGGGTCGTCGTGCTCGGACTCGGCGTCCTGTTCGGCGGCAGGCTGTTCGACCGGCACGGCCCGGACCTGCTGGCAGCGGCGCAGCGCAACTGACGCGGGCGACACCACCCGCGGCGCAGCGCAACTGACGCGGGCGGCACCACCCGCGGCGCAGCGCAACTGACGCGGGCGGCACCATCAGCGGCGCAGCGCAACTGACCGTGCTGCGCGGCTCGCGCCGCAGTCGTACCCTTGTGCCATGAGCATGACGGAACCCGGTGGCGGCGGACTCGACGTGATGGACCGCGAGCTCGAGAAACTCCTCGAGGAAGAGGCGATCGAGCCCGGCGACCACGAGCGCTTCTCGCACTACGTGAAGAAGGACAAGATCCTGCAGTCGGCCCTCAGCGGCAAGCCCGTCAAGGCCCTGTGTGGCAAGAAGTGGATCCCGGGCCGTGACCCGGAGAAGTTCCCGGTGTGCCCGGACTGCAAGGCGATCTACGAGAAGATGAAGGCGGAGTAGCGCCCGCTACACGACGAGCGTCGGGACCGCCGGGTCACCCCGGCCGATCCGCGCCGCGTCCGCCGGCAGTTCGGCCTTCGCGTTCGCGTGGTGCGCCCGTGCGGCCTCGACCCCGTGGGACCCCAGGAACGCCGGGTCGACCTCGCCGTGGGTCACGACGGGGACGAGCAGCGGTCGCTCGTCCGGTCCGAGCGACGGCACGGCGCCGTCGACACCCGGGGTGCGCACGACCTCCGCGGTCGCGATGCCGTTGCGCAGTCGACGCCCGGCTTCCTTCCGGCCGCCGATCGAGGCCTTGTCGGCCGACTTCTTGGCGACGGACACCCACTCGCCGGCATCCGTCCGGTGCGCCACGAGCTTGAAGACCATGCCGGCGGCCGGGTGCCCCGAGCCGGACACGACCGAGGTCCCGACGCCGTAGGAGTCCACCGGGGCGGCCCGCAGTGCGGCGATCGTGTACTCGTCGAGGTCGTTCGTGACGGTGATCTTGGTGTCCGTCGCCCCGAGCCGGTCCAGCTGCGCGCGGACCGACGCCACCACGGAGGGCAGGTCGCCGCTGTCGATGCGGACGGCCCCCAGACGGCCCGAGGTCAGGCGGACGGCGGTGTCGACCGCGGCCTCGATGTCGTAGGTGTCGACCAGCAGTGTGGTGCCGTCACCGAGGGCGTCGAGCTGTGACTGGAACGCCGCTTCCTCGGAGTCGTGGAGCAGCGTGAAGGCGTGCGCCGCGGTGCCCATTGTCGGGATGCCCCAGGTGCGCCCGGCCTCGAGGTTGCTCGTCGCGCCGAACCCGGCGATGTAGGCGGCACGGGCGGCGGCGACCGCGTTCCACTCCCCGGTGCGGCGCGAGCCCATCTCCGCGAGCGGTCGGTGGTCGGCCGCGGACACCATGCGCGCGGCGGCCGAGGCGATCGCGGAGTCCGCGTTGAACACCGACAGGGCCAGCGTCTCGAGCAGCACGGACTCGGCGAAGGTGCCCTCGATCTGCAGCACGGGGGAGTTCGGGAAGAACACCTCGCCCTCGCGGTACGCCCGGACGTCGCCGGTGAACCGGTAGTCGGCGAGCCAGTCCGCGGTGCCCGCGTCGATCACACCGCGGTCGCGCAGGAACCCGACCTCGTCGTCGCCGAAGCGGAAGTCGCCGAGCGCGGTCAGGAAACGCCCGAGCCCCGCTGCGACGCCGTAGCGGCGTCCGTCAGGCAACCGCCGGGTGAAGACCTCGAAGACGCAGCGGCGGTCCGCTGTGCCGTCCTTCAGGGCCGCGTCGACCATCGTGAGTTCGTACTGGTCGGTCAGGAGCGCGCTGGTCACGCCTTCGACACTAGTCAGACCACGGCCTGGAGGCCCGAGGGGCGTCCGCCACGTCGGCGCGCGTCGGTACGCTGGTCGCGTGACGGATGCACCGATCGGAGTCTTCGACAGTGGCGTCGGTGGCCTGACGGTCGCGCGGGCCATCATCGACCAGCTGCCGCGGGAGAGCATCCGGTACGTCGGCGACACCGTGCACTCGCCGTACGGTCCGAAGCCGATCGCCGACGTCCGCCGGTACGCGCTCCAGGTCATGGACGACCTGGTCGAGCAGGGCGTCAAGGCCCTGGTGATCGCGTGCAACACCGCCTCGTCGGCCGTGCTCCGCGACGCCCGCGAACGCTACGAGCAGGCGTACGGCATCCCGGTCGTCGAGGTCATCCAGCCCGCTGCTCGCGCCGCGGTGAAGCAGACCAGGACCGGGCGCATCGGCGTCATCGGGACCGTCGGCACCATCGCGTCCCGGTCCTACGAGGACGCCTTCGCCGTCGCCGCGGACGTCACCCTGACGCTGGCCGCCTGCCCGCGGTTCGTCGAGTTCGTCGAGGCCGGCGACACCTCGTCCCCCGCGCTGCGCGAGGTCGCCGCCGGGTACCTCGAACCGATCCGGGCGGCGGGCGTCGACACGCTCGTGCTCGGCTGCACCCACTACCCGCTGATGTCCGCCGCGATCCAGTACGTCATGGGGCCCGACGTCACGCTGGTCTCGAGCGCCGAGGAGACCGCGAACGACGTCTACCGGCGGCTCGTCGAACACGGGCTCGAACGCACGAGCACCGCGCCGCCGACCTACGCGTTCGAGGCCACGGGCGAGGACCGCAACGGCTTCATCCGCCTGGCCCGACGGTTCCTCGGCCCCGAGGTCTCGACCGTCGGCCACCTGCAGACCGGCGCCATCCCGCTGCCCCGCACCGTGTCCTGAACCGGACCACCCGACCACCGTCAGCATCCACGTCGACCCGCACCGCGCCTCCGGGCCGGACCGAGAGGACACCATGACCACCCGCATCGACGGCCGCGAGGCCACCGACCACCGTCCCGTCACCATCGAACGGGGCTGGAGCAGCCAGGCCGAGGGCAGTGCGCTCATCTCCTTCGGCAACACCAAGGTGCTCTGCACCGCCTCCTTCACCAACGGCGTGCCGCGCTGGATGGCCGGCAAGGGCTCGGGCTGGGTCACCGCCGAGTACTCGATGCTGCCGCGGTCGACGAACGAGCGCATGCAGCGCGAGTCGATCAAGGGCAAGGTCGGCGGGCGCACGCACGAGATCTCCCGGCTGATCGGCCGGTCGCTGCGGGCCGTCGTCGACATGAAGGGCCTGGGGGAGAACACCCTGGTGCTCGACTGCGACGTGCTGCAGGCCGACGGCGGCACGCGGACGGCTTCGATCACCGGCGCCTACGTGGCGATGGTCGACGCGATCGAGTGGGGCCGCGACAAGGGCTTCATCGCGAAGAAGGCCACGCCGCTCACCGACAGCGTGCAGGCGATCTCGGTCGGCATCGTCAAGGGCGAGCCGATGCTCGACCTGGCGTACACCGAGGACTCGGCGGCCGACACCGACATGAACATCGTCACGACCGGCTCCGGCAAGTTCATCGAGGTCCAGGGGACGGCCGAGCACGCGCCGTTCGACCGCGACGAGCTGAACGTGCTGCTCGACCTCGGCCTGGCGGGCAACGCGTCCCTCGCGGCGATCCAGCGGTCCGCCCTGGGACTCGCGTGAGCATGCGCGCGGTCGTCCTGGCGACCCACAACCAGGGCAAGGTCGTCGAGCTGCGGGAGATCCTCGGCGACGCCCTCGGCGCAGGCGTCGCGTTGCAGGGGTACGACGGCCCGGAGCCCGTCGAGGACGGCGACACCTACGCGGCGAACGCCCTCATCAAGGCGCGTGCCGCGGTCGCCCACACGGGACTGCCCGCGCTCGCCGACGACTCCGGCATCGCGGTCGACGCACTGGGCGGTGCCCCGGGCATCCACTCGGCGCGCTACGCCGGCACCCGCGTGGACGACGACAACATCGACCTGCTGCTGCAGAACCTGGACGGGGTCCCCGAGCGGACCGCGGCCTTCGTCTGCGCGGCGGCGTTCGTCACCCCGGGCGGGGTCGAGCACGTGGTCGAGGCCGTGTGGAACGGCGAGGTGCTGACCGAGCGTCGGGGGACCGGCGGGCACGGCTACGACCCGGTCTTCCAGCCGGACGACGCGGACCGCTCGTCGGCCGAGCTCACCCGCGCCGAGAAGAACGCGTTGTCGCACCGGGCGAAGGCCTTCCGCGGGATCGCCCCCATCGTGCGGGAGTGGTTCGACTCGACCGCGTGACGCGGCGCGCGCGGCACCGGGCCGTCGGCCGCGGCCGGACCTGGGGCTACTCGGCCGGTTGGCCGTGCTCCTGCTCGTGCTTCTTGGCCTTGCGGGCGTTGCGGAAGTAGGTCAGCGCCATGGGCACCACGGTGACGACGACCGCGGCGAGCAGGATGACGTCGATGTACTCGCGCACGAAGTCGGCCACGAACGGGATGTACCCCAGCACGTACCCGAGGAACGTCACACCGACTCCCCAGATGACCGCGCCGATCGCGTTGTACAGCGAGTACTTCTTGTAGTTCATGCGCCCGACGCCGGCCGCGATGGGCAGGAACGTGCGGACCACCGGCACGAAGCGGGCCAGGATCACCGCGAGCGGGCCGAACCGGTGGAAGAAGGCGTTGGTGCGGTCGACGTTCGCCTTGGAGAACAGACCGCTCTCCTTGCGCTCGAAGATCGGCGGACCGGCCTTCTTGCCGATGTAGTAGCCGAGTTCACCGCCGAGGAACGCGGCAGCGGCGATCATCAGCGCGGCGACCAACACGGGGATCCCGCCGATGGCGCCACCCCGGTCGAAGGCGAACAGCCCCGTGATCACGAGCAGGCTGTCGCCGGGGAAGATGAACCCGACCAGCAGCCCGGTCTCGGCGAAGATGATGGCGCACACCACGAGCACGGCGACGGCCCCGAAGTGGTCGAGGATGTACTGCGGATCCAGCCAGGGGATCAGGGCGAGTGCGACGGAGTGCATGCTTCTTCCGGTCGTGCGTCGTGAGGGGCCAGGACGGTCACCCGCAGGTCGAGGGTACCGCGCGGGGGTCGGCGGCCCATCCCCCGGCTGGGTGAGATGCTCAGGTGACGCAGCATCGGTGCGGAAGGAGGGACTCGAACCCTCACGCCTGGGGCACAGGAACCTAAATCCTGCGTGTCTACCGATTCCACCACTCCCGCGAGCACCGACAGCGTACCCGCGCGGGGTGACGCACCGTGCGGCGTCCGTGGGTGGTGCGAGGTCGTGCGCCCCGTGCGCGGGAACGACGCTGCACCGAGCGGTCGTCGCCGTACGGGGTTCGGATCGCGCACCGTGCAGGGGTGCGCTACCAGGCGGAGGCGACCCGGGCCTCCCGTCTGGCGGGACGCAGCGCGGTCAGCGCAGCTGGCGGGGCAGGTACCGCGGGACGTAGCGGAGCAGGACGCCGGCGCCGACGAGCCCGAGCACGCCCATCACCCCGCTGGCGACGGCGATCGAGGCGACCGCCGTGATCCCGGAGATGACGAGGGGGGCCGCGGCCTGGCCGAAGTCGCCGGTGAAACGCCAGGCGCCGAGGAAGGGTGCCGGGGCGTCGCGGGGGGCCAGGTCGGCACCGAGGGTCATCAGGATGCCGGAGCCGACGCCGTTCGCCAGGGACATCCCGATCGCGATCCCGACGAACCAGCCGACACGGGCGTCGAGGTGGCCGCTCCAGGCGAGCAGGAAGTAGCTGACGCTCAACCCGAGCAGGCACGGCAGGGCGCTGGCGAGCCGTCCCCACCGGTCCATGATCTGCCCGCTCGTGTAGAAGAGCGCGAAGTCGACCGCTCCGGCGATGCCGATCACGAGCGCCGCCGTCGCGTCGTCGAGGCCGACACTCACCGCCCACAGCGGCAGGATGACCTGTCGTCCGGCACGCATCGCCCCGATCAGCCCGGCACCGCTGCCGAGCCGGAGCAGCACCTTGCGGTGCGTCCGGATCGTGCGGAACAGGCCCTGCGCCTCCTGTTGGACGAAGACCGCCCCGGTGTCGGTCGCGGTGTGGTCCGGACTGGAGGCGCCGCGCGGCAACCGCAGGCCGCGCACGCCCGTCGCGGGGTCGCGCAGGACCAGCAGGGTCACCGCAGCGGCGAGGCAGCACACGATGTGGATCCAGAACGCGCTCTGCGTCGTGCCCGTGAGGTGCACCACCCCGGCGGCGAGGAACGGGCCGACGAAGTACCCGAAGCGGAAGACCCCGCCGAGGCTCGACAGGGCGCGGGCGCGGATGTGCACCGGGATCGCGGTCGTCATGTAGGCGTGCCGCGCGAGGGCGAACACCGCCGTCGACACCCCGACCAGGAACACGCCCACCGCCAGCAGGACGGTGTTCGGCGCGACCGTGCAGACCACCAGGCCGACCATCGAGACCAGGGCAGCGCCGATCATCGCGTTGCGCTCGCCGATCCGGGCGACGACGACCCCGGACGGGACGTCGCCGATGAGCTCGCCGACCAGGATGAGCGAGGCGACGAACCCGGCGATCGCCAGGCTGGCGCCGAGGGAGTTCGCGGCGATCGGGATGATCGGGATGATCGCGCCCTCGCCGATGGCGAACAGTGCGGCGGGCAGGAAGCCGGACAGCAGCACGCCCCGGGCGTCGAAGGCGTCGTTCGCGGTGCTCGTCATCGTCGGACCACGCTACGCCTGCCCGGGAGTTACCCTGGACGCATGCGTGTTCTGGCGGCGATGAGCGGTGGGGTCGACTCGGCGGTGGCCGCGGCCCGGGCGGTCGACGCCGGCCACGACGTCGTCGGCGTGCACCTGGCGCTGAGCCGGATGCCCGGGACCCTCCGGACCGGCAGCCGCGGGTGCTGCACGATCGAGGACTCGATGGACGCCCAGCGTGCGGCGTCGGCGCTCGGCATCCCGTACTACGTGTGGGACTTCTCGGCCCGGTTCAAGGAGGACGTGGTCGACGACTTCGTCGCCGAGTACCAGGCCGGTCGCACCCCGAACCCCTGCATGCGCTGCAACGAGCGGATCAAGTTCGCCGCCCTGCTCGAGAAGGCCCTGGCGCTCGGCTTCGACGCCGTCTGCACCGGGCACTACGCGTCGATCGTGACCGCGGTCGACGGCTCCCGCGAGCTGCATCGGTCCGCCGCGTGGGCCAAGGACCAGTCGTACGTGCTCGGCGTGCTCACTGCCGAGCAGCTCCAGCACGCGATGTTCCCGCTCGGCGCCACACCCTCGAAGGACGAGGTCCGCGCCGAGGCAGCGGCGCGCGGGCTGACCGTGGCGCAGAAGCCCGACTCCTACGACATCTGCTTCATCCCGGACGGTGACACCCGCGGGTGGCTCGCCGACCGCGTCGGCACGGCCCCCGGTGACGTCGTCGAGCGCGACGGCACGGTCGTCGGGTCGCACGAGGGCGCGACGGGCTACACCGTCGGCCAGCGCCGCGGCCTGGCACTCGGGCGTCCCGCGCCGGACGGCAAGCCGCGCTTCGTGCTCGAGATCCGCCCGAAGGACAACACCGTCGTGGTCGGTCCGAAGGAAGCGCTGGCGGTCACGTCGATGTCCGGTGCCCGGTTCACCTGGGCCGGTGCCGCGCCGGTCGACCCGACCACGGCGTTCGCGTGCGACGTGCAGATCCGGGCGCACGCCGACCCGGTGCCTGCCACGGCGCGGGTGGCCGACGGGGTGCTCGTCATCGACGTCGACGAGCCGCTGCACGGGGTCGCCCCGGGGCAGACCGCCGTGGTCTACGTCGGCACGCGGGTGCTCGGGCAGTGCACGATCGACGACACGGTCAGCGCGGTCCCGGTCGACGCCTGACGTCGGCGGCCGTGTCGACCCTCGAGCGCGCCGCTCCCGGGGCGTGCCGTCGCTGCACGCCGGGTCGGTGGTGCACGGTAGAACTGGTGGCATGAGCGAGACCGACGCCACGTTCGAGACCATCGACCCCGCCGAGCTGGACGCTGCCCAGGCCGCGCGCGAGGTCGAGCGGCTGCGGGCCAGCGTCAACGAGCTGCGCGACCGCTACTACGAGGGCAACGGCTCCACCGCGTCGGACGCCGAGTACGACGGGCTCGTGCACCGACTCGCGGCGATCGAGGACCGGTTCCCGGAACTCCTCACCGAGGACAGCCCCACGCAGACCGTCGGCGGCCGGGCCGAGACCACGCAGTTCGCGCCGGTCGAGCACGCCGAGCGGATGCTCTCGCTCGACAACGTCTTCTCGCCCGAGGAACTCACCGACTGGGCGGTCAAGGTCCAGCGGGACGCCGGCTCCGAGCGGGTCCGCTTCCTCACCGAGCTGAAGATCGACGGGCTCGCGATCAACCTGCGCTACGAGCACGGCCGGCTCGTCACGGCGGCGACCCGCGGCGACGGCGTCGTGGGAGAAGACGTCACCGGCAACGTCCGCACGATGGGGACCATCCCGGACCGCCTGTCCGGCACGGGCCACCCGCCCCTGGTCGAGGTCCGCGGCGAGATATTCTTCCCCGTCGAGCAGTTCGACGAGCTGAACGCCAAGCAGCGCGACGCGGGGGAGCGCGTCTTCGCCAACCCGCGCAACGCCGCCGCCGGGTCGCTCCGCCAGAAGGAAGAGGGCAAGTCGGCCGCCAAGCGCGAGCTCATGGTGGACCGTCTCCGACGACTGCGCATGCTGGTCCACGGCATCGGTGCCTGGCCGGTCGCCGAGCTCGAACGCGACACCGACGTCCGCTCGCAGTCCGAGGTCTACGAGCTCCTGCACACCTGGGGGCTGCCGACCGGCACCCACCACCGCGTGTTCGACTCGATCGAGCACGTGCTCGGGTTCGTCAAGGACTACGGCGAGCGTCGTGCGTCGGTCGAACACCAGATCGACGGCATCGTCATCAAGGTCGACGACCTGGGGCTGCACGAGGAACTCGGCTCGACCTCGCGGGCACCGCGGTGGGCGATCGCCTACAAGTACCCGCCAGAAGAAGTCCACACGAAGCTCGTCGACATCGTGGTGAGCGTCGGCCGGACCGGGCGTGCGACCCCCTTCGCCGTGATGGCCCCGGCCGAGGTCGCCGGGTCGGTCGTACGTCAGGCCACCCTGCACAACCAGCAGGTCGTCAAGGCCAAGGGGGTGTTGATCGGCGACACCGTCGTGCTGCGGAAGGCCGGCGACGTCATCCCCGAGGTCCTCGGCCCGGTCGTCGACCTGCGGGACGGCTCCGAGCGCGAGTTCGTGATGCCGACCGTCTGCCCGGAGTGCGGCACCACCCTCGCGCCGGCGAAGGAGGGGGACATCGACCTGCGCTGCCCGAACGCCGAGAGCTGCCCCGCCCAGGTGCGTGGGCGCGTCGAGCACATCGCATCGCGCGGGTCGCTCGACATCGAGGGGCTGGGCGAGGTCGCCGCTGCGGCACTGACGCAGCCGGTCCACCCCGAGGTCCCGCCGCTCGTGACCGAGGCCGGGCTGTTCGACCTGACGATGGAGGACATCGTCCCGATCGAGGTCGTCGTGCGCGACGCCGAGACCGGCATGGAGAAGACCGACGACACCGGCACACCCAAGCGCGTCACACCCTTCAGTCGCGCGCGGAAGAAGACCGACCCGCCGTTCGACCCTGACGCACGCGGTGCCGACCACACCGGGGCGCCCAGCCGGTACCCGTCGAAGAACGCGTTCGAGATGCTCGCCAACATCGAGGCCGCGAAGACCTCGCCGCTGTGGCGCATCATGGTCGGCCTGAGCATCCGCCACGTCGGCCCCGTCGCCGCCCGGGCCCTGGCGAACCACTTCGGGTCGCTCGACGCGATCCGGGCCGCCTCGCGCGACGAGCTGGCAGCGGTCGACGGCGTCGGCGGCATCATCGCCGACGCGCTGCTCGACTGGTTCGAGGTCGACTGGCACCGCGAGGTCATCGACCGGTGGACCGCGGCCGGAGTGCAGTTCAGCACGCCCGGGCACCCGGGGCCCGGCGCAGCGACGACCGAGGACGGCGTCCTCAGCGGCGTGACCGTCGTGGCGACCGGGTCGCTCGAGGGCTACTCGCGCGAAGGAGCCCTCGAGGCGATCATCGCCGCGGGCGGCAAGGCGGCGTCGAGCGTCAGCAAGAAGACCGACTTCGTGGCCGCCGGGCCGGGTGCCGGGTCCAAGCTGACCAAGGCCGAGCAGCTCGGGCTGCGGATCATCGACGCCGAGCAGTTCCGCATCCTGGTCACGGAGGGCCCCGCAGCCCTGCCCGTCCCGGAGGACCCGCCCAGCGAGTAGTCGGTCGGCGGCGCGTCCGGTTTGTCCGGATTCCGCGGCGCGCCTGCCGTCGTCCCCAGTCCGGGGGACAAGTTGCATCGAGCACGACCGATCCGCGGCGCTGCTCCCTAGGATCGAGAGAGCATCACCTGTCGACTTCAGGGAGTCGACAGGCAGGCCTTCCCGGGGGAGACCGGTTTGCTGCTCCTCGCCGCTGCTCTGCTCACGTTCTCGATGCACTCCGCAGGAGTGGTCGAGGCGTCTGTGCTGCCCACCGCCGCGCCCACCGTCGTCGTCTCCGGGACCGTTCGCACCGACGACACGGTGGCCGGCGAACACGGTCGGGCGTTCCTGGACGACCTGGCCCGCCTGACGCCCGCACAGCTCGACGCCGCCGACCGCGACCGACGGGTCGTGGCGACGGCGATGGACACGCCGCCGACGGCCGCGGAGGTCGCGACCTGGTGGGCGGGCCTGGACAGCGCTGTGCAGGCGCAGCTGGAGCGGTCGGCGCCGGTCGTCGTCGGCAACCTGGACGGCGTGCCCTACGGCGTTCGCGACCGAGCCAACCGGGCGGTGCTCGCCGCCGGCCTGGCTGCAGACCCGGGCGACGCGTCCGAGCGCGCGATGCTCGGCCAGGTCCGCGATGCACTGCACCGCGATCCCGGGGACCCGCCGAAGTCGCTCGTGACACTCGACACCCGGGGCGCCGGGCGGGCAGCCATCGCGATCGGGGACCTGGCCACCGCCGCCGACGTGTCCGTGGTGGTGCCGGGGATGTTCTTCACCGTCACCGGGCAGATGCCCGACTTCACGGCGACCTCCGGAGCGCTGTACGACGAGCAGGCCACGCTGGCTCCGGTCGCGGCGCCCGGGCACGGGACGGGTGTCGCGGTGCTGGCCTGGATGGGGTACCGGACGCCGGACCTGTCGAACATCCTCTCGCTCGACCTCGCGAAGACCGGTGCCCAGCGGCTCGAACGGACCGTCGACGGGATCCGGCGGCTGCGCGAGGGGGACCAGCCCCGGATCGGCATCGTCGCGCACTCCTACGGGTCGACCACCGCGATGATGGCGCTGGCGTCGGGACGGATGCGTGCCGACAGCCTGACCGTGCTCGGCTCGCCCGGCAGCGAGGTCCGCAGTGCGTCGCAGCTGGCCGTGGCCGCCGACCAGATGTTCGTCGGCCAGGCGCACCTCGACCCGATCGCGGGCTCGGGGTACTTCGGCACGGACCCGGCCGCGGCGTCGTTCGGTGCGACGGTGCTCGACCTCAGCGAGCCCGCTCCCGGGACCGCCGGGGACCTGTTCCGCCGCCCGGTCGGACACAACGACTACCTCAAGCCCGGCACGGCGTCGCTGCACGACGTCGCGCTCATCGCCCTCGGGCGGGGCGACCTGGTGCGCGGCGGGACGCACCGCAGCGGGGGACACGACGACGGTGGGGTGCAGCCCTCGTTCGACCTGTACCTCGTCCGCCCGCAGGACCTGCAGCTGCGCGACTGACCGAACCGGTCCGCAGGACCTGCAGCTGCGACTGAGCGAACCGGTCCGCCGGACCTGCGTCGCGACCGATGACGTGACCGGATCGTGACCGAGCCGGCGGGGCGGGCGCGATCCGTGCCTCCAGGCGGTCCGGGCGCGGCGATCCGCGCTGCCCGTGCGTCAACCTGAGGGCGGGTGCAGCTTCCGGGCCGCTCGCAGCAGTCCCGACCCAGCGCGGGTCCATACGGTGCCGCCATGCGAGTCGTGCGGTGGCCTGGTGCCCTCTTGATGTTCCTCGTCATGTCCGTGCTCGCCGGGTTGCTCGTCGCCGTCGCGGTCACGCCGGCCGTCGCCGTCGCCGGGGAGAGCGCGTCGGGAGCCGCCGCGTTCTTCGAGGACCTGCCGAGCTACCTCGACGTGCAGACCCCGCAACAGGTCTCGACCGTCTACGCCAAGCAGGGCGGCCAGGACGTCCCGATCGCGTCGTTCTACGCCGAGAACCGCACCATCGTGAAGAACGACGCGATCGCGAAGACCCTCCAGCAGGCCGCGATCGACACCGAGGACCCGCGCTTCTACGACGAGGGCGGCATCGACGTCATCGGCACCCTGCGCGGCGCGGCGGCCACGGCGGTCGGCGACGACGTGCAGGGCGGTTCGAGCATCACGCAGCAGTACGTCAAGAACGTCCTGGTGCAGCAGTGCGAGGAACTGACGGGCAAGGACGCCGCGTCGACCAAGGCGAAGATCGACGCCTGCTACGAGGACGCCGCGGGCGTCACGCCCCAGCGCAAGCTGCAGGAGATGCGGTACGCGATCGCCGTGAACAAGAAGTACTCGAAGCAGGACGTCCTGACCGGGTACCTCAACATCGTCGGGCTCGGCGGCCGGGTCTACGGCGCCGAGGCCGGCGCCATGTACTACTTCGGCGTGCACGCGAAGGACCTGTCCCTCGTGCAGTCGGCCACGCTCGTCGCGATCCTCAACAACCCCTCGAACCTGCGCATCGACCAGCCGGACAACAAGGACAACGGATCGGCGAACGGGTACGCGGCGACCAAGGAGCGCCGCGACTACGTGCTCCGCCGGATGCTCGCGCACCACTCGATCACCAAGGCGGCCGAGCAGCAGGCGATCGCGACGCCGGTCCAGCCGGCGATCACCGAGACCGCCAACGGCTGCAGCGCCGCGGCCGCCGCCCACGACGCCGGCTACTTCTGCGACTACGTGCGCGACCAGGTACTGCAGGACCCCGCGTTCGGCAAGACCGCGGCCGACCGGATCGCGACGCTCGACACGAAGGGCCTGCAGATCCACACCTCGCTCGACCTCGACCTGCAGGCGCAGGGCCAGGCGGCGCTCAGCGCGTACGTCCCGGCGACGATGTCGGGCGTCGACGCGGGCGGCTCGAACGTCACGGTCGAACCGGGCACCGGACGCATCCTGTCGATGGTGCAGAACACCACGTACACGCAGTCGGACTCGTCCACGCCCGGTGCCACCGCGGTGAACTACAGCGCCGACGAGGCCTACGGCAACTCGGGTGGCTTCCAGACCGGGTCCACGTACAAGGTCTTCACGCTGGCGGAGTGGCTCGCGAGCGGGCACACGCTGTCCGAGTCGGTGTCGACGACCGAGCACACCTTCCCGCAGTCCGAGTTCACGAACTCGTGCGTCGGGCTCGGCGGCAAGCCCTGGCAGGTCGCCAACGCCGAGAACGTGCCGGCGTCGATGACCGTGCAGGACGCGACCTCGGAGTCGATCAACACCGCATTCGGTGCGATGGCGAAGCAGCTCGACCTCTGCAAGATCGCGCAGACGGCCGAGTCGATGGGGATCCACCAGTCGAACGGCGCGGCACCGGACTCCAACCCCGCGTCGGTGCTCGGGACCAACAACCTCTCGCCGATCGACCTCGCCGAGGCCTACGCCGGGTTCGCGAACGACGGCATCGTCTGCACGCCGACCGCGATCGACTCGGTCACCACCGCGGACGGTGCGAAGATCACCCCGACGCCGGCCAGCTGCACCCAGGGCGTGTCGAAGCAGGTCGCCGGCACCGTCGACTACGCGCTGCAGGGCGTCCTGCACGGCTCCGGCACCGCTGCCTCGGCGAACCCGAACGACAGCACGCCGAAGTTCGCCAAGACGGGCACCACGGACGGTGACGTGCAGAACTGGCTGGTCACGTCGAGCACGAAGTACACGAACGCGACCTGGATCGGCAACGTGCAGGGGAGCGTCCGGCTCGCCAACTGGCCGTTCCTCAAGGGCACGACCGGGTACAGCGCGAAGTTCGGCGTCGGCCGCGACATGATGACCTACCTCGACGGGCACTACGGCGGGGACGCGCTGCCCGAGCCCGACCCCGCGATGATCGGGCAGGTGCAGGCCCCGGTCCAGACGCCGGCGACCGGCACCGACCCGGTGACCACGACCGGCGGTGCGCAGGGCACACCGGCGGCACCCGCGGCCAGCGGCGCGCCCGCGGCTCCGGCTGGGCAGTAGGGCGTTCTGCCTGGAGGCCCGGTGCCGGTCCGGCGGACCGGTGCCGGGCCTGCAGGCGGTCCCGGGTCCTGCGGACGGTCCGGTCGAGTCCTCCACAGGGCTGCGTCGACGGGGCTGTGTCCACAGGCGAGGGCCTCGGGCGATCCGGTCGGGCGTGCCCAATAGACTGGTGGGCATTCCACGAACCGATCGACGGAGCACCATGCCTGACATCACGAGCGAGCAGGTCGCCCACCTGGCGAACCTCGCACGCATCGCACTCACGCCCGACGAGATCGACAAGCTGACCGGGGAGCTGTCGCACATCGTCGACAGCGTCGCGAAGGTGACCGAGGTCGCCACGCCGGACGTCCCCGCGACGAGCCACCCGGTCGCGCTGCCCAACGTCCTCCGGCCCGACGTGGTCGGTGAGACCCTGACGCAGCAGCAGGCGCTCTCCGGGGCACCCGACACCGACGGCGAACGGTTCCGCGTGACGGCGATCCTCGGCGAAGAACAGTAGGCGGAAGAACAGTGACCGACGACATCACCAAGCTGAGCGCTGCGGCGCTCGCCGACGCCCTCGTCGCCCGCGACGTCTCGAGCGTCGAGGCCACGCAGGCCCACCTCGACCGGATCGCGGCCGTCGACCCCGACGTGCACGCCTTCCTGCACGTCAACGACAACGCCCTCGGCGTCGCGAAGTCGATCGACTCGCGTCGCGCCGCGGGTGACGACCTCGGACCGCTCGCGGGCGTGCCGGTCGCCATCAAGGACGTCCTCTGCACGATCGACATGCCCTCGACCTCGGGGTCGAAGATCCTCGAGGGCTGGGTGCCCCCGTACGACGCCACCACGGTCGCCCGACTCCGTCGCGCCGGCATGGTCCCGCTCGGCAAGACGAACATGGACGAGTTCGCGATGGGCTCGACGACCGAGTTCTCGGCGTACGGCCCGACGCACAACCCGTGGGACCTCGGCCGGATCCCCGGCGGGTCCGGCGGTGGTTCGGCCGCTGCCGTCGCCGCGTTCGAAGCGCCCCTCGCGCTCGGCTCCGACACGGGCGGGTCGATCCGTCAGCCCGGCGCCGTCACCGGAACGGTCGGCGTGAAGCCGACGTACGGCGGGGTCAGCCGCTACGGCGCGATCGCCCTGGCGTCCTCGCTCGACCAGGTCGGGCCCGTCGCCCGCACCGTGCTCGACGCCGCGCTCCTGCACGACGTCATCGGCGGGCACGACCCGAAGGACTCCACGTCCATCCCGCAGGAGTGGCCCTCGTTCGCGGCCGCCGCGCGGGACGGGCTGCAGGCCGACACGCTCCGCGGCGTGCGGATCGGCGTCGTCAAGGAACTCGCCGGCGGCGAGGGCTTCCAGGCCGGCGTCACGCAGCGCTTCCAGGAGACCGTCGCCATCCTCGAGGCCGCGGGTGCGGTCGTCGTCGAGATCGACGCGCCGTCGTTCGCCTACGCGATCAGCGCCTACTACCTGATCCTCCCGGCCGAGGCCTCGTCGAACCTGGCGAAGTTCGACTCCGTGCGGTTCGGCCTCCGGGTCACGCCCGAGGGCGCCGCCACCGTCGAGGACGTCATGGCTGCCACACGCGAAGCCGGCTTCGGACCCGAGGTCAAGCGGCGCATCATCCTCGGCACGTACGCGCTGAGCGCCGGGTACTACGACGCCTACTACGGCAGCGCGCAGAAGGTCCGCACCCTGGTGCAGCGCGACTTCGACGCCGCGTTCCAGCAGGTCGACCTGCTCATCAGCCCGTCGGCGCCGACGACCGCGTTCCCGCTCGGGGAGCGCCTCGACGACCCGCTGTCGATGTACCTCAACGACCTCACCACCATCCCGGCGAACCTGGCCGGCGTCCCGGGCATGAGCATCCCGAACGGGCTCGCCCCCGAGGACGACCTGCCCACGGGTGTCCAGCTGATGGCACCGCAGCGCGAGGACGCCCGCCTGTACCGGTACGGCGCGGCGCTGGAACGCCTGCTGGAGCAGCAGTGGGGGGCGCCGCTCATCTCGCGGATCCCCGACCTCGACCTGAGTCAGCAGTCGGCAGCAGAGGAAGGGGTGGTCTGATGGCCGCCAAGGACGCACTCATGGACTTCGACGAGGCACTCGAGCGCTTCGAGCCGGTGCTCGGCTTCGAGGTGCACGTCGAGCTCGCGACGAAGACCAAGATGTTCTCCGACGCGCCGAACTTCTTCGGCGGCGAGCCCAACACGAACGTGACCCCGGTCGACCTCGGGCTCCCCGGGTCGCTGCCCGTCGTGAACGAGCAGGCCGTGCGGTTCTCGATCAACCTCGGGCTCGCCCTGGGCTGCTCGATCGCCGAGTCCTCGCGGTTCGCTCGGAAGAACTACTACTACCCGGACAACCCGAAGAACTACCAGATCTCGCAGTACGACGAGCCGATCGCCTTCGAGGGCGAGGTCGAGGTCGAACTCGCCGACGGCACGCTCTTCCAGGTGCCGATCGAGCGCGCCCACATGGAAGAGGACGCCGGCAAGCTCACCCACGTCGGTGGTGCCACCGGTCGCATCCAGGGCGCCGAGTACTCGCTCGTCGACTACAACCGTGCCGGCGTCCCGCTCGTCGAGATCGTCACGAAGCCGATCTTCGGCGCAGCACACCGCGCACCGGAGCTCGGTGCCGCCTACGTGCAGGTCATCCGCGACCTGGTCCGTGCCCTCGGCGTGTCCGAGGCCCGGATGGAGCGCGGGAACCTGCGCTGCGACGCCAACATCTCGCTGCGCCCCTGGGGCCAGGAGAAGCTCGGCACCCGGACCGAGACCAAGAACGTCAACTCGTTCCGCGCCGTCGAGCGCGCCATCCGCTACGAGATCCAGCGCCAGGCAGCGATCCTCGCCGACGGTGGCTCGATCACGCAGGAGACGCGCCACTGGCACGAGGACACCGGTCGCACCTCGGCGGGCCGGCCCAAGTCGGACGCCGACGACTACCGGTACTTCCCGGAGCCCGATCTGCTCCCCGTGGTGCCGGACCCGGCGATGATCGAGGAACTCCGTGCCTCCCTGCCCGAGGCGCCCGTCGCCCGTCGCCGTCGGCTGAAGGGCGAGTTCGGGTTCGCCGACCTCGAGTTCCAGGACGTCGTCAACGGCGGACTGCTCGACGAAGTCGAGGCCACCGTCGCTGCCGGCGCTCCTGCGCAGGCCGCACGCAAGTGGTGGACCGGCGAGATCAGCCGCGTCGCGAACACCCGCGACGCAGCCCCCGGCGACCTGGTCTCGCCCGCGCACGTCGCCGAGCTCATCACGCTCGTCGAGTCCGGCGACCTGACCGACCGGCTCGCGCGCCAGGTGCTGGAGGGCGTCATCGCGGGTGAGGGCTCGCCGTCCGCCGTCGTCGAGTCCCGCGGGCTGAAGGTGGTCTCGGACGACTCCGCCCTGACCGCCGCCGTCGACCAGGCCCTCGCGGCGCAGCCGGACGTCCTCGCGAAGATCCGCGACGGCAAGGTCCAGGCCGCTGGCGCGATCATCGGTGCGGTCATGAAGGCGATGCAGGGGCAGGCCGACGCCGCCCGTGTCCGCGAACTCGTGCTCGAGCGCGCGCAGGCCTGACCGATCGCGTCCGAACGGCACCGTGCTCACGCACGGTGCCGTTCGGCGTTCCTGGGGACCTGGCGCCGCCCGGGTGACAGGATGAGGCGTGTCCGCAACGATCCGCGCCATCGGTACCGCAGTCCCGTCGACGACGCTCACGCAGGTGGCGGTGCGTGACCTCTTCGCCGCCCAGCCCGGGCTCGGTCGACTCGGTCAACGGATCGTCCCGGCAGCCTTCGACGCCTCGGCGGTCGAGCACCGGCACACGGTGCTGCCGGAACTCGATGCCGCCCGGGCGTCCGGGCCGTTCCGCGATGCCGAGGGGACGCTGCACTCGCTGTCGACGGGGACGCGCAACGACCGCTACCGCGAGCTCGCACCGCCGCTGTTCGTCGGGTCCGCCCGTGACGCGCTCGCACGATCGGGGACGGCTCCCGACGCCGTCACGCACCTGATCACCGTGTCGTGCACCGGCTTCACCCAACCCGGACCCGACCTGGCCGTCGTCCAGGAACTCGGCCTGCGACGGACCGTCTTCCGCCACCACATCGGCTTCATGGGGTGCTGCGCGGCGTTCCCGGCTCTCCGCAGCGCGGCCGCCTTCGTCGAGGCCGACCCGGACGCGGTCGTCCTGGTGGTCTGCGCCGAGCTGTGCACGTTGCACGTCCGCGCCTCGGACGACCCCGACCAGATCGTCGCGAACAGCGTGTTCGGCGACGGTGCCGCCGCGGCCGTGGTCGCCGCGGACGGGCCGGGGCTCCGTCTGGATGCCTTCGCCACGACGGTCGTTCCCGAGGGTGCGTCGGAGATGGCGTGGAACATCGGCGACGAGGGCTTCGAGATGATCCTCAGCACGGCCGTCCCGAAGCTCGTCGGGGTCACGGTCGCCGAGGCCGTCGGTCCGCTGCTGGACGGGCCGGCCGCCGACGTCCCGGTGTGGGCGGTGCACCCCGGGGGTCGGGCGATCCTCGACCGCACGCAGGACGCACTGGGCCTGCCCGATGCTGCGATGACGAGCAGCCGCGCGGTGCTCCGGGACCACGGCAACATGTCGAGTGCGACGGTGCTGTTCGTGCTGCAGGACGCCCTCGAGGACGGCATCGCGGACCAGGCGCCCGTCGTCGCACTGGCCTTCGGGCCCGGCCTGACGGTGGAGTGCGCGCGGCTGACCGCGGTCGGCACCGCCGACAGCGCCGCGCAGCGCGCCGCGGCGCCCGAACTCGCTGGGGAGCGACGGTGAGCCGGCGGGACGGAGCCGAGCCGAGCCTCCCGGTCGACCTGCGGATGCGCGACCTGGTCCTGCGCGAGCTGATGGACGACCCCGACTGCGACCCGCGCGCCCTGGAACGGACGTTCCGGCGTTTCGCCGTCGTGAACGCGCTCGTCAGCGGTTGGCGCGCGGCGTGGCGGACCCACGTGGTGCCGGCGCTGCCGGCGAACGGGCGCGGACGGGTGCTCGACCTGGGGTGCGGTGGCGGTGACCTGGCCCGGGCGCTCGTGCGGTGGGCGGCGAGCGACGGCTTCGAGCTCGAGGTCGTCGGTGTCGACCCGGACGACAGGGCGATCGCGTCGGCCTCCCGGTCGACCCCGCGGGGCGTGACCTTCCGCGAGCAGTCGAGCGCCGACCTGGTGCGCGCGGGCGACCGGTTCGACGTCGTCGTGTCGAACCACGTGCTGCACCACCTGGACGACGAGGCGCGTGCGGGGTTCCTGGCCGACTCCGAGCAGCTCGCCGTCAAGCGGAGCCTGCACTCGGACATCCGGCGCTCGGGCGCGGCCTACCGGGCGTACGCGCTCGGGTCCACGCTCGTCGCGGCGGGCACCTTCGTCCGGGTCGACGGGCTGCGCTCGATCCGTCGGAGCTTCACGCTGCCCGAACTGCACGCGGCGCTGCCGACCGGGTGGCGGGCCGAGGCCGCTGCCCCGCACCGGGTCCTGGCGATCCGCGACGCCTGAGCCGCGGCGCCGCCCGACGCGGGGCCGAGCCGGCGCGGCGCCGCCCCACGCTTCTCCACCGCGAAAGCGACAGATCTCGCCCGAATTCCGGGCGGGAACTGTCGCTTTCGCGGAGTGGAAGGGAGCGGACTACGCGATGAGGGCCGCCGTCGACGCGAACTCCTGCGAGCGCACGGCCGCACGGTAGCGCTCGAGTGCCTCCGCCCCGGCGCCGACCGACTCCAGCGCCGCCAGACCCGCACCGAGCACCGGGGGAGCGGTCACCCAGGTCGGCACGGCACCGGGCACCCGGTCGTGCAGGCCCGCGACGACCGCGTCGACCAGCAGCGGGTCCCGTGCGGCCAACACCCCACCGCCGAGCACCACCGGCACGGGTTCCGCCACCGAGGAGCCGAGGCCGAGCCGCCCGAGGGCGACCGACGCCAGCAGCACGATCTCCTCCGCCTGCCGCGCCACGACCCGGGCAGCGACGGCGTCCCCGGTCGCAGCGACCGCGAAGAGCACGGGGCAGAGCCGGTTGAACACGCGCTGGTCGAGCCGGCCGAAGTGGATGGCCTCGGTGACCTCGCGGACGGAGTGCAGGTCGAGTGCCGCGGGGACGGCCTCGGTCAGCGCCGTCGCCGGTCCGCGCCCGTCCTCCGCCCGGGCCGCGTGCCACAGGGCACGGTTGCCGAGGTAGGCGCCGCCACCCCAGTCGCCGGACACGTCCCCGATCGCCGGGAACCGCGCCGTGGCGCCGTCGGCCCGGACAGCCAGCGCATTGATCCCGGTGCCGCAGACCACCGCGGCCGCGTCGGGTGACAGCGTGCCGGCCCGCAGCAGCGCGAACAGGTCGTTGTCCAGGACGTCCGGGGCGCCGCCGTCGCGCTCCCAGTGCTGCAGCGCGGCCGTCGCCGCGGTCAGTTCGTCGGGCAGGTCGAGCCCGGCCAGGTACACGTGGGTGGTCCGGATCCGGGCGCCGTCGAGTCGGCTGACGACCCGCTCGCGCACGTCGTCGAGGATGGGCCCGGCCACCTCCCACCCGCGGGTCTGCGGGTTCGACCCCGGGCCGCGCGCGTGCCCGACCAGGGTGCCGTCGAGGGCGACGGCGACGACGTCGGTCTTGCTGCCGCCGCCGTCGACCGCGAGCACCACGTCGGCCGGTGCCGACGCCTCCGGCGGCGTCGGTGCGTCCGGCGCGCTCGGAGCGTCCGGCGCGCTCGGACGGGAGGCTCCGGTCGCCGCCGCCTCGCCGGTGCGGCTCATCGTGCCCACGTCACCTGCTCCGATCGCGCCCACGGGATGTGGTCCGCGTTCGCCGCCAGCAGCAGGTCGGTCAGCTGCTCGGCCTTGTCGACCTGGCCGACCAGCGGGTGCGCCCACATCGCGCGGAGCACCCGGTCGCGTCCGCCGTGGACGGCGGCGTCGAGCGCCAGGCGCTCGTACCCGGCGACGTGCGAGACGAGCCCGACCATGTCCGCGGCGAGCGGCGCCACCGGCAGCGGGGTGATCGCCTGCCGGGTGACGCGCGCGGGGACCTCGATGACGTGGTCGTCGGGCAGGAACGGGAACGTGCCGCCGTTCTGCACGTTGAGGACCTGCACGTCGCCACGGTCGCCGAGGATCGAGGACAGGACGTCGATCGCCGCCTCCGAGTAGTACGCGCCGCCGCGCTGCTCGAGCTCGACGGGCTTCGTGACGACGGACGGGTCCGCGTACTTCGCCAGCAGTGCCCGTTCGGTCGCCATGACGGCCTCGGCGCGGGTGGGCTCGTGCAGCTGCTCCTGCAGCACGACGTCGTGGCTGTAGAAGTAGCGCAGGTAGTACGACGGCACGGCGTGCTGCAGCCGGATCAGGTCGGCGGGCATGTGCACGCTCTCCGCCATCCGGTCGAGGGCGCCGGTGTCCGCGGCGAGCAGCTCGTCGAGGACGTCCCGCGACGACCCGTCCGCGCCCGTGACGTGCACGCCGCGCTCCCACGTCAGGTGGTTCAGGCCGACGTGGTCCAGGCGGACCTGGTCGGGCGCGACGCCGTACTCCTTCGCGAAGCGGCGCTGGAACCCGATCGCCACGTTGCACAGGCCGACGGCGCGGTGCCCGGCCTCGAGGAGCGCCCGCGTGACGATGCCGACCGGGTTCGTGAAGTCCACGATCCAGGCGTCCGGCTTGGCGTGCTTCCGGACGAGCTCGGCGTACTCCAGCACCACAGGCACCGTGCGCAGTGCCTTGGCGAACCCGCCCGGACCGGTGGTCTCCTGCCCGATGCAGCACGCCTCGTGCGGCCAGGTCTCGTCCTGCTGCCGAGCCGCCTGCCCGCCGATGCGGAGCTGGAACATGACCGCGTCCGCGTCGCTGACGCCGGCGACGACGTCGTCGGTGACGTGCACGGTGCCGGGGTGCCCGGCGTGTGCGAACATCCGCTGGGCGACACCGCCGACGAGTTCGCGCCGCTGGGGGTCGGGGTCGACGAGCCAGAGCTCGTCGATGGGGAGCTGGTCGCGGAGCCGGGCGAAGCCGTCCACGAGTTCGGGGGTGTAGGTCGAACCGCCACCGATGACCGTGAGTTTCACTGTGCTGCTATCCCTTCACGCCGGTGAGCGCGATGCCCTCGACGAATGCCTTCTGTGCGAAGAAGAAGATGACGACGACGGGGACCATGACGACGACGGTCATCGCCATCGTCATCGACCAGTCGGTGCCGTGTTGGCCGCGGAACGTCGCGAGCCCGTACGCGACCGGCCAGGCGGCCTGGTTCTCGGACGCGTAGAGGAGCGGGCCGTAGTAGTCGTTCCACGAGTTGAAGAACATGAAGATCGCCGCGGAGGCGATGCCCGGGCGGGCCATCGGCACGACGACCCGCATCAGGACGCCCCACTCGCTGCAGCCGTCCATCCGGGCGGCGTCGCCGTACTCCTTGGGGATCGTCATGAAGAACTGCCGGAGCAGGAAGATGCTGAACGCGTCCCCCAGCAGGTTCGGCAGGATCAGCGGCCAGAGCGTGCCGGTCAGGTGCAGGTGCGACCACATCACGTAGACCGGCACCGCGGTGACCTGCGGGGGCAGGAGCATCGCCACGATGATCACCGTGAAGACGAGGTTCGCGCCCTTGAACTTGATCTGCGCCAGGGCGTAGGCGGCCGGCACCGAGCTCAGGAGCATGAACGCGGTGGCGAGCACGGCGTACATCGCCGAGTTGCCGAACCACTGCGCCAGGGGCAGCTCGTCGAACACCCGGGCGTAGTTCGAGAAGTCGAACGGCGCCGGGATGATCGACGCCGTCAGGGCCTGGTTGCTCGACATCAGCGAGGTCAGGACGACGAACACGATCGGTGCGAGCGTCAGGACCCCGAGTGCCACGAGTGCGGCGTGCTCGGCGATCCAGAGGAGCAGGCTCCGACGGGGCTTGCCCGTGCGTGGCGCCGCGCCGCGGGGTGCGCGGGCGAGCGGCGACTGGGAGACGGCGGTCATCAGGACTCCTCCGGCCGGGCAGTGTTCATTGGTCGGCCTCCGGCCTGAATACGGAAATTCGTCGCATGGTGAACACGAGCACGATCGCGGTGACGACGAACAGCACCACGGCCATCGCGGACGCGTACCCGAACTGGAAGTTCGCGAAACCGTGCTGGTAGAGCAGCTCGGTGTAGGTCAGCAGCGAGGTGCCCGGGTACCCGAGCTGTGCTGCCGTCCCACCGCCGATCGTCGCCTTGCCGGATGCGACCCCCGAGGCGACGGCGGCCTCGGTGAAGTACTGCAGGGCCGCGATCACCCCCGTGACGGCCGCGAAGCCGATGACCGGCGCGATCGTCGGCAGGGTGATGTGCCGTACCTGCTGGACGCCGTTCGCCCCGTCGAGCGACGCGGCCTCGTACAGGTCGCGCGGCACGTCGAGCAGTGACGCCAGGAAGATGATCATGATGTCGCCCATCACCCAGACGCCCATGATCACGAGCGACGGCTTCGACCACGCCGGGTCGTTGAACCACAGCGGCCCGTCGATCCCGAACACCCTGAGGATCTGGTTGACGGGGCCGGTGCCCGGGTTGAACAGGAACACGAAGGCGACGACGCTCGCCACCGGCGGGACCAGGGCGGGCAGGTAGAACAGCGTCCGCCAGAACCCGGTCGCGGTACGAGCCCGTGACAGCAGCCCCGCCACGAGCAGCCCGCAGACGATCCGGACGGGCACCAGGATGACGACGAACCAGGCCGTGTTGACGACGGCCGGCCAGATCTGCGGGTCCTGCGTGAACAGGAACCGGTAGTTCAGCAGGCCGACGAACTGCGGTTCCTGCAGCTGGTTGTAGCGCGTGAACGAGTAGAAGATGCTCGCGACGAGCGGGTAGGCGAAGAAGACCACCAGGCCCACCAGGGCCGGTGCGAGCATCGTCAGCGCGACCAGGCGCCGCCGGGACTCGGCGGAGCGACGCCGGCGGCGCCCAGGCGCGGGGGGCAGTGGACCCGACCCCGTCGGGCCCGCCGGCCGGGAGGCGCGGCCGGGCCGAGCCTCCCGTCCGGCGGTCTTGGTCGTGACGCTCATCACGGACCAGCCAGCTGGTTCGCGTTGTCGATGTCGGAGTCCAGCTGCTTGAGCTTGGCGTCGAGGTCGCCGCCGTTCTCCTGGTACGCCTGCCAGAACTTCGTGAACGTTCCGATGTACGCGGCGCCGTCAGCGGTCCCGGGGGACGTCATCGTGTCCTTGTTGCCAGCCACGTCGACGAAGGTCTTGTAGTTCGCGTCGACCTCGAGGTCGGGGGACTTGAGCGCCGAGGTGAGCGTCGGGATGTTCTTCAGGCCGTTGCCCATCGTGACCTGCGCGTCGGTGTTCGTCGACAGGTACTTCAGCAGCGCCCATGCGAGCTCCGGGTTCTTCGAGCCCTTCGCGATGCCCGCCACGTTGCCCGCGATGTACGTCGAGCCGTAGTTGCCGACGCCGTCCATCACCGGCGTCGGGGCGGTGCCGTAGTCCAGGTCTGGCTTCTGGTCCTTGATGAACGCAGTGCGGTACTCGCCGTCGATCTGCATCGCGACCTGGCCGGTCTGGAACGCGTTGTCGGCGGCGAACTCCTGGCCGAGGCCCGACGTGAAGGCCTTGAGCTTGTCGTAGCCGATCGCGTCGACGAAGCCCTTCTGCCACGCGATGAGCTTCTTCCAGTTCGCCGAGGTGCCGATCTCGCTGTTGCCCTTGCTGTCCAGCCAGGTGCCGTCGATCATCGGCGCCCAGTGCTCCGGCGAGTTCTCGTAGAAGTCGATGAGCGGGTTGAAGCCGAGCTGCTTGATCGACCCGTCCGCGTTGTACGTCGTCAGCTTGAGCCCGTCGGCCTTGAGCTCGTCGAGCGTCTTCGGCGGTGTGGTGATGCCCGCGGCGGCCAGTGCCGGCTTGTTGTACATCAGTGCGCTGACGTCCGCGAGTGCCGGCAGCGTGCAGCGCGTGCCCTTGTACTGCGTGTACGACTGCACGGCCTTCGGGATGTCGGACAGGTCCACCTTGTCCCGCTTGATGTACGGCGACAGGTCGCGGAAGGCGCCGGACGAGCAGAAGCTGCCGACGATCGCGGTCGAGTAGGACAGCCCGACGTCGATGCTCTGCCCGGAGGAGATCGCCTTCTGCAGCTTCTCGTCGTCCTGCCCGCCGTGGATGTCGACGGTGACGCCGGGATTGGCCTTCTCGAAGCCGTCGACGGCGCTCTTGACGACACCGGCTTCGCGGCCGGTGAAGAAGTGCCACAGGGACACGGTGCCCTTGAGTTCCTTCGGGGCGGTCTTGTCGACGGAGGCGGCGCTGCTGCCGGAGCTGCAGCCTGCGACGACGAGGGCGCCCGTGGTCGCGATGGCGGCGGCGGCGATGATGCGCCTGAGGTGGCTTCGGCGCTGCGGTTCGGGGTGCGGGGTCATGCGGTGCTCGCTTCCTGGTCTCGCCTCGACGCGTCCGGGTGGAGCCGGTTCCGGAGTCGGGATCGCATGTGTCTGCGGTCCTGGTTCCGGGCGCGCCGAAGAGCCCTCTGACAGGGCTGGGGATGTGGTGCCTCGAGTGGTGCGGGTGGTGGTGCTGGCTCAGGCGCGCTGCGCGGGGTCCGTCTCGGACGCATCGTCGGTGATGCGGTCGAGTCGGCTCGCGAGCGCGGAACGCACGACGTCGATGAGGACGTGCCGTGCGCCGTGCAGGACGGGGGTGTCGGGGACGCCGGGTGCCACGACGGCGGTGGACCAGCGGGTGCGGGTCCGGAGCCAGGCGGTGACGGCAGCGGCCAGGGCGGGACCGCCCGCGATGCCGGTCGGGCCGTGCAGGACGACCGTCTCCGGATCGGCCACGGCGAGGGCGGGGAGCACGTTGTGCGCCACGCGCTCGCCGAGAGCGGTCGTGAAGGGGTGCTGGTCGGGCAGACCCGGCAGCAGCGCGAGCACCTGTCGCCAGTCGGCAGCACTGCCGTCCGGTGCGGTGATCGCGTGGTCGGCGGCGAGGGTCGTGATCGCGGTCTCGGAGATGAGGTCCGCGACGATCGTCACCGTCGGGTCGAGGGGGAGCGCGTCGGCGGGCACGCTCAGGTAGCCGATCTCACCCGCGGCGCCGGACGCTCCGGTGTGCACCCGGCCGTCGAGGTCGAGGGCCATGCCGAGGCCCTCTGCCATCCAGAACAGTGCGAAGGACCGCGGCGTGCGTCCGGCGCCCATGTTCCGTTCGGCGATGGCGGCGAGGTTCGCGTCGTTCTCGACGACCACCTGCACGCCGAGCGCGCTCGACAGGGTCGCGGAGACCTGTTCCCGCGGCCAGCCGAGCAGGCCGTCGGTGAAGATGAGCGTGTCGGTCGCGTGGTCGACGCTGGCCTGCACGCCCACGGCGACCGCGGTCACCAGGTCCGGATCGACCCCGGCCGCCGCCGCCGCCCGGGACAGGGCACCGGCGATGATGTCCTCACCCGGACCGCGCATCTCGTCCGGGTCCATCCGGTGCTCGGCGACCGGGTACGAGCGGCCCGCGGCGTCCACCACGGTCGAGCGGACGTCGACCAGCTGCACGTCCACCGCGACGGCGAGGTCACGGTCGGTGATCGCCTCGTACACCAGGGCACTCGGGCCACGGCGACCGCGCTGGGTGTCGGTGCCCGCGTCGCGGATCAGACCGGCGGCTTCGAGCCGGCGGATGATCTCGGCGGCGGTGGGCTTGCTCAGCCCGGTGCGCTGTGCGATCTCGTTGCGGGTCATCGGCCCGTCGTCCAGCAGCAGCCCGAGGGCGGCGCGGTCGTTGAGGACGCGCAGCAGTCCGGGTTGCCCGGGAGTGCGTCCTGGAGTGGTCATGTCGAGGACTGTAACGGACAACCTTCTTTACTGAAAGGTTTGTTCACAATTCTGCAACACGCGTTCTGCTGCGCGAAACACGGGGAAGCGGGGGGGGGGGGGTATCGCGCGGAGGAGGTCGGATCGCGCGTGGTCGGTCGGGACTTCCGACCGACCACGCGCGGTCCGACCTCCCATGTCGCGTGCGATGGGTCGGAACGCGCGTGGCGGGTTGGACGCGCTGCGCGACGGACGGGAGGCTCGGTGCCAGCTGGCGCCGTGCCTCCCGTCCGTCGCGGTACGCGCGCTACGGGCGCCGGAGATCGTCCGACGAGAACGGAGTCGTCGTCCCACTGAGGTGGTCCTCCCGCAGGATCCCGTACGCAACGGAATCCCTCGACGCCTGGCCGTCGACTGGCCAGGTCCGGCGGTACTGCGCCTCCTGGACCCAGCCGTTCCGCAGGAGAGCCTTGCGCATGGCGACGTTGTCGTCACGCGTCTGCGCCTCGATGCGCGTGACGTCGGGAGAGGCAGCGAAGACATGATCCGCGAGTGCGCGGACGAGCGTCGTGCCGATGCCGCGTCCGCGTGAACGCTCCGAAAGACGGACGTCGATCATCGGAGCGTCATCGTCGAGGTCATCGAGCACCACGATGCCGACGAGTGACCCGTCGATGTCCACCCTGAGCACGGCGTGCTCGGGCGAGGAGAACGCACCGTCGTCGATCCGCTGCTGCACGGCTTCCCGATCTGGCGCGGAAGCGACGTGGAACGGGAACCGGTTCGTGGTCAAGAACTCGAGGATGACTGCGCGGTGTGACGGATCGGCAAGATCCATCTGGTGGAGTTCCAGATCCATGCGGTCACCGTACATGCGTCGTGTCGCGGTACGCGCGCTACGGGCGCAACAGCACCTTGATCGCGCGGCGCTCGTCCATCGCGGCGTACGCCTCGGCGGCCTCGTCCAACGGGAGCTCGAGGTCGAACACGCGGCCCGGGTCGATCGCACCGGACAGTACGTCGGGCAGCAGCTCCGGGATGTACGTCCGCGCCGGGGCCATGCCGCCACCGACGGTGATGTTCGTGTCGAAGAGGTACCGCATCCCGATCGTCGGCACCCCGTGCGGCACCCCGACGAAGCCGAGGTTGCCGCCCGCACGGACGACGTGCAGGGCCTGGTCCATGCTCTCCTCGGTGCCGACGGCCTCGACCGCGCAGTCGGCCAGGTCGCCGCCGAGCAGGTCCCGCACGGCCTGCACGCCCTCGTCGCCGCGCGTGTCGACGATGTCGGTCGCGCCGAACTCCCGCGCGAGCGCCTGCCGGTCGGCGTGCCGGCTCATCGCGATGATGCGCTCCGCACCGAGCCGCTTCGCCGCGAGCACGGCGCACAGCCCGACGGCACCGTCACCCACGACGACCACGGTCTTGCCGGGGCCGACCGCTGCCGACACGGCGGCGTGGTGCCCGGTCGAGAAGACGTCGGACAGCGTCAGGAGCGACGGGTACAGCGCCGGGTCGACCGGACCGGGGACCACGACGAGGGTCGCGGACGCGTCGGGGACCCGCACGTACTCGGCCTGGGCACCGCCGACCGGGTCGCCGTACGCGTCCTTGCCGCCGAACCCGGACAGGTGCTCGCAGCCCGTCGTCATGCCGTTGCGGCAGGCCTGGCAGGTGCCGTCGTTCATGGTGAAGGGGGAGATCACGAAGTCGCCGACTGCGAGC
The DNA here is from genome assembly GCF_001864835.1 of Curtobacterium sp. MCBA15_001. Lineage (GTDB taxonomy): Bacteria > Actinomycetota > Actinomycetes > Actinomycetales > Microbacteriaceae > Curtobacterium. The sequence goes on along the minus strand of NZ_MJGI01000008.1, from coordinate 18,120 downwards.
CCGGTGACCTCGCTGCCGACCGCGGTGACCTCGCCGATCATCTCGTGGCCGATCGGGTGCGCGTGCTTCGTCGCGGTGACGCCGCGGTACGGCCAGAGGTCCGAGCCGCAGACGCACGCCGCGGCGACCTTGACGACGGCGTCGCGCTGGGTGATGAGTTCGGGGTGGTCGAGATCCTCGACGCGGATGTCGCGAGGGGCGTGGATGACTGCTGCGCGCACGGGGTGCCTTCCGTCTGAGCTGGTGGGGAGCGGCCGGTCGACGTCGTCCGGGGCCGCATCGACAGTACGCTCGTGCGGGTGGACGAGGACCGGTACGGCAGCGACGTGCTCTCGGGCGACTGGCGCGCGAAGGGCGTGAAGCAGGTGCGGCAGGTGCCGCTCGAGCGGGACATGGTGCTCGAGGACCCGGCGTCCGGCTGGGCCGGCGCGGTCGTCGGGCTCGAAGCCGGCACCATCGCCCTCGAGGACTGGAAGGGCCGCACCCGGGCCTTCCCGTTCGACGGGCAGTTCCTGCTCGAGGGCGAGCTCGTGACGCTCGGTCGGCCGCAGGCACCGGTCGGTCGGTCTGCCGCGGCTGCGTCTGCCGCTGCGGCGTCGGCTGCGGCGGTCCACGCGGACTGGAGGCCCGGGTCAGCCCCGGCGGTCCGCCAGGCCTCGCAGGGCGGTCGGCTGCGCACGGCGTCCGGGTCGTTCGCGGTCGAGCACCAGCGCGCACGCGTGGCGTTGCCCTCGCGGATCATGGTCGAGGGCAAGCACGACGCCGAACTCGTCGAGAAGGTGTGGGGTGCGGACCTGCGCGTCGAGGGCGTCGTCGTCGAGGAGCTCTCCGGCGTGGACAACCTGGCTTCGGTGTTGGACGACTTCCAGCCCTCCCGTGCGCGTCGGGTCGGCGTGCTGGTGGACCACCTGGTGCCCGGGTCGAAGGAGTCCCGGTTCGCGGACGCCGTGATGCGCGGGAAGTGGGGTGCGCACGTGCTCGTCGTGGGGCACCCGTTCGTCGACGTGTGGCAGTCCGTGAAGCCCGCGAGGGTGGGACTGCAGGCCTGGCCGACCATCCCGCGGTCGGTCGAGTGGAAGGCCGGCATCTGCGCCGCGCTCGGGTGGCCGCACGCCGAGCAGGCCGACATCGCCCGGGCCTGGCAGCGCATCCTCGGGCAGGTGCGCACGTTCGCGGACCTCGAGCCGGAGCTGCTCGGACGCGTCGAGGAGCTCATCGACTTCGTGACCGAGCCCGTCGCGTAGCGGCCGCGGCGCGGTGCGTCTCGGTGCGGCGCGGTGCGTCTCGCACGGTGCGCGGTGCGCATCCGGGGACTGGCCGTGCCTGCCGGGATGATCCGGGCCTCCCGGCCTAGTCTGTGGGCATGGACGGCATCGACGGGCGTGTGCGGAACGCCGTCGACCTGTGGCTGCGGTGGCTGCCGCGCTGGCAGATCGGCTCGGCGCGGCCGCGCACGCGGATCTGCCGGAAGTGCACCGGGTCGCCGATCGCCTCGGCGGCCGGCTTCGGGCCGGATGTCCCGCACCCCGTCCAGCACGCGCTGATCGGACGGATCTCGACGATCATCGACGACGCGGTCGACGACTACACCGCCCGGAACCTGCCGTTGCTGCACCGGGAACTGATTCGGGCCGATGCGCGGAAGCGCCATGCCGGGTACCAGCCGGCCGAGGGGCTCTCTCCCGAGTTCCAGGGGCTCGACGTCGACCCGCAGCCACAGGACGGGTCGCCGTTCCTGTTCACGTTGGAGGAGCTCGCCGGCACCGGGGCGTCCGAGCCCGCGCCGCGCGAACCGCTGTCCGACGAGGCGAAGGCAGCGCTCCGCCACGAGATCGAGCTGTCGGACGAGTGCGCGCGGTCGACGGGCACGGCGGTGTGTCTGGCGCTCATCGACCACCGGCCGCGGATCGCCGAGGCGGTCGAGCGGCTGGTCGAGCCGCAGATCGAGGCGCTCGTGTCGGACATGTTCCGCGGGCTCGACGGGGACGGGGCGCGCGGCGGGCTGTTCTGAGGCGCGGGCGGCGTGTCGTGTCGTCGTGCCGAGGTCAGCGGGGGAGCAGCGTGCGCCCGGGGAGCACCGTGCCGCGCAACGACCGGTGTTCGACCTCGCACGAGGGGTCGTCGATGCGGCCGATGACCAGGTCGATGGCCTCGCGGCCGATGCGCTCGACCGGCTGTTGCAGCGTGGTGAAGCCGATCCAGTCGTTCGCGAGCGGGAAGACCCCGTCGAAGCCCGTCACCGAGACGTCCTCCGGGACGCTGACCCCGCGCTTCGACAGGGCATCGCACACGTCGAGCATCAGCCGGTCGGTCGGGCACATCACCGCGGTCGCACCGGACTCGCGCATCGCGTCGACGACGTCAGCGGCGATGTCGACGGCCGGCCGGACGAAGCTGGCGTCGATGTCGATCGCCGTCGCCCCCCGCTGCCGGAGCCGACGTGACATCGCGCTGGACCGGGCGTGCTGGGTGATCGCGTTGTCCAGGGGGACGGTGAGCACGACGACTGCGTCGTGCCCGGCGTCCGCGACGGCGTCGGCGATCCGTTCACCGCCGTCGGTCTCGTCGCAGTACACGCTCGACAGGGCCGGGTGCAGCTCCGGGCGTCCGGCGACCACGGTGGCGATCCGGGGTGCGAACTCGGCGATGTCCGCCGCCGGAAGAAGTCCGCTGCACACGACCAGGCCGTCCACGCGCATCGAGACCAGGGCGGCGAGCGCGGACTTCTCGTCCTCGACCCGACCGACGCCGCTCGTCGTGACCACGCGGTAGCCGAGCTCGGATGCACGTTGCTCCATCACGGCGTGGAGGGCCGTGTAGAGCATCGACGAGGCGTCGCGGACGAGCATGCCGATGGTGTGCGTCCGTCCGCTGACCAGCCCGCGGGCCATGGCGTTCGCGACGTAGCCGAGTTCGGCGGCCGCTCGTTCGACGCGCTCGCGGGTCTCGTCCGAGAACCGCCCCGTGCCCGAGAGCACACGGCTCACCGCGGACTTCGAGACTCCGGCGCGGGCGGCGACGTCGAGGATCGTCGGCTGACCGCCGCGGGCGCCGTTCACGTGCCGGGGGTGACGCCCGGGCTGGTCGACGGGTCGGCCGCGGGGTCGCGGGCCGTTGGGTCGTCCGCGGGGTCGCGGGTCGTTTGGTCGGCCGCGGGGTCGCGGGTCGTCGGGTCGTCGAGCGCCGGAGCGACCTGCCCTCGACGCCGGGCGACGGTGCGGAGCACGAAGCGGGCGATCGCGCGCCAGCCGAGCAGGAACACACCGAGGACGATCGTCGCGACGATCAGGAAGGAGAGCGGCAGCGGGTTGCCGTCGACCACGCCCTGCCCCGTCGCGACGCGGATCGCCATGCCGACGAAGACCGTCAGGATCCACGCGACGATGCCGGTCGGCCAGGCCCGGAGTGGGCGCGCCCAGGCTCCGCTCGTGACGTAGGCGATGGCCCAGCCGGCCAGGAACGGGTAGGCGGTCGTCCAGAGCGCGCCGAGGGAGTTCGTCTCGCCGTGGGAGGAGCGCCCGATGAGGGCGAACACCACGATGAGGACGACGTCGATGACGGCTGCCAGCCAGCCCCAGGTGCGATCGGTCACCCGCTCATTGTCGCAGCACTCGTCCTCCACAGCGGCCGTCGGGACCCGACACCCGAGTTCACCGGGGCGGCACGAGAGCGGCACGCCGCGTTCACCTGGGGCCGTCACACTCGACCTCGGTGCGGGAACGTTCCCGCAGCAGCCCCCACGGCACCACCCCCACTCCGCACGACCCCCACGAACCGCAGGAGAAAGCCCCGTGAAGACCCGAGCCCTCGCTGGCCTCGCGATCGCCGCAGCCGCCACCGTCGCGCTGTCCGGCTGCGTCCAGAGCGCGACCGCCTCGAACGCGTCCGACGACAGCAGCACCGGCAGCACCAGCCTCACCGTGTTCATCAGCGGCGACACCAACGTCCAGGACCTCTGGGACAAGTCGCTCATCCCCGCGTTCGAGAAGGCGCACCCGAACGTCTCCGTCCGCACGAGCATCGACCTGCACGGCGAGCACGACGCCCAGACGCAGGCGAACCTGGCCACCGCGGTCAAGGCCGACAAGCCCGTGGCGTACGACCTGGTCGACGCCGGGTTCGTCTCCACCGCCGGCAAGGCCGGACTGCTGGCGAAGGTCAGCGACAGCGCGATCCCGAACCTGGCGAACGTCCCCGAGGCGACGAAGCAGCAGGGCGGCGACCGCGCCATCCCGTACCGCGCCTCGAGCGTGCTGCTGGCGTACGACTCCACCAAGGTCGACACCCCGCCGAAGACCCTCGACGATCTGCTCGCCTGGATCGAGGCCAACCCGGGCCAGTTCGCCTACAACTCGCCCTCGTCGGGCGGCTCTGGCGGTTCGTTCGTGATGACCGTGCTGGCGAAGTACCTGTCCAAGTCCGAGCAGTCGACGATGCAGACGACGTACGACAAGTCGCTCGAGTCGAAGTGGGACAAGGGCTTCGCGGCGCTCAAGGACCTCGGTCCGTCGATGTACCAGAAGGGCGTCTACCCGAACGGCAACGACCAGGTCCTGCAGATGCTCGGCTCCGGGCAGATCGCGATGGCCCCGGTGTGGAGCGACCAGTTCATCACCGCGCAGAAGGCCGGCACGATCGGCAAGGACGTCAAGTTCACGCAGATCACCGACCCGACGTTCACCGGGAGCGCCAGCTACCTCGGCATCCCGAAGACCGAGCCCGCCGCCAAGCAGCGCGCCGCCGAGCAGCTCGCCGACTTCGTCCTGTCCGCCAAGGGCCAGCAGCTCGTCGCCAGCGCGGTCTCGGGGTACCCGGTCATCCCGCTCAGCAAGCTGCCGGCGAGCGTCGTCGAGCAGTTCTCCGAAGCCGACCCGTCCAGGCTCCGCCTCGGGTTCCAGAGCGACTTCGCCGCGGACATGAACGCGGCCTGGGACGCGAAGGTCCCGCAGTGACCCAGACGGTCGACCGCCGGACGGTCGGACAGGAGGCTCGTGGCGACACCGCCACGGGCCTCCCGCCCGTCCCGCGCGGACCCCACACCCTGGCCGCGGCCCGCCTGGACCGCCGTCGGCGGGCGACGGGCATCGCCCTGGTGGCCGCTCCCGTCCTGGTCGTCGTGCTCTTCGTCGGCGTCCCGGTCGTCAACGCCGCGCTGTTCAGCCTCGGGTTCACCGGCGGGCTGAACCAGGCGCTCGCCGACATCGGCGGCGACACCGTCCGCGGGTTCTCGTTCGCGGTCTACGGCACGCTGCTCGGCAACCCGACCTTCCTGCGCGACCTCGGCGCCACGCTCGGGGTGACGGCAGCGTCGACCGGGCTGACGATCGGACTCGCTGTGGTGATCGCGGTGGTGCTCCGGCTGCGTGGCGGGTTCCTCGGCAAGACGCTCAGCGTGCTCGCCGTCGTGCCGCTGTTCGTCCCGGTCGTGATCGCGAGCTGGTCGGTGCTGACGTTCACCGACGCGCAGGGGTTCCTGCGGAGCGCCGCTGCCCAGGTCGGGATCGACTTCCCGGTGTGGGGCTACACGCTGGTCGCGGTCGTGTTCGGCAGCGTCTGGACGAGCCTGCCGTTCGCGGTGCTGATGATCGCCGGCGCGCTGCAGGGCACCCCGGACGCGCTCGTCGAGGCCGCGAAGGACGCCGGCGCGAGCACCTGGCGCGTCGTCTGGCAGGTGCTGCTGCCCATGGCCGCGACGCCGATCGTGATCGCGACGACGTTCACCGTGATCGGCGTGCTCGGCTCGTTCACCGTGCCGTACTTCACCGGTCCGAACGCCCCGTCGATGCTCGGCGTCGACATCTCGAAGTACTTCCAGGCGTACAACCGCCCGCAGCAGTCGACCGCGATGGCGTTCATCGTGTTCGCGTTCGCCGCGGCCGCCAGCGTGTTCTACCTCCGGTCCACCGTGCGGGCCAACGCCCGCGAGCTCGGGAAGGGACGACGATGATCCGGCGCCTCACCGGGACGGCCCTGGTCTGGGCCACCGCCCTCGTGCTCGCGGTCTTCATCGTCGGCCCGCTGCTGTGGCTGGCGATCCGGGCCTTCGCCACGAAATGGACGTACCCGGACCTGTTGCCCGACGGGTGGACGCTCCAGTGGTGGGGGACCGTCTTCCAGGACCCGTCGCTCGCAGTGGCCGTGCAGAACTCGCTCGTGCTCGCCCCGCTGACCGTGCTCATCGCCGCGGTCGTCTGTCTGCCGGCAGCGTGGGCGATCAGCCGCATCGAGTTCCCCGGGCGCCGTCTGGTGCTCGTCGGGCTCTTCGCCACGAACGCCTTCCCGAAGATGGGCCTGTTCGTCACGATGTCCGCGATGTTCACGGCGTTGAACCTGATGAACACCGTCACCGGGATCCTCATCGTGCACGTGCTCGGCTGCGTCGTGTTCATGACGTGGCTGCCCGCGGCGGCGTTCTCGGCCGTGCCGCGCTCGCTCGAGGAGGCCGCCCGCGATGCCGGTGCCAGCCGCTGGCGCACGTTCTGGTCGGTGACGTTCCCGATCGCCTGGCCGGGGATCCTCGTCGCGATGGTGATGTCGTTCCTGGCCTCGTTCGACGAGGCGCAGGGCACGTACCTGGTCGGCGCTCCGACCTACATGACCATGCCGACGGCGATGTACTCGCTCGTCCTCAACTCGCCGCGGCAGGTGTCGGCGGTGTTCGCGATCGCGCTGAGCATCCCCTCCGTCGTGCTCCTGCTGCTGGCCCGCAAGCACATCATGGGCGGCCGCCTGGCGGACGGCTTCCAGATCCGATGACACGACAGATCCGATGACGACCACGAAAGGCGACCCGATGACGGACGCAACCACCGTCGCGAACCCAGCACCGAGCCTCCAGGCCGACCGACGTGCCGACCGACGGGCCGACCCGACCACCGGCGGCCTCGCCCTGCGGGGCCTGAGGAAGACCCTGGGCGGCCGCGACGTCGTCGCGGGCATCGACCTCGACGTGGCGAAGGGCGAGCTGGTCTCGCTCCTCGGCCCGTCCGGTTGCGGCAAGACGACGACGCTCCGGATGGTCGCGGGCTTCCTGCCCGTCGACGACGGCAGCGTCACGATGGGCGGCGCGGACGTGACCGCGCTCGGGCCGGAGCGCCGACCGAGCGCCATGGTGTTCCAGAACTACGCGCTCTGGCCGCACATGACGGTCACGCAGAACGTGGCGTTCCCGCTCCGGACCCGGCGGGTGCCGAAGCAGCGGACCGCCGAACGCGTCCGCGAGGCCCTCGACCTCGTCGGCCTGTCGCACCACGCGACCTCGAAGCCGACCGCGATCTCCGGCGGCGAGCAGCAGCGCGTGGCCCTCGCCCGCGCGATCGTGCAGGAGCCCGACGTGCTGCTGCTCGACGAGCCGCTGTCGAACCTCGACGCGAAGCTCCGGGTCAGCGTCCGTGACGAGATCCGGCGCATCCAGCAGCGGCTCGGCATCACGACCGTGATCGTCACGCACGACCAGGACGAGGCCCTCAGCGTCTCGGACCGCATCGCCGTGATGCACGACGGCCGGATCGAGCAGGTCGCCGCTCCCGCGGACCTGTACGCACGCCCGTCGACCCGGTTCGTCGCGTCGTTCATCGGCGCGACGAGCACGGTGCGCGGCGCGTTCACGGCCGGCGTCCACACGCCCGTCCGCGCCGACGACGAGGTCCTCGTCCGTCCAGAATCGGTGACCCTGGTCCCGGACGCCGACGCCCCGGTCCGCGCGACGGTCACCCGGGTGCTCATGCGCGGCCACTTCGCCGAGGTCGTGCTCGCCGCGGGCGACGCCGAGCTGCGCGCCTTCGTGACCGGTGCGCCGCCCGCCGTCGGCAGCACCACCGGCGTCCGACTCGGGTCGGTGCTGGTCTACCGTGACGGCGTGCTGGTGGAGGGGGACCGATGAGCGCGGAGCTCGCACCGATGCTCACGACGGCACCGGACGGGAGGCCCGGTGTGCGTCCGCCCCGCCTGGTCGCGCACCGCGGTGCGCCGCGCGTCCGGCGTGAGAACACGCTGCCGGCGGTCGCGGTCGCCGAGGCCCTCGGCGCCGACGCGATCGAGGTCGACGTGCGCCGCACCGCCGACGGGGTCGCGGTCCTGGTGCACGACGAGACCCTCGGCCGGATGTGGGGCGATGCCCGGCGCGTGTCCGACGTGGCCTGGTGCGACATCGCCCGGCTCGGCAACGGCCTCGACCGCATCCCTCGGCTCGACGCCGTGCTGGAGCGGCTGGACGGTGCCCGGTCGGTCCTGCTCGTGGACCTGACCGACCCCGAGGACGCACTGGTCGCCGCCGCGACGGTCGCCGGCTTCGACGGTGCCGTCACGATCGCGTGGTGTGGGGCGTCCGAGGCGATGACCGCCGTGCGCTCGGTGCTGCCCGACGCCGACGTGTGGCTGGCGTGGGAGTCGCTCGACCCGCCCACGCCTGACGACCTGGCGGCGCTCACCCCGTCGACGCTCAACCTCGACGTCGCGTTCCTCACCCCGCGCACCGTGGCCGTGGCGCACGAGCTGGGCCTGCAGGTGTCGGTGTGGACCGTCGACGACCCGGAGCCGGCGCTCTGGGCCGCGCGGCTCGGAGCGGACTCGATCACGACGAACGACCTGGCGCTGGTGCGTGCGGCGATGGCGGCCGCAGAGCGCGACGGGTGGCCCGAGGCCGACCGTGAGCCGACCGAGACCGAGGTGGCCTCGCGGGCGCAGGCACTGGCGCACCGGATCGCACACGAGGTCATCGCCTACACGCGCGAGCACCCTGTCGGATCGGTGACGACGAAGGCCCACCCCGCCGACCTGGTGACCGACGTCGACCGGCTCGTCGAGCAGCACGTCCGCGGCCGGGTGCGCGCCGCGTTCCCGACCCACGGGTTCACCGGCGAGGAGTACGGCGACGCCCCGGGCGACCGACACCGCTGGTACCTCGACCCCGTCGACGGCACGACGAACCTGGCGAACGGCATCCCCTGGACGAGCATGTCGCTCTGCCTGACCCGCAACGGCCGGCCCGTCGTCGGCGTCGTGGCGGACCCCTGGCGGGGCGAGGTCATGGAGGCCCGTCGCGGTCGCGGCGCCACCGTCCGCGACCGGGCGCTCCGGCTGGACGACGTCCCGCGGCCGCTGGCGGGCGCGGTGGTCGGCACCGAGCTCGACGGGCACCTGCCGTGGCCGGGCTTCGGCGCGTTCCTCGACGCGTTGGCGAGTCGGTCGTGCACGCTGCGGGTGCAGGGGTCGGGCACGCTGACGATCGCGCAGGTCGCGGCCGGTCGGGGGATCGGGGGCTGCGTCTCGGCGTTCAACCCGGTGGACCACGGCGCCGCGGTGCTGCTCGTGCACGAGGCCGGCGGCGTCGTGCTGACCGAGGCCGGTCCGGTCTCCGGCTTCCCGGAGCTCGGTGCGCCGTTCCTGGTGGCGCACCCGGGGGCGGCCGACGAACTGCACGACGTGTGGACGGGGGCGCTCCGCGCCGGACGCTGACGCGTCGGACAGGAGGCGCGTGGCGGGGCCGTCCCGGGCCTCCAGGCCGTCACCCGGTGCCGTTCACCGCATTCTGTGCGGGCGTACAGTCAGCGGTCGTCCGGCGACCCTACTGTGGCAGTCCTGCGGGCATCGCGTCCGCACCGAAGGAGCGTTCACCATGGGATTCCTCGACCGTCTGCTCGGCCGTGAAGACCGATCGAAGCAGCAGGCGCCGGCCTGGGGGCAGCCGCAGGCCCCGCAGCAGCCGCAGGGCTACCAGTACGGGCAGCAGTCGTACAACGCCGCTCCGGTCGCGCCCGTCGCTGCCGGTGGGTGGGTGGGTCCGGGTTCCGGAGCCGGTGCGCCCGGCGCTCGGTCCGAGGACGAGCAGGCCGTCGAGCGGTACCGCTACCTGCTGAAGACGGCGCCGCCCGAGCGCATCGAGGAAGTCCACGCCGAGGCCTTCGAGCGGTTGACCCCGGAACAGCGACGGATGGTCTACGAGGAGTTCGCGCGGACGGCGCCCGAGGGCGAGGCGCCGCGTGGCGACGACCCCCGCTCCCTGGCCCAGGCAGCGACGCGCTCGGAGATCCGGCAGCCCGGCTACATGGAGCGCTCGCTCGGCGGCATGAACGGCGGTGGCCGCGGCATGGGCGGTGGGTTCGGCCAGCGTCAGGGCCCCTCGTTCGGCGGCATGCTCGGTGCGTCGATCCTCGGGTCCGTGGCGGGCTACGTCATCGCCTCGTCGCTGATGAGCGCGTTCCAGCCGGACGCCGGGTCGTTCGACGGTGGAACGGACGCGTCGGGTGACGGCGGATCGGGGGATGCGGGCGACGGTGGTTCGGGGGACACTGGTGCCGAGAACGCGTCGTACGACGACGGTGGCGGCTCCGACTTCGGGGGCGGCGGCGGCTTCGACGACTTCGGCGGCGACATGGGCGGCGGATTCGACATCTGACGTCCGGCTCGACGCCGGACCCTGCGTGGTACCACGTCTGACGAGGGAGTTGGCATGGCGATCATCGAGGCCTCCGGGCTGACCAAGACCTACCGATCGAAGTCGGGACCGGTGCACGCCCTGGCCGGTCTCGACCTGTCGGTGCCCCAGGGGACCGTGACCGCCCTGCTCGGGCCGAACGGTGCGGGCAAGACCACCACGGTCAAGGTCCTGACGACCCTGATCAAGCCGGACGCAGGCTCGGCGACCATCGCGGGCGTGGACGTCGTCGCCGACCCGCAGGCCACGCGGCGCTCCATCGGCGTCTCCGGGCAGTACGCCGCCGTCGACGAGAACCTGACCGGGTTCGAGAACCTCGAGATGATCGGTCGGCTCTACCACCTCGGCGGCAAGGCGTCGCGGCAGCGGGCGCGCGAGCTCATCGACGTGTTCGACCTGTCCGAGGCCGGCGACCGACCCGTCAAGGGGTTCTCCGGCGGCATGCGGCGTCGCATCGATCTGGCCGGGGCGCTCGTGATGAACCCGAGCGTGCTGTTCCTCGACGAACCGACGACCGGGCTCGACCCACGCAGCCGCCTGTCGCTCTGGGGCATCATCGAGCGGCTCGTCGCGGACGGCGCCACGGTGCTGCTCACCACGCAGTACCTGGAAGAGGCCGACCGGCTGGCCGACGACATCGCGGTGATCGACGGCGGGACCGTGATCGCCGAGGGGACCGCCGACCAGCTCAAGGCGCAGGTCGGTGGGCACCGGGTGGTGGTCACCCTGGTCGACGAGGCCGACGGCGACGCGGCCACGACGGTGCTCCGGCGCTACGGGACCGGTGACGTCGAGGTCTCCGGCGACGGCCGCACGCGGGCGGTCGCCGTCGACGCGGGGCCGGCAGCGCTGCAGCGGGTGCTGGCCGACCTGGGCGAGGCCGGCATCGACCTGCACGACGCGGGCATGCGACGGCCCACGCTCGACGACGTGTTCCTCCGCCTCACCGGGCACGCGGCCACGGCGGACGAGGACGACGCTGCGTCCGCTGTGCGGGCTGGTGCTCAGGAGAAGGAGACGGCGCGATGACCGCCACCATCGCTCCTCCCGGCCGGCAGATGCCCGTCGTGGTCACCGCCCCGGTCGCGGTCTGGTTCGAGGACGGCTGGACCGTCACCAAGCGGAACCTCATCAAGATCAAGCGCTCGCCGGACATGCTCGTGTTCGCCGTGCTGCAGCCCATCATGTTCGTGCTGCTGTTCAGCCAGGTGTACGGCGGTGCGATCGCGGTGCAGGGGACGGACTACACGCAGTTCCTGATGGCGGGCATCTTCGCGCAGACGGTGGTGTTCGGCGCGACCTTCTCCGGTTCGGCGATGGCCCAGGACCTGAAGGAGGGGTTGATCGACCGGTTCCGCACCCTGCCGATGTCGGCGTCCGCGGTGCTGGTCGGCCGGACCAACAGCGACCTCGTGCTCAACACCATCTCGATGGTGATCATGATGCTCACCGGACTGGCCGTCGGGTGGCGCGTGAACTCGTCGCCGCTCGAGTTCCTGGCGGGCATCGGGCTGCTGCTGCTGTTCAGCTACGCCTTCAGCTGGGTGATGGCGTTGCTCGGCATGAGCGTCAAGACGCCCGAGGTGATCAACAACGCCTCGTTCATGATCCTGTTCCCGCTGACGTTCGTGTCGAACGCCTTCGTGCCGAGCGACACGCTGCCGCTGGTGCTGCGGGTGTTCGCCGAGTGGAACCCGGTGTCGTCGCTGGTGCAGGCGGCGCGCGAGCTGTTCGGCAACGTGGGGTCGGCCCCGGTCCCGGAAATCTGGACGATGCAGCACCCCGTCGTCACCGTGCTGATCGGAATCGGCGTGATGCTCGTGGTGTTCGTGCCGTGGGCCGTGAACAAGTACACGCGGATCAGCTCGAAGTAGGCGACTCTCCACAGGTGGGGCGCCGGGCGCGCGGCGGGTCTGTCGGACGGCTTACGATCGGCCCATGACCGCGACAGACGCCGAGCGCGCCGACCCCGCCGTCCGCGCGCCCGTCCCACGCCGGAACGACCGGCTGCGCCAGTGGATGCTGCAGGGGTCCGACCGCGGCGCCGACCACCAGGGTCCGCACCAGGTCGAGGTCGAGAAGACCCACTCGTGGTGGCGCGTCATGTGCCTGACCGGCGTCGACTACTTCTCGACGCTCGGCTACCAGCCCGCCATCGCCGCGCTCGCCGCGGGGCTGCTCTCGCCGATCGCCACGATCGTGCTCGTGCTCGTGACGCTGTTCGGGGCGCTGCCGGTGTACCGCCGCGTGGCGCAGGACAGCTTCCGTGGCGCCGGGTCGATCATGATGCTCGAGAAGCTGCTGCCGTGGTGGGCCGGCAAGCTGTTCGTGCTGGTGCTGCTCGGGTTCGCCGTCACCGACTTCATGATCACGATGACGCTGTCCGCGGCGGACGCCACCGCGCACATCGCCGAGAACCCCTTCACGCCGCACTGGTTCACCGACATCCCGGTGCCGCTCACCCTCGCACTGCTGCTCCTGCTCGGCGTCGTGTTCCTGCGCGGCTTCAAGGAAGCCATCGGCATCGCCGTGGGCCTCGTGGCCGTCTACCTCGTGCTCAACGCCGTCGTGGTCGGGGTCGCGCTGTTCCACGTGTTCGAGCACCCGCGGGTCGCCAGTGACTGGTGGAGCGGACTGACCGCCCAGCACAGCAACCCCCTGGTGATGATCGGCATCGCGCTCGTCGTGTTCCCGAAGCTCGCGCTCGGCCTGTCCGGCTTCGAGACGGGCGTGGCGGTGATGCCGCAGGTGAAGGGCGACGCCGCCGACGCCACGAGCGCCCGACCCGAGGGACGCATCCGGGGGACCAAGCGCCTGCTCACCGTCGCTGCCGTGATCATGAGCTCGTTCCTCATCACCTCGTCGATCGTCACGACGTTCCTCATCCCGCAGCGCGAGTTCCAGCCGGGTGGTGGGGCGAACGGTCGCGCGCTGGCCTACCTGGCGCACGAGTACCTGGGGGGCGTCTTCGGGTCCGTGTACGACTTCTCGACCGTGGCGATCCTGTGGTTCGCCGGCGCGAGTGCGATGGCCGGCCTGCTCAACCTGGTGCCGCGCTTCCTGCCCCGCTACGGCATGGCACCGCAGTGGGCACGGGCGACGCGGCCGCTCGTCATCATCTTCACGCTCATCGCGTTCGTCATCACGATCATCTTCCAGGCGAACGTCGACGCGCAGGGCGGGGCGTACGCCACCGGTGTGCTGGTCCTCATCACCAGTGCCGCGGTCGCCGTGACGCTCTCGGCCCGCCGCAAGCAGCAGAAGAAGCGCACGATCGGCTTCGGCATCATCGCGGTCGTGTTCGTGTACACCACGATCGCGAACGTCATCGAGCGACCCGACGGCGTCCGGATCGCGGCGGTGTTCATCATCGCGATCGTGGTCGTGTCGCTCGTCTCTCGCGTCCGCCGGTCATTCGAGCTCCGCGCGTCGTCGATCGTCCTCGACGCCACCGCCCGGCAGTTCGTCGAGGCCGACGCCGACCAGTTCAGCTCGGTCTGCATCATCGCGAACGAGCCCGGGGCCGGCACCGCCGCCGCCTACCGGGCCAAGGGGCGTGAGGAACGCCGTGACTCGGGGATCCCCGCGCGGGTGCCCACGATGTTCCTCGAGGTGCTGCCCGCCGACTCCTCCGACTTCGAGGAGGACCTGGTGGTCGAGGGCCACGTCGTCCACGGGCACCGGGTCCTGCGGGTCCGGTCCGGCAACGTGCCGAACACGATCGCGTCGACGCTGCTCGCCATCCGCGACCTGGCCGGCGTCGTGCCCAGCATCTACTTCGAGTGGAACGAGGGCAGCCCGATCCGGAACGCGATCCGCTTCGTGTTCACCGGGGTCGGCGACGTCGCTCCCGTGACGCGCGAGGTCCTGCGCGAAGCCGAGCCCGAGGTGTCGCGACGGCCCAGCGTCCACGTGTCGTGACGTCCCGGCGCCCACGCGTGACGACCCCGGTCCCCGCTGCCGGCACCACCGCACGTCCGGGCGTCGGCGCCCTGGCCGTGGTCGGGGCCGCTGTCCTCTGGGGCACGACGGGCACCGCCACGCACTTCGCCCCCGGGGTGTCCGCGATCGTCTTCGGCGCGGTGACCTTCGGGGTCGGCGGGCTCGTCCTGGCCGCGACGCACGGGCGTGCGACGGTGCGGGCGGTCCTCGAGCCGGGTGCCCGACGGTGGGTGTGGCTCGGCGCGGCGTCCCTCGTCGTCTACGCCGTCGCCTTCTACGCCGGGCTGGCCGGTTCTACGCCGGGCTGGCCGGCGCGGGCATCGCGCTCGGGACGACGATCGCGATCGGGTCCTCGCCGGTGTTCGCGGGGGTCGTCGAGTGGCTGGTCGACCGACGTCCGGTCGGGGTGCGGTGGGTCGCGGCGACGGTCGTGAGCACCGCGGGCATGGTCGTCGTCGTGCTCGCGCGGGCCGGCGACCCGGGAGCGGGGTCCCTGGCTGTCGGCGTGGCTGCTGCGCTCGTGGCTGGTGCGACCTACGCCCTGTACACGTGGACGGTCGGGCGAGGGATGCAGCGGAGCGGTTCGGGCCGCGGCACCGTCGGCGCGGTGTTCGGGCTGTCGGCGGTGCCGCTCGTGGTGCTGGCCGTCGTCGTCGGGCACGAGTCCCTCGGGGTCGCGGCGAACTGGCCGGTGTTCCTGTACCTGGCGCTCGTGCCGACCGTGCTCGGTCACTCGCTGTACGCGCTCGGGTTGCGGAGTGTCCGGGCGTCGGCGGCCACGCTGGTGTCGTTGCTCGAGCCGGTCGTGGCCGCGGTGCTGGCGGTGCTCGTCGTGGGGGAGCACCTGGGCCCGGCGGGGTGGACGGGCGTCGCGCTCGTCGTGCTCGGCGTCGGGCTGCTCGCCGTGCCGGCGCGCGCCCGAGTGGTCCCCGTGCGGCGCGCTACCCGGTGATCTGGTCGCGCACCTTGCGGCGCAGGACCTTGCCGATCATCGAGCGCGGCAGGTCCTCGACCACGACGACGCGGCGCGGCACCTTGTAGGCGGCCAGGTGCTCCCGCGCGTAGGAGCGCAGCGCGTCGGCGTCGAACGTGTCCGGGTCGACCGGCACGACGGCGGCGACGACCTGCTCGTTGCCACCCTGGGTGATGCCCACGACGGCGACCTCGCGCACGCTGGGGTGCTTGACCAGGGCGTCCTCGACCTCGGTCGGCGAGACGTTGAAGCCGCCGGTGATGATCAGTTCCTTGAGGCGGTCGACGATCCGGACGAAGCCCTCGGCGTCGATCTGCACGATGTCCCCGGTGCGGAACCAGCCGTCGGTGGTGAAGACCTCGTCCGTGGCATCGGCCTTGCCCCAGTAGCCGCTGAACACCTGCGGGCCGCGGACCTGGAGCTCGCCGGGCTCGTCCGTGCCGAGCACCTTCGTCGGGTCGTCCGGGTCGGCCACGCGGACCTCGGTCGACGGCAGCGGCAGGCCGATCGAGCCCTCGCGCCGAGCGTGCGACACCGGGTTCGCCATCAGGACGGGGGAGCACTCGGAGAGGCCGTAGCCCTCGACCAGGAACCCGCCCGTGCGCTGCTCCCACGGCTCGACCACGTCGGCTGACAGGGCCATCGCACCGGAGATGCCGATCTCGATGCCGCGCAGGGAGACCTTCGCGGCGTCGGCGGCGTGCTGCAGCCGGGCGTAGATCGGGGGCACGGCCGGCAGGAACGTCGGCGGGTGCCGCTTGGTCGCGGGCAGGACGAGCGCCGGGTCGAAGGCCGGGAACAGCACCAGGCGCGAGGCCATGCTCATCGCGAAGGTCAGGCAGAGCGTCAGGCCGTAGGCGTGGAACATCGGCAGGATCGCGTAGACGACGCTGCCGTCACCGGGACGGATCTGGGGGACCCATGCCCGCGACTGTGCGGCGTTCGCGATGAGGTTGCGGTGGGTGAGCACCGCGCCCTTCGGGGTGCCGGTCGTGCCGGAGGTGTACTGGATCAACGCGGTGTCGTCGGTGGCGGGCCGTGCGTGCTTGCGGGACAGCCGCCGCGAGGACACCAGGTCGTCCCACTTCGTCGTGCCGCGCACCGAGGTGGTCAGCTTCGCGCGGGACTCGCGCGCCTTGGCCACGGGCAGCGACAGTGCCAGCCGGGTCGATCGCGGCATGGCCCGCGTCAGGTCGACGGAGACGATCGCGTCGAGTCGGACGTCGGCCGGGAACTCCTGCAGCGTGGCGACGGACTTGTCCCACGCGATGGCGACCTTCGCGCCGTGGTCCTCGAACTGGTGGCGCAGCTCGCGGGGCGTGTACAGCGGGTTGTGCTCGACGACGACGGCACCGAGCCGCAGCACCGCGTAGAACGCCACGACGTGCTGCGGGCAGTTCGGCAGCACCAGGGCCACACGGTCGCCGGCCGTCACCCCGAGCTTGCGCAGCCCGTTCGCGGCACGGGTGATCTGGTCCTCGAGCTCGGCGTAGGTCGTCGTGCGCTTGAAGAACTCGAGCGCCACCTTCTTCGGGAACCGCCGGGCGGACTGCTCCACCAGGTCGACGAGCGACCCGGAGGGCTCCTCGATGTCGTGCGGCACCCCCGACGCGTAGGAGGCAAGCCAGGGACGAGGCGTGTCGATGGTCACCCGGCCAACCTATCGGCCGTGCCGAGGGTGGGCTGGGAACACCGACCGGGAACACCGGCCGAGAACTCCTGCTGGGAACACCGCCTGTACGCACCCCGGGCGAATGTCAGGAGCACGACGCACGATGGGGCCATGTCCTTCGTCACCGACGCCTTCCGCTCCCGGCTCAACACCACCTTCACCGGGAGCTCGACGGAGCGTCCGGCCTGGGTCGACGAACTCGAACAGGGCACGGACGCCGGGTTCTTCGGCCCGGGGTCGGCCACGTGGTCGGTGCACGGCGGCAAGCAGACCATCGTCGCCGGGGTCCGCGCGCTCCTGGTGCAGGCGATGCACCCCGGGGCCCTCGCCGGCGTCGCCGACCACTCCCGCTACCGCGAGGACCCCTTCGGTCGGCTTGCGGGCACCATCCGTTGGATCTACACGGTCTCGCACGGGGACACCGCGACGGCGACCGGCGCCAGCCAGTGGGTGCTCCGGCTGCACGAGAAGGTCCGCGGCCAGTACGTCGACGGGCACGGCGTCACGCGGGACTACACCGCGAACGACCCCGACCTGGCGCGCTGGGTGCACCTGGCCTTCACGGACGCGTTCCTCCGCGCCGCCGAGCAGTGGGGCGACCCGATCCCCGGCGGCGCTGACGCGTACGTCCGAGAATGGGCGACGGCCGGACGGCTCATGCGCGTCGAGGACCCGCCCGAGTCCGAGGCCGAGCTGCGCGCCCAGATGAACGGGTACCTCGACCGCGGTGAGCTCGCGGTGACGCCCCGCACGCGCGAGGTCGTCCGGTTCATCAAGAACCCACCCCTCGCCCGGATGCTCCGGCCGGGCTACCAGGCGCTGTTCCAGGGCGCGGTGTCCACGCTCGACCCGCGGCACCGGTCGATGCTCGGGCTGCGGTCGCCGGGTGTCGGCCCGGTGGAGTTCCCGGTCGCCAGGACGACGGGCCTGGTCCTCGACGGCATCGGCGCGGTGCTCGGCAACCAGACCGGGACCGAGCGCGCAGCGCTCGCGCGCATCGCGCGGTTGGAGCGGGAGTCGACGGATCCCGCCGAACCGGCGGCCTGAGTCCGCACCACCTGACGGACGGGAGGCCCGGTGCCAGCTGGCACCGGGCCT
>NZ_MJGI01000007.1:142456-159949 GCF_001864835.1 Curtobacterium sp. MCBA15_001 | reverse complement strand
GGCGTGGGTGGGCGGCGCGGAGGCCCCGGCAGCGAGGCCACACATCGGCCGGACACGCGGGTTGGCGCGTCCCTAGGCTGTGGCCATGAGCGACGCGGTGGAGCAGGCACGGGCAGCGGCCGAGGCAGCACGGGCCGCCGCCGACGAGGCACGACGACTGGCGGACGAAGCCGTGGCACGGGCCGAGGAGCTCGCCGCAGCGCTGGCAGCGGCAGCACCGGCCCCCACAGAGAGCGCCGAGCCCGCAGCACCAGTCCCCGCGCCGGCCACACCCACGCCACCAGCCCCCGCGGCGAGCCCCGAACCCGCAGCACCAGCCCCCACGCAGGCAGCCCCCGCGCCGGCCACACCCACGGCGGCAGGACCCGAGCAGCCGCCGGCCGCGACGGAACCGGCCCCGGCCCCGGCGGCGACCGCCCCGGCACCGACGACCGCGTCGTCCACCGGCACCGAGCCTCCCGTCGGGCCACTCGACCAGGCGGCCGTCACCGCGATCCGCGACGGCTACGCCGTCACCGGCAGCGCCCTGGAGCTCGGCGCCCTGGTGAACGGCACCGCGCTGCCGGACGTCCAGGTCCGCATCCCGCTCGCGATGCTCAACCGGCACGGGCTGGTCGCCGGCGCGACCGGCACGGGCAAGACGCGCACGCTGCAGGTCCTCGCGGAGCAGATCGCGGCGAACGGCGTGCCGGTGTTCGCGGCCGACGTCAAGGGCGACCTGTCGGGGCTGGCGCTGGCGGGCACCGGGAACGACAAGCTGCTGGCCCGCACGGCCGGCATCGGACAGCAGTGGACGCCCGTCGCGAGCCAGGCGGAGTTCTACTCGCTCGGTGGGCAGGGGACCGGCGTGCCGATCCGGGCGACCGTGTCCGGGTTCGGGCCGCTGCTGCTGTCGAAGGTCCTCGGACTCAACGACACGCAGGAGTCCTCGCTCGGCCTGGTGTTCCACTACGCCGAGCAGGCCGGCCTGCCGCTCGTCGACCTGACCGACCTGCGGAGCGTCCTGACGTTCCTGGTGAGCGATGCGGGCAAGCCCGAGCTGGCCGACCTGGGTGGGCTGTCGAAGCAGACCGTCGGGGTGATCCTCCGCGAGCTCATCACGTTCGCCGACCAGGGGGCCGACCAGTTCTTCGGCGAGCCGGAGATCGACACCCAGGTCTTCCTGCGGACCGCCGCCGACGGTCGGGGCGTCGTCAGCCTGCTCGAGGTGCCGGGTGTGCAGGACCAGCCGCAGGTGTTCTCGACGTTCCTGATGTGGCTGCTCGCCGACCTGTTCAACGAGCTGCCCGAGGTCGGCGACCAGGACAAGCCGAAGCTCGTGTTCTTCTTCGACGAGGCACACCTGCTGTTCAGTGGCGCGTCGAAGGACTTCCTCGAGCAGATCGTCCGCACCGTCCGGCTGATCCGCTCCAAGGGCGTCGGCATCTTCTTCGTCACGCAGACCCCGAAGGACGTGCCGAACGACGTGCTGGCACAGCTCGGGTCGCGCGTGCAGCACCAGCTCCGCGCGCACACCCCGGACGACGCCAAGGCCCTCCGCGCGACGGTCTCGACGTACCCGACGAGCGGGTACGACCTGGGGGAGGTCCTCACCTCGCTGGCCACCGGCGAGGCCATCGTCACGGTGATGAACGAACAGGGCGCACCCACGCCGGTGGCGTGGACCCGCTTGCGTGCGCCCCAGGGGTCGATGGACGCGATGCCGGCGGCCGACCTGGAGGCCCGGGTCGCCGCCTCCCCGCTCCTCGCCACCTACGGCACCCGCGTCGACCCCGACTCGGCGCACGAGATCCTGGCGCGACGCATGGAGGCAGCTGCTGCGCAGGCCGCCGCTGCCGACGCGCACGAGGCGGCCGAGGTCGCCGCTGCCGAGGCCGAGAAGGAGTCGGCCCGTGCGGCTGCTGCCGCCGCCAAGCAGGCGGCCGCAGATGCGAAGCGCGAGGCGCGCGAGCAGGCCACGGCGCAACGGGAGTACGAGCGGACGCAGCGCGAGTTCGAGCAGGCCGAGCGCGCGGCCGAAGCCCGGCGCTCGCGGGGGTCCTCCCGGTCGCGGAGCCGGACGTCGACGTCACGGCGCTCGGGCGACCCGTTGTCGGACCTGCTCGGCGGGGGACTCGGCGGCACCATCGCCAAGGAGGTCGTGCAGGGGATCTTCTCGACGCTGCGGCGACGGCGGTAGGGCCGAGCGGGTCAGCCCTCGTCGGGGGTGCGGAGCGTGCGGGTCTCGTCGGCGCCGCGGAGCGCGCGGGTCTCGTCGGCTCCACGGAGCGTGCGGCGGGCGAAGTCCCGCGCGGGCATCGGTCGACGGACTTCGTCGATCTGCACGCCGAGGGCATCGACGACCTCGTCGATGGCGCCGTCGCCCCAGATGTCCGCGCGCATCCGGAAGAGCCGGCTGCCGTCGGCGTCGAGGGCGACGAGCTCACGCGTGGTCCGGTCGACCGAGCTGCCGAAGGTCGTCCCGAGCACCAGGCTGGCGACGTCCGCACGGGGCAGGGTCCGGGTGGGCGAGACGAGTCCGCGCACGGTCACGACCTGCGGCCCCACGCCGACGAACGCGAAGCGCAGTCGGACGAACGCGAGCCCCACGACCGCGGCGAGCACCACGACCGCGATGACCAGGACGGCCAGGGTCCGCACCGGGAACGAGACCCAGACGAGCGCGACCGCCAGGGGCACGGCGGAGAAGACCACGCTCAGCGCCGTCGAACGGACGATCGACGGGCGCGGTCGGAGCACCAGGTCGTAGGTCGACGGGGTCCTGGCCGTCGGCGGTACGGTCGTGTCCCCCACGGTGCAGCTCCTCTTCCCCGCGAGCGTCCGGACGGATCGCTCGTCGGCCAGCTTAGGACAGCGACGGGACCGTGCGACAGATCTGTCCACCCTTGTCGAGGTCGCTCATGGCGAACGGGGTGCAACCGGGTCCACAGGGTGGGGGACCGGCGGCGCGACGACCGCTGCGCAGGCCCCAGAACGACGACAACGCGGGACCGGTTCGGTCCCGCGCTGCTCGTCGTGATGCTGTCCTGCTGGTCGTGCTGGTCGTGCTGGTCGTGCTGTCCTGCTCGGCGGAGAATGGGGGATTCGAACCCCCGAGGGCTTGCACCCAACACGCTTTCCAAGCGTGCGCCATAGGCCACTAGGCGAATTCTCCTGGTGCCGTCTCGCGACGACACCCCATGGTACAGGTCTTCGCGGGTGTGGAGAACCACCGTCGTCCACAGCCCCCACCGCTCCCAGAGGCGGCTTCGGTCGCGCGGCTACGCTGGGACCGTGTCGACCCGCATCTACATCACGTCAGCAGAAGGACACACGGGCAAGAGCACGGTGGCGCTCGGTGTCCTCGAGACCCTCGCACGCACGGTCGGCCGCGTCGGCGTGTTCCGCCCGGTCGCCCGCTCGGTCGAGGAACCCGACTACGTGCTCGAGCTCCTGCTCCAGCACACCGGCACGAACCAGGCGTACGACGACGCCGTCGGGGTCACCTACGACGACGTGCACGCCGACCCGGACGCCGCCCTCGCGACGATCGTCGGGCGCTTCGGGCAGGTCGAACGGCAGTACGACGCGGTCGTGGTGCTCGGTTCGGACTACACCGACGTGGGCAGCCCCACCGAGCTGTCGTTCAACGCCAAGGTCGCCGCCAACCTCGGCGCACCCGTGCTGCTGGTCCTGGGCGGCCGGGTCTCCGCCGAGCGCGGTGCGCGCACGCCCGCCGACATGGGCCAGGTCGCCGACGTCACGACGAGCGAACTCCGCGCGGCGCACGCCCAGCTGCTCGGCGTCGTGGTGAACCGCGCCGACCCCGATGCCCTCGCCGAGATCTGCGACAGCGTCTCGGCGACGGTGGCGGACCACCACCCGGACACCCCCGTCTGGGCCATCCCGGAAGACGCCGTGCTGGTCGCCCCGACCGTCCGGGCGCTCCTGGCCGCGACGGACGCCACCTTCGTCCGCGGGGACGAGGCCCTGCTCGACCGAGAGGCCCTGGGCACCGTGGTCGCCGGCATGAGCATGGAGAACGTGCTGCCGCGCCTGATCGAGGGCGGCATCGTCGTCGTGCCGGGTGACCGCAACGACGTCCTGATCGCCACCCTGCTGGCGAACCAGTCCGAGACCTTCCCGAGCCTGGCGGGCGTGATCCTCAACGGCGGGTTCGAGACCGCGCCGCAGATCACCCGGCTGCTCGAGGGACTCTCCAGCTCGCTGCCGATCGCGACGAACCACCTCGGCACGTACGACACCGCGCTCCGGATCACGCAGACCCGCGGGCGTCTGGCGGCGGACTCACCGCGCAAGGCCGACCTGGCGCTGGCGCTGTTCGAGCGGCACGTCGGCGCGGACGAGCTGCTCGCGCGGCTGCAGGTCACGCCGTCCGGGGTCGTCACGCCGCTGATGTTCGAGCACGGGCTGATCGACCGTGCACGGGAACACGCCAAGCGCATCGTCCTGCCCGAAGGCGACGACGACCGGATCCTCCGCGCGGCCTCGACCCTGCTGCAGCGACAGGTGTGCGCGCTGACGATCCTCGGGGACCCCGCAGCCATCCGTGCCCGTGCGACCGAGCTCGGCCTCGACCTCGACGCCGCCGACCTGGTGTCGCCGTTCGACCCCGAGCTGCGGGAACGCTTCGCCGAGGAGTACACCCGGCTGCGGGCCCACAAGGGCATGAGCATGGAGCTCGCGCGCGACACCGTCACCGACGTGTCGTACTTCGGCACGATGATGGTGCAGCTCGGGCTGGCCGACGGCATGGTCTCCGGCGCGAAGCACACGACGGCGCACACGATCCGGCCGTCGTTCGAGATCATCAAGACCCGCCCGGACACGTCGATCGTGTCGAGCGTGTTCCTGATGGCCCTCGCCGACCGGGTCCTGGTCTACGGCGACTGCGCGGTGATCCCGGACCCGTCGAGCGAGCAGCTCGCCGACATCGCGATCTCGTCCGCCGAGACCGCCACCCAGTTCGGCATCGACCCGCGTGTGGCGATGCTGAGCTACTCGACCGGCGACAGCGGCTCCGGTGCCGACGTCGACAAGGTGCGTGCGGGCACGGCGTTCGTCCGGGAACGCCGCCCCGACCTGCTCGTCGAGGGGCCGATCCAGTACGACGCCGCCGCCGACCCGACCGTCGCCAGCACCAAGATGCCGGACTCGCCGGTCGCCGGACACGCGACCGTGTTCATCTTCCCGGACCTGAACACCGGCAACAACACGTACAAGGCCGTGCAGCGATCGGCCGGCGCCGTCGCGATCGGTCCGGTGCTGCAGGGGCTGCGCAAGCCGATCAACGACCTGTCCCGGGGTGCGCTCGTGAGCGACATCGTCAACACCGTGGCCATCACGGCCATCCAGGCCGGAACGGCCGACGTCCCCGCGCCCGGCACTGCGACCGGCACCGCGACCGACGCGGCCTGACCGCCGGTCCGCACCCGAGCCTCCCGACCGGCCCCACCGGGCCACCCACAGAAAGCGAGCCCCTCGTGACCGCCGCCCTCGTCGTCAACTCCGGATCGAGTTCGTTCAAGTACCAGCTCATCGAGCTCGACGGTGAGCGGACCCTCGCGTCCGGACTCGTCGAGCGCATCGGCGAGTCCAGCGGGTCGTGGAAGCACACGAACGCGCTCACGGGGGAGTCCGCCTCGAACGACGCGGCCCAGGTGCCGGACCACGCCGCCGGGTTCCAGGCGATGCTCGACGCCTTCGCCAGGACGGGGCCCTCGTTCGACGAGCACCCGCCCTCGGTCGTGGGGCACCGCGTGGTGCACGGCGGGACCACGTTCGACCGGGCGACCGTGGTGACCCCCGAGGTCGAGCAGCAGATCGAGGCACTCGCCAGCCTGGCCCCGTTGCACAACCCGGCGAACCTCGAGGGGATCCGTGCGGCGCAGCAGGTCTTCGCGGACGTGCCGCACGTCGCCGTGTTCGACACCGCCTTCCACCAGACGATGCCGCCGCACGCCTACACGTACGCGATCCCGGCCGACCTGGCCGAGCAGTACCAGATCCGGCGCTACGGCATGCACGGCACGAGCCACAAGTACGTCTCCGAGCAGACCGCCGTGTTCCTCGGGCGCCCGCTCGCCGAGCTGAAGACGATCGTGCTGCACCTGGGCAACGGCGCCTCGGCCGCGGCGATCGACGGTGGCCGGTCCATCGAGACCTCGATGGGACTCACCCCGCTCGAAGGACTGGTGATGGGCACCCGGTCGGGCGACCTGGACCCCGCGGTGCTCATCCACCTGCACCGACGGGCCGGGCTGTCGTTCGACGACCTCGACGACATGCTCAACAAGCGCTCGGGGCTGCTCGGGCTGACCGGCAACGGCGACATGCGCGACGTGCAGGCAGCCGCGATCGACGGTGACGAGACGGCCGAGGCGGCGCTCGCCGTGTACCGGCACCGCATCCGTCGCTACGTCGGCGCCTACACCGCGCAGCTCGGCGGGCTCGACGCCGTGGTGTTCACCGCGGGCGTGGGGGAGAACAACGCGCTGCTGCGTCGCCGGGTGCTGGCCGGGCTCGAGCACCTGGGGATCGAGATCGACGACGACCGGAACGAGCTGCACTCGCGCGAGGCTCGGGTCATCTCGACGGACGTGTCCCGTGTCGCCGTGCTCGTGATCCCGACGAACGAGGAACTCGAGATCGCGCGGCAGTCCGCGGCGGTCGCGCTCTAGCCGAGCGCGTGCCCCGTCCGCGCGTGCGTCGACCACGCGCGGGCCGGTCGCGCTAGCTGAGCGCGCTCAGCGCTGCCGGGATCGGCGTGTTGCCGCTCGTCACCTCGAACTGCACGCCCACCGCGGTGTCGTCGAGCAGGGCGTGCAGCACGACCGCGGCGACGTCCGCCCGGGGGATCGAGCCCCGGGGGACCGTGCGGCCGACCGAGACCGTCCCCTGCGGCGGCGTGTCGAGCAGGCCACCCGGGCGGACGATCGTCCAGCGCAGTCGTCGCGCACGCAGGTCGGCGTCGGCCTCGGACTTCGCGCGCAGGTACACCTGGAACACGGCGCGGTCGTCGGCGGCCGGGACGACGGCCTGCTCACGGTCGTACGCGTCGGCGCCGAGCGCGGAGATCATCACGTAGCGCTCGATGCCCATCCGGACGGCGGCGTCGGCGAGCAGCACCGCCCCGTCGCGGTCGACGGTGAGCTTCCGCTCGGCGCCGCTGTTCGGCCCGGCACCGGCGGCGAACACCACCGCGTCGACGCCGCGCAGCCGCAGGGCGAGCTCGTCGTCGTCGAGCTGTTCGAGGTCGGCGACGATCGCCGCCGCCCCGGTCTGCTCGACGTCGGACACGTGCGCGGGGTTCCGGACGATGCCGACGGCCTCGTGTCCGGCGTCGACGATCAGGCGGGCGAGGAGGAGGGCGATCTGGCCGTGGCCCCCGGCGATGGCGATCTTCATGTGTTCGATCATGCCCGTCGCGTCCGGTAGACTTCTCGGCGGCTCCTCACGTGACGCCATCCAGGCCAACTCCCCCAGGGCGGAAACGCAGCAAGGGCAACCGGGCTCTGGCGGGTGCGTGAGGAGTCTTTTCTGTGTCTCGACAGGTGACGACTCCCTGATCGTGTGCAAAGATCCCTCACAGGAGCCCCCAACCAGGCTCCGGAGTCCCTCACCAGGACTCCAGCAGTGTCGTCGGCCAACCACCGACGACGTCCGAGGATCAGGTGACGGGTGCGCCCGTCAGGATGAGGAACACGCATGCGCAAGCACGTGTCGCTTCGTGGTACCCGCGTACCCGGGTCAGGCGACGGCAGCCCCCGCACCCCCCGAGAACGAGGCCTGCTGCTGCGCAGCGGAGTCGTCGCGACGGTCACGGCACTGCTCGCCGCGACGGTGGCGATCCAGCCGGCCAGCGCGGCGCCGACCGACGTCGCCGAGGCCGAGGGCGTGCTGCTCGGCGGCTCGGGCATCGTCGACGTCGATGCGGTCGCACAGCTCGCCGGGGCCTACTCGGCGCGCGGAGCGACGAGCGGCGGGGGCACCACGAGCCAGCCGGTCGACGTCACGGCCCTGAACGCGGTGAACGTCGACCTCGGCAACGACATCGACCTGCTCGGGGCGAACGGCATCCTGACGCTCGGCGTCGCCGGGCAGTACGCCACCACGTCGGCCACAGGGGCGACCGCATCGTCCGGGCTGGTCACCGGCAACGGCGGCATCGGCGTCGGCACCGGGACGAACGGCTCGGGCGCGACGGTGGACCTCAACCCGCTGCTGACGCGTGTCGGTGCGGCCCCGAGCGTCCTGGCCGACGGCCGGCTGACGATCGGGGCGTTCGCATCGACGATCGCGGCGAACCGTGGCACGGCGGTGACGACGACGAGTGACTACCGGATCGCCGGCGCACAGCTGCGCCTGCAGAGCCCCGCGGTGTCCGGCCTGACCACCGCGCTGCGATCGGACCTGCGCACGTTCTCGTCCGGGGTGAACGCAACGGTCGGGGCGAACGGGGCCCTCAGCGGGGTCACCACCCAGCTGACGACGGGGCTCACCGGAGCGCTGTCCTCGCTCGGGGTCGTCTCGTTGAGCGGCACCACGGCGCGGGCGACGGTGAACCTGAACCTCGACGACACGCTCACCCAGGTGCTCGCGCAGCCGCTCACCTCCGGTGCGGTCACCATCACGCCGTCGACCGGTGCGATCACGGTCGACCTGGACCAGCTCACGGCGCTCAACGGCCAGCCCGCGAACACCCCGGTGCTGACCCAGCAGGCCGTCGCCTCGATCAACGCCGCCATCGCCGACGTCCTCGGACGCCAGCTGCCGGCCGCGCTGCAGACCGCCGTCGTCAACACGGTGAACTCGACGGCGATCTCGGTCCGGGTCACCGCCAACGCGACGCTCGCCGGCCTGCCCGTCGCGCCGCTCGACATCACCGTCGCGACGACGATCGGGCAGCTGCTCGGCACCGTCGCCGGTCCGGCACCGACCGTCACGGTCACCGGCCTCGGCCTGTCCAGTGGGGTCCTCCAGCCCCTCGTCACCCCCGTCGTGAACACGGTCCTGCTGCCGGCGGTGCGAACGCTCGTCGGCCCCCTGGTGACCGGCGACGCGCTCGTCGCGCTCGGACGCACCCTGACGGCCACGACGACGGCGGTCGCGGACCTGCTCGCGCCCGTGGTCCTGCTGCTGCGTCAGGTCATCGACGTGACCGTGAACGCGCAGGACACGACCACCGGCTTCCGTGACGGTCGCGGCACCGACGCCGGCGCGCAGAGCGTGCACGCCCTCCGCCTGTCGGTCCTGCCCGGGGCGGGTGTCGCCACCGTCGACCTCGCCACCTCCACGGTGCGTGCGACCGCGATCGCCCCGGTGGCCATCACCGCGCCGACGGCCGGAGCGCAGTTCAGCGTGCCGTCCGCGTCGGCCACCCGCTCGGTCACGATCAGCGGCACGGGGGAGCCCGGCGCCACGATCACCGTCGACCTCGGCAACGGCCGGACCGCCACCACGACCGTCACGGCCGGCGGCACCTGGACGACCGCGGTCCCCGCCCTGCCGACGGGCAGCTACACCGCAACCGCGACCCAGACCCTCGGCGGCACGACCCTCGGCACGGCGACGCGGGCCTTCTCCGTCGTCGCGCAGCAGGCCCTCACGATCGCCACCCCGACGTCGGGGCAGACCTTCACGGTCCTCGGGTCCTCCGCTCCCGTCACCCTCACCGGCACGGCGACGCCGAACAGCACGGTCACCGTCGACCTCGGCGGCGGCCGGACCGCCACCGGCACCACGAACGGCTCCGGCGCGTGGAGCGTGACGGTGCCGGACGTGCCCGTCGGCTCGTACACGGCCTCGGTGACCCAGACCGTCGGGGACACCACGTCGGCGCCGGTGACGCGGGCCTTCCAGGTCGTCGCCGCCGCTGCGCTCACCGTCA
Source organism: Curtobacterium sp. MCBA15_001 (assembly GCF_001864835.1). Taxonomy (GTDB): domain Bacteria; phylum Actinomycetota; class Actinomycetes; order Actinomycetales; family Microbacteriaceae; genus Curtobacterium. The sequence continues at coordinate 150,060 of NZ_MJGI01000007.1, read as the reverse complement.
CCACCCCGACCGACGGCCAGGACCTCCCGGTCGCCGACGCCGACGCGACCCGCGACGTCACCGTCGCGGGCTCGGCCCAGGCCGGCGCGACGATCACCGTCGACGCCGGTGACGGCCGCACCGCAACCACCACCGCCGGCACCGACGGCCGCTGGTCCACCGTCGTCCCGGGCGTCCCCGCCGGGTCGTACACGGCGAGCGTCACCCAGACGGTCGGCGGCACCACCAGCGCCCCGGTCGAGCGCGACTTCACCGTCACGCCCGCCGCCGCGCTGACGATCGCCACCCCGGCCGACGGCACCGAGCTGACCGTCGCCGACGCCGCGTCCACCCGGCCGGTCACCGTCACGGGTTCGGCAGCGCCGGGCGCCCGGGTCGACCTCGGCATCGGCGGCGCGTTCACCGCGTCCGTCACGGCCGACGGCAACGGCGCCTGGACGGCCACGTTCGCCGACGTCCCGGTCGGTCCGCGGACGGTCACCGCGACGCAGACGGTCGCGGGCACCACCTCCGGTCCGGTCACGTCGTCCTTCACGATCGCAGCCGGCGACCCGGTCGTGGTCACCGCGCCCGCCGACGGCGCCGTCGTCCGGATCCTGGGCACGACGACCGACCTGCCCGTCACGGGCACCGCGGAACCCGGTGCCGAGGTCGACGTCAGGCTGGCGACCGGCCGCACCGCGACGACCACCGCGGACACGGACGGCACCTGGACCGTGACCTTCGCGGACGTCCCGCTCGGCCGGTACACGGTCACGGCGACGCAGACCGTCGGCGGCACGACCTCGTCCGCTCCCGACCGGGTCGTGACCGTCGAACGAGCGGCTGCGCTCGCCGTGACGACCCCGACGCAGGGTGTGACCACGACGGTCGCGCAGGAGTCCTCGACGATCGACGTGCCCGTCAGCGGCACCGCCGAGCCGGGTGCCACCGTCACCGTCGTCATCGACGACGGTGACCCGGTGACGCTCACCGCAGGGACCGACGGCACGTGGAGCACCACGCTGCCGGCCGTCGCGACCGGTGACCACACCGTGTCGGTCACGCAGACCGTCGGCGGTGTCACCTCGCCCGCGGTCGACCGCGACCTCACGGTCGTGGCCGGCGACGCGCTCGTCATCGAGACGCCCACCGACGGTCAGGAGGTCCCCGCACGCGGCGACGGCACCGCCGGCGCGATCGCGACCGGGACCGCCGAGGCCGGTGCCACCGTCACGGTGCGCTTCGACGACGGCGCTCCGATCGTGGTGACCGCGGACGCGGACGGCCGTTGGACCGCCCCGGCGACGGGCAGCACCGCGCTGGCGGTCGGTCAGCACACCGTGACGGCGACGCAGTCCGTCAACGGCACGGACGGTCCGCTCGTCGAGCGCGACTTCACCGTCGTCCCCGGCCGCGCGATCACCATCGACACCCCGCCGGTCGGGACCCGGTTCGTCGTGGTCGCCGAGGACGCGACGACCGACGTGGCCGTCTCCGGAACCGCCGAGCCCGGCGCCGCGGTGTCCGTCGTCGTCGGTGGGGGCACCGCCCTCACGACGTCCGCTGACCCGCTCACGGGAGCGTGGACGGTCACGGCACCGGGGCTGGCTCCGGGCGGGACCGTCACCGTCGAGGCGACCCAGACCGTGAACGGCATCAGCACGAGCGCGCTGCCGACGTCGTTCCGCGTCGTCACGGCCAGCCCCGTCCGGATCACGGACCCGGGTGCCGACACGACCACCACGGTCGCCGGCGAGGACGTGTCCACGCCGGTCACGCTCTCGGGCACCGCACAGCCCGGTGCCGTCGTCACCGCGACGACGCCCGGCGCCCCGGACCAGACCACCACGGTCGCTCCCGACGGCACCTGGACGGTCACGTTCCCGGCGCTCGGCGTCGACGAGCACCCCGTGTCGGTGACCCAGACGCTCGGCGGTGCCACCTCGCAGCCGGTCGACCGGACCGTCACCGTCGTGGCGGCCGACCCGGTCACGGTGACCACACCGGAGCCGGACACCGTCCTCTCCGTCATCGGCGAGGACGGCACGCGGGACGTCACCGTCACCGGGACCGCCGCCGCGGGCGCGCCCGTCACCGTGCGCCTGGGCGACGACGAACTGGCGACCACCGCGGACGCGGACGGCGCCTGGACGGTCACCTTCACCGGTGTGCCGGTCGGTGACCAGCCGCTCAGCGCGACCCAGACCGTCGGCGGCACCACGGCCTCCAGTCCGGGACGCACCGTCTCGGTCCAGGCGGCCGCTGACATCGTCCTCACCGCGCCGGCGGACGGGACCACGCTGACGGTCGCGGACGCGAACGGCACCGCGGACGTCGTGGTGACCGGGACGGCGCAGCCGGGGGCGGTCGTCACCGTCACGTTCTCCGACGGCAGCACCCGGACGGTCACGGCCACCGACGGCACGTGGACGGTCACGTTCGCGGACGTCACGGTCGGCGACCACAGCGTGAGCGCCACCGAGCGCTTCGACGGGCAGACCTCGGAGCCCGTCAGCGCGACGGTCTCAGTCGCCGCCGGAGCCCCGCTCGCCGTCACCGACCCGGTCGGCGCCACCCGCGTCACCGTGGCCGACGGTCAGGCGACCACCGACGTCGACTTCGTCGGCACCGGCCAGCCCGGGGCGACCGTCACGGTCGACCTCGGGGACGGCGGCACCGCGACCACCACGGTCGAGGACGACGGCACCTGGAACGTCACCGTGCAGGCGGTGCCCGCGGGATCGTGGACGGCGCGTGTGCGCCAGTCGGTCAACGGCACCACGAGCGCCGCGGTCGAGCGCCCGGTGTCCGTGGTGGCCGCGGCCGCCCTCACGATCCGGCAGCCCGACGCGGACGAGCCGATCACGGTCGCCGACCCGGACCAGACGACCACGGTCGTCGTCGCCGGTGACGCGCAGCCCGGCGCCACGGTCGCGGTCCGCATCGACGACCGGGACCCGGTCGAGGTCACGGCGGGGCCGGACGGCAGCTGGTCGGTCGAGGTCCCGGACCTCGGCGTGGGCCCGCACGACGTCAGCGTCACGCAGACCGTCGAGGGCTCGACCTCGACGACGCCCGTCGAGTCGATGTTCACGGTCGAGGCCGGTGCGCCGGTGCGGGTCACCGCGCCGACCGCGGACGCCGAGTACCTGCTCGGCGACGCGGACGCGACCACCACCGTCGAGGTCACCGGCACCGCCGAACCCGGCGCGACCGTGGTCGTCGACCTCGGCGACGGTCGGAGCGGGTCCACCACGGTCCGTCCCGACGGCGCCTGGACCGTCCAGGTGCTCGACGTCGGCGCCGGCGACCCGGTCGTCAGCGTGACGCAGCGTGTCGGCGACACCGAGTCCGCCCCGGTCACCGTGCCCGTGCACGTCGTGGCCGCCGACCCGGTGACCATCGTGACGCCCGTCGCGGACTCGACGATCCGGGTGGCGCAGGACGACTCGACCACCACGGTGACCGCGTCGGGCGCCGCCCAGGCGGGCGCCACCGTCCGGGTCACCCTGGACGACGGCACCGCGCAGACCGTGACGGCGACGACCGCCGGCACGTGGTCCGTCGAGCTGCCGGACGTCGGGACCGGTCCGCACACCGTGCAGGCCACCCAGACGGTCGACGGGTCGACCTCCGCAGCCGTCACCACGCGGTTCACGGTGGCCGGCGCGACCACCCTGGCGATCGACGCACCGGCAGCCGGTGCGACGGTCACCGTCCCGGCCGGATCGACCGGTGCGGACGTGGTCGTGAACGGCACCGGGGAGCCCGGCGCCACCGTCCGGATCGTCGCCGACGGCGGCGACGCGGTCACGGCGGTCGTCGGCCCCGACGGTCGCTGGACGACCACGCTGACGGACCTCGCCGAGGGCCCACACGCCCTCGAGGTCACCCAGGTCGTGAACGGCACCACCTCCGACCCGGTCCGTCGCGCCTTCACCGTCGCGGTCGCCGAGCAGGACGCGGTCGTCGTGACCGCACCGGCGGCGGGCACCACCTACCGCGTGCTCGGCGACGCCACGGACGTGACGGTCGGCGGCACGGCAGCGGCGGGTGCGACGGTCTCCGTGACCATCGACGGCGGCACACCGGTGACGACGACGGCGGGCGACGACGGAGCGTGGACCGTCACGGTGCCGGGCATCGGCCTCGGGGCCCACACCATCGTGGCGACCCAGACCGTGGACGACGTCGAGAGCGCCGCACCCGAGGTCGGGTTCTCCGTGGTCGCCGCCACGCCGGTCACGGTCACGAGCCCGACCGACGGGCAGGTCCTGCCGACGACCGGTGCGACCGTGTCCGTCCCGGTGAGCGGCACCGCCGAGCCCGGGGCGACGGTCACGGTCGACGTCGACGGGCAGACCGGCACGACGACCGCCGGCGACGACGGCTCGTGGACGGTCACGATCGTCGACGTCCCAGCGGGCGCACACACCGTCGCCGTCACCCAGACGGTGGGCGGCGTGACGTCCGACCCGGTCACCAGCGGCATCACGGTCGTCACCGCGTCGCCGACGGACATCGTGGTCACCGCTCCCACGGCGGGGCAGCTGATCGCGGCCTCCGGCCCCGGTGGCACCGCCTCGTTCCCGGTGACCGGCACGGCCACACCGGACGTCACGGTCACGGTCACCCTGTCCACCGGGCAGGTGCGGACCACCACCGCCGACGGCACGGGCGCCTGGACCGTCACGTTCGACCGGGTCCCCGCGGGGAGCTGGACGATCCGTGCGGTGCAGACCTTGGACGGGGTCGACCAGGCAGCACCGGAGGTGCCGATCGTGGTGCAGGCGGTCGCTCCGCTGACGATCACCTCGCCACTGCCGGGAGCACACCAGAGCGCGTCCGCCGACGGGACCGCTGCCTGGCGGATCGCGGGTACCGCCCAGCCGGGTGCGACCGTCACGGTCGTGGTGGACGGCGGCACCTCGCTGACGACGACGGCCGGCCCGGACGGCGCGTGGTCGGTCGTGGTCACGGCCGGGGTCGGTGACCACTCGGTGGTGGTCACGCAGACCGTCGACGGGGCCACGTCGGCCCCGCAGTCGACGACCTTCGTGGTCGACCCGGCCAGCGGTCCGGGCACGCCTGGGGACCCGGGTACGCCCGGGACGCCCGGCACGCCGGGGACGCCCGGGCTTCCGGGAACGCCTGGTGCGCCCGGTCTGCCCGGGACCGGCGGGACCGGCGGGACCGGGGTCGGTTCCGGCGCGGCCGGCGGCTCGGGTGACCTCGCCTTCACCGGCGCGGCCGTCGGACCGCTCGCGGCCGCGGCCGGCGGCCTGGTCGTCCTCGGGTTCCTGCTCCTGGGGCTGTCCCGCCTGGCACGCCGCATCCGCCGTCGGGTCGGCTGAGGTCCGCACCCGCTGCCACCGCGCCTCCTGTCCGTCGCACTGACGGCCAGGAGGCGCGGTGCGTCCCCGGTGCGTCGCTACCGGATCGCGCGTGGTGCGTCGGGCGCGGTGCGCGGCGCTCGTCCTGCACCGGGTGCGCGGTGTCGTGCGCTGTGCACAGGGGCCGCGGGACGGCCTCCGCCTGTCGGCCGTCCCGGCTACCCTTGCCTGGTGGTCACCGCCCTGTATCGCCGTTACCGGCCCGAGAACTTCGCCGAGCTGATCGGGCAGTCGCAGGTCACCGACCCGCTCCGGACCGCCTTGCGCACCAACCGCGTGAACCACGCGTACCTGTTCAGTGGTCCGCGCGGCTGTGGCAAGACGACGTCGGCCCGCATCCTGGCGCGCTGCCTGAACTGCGCCGAGGGCCCGACCGACACCCCGTGCGGCGTCTGCCCCAGCTGTGTCGAACTGGCGCGCGGTGGCAGCGGTTCCCTCGACGTGATCGAGATCGATGCCGCCAGTCACAACGGTGTGGACGACGCCCGCGACCTGCGGGACCGTGCGGTGTTCGCCCCGGCGCGCGACCGCTACAAGATCTTCATCCTCGACGAAGCGCACATGGTCACGCCGCAGGGCTTCAACGCGCTGCTCAAGCTGGTCGAGGAACCGCCGGAGCACGTCAAGTTCATCTTCGCGACCACCGAACCCGAGAAGGTCATCGGCACGATCCGGTCGCGCACGCACCACTACCCGTTCCGCCTGGTCCCGCCCGCGGCGATGCTCGAGTACGTCGAGCAGCTCTGCACGCAGGAGTCCGTCTCCGTCGACCCGGGCGTGCTGCCCCTCGTCGTCCGTGCCGGCGGCGGTTCGGTCCGCGACACCCTGTCCCTGCTCGACCAGCTCATCGCCGGCAGCGAAGACGGTGCCCTGCGCTACGAGCGTGCCGTCGCGCTGCTCGGGTACACCGACAGCGCCCTGCTCGACGACGTCGTCGACGCCCTGGCCGTGGCGGACCCGGGGTCGGCCTTCGCCGCGGTGGACCGGGTCGTGCAGACCGGGCAGGACCCGCGCCGCTTCGTCGAGGACCTGCTCGAGCGGCTGCGTGACCTGATCGTCGTCGCCGCGACCAACGAGAGCGCCGGGGCCGTGCTGCGCGGGGTGTCCCCGGAAGAGCTCGACACGATGTCGCGGCAGGCGGGGGTCTTCGGGGCCGCCGGGCTGTCGCGGGGTGCCGACATCGCCAACCGGGCCCTGACCGACATGACCGGGGCGACCTCGCCGCGGCTGCACCTGGAACTCATGATCGCCCGCATGCTCGTGCCCGAGGCGGACGACACCCAGCGCGGTGCCATCGCCCGGGTCGAGCGGCTCGAGCGTCGTGTCGGGGTGGGCGACGCCGGGGGACACCACGCGCCCGCCGAGGTTGCCGAGTCGACGCGCACGGCTGCCGCGCCCGCGGTACCCGCTGCTCGGACCGCCCCTGCTCCGGCTGCGGCCGCGCCGTCGACCGCTGCGCCGACCGGCGATGGCGGGGCGGCGGCGTCACCGTCGGCCGAGTCGCCTTCGTCGTCGGCACCCTCGTCGTCCTCGTCGTCGGCGCCATCGTCGTCCTCGTCGTCCGCCTCGTCCTCGTCGGGCGGGCGGGAACCGGCGGCGACGCAGTCCGCTCCCGGAGCCGCGGCCAGCGCTGCACAGGACGCCACCGCGTCGTGGGCCGCCGTCGCGCCGAGCACCCCCCACGCCGAGTCCACCGCGCCGGCACGGCCGTCCGAGCACATGGAGACGGCATCGTCCTCGTCGACCGGGCAGGGGACCGTCATCGGTTCCGAGCCGGCCGTGCAGCCGATCGCCGCGGTCGGGCTGCAGCAGATGCGGGATGCCTGGCCGCAGGTGCTCGAGCACGTGCAGCGTGCCAAGCGTTCGGCGTGGACGGTCATCGTCACCGCGCAGGTCACCGCGCTGCGCGACGACGTCCTCGCGCTGACGTTCCCGAGCCAGCAGGACGTCGCCTCGTTCAAGGAGATGTCCGACCCGACGACCAGCGTCAGCGAGCTCGTCCGCCAGGCGATCATCGACGTGCTGGGCTTCCGCGTGAAGTTCGTCGCGCGCGGTCCCGGCGGTGCGGGCCCGAGCGGACCGGGGGCACAGCGTCCCGGCGGTGCCGGCACAGGAGCAGGTGGCCGCGCAGGCGCAGGCGCAGGCGCCGGTGTCCGTGCGCCCACCGGTGGCGGCGCGGGAGACCGACCTCGACCGGCCACCCCCGACACCACCACCCCCGACCCCACC
>NZ_MJGI01000007.1:84370-141685 GCF_001864835.1 Curtobacterium sp. MCBA15_001 | reverse complement strand
CCACCACCCCCGACCCCACCACCCCCGACACCGCCACCCCCGACACCGCCACCCCGACGGTGTCCGCGTCCGAGCCGGCCCCCGCACCGGAACCGACGACCTCGGCGACGGTCGAGCCGACCCCTGCGGCGTCCGCTGCACCGGCTCGTGCCGCGACCCCGCCCGAGCCCGAGCCCGAGCCCCAGCCCCAGCGCCAGGCCCCCGCCGCCTCGAACGACCCCGTGACCGAGTGGGCCGTCGCCACCATCCCGGCGACCGACCCCACTGCCGGGGCCGTAGCGGACGACGTCGAGCCCACGTGGGCCGCGCCGATGGGCTCCACCGGGCCGACGGACACGGTCGCGGACGCACCGGTCGCGGCCGCGCCCGCCGTGACCGAGACCTCCGGGCCGGTCGCCGAGACGCAGTCGGCACTCGACGCCCTGAAGGCCGCTGGTCGCGGACCGCAGGCCGCTGGTCGCGGACCGCAGGCCGCGCAGCCGACGCAGGGCGAGCCTCCCGTGCCGGTCGACGACTACCCGCTCGACGACGAACCCTTCGACGACGGTGCCCCGTTCCCGGATCCGGGCCCCGGCGGCGGCCGGTCGGCCGCGCCGCAGGCACCCCAGCAGACACGGCCGCCGCAGGCGCCTGCCCAGCAGGCACGGCCGCCGCAGGCAGCCGCCCCGCAGCCGCAGGCGCCGCGTCGCGCCGCGGTCCCCGGCCGCTACGGCGAGGCCGTCGTGCGTGAGATCCTCGGTGCGCAGTTCATCGAGGAGACCTCGTTGAGCGAGGAGGCCTGATGTACGACGGCATCGTCCAGGACCTGATCGACGAGTTCGGCCGCCTGCCCGGCATCGGTCCGAAGTCGGCGCAGCGCATCGCCTTCCACATCCTGCAGAGCGAGTCCTTCGACCCCTCGCGGTTGTCGGAGCTGCTGGCCGACGTCAAGGAGCGCGTCCGGTTCTGCGAGGTCTGCGGCAACGTGACCGAGTCGGAGCGCTGCAGCATCTGCCGCGACCCGCGCCGCCAGCCCGGCGTGATCTGCGTCGTCGAAGAGGCGAAGGACGTCGCCGCGATCGAGCGCACCCGTGAGTTCCGCGGGCTGTACCACGTGCTCGGCGGGGCGATCAGCCCGATCGACGGCGTCGGCCCGGACGACCTGCGCATCCAGCAGCTGATGACCCGCCTGGCCGACGGCACCGTGGAAGAGGTGATCATCGCGACGGACCCGAACCTCGAGGGCGAGGCGACGGCGACCTACCTCAGCCGCCTGCTCGTGCCGATGGGGATCCGGACGACACGGCTGGCGTCCGGCCTGCCCGTCGGCGGCGACCTGGAGTACGCCGACGAGGTCACGCTGGGTCGTGCCTTCGAGGGCCGCCGACTCGTCGGCGGCTGAGGAGCCCCACGCACGATCCTTGCGTCGCAGCCCGCTCGCACGCAACATCCCCGAAACACCCTCTACCATTGACGAAGCCGCGCTCCGACGCGGAACGTCGTCCCCTGGAGTACGCACCCGTGGCCCTGATCGTGCAGAAGTTCGGTGGATCGTCCGTCGCGAACGCCGAGAGCATCAAGCGCGTGGCCAAGCGGATCGTCGAGACCAAGAAGGCCGGCAACGACGTGGTCGTGGCCGTCTCGGCGATGGGCGACACGACCGACGAACTGGTCGACCTCGCCCACCAGGTCACGCCGATCCCGGCCGGCCGCGAACTCGACATGCTGCTGACCGCGGGGGAGCGCATCTCGATGGCGCTGCTCGCGATGGCGATCAAGAGCCTCGGCGTCGAAGCGTCGTCGTACACAGGCAGCCAGGCCGGCATGCTCACCGACGCCCAGCACGGCAAGGCCCGCATCGTCGACGTCACCCCGAAGCGCGTGCGCGAGGCGCTCGACGCCGGGCACGTCGCCATCGTCGCCGGCTTCCAGGGGTTCAACCGCACGACCGGCGAGATCACGACGCTCGGTCGCGGCGGCTCGGACACCACCGCCGTCGCCCTGGCCGCAGCGCTCGACGCCGACATCTGCGAGATCTACACCGACGTCGACGGCATCTTCTCCGCCGACCCTCGCGTGGTCCCGAAGGCCCGCAAGATCGACCGGATCACGAGCGAGGAGATGCTCGAGCTCGCGGCGTCCGGCGCCAAGGTCCTGTACATCCGTGCCGTCGAGTACGCCCGTCGGCACGGCGTCACCCTCCATGTCCGCTCCTCGTTCAGCAACGTCGAGGGCACCATCGTCTACAACCCTGCCGAGGGGGAAACCGTGGAAGAACCGATCATCACCGGGATCGCCGGAGACCTGTCCGAGGGCAAGATCACCGTCGTGGGCGTGCCCGACCAGCCCGGCAAGGCCGCCGAGATCTTCACGATCGTCGCCCGCGCCGGCGCGAACATCGACATGATCGTGCAGAACGTGTCGGCCTCGAACGGGCGCACCGACATCTCCTTCACGCTGCCGAAGGACCAGGGCCAGAGCGTCCTGACCGCGCTCGGTGTGGCCAAGGGCGACATCGGCTTCGAGGGCATCCAGTACGACGACCAGATCGGCAAGCTCGCCCTGGTCGGCGCCGGCATGCGCACCAACGCCGGCGTCTCCGCGGAGCTCTTCCGCGCGCTGCACCAGGCGTCGATCAACATCGAGATGATCTCCACGTCGGAGATCCGCATCTCGGTCGTCACTCGCGCCGACACGCTCAACGACGCGATGCGCGTGGTGCACCAGGCGTTCGGGCTCGACGCCGACAACGAAGCCGTCGTCTACGCCGGCACCGGCCGCTGAGCCCAGCCGACCACTCAGCCCAGCCGACCGCTGACCTCCGCCGACCGCTGACCCACCAGGAGCAGAGCATGTCCGACCTCACCATCGCCGTCGTCGGTGCCACCGGCCAGGTGGGCGCCGTGATGCGCCGCCTGCTCGAGGAGCGCGCCTTCCCCGCCACGACGGTGCGCTTCTTCGCGAGCGCGCGTTCCGCCGGCACGACGCTGCCGTTCCGCGGCGAGCAGATCGTCGTCGAGGACTCCGAGACCGCCGACCCGTCCGGCATCGACATCGCGCTGTTCTCCGCCGGAGCGACCGCGTCCCGCGCGCTGGCGCCGAAGTTCGCCGCCGCCGGGGCCCTGGTCATCGACAACTCCAGCGCGTGGCGCCTGGACCCCGCGGTGCCGCTCGTGGTGAGCGAGGTGAACCCGCACGCCATCGACCAGGCGGAGAAGGGGATCATCGCGAACCCGAACTGCACGACGATGGCGATCATGCCGGTCCTCAAGGTCCTCGACGCCGCGGCCGGTCTCCGCCGGCTCGTCGCGACGACCTACCAGGCGGTCTCCGGCTCCGGCCTCGCCGGCGTCGAGGAACTGCTCGGCCAGGCCCGTGCCGCGCTCGAGCAGGACACCGCCGCGCTGACCCACGACGGCGCTGCGGTCACCTTCCCGGAGCCCGTCAAGTACGTCCGTCCCATCGCGTTCGACGTCGTGCCGCTCGCGGGCAGCATCGTCGAGGACGGCACCGGGGAGACCGACGAGGAGCAGAAGCTCCGCAACGAGAGCCGGAAGATCCTCGAGCTGCCCGACCTGCTCGTCGCCGGCACCTGCGTCCGGGTCCCGGTCTTCACCGGCCACTCGATCTCCGTGCACGCCGAATTCGCCGAGCCGCTGACGCCGGAGCGCGCGACCGAGGTCCTCGCGAGCGCCCCGGGCGTCGAGCTCTCCGACGTCCCCACGCCGCTGCAGGCCGCCGGGCAGGACCCGACCTTCGTCGGGCGGATCCGCGCCGACCAGTCCGCGCCCGCCGGGCACGGCCTGGTGCTGTTCGTCAGCAACGACAACCTGCGGAAGGGTGCAGCGCTGAACGCGGTGCAGATCGCGGAGGTCGTCGTCGCGCGCCGCGCGGTCGCGGCCTAGCCACGCGCTCCGACAGGGCCCACGCCGCCGGTTCCGGCGCGACGCGCCAGCGGCGCGCCGGCCGTGTCGGTGGGGAGAGGCACGGTGCCAGCTGGCACCGTGCCTCCCGTCTGTCTGAGGTGCAGCTGGTCACCCTGTCGGCGCACGCTTGTAGGATCGTCGGGTGGCAGTGAAGCAGGTGGAACCGATCGACGTCGTCCTCATCGGCGGAGGGATCATGAGCGCCACGCTCGGCGCGCTCATCCACCGGCTGGAGCCCGACTGGCGGATCCGCGTGTACGAGCGGCTGGGCGGTGTCGCGCAGGAGAGCTCGAACCCGTGGAACAACGCCGGGACCGGCCACTCCGCGCTGTGCGAGCTGAACTACACGCCCGAGTTGCCCGACGGTCGCGTCGAGATCACCAAGGCCGTCAACGTCAACGAGCAGTTCCAGGTCTCGCGGCAGTTCTGGTCGTTCCTGGTGGAGAACGGCACGCTGCCCGACCCCACCAGCTTCATCAACCCGACGCCGCACATCTCATTCGTGTGGGGCGCCGACAACGTCGAGTACATGCGCAAGCGGTACGAGGCGATGAAGGACCACCCGCTCTTCGCCGGGCTCGAGTTCAGCGACGACGCCGAACAGATCCGCAAGTGGGCCCCGGCGCTCATCCCGGGCCGCAAGCGGGACCAGCCGATCGCGGCGACGTACTCGGCCGCGGGTTCGGACGTCGACTTCGGGTCGCTCACGCGGCAGCTGTTCGACCAGCTCGAGATCGACGGTGTCGAGTTCGAACCGAACCACCAGGTCACCAGCATCCGCCGCGGCAAGGTCTTCGACGGCTGGGCGCTCGACGTCCGGAACGAGGTCGGCCGTTCGAAGCAGTCGATCGCCGCCAAGTTCGTCTTCGTCGGCGCCGGTGGCGGGGCCCTGCACCTGCTGCAGAAGTCCGGCATCCCGGAGATCCGCGGGTACGGCGGCTTCCCGGTGTCCGGTGAGTTCCTGCGCACCGACGACCCCGAGGTCGTCCAGAAGCACGCTGCGAAGGTCTACGGCAAGGCCAGCGTCGGGGCGCCCCCGATGTCGGTCCCGCACCTCGACACCCGGATCGTCGACGGCTCGGCCTCGCTGATGTTCGGTCCCTACGCCGGGTTCAGCCCGAAGTTCCTGAAGCAGGGCTCGCTGTTCGACCTGTTCCGGTCGATCCGCCCGCACAACCTGCGCCCGATGCTCAGCGTCGCGTTCTCGAACTTCGACCTGGTGCGGTACCTGGTCGGTCAGCTGCTGGCGTCGAAGCAGACCAAGTTCGAAGCCCTCCGCGACTTCATGCCCGCGGCCGAGCCGGGCAACTGGCACAAGATCATCGCCGGCCAGCGCGTGCAGGTCATCAAGCCGGACAAGGACAAGGGCGGGGTGCTGCAGTTCGGCACCGAGGTGATCACGGCCGCGGACGGCTCGATCGCCGGGCTGCTCGGCGCGTCCCCGGGGGCGTCCACCGCGGTGCCGATCATGCTCGGGCTGCTCCGCACGTGCTTCCCCGACCGCTGGGACCGGTGGGAAGACGCGGTCCGCGTGATGGTGCCGACGTACGGCAAGGACCTCGGCGAGGACGCTGCCCTGGCCGACGAGACCCTGACCCGGACCGCGAAGGTGCTCGGACTCCACCACTAGGCGGGCCGCGCTTGCGCCGCGTTCGAACGTGTGTTCGAATGAAGGCATGCGGTGGGACGGACAGGCGATCGGCGCCTCGGGCAGCGACATGCTGCCGGGGCTCGAGTCGAACAGCGGCTTCGTCCGGAGCGTGACGACCCCGGAGTTCGCGGGGGTGACCTTCCACGAGGTCCTGGCGAAGTCCGCGCTGAACCGCGTCGACGGCATCGACGGCGGCACCTGGGGGATGACGATCAACCCCTACCGCGGGTGTTCGCACGCGTGTGTGTACTGCTTCGCCCGCCCGACCCACACCTGGCTCGAGTTCGACGCCGGGGCCGACTTCGACCAGCAGATCGTCGTGAAGACCAACGTGGCCGAGGTCCTGCGTCGCGAGCTCGCGAAGCCGACCTGGGACCGCCACCCGGTCGCCCTCGGTACCAACACCGACCCGTACCAGCGCGCCGAGGGCAAGTACCGCCTGATGCCGGGCATCATCGCGGCGCTGGCCGACTCGGGGACGCCGTTCAGCATCCTCACGAAGGGCACGCTGCTGCGGCGGGACATCCCGGCCCTCGTGGCGGCATCCGAGCAGGTCCCCGTGGACCTGGCGATGTCGATCGCGGTGTACGACGACGACCTGCAGCAGTCCGTCGAACCGGGGACTCCCACCACCGCGGCCCGGTTGGCGACGGTCCGCGCCGTGCGGGACGCCGGGCTGGACTGCTCGGTGTTCCTGATGCCCGTGCTGCCCTACGTCACCGACACCGTCGCGCACCTCGACGACGCGATCGGCCGAGCGGCAGCTGCCGGTGCGACGAGCGTGATGTACTCCGCACTGCACCTGAAGCCGGGCGTCAAGCCGTGGTACCTCGACTGGCTGGCGCGCACGCACCCGGACCTGGTGCCGCGGTACCGCGCGATGTACCTCGACAACACGTACGCGCCGAAGGACTACCGACGCTGGCTCGCCGAGCGCATCCGGCCGATCCTGCGCGCGCACGGCGTCGGTGTGGGGAAGGTCGATCCGGCGACGGGCTCGATGGGGTTCTCCGCGCCGAGCAACGAAGCGACTGGCGGAACCGCTGTCGGCGATCCCGCTTCCGGTCCGGGCAATGACCGTGCCGCCGGCATCTCGCCCCTCAAGCGTGCGGATCGGTCCTGGGACGAACGCCACCGGCAGGACCGCCCCGACCTGCGCACGCGCGCGCTCGTCCCGGCATCCTCCGGCGGCGCGACCGGCATCACGAACGGGGCTCCGACCCTGTTCTGAGCGCGGCTGGTCCGTCACCCGGCGAGCACGTTCGGGGGACACCGGACGTCAGTGGCCGCCGGTATCATGGTGTCAGTCGTCTTCCGGTACCCGATCCGGGGTACACGACCTCCTCGATGGTGGTTGGATCGTGGACGGCGCTCCCTGGCTCCCGGAAGGACGACGCACCGTGCTCGGCATCCCCACGCACCTCGCTCCGCGGGTCAACGCGTGGTCGACCGTGCGGGCGTTCCACGCCGCTGCCGTCGGGTCGGTCCTGGTCGCTGCGGTCAGCCTGCTGCTGTTCCGGTTCGACGACCCCCGTGTCGCCGTGGTGCCGGCCGTCCTCGCGCTCCTGCCGATGCTCGCGATGATCGGCGTGCACGTGCAGTTCAGCACGTGGCGCTCTGCGGTCGCCTTCCTGCTCGTCGGCGGGATCTGCGCGTGGTGGTGCGCCGTGGTCGTGCTGCGCGAGGTCCCCGTGCCCTGGGTCGCCTCGTACCTGCTGTCGCTCGTCGTGGTGCCCCTCGTGCTCGTGGGCGGCGCGGGCGCGGTCCCCGGTCGCGTCGTCCTGTGGTCCATCGCCGGGCTGGTCGTCGGCCGCGTCGCCACGTCCATCGCGACGGCGCAGACCGGGGGAGCGGGACACCCGCTCGTGCTCGCGTGGGTGACCCTGGCGTTCGTGGTCGCCATCGTGCTCGTCGCCAGCCGGACCACGGCACGGTCGCAGCGCGTCCAGCCCGAACTGCTGCGGTCCGCGCGGGAAGAACACGTCTCCGCCTACCGCGCCGGGGTGGAGCTCGAGGCGTCGGCGATCCTGCACGACACCGTCCTCAACCACCTCGGCGCGATCTCGCTCGCGCCCGACGGGCCGATGGACGCGCAGCTGGCCCGCACGGTCGAGGCCGACGTCGCGATGCTCACCGGCACCGAATGGCTCGCGCCCGCGCCGCAACCGGATCCCGGCGCTGCGGTGGACGCCTTCGAGCACATGCTCGCCGACGAACGTGCCGAGGGGCTCGAGGTCCTGGTGACGGGCGACCCCGCGGCGATGGGCCGACTCGAGTCCGACGCGGTGACCGCCCTGGTCCGCGCGGTGGGGCAGTGCCTGGCGAACGTCCGCAAGCACGCCGGAACCGACACCGCCGAGGTCAGCGTGTTCGACGACGGCGTCGCCTGCACCGTGATGGTCGTCGACGACGGCCGCGGCTTCGACGAGCAGCAGACCGGCGCTGACCGGATGGGCCTGCGCAACTCGGTGCGCGAGCGCATCGGCCGCGTGGGCGGCGACGTGCAGGTGTGGTCGTCGCCGGGCACCGGCACCAGCGTCATGATGACCGTGCCCCACGGCGCCCGCGCAGCCGCCGTCGCCGTGCCGGACGGAGCGAGCTCATGAGCGCCGACCGCGCCGGCCGCGCCGGCCGCGCCGGCCGCACCTACCGTGCCGACCGCACCGGCCGCACTGCCCGCTCCGCCCGCGTCGGCCGCACCGGCGGTCCGGGGTCCGTGACGGCCTCCGGTCGGACGGCGCAGCAGTACGACCCGCTCGGCGCGATGGGGTCCCGGCCGCTCGCGGTGGTGCTCGGCGCAGCGGGGGTCCTCTGGGCGATCCTGACGTCCCTGTTCGACCGCGACGTCGTCGGCTCCCCGACCCTGAGCGCCATGACGGTCCTGCTGCTTGCCGCGTCGGCCGCCGTGGTCCTCGTCGCGTCGAGCCCCTTCCGCGCACCGTTCCCCCGGTGGGCGTTCGTGCTGCACGTCGGGTTGCTCGCCGTCGCCGCGGTGACCAGCGTCGCGGCGCAGTGGGGACCGGACCGCAGCGCGCTGAACGACTTCATGTCCCTGCTGACCGCGACCGGCATCGTGATGGCCGCGCCCTACCGGCCCTGGGTGGACCTCGTGGTGGGCGGCGTGTTCCTGGCAGTCGTCGACGCCGTCGCCTGGGGGACCGCCGCGACGGTGTTCCCGCACGGGGTGCCCGTGTCGGTCTCCGGGTTCCTCGCCGCAGCACCGACGCTCGTGCTCACCGCGGCGGCCGGGGTGTTCGCGTGGACCTTCGCCGGGCTCGCCGAGCGCGTACAGATCCGCGCCGGGTCCTACTCCGTCGAGCGTGCCGAGCGGGACGGCATCGCCGCCAGCGTCGAAGAGGACCGGTCGACCATCCTGACCCGTGACGTCGGCCCGTTCTTCGCCGAGCTCCGCACCCGCGAGACCATCACGGACGTCGACCGTGCCCGTGCCCGGTCGATCGCCGACGGCATCCGCCGGTCGATGGTCGCGGACGCCGACCGCACCTGGTTCGAGCAGGCGGTCCGTGCCGACGGTGGTGCCCTCGCCGTGATCGACGACCCGGACGGCCTGATCGCGACCCTCGACACCGACCAGCGCACCGTCGTCCGCACGGTCGTGCGCGCGGTGCTCCGGGCGCCGACGGTCGACCCCGCCGACTTCCGCGCGATGGTCCGGCGGGCCTCGGACACGGACGCCCTCGGCGCCGTCCCGCCCGACTGTGTCGTGGTGGCCTTCGACGTGGGCGTCGCTGACTCCGACGTCGGGATCCACCGCACGTTCGACCCCTACTTCGCCGTGCTCCGGGTGACGTTCCCGGACCTCGACGTCGCCGTCCGACCATCGTCCCTCGCACTAAGGTTCTCGTATGACCAGCACTGACCCGAACAGGCTGACGGAGGGCACGCCCGCCCTGCCGAACCCGGGATCCCGCCGGGTGCGTCTGGCCATCCTCGACGACCACGAAGTCCTGTTGGACAGCCTGTCCAGCTGGATCGCCGTCAACGCGTTCGACTTCGACCTGTCGCTGACCGCGCACACCTGGCTCGAGATGGTGCACAGCGACAGCTTCCCGACCGACCTGGTCTTCCTCGACTTCCAGCTCAAGGAACCCGTCTCGATCGAAGCCCGTGTGCGGACCTGCCGCGCAGCCGGCGCCAAGGTGATCGTCCTGTCCAGCGTCGACACCCGTGAGTCGCGCGACCGTGCCCTCGCGGCCGGCGCGGCTGCGTTCCTGTCGAAGTCGCTGCCGATGCGCGAGGTGATGGACGTCGCCCGTGACGTCATGGGCGTCGCCAGGGAGACCCCGCCGCAGCGCGAGTGGCGTCCCCTGCCGACCGGTGCTGCCGCGCACCAGCGCCCGAAGCTCAGCCACGGTGAAGAAGAGGCGCTGCGGCTGTACGTGTCCGGCTACTCCACGAACGAGGTCGCCAGCCAGATGAACGTGCAGTACGAGACCGCCAAGACCTATCTGCGGCGCGTCCGCGAGAAGTACGCCAAGGTCGGCCGGCCGGCGTCCAAGAAGTCCGACCTGATCCGTCGTGCGGCGGAGGACGGCTTCCTCGCGTAGTGGCGAAGCTCTACTTCCGCTACGGCGCGATGAACAGCGGCAAGAGCACCGGGCTCCTGCAGGCCGCCTACAACTACGAGGAGCGCGGGCAGCGGGTGCTGCTCGCGAAGCCGGCCGTCGACACCAAGGGTGACCACGCGATCGTGTCGCGCCTCGGCGTCACCCGCGCCGTCGACCTGGTGATCGCCCCCGACCAGGACGTCCGCGCGGCCGTGGCCCGGGCCGGAGCGATCGACCCGGAGTCCGACCACCTCGACGGCATGGTCCGGCCGGTCAGCTGCGTGCTCGTGGACGAGGCACAGTTCCTCACGCCGCGACAGGTGGACGACCTGCTCCGGATCGCGGTGCTCGACGGGGTCCCGGTGCTGGCCTACGGCATCCGGACGGACTTCCGCACCGAGGCGTTCCCGGGCAGCGCCCGTCTGCTCGAGATCGCGCACTCGCTCGAGGAACTGAAGACCATCTGCCGGTGCGGTCGCAAGGCGGTGTTCAACCCCCGCAAGGTCGACGGCCGGTTCGTGTTCGACGGCTCCCAGGTGGCGATCGACGGCGCGGGCGTCACCTACGAGTCCCTCTGCGCCAACTGCTACCTCACCGAGTCCGGCGGTCGCCTCGACGGCGACCTCGGCTGACGGCACCGGACCGGACCGCCCGCCGGACGGGAGGCGCGGTGCGAGCCCGCCCCGTGCCTCCCGTCGGTCCCTGTGCCCGTCGGAATGGGCGCGCGTCGTCGCGCGTTGGCGACCACATGAGCGACGCATCCCTGCACCTGTCCGTCCTCGACCTGGCCACGCGTGAGTACGGCCAGTCCAACACCGAGGCCCTGCAGGGCTCCGTCGACATGGCGGTGCACGCCGAACGGGCCGGCTACGAACGCTTCTGGGTCGCCGAGCACCACGGGATGCCCGGGATCACCTCCTCCGCGCCGGCCGTGCTGCTGAGCGCCGTGGGTGCCGCGACCAGCACCATCCGCATCGGCTCCGGCGGCGTGATGCTGCCGAACCACGCGCCGCTCGTCGTGGCCGAGCAGTTCGGCACGCTCCGTGCGCTGTACGGCGACCGGGTCGACCTCGGCCTCGGGCGTGCGCCGGGTACCGACGGCGCGACCGCGATGGCGCTGCGCCGGACGGACCGTCTGGACGTCGACGACTTCCCGGAGCGCCTGGCGGACCTGATCGGCTTCTTCACGGGCATGGACGAGTCGAACCCGCTCTCCCGCATCCGTGCCGTGCCCGGCTACGGCGACGTCCCCGAGTTCTGGCTGCTCGGTTCCTCCGGGTACAGCGCGCAGGTCGCCGGCGCGCTCGGGACCTCGTTCGCGTTCGCGCACCACTTCGCCTCGGACAACACCGAGGCCGCGCTGGCGCTGTACCGCGACTCCTTCCGCCCGTCGCGCTTCCGGCAGACGCCGAACGCGCTGATCGGCGTACAGGTCGTCACCGACGAGGACCCGCGCATCATCGAGGAGCAGAGCGCCCCCGGCATGATCTCGTTCATCCGGATGCGCCAGGGGACGAAGCCCGAGCCGGTGTCGATGGACGAGGCCCGCGCCTACGAGTTCAGCGACCTCGAGCGCCGGTTCATCGCCGCGCGCACCGAGCGTCAGGCCTACGGTTCGGCCGACCAGGTCGCCGAGAAGATCAACGCGCTCGTTGCGTCCACCGGCGCGGACGGTGTGATCGTGGCGCCCGGTGCCGCGCAGGCGCAGTACCGGCACCAGGCGCTCGACGTCGTCGCGGCGCTGCACCGCGAGGGACGTCTGGTGCGCTCCGCCGTCGCGGCCTGAGCGCTTGGTGCGGTTCGGTCGGCCACTTCGTCGCGGTCGGCCGGTTCGTCGCGGTCCGCCAGTTTCGTCGCGGTCGGCCTGGAGGCCCGGGTCAGCCGAGCAGGCCGAGTCGCGTGGCCGTCGCCACGGCTCCGACCCGGCTGCTGACGTCGAGCTTGCGGAACACGTTGTAGACGTGGCGCTTCACGGTCCCGACGGCGAGTCCGAGGTCGGCGGCGATCTCGGCGTTCGACCGGGCCCGGGCGAGGAGCCGGAGGACCTCGGTCTCGCGGTCGCTCAGCGGTGAGCCCGCGCGGGCGTCCGTGACCAGGTCGACCGGGAAGGTCACCGGCGTGTCCGTCCGGGTCGCGGCGCGCACGATCCGTCCGACGAGTTCGCGGCTCGGCGTGTCCTTCGTCACGAAGTCGACCGCTCCGGCATCGAGCAGCGCCCGGCGCAGGACGGCGTCCCGGTGCATCGTCAGCACGACCACTGCGATGTGCGGGTGGTTCCGCCGCACCGACGCGATGGTCGTGCGTGCCGGAGGCCCGTCGAGTTCGACGTCGAGCAGCAGGACGTCGATCGCAGCGGCCTCGGGACCGTCCAGCACGTCGGACGGCCGTTCACCGTGGGCGACGACCCGCAGGCTGGACACCGCTGCCAGGATCGTCGCCAGGCCCTCGCGGAACAGGCGGTGGTCGTCGACGATCGCGACGTGTGTGACGCCGCCGCTCACAGCGATCCCCGCGGCACGACGAGCGTCACCCGCGTGCCCGCTCCCGGAGCGCTGACGACGTCGAGCGAGGCCCCGATCAGTGCCGCCCGTTCGCGCATCGTCGACTGCCCGAGCCGGCCCTGCGCGTGCTCGGACCGGTCGAACCCGGGGCCGTCGTCCTGCACGCTGACCGTCACCGCGTCGTCCGCCCAGGTGAACACCACCCGGACGTCGCTGTCCCGCGCGTGCTTCCACCAGTTCGTCAGCGCCTCGAGCAGGATCGTCAGCGACTCCTCGGCGCGCCAGTTCACCAGCGTGCTGGGCGTGCCGTGCGACGCGATGCTGACGTGCTCGGTGTCCGGGAACAGATCGGCGACGTGTCGGGCCAGTGCGGCGTCGAGCAGGTCGTCCCCGACGCGGGCGTGCAGGGCGACGGCGAGGTTCTGCACGTCGCCGAGCGCTCGTCGGAGCTGGGCTGCCGCGGCCTCGAGCTGCGTGGTGCGTTCCGGCGCCGGGGGATCGGTGAGGAGTGCGAGGTCGATGCGCTGCAGCCCGGCCAGGATGCCGTGCGCGACCCGGTCGTGCAGGTCCCGGGCGATGTGCGCGCGCGAGTCCAGGTTCGCCGTCGTGACGCGTTGGCGGAGTGCCTCGGTGTACGCGATGGCCCCGGCCGGGAAGCGCCGCCAGATGCCCGCGTGCAGCGCCCTGGAGGCCGCGAGGAGTTCGGTCGGGGTCGTCGCACCGACCTCGTCGACGAAGACGGGCAGGTACTCGTCGAACAGGATCTCGGCTGCCAGCATCGCCCCGGCGGGGTGCTGCATCCGCTCGGCGTGCAGGGCCCCGGTCGCCAGGTGCTCGTCGGCGATCAGGTCGTCGCTGGTGATCGACGCATCGGTCCCCTCGGCGTAGTGCCGGTGCGCGTCAGCGAGCATCGACGTGACGTTCTCGACCAGGCTGGCGGCCAGCACGGGGTCGTCACCGAGTTCAGGTGCGGTCGCGGCGATGCGCTGCAGGACGGGGACGAGTCGCTCGGGGATCTCCATGGCCGTCTCAGGCTAACGGGGGAGTGTTCCGCCTCCGGGCGACGGCCGGGGCCGGTGTGTCCTCGGGCACATCGCGCCGGCTCGCGGCGCCGTTCTGCCCCGCGTCAGGGCACGAGGAGGACGCGAGCCACCGCCAGCAGGACCGGCGTGGCGGAGAGGAGCAGCAGCGCACCCGCGTACGCCCATCGTGGGAGGGCCCAGCTCCGGACGGTCACCGTGGCGAGGACCGCTCCCGCGGCGACGGCAGGGCTGAGGATGATGACCGCGAAGCCGACCGCGTGCGGGTTCGTCCTCGCGCCGAGCACGAACACGAGACAGAAGGTGCCGACGACAGCGAGCGTCGGGATCACGACCAGGGCCGAGCCGATCGCTGCCCATCGTCGTTGCCTGACTGCCTTCGGACTGCCCATCCTCATGCCGAACAGCAGGCACAGCACCGAGCAGCCGATGATCGGCGCGAGCAGCGACGCGTGCAACCCCGTCTCGGACGAAGCGCGCATGATGACGTGCGCTGCGTTCGAGGCGTTCGCGATGCTCAGTGCCAGCGCGGCCACGAACGACATGACCGCGGTCGCGAAGCGCGCGGACAGGGAGCGAGCGGTGGTGCGCGTCAACGCGTTCCGGCGTTGGTCACGACAACGGGTCGAGGCAGCCGTACAGCGCGATCATCAGCCCAGGCATCGAGGAGAGGAGGGCAACCGCGAGCCACCGTCGCCGTGCGTCGCGGACGACGACTCCGACCGTGAAAGTGGCCATGGCGGCGGCAAAAACGAGGGGAGTACCGAGCAGGCCGATGAATGAAAGGAATGATCCCCAGCTGTACCAAGGTGGCTTTGAAGGAAGGAGATCGAACCCCAGGAGCAGGAGCATCACGACGCCGAAGAGGAGCCACCCCACGGCGATGCCGACGCAGCCGGCGCTCGGGAACGAGGACAGCGCGTTCCCTCCCACGCCGCCCAGCCCGCAGATCACGACAGCGGCCAACGCGAAGCCCAAGTACCCGGCGAGGCTGAGGGAGCGGTCGGCCGACTCCGTCCGCGTCGTCAGTCCCGCGATCACCAGGTAGACGACGACGAGAGTGATGATGGGGAAGAGGATCGCCACGAGTCCGGCGACCGTTCCCGTGAGGACCGCGGCGGTCCGCCTCTCGTGATGCTCTGTACCGCTCGGTCCGGACGTCGCCATGTCGCCGACGGTAGCGGCGCACGTCTCCGCTCCGGGGGTCGCTGGGCTGCTGTGTGTCCCAGGCGACATCGCTGGCGCGGCGCGGCAGCCGGAGCAACACAGAAGGCCCGGATCCGTGTGGATCCGGGCCTTCGTCTGTCGGGGTGACAGGATTTGAACCTGCGACCTCCTCGTCCCGAACGAGGCGCGCTACCAAGCTGCGCCACACCCCGAGGTGTGTTGGTCACTCCATGAAGCGACCTGAAGCAGTCTAGCGGATGATCGAGGGTGCTCACGACCACCCGCGCGACCGGGTTCAGGCGGTGCGAGCCGTGAGCGTCACGACGACGGCCTCGGGACGGCAGGCGAACCGGACCGGGGCGTAGATGGACGTGCCGAGGCCCGCGGACACCTGGAGCCACGACCAGTGCGTCTTGTTCTGCCAGCGATGCAGGCCGCTGGCGTAGGCACGGGGGAGATCGCAGTTCGTGACGAGTGCGCCGACCCCGGGCACGGCGACCTGGCCGCCGTGGGTGTGACCGGCGAAGACGATGTCGGCGCCCTGGGTCACGAACGCGTCGAGCACGCGGCGGTACGGCGCGTGCGTCACACCGATGGACACCGGCGCGGGGCCGTCCTCGTCCTCGGACCAGGGGACCTCGCCGCGCATCTCGTCGACGTTCGTGGGGAGCAGGTCGAGCCGGTCCCAGTCGCGGTGGGCGTCCGACGTGCCGAAGAGCTCGAACCGCGAACCGCGGACCTCGATGGCGCGGGCGTGGTCGTTGAGGTCGAGCCATCCGAGCGACTCGAAGAACGCCGTCTGGCGCTCGACGTCGAGGTCGACCGGCGTCGCCTTCGTGTGCATCGCGCTCGGGCCGCTGAAGTAGCGCAGCGGGTTGCGGGGCGCGGGACCGAAGAAGTCGTTCGACCCGTGGACGAATGCGCCGGGGACGCCGCGGAACGGCTCGAGGGCGTACTCGATCGCGGCGTTCGCGGTCTCGTGCCCGGGGTTGTCGCCGGTGTTGATGACGAAGTCCGGCTCGACCAGGCTGAGGTCGCGGATCCACTGCTGCTTGTCGGCCTGCCACGGTGCCATGTGGATGTCGGACAGGTGCAGGACGACGACGTCGCGCGACCCCGGGGGCAGTACGGGCACGGTCTCCCAGCGGATGCCGAAGCGTCGCCGTTCGACGAGCGTGCCCCACGCTGCCGCGCCGACGCCGGCGGCAGCCCCGACGGCGAGGGCCCCGAGCGCGGCGCGGCTCCGCGTCACTTGCAGTCCTTCGGCGGGTTGCCGTCCTTGTCGCCGAAGAGCTTGATCGTGACGGCGGTCGCCTTCGCCATCGCAGTGCCGGCAGCCGGGTCCATCGCGGCGACGGTGCACTGGTTCTTGCCGTCGCCCTTGGCGTAGTCGGGGGTGAGGTTGACCGTGCCGTACCCGGCCGCGCCGAGGGCCGCGCGGGCGTCGCCGACGGACTGGCCGTTCACGTCGGGCACGTTCGCCTGGCTGCCGTCGGTGGTGTACACCGTGACGCTCGATCCCCGCGAGAGGAGCGATCCGACGTCGGGCGAGGTGGACGAGACGGTGCCCGCTGCGCCGCCGCCGGGCTGCGTGCCGCCGTCGACGTATGTGAGTCCTGCGCCCGAGATGATCGCGCGGGCCTCGTCAGCGGTCTTGCCCGACACGTCGGGGATCGCGATGCTGTTGCCCTTGAGCGCCGTCGCCGACGGATCGGTGAACGGGCCGGCCGGGTACAGGGCGTTCAGCGGTGCCTGCGCCTGACGCCAGGCATTCGCACGGTACCCGGCGTAGGTGTTGCTGACGCCGTTGCTGTAGTGCCGCAGGTTGAGCTTCTTGCCGTCCGTGTTGCCCTGCCAGTACGCGGTGGCGACCTTGGAGCTGGAGCCCACGAGCCAGATCTGGTCCGCGTCGTCGGTCGTGCCGGTCTTGCCGAACAGCTGCGTGCCGTCCGGGGTCTGGGCGCCGACCGCGGTGCCGCTCGAGATCGTGCGCTTCATGGCGTAGATCGCGGACTGGGCGACGGACGGGTCGAGGACCTGCTTGCAGTCCTTGGGCTGCCCGCCGAGGCTCTTGCCCGCCGCGTCGGTCACGTTGTCGATCGCGATCGGGGAGCAGAACGTGCCGTTGTTCGCGATGCCGGCGTAGGCAGCGGCCATCGTCAGCGGCGCGATGTTGTTCGTACCGAGGATGGACGACGGGTAGCTGTTCAGCGGGGTCTTCTCGTCGGCGGAGTGCACGCCGAGGTCCTCGGCGGTCTGCTTGATGTCGCAGATGTCGAGCTTGGCGGCCATCGAGGCGAACGCGGCGTTCACCGATGCTGCGGTCGCGGCGATGACGGTGAAGTTGCCCTTCTCACCAGCGGAGTCGTTCTTCGGTGCCCAGTTCGTGTAGTCGGTCTGTCCACAGATCGTCCACCGTGAGGTGTTGTGCGGGGTGCCGTTGACGACCTCGTTCAGCCCGTGCCCGGCCTTCAGCCAGTCGAGCAGGGTGAAGACCTTGTACGTCGACCCGACCTGGAAGCCGATCGAGCCGCCGTACTCCTTGTCCACGCTGTAGTTGATGGACGTGGCGGTCGGCGGGGACTGCAGCGACTGGTCGTAGTCCTTGTTCTGCGCCATCGTCAGGATGCGGCCGGTGCCGACCTCGACCGAGTCGAACGCGGCGCCGAGGGCCAGACGCGTCTCGGTGTTGCGGTCGTACTTGTTGAGGACGTCCTTCTGGGTGCCGTTGGCGTCGAGGTCGAGCGTGGTCTGGATCGTGTACCCACCGTTGCGCCAGGCGGTCGCACGCTGCTTGTCGGTCGAGCCCAGCTGCGACATCTGCTTGACGACCTTCACGGCGTAGTCGCAGAAGAACTGCGAGCCGTTGCCCGCTGCGGACTTGCAGCCCTGGTTCGGCTCGGTCAGGTGCACGTAGTCGGCCGGCTTCGAGGCGATGGCGGCGTCGTACTGCTCCTGCGTCAGGTGCTTCTGCGCGAACATCGACTTGAGGATGACGTCACGTCGGGCGACGTTGGCGTCGTAGTACTTGGGGTCGGACAGGTTGCGCGTGTTCGGCGACTGCACGATGGCCAGGATCGACGCCGCTTCCTGCGGGGTCAGGTCCGTGGCGTTCTTGTTGAAGTAGTGCTGCGCGGCGGCCTGCACGCCGTAGGTCTGGTCGCCGAAGTAGGCGATGTTGAGGTAGCCGGTCAGGATCTCCTGGTGCGAGTACTTCTTCGCCAGGCCGATCGCGAGCTTCATCTCCTCGAGCTTGCGGGGGATGGTCTGCTCGACCGCGTCGTTGTAGGCCTTGTCGCGCTCTTCCGGGGTGGGGAGTTCGAGTGCCTGCTGCATCTTGATGTTGCGGACCAGCTGCATGGTCAGCGTCGACCCGCCGCCGGACTCACCCAGACCACCGGCGAGCGAACCCACGCCGGCGCGCACGAGCGAGGTCATGTCGACGCCGCCGTGGTCGTAGAAGCGCTTGTCCTCGCCGTCGATCGCGGCGTTCTTCAGCTGGTCGCTGATCTGGTCGAACTTGAGCTCCTGCCGGTTCTGGTCGTAGACCGTCGCCAGGTGCACGGGCTGCCCGCCCTGGTAGGCCAGGACCTCGTTGCGCTGCGGCAGGTCACCGATCTCGATGTACTCCGGCAGCGACTCGAAGACGCCGATCGTCGAGGTCGTGGTGACACCGGCCACCGCGATCGCCGGGGTGACACCGATGGTGACCAACAGGCCGGCCAGCACGCTGAACCCGACGAACCCGACGAAGGCGCCGACTGCAGAGACTGGTTTGGTCCGCGAGGCAGACGTCTTCTGGGCAGACATATGATGCAGCCTAAACGACACCCCCGACTGAAAGGCTGGCAAGGAACCGCATGACTCGCTGGGAGTACTTCACCACGCCGCTGATGATCCACAACACCACCGCGATCCTCAACGCGCACGGGGGCGAGGGCTGGGAACTGGTCCAGATCGTCACCGGTCCCGAGGGCGGACTCGTCGCCTACCTGAAGCGTCCGAAGGCCGACGCGTGAGCATCGACGCGCGTCTGCAGGAGCTCGGGCTCACGATCCCGGAGGTCGCAGCCCCCGTGGCCGCCTACGTGCCGGCCGTCGTGACCGGGCAGTACGTGTACACCGCGGGGCAGCTGCCCTTCGTCGACGGTGCGCTGCCCGTGACCGGCAAGGTCGGTGCGGACGTGGACGCCGACACCGCGACCGCGCAGGCGCGCCAGGCAGCACTCAACGCGCTGGCCGCCGTGCAGTCCGTCGCCGGCTCGCTCGACCGCGTCGCCCGGGTCGTCAAGGTGACGGTCTTCGTCGCCTCCGATCCCGCCTTCACCGGGCAGCCCGGTGTCGCGAACGGCGCGTCGACCCTGGTCGGCGACGTCTTCGGCGACGCCGGCGTCCATGCGCGGAGCGCGGTGGGCGTCGCGGTGCTCCCGATGGACGCACCGGTCGAGGTCGAGTTGGTGGTGGAGCTGACCGCCTGACGGGTGTTCCCCGTCTGCCGGAAGTGATGAGGGCCTCCAGTCGGTACTGACTGGAGGCCCTCATCACGTTCCGCGGTCTACATGAGTTCCGCGATGGTCGCCATGATCGTCGGGTCGGCCAGCGTGGTCGTGTCGCCGATCCTGCGTCCCTCGGCCGCGTCGCGGAGCAGCCGCCGCATGATCTTGCCGGACCGCGTCTTCGGCAGCTCGGGCACGATGACGATCTGTCGGGGCTTCGCGATCGCGCCGATGCGGGTGCCGACCCAGGCGCGCAGCTCGGCCGCGACGGCGTCACGGTCGACGCCCTCGGCGGCCTCGGTGGTCAGGATCACGAACGCGACGATGGCCTGACCGGTCGTCTCGTCGGCTGCGCCGACGACGGCGGCCTCGGCGACGCCCTCGTGTCCGACGAGGGCCGACTCGATCTCCGCGGTGGAGAGCCGGTGGCCGGAGACGTTCATGACGTCGTCGACGCGGCCCTGCACCCAGATGTCGCCCTCGCCGTCGAGCCGGGCGCCGTCGCCGGCGAAGTAGCGGCCGGGGAAGCGGTCCCAGTACGTCTCGACGAAGCGCTCCGGGTCGTTCCAGATCCCGCGTGCCATCGACGGCCAGGGTTCGGCGATGGTGAGGTAGCCGCTGCCGCCGGGGTCGACGCGGTGGCCGTCCTCGTCCACGATCTCGGCGACGATGCCGGGCAGCGGTGTCTGCGCTGCGCCGGGCTTGAGCTTGGTGACGCCGGGGAGTGCGGAGACCATGATCGCGCCGGTCTCGGTCTGCCACCACGTGTCGACGATCGGGGTGCGGTCATGGCCGATGACCTGCCGGTACCACTGCCAGGCCTCGGGGTTGATCGGCTCGCCGACGCTGCCGAGCAGGCGGAGGGACGCCAGGCTGCGGGCCTCGGGGATCTGTCGGCCGGCCTTCATGGCGGCGCGGACCGCGGTGGGTGCGGTGTAGAGGACGGTGACGCCGTAGGAGTCGACGATGTCCCACCAGCGGCCGGGCTTCGGCTCGTCCGGCGTTCCCTCGTAGAGGACCTGGGTGACGCCGTTCGCCAGCGGGCCGTAGACGACGTAGGAGTGGCCGGTGATCCAGCCGATGTCGGCCGTGCACCAGTAGACGTCCTTCTCCGGGTGCATGTCGAAGACGTTCTTGTGCGTGTACGACGCCTGGGTCAGGTAGCCACCGGAGGTGTGCACGATGCCCTTGGGCTTCCCGGTGGTGCCGGACGTGTACAGGATGAAGAGCGGGTTCTCGGCGGGGAAGGCCTGTGCCTCGTGCTCGGGTGCGGCCTGTGCGAACGCGTCGTGCCACCACAGGTCGCGGTCGTCGTCCCAGGCGACGTCGTTGCCGCCGCGGCGGACGACGAGCACGCGCTCGACGCTGTCGGTGCCCTCGCCCTGCAGTGCCTCGTCGACCGCGGGCTTGAGCGCTGCGACCGCGCCGCGCCGCCAGCCGCCGTCCGCGGTGACGACGAGCTTCGCGCCGGCGTCCTCGATCCGGGCACGGAGGCTCTCGGCGCTGAACCCGCCGAACACGACCGAGTGCACCGCGCCGATCCGGGCGACCGCGAGCATCGTGACGACGGCCTCGGGGATGAGGGGCATGTAGACGACGACCCGGTCGCCCTGGGTGACGCCGAGGTCGGTGAGCATGTTCGCGGCGCGCTGCACGTCGGCGGTGAGTTCGGCGTAGGTGATGCGTCGGGTGTCGCCGGGAGCACCCTCGAAGTGGATCGCGACCCGGTCGCCGTTGCCCGCGCGGACGTGACGGTCGAGGCAGTTCTCGGCGACGTTGAGGGTGCCGTCGTCGAACCACTTCGCGAACGGCGCTCCCGACCAGTCGAGCGTCTTCGTGAACGGCGTGCGCCAGTCCAGCAGCGTCCGGGCCTGTTCGCCCCAGAAGGCCGGTCGGTCCTGCCTGGCGGCCTCGTGCAGGTCCTCGTGCGCGACGGCGTCCGCCACGAACTCGGGAGACGGTGGGAAGGTGCGGTCGCCGTCGGCTCCGTGGTCCTCGTTGCGGGGGTCGACCTGGGTCGGAGTGGACATCGATGTCCTTTCGCGTCGTTGCGTCGTTTCGTCCGTGGTGCTGGTGGTGCCAGTCGGAGACTACCCCCGGGGCCAGCCGCTCCGATCGCCGGACCGGCGGGGGTGTGCACTGCGCACCAGCCGGTCGGCGCACAGCGGCGCGTCGGGGTTGCCCGCGGCACCCTCGCGTGGGGTACACTCGTTCTTGCCGGACTCGTTTCCGGCGGCATCGGATCGGATTCCCCCCAATCCTCCGTTGTCCTGGCGGCACCTGTTCCCCCCAACCGGTGCCGCCTCTTCTTTTTCCCGGACTCGCTCGACACCTGTCGCCGACTGTCCGCACGCTGGTTCCGGGCCGATCGGCGCAGCGCCGCGGATGCATGGACAGACCGGTCCATGGTGGGGAACGCCGTCGCGTGGTGCGACCCGCTCGGTCGCATGCCCGTCCGCGCGCCTCGCAGGCGCCCTCCGGTGGTGCTCGACGTCGGTGACGGTCGCGACACCGTGTGGGGTACGGCGCCAGTGATCGGGGGACAAAAGTTCGCACTGCTGGGGACACTCGCCGTTCCGCACAGGAGCACACCGCACCGCTGCCGGGGTCCGAGCGCCGCCCTAGCGTGCGGCAGATGCACCGACACCGCGCCCACGCTGCCCCGTTCCTCCCCGGTGCGGCCGCACCCGACCGCCTCAGGACCGGGGCCGACCCCCTGGTGTTCGAGGAACTCGCACCGTTCGTCCTCGACGATGCCGTCACCGACGTGCTCGTCCAGGGCGGCGCCGGGGTCTGGGTCGACCGGGGGGACGGCCTCGTCCGGACCGGACTCCGGCTGGACGAACGACGGACGCGCGACCTCGCCGGGGCCCTGGTCGCCGCAGGCGGGCGACACGTCGACGAGACCACGCCGGTCGCCGACGTCCGCCACGGCGACGGCATCCGGGTGCACGTCGTGCTCGCGCCCGTGGCGGTCCGCGGGACCGCGATCTCGATCCGGCTGCCGAGCGGCCGTCGTCCGACGCTCGACGACCTGGACCGCTCCGCCACCTTCGACCGGGTGCCGCGGCGGGTCGTCGAGGACGCCGTCCGGCTCCGACGCAACGTGCTCGTCTCCGGGGCGACGGGCAGCGGCAAGACGACGCTCCTCGGGGCGATGCTCGCGCGGGTCCCCGCCGACGAACGCATCGTCACCGTCGAGGACGTCGCCGAACTCCGCATCGACCACCCGCACGTGGTCGGGCTCGAAGCGCGTCAGGCGAACGCCGAGGGTGCCGGTGCGCTCGGGCTCGACCGCCTGGTCCGTGAAGCGCTCCGGATGCGCCCGGACCGGCTCGTCGTGGGGGAGTGCCGCGGTGCCGAGGTCCGCGAGCTCATGTCGGCACTGAACACCGGGCACGACGGCGGAGCGGGCACCGTGCACGCCAACGGACTCGACGACGTCCCGGCCCGGCTCGAGGCCCTCGGTGCCCTCGCTGGACTCGAGCCCACCGTCCTGGCCCGACAGGCCGTCAGTGCGTTCGACCTCGTGTTGCACGTCGAGCGGCGCCGCGGAGTGCGCCGGCTCGGTGCCGCGGGGCGGTTCCGGCTGGATGACGCCGGTCGGCTGGTCGTCGAGCGGGTGGCGGCTGAGCGCCCCGGCGCGGTGCACGCGGCCGTCGAGCGCTCAGGTGCGTCCGCGGCTGTCGAACGCTCAGGTGCGTCCGCGGCTGTCGGACGTCCGGTCGCAGGGACGGCGCCTGGTCGTCGGCGCCCGTGACGGGGACCGGTCGTCGTCACGGCGGGTTCGACCCGGTCGTGGCAGCTCGACTGCTCGACCGCGTCGCGACGCTCGTCGCCGCCGGGGCGAGCCCGCCCCGCGCCTGGGAACTGGTCGGAGCCGTGCGCACGGGCCCCGACGCAGGTGGTGCCGCCCGACTCGTCTCGGCGCACCCGGACGTCCGCGCGGTGCTCGAGGTCGCTGCACGGACCGGAGCACCCGTGGCGCCGACGCTCCACTCCGTGGCGGCCGCACTCCGACGCAGCGCCGGCGCCGACCGTGCCGTCGTGGTGGCCCTCGCCGGACCCCGCACGAGCGCGACCGTCGTCCTCGCGCTCCCCGTCGTCGGGATGCTGCTCGCTGCCGTCGGCGGCGTGGACACGCTCGGTGCGCTGACCGGTGCACCGCTCGGCCGGGTGAGCCTGGCTGCCGCCACTGCGCTCGTCGCCCTCGGACGCTGGTGGTCGCGGCGGCTGGTGCGGGCCGTGGAGCCGGACGGCCGCATCCCGGGGGTCCTGCTCGACGTCTGGGCGGTGGCGCTGTCCGGCGGTGGGTCGTGGTCCGGAGCGGGTGACGCGGTCCGCCAGACCGGCCTGGGGGGTGCTGACGACCCGGTGGCGCAGGCGCGGCTGTCCGAGACGCTGACGCTCGCTCGTCGTGCGGGGGTCCCGGCGGCGGCGCTCCTGCGATCGGCGGCCGAGGACCTGCGCGACGACGCCGCTGCCGACGCGCTCGCGGCAGCCGAGCGGCTCGGGGTCCGGCTCGTCGTCCCGCTCGGGGTGTGCGTCCTGCCGGCGTTCGTCCTGGTCGGAGTCGTCCCGGTCGTGGTCGCGCTCCTCTCCTCCACAGTCGGGGACCTCACGTGAGGCATCCACACCGCAGGACCTCGGCCCGCAGCGGGTGACCGGGTGTCGGCACGCTGGGCGGACCAGACACGAAGGGGAACACCATGACACGGTCCGACCATCCACACGGCGCACGTCCCGTCGCGCCTCGTCCTCGTCCGTCGCTCCGACTGCCACGACCGGCGGACGACCAGGGCTCCGCCACCGCCGAGTACGCGGTCGTCATCCTGGCGGCGGTCGCCTTCGCCGGCGTGCTCGTCGCCGTGATGCGCTCCGGCGAGGTCCAGGCGATCCTCACCGACCTCGTCCGCGGTGCGCTCACATCGTGACCGCGGGTCGGGTCGCGCTCGGCGGGATCGGGGGCCAGGTCGAGCGCGGTGTGACCGCGGGTCGGTCACGGTCGAGTTCGCGGTCGCCCTGCCGGTGGTGGCCGTGGTCGTCGGCCTGGCGATCGCCGGGGTCGTGCTCGTCGACGCACAGGGGCGGCTGCAACTCGCGGCGGCGACGGCGTCCCGAGCGCTCGGCCGCGCGGACACCGACACCGCACGGGCGGCGCTCGCCGCCGCCGGTCCCGGCACGGCCTCGTCGGTCACGCACCGCGACGTCCTGGTGTGCGTGACGCTCGAGCGCCGACCGGCCGGACCGCTCCCCGTCCTCCTGCACGGCACCGCATGCGCAGCGGACGGTGGGGGATGACCCGGCCCGGGCATGGTCGTGCGGACGACCGCGGATCGGCCACGGTCGTGATGGTCGCCGTCGTCGCCACCGTGCTGGTGCTGGCCGGGATCGTGCTGGCGGCCGCGGCGGTCCGGGTCGCCACGGTCCGCGCCCAGGGCGGTGCCGACGCCGCGGCGACCGCGGCGGCGGCTTCGCTCGTCGGGCTCGTTCCCGGTGGACCGTGCGCCCGGGCAGGGGCGGTCGCGGCGGCATCGGGCGTCCGTGTGATGACCTGCGAGACCGCGGGCAGTCACGTCCGGGTCGCGGTCGCCGCCCGGTCCGGCGCGCTCACCGTCACGGCGCACGCCGTGGCCGGTCCGGCACCGAACTGACCGGCAGCGCCCGATGACCGTCCGGCAGGCATCCTGCAGCACTGTGTGTATGGTGTGCCTGTCGGCCCGCCGGTCATCGATGTCCCGGTCGACCCGGACGCGGCGAGCGTCCCCGGGCCGACAGCACCATCGATCAAGGAGACACGTGCCAGGCACGAAGAAGCTCGTGATCGTCGAGAGCCCCGCGAAGGCGAAGACGATCGCGCAATACCTCGGTGACGGATACGAGGTCCAGGCGTCAGTCGGGCACATCCGTGACCTCATCGAGCCCAAGAACCTGCCTGCTGAGCTGAAGAAGGGGTCGCTCGGCAAGTTCTCCGTCGACGTCGACAACGGGTTCGAGCCGTACTACGTCGTCTCCGACGCCAAGAAGAAGACGGTCGCCGACCTCAAGCGCGCCCTGAAGGACGCCGACGAGCTCTTCCTCGCAACAGATGAAGACCGCGAGGGCGAGGCCATCGCCTGGCACCTGCTCCAGGTGCTCAAGCCCAAGGTGCCGGTCAAGCGCATGGTGTTCCACGAGATCACCAAGGAAGCGATCCAGCGCGCCCAGGAAGCCACGCGCGAGCTCGACACGGCGCTCGTCGACGCGCAGGAGACCCGCCGCATCCTCGACCGCCTCTACGGCTTCGAGGTGTCACCCGTGCTCTGGCGCAAGGTCGGCCCCGGGCTGTCCGCCGGCCGCGTGCAGTCCGCAGCGACCCGACTCGTCGTCGACCGCGAACGCGAGCGCCTGGCGTTCGTCTCCGCGAACTACTGGGACCTGACCGCCCGCTTCGAGAAGGCCGGCGACGCGGCGTTCTCCGCTCGCCTGGCACGCATCCACGGCACCCGGGTCGCTTCCGGGCGTGACTTCGACGACCGCGGCCAGACCACCTCCGAGGCCGTCCGGCTCGACGAGGCATCCGCCACCGCGCTCACGACCGTGCTCGAGCGGGCTGGTGACGCCGTCGTCCGCAGCGTCGAGTCCAAGCCGTACACGCGTCGTCCGGCTGCACCGTTCACCACCTCGACGCTGCAGCAGGAAGCCGCGCGCAAGCTCCGCTTCTCGGCACGGCAGACCATGAGCGTCGCGCAGTCGCTGTACGAGAACGGCCACATCACCTACATGCGGACCGACTCCGCCTCGCTCTCGCAGCAGGCGGTCACCGCGGCCCGCAAGCAGGCGGCTGACCTGTACGGCGCGGAGACCGTGCCGGACAAGCCGCGCAGCTACGCCGGCAAGAGCAAGAACGCGCAGGAAGCGCACGAGGCCATCCGTCCCGCCGGCGACGTCTTCCGGACGCCGTCGCAGATGGAGAAGGTGCTGCGCGGCAACGACTGGAAGCTCTACGACCTGATCTGGAAGCGCACCGTCGCGTCGCAGATGGCGGACGCCAAGGGCTCGACCGCGTCCGTCGTGCTCGGGATCACCTCCACCGAGTCGGTCGAGGGGCTCGCGTCCACCGCCGCCGGCACCGACGTCGAGTTCACCGCGTCCGGCACGGTCATCACCTTCCGTGGCTTCCTCAACGCCTACGAGGAAGGCCGCGACGAAGACCGTCACGACGCCTCGGCGAGCGGCGCGGACGCCAAGCTGCCGCAGATGACCGAGGGCGACCACCTCGGCGTCGACGAGGTGGAGGCCAAGGGGCACGACACCTCGGCTCCGCCGCGCTACACCGAGGCCAGCCTGGTGAAGACCCTCGAAGAGCTCGGGATCGGCCGTCCGTCGACCTACGCCGCGATCATCTCGACGATCGTCGACCGTGGGTACGTCACGCCGCGGGGGAGCTCCCTCGTGCCGAACTGGATCGCGTTCAGCGTGGTCCGGCTGCTCGAGGACTACTTCGGTGACCTGGTCGAGTACGACTTCACCGCCGAGATGGAGAGCGACCTCGACCGCATCGCCAGCGGTGAAGAGGACCGGGTCGACTGGCTCAAGGGCTTCTACTTCGGCGGCGGCGACCAGCGCGGCCTGCGCACCGTCATCGACAACCTCGGCGAGATCGACGCGCGCGAGATCAACTCCGTCGAGCTCTCGCCCGGGCTGACCCTGCGCATCGGTCGGTACGGGCCCTACATCGAGACCCCGAGCGACGACCCCGAGAAGCCACGCCGGGTCAACGTGCCCGAGGACCTGGCTCCGGACGAGCTGACGGCCGACAAGGCCCGCGAGCTGGTCGAGGCACCGGTCGTCAGCGACCGTGTCGTCGGCATCAACCCGGAGACCGGCAAGGAAGTCCTGGCGAAGGACGGCCGCTTCGGGCCGTACGTGACCGAGCGCACCCCCGAGCCCGAGCCCGCCGTCGACCCGTCGACCGGCGAGGTCCTCGACCAGGCACCGGCCGCGCCGACGTCCACGAAGTCGACGTCCGCGAAGACGACGTCCGCGAAGGCCACGTCCGCGAAGGCCACTGCTTCGGACACCGCTGCCGCACCGAAGAAGAAGACCACCAAGAAGGCGGCCGCGCCGAAGGAACGCACGGCGTCGCTGTTCAAGTCGATGGACCCGCAGTCCGTGGACCTCGAGACGGCGCTCAAGCTGCTCGACCTGCCGCGCACGGTCGGCACCGACCCCGAGTCCGGGGCCGAGATCACCGCGCAGAACGGTCGCTACGGCCCGTACCTCAAGAAGGGCACCGACACCCGGACCCTGCCGAGCGAGGATGCGATCTTCGACATCGACCTGCCCGGAGCGCTCGAGGTCTTCGCCCAGCCCAAGTACGGCGCGAAGCGTGCTGCGACCGCGGCGCTCAAGGAGTTCGAGGCGGACCCGGTCTCCGGCAAGGCCATCAAGGTCAAGGACGGCCGCTTCGGCCCCTACGTCACCGACGGCGAGACGAACGCCACGATCCCCCGCGGCGAGGAAGTCGAGAGCGTCGACTTCGACCGTGCCGTGCAGTTGTTGGCGGACAAGCGTGCCAAGGGTCCGGTCAAGAAGAAGCCCGCCACCCGACGCGCACCGGCCAAGAAGAAGTGACCGGACGCTTCATCACGCTCGAGGGCGGTGACGGCGCTGGGAAGACCACCCAGGCCGAGCTCCTGACGGCGTGGCTCGAAGCGCACGGGCGCACCGTCGTCCGGACGCGCGAGCCCGGCGGCACCGACCTGGGCCTCCGGATCCGAGAGATCGTGCTGCACGACCGCGGCCACGTGTCGCCCCGGGCCGAGGCGCTGCTCTACGCCGCTGACCGTGCCCACCACATCGAGACGGTGGTGCGGCCGGCCGTCGCTCGCGGCGACGTCGTGCTGCAGGACCGGTACATCGACTCGTCGGTGGCGTACCAGGGCGTCGCCCGGGGCCTCGGCGCCGAAGC
The DNA here is from genome assembly GCF_001864835.1 of Curtobacterium sp. MCBA15_001. Classification (GTDB taxonomy): domain Bacteria; phylum Actinomycetota; class Actinomycetes; order Actinomycetales; family Microbacteriaceae; genus Curtobacterium. The sequence continues at coordinate 113,405 of NZ_MJGI01000007.1, read as the reverse complement.
GATCCGCGGGATGTCCGACTGGGCCGCCGACGGCCTGGTGCCGGATGCGACCGTGCTGCTCGACCTGGACGTCACGGTCGGCCGCGCTCGTGTCGCCGCTGCCCGCGGCGACACGTTCGATCGGCTCGAGTCCGAGGCGGCTGCCTTCCACGAGACGGTCCGACAGGCCTTCCTCGACATGGCCAGCGCCGAGCCGGAGCGCTTCCTGACGGTCGATGCGTCCGCAGCCCAGGACGACGTGCAGGCCGCCATCCGTGCGGGCCTCGCACCCGTCGTGGGGATCGCTCCGTGACGGTGGTCGCTGCCAGGATGGCACCGTGAGCGTCTGGGACGGCCTGACCGGGCAGGAAGACGCCGTGGCCGCGCTGCGGAACGCGGCCGAGTCGCCCGACGGCACCGGTGGCATGACCCACTCGTGGCTCATCACCGGTCCGCCCGGTTCCGGCAGGTCGAACGTCGCGACGGCGTTCGCCGCAGCGCTGGTGGGGTCCGGCCCCGACGACGACCACACGCTGCGGCAGATCACGGCCCACACGCACCCCGACGTCTCCGTCCTCACGACGCAGCGCGTCATCATCACCATCGACGAGATCCGCCAGCTCGTCACCTCGTCGTACTACTCGCCGTCGGTGGGGCGGTGGCGTGTCGTCATCATCGAGGACGCCGACCGCATGACCGAGCGCACGTCGAACCTGCTGCTCAAGGCGCTCGAGGAACCGCCCGAGCGCACGGTCTGGATCCTCTGTGCGCCGAGCGAAGCGGACCTGTTGCCCACGATCCGGTCCCGTGTCCGCTCGGTCCGCCTCCGCGTGCCCGGTGTCGAGGCCGTCGCTGACCTGCTCGTCGCGCGCAACGGCGTCGACCGGGTACTGGCGTTGGACGCCGCACGGCAGGCGCAGAGCCACATCGGCATGGCCCAGCGACTCGCGACGAGCGCCGACGCGCGGGATCGCCGTCGCCGGACCCTGCAGACCGTCCTGCGCATCCGGAGCGTCGGTGACGCGGTCGGTGCCGCTGCTGAACTCCTGGCCGTCGCCGACGAGGACGCCAAGGCGATCACCCTCGAGCGCGATGCCGAAGAGCGCGACGCCGCACTCCGGTCGCTCGGCGTCGAACCCGGGGGGACCGTCCCACCCGCACTGCGGTCCCAGCTGCGCGCGATGGAGGAGGACCAGAAGCGTCGAGCCACCCGGAGCCTGCGTGACGGCCTCGACCGCATCCTGGTCGACGTGTCCTCGCTGTACCGGGACCTGCTGCTGATGGGCCTCGGTGCGCCGGGCGACCCCGTGAACCTGTCGATGCAGGACGACCTCGACCGAGCGCGTGACTCGGTGCCGCCCGCTGCCGCGCTCGAGATCCTCGACGCGGTCGCGCTCGCCCGCACACGGATCGCCGCGAACGTGGCCGCGCTGCTCGCACTCGAGGCGTTGCTCGTCACCGTGGTGCGCGCGCTGCGCTGACCGGGACGTCCTTCGCTGAGGGCACACCGAGGAGCGGCCGGAGAGCGGCTCGTACGTGGGAGGATCAGCGCATGCCCGAAGCAGAACCCGGCCTGCGGGAGCGGAAGCGACGCGCCACCCGACTCGCCATCCAGCAGGCAGCCCTCCGGATCGCGATCGAGGACGGCCTGGCCGCGGTCACGGTGGACGAGGTGTCCCGCCGCGCCGACATCTCGCCACGGACGTTCTTCAACTACTTCCCGAGCAAGGAGCAGGCGATCCTCGGGGACGACCCCACGCTGCCGGACGACGAAGCGCTCGACATCTTCGTGGAGGGCGGCCCGACGGGGGAGCTGCTCGGCGACGTGGGCGCGCTGCTCGTGCACTCGGCGCGGGAACTCATCGAGGAACGTGGCCTGATCAACGAGCGGCAGTCGGTCCTCCGGGCGAACCCGGAGCTGTTCAGCCAGCGCATGGCCTCGATGAAGGAGTTCCAGGCCGAGCTCGAGTCGGTGATCGCGCGGCGGATGACCCACGACGACCCGCTCGCCGCGGACGATCAGCCGCGCCTGCACCGACGCGCCCGACTCGCGTCGTTGGTGTCCCTCGCCACGCTGCGACACGCCTGGTGGGAGTGGTCCGAGTCCCCGGCGGAATCGCACCTGGTCGACGATCTGCAGCGCTCCTTCGACGAACTCGGCACGCTCGTTTCGCGCTCGCTCGTCTGAACCTGTATAGTCGTGACCCGTGCCGCTCCGGTCTTCCGGAGTGTCCGCCGCCTTAGCTCAGTCGGTAGAGCGATTCACTCGTAATGAATAGGTCGTCGGTTCGATTCCGACAGGCGGCTCCACGACGAAGGGCCCCGATCCACGGAACGGGGCCCTTCGTGCTTCCAGCCAGCCAGCCGCCAGCCAGCCGGCGGCCAGCCAGCCGGCGGCCAGCCGGTCAGACCGGCCGGCCGGCCGGTCTGCGTGAGCGTCGTCAGACGTCCCGCGCGCGAGCCGCAGCCAGCGCCGCACCACCGACGACGAGGACCTCGCCCGCCAGCACTGCGAACCCGCCCCACCCGTTCAGCACGAGCCCGGCCTGCGGCCCTGGCCCCGCGGCCGCGGTGCCGTACGCGAACAGGTGCGAACCGGCCTGGTCCGGCAGCAGCGCGAGCAGGTCCATCACCCACTGCGCGTTCGTCAGTCCGGCGAAGACCGACAGGATGACCGGCAGGACGAGCAGGATCCCGAGCGTGATGGCGATCCCTCCCGCACTCGACTTCACGAGCAGCCCGATGCCGTACGCCAGCAGCGCGAGCAGCGTCACGTAGACCGAGGACCCCAGGATCGGCATGATGACAGCCGGGTCGGCGAGGTCCGGACGGACGGCGTTCGCCGCCTGCAGGGGGGTCGAGATCGCGACGCCGATCCAGGTCGCCACCGCGCTGACGACGAACGTGGTCACCGCGAGGACGAACGCCTTCGCGAGGACGACCCCGGTGCGGCGGGGGTCGGCGGTGAACGTCGAGCGGATCTGTCCGGTGCCGTACTCACCCGTGATGATGAGCACGCCGAGCACCCCGACCACGAGCGCCGTGATGGAGACGCCGGCGGTGTTGATGCTGACGAGCTGCGCGTTCGCGGCCTCGGTGGGCACCGCGGGGCCGCCGCGGTTGACCAGGGCACCGAGCAGGACGGCCATGGCGATGGTCAGGAGGACCAGGATGCCGTAGCACCACACCGTGGACCGGATGCTGCGGAGCTTGATCCACTCGCTGCGGACGAGGTGGGGGAAGGACAGGCCGGTCCCCGTCGGCGTGCTGACGGCGGTCATCGCGCGCCCTCCGATCGGTACTCGACGTCGTCGCGGGTGAGCGCCATGTAGGCCTCCTCGAGGCTGGCGCCCATGGGGGTGAGTTCGTGCAGGACGACGCCGGCCCGTGCAGCGACGGCACCGATCGACGGTGCGTCGGGGCCGACGACCAGGAAGGACCCGTCGTCGCGCGGCGTCACGGCGGTCGCCGCCTGGCCGATCGCGGCGAAGAGCTGGTCCGGAGCGGGCGTCCGGACGACGACGCGTGCGCCACCGCCCTCGGGACCGGCGACGAACTCGGAGATCGGCGCATCGGCGAGCACACGACCGCGGCCGAGCACGACGACGCGGTCGGCGGTCTGCGCCATCTCGCTCATCAGATGGCTGGAGAGGAAGACGGTCCGTCCCTCTGCGGCCATCCGCCGGGCGAGCTGACGGACCCACACCACGCCGTCCGGGTCGAGTCCGTTCACTGGCTCGTCGAGGATGAGCGTCCTCGGGTCACCGATGAGCGCGGCCGCGATGCCGAGACGCTGCCCCATGCCGAGCGAGAACCCGCCCACACGCTTGCGCGCGACCGACTCCAACCCCGTCATCTCGATGACCTCGTGGACGCGGGCCTTCGGGATGCCGTGGGTCGCGGCCAGCGAGAGCAGGTGGGCGTACGCGCTCCGGCCGGTGTGCACGGCCTTGGCCTCGAGGAGGGCGCCCACCTGCCGCAGCGGGTCTCGGAAGGTCTGGTAGGGCCTCCCGTTCACCGTGGCGCTGCCGGAGGTGGGTCGGTCCAGCCCCATGATCATGCGCATCGTGGTGGACTTCCCGGCGCCGTTCGGCCCGAGGAAGCCGGTCACGCTGCCCGGTCGCACGACGAAGGAGACGTCGTCGACGGCGAGCTTCGGACCGTATCGTTTGGTGAGATGGTCGACTTCGATCACGGCGGCCACGGTACGACAGGGCGTGACGCGGTATCCTCCCCCGAACGGATGAGATCACGCCTGCTCGTGCACCCGGGCCTCCCACGCAGCGAGCCGGCCGACCGCACCGGCCGGCACCGTCCCAACCGGCGCCGTCCCGGCCGACACCGCACCGGCCGACACCGTCCCGGCTGACACCGCCCCGAGGTTGCCGAGCACGCACGGGCCGAGCCGTCCCTCGACGACAGCCGGCAGGGTGAGCTCCGACGACGACAGGTTGGCGACGACGACGAGCGGCACCTCCGACCCGTCCGACAGCGACCGCGTGAACGCCCAGAGCTCCGGGTGGTCGGGCTCGAGCAGGGTGAACTCCCCGAGCTGGACGGTGCGTGACGCGTGCCGCAGGGCGATGAGCCGACGGTGGTGCTCGTACACCGACCGGTCCCCGGCTGCCCGGTCGGCGGCGACGGTGACCCGCGGCCAGCCCTGGCCCATGCCGATCCACGGTTCGACCTCGGAGAACCCGCCGGCCGGTGTGGTGTCGTCCCAGGGGATCGGCGTCCGCGCGTTGTCCCGGCTGCGGACCGCGAGGGACCGGAGGGCCTCGGCCACGGGCATGCCCCGGCCGACGGCCCCGCGGAACCAGTTGAGCGACTCGACGTCGCGGTAGTCGTCGAGCGCGTCGAACCCGGCGTTCACCATGCCGATCTCGTCGCCCTGGTACAGGTAGGGCGTCCCGCGGTGCAGGTGCAGCACGGTCGCCAGCAGGGTCGCCGACTCGTAGCGCAGGGCGAACGGGTCGGCCTCGAAGCCGTGGGCAGCGGCGACCGCGGCGGCGCCGAAGCGGGAAACCGGCCGCGGCTGGTCGTGGTTGGCCAGGTAGAGCGAGTTCCACCCGGCCGCGGCCAGCCCGGTCTGCCAGCGGGCGAGCGAGGCCTTGAGCGCGGGCAGGTCGAACGGCCGGTTGTCGAACTTCGACCCCGCACCGTGGTCGAGCCCGACGTGCTCGAACTGGAACACCATGTCGAGCTCGTGGCGTGCCGGGTCGGTGAACAACGCGGCGTCCTCGACGGTGACCCCCGGCATCTCGCCCACGGTCAGCAGGGCGTCACGGCCGGCGAACACCCGCTCGTGCATCTCCTGTAGGTGGTCGTGGATGCGCGGCTGCATGACGTACGCGGCGCTGCCGTCCGCGAGGGCGGCGGGGTCCTTCGCGATGTGGTTGATGACGTCCATCCGGAAGCCGTCGACGCCGCGGTCCAGCCAGTGGTTCATCATCGCGTACACCGCGGCGCGCATGTCGGTGTTGTCCCAGTTCAGGTCCGGCTGCTGCGGCGTGAACATGTGCAGGTAGTACTGGCCGGTGCCGGGGTCCCACGACCAGGCTGGGCCACCGAACGCGGCGCGCCACTCGTTCGGCTCGTGTCCGTCCACCGGGTCGCGCCAGATGTACCAGTCGTGCTTCGGGCAGTGTCGGCCGGTCTTCGCGGCCTGGAACCAGGGGTGCTGGTCGCTGGAGTGGTTGACGACCAGGTCCATCACGAGCTTCATCCCGCGGCGGTGCACCTCGACCAGGAGCGCGTCGAACTCGTCGAGCGTGCCGAACAGCGGGTCGATGTCCTCGTAGTCGCTGATGTCGTAGCCGTTGTCGGCCTGCGGGGATCGGTACACGGGCGACAGCCAGACGACGTCGACGCCGAGGTCCGCGATGTGGTCGAGCCGACGGCGGAGCCCGGCCAGGTCGCCGACCCCGTCCCCGTTGCCGTCCGCGAAGCTGCGTGGGTAGACCTGGTACACGACCGCGTCGGTCCACCACGGTGCTGGTTCGTCCACGGTCGCCTCCTCGCGCCGTCCGCGTCGGCGCGCGGACCCGACCGGACAGTGCCGCCGCACACCACGGGAGCGGCTGACGACGAGCCGGACGGGAGGCCCGTGGCGATCCCGCCACCGAGCCTCCTGTCCGGCACACCGGTCACGTCGGACGCTACGCGCTCACGGCAGGTAGTACGTCGGGTTCGGCAGCTTCACGCTGCGGTCGGCAGCGCCGCCGAGCAGGTCGCTGTACTGGTCGCCGACGTTCGCGACGATGTCGTACCGGCCGCCGCTCGGCGACTCGATGTGGACGCGGGTCTGCGACTTGTACTCGACGGTGGTGCACTTCGCCGTGGCACACGTGACGTACGCGGGCTGCTGTGAGGCACCGACCCCGGTCCACTTGGTGTAGTACGTCTGGGTGCCGTGCTGTTCGGCGGCGACCTGCGGGTACCCCACGCGCTGCAGGTTGGCGATCGTCGCCGCCTTCTGGTCGTCGTTCCGACCGGTCAGCCCGATCACGGTGCATCCGGCGCGCTGCGCGATCCCGGCGAGCGAGGGCATCGACGGGGTCGCGGGGAAGCGCTGGTCCTGGACCCAGACGTCCTGTTCGGCGGGGTCGAACACGAAGTGCATGTCGGCGACCTCCATGTCGTAGGTCCAGAGCGTCGTGTCGTCGGCATCGAGCACGATCGCCGGGTTGCGGTGCTGGTACCGCCCGGCGGCGCACTGGGCGGCGATCACCGGCGCCTGGCGGGCGACGATCGAGCGCATCTCACGGATGTACGGCGAATCGGTCTCGTCCGCGATGCCCGTGCCCGGGTCGCCGTAGTAGGTGGCGATCGTCGACTTGACCGAGTCGATGTTCGGGATGCCTTCGCCGCCCTGCGTCGCACCGGACGACCCGTCGGCAGCCATCGTGAAGTGGGTCCGCGGAGCCAGCCACGGCTCCGAGACGCCCGGCAGGTCCGCTGAGGGCAGGAAGTAGGTCGGGTTCGGCAGCTTCACGCTGCGGTCCGCGTACCCGCCCTGCAGGTCGCTCCACTGGTCACCGATGTTCAGCGTGATGTCGTAGCCCAGGTCCTGCTCGATGTGCTTGCGGGTCTGGGCCTTGTACTCCACCGTGGTGCACTTCGCGGTGGCGCACGTGACGTAGTCGGGCTGCTGTGAGGCGCCGACGCCGGTCCACTTCGTGAAGTAGTGGTCGGCCGTGAAGCCCTGGTACCCGACCTTGGTCAGGTTGGCCAGCGTGGCGGCCTTCTGGTCGTCGTTCCGGCCGGTCAACCCGAACACGGTGAAGCCCATGCTCGACGCGGTGTCGACGAACTCGACCATGGAGGGCGTGGCGGGGAAGCGCTGGTCCTGGACCCAGACGTCCTGTTCGGCCGGGTCGAACACGAAGTGCATGTCGGCGACCTCCATGTCGTAGGTCCAGAGGGTGGTGTCGTCGGCGTCGAGCACGATCGCGGGTTTCTGACCCCGGCGCACAGCGCGGTCGTGGACCTGCCGGAGCTGGCGGGTCTGCTGGTCGACGATCGAGCGCATCTCACGGATGTACGGCGAATCGGTCTTGTCCGCGATGCCCGTGCCGGGGTCGCCGTAGTAGGTGGCGATCGTCTTCTTGACCGAGTCGATGTTCGGGATGCCTTCGCCGCCCTGCGTCGCGCCGGAGGACCCGTCGGCAGCCATGGTAAAGGAGGTGCGTGGCGTCAGACCCGCGTCCGGGTCGTGCCCGTGCCCGGGTGGCGCCCAGCCGTGTGCCGACGCGGACGCACCGCCCACGACCGTCGAGGTGACCACGAGCGCCGTGCCGACCGCGGCGACGGTGAGGAGACGAGATGCTGAGGACAACCGGGACGAGGACGCAGTACGGCGCATGGGGTTCCTGATCTGACAGTCGACGACCCCCGATCGAGGGCCGTTCGAGCACGCTAGCTGGCAATCGGCCGTGAAGTCCAGACCGACCCGGTGGCTGTGGACACGTCGTCTGTCCGACCGACCTGTGGAGGACGGCCCGCGGAGGACCGCCTGGTAGACAGGCCTCATGACCGTTCGATGGGGAGTCATCGGGACCGGCGGCATCGCCCGGTCCTTCGTCGGCGACTGCGTCCGGGCGGGGGTGGAGTTCGTCGCGGTGGGCAGCCGCACGCAGACGGGTGCGGACACGTTCGCGGCGGAGTTCGGCGTCCCGCGGGCGCACGGCAGCTACGAGGACCTGGTCGCGGACCCGGAGGTCGACGCCGTCTACGTCGCCACGCCGCACTCGCGGCACGCCGAGGACGCCCTGCTCGCGATCACCGCCGGCAAGCACGTCCTGGTCGAGAAGGCGTTCACGATCACCGCTGCCGAGGCCGAGCGGGTGTTCGACGCGGCCCGGGAGCGCGGGGTCGCCGTCATGGAGGCGATGTGGACCCGGTTCCTGCCACAGATGACGATGATCCGTCAGGTGGTCGCCGAGGGACGCATCGGTCGTCCGCGGCTCGTCGAGGCCACGCACCACCAGGCGCTGCCGAGCGATCCCGCTCACCGGCTCAACGACCCCGCGCTCGGCGGTGGCGCGATCCTCGACCTCGGCGTCTACCCGGTGTCGTTCGCGGTCGACGTCCTCGGCGCGGTGACGGGCGTCGCCGCTGCCGGGACCCTCAGCGACCAGGGCGTCGACACACAGATGGGCATCGTGCTCACCCACGACGGCGGCGCTCAGTCGACGCTGCACTTCGCGCTCGACCTCGCCAGCCCGAACACGGCCTCGGTCATCGGCGAGGACGGTCGGATCGACCTCGACCACACCTGGTTCACCCCGACGACGTGGCGCATCCGCGACCGCGACGGCGCCGTGGTCGAGGAGTTCGACGGGCGCGAGGAGCTGACCGGCTACGCGCACGAGGTCCGGGCGTTCGAGGCGATGATCGCCTCCGGCGACCACGGGACCGGTGCGATGACGCCCGACGGCACGGTCGCCGTGATGGCGGTCATGGACGAGGCACGTCGACAGGTCGGCGTCCGGTACGCGGCAGACGGGACCTCCTCCACAGACGGCTGAGACCGCTCGTCGCTCCACCGATCCGGGGGGACGGCCTGGAGGCTCCTGCCGCAGTTCCGTAGGATCGTCCCCGATGTCCGAGCAACCGACCGACCCCACCCGTCCGTCCGAGCCCACGCGTCCGTCCGAGACCACGAAGCGTCCCGGCGCGGCGCGCCTGCCGGGTGCCGCGCGCGTGTCCGGGGCCACGGGCCTGTCCGGGGCACTGGCGGGTCTGCGTGCGGCCATCGCGCGGAAGCCCGTGCCGTGGGCCGTCGGGGGACTGGCCGCGGTCCTGGTCCTTGGGTCCGGCGGCGCGGTCGCCGTCGCCACGGCGATGACTTCGCCGTCCAGCACCCCGGTCGCTGCAGCGTCGGCTTCGGCATCCAGCGGCACCGCGTCCGCCACGGCCTCCCCGAGCGTGACGCCGACGCCGACGGTCGCGCCGCGGACCAAGCCGGCCGACGCTCCCGGTCCGAGTGCGATCCGGACGTGCTCGATCGCCGGGCCCGCGTCCGCAGCCGGCCTCGGCGAATTCGAGGGCTACGTCATGAACGCCACGACGGGGGAGCAGCTGTTCTCGCGCAAGGGCGACACGGCCGCGCAGACCGGCAGTGTGATGAAGACCCTGACGACGGCCACCGCCCTCGCAGTGCTCGGTGCCGGGCACACCATCCCGACCACCGTCACGGACGAGGGCAACGGCGTGATCGCGATCGTCGGACACGGCGATGCCACGCTGTCCGCCGGCGGGGCGACCGTCTACCCGGGCGCACCGACGCTGGGGCAGCTCGCCGCCCAGGTGAAGGCGAAGCTCGGCGACACCCCGGTCACGACGATCGTCACCGACGACTCCTACTGGGACGACGCCGACGCCTGGGACCCGACGTGGCCCGTCAGCGAGCGCACCATCGGGTACCAGCCCGAGGTCACGGCGCTCATGGTCGACGGTGACCGTGCGAACCCGGGCGCTGCGACCTCACCGCGCTCGGAGGACCCGGTCGGCCGTGCCGGTGCGGCGTTCCGCTCCGCTCTCGCGAACGCGGGGGTCGTCGGCGCGGGGAACGCCCAGATCGTCAAGCGAGCGACCACCAGCCAGACCACGATCGCCCAGGTCGACTCGCAGCCCGTGTCGACGCTCATCGGGCAGATGATCCCGAACTCCGACAACACCCTCGCCGAGATGCTCGCGCGGATCTCCTCCCGGGTGTCCGGCGCGAACGGGTCCGCGGCGTCCCTGACCGGCGTGTACCAGAAGGCGTTGGCGACCTACGGCGTCGACCCGTCGGGGATCGTCATCAAGGACGGCTCCGGCGAGAGCGCCGCCAACGCCGTCTCCCCGGACTTCGTCGCCCACCTCATGGTCCCGGTCGCGGCCGGGGCGAACGGCCTCGGCACGCTGGCGCAGGCGCTGCCCGTCGCCGGACAGTCGGGCACGCTGTCCAGCCGCTTCACCGGGGCGAACGCCGTCGCCCGGGGCAAGGTACACGCGAAGACGGGGTGGATCGACAGCGCGAACACCCTCGGCGGCTACATCGACGCCGCCGACGGCACGAAGCTGACGTTCGCGTTCTACGCGATCGGTTCCTCGCGCGCGGCAGCACTGCCCGCGCTCGACGCCGTCACCGCGGCCGCGTACTCCTGCGGGAACAAGCTCTCCGGCAACTGACCCGAGGCAACTGACCCGCCGCAACTGGCCCGCGGCAACTGGCCCGCCCGGTGCCCTCGGGTCGGCGGTGTTGGATGGACACATGACCCGGGCACTCATCGTCGTGGACGTGCAGAACGACTTCACCGAGGGCGGTGCGCTCGGTGTCGTGGGCGGGGACGCCCTCGCGGGCCGCATCTCCGCCTTCCTGCGGCGGCACGCCGACGAGTACGACCTGATCGTGGGCTCGCGGGACTGGCACGACGGCGATGGCGACAACGGCGGTCACTTCGCCGGCGCGGCCGGACCCGACTTCACCACCACGTGGCCGGTGCACTGCGTCGCCGGCACACCCGGTGCGGACTACCACCCCGACCTCGACACCGCGCCGATCGACGTGCACGTGATGAAGGGGCAGGGGGAGCCTGCGTACTCGGCCTTCGAGGGGACCACCGACACCGGGCAGGACCTCGCCGACGTGCTGTTCGACCGGCAGGTCCACGAGATCGCCATCGTCGGGATCGCCACCGACCACTGCGTCCGGGCCACCGCGCAGGACGGGCTGCGTGCGGGCCTCGACGTCGTCGTCCTCCGCGACCTGGTCGTCGGTGTCGACCCCGAGCGGAGCGCCACCGCACTGGCCGAGATCGCGAACGCCGGCGGGCACGTCGACGTCAGCGACATGGACGAGGGCATCGCCCGTCCCGGCGGCGCCCAGCTCTGAACCCGGCGCCGCTCGGGTCGGGTCAGACCAGGAGCTGGTGCTTCGCCAGGTCGCGGTACAGCGGTGTGGACTCGACGAGTTCTGAGTGCGTGCCGACCCCGACGACGCGTCCGTGTTCGAGCACGACGATGACGTCGGAGTCCACGACGGTGGACAGCCGGTGGGCGATGACGAGCAGCGTGCGGTCCTCGGCCACGGCATCGATCGCCAGTCGCATCTTCTGCTCGTTCACGCCGTCGAGCGAGGACGTCGACTCGTCGAGCAGCAGGATCGGGGGAGCGGCGAGCAGCGTGCGGGCGATCGCCAGACGCTGGCGTTCACCACCCGAGAGCATCACGCCGTCTTCACCGACCTGCGCGTCGAGGCCGCGCGGGTCGCGGTGCAGCACGTCGCCCAGGTTGACCGCCTCGAGCACGCGCTCGCAGTCCGACTCGGACGCGTTCGGCGAGCCGAGCAGCAGGTTCGCGCGGATCGTGCCGGCCAGCACCGGGGCATCCTGTTCGACGTAGCCGATCTGGGCACGGAGCTCGTCACGGTCGAGCCCGCGGACGTCGATCCCGCCCAGGCGGATCACCCCGTCGGTCGGGTCGTAGAACCGCTCGATGAGGGCCAGGGTGGTCGACTTCCCGGCGCCGGAGGGGCCCACGAGGGCGACACGCGAGCCGCGCGGGACGCGGAACGACACGTCCTGCAGCACCACCTGGTCGGCGTCACCGGCGTCGGAGCCGTCAGTGGGGCCTCCAGGCCGGTCCGCGCTCTGCGACGCAACAGCACCGTCGGGGCCAGCCGCGTCGGCCGTGGCGGCGTAGCGGAACGACACGTGCTCGAAGGAGATCGCGTCGTCGGTGGCGATGGCCGCTGCGGGCCGGACGGCGGCGTCGTCTTGGTCCTCGGTGGGCAGGTGCAGGATCTCCTCGATCCGGCCGAGGGCACCGAGTGCCTGCGCCACCGCGACCGCTGCGCCCATCGCCTGGCCGAGCGGCATGATCATCATGAACAGCAGCAGGATGAACGTGATCAGCGTGGCGATCGTGATCGTGCCGGCCGCGACCTGCGCGCCGCCGACGCCGAGGACGGCGATGAACGCGACCTGCATCACGATGCTCGCGACGGGGACGACGAAGGCGGACATCTTCGCGATGTCCAGACCGCGGCGGTAGGCCTCGGTGGCGTGGCTGTCGACTTCGTGCACCTCGCGCTCGGTGGCGCCGGCGGCACGGATGGTGCGGACGGCGCCGATGCCGCGCTCGACCGCGGCCGTCAGGTCGCCGACCTTCTCCTGCGCCCGCTTCGAGGCGATGCGGATCCGACGGCTCAGGCCTCCGACGACCACGATCGCGATGACGACGATGCCCAGGGTGATCCCGAGCAGCAGCGGGTCGATGATCGCCATCGCGATGATCGCCCCGACGAAGGTCAGCATGCCGCCGATGGACTCGATGAGGCCCTGGGTCAGCACGGCGCGCAGCAGGGTCGTGTCGCTGCCGACGCGCGACACCAGGTCGCCGGTGCGGCGGGTGTCGAACTCCGAGATCGGCAGGTTGAGGATGCGCGCGATGAGCTTGCGGCGCGTCGACAGCACGACGCCCTCGCCCGCGCGCTGGAGCAGGAAGTGCTGGATGCCGTTGAGCAGACCCGCGACGATGACCAGGCCGACGAGCAGCCACACGAGCGTGCTCAGTGTGTTGCCCTGCTGCACGGCGGTGACGACCTGGTTCACCAGCAGCGGCTGCGCGAGTGAGGCGCCCGCACCGAGGACACTCAGCACGATGATGACCACCATCGCGGGCTTGTTCTCGAACAGGTAGGACAGCAGACGGCCGAAGGTCGCGCGGGGTCCGTCGGTCTTCTTCGGGCGGGCGAAGGGGGAGCTCATCGTGTCCTAGTCTCTGCCGTACTTCTTGTGCACTGCCTGGCGGCTGACGCCCAGCAGCGTGGCGATCTCCTGCCACGACGCCCCGGCGTTCCGCGCGCGGCGGGCAGCGAGTTCCTCGGTCCGGTCGAGCTCGCGTCGGAGTTCCCGCACGCTGGCCAGGGCGGAGAACGGGTCGTCCCCCGAGGCCCCTGCGGCGAGGTGCGTGATCGTCGGCCGGTCCATGGGTGTCAACCTACATTGACGTACTGACAGTGTCAACCTGAGTTGACATGCAGGCGGGCGTACGGGCGGGGGGGCATCCGACTCGGAACGACGTCTCCGTTGTCGTATGACAGCGGTTCAGTCGCGCGGGTCGCGTCCTCACGTGGCATCCGACTCGGAACGACACGCCCGTCGTCGTACGACAGCGGTTCTGTCGCGCGGGCGGCGACGAACGTGCGCCCAGACGGACGGGAGGCCCGGTGCCAGCTGGCACCGGGCCTCCCGTCCGGAGGCGGTCCGGTCTCGATCCCGAAAGCGACAGTTCCCCGCTGGCCCACCCCGTCACCATCGCGAAAGCGACAGTTCCCCGCTGGCGCACCCCGTCACCACCGCGAAAGCGACAGTTCCCCGCCGACGATCGGCGGGGAACTGTCGCTTTCGCGAGTCGGGCGAGCAGGACTCCGGCGTCAGGCGCGCGTGTCCGCGTCGGCGAAGTCGCTGCTGCGGGTCTCGCGGATGAAGAGCAGCGCGACGAGCGTGACCACGGCGGCGATCGTCAGGTACAGGCCGACGAGGAAGATGTTCCCGTCCGGCTTCCAGAGCGCCAGCGCGATCGTCGGCGCCAGGGACGCGCCCAGGATCGACGCGACGTTGTACGCGATCGCCGAGCCGGTGTAGCGGACGTTCGTCGGGAAGAGCTCGGGCAGCAGCGCGCCCATCGGCCCGAACGTGAGCCCCATCAGCGACAGGCCGACGATGAGGAACGTCACGACGGTGATCGGCCCGGTCGAGGCGGCGAACCAGAGCTGGAACGTCAGGCCGAACAGCGCGATGCCGACGGTCGTGGGGATGAGCGTCCGGCGACGACCGAAGCGGTCCGCCAGCAGCCCCGCGATCGGCGTGAAGATGCCGAAGAACACGACGCCGATCATGAGCAGGGTGAGGAACTCGCCGCGCGAGTACCCGAGACCGACCTTGGGGACCAGGGCCGAGGCGGTGGACCCGGTCGTGCCGTACGACAGCGTGAACGTCGTCATGAAGTAGAAGAGCACGTAGGTCGCGACCATGCCGAAGGTGCCGACGATGAGCGCCTTCCACGAGGTGCGGAACACCCGGCCGAGCGGCAGCTTCGCGACCGTGCCGGACTCCTGCACGCCGCGGAACACCGTCGACTCCACCAGGCGGAAGCGGACGTACAGGCCCACGAGCACGAGCACGGCCGACAGCAGGAACGGCAGGCGCCAGCCCCACGCCTGGAAGTCCGCGTTCGGGGTGCCGTCGGCGCCGGCGGGCATCGCGGCGTTGATCGCGATGAACAGGCCGTTGGCGAGCAGGAACCCGATCGGGGCGCCGAGCTGCGGCATCGAGCCGAAGACGCCGCGCTTGCCCTTCGGGGCGTTCTCGGTCGCCAGGAGGGCGGCGCCGGACCACTCGCCACCGAGCCCGACGCCCTGGGCGAAGCGCATCACGGCGAGCAGGACGGGAGCCCAGATCCCGATGGTGTCGAACGTCGGCAGGCAGCCGATCAGGAACGTCGCCGTCCCCATCACCAGCAGTGACGCGACGAGGGTGGTCTTGCGGCCGATGCGGTCACCGAAGTGGCCGAACAGCACGGAGCCGACGGGGCGGGCGAAGAACGCCAGCGCGAACGTCACGAACGAGGACAGCTGCGACGCGGTCGGGTCCTCGTTCGGGAAGAACAGCGTGGGGAAGACCAGGACGGCTGCGGTCGCGTAGACGTAGAAGTCGTAGAACTCGATCGACGTGCCGATGAGGCTGGCGACGACGACGCGGGAGCGCGGGTTCGTCGCGGGAGGTGCGGGGGTCGTGGGGGCGGCCGAGGTGGCAGGCATGCGAGGACTCCGAGGAACGTTGCGCTGCGGCGATGGCAGGCGACGCGAGAGGCGGCGCGAACGGCGGACTCCGACCCTTCCGCGTGGTGGGCGGGACTCGGTTCGGGTGCGTTCGGGTGGTGGTGGGCCGCTCGTGACGGGGTCACCAGTGTACGACGGATGTCGCGGAGCTGCGAATCCGCCGAGACAGGAGCGGCCCCGCCGATCGCTAGTGGTGCGCGCCGGCCTCGAGGTGCGTGGGCAGCTGGTGCCCCATCCGGTCGCGCTTGGTGTCGAGGTACCCGGCGTTCTGCACCGAGATGCCGACGACGAGCGGCACGAGCGCGTCGACCGTGATGCCGTGCTCCTCGAGCTGCCGCTGCTTCTCGGGGTTGTTCGAGAGCAGCCGCACGCGGCGGATGTCGAGGTCGGCGAGGATGCCGGCGGCGCCGCCGTAGGCCCGCGAGTCGGCGGGCAGCCCGAGCGCCAGGTTGGCGTCGAGCGTGTCGAGGCCGTCTTCTTGCAGGCGGTAGGCCTTGAGCTTGTTCACCAAGCCGATGCCGCGGCCCTCTTGTCCGCGGAGGTACACCACGACGCCGCCCTCGGCAGCGATCGTGTCGAGCGCTGCGTCGAGCTGCGGGCCGCACTCGCACTTCAGCGACCCGAACGCCTCGCCGGTCAGGCACTCGGAGTGGACGCGGACCAGCGCGCCGTCGGTCGGAGCCGCGCCGTCCGGTGTCGTGCCGATGATCGCGACGTGCTCGGCGCCGGTGACCAGGTCGCGGTAGGCGCGCATCTCGAAGGTGCCGTGGGTGGTCGGGACGTTCGTGGCGACTTCGAACTGGACCGGACTGCCCGGGGTGGCGGAGGTCAGTGCGTCGGTCATGGGGTGCTCCGGTCGGTACGGGCCCCGTCGGCTGCGCCGTCCTCGTGACGCCCACCGGGGGCGGTCGTGACGGGTCGTGCACGCACCAGCAGGTCGGGGCCGAGGCTGGTGGTCGATAGTACGTCCAACCGCAGACGTTGGTTGATGCTTCCCACGCCGATGTCGCTCAGTGCAACATGCGCACCGCCGAGCAGCACCGGGGCGATGTAGACCAGGACCTCGTCGACCAGGCCGGCGGCGATGCAGGCGGACGCGACCGTCGGGCCGCCCTCGACCAGGACCGTGCGGACGCCTCGGTCGGCGAGGGTCTGCATCGCGGCGTGCAGGTCGTGGCCGGGGAGCTGCACCAGGCCGCGGGGGTGGCGTCGGACCGCGGCGTCGGCCGGGACCGGGCGGTCGCCCACCACGACGGGCAGCGGTTGGTCGGGCAGGAGTTCGCCGGCGTCGCCCCGGGCGGTGAGCGAGGCGTCGTCGGCCAGCACGGTGCCGGTGCCGACGAGGATCGCGTCGTGGGCGGCACGTTGTTCGTGGACGTGCTGCCGAGCGGCCGCGCCGGTGATCCACTTGCTCGTGCCGTCGGCAGCCGCAGCACGACCGTCGAGACTCGACGCCCACTTCACCGTCACCCACGGCCGGCCGTGTCGCACGGACACCAGCCAGCGCTCCAGGAACGCGGACGCCTGGTCGGCGAGCACCCCCGACACGACGTCGACGCCGGCGGCACGGAGCCGATCGGCGCCGCCGTGCACCGCGGGGCCGGGGTCGTCGATCGCGTAGACGACCCGCCCGATGCCGGCGTCGATGAGCGCGACCGAGCACGGTCCGGTCCGACCGGTGTGGTCACAGGGTTCGAGGGTCACGACGATCGTCGCGCCGCGCAGCTGCTCGGGCGTGCAGCGGGACATCGCGTCGACCTCGGCGTGCGGGGTCCCCGCGCCGCGGTGCCACCCCTCGGCGAGCGGCTCGCCGTCGGCGTCGAGGACCACTGCGCCGACGCGGGCGTGGTCACCGACGGCGGGGCCGCGGGCTGCGACCTCGAGGGCTCGGTGCATGGCGCGGACCTCGGCCGGGGAGACCGCCGCCGACACGTGCTCGTTCACGGACCGAGACTACCGGCGGACGCTGCGGACCCGGGGGTGCCCTCGGGGGCCGTGCCCGGGGCGTAGGACGCGTCCGGCCAGGACAGGTCGGAGGCCGGGGTGCCGTCCGCGCGCAGCAGGCCCTTCCAGGCGGTGGTGGGGGAGCCGTCGCGGTTCGGGATGTTCGCCTCGCCGGTCCCGGTGTAGGAGAACCCCGCACGGCGCGCGACGGCCGCCGAGGCGGTGTTGCCGAGGTAGCACTCCCAGGACACGTCGGGCGCACCGCGCTCGAAGGCCCAGTCCGCGACCATGCGCACGGCGTCGTGGACCAGCCCCTTGCCCCGCGCGGACGGCGCGAGCCAGAACCCGAGGTCGCGACGCGCGGTCCGGTAGGAGATGACGCCGTCGAGCCAGGTCGAGCCGGGCTGCCGGATCGCCCAGGTGTACTCGCGGTCCGACGCCCAGGCGGGACCGACGAGCGCGTCGACGAACGCAGCGGCGTCCTGCGGGCGGTACGGCGTCGGGATGGTCGTCCAGCGGATCACCTCGGGGTCCTGGCAGCCCTCGGTGATGGCGACGGTGTCGGCGCGGGTCGGGACCTCGAGCAGGACCCGGTCGGACCGCAGCGTGACGGGGAGCACGTCAGCGACGACCGCGGGGCACGAAGCCGATGCGGTCGTACACCCGCGCGAGGGTGTCCTCGGCGATGGCGGCGGCACGGTCGGCCCCGACGGCCAGCAGCCGGTCGAGCTCGGCCGGGTCGTCGAGCAGTTCGAGCGTGCGCGCCCGGACCGGCTCGAGCTCGGCCACGACCGCGTCGGCGACCGCGCCCTTCAGGTCGCCGTAGCCCTTGCCGGCGAACGACGCCTCGAGCGCGGCGACGGGCGTCCGGGTGAACGCGGACAGGATCGCGAGCAGGTTCGTCACGCCGGGCTTGGCGGTGCGGTCTGCCCGGATCTCGCGCTCGGTGTCGGTGACCGCCGACCGGATCTTCTTCGCGGTGCGCCCGGGTTCGTCGAGCAGCCGGATGAGACCGTTGTCCGACGCCGCGGACTTGCTCATCTTGCTCGTCGGGTCCTGCAGGTCGTAGATCCGTGCCGTCTCGGACCCGATCTGCGCCGTCGGGACGACGAACGTGTCGCCGAAGCGCGAGTTGAAGCGGTTCGCCAGGTCGCGGGTCAGTTCGACGTGCTGCCGCTGGTCGTCGCCGACGGGCACCACGGCGGTGTCGTACAGCAGGATGTCCGCGGCCATCAGGACCGGGTAGGTGAACAGGCCCACCGAGGCCGCCTCGGCGCCCTGCCGAGCCGACTTGTCCTTGAACTGGGTCATCCGGCTGGCCTCGCCGAAGCCGGTCAGGGTGTTGAGCACCCACGCGAGCTCGGCGTGCGCGGGCACGTGCGACTGGACGAACAGCGTCGACTTCGACGGGTCGATGCCCGAGGCGATGTACTGCGCCGCGGTCGCCCGGGTGCTCGCGCGGAGCTCCGCCGGGTCCTGCGGGGACGTGATCGCGTGCATGTCGACGACGCAGTAGATCGCGTCGTGCTCGTCCTGCAGGTCCCGCCACTGCATGAGCGCGCCGATGTAGTTGCCGAGGTGGAGCGAGCCGGCCGACGGCTGGATGCCCGAGAAGATGCGGGTCTTGGTCATGGTGCTGGTCCTGTACTGCCGGGAGTGGTGAGGGGTCAGAGCGCGTAGTCGACGACCACGGGGGCGTGGTCGGACCATCGCTGGTCGTACGCGGCTGCCCGGTCGACCGTGTACGCGTCGACCTTGGCGGCGAGCTCGGGCGTGGCCATCTGGTAGTCGATGCGCCAGCCGGAGTCGTTGTCGAACGCCTGACCACGCCAGGACCACCACGTGTACGGCCCGTCCACGTCGCCAGCCTGCTGCCGCCCCACGTCGACCCACCCGAGCCCCGGACCCGTCGAGCCGTCGGCGCCCTGCACCGGCGTCCCCTCGGCGCCGAAGAAGCGGCTGAAGTACGCGCGCTCCTGCGGCAGGAACCCGGCGCGCTTGACGTTGCCCTTCCAGTTCTTGATGTCCCGTTCGTCGTGGCCGACGTTGAGGTCACCGACGACGACCGCGAGCGGGTTGTGCGCTCGGACGGCGGGCAGCCGCTCGGTCATCGCGTCGAGGAACTTCCACTTCTCGTCCTGCTTGTCGGTGCCGACCTCGCCCGAGTGCACGTACGTCGAGACGACGGTCACGAGCGTGCCGCCGATCTCGTAGTCGGCTTCGAGCCACCGCCCGGCGGAGTCGAACTCCGACGGACCGAGCTCGACGCGGTGGACGTGCGCCCGGTGGCGCGACGCGATCGCGACCCCGGCCCGGCCCTTCGCCGACGCGGGGTCGTGCACGACGTCCCACTCGTCGCCGAGCAGCGCGGTGAGGTCGTCGGTCGACGCGCGAACCTCTTGCAGGGCGAGCACGTCGACGTCGCGCGTCGCCAGCCAGTCGCCCATGCCCTTGCGGAAGGCGGCGCGGACGCCGTTCACGTTGACGGATGCGAGGCGCAGGCGAGTCATGCCGACCACCTTATCGGCGGGGTGCGACGCATCGGCGCACGGCTGTGGACGCGAGCGCGCGCAGACAGGAGGCCCGGTGCCTGCTGGCACCGGGCCTCCCGTCCGGACGTGGTCGCGACGGGCGCGCGTCAGGCCGCGTCGTGGTCCGTCTTCAGGAACTCGACCAGGCTGTCCGCAGTGCTCTCGGCATCGTCGCCGGTCACCGTGAGGGTGACCTCGTCGCCGTTCTCGACGCCCAGGCCGAGCAGGCCCAGGATGCTGCCCGCGTTGGCGGACTTTTCGCCCTTGGCGATGGTGACCTGGTGGCCGGACGCGGTGACGGTCTGGACGAACAGCGACGCCGGACGGGCGTGCAGGCCGGATCCGCTGGCGACGGTGACGGTACGGGTGGCTTCGGACATCGATGGACTCCTCGTCGATGGGTGGAGCGCTCATGGTAGCGAGCGCGCGGTGGATGGGACCGGGGTGCCGGTCAGGTGCGTCCGGCCGGTCAGGTGCGTCCGGGCCAGAAGACCTCGGTGCCGGCGGCCTCGACCTCGCGGACCAGGTCGAGGTTGACCCCGGGATCGGTGATGATCGTGTCGATGGCGGCGAGCGGGGCGACGCGGCCGAACTCCTCGCGCCCGAACTTGGTGTGGTCGGCCAGCAGGATGCTCCGGCGGGCGGCCTTGATCATCGCGGACTTCACGGCGGCCTCGGCCATGTTGTGCGTCGTCAGGCCGCGCTCGGGAGTGATGCCGTTGATGCTGATGAACGCCACGTCGACGCTGACCATCCCGATGAGCTGGTGCGTCCACGTGCCGACGCCCGCGAGCGAGTCGCTCCGGATGTTGCCGCCGAGCAGGTGCAGGTCGATGCCCGCGCGGTTGGCCACGGCCATCGCGACGGGGAGCGAGTGCGTGACGACCGTCAGCCCCCGGTCGGTCGGCAGCATCTCGGCCAGGCAGATCGTCGAGGTGCCGGCGTCGATCATCACCGAGCCGTTCTCCGGGAGCTCCTCGAGCGCGGCCTCGGCCATGACCATCTTCTCGGCCTGGTTGATCCCGCCCCGGTCCCCGACGCCCGGGTGCAGGGTGATGCGCTCGACGGGGATCGCGCCGCCGTGCGCCCGCCGCACGAGGCCGCGACGCTCGAGCGACGTGAGGTCGCGGCGGATCGTCTCCGGGGTGACCGCGAGCAGCTCGGCGAGGTCCTTCACGTCGACCCGGCCGTGCGCGCGCGCCTGTTCGACGATGCGCTGGTGGCGCTCTGGTGCGTACATCGGACCTCGTTGTCGGGTTCGGATCGGAACGGACATGACCGGGCACGATCACGATGGAACGCGCCGGACCGGTTCATCCTCCAGACGCAAACGGGCATCTGTTTCTGCATTTTTATCCCCGGATGTGTTTGTTTGTCAACGCTGATCGATGTATGGTGCTGCCAAGCCGCACGGGCGTGGTCCGTTCGGCGGTGTGCTCCGTCACCCGCGGGCACACCGGGAACACCGCATCTGCCCCACCTGCCCCACCGCTGCCGGCCCACCGCCCCGCACGTGAGATGAAGGAGTCTCGAAT
The DNA here is from genome assembly GCF_001864835.1 of Curtobacterium sp. MCBA15_001. Taxonomy (GTDB): domain Bacteria; phylum Actinomycetota; class Actinomycetes; order Actinomycetales; family Microbacteriaceae; genus Curtobacterium. Next base: position 92,085 of record NZ_MJGI01000007.1, on the reverse strand, counting down.
GCCCGAACTGCTCGGAACCGGCGTCGGCCGTGGCGTCGCCCACGGCCCCGTGCTCCGGATGGCGGACCCGCTCGGCGAACCGTCGACGGCGGCACTCGAGGGATCGGCGGACGACGCGAAGCAGGCCGTGCACGCCGCGCTCGCCGCGGTCGCCGAGGACCTCAACAAGCGCGGACAGCTCGCCGGCGGCGACGCCCAGGCCGTGCTCGAGGCGCAGGCCCTCATGGCGCAGGACCCGACGCTGCTCGACGACGTGCACGCCCGCATCGACGGCGGCACCAACCCCGAGCGCGCGGTGTACGAGGCGTTCGCGCAGTTCCGCGACCTGCTCGTCTCGATGGGCGGCTACATGGGGGAGCGTGCGGCCGACCTCGACGACGTCGCCCAGCGCATCATCGCCAAGCTCCGCGGCGTGCACGCACCCGGTGTGCCCGAGTCGGACACGCCCTTCGTGCTCGTCGCCCGCGACCTCGCCCCGGCGGACACCGCGCTCCTCGACCTCGACAAGGTGCTCGCACTCGTCACCCGCGACGGCGGCCCGACCTCGCACACCGCGATCCTCGCCCGTGCCAAGGGCATCACCGCGATCGTCGGCGTGACCGGTGCGGACGACCTGTCCGACGGCACCCACGTCGTCGTCGACGCCGCCGCCGGCACCGTCGTGACCGACCCCTCGGCCGACCTGGTCGCCGACGTCGACCAGCGCATCGCCGACCGCCTGGCCGCCGCAGCCGCACCGCTCACCGCCGGTGCGCTGTCGGACGGCCACACCGTGCCGCTCCTGGCGAACCTCGGCAGCCCCGCCGACGCCGCCGGTGCCGTCGCTCTCGGTGCGGAGGGCGTGGGGCTCTTCCGCACCGAGTTCCTCTTCCTCGACTCGCCGAAGGCGCCGACCGTCGCGGAGCAGCAGGAGTCCTACAGGCAGCTCCTCACCGCGTTCCCGGGCAAGAAGGTCGTCGTCCGTGCGCTCGACGCCGGTGCCGACAAGCCGCTGCCGTTCCTCACCGACAAGGACGAGGAGAACCCGGCGCTCGGCCGTCGCGGTCTCCGTGCACTCCGGAACCACCCCGAGGTGCTCCGCGACCAGCTCACCGCGCTCGCACAGGCCGACGCCGAGACCGAGGCCGACCTCTGGGTGATGGCCCCGATGGTCGCCGACGCCGAGGAGACCGAGTACTTCGTCGACCTGGCCCGCGAGCTCGGCATCCGCACCGCCGGCGTGATGGCCGAGGTCCCCTCGCTCGCGTTGATGGCCGAGCAGGTCCTGCAGTCCGCCGACTTCGTGTCGATCGGCACGAACGACCTGACCCAGTACACGATGGCCGCCGACCGGATGCTCGGCACCGTCGCGTCCTACCAGGACCCGTGGCACCCTGCCGTCCTGCGCCTGGTCGCGCAGCTCGGCAGCGCCGGTGCGGACGCCGGCAAAGGCGTCGGGATCTGCGGCGAGGCCGCGGCCGACCCGCTGCTCGCCGTCGTCCTGGTCGGCCTCGGCGCCACGACCCTCTCCATGACCCCCGCGGCCCTGGCCGACGTGCGCGCCGAGCTCGGCAAGCACACGCTCGAACAGGCCCGCGAGATGGCCCGGGCGGCACTCGCCGCGTCCACGGCGGCGGCTGCCAAGTCCGCCGCTGCGGCCGCGCACGCCGTCTAGCCCGCGCTCCACACCCGTCACACCCTCCACGCAGCAGTTCCACCACACAGAAAGTCACCGCACATGACAACGTCGTCCGTTGCATCGCAAGGCGCCCCCGCGCGGGGGCAGGGGCGTGTCCGCGTCCAGAAGTTCGGCACGTTCCTGTCCGGCATGGTCATGCCGAACATCGCGATCTTCATCGCGTGGGGCATCATCACCGCGTTCTTCATCCCCACCGGGTGGACGCCGGTCGCCGCCCTCGGCGGGTCGAAGGACGGCAGCGTCGTCGGCGTCGTCGGTCCGATCCTGACCTACCTCATCCCGCTCGCGATCGCGATCCAGGGCGGCCGGATGGTCTACGACATCCGCGGTGCGGTCGTCGGCTCGATCTTCGCCATGGGTGTGATCCTGGGTTCGGACACGACCATGATCCTCGGTGCCATGATCTGCGGCCCGCTCGGCGCGTACATCATCAAGCAGGTCGACCGTCTGTGGGACGGCAAGATCAAGCCGGGCTTTGAGATGCTCGTGAACAACTACGCCGCGGGCATCCTCGGGTTCGGGTTGTTCATGGCCGGGTTCTTCTGGCTCTCCAAGCTCTTCACGGGCATCGCCCTCGCGCTCGGGTCCGCCGTGGAGTTCCTGATCAACCACTCCCTGCTGCCCCTCGCGAGCGTCTTCATCGAGCCGGCGAAGGTGTTCTTCCTCAACAACGCCATCAACCACGGTGTGCTAGACCAGCTCGGCGCACAGCAGGTCAAGGAGTCCGGCAAGAGCATCCTGTTCCTGCTCGAGGCGAACCCCGGCCCCGGCCTGGGCATCCTGCTCGCCTTCACCTTCTTCGGTGTCGGCATCGCCCGCTCGACCGCCCCCGGCGCGATCATCATCCAGTTCTTCGGTGGCATCCACGAGATCTACTTCCCGTACGTGCTGCAGAAGCCGGTCCTGTTCATCGCCGTCATCCTCGGCGGTGGCACGGGCGTCCTGACCAACGTGATCTTCAACTCCGGTCTGACCGCCCCGGCGTCTCCGGGATCGATCCTCGCGGTCCTGTTCAACACCTCCCGTGACAGCTACGTCGGCGTCATCCTGTCCGTCATCCTGTCGGCCGGTGTGACCTTCGCGGTGGCGTCGTTCTTCCTCCTGGCGAGCCGCAAGCGTGACCTGGCGAACGGCGGTGGCGACATGACCGCCGCGATGGCCAAGCTCCAGGCGAACAAGGGCCGCGACGTCAACGCCGCGACCGCCGGGCTCCTGGGCAACACCGCCCCCCGCACCGACGAGGAGACCGAGGCCGCCTTCGGTGGCGTCGGTACCGGCACCGCGACGGCGACCCGGGTCGAGCACGTCGTGTTCGCCTGCGACGCCGGCATGGGATCGAGCGCGATGGGCGCCAGTGTCCTGCGCAACAAGGTCAAGAAGGCTGGCATCGAGGGCGTGACGGTCGTCAACAAGGCGATCGCGAACCTCGACGGCACCGAGGACCTCATCATCACGCAGGAGGAGCTCACCGACCGCGCCAAGCAGAAGAACCCGAACGCGCAGCACGTGTCGGTCGGCAACTTCATGAACGCGCCGCAGTACGACCAGGTCGTCGAGCAGCTCAAGAACCAGTAAGCAAGTGCAGTATCGGAGGGGACGGGCCACGGCCCGTCCCCTCCACCACGTCCCGGACGCACACGTCCACGACGTGCACGACAACGAAGCAAGGAGAACACCGCATGCCCGTCCTGCAGGAGAGCCAGATCCGGATCCACACCGAGGACACCGCCCCGACCAAGTCGGAGGCGATGAAGGAGGCCGCCGAGATCCTCGAGGCGGCGGGCGCGGTCACGGCCGAGTACTACCCGGCGATGCTCGAGCGTGAGAAGAGCGTCTCGACGTACATGGGCAACTTCCTCGCGATCCCGCACGGCACCAACGACGCCAAGGACGCCATCAAGTCCTCGGCCCTGTCGTTCATCCGCTACGCGTCGCCGATCGACTGGGACGGCAACGAGGTCCGCTTCGTCGTCGGCATCGCCGGCGTCAACAACGAGCACCTCGACATCCTGTCCAAGATCGCGATCGTGTTCTCCGACGAGGACGAGGTCGCCAAGCTGACCGAGGCGCCGGACACCGCGAGCATCCTGGCGATCCTGGGCGAGGTCAACGAGTGAGCTCCGCGCACCGCACCGCCGTCCACTTCGGCGCCGGCAACATCGGCCGCGGTTTCGTCGGACTCCTGCTGCACCAGGCCGGCTACGAGGTCGTCTTCGCCGACGTCGCCGCCCCGCTCATCGACGCGCTGGCCGCCGCCGATTCGTACACCGTGCACGAGGTCGGCGCTGGTGCCCAGGACCACGAGGTCACCGGGTTCCGCGCGCTCAACAGCGCCCAGGACGAGCAGGCCGTCGTCGACGCGATCGCGACCGCTGAGGTCGTCACCTGCGCCGTCGGGCCGAACGTCCTGAAGTTCATCGCGCCGGTCATCGCGAAGGCGCTCCAGCAGCGCGACCCGTCGGCCGCCCCGATCGCCGTGATGGCCTGCGAGAACGCCCTCAACGCGACCGACCGGCTGCGCGAGTTCATCGTCGACGCCCTGCCGAGCGACGTGCGCGACCGGGCGCTCGCCACCGCGGTCTTCGCGAACACGGCGGTCGACCGCATCGTCCCGGCCCAGGCCGCGGACGGCGGGCTCGACGTCACCGTCGAGACCTACTTCGAGTGGGCCATCGACCGCACCCCGTTCGGCGGCAACGAGCCGGAGATCCCCGGCGCGCACTACGTCGACGGGCTGGCCGCATCGATCGAGCGCAAGCTCTTCACGGTCAACACCGGACACGCCACGGTTGCGTACCACGGGTTCCTCGCGGGGGCGGACAAGATCTCCGACGCGATCGCGATCCCCGCGGTCCGGTCCGAGCTCGAGTCGGTGCTCGCCGAGACGAGCGACCTGCTGGTCCGTCGGCACGAGCTGGACCCCGAGGTGCACCGTGCGTACGTCCAGGCGATCATCGCCCGGTTCGAGAACGTGCACCTGCCCGACACGGTGACCCGCGTGGGCCGGCAGCCGCTCCGCAAGCTGTCGCGTGACGAGCGCTTCGTCTCGCCCGCGGCCGCGCTGGCCGAGGACGGGACCGAACCGGTCGCCCTGCTCGACGCCATGGGCGCGGCGCTGCGCTTCGACGTCCCGGACGACGAGCAGAGCGTGGAACTGCAGGCGCTGCTGACCTCGGAGCGGAGCGACGCCGACGTCGCGACCGAGATCACCGGCCTCGACGCACAGCACCCGCTGCACGCTGCGCTCACCGACCGGGTGCGGTCCGCGCGCTCGTAGCGTCACCACGTGACTGACTGGAGGCCCGGTGCCAGCTGGCACCGGGCCTCCCGTCATGCGCCGCGCAGTGTCAGGCCGCCGTGGCGGACGGTGAGCACCGTCCCGACGACCGTGCCGAACGGGTCACCGTCGAGCTGTACCTGCTGCGGTTCGTCGAGCGTCACCTGGAGTCGCCGGGCGGTCGTGTAGCCGAGCGCGCGGGACTTCGGCAGGAACCAGGCGAGCAGCCGGCCGAAGCGGGTCCGGTGGTGGAAGCGGTTCATCGACAGTCCGTACCCGACCTTGGTCCAGCCGAGCGCCCCGTCCGGGCGGAACGCCACCGCGTCCAGGACGCCGTCGTCGGGCCGGGCAGCCGGCAACAGGAGCACCCCGGCCGTGAGCGTCCCGCAGTTGCCGACGATGACGGTGTGGGCGCGCATGCTCCGTTCCGGGGCGTCGTCCAGGCGGTACCGCAGCTCGATGCGTCGGTTCCCGATGACCGACCGGGCGATCGGGTCCGAGTAGGCGACCCAGCCGAACCACTTCTTGGCCCGGGCGTTCGTGTTCGCGGCCATGCTCGCGTCGAGCCCGATGCCCGCCATCACCAGGAACGCGTGGCGGGTGGTGACACCCTCGGCGGTGGTGAGGTCGGCGAAGGCGATGTCGACCGGGCGGTCCGTGCCGTGGAAGGCCCGTCGGACGGCACCGGTCACGTCGTTCAGGCGCAGCCCGAGGTTCCGGGCGTACAGGTTCCCGGTGCCGGTCGGGACGAGCGCGATCGGGATGCCGGTCTCGTGCAGTTCCTCGGCGGCGACCCGGAGCGTCCCGTCACCACCGGCGACGAGCACCACGGCGGCGCCACTGGCGCCGGCTGCCCGCGCCGCGGCCCGACCGTCGTCGTCACGGTCGGTCTCGAACCAGCGGGTGTCGGCCCAGCCGGACGACTCCTGCTCGGTGGTCACGGCCGCCCGGAGCACCCGGACGTCGATGCCGGACGGGTTCACGACGACGGCGGCGAACGGCGTGCCGAGGGCGGTCGGGTCGGGGGAGCGCTCGGGGGACGGCACGCAGCCGACAGTACTGCGTCGAGGCGTAGCGTCCGGTGCATGACGAAGCAGTGGGTGGCACCCCGTCCCGGTGGCAGCGAGGTCCTGGAGTCCGTCGACGTGGACGTGCCGGCGCCCGGGCCCGGCGAGGTCACGATCGCGGTGCGTGCCGCCGGGATGAACCCTGCCGACACCAAGCACACGCGGGCCGCCGACGCGGACGCGTACCCGATCGCCATCGGGTACGAGGTGGCCGGCGTGATCAGCGCGATCGGGCCCGACACGACCATCGCGTCGGGCGGCGGTTCCGTCGGTGACGCGGTCCTCGCGTTCCGGGTGCAGGGCGGCTGGACCGAGGAGCTGACCGTGCCGGCCGCGGACGTGTTCGCCAAGCCGGCGTCGCTCGGGTTCCCCGAGGCGGCGAACCTGCTGCTGGCGGGCACGACCGCCGCCGACGTGATCCGCGTGACCCGGGCCTCCGGACGGGACACCGTGCTGGTGCACGGCGCTTCCGGGGCGGTCGGTGTGAGCGTGCTGCAACAGCTCCGCCTGGTCGGCGCGCGCGTGATCGGGACGGCGTCGGCAGGCAGCGCGGAGACCGTGCGCCGCTTCGGCGGCGAGTGGATCGCCTACGGCGACGGCCTGGAGGCACGTCTGCGTGACCTCGCACCGGGCGGGATCGACGTGGCCGTCGACTGCGTCGGGACCGACGAGGCCGTCGACGTCTCGTTGGCGCTCGTGGCCGACCGCAGCCGCATCGTGACGATCGCGGCGCAGCGGCGCGCTGCGGCCGAGGGCGTCCCGATGGTCGGGGGAGCGCAGCCCGAGAGCAAGGCGTTCCGCGACTCGGTCCGACAGCGGCTCATCGACCTGGCGGCCGACGGGGCGCTCCAGGTGCCGGTCGCACGGACCTTCCTTCTGTCTGAGGCGCGGCAGGCGGCGGAGCTGCTGGAGTCGGGGCACCCGGGCGGCAAGCTGGCACTCCTGCCCTGAGACGCGCGCTTCTGGTTGACTCGGAGCGAGCACCACTCGACTCCCAGGGGGACCCGTGACCGATCAGTACCCGCAACCGAACCCGTACGGCCAGCAGCCCGGGGGTGCGCCGCAGTACGGCTCGCCGGCGCCGGTGGGCAAGGGGGGAGAGCCTCCGCTCTGGGCACCCTGGTACGGCATCTCGTTCCCGAAGGCCTTCGGGCGCTTCTGGAAGAAGTACGTCCGCTTCGACGGCCGCGCGAGCCGGAGCGAGTTCTGGTGGTGGATCCTCTGGGCGTTCCTGGCGAGCATCGTCGTGAACATCCTCGACGGTCTCCTCGCGGGCGCGACGGGCACCACCGTGACCTCGACCAGCACCGGCTACTTCGGTGTCCGGGCCAGTTCGGACAACTTCGTCGCCACGCTGCCGGCCTTCCTGTGGGGGCTGGCGATCCTGCTGCCGTCGATCGCGCTGCTCATGCGCCGCCTGCACGATGCCGGGCACAGCGGCTGGTGGTGGATCATCGGCGTGATCCCCCTCATCGGCTGGATCGTGCTGTTCATCATGACGCTCCAGGGCTCGCGCGCCGAGGGGCAGCGGTTCGACCGTCCCGATCGGGGGTAGCGGTCGCGCGATCCGGACGACCGGGGTTCTGGTTGAATCGCCCTGACGACCACTCAGACCCCAGGGGGAACCGTGACCGACCAGAACCCGCCGCAGGACCCGTACGGGCAGCCGAAGCCGTACGGCCAGCAGCCCGCC
>NZ_MJGI01000007.1:0-83639 GCF_001864835.1 Curtobacterium sp. MCBA15_001 | reverse complement strand
AGCCCGCCGGCCAGCCGAACCCGTACGCCCAGCCGGGGCAGGGGCACACGCCGCAGTACGGCGCTCCGGCACCGACCGGGCCCGGTGGCGAGCCGCCGCTGTGGGCACCGTGGTACGGCATCGCGCTGCCGAACGCCGTCAAGCGGTTCTTCAAGAAGTACGCACGCTTCGACGGACGTGCCAGCCGCAGCGAGTTCTGGTGGTGGGCGCTGACGAACTTCGTCGTGCTCGCGGTGCTGTACACCATCTTCGGCATCGGCGCTGCGACGTCCAGCTACCAGTCCGTGTCGAACGGCTACGCCGAGACCGCGGTGATGACGTCGCCGTCGGTGCTCTACGTCATCGCGGGGATCCTCATCGCGCTGTGGGGCCTCGCGATCCTGGTGCCGAGCCTGGCGCTGTACTGGCGGCGCCTGCACGACGCCAACCTGCCGGGACCGTTCTACTTCCTCGGACTGATCCCGTTCGTCGGCGCGATCATCCTGCTCGTCTTCGCGCTGATGGGCTCGAAGCCGGAGGGGCAGCGGTTCGACCGTCCCGACCTCGGCTGAACGACCGACCGACGACGAAGGGCCCCGGCGTGTGCCGGGGCCCTTCGTCGTCGCTGGGCGGGTCGTTCCTTGGAGCGGGTCGTTCCGTGCGACCGATCAGACGGCGCGGACGCGGACCAGCGCGCCGTCGACCACCAGGTCACGGATGGTCGTGGTGGCGTCGGCGATCTGGAAACGCAGGGCCCCACCGGGCTGGTCGAACCACGGCTGCACGAAGCGGACCGACACCAGGAAGGGGCGGTCGACGACGTAGCGGTGCACCTCGGGGGCAGCGGCGACGTGCGGCGGCAGGGAGCGTGCCGGCATCGGGGTGTCGAGCGGGTGCAGCAGGTAGCCGTCCGGCCCGCCGACCCGGTCGACCGGCACCCCAGCGGGGATCTGGATCGTCAGGCCGTCCGGGCCCGCCTGGGAGACCTGCTGTGCGAGCTGCGGGTACGTCGAGGCGGCACGGTCCCGCAGCCCGTCGAGCTCGTGACGGGGGAGGTCACGCGGCGCCGGGAACGGCCGGTTCAGGAAGCGGCGGAGCATCTCGACCGCGTCGTCCTCGCCACGCACCGTCGCCAGGCGTCGGGCGGTGCCGTAGTCGACGACCTCGAGCGCGAAGCTGTCCGTGCCGTCGGCGGGCACGATGCGGAGAGCTCCTTCAACCGGCGGTTCGTGCAGGGTCTCCCCGGGGAGCTGCACGTACCGGATCGTGTATCCGAGCTGGTCGAGGATGGGGCGCGTGTCCGCGAACGTCATGTGCCGGAGCCTACCGGTGCGACCTATGCCCGACCTCGCATGACGGCCTGCTTGACCTCCGAGATCGCCTTGGTGACCTGGATGCCACGGGGGCAGGCGTCGGTGCAGTTGAAGGTCGTGCGGCAGCGCCACACGCCTTCCTTGTCGTTGAGGATGTCGAGGCGCACGTCGGCGGCGTCGTCGCGCGAGTCGAAGATGAACCGGTGCGCGTTGACGATCGCGGCCGGGCCGAAGTACTGACCGTCGGTCCAGAACACCGGGCAGGAGGACGTGCACGCGGCGCAGAGGATGCACTTCGTGGTGTCGTCGAAGCGGGCACGGTCGGCGACGGACTGCACGCGCTCCTTGCCCTTCTCCGGCGTCGAGTTCGCCTGCAGGAACGGCTGGACCTCGCGGAACGACTTGAAGAACGGCTCCATGTCGACGATGAGGTCCTTCTCGAGCGGCAGGCCCTTGATCGCCTCGACGTAGATCGGCTTCGACACGTCGAGGTCCTTGATCAGCGTCTTGCACGCCAGACGGTTGCGCCCGTTGATGCGCATCGCGTCGGAGCCGCACACTCCGTGCGCGCAGGAGCGCCGGAAGGTCAGGGACCCGTCCTGTTCCCACTTGATCTGGTGCAGGGCGTCGAGGATGCGGTCGGTCGGCAGCATCATGACGTCGAAGTCCTGCCAGCGCGGCTCGTCGTCGACGTCCGGGTCGAAGCGCCGGACGATGATCGTCACGGGGAACGATCCGGGAGGGGCCGCCTGCACGGTGTCGGTACGGGGGGCGTCGGAGACCAGGGTGTCGGTCATCAGTACTTCCTCTCCATCGGCTCGTACCGCGTCACGACGACGGGCTTCCAGTCGAGCGTGATGTGGTCGTCGGCCAGGGACGAGTGCGGGTCGCCCGTCAGGTAGGCCATGGTGTGCTGCATGTAGTTCTCGTCGTCGCGCTTGGGGTAGTCGTCGCGCATGTGACCGCCGCGGGACTCCTTGCGGTTCCGGGCGGAGTAGACGACCACCTCGGCGAGGTCGAGCAGGAACCCGAGCTCGACGGCTTCGAGCAGGTCGGTGTTGAACCGCTTGCCCTTGTCCTGCACGGCGACCTGCGTGAAGCGCTGACGCAGCGTGTGGATGGTCTCGGTGACGCGGGCGAGGGACTCGTCGGTGCGGAACACCTGCGCGTTCTTGTCCATCTCCTCCTGCAGCTCCTTGCGGAGGAGCGCCACCTTCTCGGTCCCGGTGGACGCACGGAGCTGCTCGAGCATGCCGCGGACGTTCGCCGCGGGGTCCTCCGGCAGCGGCAGGAACTCGGCGGTCTGCACCCACTCGGCGGCGTTGTTGCCCGAGCGCTTGCCGAACACGTTGATGTCGAGCAGCGAGTTCGTGCCCAGACGGTTCGAGCCGTGCACCGAGACGCAGGCGCACTCACCGGCGGCGTACATGCCCGGCACGACGGAGTCGTTGTCGGAGAGCACCTCGGCGCGGACGTTCGTCGGGATGCCGCCCATCGCGTAGTGCGCGGTCGGCATGACGGGCACGGGCTCGACGACCGGGTCGACGCCCAGGTAGGTGCGCGCGAACTCGGTGATGTCCGGCAGCTTCGTCTCGAGCACCTCGGCGCCCAGGTGCGTGCAGTCGAGCAGCACGTAGTCCTTGTTCGGCCCGGCACCACGGCCCTCTGCCACTTCCTGCACCATGCAGCGAGCGACGATGTCACGCGGGGCGAGGTCCTTGATGGTCGGGGCGTAGCGCTCCATGAACCGCTCGCCCGAGGCGTTGCGCAGGATCGCGCCCTCGCCGCGGGCGCCTTCGGTCAGCAGGATGCCCAGCCCGGCCAGCCCGGTCGGGTGGAACTGGAAGAACTCCATGTCCTCGAGCGGCAGTCCCGTGCGCCACACGATGCCGACGCCGTCGCCGGTCAGGGTGTGCGCGTTCGAGGTGGTCTTGAACATCTTGCCGAACCCGCCGGTGGCGAAGATCATCGCCTTGGCGTGGAAGACGTGCAGCTCGCCGGTGGACAGCTCGAACGCGACGACGCCGGCCGGCTGCTTGCGCGTGACACCGTCGTCGCCGACCACGTCGACCATGATGAGGTCGAGCGCGTAGAACTCGTTGAAGAAGTTGACGCCGAGCTTCACGCAGTTCTGGAACAGCGTCTGCAGGATCATGTGGCCGGTGCGGTCCGCGGCGTAGCAGGCACGGCGGACCGGGGCCTTGCCGTGGTCGCGGGTGTGCCCGCCGAACCGGCGCTGGTCGATCTTGCCCTCGGGCGTGCGGTTGAAGGGCAGGCCCATGTTCTCGAGGTCGATGACCGCGTCGATGGCTTCCTTCGCGAGGATCTCGGCCGCGTCCTGGTCGACCAGGTAGTCGCCGCCCTTGATCGTGTCGAAGGTGTGCCACTCCCACGAGTCCTCTTCGACGTTCGCCAGCGCAGCCGCCATGCCGCCCTGCGCCGCACCGGTGTGCGAGCGCGTCGGGTAGAGCTTGGAGATCACGGCGGTGTTCGCCTTGGGCCCGGCCTCGATCGCGGCACGCATACCTGCGCCGCCCGCGCCGATGATGACGATGTCGAACTGGTGGTGGTGGACGGTGATGTCGCTCAAGGATGTCTCTCGGTCGATCGGCAGGGGGGAAGTCGTGCGGCGGTCGTCGTCGCGGCTACTGGGCCGGGCAGAACGACGGCAGGTCGGCTGCGGCGGCGCCGGCGGGGCACGGGTCGAACGTCCAGCACACCAGGGTGCCGAGGACGATGAGCAGCACGCACGCGACGAGGATCGCGACCAGCAGGGTCTTGCGGATCCGGGGCTTGGCGACGTAGTCGTTGACGATCGTGCGCATGCCGTTCGAGCCGTGGATCAGCGCGAGCCAGAGCATGAGGGTGTCCCACACCTGCCAGAAGGGGCTGGCCCACTTGCCGGCGACGAAGGCGAAGTCGATCTGCTTGACGCCTTCGCCGGCCACCATGTTGACGAACAGGTGGCCGAAGATCAGCACGACGAGCAGGATGCCCGAGCCGCGCATGTAGATCCAGCCCCACTTCTCCCAGTTGGTGGTGCGGCGGGCGGCAGCGGCGGAGCGCGGGGGCTCGATGGTCTGTGTGGTCATCGGTGCACCCCTAGTGGAAGTCGGAGACGAGGTTGATGAGCTGGCGCGGCAGGAAGCCCGCGATCGCCACGGCCCAGAGCACGAGGACGACCCAGAACATCGCGCGCTGGTACTTCGGCCCCTTGGACCAGAAGTCGACCAGGATGATCCGCAGCCCGTTGAACGCGTGGAACACGATGGCCATCACGAGCGCGATCTCGCCGAGGTTCATGATCGGCGTCTTGTACGTGCCGATGACCGCGTTGTAGGCCTCGGGCGAGAGCCGCACGAGCGCCGTGTCGAGGATGTGCACCAGCAGGAAGAAGTAGATCGCCACCCCGGTGATGCGGTGCAGCACCCAGGACCACATCCCGACGCTGCCGCGGTACAGGGTGCCCTGCGGCGTCCGTGGTGTGCGCGGCGCCTCGATCGACACCGACGGGGCGACGGTCGTCGTCGTACCCGCTGCGGTCTGCTCGGCCATGAGCGTGTCCTTCCGTGGGACTGGCCCGCTGATCGGCGAGCCGTTGCCGTCACGTCCGGGTGTCACCAGGACGTGCTCGTGTGGAACGACTCCATCCTACGACCGGCCGCTGACCTTCTCGTTCCACCCGGTGAGGACCCCGCGTGCCGCGGGCGGCGCGCCGATGTTCCGGGCCGTGTCGTGGTGCGCCAGCAGCTCGTCGCCGACGGCCTCCCACGTGGTGCCCTCGACCCGGAGCCGGCCCGCCGACCCCATCCGGGCCGCGCGTTCGCGGTCCAGGTGCAGCCCGAGGACCGCCGCGCGGAGCGCCTGGGGGCGTTCGGGGTCGTACAGCTCGCCGTCGAGGCCGGGGGCGACGAGGTCGAGGGGGCCGCCCGATGCCGGTGCGACGACCGGCAGGCCGGACGCGTGCGCCTCCTGCAGGGTCTGGCCGAAGGTCTCGGCGGGACCGGTGTGCACGAAGACGTCGAGCGCCGCGTAGGTGTCGGCCAGGTCGTCGCCGCGCAGCGGGCCGGTGAAGGTCGCGTCCAGGTGTCGGAGCCGTCGCTCCAGGGCCGGACGGGAGGGTCCACCACCGGCGACCACGATCCGGATGCCGGGGATGCCGCCCAGCTCGGCGAGCCGCTCGACCTCCTTCTCCGGTGCGAGCCGCCCCACGTAGCCCACGATGGTCTCGCCGCGCGGAGCGAGTCGCCGCCGCAGCGCGCGGACCGCGGCCGAGGACCGGCGGGACGGGTGGAACAGGGCGGTGTCGACCCCGCGACCCCACCGGGCCACCCGGGGGACGCCGTCCTCCAGCAGCATCGCCGCGGTGGCGGACGACGGCGCGAGCGTCAGCGAGGCGCCGGCGTGGATGCGCCCGAGCACCTTGCGGACCAGGGGAGCGGTCGCTGCCAGGCCGTTGCGGCGGGCGAACCCGGCCACGTCGGTCTGGAACACGGCGACGGAGGGGATGCCGAGCCTCCCGGCCGCGGTGATCGCGCGCCCACCCAGCAGGAACGGACTGGCAGCGTGGAGCACGTCGGCGCCGGAGGCGGCGAGGATCGTGTCGAGGACGGGGTGCGGCAGGGCGACCGGGAACTGCCGGTAGGCCACCGCGGGGACGCGGTGGACGTCGAACCCGCGGTACCGTTCGAGCTGCGAGCGGGACCGCAGGCCCGCCAGGCCCGGCGTGTCCGGGGCGATGACGACCGCGCGGTGGCCGCGGCGTCCCAGGTGGTCCAGGACGGCGAGGACGCTCGTGGTCACGCCGTTGAGGGTGGGCAGGAAGCTCTCGGTCACGACGGCGACGGTCCGTTGGGACGTGCCGCGCTCCACGCTGCGTGCGTTCATGGCGATGTCCATGCTGGGCGTTCGACGTGTCGGGCAGTGGGGCCGCGCGGTGAACGGCGCGCACGCCGGGGGTGAACAGGTCGTGCAGCGGCGACCGCGATCGATGCGTGCAGCGTGCTGGTGGGTCCCAGCCGACCTCGTGCGGTTTCCCGCCACAGGTCCGGTCGGCACCCAGGAAGACGGGCGACGCGACGATAGGTTGGCCGCGTGGCTGCTCCTCTCGACGACTTCTACGCGATCATCCCCGCCGGCGGCATCGGTTCGCGCCTCTGGCCGCTCTCGCGTGCCGACGCACCCAAGTTCCTGCACGACCTGACCGGCTCGGGGACCTCGTTGCTGCGACAGACGTGGGACCGACTGGCGCCGCTGTCGGGCGAGGGCCGGATCATGGTCGTCACCGGTCGCGCGCACCGTGCCGCCGTCGAGTCGCAGCTGCCCGGCGTGCCGGACCACAACGTCGTGCTCGAGAGCGAGCCGAAGGACTCCACCGCGGCCATCGGCCTGGCGGCGGCGATCCTGCACAAGCGCGAGCCCGACGTCGTGATCGGCTCGTTCGCGGCCGACCACGTCATCGGCGACGCCCGCGGCTTCCGGCGCTCGGTGGCCGAGGCCGTCGCGGCAGCCCGTGCCGGGTACGTGACGACGATCGGCATCACCCCGTCCGAGCCGGCGATCGGGTTCGGCTACATCCACGTCGGCGACTCGCTCGGCATCGACTCCGCCCCGCAGGCCCACACCGTGCGGTCCTTCGTCGAGAAGCCGGACCTGGACACCGCGACGGCGTACCTGGACGACGGCAACTACCTCTGGAACGCCGGCATGTTCATCTCGCGCGCCGACGTGCTGCTCGCCGAGATCGGCCGGAACGAGCCCGAACTGCTGGCCGGGATCGAGGAACTCGCAGCCGCGTGGGACACGTCCTCGCGCGGTGCGGTCGTCGACGCCGTCTGGCCAGCGCTCAAGAAGATCGCCATCGACTACTCGGTCGCCGAGCCGGCCGCGGCCGCCGGACGTCTGGCCGTCGTGCCGGGGGACTTCGACTGGGACGACGTGGGCGACTTCGCCTCGCTCGCCAAGCTGCAGTCCGGCGGGCTGGCGAACCACCTGGCGGTGCTCGGCGACGGCGCCCGCATCCTGGCGGACTCGTCGAGCGGCATCGTGGTGTCGCACAGCCAGCGCCTGATCTCGCTCATCGGGGTCGACGACATCGTCGTCGTGGACACCCCGGACGCACTCCTCGTGACGACGAGCGCGAACGCCCAACGGGTCAAGGGTGTCGTGGATGCTCTGAAGATCTCCGGCCGGGACGACGTCCTGTAGCGCTCCATCACGAAAGTCGCGGATCCGTGCCGATCGGAGGCCGCTGCGTTACGGCCGCGTTTCGGCGCGGTCGCGATCCCGTAACCGATCCGCAGGGGCCCTCCTGGGCGTTCTGTACCGGCCGGGCGGTCGTGTACTGTCGCCACGATCGCCCGGTGCAGTGACCGGGCCGAACTCCCCGGAGGAACCCACCCGTGTCATCCCGCACCCGTCAGATCGCACTCAGCGGCCTCGCACTCGTCGGCACCGTCGCCGTCCTCGCCGGCTGCTCCGCCGCTCCGTCCGACAGCTCGTCGGCGAAGTCCACCAGCTTCCGCCCGTGCATGGTGTCGGACTCCGGTGGGTTCGACGACAAGTCGTTCAACCAGCTCGGCTTCGAGGGCCTGCAGGACGCCGCCAAGGACCTCGGCGCGACGTACAAGTCGGCCGAGTCCAAGGACTCCACGGTCTACGACTCGAACATCGAGCAGCTGATCGGCCAGAACTGCAAGCTCATCGTCACGGTCGGCTTCAACCTCGCCGACGCCACGAAGAAGCAGGCCGCAGCGAACCCCGACACCGACTTCGCGATCATCGACGACAACTCGATCGACGCCAAGAACGTCAAGCCGATCACGTTCGACACCTCGCAGGCGGCGTTCCTCGCAGGCTACGCGGCCGCGTCGTACTCCAAGAGCGGCGTCGTCGGCACGTTCGGCGGCATGCAGATCCCGACCGTCACGATCTTCATGGACGGCTTCGCGGACGGCGTGAAGTACTACAACGACCAGAAGAAGAAGGACGTCAAGGTCGTCGGCTGGGACGTCGACAGCCAGAAGGGCTCCTTCACGGGCGGCTTCGAGGCCGGCACGCAGGCCAAGTCCGTCGCGCAGACGCTCCTCGACCAGAACGCCGACGTGATCCTGCCCGTCGGTGGTCCGATCTACCAGTCGGCAGCCGAGGCGATCAAGGACGCGAACAACGGCTCCGTCCTGATCGGTGCGGACAGCGACCTGTACGAGGCCGACCCCCGCTACAAGGACATCGCGTTCACCTCCGTCGAGAAGGGCATGCGCCCCGCCACGAAGGACGTCGTCGAGCAGGCCGCCAAGGGCGACTACTCGAACACCCCGTACGTCGGCACGCTCAAGAACGACGGCGTCGGCATCGCGCCGTTCCACGACTACGAGTCCAAGGTCGACTCGGGTCTGCAGGGCGAGCTCGACAAGATCAAGTCGGGCATCATCGACGGCTCGATCACGGTCAAGACCGAGGCGACCGTCAAGTAACGACGCTCGGTGCGGGCGGGGGAGCACTCCTCCGCCCGCATCCGCGCGCTCCCGGCACTCCCGACAGGAACGTACACACCGACATGAAGCTGGAACTCCGCGGCATCACCAAGCGGTTCGGCCCCCTGGTCGCCAACGACCACATCTCCCTCACCGTCGAACCCGGCGAGGTGCACTGCCTGCTCGGCGAGAACGGCGCGGGCAAGTCCACCCTGATGAACGTGCTCTACGGCATGTACCAGGCCGAGGAGGGCGAGATCCTGCTGGACGACGTCGTCCAGGACTTCGACGGCCCCGGCGACGCGATGCGTGCCGGGATCGGCATGGTGCACCAGCACTTCATGCTCGTGCCCGTGTTCACCGTCGCCGAGAACGTGATGCTCGGACAAGAGGAGACGGCGTTCGGCGGTCGGCTCGACCTGGCCGGTGCCCGCCGACGGGTCCGCGAGATCTCCGAGCGCTTCGGCTTCGACGTCGACCCCGACGCCCGGGTCGAGGACCTGCCCGTCGGGGTCCAGCAGCGTGTGGAGATCATCAAGGCGCTGTCCCGCGACGCCTCGGTGCTGGTGTTCGACGAGCCCACGGCCGTCCTCACCCCGCAGGAGACGGACGAGCTGATGGGCATCATGCGCCAGCTCCGTGCGGCCGGCACCGCCATCGTCTTCATCACCCACAAGCTCCGTGAGGTCCGCGAGGTCGCCGACCGCATCACGGTGATCCGACTCGGCAAGGTCGTCGGCGAGGCATCGCCCACCGCGACGAACAACGAGCTCGCGGCGCTCATGGTCGGTCGAGCGGTGTCGCTCGTCGTCGACAAGGAGCCCGCGACCGGCGGCGAGGACGCCCTCGTCGTGCAGAACGTCACCGTCACCGACCCGAACGGCATCGTGCTGGTCGACGACGTGTCGTTCACGGTCCGCCGTGGCGAGGTCCTGGCTGTCGCGGGCGTGCAGGGCAACGGGCAGACCGAGCTCACCGAGGCGATCATCGGCCTCGAGCCGGTCCGCTCCGGTCGCATCACGCTCGACGGCAAGGAGCTGACGGGGCGCACCGTCAAGCAGGTCCTGGACGCCGGCGTGGGCTTCGTGCCCGAGGACCGGAAGGAGGACGGCCTGGTCGGCGAGTTCACGATCGCCGAGAACCTGATGCTCGACCGGGCCGACCACAGCGAGTTCGTCCGCGCCGGCACCATCCGCGCTGCCGAGCGCGACGCGTTCGCCGACGAGAAGATCGCCGAGTTCGACATCCGCACGCCCGGTCGCGCGACCGCGGCCGGTCGGCTGTCCGGCGGCAACCAGCAGAAGATCGTCCTGGCGCGCGAGCTCAGCCGCGAGCTCCGTCTGTTCGTCGCCGCACAGCCCACCCGTGGCATCGACGTCGGCTCGATCGAGTTCGTCCACAAGCGCATCGTCGCCACCCGCGACGCCGGCGTCCCCGTCATCGTGGTCTCGACCGAGCTCGACGAGGTCGTGGCCCTGGCCGACCGGATCGCCGTGATGTACCGCGGTGCGGTCATCGGCATCGTCCCCGCGGACACTCCCCGCGACGTCCTCGGCCTGATGATGGCCGGAGAGCTACCAGAAGGAACGGAGCTGGCAGCGTGAGCACCACCACGCCCCCCGAGAACGACCCGACGACGGACGTCGCCACCGACGACCGCCTGCAGGACGTCGAGGGCACCCCGCACCTGATGACCGACTCCGCCGCCGACGCCGAGCGCCGCGCGGGGGAGAAGGGCGCCGACCGCTGGCAGAGCGCGCTGCAGGGCATCATGAACGGCTCCGTGCTCGTCACGGTCCTGGCCGTCGTGCTGGCCCTCGTCGCGTGCGGCATCCTGATCGCCGTCACCGACTCCGCGGTCCAGCAGGCCGCCGGGTACTTCTTCGCCCGTCCCGCCGACACGTTCCGCGCGATCGGCACCGCCGTGGGCGGCTCCTACGCCTCGCTGTTCCAGGGCTCCGTCATCAACTTCGGCGCGGACTCGTTCGCCCAGGCGGTCGTCCCGATCACCCGGTCGATCGACTACGCCGTGCCGCTGATCGCCGCGGGTCTCGGCATCGCGCTGTCCTTCCGCGCGGGCCTGTTCAACATCGGCGGCCAGGGCCAGATCCTGATGGGTGCCGCGGCGGCCGGCTGGGTCGGGTTCTCGTTCGACCTGCCCGCCGCGGTCCACATCCCCCTCACCGTCGTCGCCGGCATCGTCGGCGGCGCGGTCTGGGGCGGGATCGTCGGCGTGCTCAAGGCGCGGACCGGGGCGAACGAGGTCGTCCTGACGATCATGCTCAACTACGTCGCGCTGTACCTGGTGAGCTACCTGCTCCGCACCCCGGGCCTGCTGCAGGCACCCGGCAGCCCGAACCCGATCTCGCCCGCGATGAAGGACTCCGCGGTGCTGCCGCAGCTGTTCGGCCCGCGGTACGGCGTCGACCTCGGCTTCATCGTGGCGATCATCGCGGTCGTCGTCGTGTGGTGGCTCGTCAACAAGTCCTCGCTCGGCTTCCGCTTCCGCACGATCGGTGAGAACCCGCGTGCCGCCCGCGTCGCCGGCATGAGCGTCCCGTCGCTGACCATCTGGGTGCTGGTGATCTCCGGCGCGCTCGTCGGCATCGCCGGGGCGTACCAGGTGCAGGGCGCCGTCACGAGCGGCTTCACCTCGAACATCGACGCCGGCATCGGCTTCGACGCGATCACCGTCGCACTGCTCGGGCGCTCGAAGCCGTGGGGCACGTTCTGGGCAGCGATCCTGTTCGGTGTGCTCAAGAACGGCGGCTACGCGATGCAGGCCGCGAACGGCATCCCGATCGACATCGTCGGGGTCATCCAGGCCCTCATCGTCCTGTTCATCGCCGCTCCGCCGCTCGTCCGCGCGATCTTCCGGATCCCGCAGCCCGGCGCCCGCAGCAGGCGCACCAAGAAGTCCGAGCGGAAGGCAGTCGCCGCGTGAGCACCATCAGCCCCACCGCGCCCGCGCCGCACGCGCCCCTGGCCGACCGCGCGGTCGAGTCCACCCGCAGCTGGAAGCTGCCGATCGGCTACGCCGTGTTCACGGTCGTCGCCCTGGTCTTCTTCGTCCTGCTCGGTCGTGACGGATCGGCGACGTTCCGGCTCGCGAACGCCGGCGACTTCGTCCAGCTGCCCGACGTCGCGCTGCCCGGCTCCGGCACCGGCATCACCGTGACGGTGCTGCTCGCGCTGGCCTCGGTCTACGCGTTCGTCCAGGCGAACGGCTTCCGTCGGGTCCCGCTGTGGGTCACGACCGTCTTCGCGATCCTGTTCGTCGTCGGGTTCCTGACCTGGGCCGCGGCCGGCGCCACGATCCCGCTGCCCGGTCTGCTCGTCGGGGCACTCGGCCTGAGCGTCCCGCTGGTGTTCGGTGCCCTCGGTGGCGTCATCTCCGAACGCGTCGGTGTCGTCAACATCGCGATCGAGGGGCAGTTCCTCGCCGGGGCGTTCGTCTCCGCGATGATCGGCTCGCTGACCGGCTCGGCCTGGGTCGGCCTGGTCGGTGCCCTCGTCGCCGGTGTGCTCGTCTCGTTCGTCCTCGCCGCGTTCAGCATCAAGTACCTCGTCGACCAGGTCATCGTCGGCGTCGTCATCAACGCGTTCATCTCCGGCCTGACCGGCTTCCTGTACTCGCAGGTGCTGTCGCCGGCCGAGCAGACGCTCAACGTCGGCATCCGCTTCCCGGTCCTGCCGATCCCGGTGCTGCACCAGATCCCGGTCATCGGCCCCGTCTTCTTCGAGCAGAACGTCATCGTCTACCTGGCGTACGTCGCGGTCGCGGTCGTCACCTTCGCGCTGTTCAAGACGCGCTGGGGCCTGCGCCTGCGCGCGGTCGGCGAGCACCCCCAGGCGGCGGACACGGTGGGCATCAACGTGCTGAGCACCCGGTTCTGGAACGTCTCGCTCGCGGGTGCGATCGCCGGTCTCGGTGGTGCGTACTTCACGCTCGGCTCGGTCGGACCGTTCGCCAAGGACATGACCGCCGGCGCGGGCTACATCGCGCTGGCCGCCGTCATCTTCGGCCGCTGGGACCCGATCCGCGCCACGCTCGCGGCGCTGCTGTTCGGCTTCGCGTCGAACCTGCAGAACGTGCTCGGCTCGATCAACTCGCCCGTCCCGAGCGAGTTCCTGCTGATGCTGCCCTACGTCGTGACCATCTTCGCGGTGGCCGGCCTGGTCGGGCAGTCGCGGGGGCCGGCGGCCGCCGGCAAGCCGTACATCAAGAGCTGACGGACAGGAGGCACGGCACATGACCGACACGGACGCTGCGGGTGACCATGGGCCCACGCCGCCGGTACCGGAACGACGCGCCAGCGGCGTTCCGGCCGTGCCGGTGGGGACGGCGGGCGAGCCCGCCTGGACGGACCCGGCCAGGAGCCTCCCGTCCGATCCTGACGCCGCGATCGACGCGAGCGTCGACGTCGACTGGACCGCGCTGCGCGAGGCGGCGACGACCGCGATGGGGCGCGCCTACGCGCCGTACTCGTCCTTCCCGGTGGGCGCTGCGGCGCTCACCGACGACGGGCGGATCGTCTCCGGCTGCAACGTGGAGAACGCGTCGTACGGCGTGACGCTCTGCGCGGAGTGCTCGCTCGTGTCGCAACTGCACATGACCGGGGGCGGCAAGCTCGTCGCGTTCACGTGCGTGGACGGCGACGGCGCCACCCTGATGCCCTGCGGACGGTGCCGGCAGCTGCTGTTCGAGCACTCGGCCGAGGGCATGCTGCTGGAGACCGTCTCCGGCATCCGCACCATCGACGAGGTCCTGCCGGACGCCTTCGGGCCGCGGACCCTCGTCACCTACCAGCAGGAGCACTGATCAGCATGGCCGTCGAGCCGTTCGACACCGTCGACCTCATCCGCACGAAGCGCTCGGGCGACGCCCTGGGCACCGCCGAGATCGACTGGCTGGTCGACGCGTACACGCGCGGCTACGTCGAGGACCCGCAGATGGCGGCGATGGCGATGGCGATCTTCCTGAACGGGATGGAGCGTCGCGAGATCAAGGACCTCACCCTCGCCATGATCGCCTCCGGGGAGCGGATGTCGTTCGGCTCGCTCGGCAAGACGACCGTGGACAAGCACTCCACCGGTGGCGTCGGCGACAAGATCACGCTGCCCCTGGCGCCGCTCGTGGCGTCGTTCGGCGTCGCGGTGCCGCAGCTGTCCGGCCGTGGGCTCGGCCACACCGGCGGCACGCTCGACAAGCTCGAGTCGATCCCCGGGTGGCAGGCGGCGCTGTCGAACGAGCGGATGATGGCGATCCTGTCCGACGTCGGCGCGGTCATCTGTGCTGCCGGCTCGGGGCTCGCTCCCGCGGACAAGAAGCTCTACGCCCTCCGCGACATCACCGGCACGGTCGAGTGCATCCCGCTCATCGCGTCGAGCATCATGTCGAAGAAGATCGCCGAGGGCACCGGCGCGCTCGTGCTCGACGTGAAGTTCGGCTCCGGGGCGTTCATGCCGACCTACGAGGCGTCGCGGGAGCTCGCGCAGACGATGGTCGACCTCGGCAACGACGCCGGTGTCGCGACCTCGGCGCTGCTGACCGACATGGAGGTCCCGCTCGGCCTGACGATCGGCAACGCGCTCGAGGTGCGGGAGTCGGTCGACGTGCTCGCTGGCGGTGGACCGGCCGACGTCGTCGCGCTGACGATCGAACTCGCATCCGAGATGCTCCGGCTGGCGGGCCTGCCCGACGCGGACCCCGCGGCCGCACTGGCCGACGGCCGCGCGATGGACACCTGGCGGCGGATGATCCAGGCGCAGGGCGGTGACCCGTCGGCTGCGCTGCCCGTCGCCCGCGAGCAGCACGTCGTCACGGCGACGTCGTCCGGCGTGCTCGCCCAGCAGGACGCCCTGCCGTTCGGCATCGCGGCCTGGCGTCTCGGCGCGGGTCGTGCCCGGGCGCAGGACCCGGTGCAGGCCGGGGCGGGCATCGAGCTGCACGTGAAGCCGGGCGACACGGTGACGGCCGGGCAGCCGCTGTGGACGCTGCACACCGACGACGCCGCGCGCATCCCGCGGGCACTCGAGTCCCTCGAGGGTGCCTGGTCGGTCGGCGCGTCGGCGCCGGAGCGCGGGTCGATCGTCCGCGAGCGCATCGCGTCCTGA
Organism: Curtobacterium sp. MCBA15_001; assembly: GCF_001864835.1. Taxonomy (GTDB): domain Bacteria; phylum Actinomycetota; class Actinomycetes; order Actinomycetales; family Microbacteriaceae; genus Curtobacterium. The sequence continues at coordinate 68,755 of NZ_MJGI01000007.1, read as the reverse complement.
CCCGCGCCGCCTGTCCTGGGTCGTCCACCGGTCCTCGGCCGTCCGTCGGCCCCGGGCCGCCCGCCTGCGTCACCGGAGGCTCCCTGCCGACCTGTGGGGAGCCTCCAGTGCGTCCTGTCCACCGTTGTGCGCCGGGACCGACGCGTGGTCGGTGACCACCGATAGCCTGGTCTCCATGAGCGCCGACGCCACGACCTACCGCCTGCCCGACGCCGGGGCGGTCATCAACGACCTGCCCAAGGTCTCGCTGCACGACCACCTCGACGGTGGTCTGCGTCCTGCGACGATCGTCGAGCTCGCAGCCCAGGCCGACGTCACGCTGCCCACCACCGACGTCGCGGAGCTCGGGCAGTGGTTCGCCGACCAGTCCGACTCCGGGTCGTTGGTCGAGTACCTGAAGACGTTCGACGTGACCACGTCGGTCATGCAGACCGCGCCGCAGCTGCACCGCGTCGCGAAGGAGTTCGTCGAGGACCTGGTCGCCGACGGCGTCGTCTACGGCGAGGTCCGCTGGGCCCCCGAGCAGCACCTGCGCGGCGGGCTGTCCCTCGACGAGACGGTCGAGGCAGTACAGGCCGGCATCGAGGAAGCGGTCGACGCCGCCGGTGGCGCCATCCGCATCGGGCAGCTCGTCACCGCGATGCGGCACGCCGACCGGTCCCTCGAGATCGCCGAGCTCGCCGTCCGGCACCGTGACCGCGGCGTCGTCGGGTTCGACATCGCCGGAGCGGAAGCCGGGTTCCCGGCGTCGAACCACCGCGCCGCGTTCGACCACCTGGCGTCCGAACTGTTCCCGGTGACCGTCCACGCGGGCGAGGCCGACGGACTGGCGTCGATCCGCTCGGCCCTGGTCGACGGGCGCGCGCTCCGCCTGGGACACGGCGTCCGGCTGTTCGAGGACGTCCAGCTCTCGGACGCCGGTGACGGGTCGACGCTCGCGTCGCTCGGCGAGGTCGCGTCCTGGGTCCGCGACCGCGAGATCCCGTTGGAGGTCTCGCCGTCGTCGAACCTGCAGACCGGTGCCATCGCCGCGTGGGGCGACGACCTGGCCGACCACCCGTTCGACGTGCTGTACCAGCTCGGGTTCCGCGTCACGGTCAACACCGACAACCGCCTGATGAGCAACACCACGCTGACCAAGGAGCTCGCCCTGCTGGCCGGCACGTTCGGGTACGACCTCGACGACCTGGCAGCGTTCCAGATCAACGCGGCGCTCGGGTCCTTCCTGCCGCTCGAGGACCGCGAGGAGATCATCTCCCTGATCACCTCGGGGTACTCGGTGCCCGCCGGGTACGCGGAGGCCTGATCCATGGGCCTGCCACCGCTCTCCGACGCCGCCGTCGTCCTCGGGGCGTCCGCGCCGTCGTGGCGCGACGCGCTCCGGCTCGCCGGGGGTGCCCTCGTCGCGTCCGGGGCGGCGACCGACGAGTACACCGACGCCATGATCGCCATGGTCGAGGAACACGGGCCCTACATCGTGATCTCGCCCGGGCTGGCGTTCGCCCACGCACGTCCGGGGTCGTCCGTGCTGCACGACGGGCTGTCCGTCGTGACCCTCGCCACACCGGTCGCGTTCGGGCACCCGCACAACGACCCGGTGTCGGTGGTGCTCGGGCTCGCCGTGGCCGGGGTCGGCACGCACCTGGAGTCGATCGGCGAGATCGCGAACCTGTTCAACGACGCCTCGGTGACCTCGCGCCTGGCCGCTGCGTCCTCCGCTGACCAGGTGCGGTCGATCATGGGGGTCTCGGCATGAAGATCGTGACGATCTGCGGCGCGGGCATCGGGTCCAGCGGCATCCTCAAGGTGAACGCGGAGAAGGCGTTGGCCGCGCTCGGGCTCACCGCCGAGGTCGTGGCAGCGGACGTCGCGTCGGTGCGAGCGGTGTCGGACGACGCCAACGTGATCCTGACGTCGCAGGAGTTCGTCGCGGCGATCGGCGACACCTACGCCGAGGTCATCGTGATCCGCAACCACTTCGACCAGACCGAGATCACCGCGGCTGTGGAGAAGTCCCTGGGGGAGTCGCCCGCCCCGTAGCATTGCGGCATGGCAAGCACGAACCCGCTCAACGACCCCTCCGTCGACCCGTTCGACGTCGCTCGCGATGCCGCCGCGGTCATCGCCGACCGGTCCGGCATCGAGCGGCACGACATCGCTCTGACGCTCGGCTCCGGCTGGGGCAAGGCCGCCGACCTCATCGGCGAGACGGTGTCCTCGATCGACGCCGCCGACGTCCCCGGCTTCAGCGCGTCGGCCGTCCCCGGGCACTCCGGCACGGTCCGCTCGATCCGGTTGGCCGACGGCCGCCACGCACTGGTCATCGGCGCGCGCACGCACTACTACGAGGGCCACGGTGTCCGTCGCGTGGTGCACAGCGTCCGCACCGCTGCGGCGACCGGCGCCGGCACGATGGTCCTGACGAACGGGGCCGGCGGCATCAAGGAACACTGGAAGCCCGGCACACCGGTGCTCATCAGCGACCACATCAACCTGACGGCGGACAGCCCGCTCGAGGGCGCGACGTTCATCGACCTGACGGACCTGTACTCCGCCCGCCTGCGCGCGGTCGCGAAGAGCGTCGACCCGTCGCTCGACGAAGGCGTCTACACGCAGTTCCGCGGCCCGCACTACGAGACCCCGGCCGAGGTCCAGATGGCGAAGACGATCGGCGGGCACATCGTCGGCATGTCGACCGCGCTCGAGGCCATCGCCGCCCGGCAGGCCGGAATGGAGGTCCTCGGCTTCTCGCTCATCACGAACCTGGCCGCGGGCATCCAGAAGACCCCGTTGTCGCACACCGAGGTGCTCGAAGCCGGTCGTGAAGCCGAGCCCGTGATCGCCGACCTGCTCGCCCGGGTCGTGGCAGCCCTGTGACCGACGGCAAGCGGGTCGTCACCTTCACCCCCGAGCAGTCCGAGATCCTCGGTGTTGCCCGTGCATGGATGGACCAGGACCGCGACGACCAGACCCGGGGTGAACTCGATGCGGTCGTACAACGAGCAAAGCGCGGCAACTCTGCCGCATTCGAAGAACTGCGGGAGCGGTTCGCCGGCCGGCTGCAGTTCGGCACCGCCGGGCTCCGTGCGGAGCTCGGGTGGGGGCCCCTGCGCATGAACCGCGTCGTCGTCTCCCAGGCGGCTGCCGGCCTCGCCCGGTTCCTCATCGACACCGGTCGGCAGCGCAGCGTCGTGATCGGCTACGACGGCCGGGTGAACTCCGACGTCTTCGCCCGTGACTCGGCCGAGGTCATGCGCGGCCTCGGGCTCGACGTCACGCTGCTGCCCTCGGCACTGCCCACGCCCGTTCTGGCGTTCGCCGTCCGGCACCTCGGCGTCGGCGCCGGCGTGATGGTGACGGCGAGCCACAACCCGCCGCGTGACAACGGCTACAAGGTGTACCTCGGCGGAGACGACGACGGCTCGCAGATCGTCCCGCCGGTCGACGGGCAGATCGCGGACGCCATCGAAGCGGTCGCTGCGTCGCCGCTGTCCGACCTCCCGCGTGCCACGGACTTCGCGGTGGCGGGTCCGGACCTGGCCGAGGCCTACGTGGCCGCGACGGCCGCGATCGTGCCGGCCCCGCGCCTCCCGGTCGACGCGCAGCCCAGCGTCGTCTACACGGCGATGCACGGCGTCGGGTGGCAGACCGCCCGCGCAGTCTTCGCCGCAGCCGGCTTCGCCGAGCCCGCGGTGGTCACCGAGCAGATCGAGCCCGACGGCGCGTTCCCCACGGTGTCGTTCCCGAACCCCGAAGAGCCCGGCGCGATGGACCTGGCGATCGCCCGCGGCGTCGCCGTGGGCGCGGACCTGGTCATCGCGAACGACCCGGACGCCGATCGCCTGGCGCTCGCGATCCCGGACGGCTCCGGCTCGTACCGACGACTCTCCGGCAACGAGGTCGGGTGGCTGCTCGGCTGGCGCGCGGCGTCGGACGCCGTCGCCGCGGGCCGCTCCGGGGTGCTCGCCGCGTCGATCGTGTCGTCCCCGGCGCTGTCTCGGGTCGCCGAGCGGCACGGGCTCGGGTACCGCGACACGCTGACCGGCTTCAAGTGGGTGTCCCGTGTGCCCGACCTGCTCTTCGGCTACGAAGAGGCGCTCGGCTACCTGGTCGACCCCGAGGTCGTCCGCGACAAGGACGGCATCTCGGCGGCCCTCGTGCTGCTCGACCTTGCGACGTCGCTCGCCGCGTCCGGGTCGAGCATCGCCGGGCAGCTCGACGCCTTCGCCGCGGAGTTCGGCGCGTTCGCCTCCGGGCAGGTGGCCACGCGCGTGGACGACCTCGCGCGCATCGGCACGATCATGCAGGCGCTCCGGGCGACGCCGCCGACGACGCTCGGTCCGCTGACCGTGCTGCGGTCGACGGACTACGCGGCCGGGGTCGACGGCTTCCCGCCGTCAGACATCCTGCGCTACGACCTGTCCGGCGATGCCCGCGTGATCATCCGGCCGAGCGGGACGGAGCCCAAGGTGAAGGTCTACATCGACACCGTGGCGGAGACCCCGGCCGCGGCGCAGGCCCTCGTCGAGGCCCTCGCCGACGCGGTGCGCCCCCGCGTGTCGTAGGGGCCGCGCGGCGGCGGCGGCGCCGGCCGGCTCCGCACCGCGTACCGGCTCCGCGCTTCGCACCCTGCCACGAACATCGCACCCCGTTGCCTCGGGGTGCGATGTCCGTGTGGGGGTGCGACGCGCTCCGCGTTCCTCCTCCACAGCCGCCTGGTGGATGGCGCGGTGCACAGATTCGTGTGATCGACCTCCGATGTTCGGCGGGATCGGGACGCTGGTCCCATGTCCATCACCGTCAGGTCAACCATCGGGATCGAGGCCGCAGCCGCAGCGGCCACTCGACGGTCCGCGGCGCGCGGCGACTTCGTCAGGATCAGACGCGGTCACTTCGCTGACTCTGCTGCGTGGAGCGCTGCGACCGTCGGTGACCGGCACCTCGCGCTCATCCACGCATCGCGAGCTGCACTCGATCACGGTCGCGGTCTCGTCGTGTCACACCGTTCCGCCGTCGCCCTGCACGGCCTGCCGTGGATCGGTCCGTTCGGCGGCCGGGTGTTCTTCGCTGATCCGTCGCGTGACCGAGGGCAGTCGAAGGGAGTCACCCGTCGAGTCGGTACGGCTGGTCGGGTCCCGGACACCGTACTCGTGGCAGGGATCCCGACGACGTCTCTCGCAGTCACCGCTGTCGACGTCGCACTGTCAGACCACCCCTGGCGTGCGGTCGCCGTGCTCGACGCGGTGCTGCGTCGCGGAGTGCCACACGCGGCCCTGGTTGCGGAACTCTCCGCCCGCGGAGCGCCTCGTGCACGACGCCGTGCATCTGAGCTCGTCGCCTTCGCGGACGCTGCAGCCGAGTCACCCGGCGAGAGCATCACCCGCTGGGGCGCGCACGTCCTCGGGACACCGACTCCGGTCCTCCAGCACGAGTTCGTCACGGACTGGGGCGGACAGGAGCGGGTCGACTTCTGGTTCCCGGAGTCGGGCACCGTGATCGAGTTCGACGGCGCGGCGAAGTACCGCGATCGGCGCCTCCGCCGTGGGCGTACGCCCGAGGAGGTCGTCGTCGAGGAGAAGCGACGCGAGGATGCCCTCCGTCGGAAGCGTGACGTGCACCACTTCGGCCGCGTGGTCTGGACCGACGCGATGCCCGGCGGGCAGCTCCCGCGGCGACTCCACGATGCGGGGGTCCCGCTCGGCCCGAAGTGGGGCGAAGCGTGGCGAGCTGCTGCGGATCGCACCCTGTGACGAACATCGCACCCCGGTGTGACGGGGTGCGATGTTCGTGTGGGGGTGCGACGCGGTCAGGCGGACGCGCCGCGCGCCAGCGCCGCGCGCCAGGGCAGCCGCTACGCGAGCTCGAGCAGGACGTGGCCGGACGAGATCGTCTGGCCGACGGGGGCGTTCAGCCCGGTGACGACGCCGTCCTTGTGGGCCTGCACGGGCTGTTCCATCTTCATGGCCTCGAGCACGACGAGCAGGTCGCCCTTCACCACGGTGTCACCCTCGGCGACCGCGAGCTTCACCACGGTGGCCTGCATCGGCGAGGTCACCGCGGCACCGGAGGACGCCAACCCGCCACGGACCGCCGAGGTACGGCGACGCGGGGGAGCGGAGGGACCGGCGGGACGTCGACCCGTGGCGCCGGCAGCGCCCCCGCCGACGATCGACGGCATGGTGACCTCGATGCGCTTGCCCTGGACCTCGACCACGACGGTGTCGCGCGACGCCGGAGCGGGCAGTTCCTCGGGGGAGCCGCTCCACGCCGGGATCTCGTTGACGAAGTCGGTCTCGATCCACTGCGTGTACACGCTGAACGGCTCGTCGTCGGAGGTCGCGAACGCCGGGTCGGACACCACGGCACGGTGGAACGGGATGACGGTGGGGAGCCCGGCGACCTCGAACTCGGCGAGGGCACGACGCGCGCGTTCCAGTGCCTCGGCGCGGGTCGCACCGGTGACGATGAGCTTCGCGAGCATCGAGTCGAACGAGCCGGACACCACGTCGCCGGACACGACGCCGGAGTCGACGCGGACGCCGGGGCCCGACGGGGCGTTGAACACGTGCACGGGACCGGGCGCCGGGAAGAAGTTGCGCCCGGCGTCCTCGCCGTTGATGCGGAACTCGAACGAGTGACCCCGCGGCGTGGGGTCGTCGTAGTCGAGCGTGCCGCCCTCGGCGATGCGGAACTGCTCGCGCACGAGGTCGATGCCGGTGACCTCTTCGGACACGCAGTGCTCGACCTGCAGGCGGGTGTTCACCTCGAGGAAGGACACGGTGCCGTCGGCCCCGATGAGGAACTCGCAGGTGCCCGCACCGACGTAGCCGACCTCACGCAGGATCGCCTTCGACGACTCGTACAGCCGGTCGTGCTGCGCGGGCGTGATGTACGGCGCAGGGGCCTCTTCGACGAGCTTCTGGTGGCGACGCTGCAGCGAGCAGTCGCGGGTGGAGACGATGACGACGTTGCCGTGCTCGTCGGCCAGGCACTGGGTCTCGACGTGGCGCGGCTTGTCGAGGTACTTCTCGACGAAGCACTCGCCACGACCGAACGCCGCGATCGCCTCGCGCGTCGCCGACTCGAAGAGCTCCTCGACCTGGTCGCGCGAGCGCACCACCTTGAGACCACGACCGCCACCGCCGAACGCGGCCTTGATCGCGACGGGCAGCCCGACCTGGTCGACGAAGTCGAAGACCTCGGAGACGTCCTGGACGGGCTCGATGGTCCCCGGAGCAAGCGGCGCGCCCACCTTCTCGGCCACGTGGCGTGCCGAGACCTTGTCGCCCAGCCGTTCGATGGATTCAGGCGACGGGCCGATCCAGACCAGCCCGGCGTCGATGACGGCGCGGGCGAAGTCGGCGTTCTCGGCCAGGAAGCCGTAGCCGGGGTGCACGGCATCGGCACCGGAGCGGCGGGCGACCGAGATGATCTTGTCGATCACCAGGTAGGTGTCCGCGCTGGTGGTGCCGTTCAGCGCGTACGCCTCGTCAGCGAGGCGGGCGTGCAGGGCGTCACGGTCCTGGTCGGCGTAGACCGCGACCGAGGCCTTTCCAGCATCGCGGGCCGCGCGGATGATGCGGACGGCGATCTCGCCGCGGTTCGCGATGAGGACCTTGCTGATACGGGGCATGGTAAGTCAGCGTATTCGTGCTGCGGGAGCACGAATTGACCGGCATCCACAAAGAACGACGCCGAACCAGTGTGGATGTCTACAGTGCCCAGAGGTCGTGCCACCGGACGCCGAACCCCTGCAGCAGCATCGTGCGGAGCACCGGGAGTGACAGCCCGACGACGGCCGAGGGTGCACCGTCGATCCGGGTGATGTACGCGGCCGCCCGGCCGTCGATGGTGAACGCGCCGGCCACCTCGAGGGGCTCACCCGTCGCCACGTAGGCGTCGATCTCGTCCGCCGACACGTCGTCGGCGAAGGTCAGCACCGCGCTGTCCACGGCGACCACGCGGTCGCCGTCCACGGCGAGTGCGGATCCGCCGGGCGCGACGTCGCTGACCGCACCGGCCCACGGCCCGAGACCGGCGCCGGGACGGACGGGAGGCTCGGTGCGGGCTGGATCCGAGCCTCCAGGCCGGTGGGTGGTGGGGTCCAGGTCCCGGCGCCGGTCGACGACGCAGTGCCCGCTCCACAGCGTCCCGCCGCCGGCGGCCAGCATCTGCCGCCAGCGGTTCCGGGCGACCTCGGGGTCGTGGGGCTTGCCGTACAGCTGCCCGTCGACCTCGAATGCGGAGTCGCCCCCGAAGACGATGCCGTCGACCGGTGACCCCGCGACGGCCGCGTCCGCGACGGCCGACACCTTCGCGACCGCGAGCAGCGACACGAGCTCCGGACCGGTCAGGGCGCGCCCGAGCGTCTGGGCGGCGGCTGCGGCCGCGGCGTCCTCGTCGACCCCCGGGGCGACGAGGACCGGCTCGATCCCGGACTGGGCGAGGAGCGCGCGGCGGGCGGGGGAGGTACTCGCGAGGTACAGACGCATGGGAACATCGAACCATGGGTGAATCCGTCGGAACGCTGCTCGAGCTCGACATCACCGGGATCGCCCACGGGGGCATCTCGGTCGCACGACACGACGGCCGCGTGGTCTTCGTCTCGGACGCGATCCCCGGGGAGCGGGTCGTCGCGCGGGTGACCGAGGACCGCAAGAAGTCGTTCTGGCGCGCCGACACCGTGAGCGTCATCACGCCGAGCGAGCACCGCGTGGACCACGTCTGGCCGGAGGCCGGTCTCGATCGCGACCCCGCCGTCCGCCCGGGAGGCGCCGAGTTCGGGCACATCGCCCTCGCACACCAGCGCACGCTCAAGCACGACGTCCTGGTCGACTCCTTCTCCCGTTTCGCGCACCTGGACCTGGCCGAGGTGCTCGGTCACGACGTCGTGGTCGAGGCCGCGCCGGGTGACGACGCCGTGAACGGCCTCGGCTGGCGCACCCGCGTCCGTCTGCACGTCGACGAGGACGGCACAGCCGGTCCGTTCGCCGCCCGGTCGCACGACGTCGTCCCGGTGCAGTCGCTGCCGCTGGCCACCGCGGCGGTGCAGCAGATCGCGCCGCTCGGCCGCGGTGCGATGCCCGGTGCGTCGGTCGTGGACGTCCTCGCGCCGAGCGACGCCGGTGCGGCACGCCTGGTCATCGACGACCAGAAGCCGACGGTCGTCACCGAGACCGCCGGCGAACGGACGTTCCAGGTCGACGACACCGGGTTCTGGCAGGTGCACCACGCCGCCGCGGCCGTGCTGACAGAGGCGGTGCAGGACCTGGTCGACCGTGAGCGACTCGACCCCGAGGGTGCGCACCTGGACCTGTACGGCGGTGTCGGGCTCCTCGCCGCAGCGCTCGGGGACCTGGTCGGCCCCAAGGCCCGCATCACGAGCGTCGAGAGCTCGAGCCGTGCGACCGAGCACGCGCAGGAGAACCTGTCGGAGTGGATCGGTGCCCGCGCGGAGACCGCCCGCGTCGACCGGTGGCTGTCCCGGACGGCGTCCACGGCGTCGCCCACCGAGAAGCAGCGCTTCCGGGCGGGCACGGTCGTGCTCGACCCGCCCCGCGCCGGAGCGGGTCGCGAGGTCGTCGTGCAGGTGGCCGCACTGCAGCCCGCACAGGTCGTGTACGTCGCCTGCGACCCGGTCGCGTTGGCCCGGGACGTCGCCACGTTCGCCGATCTGGGCTACCGGCTCGAAGCGCTCCGGGCCTTCGACCTGTTCCCCCACACGCACCACATGGAGGCCGTGGCGCGACTCGTCCCCATCGCCTGATCGGGGGGCGTCGGAGGCCGACCGACTGGGTATTGTTGGTTGCTGACGGCAACCCGGTTTCAGGGGCCGGGCCCGTCGGAACGAGAGGTCACCGTGCCAGCAGAAACGACCACCACAGCAGGGACGACCGGAGTGGCCACCAGGCCCGTCCGCGTCGCGATCGTCGACGACCACGAGTCCGTGCGTCTCGGGATCCAGGCGGCGTGCCAGAACGAGGGGTTCGAGGTCGTGCTGACCGCGGCGAGCGTGCCGGAGTACATCCGGGACCTCGACGGGCGCGAGGTCGACGTCGTGGTCCTCGACCTGTCGCTGGGCGACGGCTCGACCGTCACCGAGAACGTCAAGGGCGTCCAGGGCACCGGCTCCGCCGTCCTGGTCCACAGCATCGCCGACCGGGTGGCGAACGTGCGTGAGGCACTGGCGGCAGGGGCCGCCGGGGTCATCCCGAAGTCGTCCGCGACCAAGACCGTGATGGCAGCCGTCGCCACGGTGGCACGGGGTGACGTGCTGAACAACCTCGAGTGGGCGAGCGCCATCGACGCGGACCGGGACTTCGCCAAGGCGCAGCTCGGCCGTCGAGAACGCGAGATCCTGCACCTCTACGCATCGGGCCTGCCGCTCAAGCTCGCGGCCCAGCAGCTCGGCATCGGGTACTCCACCGCGCGTGAGTACCTCGACCGCATCCGCGTGAAGTACGTCGAGGTCGGGCGTCCCGCGCCGACCAAGGTCGACCTGCTCCGGCGTGCGGTCGAGGACGGCATCCTGCCGGGCCTGGACTCGGGCATCGACCCCGACGCCGACGGGCGCTGAGCCCCACCATGTGCCGTCCACGCACGGCAGCGGTCCGATGACGACCGAGGTCGCGCCGTTCGGGGCAGACCCGGCGCGCAACGTCCGGGCGACGGTGTCGCAGGCCTCGGTCGAGCGTGCGTTCGCGATCCTGTTGGCGGTGTTCGCCCTCGGGTTCGGTGCGACGAACGTCTCGCAGGTCGTCGCGCAGCTGCCGTTCCTCGACCCCGTCGCCGGGGTCGTGCTGCCGTGCGTGCTCGCGGTGTCCTTCGTCCTGGTCGGTGTCTCCGTCTTCGTCCGACGGCTCGTGCAGCCGGCGCAGATCGCGACGGCGCTGCTGTTCCTCGTCGTGCTGGTGCTCTGGCCGTTCACGGTGGTCCGACCGCTCGAGGCGCAGCAGCCGTGGCCCTGGTGGGTGTGCAACGTCGGGACGGTCGCCGCGGCGATGGGCTTCGCGACGTGGCGTGCGGTCGTGTACACCGCGGTCGTGCCGGTGGTCTACGCGCTCATCCGCATCGCCCCGACCGGCGGCGACGTCGGCGTGCTCCGGGCGGTCCTCGACGGCACGTACATCGGCATCCTCGGCGGTGCGGCCCTCGTGCTCATCGTCATCCTCCGCCGGGCCGCGGCAACGGTGGACACCGCCCAGGCGACCGCGGTCCGGCGCTACGCCCACGCGATCCGCGAGCACGCCACCGAGGTCGAACGCATCCAGGTCGACGCGATCGTGCACGACAGCGTGCTGACGACGCTGCTGTCGGCCGCGCGGACCGACACCCAGGACGCCCGGACGTTGGCGGCGCGGATGGCCCGCAACGCCATCGACCACCTCGCCGCCGCGGCCGACGCCCCGGGGGACGGCCCTCCGGTGTCGCTGACCGAGCTGCGCGACCGCGTGACGCACGCCGTGACGGGGCTGGCGGCCCCGGTGACGGTCCGGCCCGGTCATCGGTCCTCGGCTTCGGCCACGGCCACGGTCCCGGCCGTCGTCGCCGACGCGTTGGCGTCCGCCGCGGTGCAGGCCGCCGTGAACAGCGTGCAGCACGCCGGGCAGACGGCGTCGCGCTGGGTGACGATGGAGCACACCGCCGGCGTCGTCCGCATCGAGGTCTGCGACGACGGCTCGGGCTTCGACCAGGACGCCATCCCCGCCGAGCGGCTGGGCGTCCGACGGTCCATCCTGGAGCGCGTCGTCTCGGCCGGGGGCACCGCGACCATCCACACGACGCCCGGATCCGGCACGCACGTCGTGCTGACCTGGCCGGCTCCGGACGAGGCAGCACGGTGAAGGTCTCCGTCCCCGCGGGCATCGCCACCGGTCTCGCCGCGCTGTTCTCGGTCTACCACCTCGTGCTCGGGCTGACGGCGTTGCCCGGCGCGAGCGACATGGGCCCAGCGATCGCGTGCATGGCGCTGTACGTGGCCGCCACCGGGACGGCGCTGTTCCTGCGGGCGCAGGCTCTGCCGGTGTGGTCCGCGTGCTTCGCGCTCGCGACGGCGATCGCGATGCCCGTCGTGGCCGCGCCCGTGGTCGACCCCGGTGACGAGGCCAGCTACGCCACGTGGTGGGTGGCAGCGATCGGGACGCTCATGACGATCCTGGTCGTGCGGCAGCGTGCCCCCTTCGCCTGGGCCGGCGTGCTGTTCCTGACCGTCTTCGTCGCCGTGTGGGCCGGGCCGGGTTCGCTCAGCAAGCTCGGCGTGGTCGGCAGCCTGTCGTGGGTCGCGATCGCCACCGCCTTCGCCGCGGCGATGAACCGGGCGACGCGCATCACTCGGGACTTCATGCGCGCCGAGCAGGAGACCGCGGACTGGCAGGCGGCGCAGGACGCCCACGTCTTCGAGCGGCAGTTCCGGCTGAGCCAGACCACGCGGATGGCGCTGCCGATGCTCCAGCGCATCATCGACTCCTGCGGGGACCTCACCGACGACGAGCGCGAGGAGTGCCTGCACCTGGAGCAGGCCATCCGCGACGAGATCCGAGGTCGCTCTCTGCTCTCCGACGACGTCCGTGACGAGGTCATGCGGCTGCGCCGACGGGGAGCGGTGGTGCAGCTGCACGACGACGGTGGGCTCGACGAGCTCGAGGTCGACGACCTGCGTCGCATCCACCTGCACCTGGCCGACGCGCTCCGACAGGCGCACGACGCCGACAACGTGATCGTGCGGACGGTGCCCGAGGGGTCCGGTGCGGCGGTCACCGTCGTGGGGTTGCGCCTCGACCTGGCGGCGAGCGAGTCGGCGGCGCTCGGGGCCGGGCTCGGCGAGGACGAGGACGAGGACGACGACGAGGACGGTGACGGGGACGACTCTGTGGCGCTCTGGCTCGAGATCCCGCGGCACGAGACCGCCTGACCAGCGCGCGACGGTGCCGACGCGGCGCGGCGCGGCGGCCGTGGTCAGCGTGGCGGCGGTGGTCGCCGTGGGCTCGGGCGGCTCGAACGGCTCGAACGACTCGAGCGACTCGAGCGACTCGAACGACTCGGGCGGGGCGAGCGACTCGGGCGACACCGTCGAAGTCGTACGACAGCGGGGATGTCGCGCGGCACGGAGTCGGCGTCGCTCCGTCCGACGGAACGACACCGTCGATGTCGTACGACAGCGGGGATGTCGCGCGGCACGGCGGCCCGGCGAGCGGCGGCCCGGCGCCCGACGCCCGGCGCACGCGACCGTGCCAGCCCGGGAACGGGGGACGGCCGGGAACGGGGGACGGCCGGAAACGGGGAACGGGCCGGTCGGAGATCCGACCGGCCCGTTCACGACCCGAGGCAGAGCGACAACCCGAATATCGCCCTGGCTCGCATTGGACGATGGCGTCGTACCCTAGTCGGCCACCGTCCGGCGATGCTCTTCGTTGAAGGACACCGAACACGAACTACTATGCCGACACGGACGACAGGTGTCAGTCGTCATTATGGGGGACAATTCGGCCCGTTTCGACGCCGTTCCGGAGATCCTGACCCCCGATCGAGGGGAGACGGACCCGGAAGTGCACCCTGCAACGCCGATACCGGGGAGGATCCGAGGGGTACATGGTCGCACGATGCATCATCGGACCGGAAGGGGCGGTCCCCAGGCATGCGGACCACCGCAACGGCCCGCAACGGCCGCGCTACCGCAACGGCCGCGCTACCGCAACGGCCGCGCTACCCCAACGACCGCCCCCGGCGGCGACCGCTACCGCAACGACCGCGACCAGGCGCCCCGGCCGGACGGCAGCGTCCCCCGGAGTCCGCGCGCCGAGGCGTCCCACGACGCCCGCGGCGAGACCTCGATCCGCGCACGACCCGCGGCGGCGGCCTCGTCGGCCTGCCGCTGCAGGACAGCGACGACCGCGGCGAGCTCCTCGGGCGTGGGCTCACCGGACACCACACGGACGTCCGCGACCGATGCGGGCTCGTCCGCGGGGACGGCGGCTGCGTGCTTGGCCATCAGCGCACCGTCACAGCGGGATGTTGCCGTGCTTCTTCGGCGGCAGCGACGCGCGCTTGCCCCGGAGTGCACGGAGGGCCTTGATGACGGACACGCGGGTGGCGTGCGGCTGGATGATGCCGTCGAGCTCCCCGCGTTCGGCTGCCAGGTACGGCGAGGCCACGTTGTACGTGTACTCGTTCGCCAGGCGGGAGCGCACGGCGGCGACGTCCTCGCCGGCGTCCTCGGCGCGCTTGATCTCGGACCGGTACAGGATGTTGACCGCGCCCTGGCCGCCCATCACCGCGATCTCGGCGGTCGGCCACGCGAGGTTGATGTCCGCGCCGAGCTGCTTCGAGCCCATCACGATGTACGCGCCGCCGTAGGCCTTGCGCGTGATGACGGTGACGAGGGGGACGGTGGCCTCGGCGTAGGCGTACAGCAGCTTCGCGCCGCGGCGGATGACCCCGGTCCACTCCTGGTCGGTGCCGGGCAGGTAGCCGGGCACGTCGACGAGGGTCAAGATCGGGATGCCGAACGCGTCGCAGAACCGCACGAAGCGGGCGGCCTTCTCGCCGGCGTCGATGTTGAGCGTGCCGGCCATCGCCTGCGGCTGGTTCGCGATGATGCCGACCGTGCGGCCCTCGACCCGGCCGAACCCGATGAGGATGTTCGGCGCGAAGAGCGGCTGCACCTCCAAGAAGTCGCCGTCGTCGACGACGTGCTCGATGATCTGCGTGACGTCGTACGGCTGGTTCGTCGAGTCCGGGATGACGAGGTCGAGCTCGCGGTCGGCGTCGGTGGTCTCGAGCTCCGGGCCGACGTCGTACGCCGGGGCGTCGGAGAGGTTGTTGTCCGGCAGGAAGCCGATGAGCGAGCGCGCGTAGTCGAGCGCGTCGGACTCGTCCTCGGCCAGGTAGTGCGCGACCCCGGAGACCGCGTTGTGCGTCTGCGCGCCGCCGAGTTCCTCGAAGCCGACGTCCTCGCCGGTGACGGTCTTGATGACGTCGGGGCCGGTGACGAACATGTGGCTGGTCTTGTCGACCATGATCACGAAGTCGGTGAGTGCCGGGGAGTACACGGCGCCGCCGGCTGCCGGGCCCATGACGATGGAGATCTGCGGGATGACCCCGGACGCCTGGGTGTTGAGGCGGAAGATCTCGCCGTACTTGCCGAGGGCGACGACGCCCTCCTGGATGCGTGCCCCGCCGGAGTCGAGGATGCCGATGATCGGCACGCCGGTCTTCAGCGCGTGCTGCATGACCTTGATGATCTTCTCGCCGGCGACCTCGCCGAGCGACCCGCCGAAGACGGTGAAGTCCTGCGCGTAGACCGCGACCTGGCGGCCGTGGATCGTGCCGAAGCCGGTGACGACCGCGTCGCCGTAGGGGCGCTTGGCGTCCATGCCGAAGGCGGTGGTGCGGTGCCGGACGAACTCGTCGAGCTCGACGAAGGAGTTCTCGTCGAGGAGCTGTTCGATGCGCTCGCGCGCCGTGGTCTTGCCCTTGGCGTGCTGCTTCGCGATGGCGGCTTCGCCAGCGGCGGTCACGGCTTCGTGGTACCGCACGCGGAGGTCGGCGAGCCGGCCGGCCGTCGTGGAGAGATCGGGGGTGTCGCCTTGAGTCACCCGCTCACCCTACCGGGGGACGCACAGCCGACGGTTGGAGGACCCCCACGGTTCCTGCCCGTACATTTGCGTGCATGTCCACACCCGCCCTGCCGCGTTCCCGTGCCGCCGTCGTGTCCGCCGGAGCCGTCCTGGACGTCCGACCGCGCACGGGGTCCACGAACGCCGACCTGCTCGCCGCCGCCCCGGACCTGGCCGACGGCAGCGTGGTGGTGACGCTCGACCAGACCGCCGGCCGCGGACGGCTCGACCGGACGTGGACCGCGCCGGCCGGCAAGACCCTGGCGGCGAGCCTGCTGGTCCGGGCAGCGCTCGACGACCGGGACCGCGGGTGGCTGCCCCTGGTCGCCGGAGCGGCGATGTGCGACGCGGTGCGCGCGGCCCTTCAGCCGGCGCAGGGTGACGCGACGGACGAGGCGGACCCGAGCCGAGCCTCCCGACCGGACGGACCGGGACGACCGGACGGACCGGGACGACCGGACCAGCCGGAACGGGTGCTGGTGAAGTGGCCCAACGACGTCCTGGTGGACGGCAGGAAGGTGTGCGGCATCCTCTGCCAGGTCGCCGCCGACGGCTCCGTCGTCGTCGGCGTGGGCGTGAACCTGACGATCCCCGCAGACCGCCTGCCCACCCCGACGTCGACGTCGCTGGCAGTCGCCGGCGCCGCCGGATCCGCGCCCGACCTGGCCGACGCGGTCCTGTCGGCCTTCGTCACGGGCGTCCGGGAGGCCGTGGTCGCCCTGGCCGCTGGCGGTGCGGACGCCGAGGCGGTCCGGTCCGACGTCCGCGCCCGGTGCGGCACGATCGGCGCGCGCGTGCGGTTGGAGCTGCCCGACGGCAGCGCCGTCGAGGCCGACGCCGTCGGCATCGACGACACCGGTCGTATCACGATCCGGGATCGGGACGGCGCCACCAGGGGCGTCGCCGTGGGGGACGTCACCCACCTGCGGTATGCCTGACGCCATGACCGCCGAGCCGCCGCCGGAACGCGTGGTCGCCCGACTCCGGCCGCATGCTCGGAGCCTGGTGCGACCGGCGGTGTTCGTCGTGCTCGTCGCCGTGGCCGGCGGGTTCGGCTTCGGGGTGTTCCAGGCGCAGTTCGCGTGGGTCAACGTGGTGATCGCCGTGCTCGTCGTCGTGCTCGTGCTGTTCGGCGGGATCGTGCCGCTGGTGCGGTGGTTGACGCAGCGCTACGTGCTCACCACCCGGCGCCTGGTCGTGGTGCGCGGCCTCGGGACCCGGACCCGCCAGGAACTGCTGCACGCACGGGGGTACGACGTGACCGTGCGTCGTCGGGGACTGCAAGGGCTGTTCCGCTCCGGCGACGTCCTCGTGTTCCCCGGGGACGACCCCGCCGTGGTGCTCGCCGACGTGCCGCACGCCGACCTGGTCGTCGCGGTCCTGCACGACCTGGTCGAGACGTACGAGGCGCGCCGGCGTCACCGGGAGCCCGACTGGGACGAGATCGTCGGGGGAGCGGACCGGCCGCCGTGGGGCGAGACGCGACGGTAGCGTCCGGGCGCGTTCGACCCGCTACCGTCGAGGGGTGAAGATCTCCGTCATCGGCTGCGGGTACCTCGGTGCCGTGCACGCCGCCTCCATGGCCAAGCTCGGGCACGACGTGGTCGCCGTCGACGTCGACCCGGTCCGGATCGAACGGCTCGCCGCGGGTGACGCCCCCTTCTTCGAACCCGGGCTGCCGGAGATCCTGACCGAGGCGCTGGCCTCCGGTCGGCTCCGCTTCACCACCGACACCGCCGAGGTCGCCGGCGCCCGCGTGCACTTCCTGGCCGTCGGGACGCCGCAGGGGCCGACCGGTGCCGCCGACGTGACGTACGTCGACGCGGCGGTCGCCGGCCTGGTCCCGCACCTGTCCGACGGGGACTTCGTCGTCGGCAAGTCCACCGTGCCCGTCGGCACCGCTGCACGGCTCGCCGCCGAGGTCACCGCCGTGGTCCCGGGGGCGACGCTCGTGTGGAACCCGGAGTTCCTGCGCGAGGGCTTCGCGGTGCGGGACACGATCTCGCCCGACCGCCTGGTCTACGGCGTGCCGTCCGGCCCCGCGGGGCAGGCAGCCGTCGCCGCGCTCGACGAGGTCTACGCCGCCACCCTCGCCGACGGCACCCCGCGCCTGGTGGTCGACCTGGCCACCGCCGAGCTCGTCAAGGTCAGCGCGAACGCGTTCCTGGCGACGAAGATCTCGTTCATCAACGCCATGGCCGAGATCGCAGAGGTCGTCGGCGCCGACGTCACCGCGCTCGCGGACGCGATCGGCCACGACGAGCGGATCGGGCGGAAGTTCCTGAACGCGGGACTCGGCTTCGGCGGCGGGTGCCTGCCGAAGGACATCCGCGCGTTCCGAGCCCGGGCAACCGAGCTCGGCGTGGGGGAGTCCCTCGACTTCCTGGCCGACGTCGACGCGATCAACCTGCGGCGCCGGGCCCACGTCGTCACCCTCGCGCAGGAGCTGCTCGGTGACGTCCTCGCCGGCAAGCGGGTCGGGGTGCTCGGGCTGGCCTTCAAGCCGAACTCCGACGACGTCCGCGACTCGCCCGCCCTGGACATCGCGGACCGCCTGCGCGAACTCGGTGCGACCGTGAGCGCGTACGACCCGCAGGCGAACGGGACCGCGGCCCGGGTCCGTCCGGAACTGGACTACGTCGGCTCGGTCGACGCCGCGGTGCAGGACGCCGACCTGGTGCTGGTCCTGACGGAGTGGACCGAGTTCCGCCAGCTCGACCCGACCGCGGTGGCGTCGCTCGTGCGGGATCGGGTCGTCATCGACGGCCGGAACGTCCTGGACCGCGACGCCTGGACGGCCGCCGGGTTCACCGTGCGCGGGATGGGGCGCTAGCCGACCCGCTGCCGCCCTGGCGCCCGAGCGGTCCTTCCGTCCGAGGCCTCGGACCGGACGATGGGGCGTCGTGCTCAGCCGACCGCGTCGTGGAGCACGGCGCGGTAGCGTTCGCCGATCACCGTCCCGGAGAACGCCGCAGCAGCGGTCGTCGCCGCGGCACCGAAGCGATCGCGTGCTGCGCTGTCGGTGAGCACCCGGCGCACCGCCGCGGTCAGCGCCGCGATGTCGCCCGGGGGCACCAACAGGCCGGACACGCCATCGACGACGACGTCCCGGATCCCGGGCAGGTCGCTCGCCACGATCCCGGCACCGACCGCCGCCGCCTCGAGCAGGGTGACCGGGAGGCCCTCCTGGTCGCCGTTCTCCGCGGGCACGGAGGGCACCACGACGACGGTGGCCGACGCGAGGGCGGCGAGCACCTCGGTCTTCCCCCGCTGGCCGAGGAACGTCACGGGGAGGCCGTCGGCCTGGCGCTGCAGCCGTGCCCGCCAGGGGCCGTCACCGATCATGACGAGTTCCCAGGGGACGTCACCGATGGTCCGCAGCGCTTCGACCAGGAGGCCGAACCCCTTCTTCTCGACCAGGCGACCGACGGCCACCACCCGACCCGGCCGACGGTCGACGCGCGCGCGAGCCAGTGCAGCTGGTGCCAGGTCGACACCCATCGGCACGACGCTCGACCGCGCCTCCGGGACGCCCCAGTCGGTGAGCTGCTCCCGCATCTCTCCGTTCACCGTGGTGACGTGGGCAGCGCGGCCCAGGACCCAGCGTTTGAGCCGGACGAGGGGGGCGGCGCGGAGTGCGTACACGTCCCCACCGTGGGTGGTGACGACGAGCGGGACACGTCGTGCCGCGAGCGCGGCGACGAGACCCTGGGGGACCAACCAGTGCGCGTGGACGACGTCAGGGCGGAACGTCCGGACAGCACGTCGCACTGCGAGGTACTGGGCGACGAGCAGTGCGGGCACCTGCAGGAACCGGGTCCGTCGCTCCCGGAGGTTGTCGAGGATCGCACCGTGCGCCAGGTCCTCGAACGCTCGGGGGAAGTAGGGGAAACGGACGACCCTGATGCCGTCGACGACCTCGGTCTGGCGAGCGTCGGGGACCCGGGGAGTGAGCACGACCGTCTCGAAGTCGAGCGCCTCCTGCCGTGCGAGGTCGAGGACGAACGCGGGGACGCCGTCGTCCGCGTGCGCGGGGAAGGTGGATGCGAGCACGAGCAGTCGTGGCCGGGCACGGTGGGTCATGGGCCTCCGTCGGTGGGTTGTGCACCTGCCGACGGGCAGTCGCACGGCACGGGTCGGGGTCGCCGCGAGCCTACCGGGTGCCGTGCGTCGGTCAGACGGACGAGTGCTCCGGGGTCGAGGACACGCCGTCGCCCTGGTGCTGACCGGACGCGTCACCCGTGACCCGGTCGGGGTGGTACACCCAGACGCGGTAGAGCCAGAAGCGGAAGGCCGTCCCCAGCACGAGGCCGATGACGTTCCCCGACACGTTGTCGGCGAGGGCCGAGGTGAAGCCGAGCAGGTAGTGGGAGACCCCCAGGCAGCCGAGCGAGATCGCCATGCCGCCGAGGGACACGACGATGAACTCCAGGCCCTCGCGGGTGGCGACGTCACGGCGCTGGTCGCGGAACGTCCAGTAGCGGTTCCCCATCCAGTTGACGAAGATGGCGACCGTGGTCGAGATCACCTTCGCGATGACCGGGCCCGCCTGGTGGTCCTCCGGGCCGAACACGGTCGCGCGCAGCACGTTGAACAGCACGGTGTCCACGACGAACCCGACGGCTCCGACGACGCCGAACCGGGCCAGCTGCGCGATGAGTCGCCGCACGGTGCCTCCTGGTGTCCGTAGAGTTGACCCGACCGCCCGGCCGGGCGGTGGTGCTGCCGTGGCAGCCTCCGAGATTGTAGACGAGTGCCGCCTCCCGGGACGTGGGAAGGCACGGAAGGAACGTTCAGCATGACCCTGCGCGTCGGCGTGATCGGTGGCGGACAGCTCGCTCGGATGATGGTGCCGGCGGCGGTGGAGCTCGGGGTCGACATCCGGGTCCTGGCCGAAGGACCGGACATGTCCGCGGGGATCGCGGCGACGGCCGAGGGCGACTACCACGACACCGACACGGTGCTGTCCTTCGCGCGCGACGTGGACGTCGTGACCTTCGACCACGAGCACGTGCCCCAGGACGTCCTCCGTGCGCTCGTCGACGCCGGCGTCGACGTCCACCCGGGACCCGACGCGCTCGCGGTCGCGCAGGACAAGATCGTGATGCGCCAGCGGCTGTCCGACCTCGGGGTGCCGGTGCCGGACTGGGCCGCCGTGCAGGACGCCGACGCGCTCGCCGCGTTCATCGCCGAGCACGGTGGTCGCGCCGTCGTCAAGACCGCACGGGGTGGCTACGACGGCAAGGGCGTCCGCGTCGTGACCGACCCGTCCGAGGTCGAGGACTGGTTCACCGCGGTGGCCGAGGCCGGCGGCGACCAGGCCCTGCTCGTCGAGGAGCTCGTGCCGTTCACGCGCGAACTCGCCCAGTCCGTGGCACGACGTCCCTCGGGCGAGGTGGCCGCCTGGCCGCTGGTCGAGACCGTGCAACGCGACGGCGTCTGCGCCGAGGTGATCGCCCCGGCCCCGGACAGCGCCGGTCGTCTCGCGGACACGGCCGAGTCGCTCGCCGTGCGCATCGCCGAGGAACTGGGGGTGACCGGGGTGCTCGCCGTCGAGCTGTTCCAGACCGGTGACGAGCGGATCCTGGTCAACGAGCTCGCGATGCGTCCGCACAACACCGGGCACTGGTCGATCGACGGCGCCACGACGAGCCAGTTCGAGCAGCACCTCCGCGCAGTTCTCGACCTGCCCCTCGGGGCCACGGGTGCGCACGCCCCGCACGCGGTCATGGTGAACGTGCTCGGGGGACCGGCCGACGGCGACCTCGCGGGGCGGTACCCCGACGCGCTCGCGGCGTTCCCCGAGGCGAAGTTCCACTTCTACGGCAAGGCACCGCGACCGGGGCGGAAGATCGGCCACGTCACGGTCGTCGGGGACGACGTCGACGACGTCGTCTACCGGGCCCGCGCAGCGGCAGCCCACTTCGACGACTGAGCGGACGGCCTCCTCATCGGGTGCCACCTCGACGGGTGGCACCCGGACTGGCGGCTGGTCGTCGCTGCCGTCCGGTGGTGCCATTGCAGGGTCCGGGACACCGAACCACCAGGGGAACCACCGCATGCGCACCACGACGGTCGCCGCTGCCGGGATCGCGCTCGTCGCGGTGCTCGCCAGCGTGATCACACCGACCACCGCCGACGCCGCGACGAGCGCGACCGACCTCCGCTCGCGCACGTCCGCGCAGCTGTTCGGGGCCGGACAGTACCGGTCGCCGACGAGCGAGGCCGCGAAGGCCGCTACGGCACTCGCCGCCACGGACCCAGCCGGGGCCACCGCCGCGTCCACGATCGCCCGGTACCCGGTGGCCACCTGGCTCGGCGAGTGGACGACCGGCACGACCCTGACGAAGACGATCGCTGCGGCGACCGCCGGGGCCGCCGCGACGAACACCACCGCCGTCTTCGTGACCTACGCGATCCCGGACCGCGACTGCGGCGGGTACTCGTCCGGCGGCTTCGACGAGGCCGCGTACGGCGCGTGGGTCGACCAGATCGTCCGCGCCGTCGCGGGCACCCGGTCCGCCGTCGTGGTGGAGCCGGACTCCCTGGCGATGCTGAGCGACCCGCGGTGCACGAGCACCCTCGACCAGCAGCGGTACCGCATCCTCGCCCGCGAGGTCGCGGCCTTCACCGCCGCGGGCGTCCCCGCCTACCTGGACGCGGGCAACTCGAACTGGATCCAGCCCGCGGCCATGGCGGGCCGGCTCGAGGCAGCCGGGGTGCGGACCGCGCGCGGCTTCTTCACGAACGTCGCGAACTACTACCCCACCGCGCGCGAGCAGGCCTACGCCGAGCAGGTGTCGGCCCTGACGGGAGGCTCGCACTACGTCATCGACACCTCGCGGAACGGCACGGGGTGGCGCGGCACCTGGTGCAACGCCCCCGGCGCCGGCCTCGGCACGTCGCCACGGGTCGTCGCGGACGGGACCGCGCTCGACGCACTGCTCTGGG
This sequence comes from Curtobacterium sp. MCBA15_001, assembly GCF_001864835.1. Lineage (GTDB taxonomy): Bacteria > Actinomycetota > Actinomycetes > Actinomycetales > Microbacteriaceae > Curtobacterium. The sequence continues at coordinate 46,190 of NZ_MJGI01000007.1, read as the reverse complement.
TGAAGACCCCGGGTGCGAGCGACGGCACCTGCAACGGTGGTCCGGCGGCCGGGACGTGGTGGTCGTCCTACGCGCAGGCCCTGGTGCGCGCCGCGCAGCTCGGGACACCGCCGGCTCCGACCGCCGCGGTCGGCGACGTGCCGCACTCGCCCGTCGTGGCGTTCGAGCGGGCCGACGTCGCCATGGCGGGGGTCGCCGTGTCCGGTTGGGGTCTGGACGAGGACGAGCCGTCGGCCGCACTCGCCGTCACGGTGACGGTCGACGGTCGATCGGTCCGGACCCTGACCGCCGACCAACGGCGGACCGACCTGGTCGGTCTGCCGTCCGGGGCAGGTCAGGCCCACGGCTGGTCCGCGATCGTGCCCGGCGGGGCGGGGACGCACAGCGTCTGCGTCACCGGCGCGAACCGCGGTCCCGGTGTCGACAGCACCCCCGTCTGCCGGACCGTCATCGTCGCCGCGAGCGCACCCCTCGGCGCCTTCGACGGCGCGGCGTCACCGTCGCGCGGCCGGGTCGACGTGTCCGGATGGGCGTTCGACCGCGACCAGGTGACGTCGGCCGTGACGGTCACCGTCACCGTCGACGGTGCGCGCGCCGCGCGGATCGCCGCCGACAGCGCGCGGCCGGACGTCGACCGGGTCCACGCGGCCGGGCCGTCGCACGGGTTCGCGACGCGGGTCGTCAGTCCGTCCGGGAGCCACCGGGTGTGCGTGACCGCGACCGGGCTCGGCCCCGGCGGTGACGCCTCGCTGGGATGTCGGACGGTTGCGGTGCGCTGAGGCCCGCCCCGCTGCCGGCGTCCGGGGCGCCGCTAGGCTCGTCGGCGTGACCGACACCACTGCTCCTGCGCCGCTCGTCTCGATCATCATGGGCTCCGACTCGGACTGGCCCACGATGCGTGCCGCCGCCGACCTGCTCACCGAACTGGGCATCCCGTTCGAGGCCGACGTGGTCTCCGCGCACCGCACCCCGGACAAGATGACACGGTTCGCGCGCGGTGCCGCCGGGCGAGGGATCCGGGTCGTGATCGCCGGCGCGGGCGGGGCTGCACACCTGCCGGGCATGGTCGCCGCGATGACGACGCTGCCCGTGATCGGCGTCCCGGTCCAGCTGGCGCGGCTCGACGGACTCGACTCGCTCCTGTCGATCGTGCAGATGCCGGCGGGTGTCCCCGTCGCGACGATGGCGATCAACGGTGCGGCGAACGCCGGGCTCTTCGCCGCCCGGATCATCGGCAGCGCCGACGTCGCCGTGGCCGAGCGGCTCGCGCAGTACGCGGCGGGACTCGAGGACGTCGTCGAACGGAAGGCGCAGGCGCTGCGCGAAGCGCTCTGACCCGCGGTCACGTCCGGCGCGGACGTGCCGGACCGCGCGGGACGGTCAGGAGGCCGTGGCCGCGCCCGTCAGGCCGTCGACCGTCACGGTGCTGGTCGTGCCACCGGCGGTGACCGATGCGGTCCAGACCGGAGCAGCAGCCGTGCCGCCGAGGGTCAGCGCCGAGAGCTTGCTGCCGGACACGGTCTGCAGCGCGGTCGTCGCCGCGGTCGCTGCGTCGGTCTTCGCAGCGGTCGCGCGCGCCAGGTCGGCCGTCCCGGTGGCCGCGTCGACCGCCTTCGGGAACGGCCCCGAGGTCACCCGCCCGAGCGCCGCCGACACGACGGACTGGGTCTCGGACCCGTCCGGACCGACGACGACCACGGTCCACGAGTCCCCGGCCCCGGAGACGGACACGACCGAGCCGCCGCCCGCCCCGGCGATGCCCTGCTGGGTCACGGCGGCCCAGTCGATCGTTCCCGGGTCCTCGACGCCGCTGCCGTTGCCGGTGCCCGACGTGGCGCTGTCGTCGCTCGTCTGGTCGCCGCCGGGGGTCGAGCCGGTGTCCTGCGAGCCGTCGGCGCTGCTCGAGGACGAGGCGCTGGGTGCAGGGGACGACCCGTCCGAGCAGCCGGTGAGCAGGGCGGTCAGCCCGACGCCGAGCACGAGGGCTGCGGAGAGGACCGGGGCATGGAGTCGACGAGCCATGTGGCGATGATGGCAGGAGGGGGAGACACCGTCGGCCGACGACACGGTGCGGTGGGGGATCGATGCGCTCCCGTGATGCTCGGGATCCCGGCGGCGGGACTGCCAGGCGCGTCGGTCAGAGGTCGGCGTGCAGCTGCCAGGTCTCGAGGGCCGCGTCGTGCCAGTCGAACATCCGGGCGCGGTCCGGTCCGGCGATCGCGAGCTGGCTGGCGAGCAGCGGGTCGTTGACGACCTGGAACACGGCCTGGGCTAGCCGCTGCGGGTACTGCTCGCGCGGGTTGGTCTCGACGCGGACACCGGCGTCCGAGGCGACCTCGCTGACGGCGGGGTCGTCGGAGTGGATCACCGGAGTCCCCAGGCTCATCGCCTCGATCACGGGCAGGCCGAAGCCCTCGGCGAGGCTCGGGAACACGAACACCGTCGCCCGGTCGTAGACCACGGCCAGGTCGGGGTCGTCCACGCGTCCGAGCACCTTCACGCGGTCGGCCGCGAGTCCGGCCTGCTCGGCGGTGGCGACGACGTCCACGTCACCCCAGCCGTCCGGTCCGGCGATGACGAGCGGGACGTCCTTCGGGGCGTCGGGGTGTGCCATCGCCCGGATCAGGTCGGCCAGGCCCTTGCGCGGTTCGAGGGTCCCGACGGCCAGCACGTAGCGCTCGGGCAGCCCCAGCCGCTCGGCGCGCAGGTCGGCGTCGACCGGGACGCGGAGTCGCCCGCTCGGGGCGCCGCCGATCACCCGCAGGCGCTCGTCGAACCGGTGCACCTCGTTGAGCTGCGCCGCCACCGCGTGCGTCGGGACGACGACCGCGTCGGCGTGCTTGAACGCCCGCTTGACCATCGCCTTGTGGAAGTGCACACCACGGGTGGTGAGGGTCTCAGGATGCGTCCACGGCACGGTGTCGTGGACGGTCACCACCGTCTGCCGCCCGGGTTCCTGGAAGCGGTTGTGCTTCACCAGCGGCGCCAGGACGCTCGGGGCGTGCACCATGCCCTGGGCGGCGCTGCCGACCATGCCGCCCTGCCAGGCGAGGGCCAGCTCGCGGCGGGGGAGGGCGAGCCGTTCGAGCCCGGCCAGGCCCGGCAGGAGCCGGCGCAGGTGGTCGATGTCCGAGGCGGGGGCAGCCGAGACGATCGCCTCGACGTCGCAGCCCGCGGGAGCCGCCGCGACGAGCTGGCGGGTGAGTTCCTCCGCGTACCGACCGATGCCGCCGGGGACCGGGGCGATCACCTGGTCAACGATCACGCGGAGGGTCGTCATCTGGTCGGGCTCCTCGGGTGGTCGGACGGGGGAGTCCCCGGCTGGGTCGACAGCGAGGCTACCAGTGGCGGTCCGGGAGATCACCGGCGGTGACCCGTCGACGCGCCGCGCGTCGGTGGCGCACGGCCAGAGCCGACCCGAGTGCGGCCAGCAGCAGGTCGCCGAGGGTCATGAACACCCGACTGACCACCGCCAGGGCCAGTGCGGCACCGCCGGAGGGCGACACGATGCCGGCGAGCAGCAGGAGCAGCACGCCTTCCCGTGGGCCGAGACCCGCTGGTGCGATGACGACCAGGAACCCGACGAGCCACGCGACGGCGTACGCCCCGGTCGCCACCGCGAACAGCGACGGGTCCGCGGCGCCGAACGCCCGCAGGACGACGGTGGCCTGGACGCCGTACAGCACCCACATGGCGACGGACCAGGTCATCGACATCGCCGTTCCCGACCAGGTGAGCCGGACGGACGCCGACGGTCGACGCAGGACCCGGAAGGCGAGCGCGATCAACCGGCTCAGCACCGGCGGGGTGAGCGCCACGAGCCCGAGCACGACGACGACCGCGAGCCACCAGTAGTGCGCCAGACCGTCGGTCGCCGACACCAGCAGCGCCACGATCCCGACGAGGGCAGCGGTGACCATGCTCACCAGCATCGAGGCCAGCGAGGCCACCGCGCTGCCGGTCCGCGCGAGGCCGTGGGACCGGCCGAGCTCCGCCTGCGCCGCGATCGACCACACGCCGCCGGGGATGTACTTGCCGAGCTGGCCCACGAAGAAGATCGACGCCGCCGGCGCGAGCCGAACCCGCGCACCGGTGGCGGCCATCATCGCCCGCCAGGACAGCATGTTCGTGACGAGCGCGGCGAGGGTCGTGACGAGCCCCACGGTCACCGTCACGGCGTCGAGGCGGGCGAAGTCGGCGACGATCGCCTCCCACTGCCGGGCGATGCCCAGCGCGAGCAGGCCGATCGCGACGACCGCTGCGACCCACTTCACCACGGTGAGGACACGCTCGCGGCGGGGTCGCCGAGGGGACCCCGCCGTGCCGGGCCCGGGGGCGGGGGGTGGCGGAACGGGACCCGTCGGCTGTCGTCTGTCCATCGGTCGCCAACTCTAGGCGAGCGCACCGCGTGCACCCCGATCCCGCCGATCGGCCGACGGTGCTCGTCGTCGCAGATCCGGAGTCGGTCGAGCGGCTCGACGCGCCCGCGGTCACGACGGCCGCGGCGCACACGGTCAGCGCGGTGGCGGACCGCTACCGCACCCTCCTCAGGGCGGCCGTCCGGTCCTGATCAGTCGGCACAGCCGCGACCGGAGGACGGAACGAGCGGGGACCAGACGGTACCGGAGCCGGTTCGCGGTGCCGCTGGTCCAGGAACGCCCCGACGGCGGCGGCGAGCGCCGCGACCACGGACACCGCGAACGCCACCTGCACCACCTGTGCGGCGTGCGGCACGATCCCCTCGACCTGCAGGTCGACGAGCGACAGGTAGGGCACGGCAGCGAGGGCGGCCCACGCCGCCACGAGCACACCGGAGGCTCGCCGCAGGCCCGTCAGGCCAGCGGCGATCGCGATCGACACGACCGGCAGGACGGTCAGGGCGTACCGCGGGATCGGGGCACCGCCGCCGTGCACGTAGTCGACCTCGACCGCGGTCAGGAGGACCGTCAGCGTCGCGAACATCAGGACGACGAGCGAGGTCGAGCGGCGGTCGTGGACGCGGTCTCCGGCTGACCCCGGACGGCCACGGACCGACAGGACGAGGCCGACGGCGGCTGCGAGCAGCACGGGCACGAGCAGGAGGACCCACTGCACCGGATCGGTCGGGGCCGTCACCCCACGGTAGACGCCCCAGAGGCCGGTCCAGAAGTCGCCGTCGAGCGCGACGTCGATGTGCGGTCGGACGACGCGGCCCGTGTTGTCGATGCCCCACTGCGCATGACGACCGCTGACGTTGCCGGACTGGTCGATGTTGCGGAGCCAGAACCACCCCGACGCGGCGGCCGCGGCTGCGAGGGGCATCGCTGCCGCGACGACCCGGGCCGGGACCCCACGGAGTCGGCCGAGCTGCACGCGTCGGGCGCACAGGGTCGCGACCACCAGGGCGATCAGCCACAGCGCGAACGACAGCCGGGTGGACATGCCCGCCGCCCCGACCAGCGCTGAAGCGGTCGCGAGTCCCGGCCCCGTGCCGGAGCGGATCGCCGCCCCGGCGATGCCGCAGGCGAGCACGAGCAGCAGCACGAAGAGCACGTCGTTGTAGATCGAACCGCCCTGCTGGATGAGCATGCCGTTGCCCGCGGTGACGATCGCGACGGCGCCGGGCAGCCGTCGGTGGCCGGGGAAGCACCGCCAGGCCGCCCATGCCGCGGCGAGCACGACACCCCCCGCCATCAGCGCGCTCATCGCGCGTCCGGCCATCACCGCCGTCAGGGGATCGCCGCCGTCGTAGAGCGGTCCGACCACCGGCGCGAGCAGCAGGTAGTACAGCGGCGGGTGTTGCGAGACCCACTGCACGGGCGTCGTGACCCCGAACGGCGCGGCGTGGGTGATGCCGTCCTCGAAGATGGGCAGGTGCAGGTGCCACACGGCAACGACGTAGTCGAAGTGCGCCGGTTCGTCACCGCTGCCGAGGGGTGGGTAGGTGAACGCGCGCGCGACGGACGCAGCCAGCACGAAGACGACCGCGGCCCAGACGGTGAGCCCGGCCCACGGGTGCCTCGCGACGGCGGCGCGGACATGGCCTGGCGCGGTTCCGGCGTGGGTCATGGAGCGGGGTCGGCTGCGACGGTGTGGAGCACGTCGGCCAGCGTGCGGCGCGCGTCGTCGTCGAACCGCGTGCGGCTGCGGTCGTCGACCACCCGGCGGACGATCGAGGAGGAGCGCGACGCGGAGACCACCACACCCGGCGCGTCGGCTCCGGGCGGGACGGTCGCGTCGGGGTGGTCCCACCGGACGCGGGGGACCATGACGTCCGCACCGGCCGCCGCGAGTGACCGGGCGACGGCGCGTACGAGGAACCCGCCGCCCCCGATCACGAGCGCGGTGGTCGCCGTCACGCGGTGAGGACCCCGGCCTGCGCCGCGGCGTGCAGGGCCTCGCGCCAGTCGCGCATCGGCGCGATGCCGGCGCGCGTCCAGGCGTCGTGCCCGAGCACGCTGTAGGCGGGGCGCGGAGCGGGACGGACGAACGCCGAGCTGTCCGTCGGCAGGACCCGCTCCGGGTCGAGCCCGACCTCGGTGTAGATCGCCTTCGTGAAGTCGAGCCACGACCCCTGCCCGGCGTTCGTGCCGTGGTAGATGCCGGCCGGTGCGTCAGCGTCGAGCATCGCGACGATCTGGCGAGCCAGGTCGCCGGTCCACGTGGGCTGACCGACCTGGTCCGTGACGACGCTGACGGTGTCGTGCGAGCCGGCGAGGCGGATCATCGTCTTGGCGAAGTTCGGACCGCCCGCGCCGTACAGCCAGGCGGCACGCACGACGTACGACGAGTCCGGGGCGATCCGGCGGACCGCTTCCTCGCCCGCGGCCTTGGTGCGGCCGTAGGCACCGATCGGGTCGGTCGGCTCGTCCTCGGCGTACGGCGAGGTGCCGTTGCCGTCGAAGACGTAGTCCGTCGACACGTGCACCAGCTTCGCGCCCGCGGCGACCGCCGCGGTGGCCAGGACCTCCGGGCCGCGGGCGTTCACGGCGTACGCGTCGTCCTCGTGGGACTCGGCGTCGTCGACCTTCGTGTACGCGGCGGCGTTGACGACGACGTCGTGCCCGGCGACGGCAGCAGCGACCGCGTCCTGGTCGGTGATGTCGAGGTCGGCGCGGGAGAGCGCGGTGACGTCACGGCCGACGAGGGTCTGCTGGAGGTCCTGGCCGAGCATGCCGGCGGCGCCGGTGATCAGGTAGCGGGTCATGCGAGGGCCGCGCGCTCCTTGAGGGGCTCCCACCACGCGCGGTTGTCGCGGTACCACTGCACGACGTCGGCCAGTCCCTGAGCGAAGGGGACCTGCGGCTCGTAGCCGAGTTCGGCCTGGATCTTTGAGATGTCGACCGAGTAGCGCAGGTCGTGGCCCAGGCGGTCGGCGACGCGGTCGACGTACGACCAGTCCTTGCCGGTGGCCTCGAGCAGCATCTCCGTGAGCTCCTTGTTCGTGAGCTCGGTCCCGCCGCCGATGTTGTAGATCTCGCCGGCGCGGCCCTTGACGAGCACCATCGCGATGCCACGGGTGTGGTCGTCGACGTGCAGCCAGTCGCGGATGTTGTTGCCCTCGCCGTACAGCGGCACGTGCACGTCGTCGATGAGGTTCGTGACGAACAGCGGGATGACCTTCTCGGGGAAGTGGTACGGCCCGTAGTTGTTCGAGCAGCGCGTGATCGACAGGTTCAGCCCGTGCGTGCGGTGGTAGCTGCGCGCGAGCAGGTCGCTGCCGGCCTTCGACGCCGAGTACGGCGAGTTCGGCTCGAGCGGGCGGTCCTCGGCCCATGACCCCTCGCTGATCGAGCCGTAGACCTCGTCGGTGGAGACGTGCACGAAGCGCTCGGTGCCGTGGCGGAGGGCCGCGTCGAGCAGGCGCTGGGTGCCGACGACGTTGGTCTCGACGAAGATGCCGGAGTCGCGGACCGAACGGTCGACGTGGGACTCGGCGGCGAAGTGCACGATGGCGTCGACCCCGGGCACGACCTCGTCGAGATTCGCGGCGTCGGTGATGTCGCCCTGCACGAAGGAGTACCGCGGCGAGTCCGCCACGGGCGCGAGGTTCTCGAGGTTGCCCGAGTACGTCAGTGCGTCGTAGACGACGACGTCGGCCCCTTCGAGGCCGGGGTAGGCGTCCTGCAGCGTACGGCGGACGAAGTTGGAGCCGATGAAGCCGGCTCCTCCGGTGACGAGGATCTTCACGCGTGGTTCCTTCAGTGAGGGGGTCGACGGTCGGCGGGCAGTCTAGCGGGCGCGCTCGGCGGAGCGAGCTCGGGGGTGGTGTGCGCGGTCGGAGCGGACTCGGAGGTCGCGTGCGCGGTCGGGGTGGTCTCGTCCGGGGTCGCGTGCGCGGTCGCGTCCGCACCGGGACGGCCGAACCAGCGCCACAGGGCGACCACCGTCGCGAGCCCGACGACGGCCAGGAGGCCCACGAGCGCCACGAGTGGCCCGCGCCCGGACGGCAGCGAGGTCCAGAGCGCCTGCCGGCCCGCGGCGGAGACCCGGAACACGAGGCCCTCGAACGAGCCCGAGTACAGCAGCCCCAGCGCCCCGACGGCGATGAGCGGTGCGACCAGCAGGACGGCACGGGTCAGGCGGACCCGGACCGTGTGGCGGACGACGAGGCCCTGCCACGCGAGGGCCAGCATGGCCAACAGGGCGGCCATCGCCGGGAACAGGAACCGGCCCTGCACCACGGTGATGCCGACGTGCCCGACGTAGCTCGCCCAGTCCCGAGCCACGACGACGACCAGGACGGTCACGGGGAACGCGGCGACGAGGAGCATCGTGCGACGGTCGACCCGCCGACTGGTCGCGGCCCAGACGAGTGCGGTGAGGGCGACGACCGTGGCGGTGTCGACGACGACCGGCGAGAGGGGCCACTGGTACCGCCCGAGCAGCCCCAGGAACGAGTCCGACATGCCGTTCCAGAACGCGCCCACGAACTGGACCACGTCCGGTCCCTCGCCCGCCGCCCAGTGCTCGTGCACGGGGGCGTACGGATCGGGCTGCGGCGAGCCCGTCCGGAGGAACTGCCGGGCGTACCACCAGCCGGTCGTGACCGCGGGGACGGCCAGCACCACCAGCGCGCGGCAGACCCGGACGACCAGGCCCCGTCGGGACGACACCGGCGCCGCGGACTCCGTGTCGTGTCGGGCGGCGAGGACCGCCACCACGGCGAACGGCACCGCGAGGAACCCGCCCGCCATCACGGCCGTCCCGACCGCCACCGCGCCGCCGAGCGCCAGCACCGTCAGCCAGGACCGGTCGCCGGTGAGCACGCGGAGTCCGAGCCAGGTGGCGAGCGCTCCGGCGGTGATGACGGGCACCCAGACGGAGACCGTCGACCCGAGCTGGGCGACCTGCGGCACCGCGAGCAGGACCGTGGCAGCGGCGACGGCGAGCCGTGGCGACCGGGTGACGCGCCGGACCGACGCCCACACGAGCACCGGCAGCGGAGCCATCGCCAGGACGTCGACCAATCGCATCACGAGGACCACGTGGTCCCAGCGCCTGGGCCCGGCGTCGAGCGCGAGCGCGATGGCCGCCTGCACCAGGAAGAAGGTCGGCGGGTGTTGCGACATCGGGTTCTGCAGCGCGTTCTCGGAGCCGTCCCCGACGAGGGCGGCGACCGAGCCTCGCTGCGCCACCGGCGGCAGCTGCGCGGCGACGTCCTGCGCCAGCACCCCCTGGAAGAAGTGCAGGTGACCGGTCGCCGGCCACGGTCGTCCTGCCAGCAGGTGCAGGACCGCGTCGACGTTCGCGGCCTCGTCCGGACCGCGCAGCGGTGGGTCGAGGTACGCCCAGGTGGCGAGGAGCAGGACGAACGTCGCGGTGATCCCGGCGATCGCCAGGACCTCGGCACGCGTCGGGCGTGCTGCATGGGGGAGGCCGCTCATGCGCGCGCCTCCGGCTGGCTCACGGGTCCGGTCACCGGCTCGGCGTCGGCCCGGGTGTCGGCCGGTCTGCGCAGGGCAGCGCTGCCCGGGACCCGACGTGACAGCACGACCGCGGCGACGGTCAGCGCGAGTGCGAGAACCCAGGCAGCAACGACCGCCGCGACCGGGACCGGGGTGGACGCCGCCAGCGTCTCGAGACCGCCCGGCGTGACCTGGGTGCGCGCGACCTCGGCGAACGACGTGTAGGCGACGAAGGGGCCGTACAGAGCGAGCGCACCGCCGATCGCACTGACGGTCGTGGCGAACCGCCGCCGATCGGCGGTCGCGTCGAGTGCCCGTCGCCAGGCGATCGCGCTCAGGGCGATGAACGCGACCATCGCGGGGAAGTAGTAGCGCCCCTGCGTGCCGCCGACGAAGGTCGTCGACAGGTAGCTGTTCCAGGTGGTCGCCGTCTGGAACACGAACACGGTGAGGGGCAGGACGGCGAGCGACACCGCAGTCGCGAGTCCGGGCTGCCGGCGGAAGCCCCACACGAGCACTGCGCCGAGCCCGAGCACGGTCGCGGTCTCGTAGACCACGGGGGAGAGGACCCACTGCGCCCCGCCGCCGAAGCTGCCCCAGAACGTGCGTGCGATCGTGCTCCAGGAGACCGTCGCGAACGACACCGGGTCGGGGCCGGTCCCGGCGGGGAACGCCTGTGGTGGACGGAGTGCGGCGTAGCCGTCCGGCTGCAGCGTGTGGAAGACCAGCAGGTTCCGGAGCCACCACCACGCCCCGACCACCGCGGCGATCGCCAGGACCCAGAGCGTCCGGAGCAGCCGGGCCCCGAGGGTCCTCCGGTGCGGCGCTCCGACCGACAGCGCGACGGCGACCCCGACGAACGGGATGAGCGGCAACGCCGTCCCCTTCCAGAGGATCGCGATCCCGAGGGACAGGCCGAGGGCGACGGCGGTCCTGGTCCTGGCGTCGCCGGTCAGCACCCGGGTGGCCAGCCAGACCGTGGTGGCACCGAAGAGCATGACCGGGGCGTCGTTCGACACCGATGCGCCGATCGACGCCAGTTCCGGGACCGCGAGCACGGCGAACGCCCCGACCACGGCCGCGCGGGGACTCGCCGTCACCCGTCGGACGGTGGCCCACGCCAGCGCGGGCAGCGGGAGGACGAACAGCGCGCTGAGCAACCGGAGCGCCAGCACGTCAACGGCCGGTCGGTGCGCTCCGAAGTCGACCAGGTGCAGCACCCCGGCGGCCACCGTGTAGTAGGTCGACGGGTGCTGCGTCATCTGGTCGACGGTGTCGACCTCGCCCGCGTCGGAGGCGTCGAGCAACGCGCCCATCGACTCCGTGGTGCCCGGCTCGGCCCGGTCGACCGCGCGGAGCAGGTGGAGGTCGCCCGGGGCAGGCCAGCCGTCCCCGATCGCGACGTGCACCGCCGCGTCGAAGTGCGCGCGTTCGTCGGGCGCCTGGAACGCCGGGACGAGCGCCGCCCAGAGCACCAGGAGCACGCCGAACGCGGCGGTCACCACGAGGACGACGAGGCGCTCGCGGTGGCTCGGTGCGACCGGGGGCTCAGTCGCCATACCGTGCGAGCTTCTGCAGGTCGAGCTGCTCCTCGGCGAGGGTGCGGTTCAGCCGGGTGAGGTCGGCCACGACACCGATCGTGATCGACAGGACCGCGGTGATGACGAGGACGATGCCGAGCAGCAGGGACTGCACGTGGTTGCCGCCCGAGTCGGTCGCGAGCAGGACCAGGTACCGCACGAACGGGACCATCCCGCAGGCAGCCAGCACCGCGCTCACCGACGCGAACAGCGCCATCGGGCGGTACATCAGGTAGACGCGTGCGATCGCCGAGCCGGACTCGAAGATGTGCTGCCACACGTTGCGGAACAGGCGGGACTCGCGGGTCTTGGCGTTCGTCGAGATCGGGATGCTGGCGATCGCGATGCGCTTGTAGCCGGCCTGCACGATCGTCTCCATGCAGTAGCTGAAGCGCGTCACGATGTTGAGCCGGATGAGCGCGTACTTCGAGTACGCCCGGAAGCCGCTGGCGGCGTCGGGCAGGTCGAGACCGGCGGCGCGGCTGGCGACCCAGGACCCGAAGCGCTGCATCAGCTTCTTGAACGCCGAGAAGTGCTCGATCGTGCGCGTCTGGCGGTCGCCGATGACGATCTCGGCCTCGGCGCGCAGGATCGGTTGCACGAGTTCGGTGATCTGCGCCTGGGGGTACTGGTTGTCGCCGTCCGTGTTCACCACGATGTCCGCCCCGTGCAGCAGCGCGTAGTCGACGCCGTCCCGGAAGGACCGGGCGAGCCCCATGTTCGTGGTGTGCCGGACGACGTGCTGGACGCCGTGCGCGCGTGCGACCTCGACGGTCCGGTCGGTCGACCCGTCGTCGATGACCAACACCTCGATCTCGTCCACGCCGGGGATCGACGTCGGGATCGAGTCGAGCACGTCGGGGAGCGTCTGCTCCTCGTTGAGGCACGGGATCTGGATGAAGAGCTTCACGATGTCGGGGCGTCTCGATCTGGTCGTCGGGGCACTGCGCGCGGGGTCGCGCTGCGAGCGAGGCGGTTCGGGAGGGGTCCAGCCTAAACGGGGACGCGTCTGGTGCGCTTTGCTAGGCTTCCACGGTGCAGATCCGCGAACTGAAGATCCAAGGCGCGTGGGAGTTCACCCCCGTCCAGCACGGCGACGCACGAGGAGCCTTCCTCGAGGCCTACCGCGCCGACGTGCTCGAAGCGACGGTCGGACACCCGCTCGACCTCCGCCAGGTCAACATGTCGATCTCGTCGCGCGGCGTCGCGCGTGGGATCCACTACGCGCTCGTCGCGCCGAGCCAGGCGAAGTACGTCACCGCCGTCCGGGGCGCGTTCATCGACTACATCGTCGACATCCGCGTCGGGTCGCCGACGTTCGGGCAGTGGGACTCGGTGCGCATCGACGACGTCGACCGCAAGGCCGTCTACCTGTCCGAGGGGCTCGGGCACGCGATCGTCGCGCTCGAGGACCAGTCGACCGTGAACTACCTCGTCAGCGCCCACTACGACCCCGAGCGCGAGAAGGGGATCAGCATCCTCGACCCGACGGTCGGGCTCGAACTGCCGAGCGACCTCGGCGAGCCGGTGCTGTCCGACAAGGACACCAGCGCACCGACGCTCGAGCAGGCCGCGGAGCTCGGTCTGCTGCCGACGTACGAGGAGTGCATCGCGTACACGGAGTCGCTGAGGAGCATCAAGTGAAGGGCATCATCCTCGCCGGGGGGTCCGGCAGCCGGCTCTGGCCGATCACCAAGGGCATCAGCAAGCAGCTCATGCCGATCTACGACAAGCCGATGGTCTACTACCCGCTGTCGACCCTCATGATGGCCGGCATCCGCGAGGTCCTCGTGATCACGACGCCGGAGTACAACGAGCAGTTCAAGGCGCTCCTCGGCGACGGGTCCAGCCTCGGCATGGACATCCAGTACGCCGTGCAGCCGAGCCCGGACGGCCTGGCCCAGGCGTTCGTCATCGGCGAGGACTTCATCGGCGACGACAGCGTCGCCCTGGTCCTCGGGGACAACATCTTCCACGGCACCGGCCTCGGCTCGAGCCTGAAGAACAACACCGACGTCGTCGGCGCGACGATCTTCGCGTACCAGGTCGCCGACCCGAAGGCGTACGGCGTGGTGGAGTTCGACGACGAGTTCCGCGCGCTGTCCATCGAGGAGAAGCCGCAGCAGCCGAAGTCGGACTACGCGGTCCCCGGGCTGTACTTCTACGACAACCGCGTCGTCGAGATCGCCAAGACGATCCAACCGAGCGCGCGCGGTGAGCTCGAGATCTCCACGGTGAACGAGCGGTACCTGGACGACGGCGCGCTGAGCGTGCAGGTCCTCGACCGCGGCACCGCGTGGCTCGACACCGGCACGTTCGAGTCGATGATGCAGGCGTCCGAGTACGTCAAGGTCATCGAGGACCGTCAGGGCAGCAAGATCGGCTGCATCGAGGAGATCGCCTGGCGCAACGGCTGGATCGACGACACGGCTCTGGCTGCGCTCGCCGCACCGCTGGTCAAGAGCGGCTACGGCGTCTACCTGCAGCGCCTGCTCGGCAAGTAAGCAGCACGCAGGACGACGACCAGCAAGCACGACGACGCCCCGGCCTCCACGAGACCGGGGCGTCGTCGCGTCCTGCGTCGTGACCGGCGTCAGCGCTGCGAGCGGGTGACCCAGCGCGCGCGTGCGGCGAGTCCCACCCGGAGCACCAGCCGGAGCGGTGCGAGCCACCACGCGCGGTACCGGCGGGACAGGAACCGGTACGCGCTGCGGTGGTGCTCCCGCTCCATGCGTTTCACGTTCCGTGCGGTCGAGTGTGCGCCGGTGTGGGTGACGACGGCGCTCGGGACGTAGCGGTTCGCCCAGCCGGCGGCGGTCACCCGGGCGCCGAGGTCGACGTCCTCGAAGTACATGAAGTAGTCCTCGTCGAACCCGCCCAGGGCGACGAAGCGGTCACGGCGGACGAGCAGGCACGCGCCCGACAACCACCCGGCGTCGCGTTCCCGGTCGGTGTCCCGCTCGGCCTTGTACCGCAGCGACCACGGGTTGCTCGGCCACATCCGGCCGAACGCGGCGTGCCCGATGCCGGTCCGGAGCGACGGGACGTTCCGCGCCGACGGGTACACCTGGCCGTCGGCGTCGAGGATGCGCGGACCGAAGACGGCCCCGACCGGCGTCCTGTCGGCGGCTTCGACGAGTGCGCGGATCGCTCCCGCACCGACCGCGACGTCGGGGTTCGACACGAGCACGTACTCGGGCGCGCTCGACACGCGGTCGAGTCCGGCTGCGATCCCACCGCCGTACCCGCGGTTCTCGGTCAACGCGACGAACCCGGCACCGTGGCGCTCGGCGACGGCGCGCGCAGCGGCCTGCTCCGACGAGGCGTTGTCGACGACGACCACCTCGGCGTCCCCGAAGCCGTCGGACGCGCGGATGCTGGCCAGGAACCCGTCGAGCGCATCGGCCGAGTCGTACGCGACGGTGACGACCGCGACCCGGCTCACGCGACGCCCCGGAAGGCGTCGAGATGCCGGCGTGCGGTGGCGGCCCAGGTGAACGTCGCCGCACGGTCGACCGCCGCGCGACGCAGGCCCGCCCGCCGGTCCGCGTCGTCGACGAGGTCGCGGAGGGCCGCGGCGATGGCGTCGGCCTCGGGCTCGGTGTACGCGACCGCGTCGCCGCCCACCTCGGGCAGGGCCGTCCGGTCCGTGGTCAGGACGCACGCGCCGGTCGCCATCGCTTCGAGCACCGGCAGCCCGAAGCCCTCGGCGGAGCTGGGGTAGGCGACCACGGTCGCGCCACCGAGCAGGCCGGGCAGGGTCTCGAGGGGGAGGTAGCCGACCTCGTGCACGCCGTCGCCGGGCCGGACCGCGTCGAGCGCGGCAGCGGCGACGGGGTCCCAGCCGCGCTGCCCGGCGACCACCAGGTCCGGGGCGTCGGGACGGTCGCGGCGCAGGCGCCGGAAGGCCTCGACGAGCGGGCCGACGTTCTTGCGCGGCTCGATCGTGCCGAGGAAGGCGATCCACCCGCGGGAGCGGTCGATGCCGAGCCGCGCTGCCGCCTGGTCCACCTCGGCGTCGTCCGGGACGCGGAACACCGACCGGTCGACGCCGTGGTGGGCGACCACGAGTCCGGAGCGCACGCCGTGCACGTGCTCGCGCAGGGCATCGGCGGTCGCGGCACTCGGGACCAGGCACACGCGACGGGTTGCCAGGGCCGCCCGGGTCCACGCACGGAAGAACCGCCGCTTGAGGGTGCCGTGTGCAGCCGGGTCGCTGAAGAAGGTGGCGTCGTGCAGGGTGACGACGCTGCGGTGGGCCAGCAGTGGGAACGTGTAGTGCGGCGAGTGCAGCACCCGCGCGCCGGCGCGGAGTCGCAGCAGCGGCAGCCCCAGCTGTTCCCAGACGAACCGCAGCGGTCGCGACCGGATCCAGTCCGGGGCGACGGCGATCCGGGCCGACGGGGCGAGAGCGCGGAAGTGCGCGACGTGCTCGCGGCGGACGACGAGCGCGAACGGGGTCCCCAGCTCGTGCAGTCCGGCGACCAGCCCCTCGAGGTACCGACCCACTCCGCCCAGCCGTTCCGGGATCGCGGTCCCGTCGATGAGCACTGGAACGGTCATGGAGCTGTGCGGTTCCTCTCGGCTGGCAGGGCAGCGTCAAGCATAACGGTACGTCGATGCCACTACGCTCGCTGAGGTGACTGCAACCCGTGTCCCCGCCCGCGCGCGCGTGCTCCTGATCGTGGGCGAGCCGATCTCCGAACGGCTCGCCGGTCCGGCGATCCGCGCCTGGGAGATCGCCCGTGCCCTGACCGCGCGCAACCACCACGTGACGATCGCGTCGTCCCGGTCCGTCTCGCGGGAGGGCGAGGGCTTCCGGGTGGTCGAGTTCCGCGGCGACAACGCCGAGGCCCTGGTCGACGAGTCGGACGTCGTCGTGTTCCAGGGGGGCTTCTACGCCACGATGCCCTGGCTCGCCGTCCGCCCGCAGATCCAGGTGATGGACCTCTACGACCCGTTCCACCTCGAGTTCCTCGGGCGCCAGCACGGCTTCGACCGCGACCAGGAGACCCGCGTGGTCAGCGAGCTCACCAAGGAGCTCAACGCCCAGCTCTCCCGCGCGGACCTGGTGCTCTGCGCCAACGACCGGCAGCGCGACCTGTGGATCGGTCAGCTCGCCGCGCTCGGCCGGGTCCGCCCGGTCAACGGCGCCGCAGCGGGCGCCGACGGCGCTGCAGCGGGTGTCATCGACGACCTGGTCCGCATCGCCCCGTTCGGGGTCACCGGCCAGGCCTTCGAGCCGACGCCTGGGGCACTCCGCGGTGCGGTCGAGGGCATCGGCGCGGACGACTTCGTCCTCGTCTGGGGCGGCGGCATCTACGACTGGTTCGACCCGATGACCCTGATCCGGGCGGTCGACGTCGCCCGGCACGAGGTCCCGGAGCTGCGCCTGTTCTTCATGGCGAAGGTGCACCCGAACGCCATGCTGGACGGACACGCGGTCCCCGACCAGGCGGTCGCCCTCGCCCGCGAGCTCGGGATCCTCGGCACCCACGTCGTCTTCAACGAGGAGTGGGTGCCCTACGACGAGCGCGCCGGGTACCTCGCCGAGGCGGACATCGGGGTGACGACGCACCCCGCGGGGCTCGAGACCCGCTTCAGCTTCCGCACCCGCAACCTGGACTACCTGTGGGCGGGGCTGCCGATCATCACGACCGAGGGCGACGTGTTCGCGGACCTCGTCGAGCGCCACGGCAACGGGCTGACGGTCCCGGTCGGGGACGTCGACGCGCTCGCGGCCGCGATCGTGCGTGCCGCGCGCGACACGTCGGCGCGCGAGGCGTGGGCGGCAGCGTCGCGGGAGCTCGCCGAGGCGATGACCTGGGAACGCGTGCTCGGCCCGTTCCTCGACTTCCTCGAGGCGCCGGCGCGCAGCACGGTCCCGATCTGGAACATGGTCGAGGACCCGCCGCCGCTGCCCGCCCGGACCCGGAAGGACGACCTCGTGACGTTCGCCCGGCTGCTGCGCGACGGCGGTCCGCGCCTGGTCGCGGAGCGGGTCCGCGACCGTGTCCGCCGCGACGCGCTCCGGTTGACCGGCCGACGCTGACCGCCGGTCGCCACCCACGGACCGGCCGACGCTGGCCGCCGGGGGCGATCCGCGCCTCCAGACGGTCGGTGTCAGTTGGTGGTCTGTGTCAGCCGGTGATCTGGGGCCGCGGTGCGGTGGCGCTCCGGTCGAGCGCCCGACGGGCGCGCAGAGCGGACGGGAGGCGCGTCACGGCCTGGGCGAGCGCGCGCCGCTCCCAGCGTGCGCGCCGTCGGACCCCGGGATCGCGCGAGAACGTGTCCAGACCGGCGCGGGCGACGCCGCGTACCGCCGCACGGACGACGACCGGCCACGGCGCGTTCTTCACCGCGACCACCAGGCGGTTGCGGGTGTTGGCGACGACGAACCCCTCGGACTCGGTGCCGAGCGAGGACGCGTGCCGGTGCACCGCGACGGCCGTGCCGACGAACGCCACCTGGTGGCCGTGGCGGCGCAGGCGCCAGCTGAGGTCGGTGTCCTCGTAGTACATGAAGAGCGACTCGTCGAAGCCGCCCGCCTGGCGGAAGGCCGGCATCGCGATGGCGCACGCGCCGCCGCAGAAGCCGAAGACCGAAGCAGTCGCCTGGGCGGGGTGGGGGACCAGCCAGTCGCGGTCGCCGCCGTTGCCGGCCGCGTCGACCACGTTGCCGGTCGAGTTCGTCAGCACCGGCTCCCCGGGTTCGGCGTGCAGCAGGATGCGGGCCGTCGTGGCACCGGTCACCGTGCCGTCGAGCACCGGGTCGGTGAGCGCGCGCAGGAAGCCGGGTTCGGCGACGGCGTCGTTGTTGAGCAGGACGAGGACGTCCGCGGTCGAGGCAGCGGCAGCCAGGTCGACGCCGGCGCCGAACCCGCCGTTCACCGGGCTCTCGACGATCCGGACGCCGGGCAGGGCGTCGCGCAGCACCGCTGCCGACCCGTCACCGGAGGCGTTGTCGACGACGGTGACGACGGCGTCCAGCGCCGCTGCCTGGTCCTGGACTGACCGCACGCACGCGATCGTCAGGTCGGCTCGCCGCCAGTTGACGACGACGACCTCGATCCGGCCGGGCATCGGGGTCAGAACTGGATGGCGGCGGCGGCGCCGATCGGGCCGTAGGACGTGCGCGTCGGGCGGACGGTGAACGTCGCACCGTCGGTGATGCGGTGCAGTTCCTGGCTGCCCCGACCGAAGACGGCACTCGTCACGCGGTACTCGCCGCCGCCCAGGCGCACGTCGGAGAACGTGAACCGGACGGTCTTCTTGCCCTCGAACGGCGGGGGCGTCCGGACGAGGTCGCTGTGCGTGCCGACGACGACCTGGCCGAACGGGTTGTCGACGTGCACGCCGATGCCCCACTCCTCGAGCCGGGTCTTGGCGTCGACCGTCACGTCGATGGTCAGGGGGCGGTCCGGGCGGACGACGACCTGGCCGCTCTTGTCGTCGCGGTCGCCGTCCACGACGATCGACTCGACGCGGGCGATGTCGAACGTCGGTGCGGGCTCGGGTTCCGGTTCGGTGCGCCGGGCGCTCTCCTCGTCCGCCGCGATGGTGGTCTGGAACCCCGAGCGCAGCACGCTGACGGCGTCGGTCGGGTCCCCGTCGAAGACGACGCTGCCGCGGGCGAGCACGAGGGCTCGCGAGCAGAGGTCGGTGATCTGGTTCAGCGTGTGCGTGACGAGCACGATCGTGCGGCCCTCTTGCTGGAAGGACGCGATCTTGTCCAGGCACTTCTTCTGGAACGCCTCGTCGCCCACGGCGAGCACCTCGTCGACCAGCAGCAGGTCGGGGTCGACGTGCACGGCCACCGCGAAGGCGAGCCGCACGTACATGCCGCTCGAGTAGAACTTCACCTGCGTGTCGATGAACTCGGCGATCCCGGAGAACTCGACGATGTCGTCGAAGTACCGGTCGGTCTGCGTGCGGGAGAGCCCGAGGATCGAGGCGTTGAGGTAGACGTTCTCCCGCCCGGTGAGGTCCGCGTGGAACCCGGCGCCGAGCTCGAGCAGGGCCGCCATCCGGCCACGGCGCACGACGGAGCCGCTGGACGGCTGGATGATGCCGCCGATGGTCTTGAGCAGCGTGGACTTGCCGGAGCCGTTCGGGCCGATCAGGCCGACGGTCGAGCCGGAGTCGATCTCGAGGTCGATGTTGCGGAGCGCCCAGAAGTCCTCACGGAAGGCGCTGTTGCGGCCGGCGCTGAGGACGCGCTCCTTGAGGCTCTTCTCCTTGTGGAGGACGAACCGCTTGGAGACGTCCTGGACGCGGACGATGGGGGTGGCGGTGGACATCGATTCAGAGCTCCTGGGCGAAGTTGCCCTGCAGGCGGGCGAAGACCCGCTGTGAGACGAACAGCAGCACCAGTCCGATGACGAGTGCGACGATCATGCGCGTGGCGAGGTGGTCCGGCGTCGTGCCGTGGCTCGTCGCACCCCACATCGCCTGCTGGAAGCCGATCACGGCGAGGGTGACGGGGTTGTTGAGGTAGAGCTCGGTGATCCAGCCCGGCACCCGGGTGGCGACCTGCGTCCACGAGTAGACGATCGGCGAGCCCCACATGGCCAGCATGAGGACGACCTCGACCAGGTACTGCACGTCACGCAGGTACACGTTGAGCGCACCGAGCAGCAGCGCGAGGGCGACCGCGTAGACGATCGTCAGGACGAGCGCACCGACCCCGTACAGCAGGTCCCACCCGAAGGCGATCGTCTGCAGGGCCAGGGCGGCGACGAGCAGGATCGCGAACTGGATGAGGAAGTTGAACAGCGCGGACCCGACGGAGGACAGCGTGAAGATCTCGCGCGGCAGGTAGACCTTCTTCACCAGGCCAGAGTTCACCACGATCGACGCGGTGCCCGAGCCGACGATCTCCTGGAAGACCGTGAAGATCGTCAGGCCGGAGAAGATGTAGATCGCGAAGTTGTCGATGTTCTTCGCGTTGCCGAGGAACGTCCCGAGCACCACGTAGTAGATGAACAGCGACGTCAGCGGACGTGCGAGACTCCACAGGAAGCCGAGCGAGGAGTCCTTGTAGCGGGCCTTCAGCTCGCGCTTCGTGAGCATGCCGAGCAGCTCGCGCTGCGCCCAGATGTCACGGACCGTGTTGGCGAAGCCGGCCAGGCCGGTCCCGCGTGCGCCGGCGTGCTGCCAGGGCTCGGTCGCGAGTCGTTCCGCGCGTCGGGTGGCCACTGTGCTCGCGTCTGGCATCAGGTGCGGTCTCCTCGCCGGGGGGTCCGGTCGCGCGGGTGCGGCGACCGGCGGCGACCGAGTGATCGCCGCGGAGATACTACGATAGACCGGCTGGAGCGGTGGTCGAGACCTGCGCTCCGTCCGTTCGGAAGGGGCAAGATCATCAGGATCCCGACGTGGGCCGGGGCGAAGCGACGTCTCGGCCGGTACCGCATCCACCTGGGTCGCGCGCTCATCCGGCAGGCCGCGGCCGCCGACACCGCGTCGCGACCGCCCCACGACTTCGGCTCGTGGGTGGAGCGTCGCTCGGGTGGACGGTTCGTCGGGTTCCCGGAGCAGTGGCGCGAGCTGATCGGCGCCGCGGACCGCGGTGTCGGGGTCGAACGCCCCCGCCTCGCCGTCGTGCTGCACGTGCACTACCCCGAGCTGGTGGCCGGTCTGGTGTCCCGCCTGCGGAACGTCCCCGAGCCGTTCGACCTGGTCGTCACCGTGACGGACGGCATCGACGCCGACGTCGACACGACCGGCCTCGACCTGGTGCGCCGGGTGGTCGTCCTGCCGATCGAGAACCGCGGGCGCGACGTCCTGCCGCTCGTGTCGGTCGTCAACGCCGGGCTCCTGGACGGGTACGACGCCGTGCTCAAGGTGCACACGAAGCGGTCGGCCTGGCGCGAGGACCACGGCACGCTGCAGGGGAGCGGAGCCGACTGGCGCGACGAGCTCCTCGACGCCGTGCTCGGCGACCGCGACCGGACCGCCGCGATCGTCGACGCGCTCCGGCACACCGACGCCGGCATGGTGACCTCGGCGGCGTCGATCGTCGGGGCCGACCACTGGGGGGCCGACGAGCCGGGCGTCCGTTCGCTGCTCCACCGGCTCGAGCTCGAGGACCTGCCCGTCGACCTGCGCTTCCCGGCCGGGTCGGTGTACTGGGCGAAGGGCTTCGTGCTCCGGGGGCTCCGGGCGCTCCGGATGGACCGCGACGACTTCCCGGACGAGCGCGGCGAGATCGACGGCACCACCGCGCACGCGGTCGAGCGACTGCTCGGCGTCCTCACCATCGAGAGCGGCCTGACCGTCTCGGCGGTCGACGACCTGCCGGCGCGGCGACCGGAACCGCCGGCGCGGGCGGAGCTCGTCGCCTTCTACCTGCCGCAGTTCCACACCTTCCCCGAGAACGACGCGTGGTGGGGGACCGGCTTCACCGAGTGGACCAACGTCACGCGCGCGGTGCCGGACCACGCCGGACACCAGCAGCCGCTGCTGCCCGGAGCGCTCGGGTTCTACGACCTGCACCGTGACGAGGTCCGGGCCGCCCAGACGCAGTTGGCGAACGAGGCCGGCATCGGCGCCTTCATGTACTACCACTACTGGTTCGCCGGCGAACGGCTCATGGACATGCCCCTCGAGCGCCTCGTCGCGAGCGACCTGGACCAGCGCTTCTGCGTGATGTGGGCGAACGAGGACTGGACCCGCACCTGGGACGGCCGCGGCGACAGCGTGCTCATCGCGCAGGACTACGACCGGGCACCAGCCGAGGACTTCATCGAGCACCTGCTGCCGATGCTCGCCGACTCCCGCTGGTACCGCGTCCGCGGCGCCGCGGTCATCGCCGTCTACCGCCCGGCGCACCTGCCCGACCACCGCGCGGCCATCGCGGCGTGGCGGCGTCGGGCAGCCGAGGCCGGGGTCGGGCCGCTGCACGTGGTGGGCGTCGACGTCGGCGCGGTGTTCGACGGGCTCGGAGCCGCTGGGCTCGAGGACTCCGGTCTCGACGGCCTGCTCGGGTTCCCGCCGCACAACCACCCGTGGCGGTGGAAGGAGCAGGGCGCGCTCGACGTCCGACCGTCGTTCGCCGGGCGGATCCTGGAGTACCGCGCGATGGCCGACGAGACCATCGACCGCCTCCGCGCACCGCAGGGACTCGGCAGCGTCGCTCCCGGCGTGATGGTCGGCTTCGACAACACCGCGCGTCGGCAGCTCACGCCGGACATCTGGTACGGCGCGAACCCCTTCACGTTCCGACGGTGGTTGGCCGAGGCCGTCCGCTCGGCGGAACGCGTCACGCCGGACGCGCCGGTGGTCTACCTCAACGCCTGGAACGAGTGGGCCGAGGGGGCGGTGCTCGAGCCGACGGAGCGCTGGGGGGCGACCTACCTGGACGCCGCCGCCTCCGTGGGCGCGGCCTGAACGACCGTCTAGACTGCCCCAGTCGATCGACACCCAAAGGGAGAGCAATTTGCTGCACAAGTTCAGGGTCTGGGCAGTCGCGAGCGCACGGAAGTCGCTCCCGATGAACTCGCGGAGCCGGGGGCTCGCGATCGCCGGGTTCCACTCCTACAAGGGCGCCCGGGTCTGGATCGCCGACACCAAGCAGCTCTTCGCGAAGGTCCCGCAGCGCGCCGCCGGGTTCGAGTCGTACCACGACTTCCTGGCCCAGCAGCGTCGGATCCCGCACGCCCCGCTCGACCGCCTGGCGCAGACGCGCTTCGCCGTCGTCATCGAGTCGACGGACCCGCAGGCCGACCAGGTCACGCGGGAGAGCGTCCGGGCCCAGCGCGGTGACGGTGCGGTCGAGACCGTCGTGGTCCCGCGCGGCACGACGTTCGCGGCCATCACGGAGCGGACCGACGCCGACTTCTACCTCTTCCTGCGCGGTGGCAGCGTGCTGCGCTCCAACGCGTTCACCGACATCGCCCGCGTGCACCGCATCGACCCGGCCCTGGCGCTCATCGTGCTCGACTCCGACCACATCGGCCGTCGTGGCCGTCGGAGCTCGCCCCGGTTCCGGCCGGTGTTCTCGCCGGAGATGCTGCTCGGCGCGAACTACATCGGCCGCGCCTTCGCCGCCAGCCGCGCCACCGTCGCGCAGGTCCCCGAGGCGGACCTGTCCGACCGTGGGATCTGGCGCTTCCTGCTCAGCGCGGACCTCCACGAGCGCACGGTCGGCAACGTCTCGCGCGTGCTGCTCTCCGAGCGCGTCGACGAGACCGCGTGGCGCGCGGTCCCCGCGGACGCCGCGATGGTGCGCGAGGTGCTCGAGGCGCAGGGCAACACGGTCGTCACCCGGCCGCAGGACGGCGTCGTGCGGGTCTCGTTCGAGCCCGAGGCCTGGCCGAAGGTGTCGATCGTCATCCCGACCCGGCACAACCGCCCGAACCTCGACCGCCTGCTGCCGAGCCTCGCCCGCACCGACTACCCCGAGTTCGACGTCACGATCGTGGACAACGGCGGCCAGGACGACGAGCGCGACGCCTGGTACGCCTCCGGGGTCCACGGCATCGTGCCGAAGGTCATGTGGTGGACCGAGACGCCCTTCAACTACTCGCGGGTCAACAACGTCGGCGTCCGCTCGACCGACGGCGACGTCGTCGTGATGCTCAACGACGACACCGAGATCGTCGACCCGACCTGGCTGCGCGACATGGTCGGCATGCTCCAGCGCGACGGTGTCGCCACCGTGGGCATGCAGCACCGCCAGGGCGACGGCCTCATCCAGCACGGCGGCGTCATGGTCGGCCCGAACGGCTTCGCGGACAACCTGTTCACCGGGATGCAGCCCGGTTCGGAGACCCTGCTCGGCTCGACGCGCTGGTACCGCGACTCGCTCGCCGTCACCGGCGCCTGCGTGGCGATCACCCGCGAGCACTTCGAGGCGGTCAACGGCCTCGACGAGCGCTTCATCCTGACCGGCAGCGACGTCGTGCTCGGCCTCGACCAGGTCATCGCCGGTCGCCGCAACGTCGTCATCCCGTTCGACATGGTGCGCCACTACGAGTCCATCACCCGCGGGACCACCGTCCCGATGGAGGACTTCTTCGCCAGCTACTGGCGCTACCACCCCTGGCTGCAGAACGGCGACCCGTACTCGTCGCCGAACGTCTCGCGGCTGTCGGCCGTGCCGCGCTTCGCGAGCACCCGCGACCCGAAGCCGGTCCAGCTCGCCTTCGCGGTGATCGGGCGCGCCTACACGAAGGTCGCGCAGAGCTCCTCGATCTCGGACGAGGCGAAGTCGCTCCTCGGTGTGGCCTCGGTCACCCGTGACACCGTCGCGCGCGTGCACGACCTGCACGCCGCGACGACCGGTCCGCGCGAGGTCCGCACGGTGAACTGGTTCATCCCCGACGTCGACATGCCGTTCTTCGGCGGGCTCAACACCGCGTTCCGCCTGGCCGACAAGCTGACCCGCGAGCACGGTGTGCACCACCGCTTCATCGCGTACGCGCAGCCGAACGAGGCCTACATCAAGTCCGCGATCGCCGCCGCCTTCCCCTCGCTCGCCGAGTCCGAGGTGATGTTCTACGACGGATCGGACGAGCAGATCGCCGCGATCCCGAAGGCCGACGCCGCCGTGGCGACGCTCTGGCTGACCGCGATGCACGTCGCCCGGTCCGACAGCGCGCCGCGCAAGTTCTACCTGATGCAGGACTACGAGCCCGCGTTCTACCCGGCGTCGAGCATGTTCGCGATGGCCGAGGAGAGCTACCGACTCGGGCTCTACGGCATCTGCAACACCGAGAGCATGCACCGCATCTACTCGGGGGAGTACGGCGGCAAGTCGATCCCGTTCACGCCGGCGGTCGACCGCTCGATCTACCACCCCGAAGGACGTCGGCAGAAGGGCGAGGACGAGCCGGTCACGATCTTCGCCTACGCCCGCGACCACTTCCGGAACTGCTGGGAGCTCGTGTTCCAGGCGCTCACCGAGATCAAGCGGCGGCACGGCGACGGCGTGCGGATCCTGGCCGCCGGTGCCCGGTACCTGCCGCAGAGCGCCGACTTCATCGACATGGGGCTGCTCGACTACCGCGCGACAGGTCGGATGTACCGCGAGACCGACATCGGGCTCACGATGCAGATCTCCCGGCACCCGTCGTACCTGCCGCTCGAGCTCATGGCCAGCGGCGTCCCGATGGTCGCGCCCGACAGCGAGTGGTTCACGTGGCTGTTCCGCGACGGCGAGAACTCGCGGCTCACCATGCGTTCGCTGGACGACATCGTCGACAACCTCGAAGCGCTGATCCTCGACGCCCAGCAGCGCCGCCGGCTCTCCGCGGGCGCCCTGCAGACGATCGACGAGCACCACAGCTCGTGGGACCACGCGCTGGAGCACATCTACCCGTTCCTGGTCGACCCCGAAGGCGTGATCGCCGCCCAGCAGCCGGCGGAGGCGCCGGCCGGCACGCTGGCGGCCGCCGAAGCGGCGGACTGACCGGACCGGACACCGGACGCGACGAGCGGGTCGGACAGGAGGCGTGCCTCCCGTCCGGCCCGCTCGTCGCGTCGTGCCCGGCCAGCGTCCGGATCGCGCGTCCCCCGTTCTCGGGTGACAGATGGGGCTGCTGTGAACGCCTGTTGTCGCATAGCATCTTGATGTCCATGTCTGCTGACTCCCGAACAGCAGGTGATCAGACGCCGTGTGGACGCGGCTGACGCCCGAAGGGGAGCTCCATGGCAGCGATGCTGCGATCCATCTGGTTCCGAGGTGCCATCGCGCTCGCGCTCGTCGCGACCGTGGTCGGCGGACTCGTGGCCGTCCAGTCGAACTCCGCCGGCGCGGCGACGTTCCAGGCCGGGAACATCATCTCGGATGCGAACTTCTACAACGCCAACGCGATGTCCGAGGCCGAGATCCAGGCGTTCCTCAACGCGAACGAGCCGTCCTGCGGCAACGGGAACTGCCTGCGCCTGAAGCGCACGGACACCGCCTCGCGCGGCGGCGACGCCATGTGTGCCGCCTACCAGGGCGCGTCCGGCGAGCTGACGTCCACCATCATCTTCAAGGTGCAGCGGTCCTGCGGCATCAGCGCGAAGGCCCTGCTGGTGATCCTGCAGAAGGAGCAGTCGCTCGTCACGATGTCCGCGCCGTCCGACGCGCGCCTGGACCGGGCGATGGGCTACGCCTGCCCCGACAACACCGCGAAGCCCGGCTGGTGCGACCCCGCCTACGCCGGCCTGTACAACCAGATCTACCTCGCCGCGTGGCAGCTCAAGCGCTACGGCAACCCGGCCGGCACCAGCAACTACTTCACGTGGTACCCGATCGGTGTCCCCTCGGCCGTCCGGTACAACCCGAACGCGGCGTGCGGCTCCAGCCAGGTGACCGTGCAGAACAAGGCGACCGCGGCGCTGTACTACTACACGCCGTACCAGCCGAACGCCAGCGTGCTCGCCGGTCGCGGTGACTCCTGCGGTGCCTACGGCAACCTGAACTTCTTCAACTACTACACGAACTGGTTCGGGTCCCCGACCGGCGCGTCGCAACCGTTCGGCAACGTCGAGTCGGTCAAGGCCGGCATCGGCACGGTCAGCGTGTCCGGCTGGGCGATCGACCCGGACGCCGCCAAGACGCCGATCCAGGTGCACGTCTACATCGACGGCGTCGGTGCGGGCGCGATCACCGCGAACCTGGGGCGTGCGGACATCGGTTCCGCCTACCCGAGCAACGGCCCGGACCACGGCTTCGCCGGCACGTTCGGCATCGCTGGCGGTCAGCACCAGGTGTGTCTGTTCTTCATCGACGCGCAGGGCGGCCCCAACACCCCCGCCGGCTGCCAGAGCGTCCAGGTCCCGACCGGGAACCCGATCGGCGCCCTGGACTCCGTGACGACCTCGGGCAACACGGTGACGCTGCGCGGATGGGCGATCGACCCGGACACGAGTGCCTCGATCCCGGTCGACGTGTACGCGAACGCCCAGGGCCAGCACGCCACGGCCGACCAGTCCCGTCCGGACGTCGCAGCGGTCTACCCGGCCTACGGTGCGGCGCACGGCTTCCTGACGACGATGACCCTGTCGCCCGGCACCTGGAACGTCTGCGCCTTCGGCATCAACCAGGGCGGTGGCACCGCGAACACCGGACTCGGCTGCAAGTCGGTGACGATCGTGGCGCCGAGCGGCAACTCGCCGACCGGCGTGTTCGACTCCGCGACGCCGACCGCTGGCGGGATCGCCGTCCGGGGCTGGGCGTTCGACGCAGACAGCACCGCTCCGCTGACGATCAAGCTCAGCGTCGCGTCGACCGCGTCGACCATGACGACGAACCAGGCCCGACCCGACGTGCAGCGCGTCTACGCGAAGGCCGGCGCGACGAGCGGGTTCGCAGGCACGGTGGCGGCTCCCGCCGGCGTGCAGACGGTCTGCGCCACCGCCGTGAACGTCGGCAGCGGCAAGGACACCGACCTCGGTTGCAAGACGGTCACCGTCCCGCAGCCGGTCGTGGACACCGGAGCCGTCCCGCGCGGCAACGTCGACGCGGTCACCGCGGCACCGGGCGGCATCACGGTGCGCGGATGGGCGTTCGACAGCGACACCCCGAAGACGCCGCTCACCGTCACCGCGACGGTCGGGTCGACGGTCACGAAGCTGACGGCGGACGCCGTCCGCACCGACGTCGGGACCGCCTACCCGGCTGCCGGCGCAGCGCACGGCTTCGCGGCGACGATCCCGGCCCGCACCGGTCCGACGCAGGTCTGCCTGTCCGCCGTGAACACCGGCACCGGTGGGGACACGTCGCTCGGTTGCTGGACGGTCGTCGTCACGGACGCCGGCAGCAAGCCGATCGGCTGGTACGACGACGCGACCGCGGTCCCCGGCGGGGTCCGCGTCGTCGGGTGGGCGTTCGACCCCGACACGGCGAAGCCGATCACGGTCCGCGCCACCGTCGGAGGGACCACCACCGTGATCACCGCCTCCGGCGCACGCACCGACGTGCCGAAGGCCTACCCCGCGGCGACCGGGACGACCGGGTTCGACACGACGATCCCCGCCGGCACCGGGAAGCAGACCGTCTGCCTGACGGCCGTCAACGACGGCGTGGGCGGGGACACCGACCTCGGCTGCCGACAGGTGACCGTCGCCGGTGACCCGGGCACGACGCCCCGCGGCTCCGTCGACTCGGCGACCGGTGTCGCGGGCGGCATCGCCCTCCGCGGATGGGCGTTCGACCAGGACACCCCGGGCACCGCGATCACCGTCAAGGCCCAGGTCGGCTCGACCGTCACGCCGCTGACGGCGAACGTCACGCGCAGTGACGTCGGCGCCGCGTACCCGGCCCTCGGTCCGGCGCACGGCTTCGACACGACGGTCCCGGCCCCGTCCGGGCGACAGCAGCTCTGCGTCACCGCGGTGAACACCGGCACGGGCGGGGACAGCTCGCTCGGGTGCTTCACGGTGACGGTGCCCTGACCGGCATCGACCGCGCTGGACGCCGACGGCCCCGACCCCTTCGTGGTTCGGGGCCGTCGGCGTTCCCGGGTGTCGGCGGCGGCCTGGGACGCCGTCGGCGGTTCGGCGGATCGGCGGTTCGGCATGCGGTCAGTCCCGGGTGTGGTCGGCGTTCCGACCCGCTGACGGATGCAGGAGGATCGGGGACCGCTCGCTGTGACGGCCTGGCGCAGACGACCGCGCCCGGTCAGCGCGGCAGGCGCGTTCCTCAGGTGCGGGCCTCGGGCGCATTCCTCAGGTCGGGGGGCGTTCCGCGGAGGGCGGGACGGACCTCCGGTACCAGCCGACGGGCGTCGGTGCCCGGGACGGCCGCGTCGACGTGCGCCTGCGGTCAGCGCGTCCGCGCGTCCGCGCGGGCGCCGTCAGCGGGGTGACCGTGTCAGCGCGTCCGCACCAGCGCCGTCAGCGGGCGTCGGACGCAGTCGGGTCGGTGTCGGCGACCGTGTGGGTCGGCGCGGTGTCGGCGGTCGCGTCGTCGGAGCGCCGTTCCGTGCGGACAGCAGCGCTGGCCGACTCCCGCGACTGACGGTCGTCGTCGAGCGTGGCGTCGCGGGGCCCGTCGACGGGGAGCGGACCGACGGGGGCGACGGCGACGCGCATGACGAGCAGCCCGCCGACGATCACCGCGAGGGTGAGGACGCCCACCCACACGGGCCAGCCCAGCGGCGGCTGCCACTGCGGCTCGGTGACCATGGCACGCCACCCGACGTGCACGCCGACGACGTACCGCTTCAGGGCCCAGATCGAGCTGTGCACGTGCAGCACGGCGAGGGTCACGAGCATCAGCCCGAGCATCCACCGCACCCGCGTGTTCGCGAACGCGTGCGGGAACGCGTGGTCGAGCGCGACGCCGGCGGCGATCACCATGCAGGCGAGGATCGCGAGGACGTAGCGGGCCTGCCAGATGTAGCCGTACTCGGTGACGGCGATGCCCTGGACGACCGGCGGGACGAGGAGCATCGCCGCGGCGAGGACGATGACGCCGAACCGCCGACGGCCGTGGCCGAAGACGAGCGCGCCGATCGTCAGCGCGAGGATCACGCCGCCCCACAGCGAGACCGTCGACGGCGGGAGCGGGGTGTCGATCCAGCCGAAGAGGCCGATGTAGCCGTCCGAGTTCTGGAAGGTCAGCGCGAACATGTGCACGAAGCCGCGCAGGTGACTCGTTCCGGTACCGACGTACGGGACCCCCTCGCCGAGGCTGTTGCTCCCGAGGGTCCAGGCGAGCCCGGCGACCGCGGCGACGGCGAGCACGGCGGCGGCGATCCAGACGGCGCGGATGCGCACCAGGCGACCGAGCAGACGCAGGTCGAGGAGCGTGGCGACCGCGACGAGGAGCAACCAGAGCAGGGCGATGCTCCGGGTGTTGGCGAGCAGCGCACCGGAGACCGCGACGGCGGCCGCATGGCTCGGGGCGACCCGGGCGGCGCGACGTTCGGCGATCAGCGTCAGCCAGCTGAAGAGCATCACGGTCGCCGAGATCTCGAGCGCACTCGGGTTCACGGAGCCCACGATGAACAGCACCATCGGGGTCACGGCGACCGCGAAGGCGCCCAACGCCCACCCGCGGGCGCGGAGCTTCGACAGCGCCACGACCGCCAGGGCGAGGAGTGCGGAGCACCAGAGCAGGCTCACGCCCCGCATGGCGTACAGCGCGGCCTTCCCGTCGAGGACGAGGGACGGCAGACCGACGACGGCGTAGTAGACGGGGTTGTAGGTCCCGGCGCTCGTCGTGGCGGTCTGCTCGGCGTCGGACTGGGTGACCGGCTTCTGGCAGTTGGCGGCGATGCCCGGGTTGAAGGCGAAGCACGCGAGTTTCGACGTCTGCGCGGCCCATGCCGGCACCTCGACGTCGCTCGCCCCCGGCTGCACGGTGGACTTCGCGCCGACGAACTCACCGCGGACGACGGCAGCTGCGTGGATGGTGTGGGCGGGTTCGTCCGGCGCCGACTCGAGCGGACTGGTCATCGCCCAGCTGCCTGCCATGGCTGCGATCACGAGGAACGCCATGAGGAACACCTGCCAGGCGGGGCGTCGTGCGCCGGTCGTTCCGGTCTGTCCGGTCGTTCCGAGCGTCGTTCCCGTCATCGGTGTCCTGCGTCTCCTCACCCGGGCGCCCCTGCGCCACCGCCCGCCGGTCGCGGGCCATCCGGAACTCTAGCAGCGCGCGCGTCCGCTGCTCGTGAGGGCAACGGGTGCAGTCCCTGACGGCCGGACCGCGGCGTCGCGAGCAGGCCGGTTCCGCGTCGGACGGTGCGTCCGAGTAGGTGCCCGGCGACGGGTCGGCTACGATCGCTCGGCGAACATCGACGAAGGAGCGGACCGAACAGTGCCCGACACCCAGGACAGTGCGTCCGCCCTCAGAGCCCTCGTGGTGGTCCCGACCTACAACGAGGTCGAGAACATCGAGACCGCCATCGACAAGATCCTCGAGCACGCGCCCGACGTCCACGTGCTCGTGGTCGACGACGCGAGCCCGGACGGCACGGGTGACCGGGTGGAGGCCCTCGCGGCCGACGACAGCCGGCTGCACCTCATGCGCCGCACCGGCAAGCTCGGGCTGGGGACGGCGTACGTGGCCGGGTTCGACTGGGGACTCGAGCGCGGCTACGGGCTGCTCATCGAGATGGACGCCGACGGGTCGCACCCCGCGGACCGCCTGCCGGCCCTGCTGTCCGCGGTCGCCGACGCCCCGGCTGACGACGTGCAGCTCGCGATCGGTTCCCGCTGGGTCCGGGGCGGCTCGGTCGTCGACTGGCCGAAGCGCCGTGAACTGCTCAGCCGGACGGCGAACCTCTACGCCCGGCTCATGCTCCGTCTCGGCGTGCACGACGTCACCGCCGGCTACCGCGTGTACCGTGCCGACGCCATCCGCCGCATGGACCTGAGCGGCGTCGACTCGAAGGGCTACTGCTTCCAGGTCGACATGACCCTGCGGGTGCACGACCTCGGCGGCCGCATCGTCGAGGTGCCGATCGAGTTCCGGGACCGCGTGCTCGGCACGTCGAAGATGGACCGCTCGGTGATCATCGAGGCGATGCTGCGCGTGACGCAGTGGGGCGTGCAGCGCTGGTTCCGCCGCCCCCGCTCGTGACCCCGCGCGGCACCGAGGGGTCACTCGGCACCCCTGGCGTCCCCGAGGGGGTGCCCGGGACGGTGCAGCCCGCCGCGCTCGCGGGCAGCGCGGACCTGGCCCGGTCGGCAGCCTGGTCGACGGGTGGGATCGTGGCGCAGGGCGTCGCCCGCCTGGCGTACACGGTCGTGATCGGTCGGTCGTTGGGCTCGGCGGACCTGGGGCACGTCAGCGCCGTCCTGTCGCTGTCGATCTTCATGGCGCTCGTGTGGCCGACCGCCGCCGGGAACGCCGCCAGTCGGTACATCGCGTTCGCGGTGGCCCGCGGCCAGGACGACCGTGCGGTCGTCCGGCTCCTCACCCGGACCTGGGCCGTGTCGGTCGTCGTGCTCGCCGCCGTCGCCGTCCCCGTCGCGTGGGGCTGGACCCACGACGGCGTCCTGGCCGCGACCGCGGCGTGGACCGTCGCGGGGTACGGCGCGTACGCCTACGCCCGGACGGGGGCGCTCGGACGGGGCCGCGCACGCCGGGTCGGGCTCGCCGACCTCGGCACCGGACTGCTGGCCGTCGCTGGGCTCGCCGTGGTGCTCGCGGTCGGAGCGCACTCATGGGTGCTCGTGCCGATCTCGCTCGGCTACACCGTGTTCGCCGTCGTCTGCTGGCCGCGGGGGGTCGCCGGCGACACCGAACTGCCGCGGACCGGGGTGCTGTCCTTCGCGGCCTGGAACGTCCTGGCGGGCCTGGCCACCAACGGGCTGCTCCAACTGGCCATGATCAGCGCCGAGGTCTTCGCGGCACCGGCGCAGGTCGGCGTCTACGCGGCGGCCTTCACCATCGCGACCCCGGCCTCCATGGTGGGGCAGGCCGTCAGTCAGATCATCGTGCCGGCGTTCGCGCACGAGGCCGGCAACGGCTCGCTCCGTGACCGTCGCCGGCTCGCCGTCTTCCTGGTCTTCACCGCCGGCTGCGTCGTCGTGTTCGGCGCGATCGCGGCCTTGGCCGGGTTCGTGATGCCGCTGTTCTACCCGGAGCAGGGCGTCGCGGCGGCGCCGGTGCTGCGCGGGCTGCTGGTCGGTGTGTTCGTCTTCACGATCGCGCTGGTCCCGGCCGCGTTCCTGCTCGCGGCCGGACGGTCGGGCGAGGTCGCCGTGGCATCGCTCACCGGACTCGTCGTCGGGGTCGTCGTCATCGCCGTCTCGGTGTCGTCGGCACCGCTGACGGCCGGCACGACCGGCTTCGTCGTCGGCTCGGTGGTGAGCCTCGTCGCGCTGGTCCTGATCGGGTTCCGTTCCGGACGGGCGTCCGAGGGGGATCAGACGAAGCGGCGGGCAACCGTCCAGTAGGCCCGCATCACGGCCTGCAGGACGCCAGCGCCCCGGGGGAGCGGGAACACCTGCTGGTCGAGCGTCGCGGTGAGCAGGCGCGCCATCCGGCGGTCGTCCACGACGGCTGCGGCCTCGACGCGCGCACGGCGCTCGGCGAGCCACGCCTGGTTGTCGCGGATCCACCGGCGCGCCTCGCGGTGCTGCGGCCCCCACCCCTGTGCCCGGGCCACCAGGCCCATCGCGAGCCCGATCGCCCAGGCGGGCAGGGCCGTGGCGGCGCGGAGCCGGCGGCCGTACAGCGTCGAGAGGAAGATGCGGCGGTTCCGCTCGAGCAGGAACATCTTGCGGGCGTTGCGGCTGAACTCGTAGTGGTGCAGGACGACGGCGTCGGGCACGAAGACGACGCGGAGCCCGAGCTGCCAGGTGCGCCAGCTGAGGTCGACGTCCTCGTGGTACGCGAAGTAGGTGTCCTCGAAGCCGCCCAGGCGCTCCCAGAGCTCATGGCGCAGGACGAGCCCGGCGCCGGAGGCCGATGCGATGTCCTGCTCGCGGACGTGTGCCGCCGCCGGTTCGCCGTAGGCGCCCGCCCAGCTCAGGCCGACGACGTGCACCGGGTTGCCGGCGGAGTTCATGGTGTCCGGGCGGTCGGCCAGACGGATGCTGCCACTCGCGATGCCGACGTCGGGGCGCTCGGCGACCCGTACGAGGGCGGCGAGGGCGTCCGGACGGACCTCGGCATCGGAGTTCACCAGGCCGAGGTAGGTCGTCGTGACATCGGCGGCACCGAGGTTGACCCCGCCCGCGAAGCCGAGGTTCTCGGCCGGGGTCCTGACCGTCAGCCGAGGGTCCGCAGGGAGCGTCCGGACGGCGTCGGACGTGCATCCGTTGTCGACCAGGACGACCGCGACGTCGACACCCTGCGATTCGAGCACGGACCGCACGGCGGCGTGCAGGACCGGTTCGTCACCGTAGGCCAACATGACGACGGTGACGTCTCGGGCCGTCATCAGCGGTGGTCCGCGTCGTGCACGTGCGCGGTGACGTCCGGCTGCGCGACCGGTCGCTCAGCGGCCGGGCGGACGACCGCGACCTGGTGCTCGAGGCGTTCGATGCGCTCTTCGAGCAGCGCGCTCTGTTCTGCCAGCACGCGGGTCTTCTCCTCGAGCACGGTGAGCTCGGCGCTCTGCGACACCGACACCATGAAGAGCAGGACGAGGCAGATGAAGAACCCGAGGTTCGTGGGGACCGAGAACCCGAGGAGGGAGGCGGTGTCGACGAGCAGACCGGGGAACACGGCCACCACGAGGGCGACGATCCCGGCGACGATCCACCACAGGGCGTGGCGTTCGCGCAGGCGGCGACGACGGAGGAGCTCGATGACCGCCCCGAGGACGAGCAGGGCGACGACGATGCCGAAGACGTAGGTCACGACGTTCACGAGCCGGGCACCTCCGATGCACGGAGGGACAGGCGGGGACGCCAGAGCGCGACGACGAGGGCCATCGCTGCACGCCCGAGGTAGATCATGGCCTTGAACGGCGCGTGGGAGGGCGTGCCCCCGGCTCGGACGCGCATGGCCACGGGGATCTGTTCGATCGAGCAGCCTGCCCGGGCAGCGAGCACGAGGGACTCGACGGTGTCCCCGAGGTACTCGGCGGGGTAGTGCGCGGCGAAGAGCTCGAGCGCGCGCGGACCGGCGCCGCGGAAGCCCGACGTCGTGTCGGTCAGGCGGGTCCGGGCGATCCGCGACACGACCGACGCGAGCACCACCATGGCCCACCGGCGCGGACCACGTGTCTCGTAGTCGCCGACGCCGGCGAACCGTGCACCGATCACCACGTCGTTGCGCTGCAGCGCGTCGAGGATCTGCGGGACGCCGGCCGGGTCGTGCTGCCCGTCGGAGTCGACCTGCACGGCGTACCGGAAGCCGTTGGCGACCGCGTACTTGAAGCCGGCGCGCATCGCCCCGCCGACGCCGAGGTTGAACGGCAGGTCGAGGACCGTCGCACCGGCACGGCGCGCGACCGCGGCGGTGTCGTCCGCAGACCCGTCGTTGACGACGAGCACGGTGACGCCCGGCAGCGCGGCCTGGACCTCGCCCACGACGTCGCCGACCACCGCGCTCTCGTTGTACGCGGGCATGACGATGAGCGTCTGCTGGAGCAGGGACATGCCGTCGATGCTACCAACGGCTTCCACCGCGCCGGACGCGGCGGCCTCGCCACCCCCACGCGGGCCCGCGCCCGTCCGTGACGAGGGCGCGTCGCGGAGCGTCGGGGTGGCGGCACACCACGGCTCGACTAGGGTCGTCGGTCGATGGAGCGCGCACAGAAGACCCTCACCACCGCCGTCGGCGCGGTGGTCCTCGCAGTGATCGCGACGGCCTTCACCTGGTACCGGCTCGGGCCGACGACCCGGGCGACCGTCTGGGCCGAGGACGGTGACGTGTTCTTCAGCGAGCACCTGCAGTACGGCTCCGTGGGCTCACTGCTGCACCCCTACGCGGGCTACGTGCACCTGCTGCCGCGCCTGGTCGCCGACCTGGCGTTCCACCGGCCGATCGAGCAGTACGCGGTCACCGTCGCGGGCGCCAGCTGCGTCGTCGCGGGCATCGTCGTCGCCGCCGTGTTCGTGCTGTCCGCCGACGTCGTCCGGGCCTGGCCCCTGCGCCTGCTCCTCGCCGCGGTCCCGGTCATCGTGCCGATCGCGCCGATCGAGGTGCTCGGCAACGCCGCGAACCTGCACTGGCTGATGCTCCTGCTGGTCCCGTGGGTGTTCACCGCCCACGTGAAGACCTGGTGGGGCTCCGCCGCCGTCGCTGTCCTGGCGCTGTTCGCGGTGTTGACCGAGCCCCAGACCCTGCTCTTCGTCCCGCTGCTGGCGGTGGCGTGGTGGCGACGGCCGCTGCGCGACGCGCTGCGTGCACTGCCGGTGACCCTCGTGACACTCGGCGGTCTGGGCCTGCAGGTGTGGACGGCGCTCACCACGGTGCGGCCGACGTCGGCCGGTGACCCCTCGGTCGCCGAGCTCGTCAAGGGCTACCTGCTCGAGCCGCTCGCGGGCGCGTGGATCCGTGACTCGTTCATGGTGACGCGGGCCGTCGTCGCGCACGGGTCCTTCGTCGTCGTGGTGCCGGTGGTCGCGATCGCGGTGCTGCTCGTCGCGGCGTTGGTCGTCGGGTCCTGGCGGGGCCGCATCCAGGTCGTCGCGCTCGCGATCGGGTCGATCGGCATCTGGACGGCGGCGTTGCAGGCGAACAGCTCCGGCAACCGGGGATGGGACGAGCCGGCCGGGCTGCTGCAGGCGATGACGACCGTCCCCACGCGCTACGCGGCACCCTCGGCGATGCTCCTCACCGCGGCGGTGGTCCTCGCCGCAGCGCTGCTCATCGGGCCGCGACCGACCAGGCGATCCGGTCGGGTGCCGCTCGTCGACCGGAGCCGGGCGCTCCGGGTGGTGGCCGCTGTCGCCGGCTGGGGTGCGGTCGTCGTCGTGGTCGCGGCCGCGGTGGGCTCGGTCACCCCGGGGCTCTCGCAGCGGCAGGACGGACCCGCGTGGCGTCCCCAGGTCGAGGCGCAGACCGCCCTGTGCCGGGCCGACCCGTCAGCGTCGATCGTCGTGCACAACGCCCCGCACGCCATCGACAAGGTCTGGGACACCGCCGTGCCGTGCCGACTGGTGGTCGGCGGCCGCTGAGGCCCCCGTCAGCCCGCGGGGTCCACGCCGATGGTCCGGGGGACCTCGGGACCCGGCGCGGCGCTGAGCACCTCGCCGTCCCGGTCCGGGGCTGCGCTGCGTGACCGGTCGTCCCGGCGCCTCGGGATCCCGGGGCGTGGGGCCACCGGAGCCCGGAGGAACCGCACGACGAACACGACCAGCAGCACGGCGCGGATCCAGATCGCCGCGGTGAACAGCTGCAGCGCCCAGGTCCCGCCGGTCACGCCGAGCGCGCTGTAGTACAGGTTCCGGAAGAACCCGGTGGTGAGCGCGACGTCGGTGACCAGGTAGGCGGCGATCCACCAGCCTCCCAGTCGCAGCACGACGAAGAACGGCAGCAGCCAGAGCACGTACTGCGGCGAGTCCACCTTGTTGCACACCATGTACACGCAGAGCATCGCCGCGGACGCCTGGACCCAGGGCGTCCGACCCGTCCGGACGCCCAGCACCACCGCGACGACGAGCACGGCCAGGAGCCCCACCGCGGTCGACACCGTGGCCAGCGTCGCCATCGTGTCCTGGAACGGCGAGGCCGGATCGCTCGACCAGGGCAGGAGGCCGTAGTACCAGATCGACAGGGTCGACGAGTCGATCGGTCGCTGGGCCTGGTACTCGACGACGGACCACCATCCCTCGGCGTTCACCAGCGCGAACGGGACGTTGGCCGCGAGCACCACGGCGAGCCCGGACCCGAGGGCGACCGCGGCCCGGCGGTAGCGACCCGGTCCGCCCGGGGGCCGGTCGTCCGGCGCGTCCGCGGTGTCCCGGTCGAGCACCGCCGCCAGGACCAGGGCCGCCAGGAACATCAACGGGTACAGCTTGAACGCCCCACCCGCTCCGAAGGCCGCTCCGGCCAGGCCCCACCGCAGCAGCGGCGGCCACCGCCCCGGTGCCCGCGTGGCCACGAGCAGACCGGCGACGGTGCACAGCACCGGCAGCAGGTCCCAGTTGTAGACGGCGTAGAGCATCACGGGCGGGGTCGCCGCGAACACCCAGGCACGGCGTCCGGCGATGCGCGCGAGCATGAGCGTCACGAGCACGACGAGCACGGCCGCGACGAGGGCCGTCACGACGAGGAACTGCTTCGCGGAGTCCGCGGGCAGCGCGGTGGCCCAGATCCAGATCCCGGTGAGGGTCGGGTACTCCACGGAGCCGCCGCCGAGGACGGGCGGATCGCCGCCGTACGTCCCGGTCACGTACGGGAACAGGTGCTCACCGAGCTGACGGTGGTTCCAGATCGCGGCGACGTCGGACCAGCACGCGTACTGGCTGACGTACGCGACCCGCGGCACACCGGGCGGCTCCGACACCGTGCACGGCAGCTTCTGGACGAGGTTGAGGACCGTCCCCACCACGGCGACGAGGCACATGGCGAGACGTTCGAGCAGGCGTGGACGCACCCGCCCACCGTACTGGGCGGGCGGTGCCGACCCGGGCTCAGGCGTGGTGGTCGGCGCGTGGCAGGAGCCGTCGCCACGACCGGCGTCGGGCGGCGACCACGATCACCGTCGTGAAGAGCATGAGCCCCGCACCGTGCAGCAGGTAGCTCTCGGCGGCGCTGGTGACGCCGAGCAACACCAGGATCGCGGCGGGCCAGACGTACGCGACGCCTGGGAACGAGGTCGCGGTCGTCCAGGCACGGGCGAAGGCCAGGAGGGACGTGGCGAGCAGCAGGACCGTGCCGGCCAGGCCGATCTGCAGCCATGCGTCGACGAAGGCGTTCAGCCCCGACGTGAAACGCGTGCCGGTCGGGTCGACGAGCGTGACGAAGGGCACGACCGCCTCGTGCGGCCAGGTCCCCACCCAGCCCCAGCCCTGGATCGGGTGCTGCTCGCTGAGCACGCGGATCTGCGCCCACAGGCCCAGTCGGACGGCGCTGCCGCCGGACGCGCCGATCTCGGCGAGGATCCGGTGGCGGGCGAGCACCCCGACGACGCCCATGCCGATCACGATCGCGGCGAGCACGGTGTTCACCACCGGACGTGTGCGGGGCCGGGCGTGTCGGAGTGACCAGAGAGCGAGCGCGGTGACCGCGAGCGCGATCATCGCCAGGCCGGTGATGGGGGACTGGACGAGCATGAGCGCGATCACGGCGAGCGCGGTCGAGGCCACGGCCCGCCACGTCGTGACGGAGCGGGTGAGGAACTCGACGACGAAGGTGACGAGGGCGACGGCCGCGACGAAGCCCATGAAGTTGCGGGTGCCGCCGATGCCCTGGATCGGGCCGCCGTACGCGATGTCCCCGCGGATGCCGAACGCCGGCAGGGGCACGTCGAGGACCAGACCGGACAGGACCTCGAGCCCGAGCGCCACGACGAGCAGGATGCGGAAGGCGTCGCCGGCGGCGCGGATGACCTGCACCAGGTCGCGCCCGAGCGCCAGGTAGAGCCCGAGCCCGACGAAGCCGACGGTCGCCACGAACCCGCGCAGCGCCACCCAGGAGTAGTCGCTCCAGGCAACGCTCAGCGCGCAGTACCCGACGAAGGCCAGCAGCGACAGGGGCAGCACGCCGTGCCACTCGATGCGGTACCGCTGCCCCAGCAGGCTGAGACCGGCGAGCACGACGAGGGTGACCAGCACGGCCCAGGTGCCGGCGGTGCCGACGAGGGCGGTCGCGGTCGGCTGCCCGAACGCGAACAGCAGGATCATCGTCGCGAGCGCCTGGCTGAAGCGCCCGCCCGCCGAGAACCCGATCCAGGCGGACAGGTAGCGGCGCGCGAGTGCTCGCCTGCCCACCCTGTTGTCCGTCACCGGTCCATCCTCTCGCACGTCGTGCGGTGTCGAGCGCGCCGCACGGTGCGTCGACACGGCTCCTGGTGCGGCGCATATATCGTGGATGCGCGATGCGACGAGCGCCGAGGGCCCTGACGACCGCGTTGGCGGCGCTGGTGGTCGCAGCGGTCGCGACCGGTGCTGCCTGGTACCGCCTGGGGCCGGTCACGCGCGCCACGGTCTGGGCGGAGGACGGCGGGATCTTCTTCCGCGACCGACTGGCGTTCGGCGCGGACGGTTCGCTGTTCCGGCCCTACGCCGGCTACCTGCACCTGCTGCCCCGTCTGGTCGTCGACCTCGGGTTCGCCCGGCCGGTCGACCAGTACGCCGTCACCGTCGCGGGTGCCTGTTGCGTCGTCGTCGGGGTGGTCGCCGCGGCCGTGTTCGTGCTCGCGCGCGACCTGGTGCCGGCCTGGCCGCTCCGGCTGGTGCTCGCTGCGGTGCCGGTGGCGGTGCCCGTCGTGCCGGTCGAGATCAGCGGCAACGCGGCGAACCTGCACTGGTTCATGCTCCTGCTGGTGCCCTGGGTGTTCGCCGCCCGGGTGCGCTCGTGGTGGGGGTCCGCCGTCCTCACGCTGCTCGCCCTGGTCGCGGTGCTCACCGAGCCGCAGACGCTGCTCTTCGCACCGCTGCTCGTGGTGGGGTGGCTCCGGACGACCAGGGGGCCCGAAGGCAGTCGGCTGCGCGCCCTGCCGGTCTCGATCGTGACCGCGGGCGCCGGTGCCGCGCAGGTCGTGTGCGCCCTGACCGTGCCCCGGCTCTCACCCCCGGGGGACCCCACGGTGCGCGACGTCGTGCACGGGTGGTTGCTGATCGTGGTCCCGAGCGCCTGGACGCGCCAGGTCGGGACCGTCGCGGACGCGATCGCTCGGCACGGGTGGTGGGTGCTCGTCGTGCCCCTGGTCGGCATGGCCGTGCTCGTGGCCGCTGCGCTCGTCGTCGGCTCGTGGTGGGCACGGGTCCAGGTCCTCGCCTTCGGGCTCGGGTCCTTCGTGGTCTGGACGGCAGCGCTCGTGGCGAACCTGGAGGCGAACGGCCACTGGGGTGAGGTCGCCGTGTCGACGCTCGCCGGGTCGGGGTCGAGCCGGTACTCGGCGGCGTCGGCGGTGCTGCTGACCTCGGGAGTGGTCCTGGCCGCTGCGGTGGTGGCGGACCGACGATCGTGGGCGGGCGGTCCCCGGTCGGGGACGGCAGCGGCCGGGTCGGTGCCTCGCGTGACGCGCGCGGTCGCCGGCGCAGCAGCGGGCGTGCTCGCGTGGGGCGCGATCGCGGTCGTGGTTGCAGCCGCCGTGACGAGCGCCGTCCCGGGCGTGACCCAGCGCTCGAACGGTCCGGCCTGGGCCCCACAGGTGCACGCCGGCGAGCCCGCGTGTCGAGCGGACCCGGGCGTGGTCCTGCAGGTCAGGACGGCGCCGTGGGGGACCGACGTCCCGTGCGCGCTCGTCCTGCGCTAGACACCGGTCCGGTCAGCGCGCGGCGGACCAGCGGAACTCGCGCTTCGCCGGGGGTGTCCGCGGACCGTCCCCGACGGACACCGGTTCCTCGCCGACGAGCACGTTGCGGGACTTGATCGCGACGAGCGCGAAGAGGATCCAGTTCCCCTGGTACAGCAGCCGCGACTCGGCGACCGACTGCACGAGCAGCGCGACGACGACGAGCAGCGGCAGCAGCGACACCGGGTCGAACGGGCGGGGGAGCTGGTCCGGGCCGTACCCGATCCGGGTGGCGCTCGACCACGACCGGTTCAGCGTCGTGAGGACGTAGATGCCGAACAGCACCAGCCCGATGATCCCGGTCTGCAGCCACACGTCGAGGTACGCGTCGTGCGCCTGCAGGTACGTGACGCCCTTGCGGTGGGCGATGTCGGAGAGCTCGTGGATGCTCGGCCACCAGTAGCCGATCCAGCCGGAGCCGAGCACCGGGTGCTGGTCGATGCGTTCGAGCACCACCCGCCAGATCTCGCCGCGACCGGTGAGGTCCGAGCTCTTGCCGAGGAGGCCGGTGACGACACCGCGGCCGAGCACCGCCGCGACGGCGACCACGACGGCCAGGCCCGCGACCAGCGCGTACCGCGGGGTCCGGCGTTCGGTGGGGACCCGGCGGATCACCACGGCCAGCGCGGCCGCCACGGCGACCACGACGGCGGCGGCGAGCACGGTCGAGGACCGGGTGAGCCCGAGCACCAGCACGGCGACCACGAGCCACCCGATGGCGCGGTTGCGGCGCATCCGGCCCTCGGCGAGCTGCAGTGCCACGGCGATCGCGGCGAGCAGTGCCACCATCGCGAGCAGGTTGGCGTTGCCGGGCAGGCCCTGGATGCGGTCACCGGTGAACAGCACGGCACGCGAGAAGTAGAACGCGTCCGGGATCTTCGCATCGCCGTAGTGCGTCCAGATCGGTGCGATCGGGTGGCGGACCAGGACGGCCACGACCGCCTCGAAGAGCAGCGAGAGTCCGAGCACCCACCGCATCGCCAGACTGATCGCGTCCAGGATGCGCCGCCAGGTCAGGGTCGAGGCGATCGCGAACGCGACCAGCGCACAGAGCACCTGCGCGACCATGCTCGCGGTCGTGGCGGCACGCCAGTGCGACCAGACGACCGACAGCAGGCACCAGGCCAGGAACACCCAGAGCGCACGGGGCGTCCGGGCCAGCGACGGACGGGCACGGACGACGATCGCGACGCCCCACGCTCCCTCGAGTGCCCAGACGACGGCCGCGCCGTACCAGGTGATCATGTTCGGGACGGCGTCGCCGGCGAACATCGTGAGCAGGA
The DNA here is from genome assembly GCF_001864835.1 of Curtobacterium sp. MCBA15_001. Taxonomy (GTDB): domain Bacteria; phylum Actinomycetota; class Actinomycetes; order Actinomycetales; family Microbacteriaceae; genus Curtobacterium. The sequence goes on along the minus strand of NZ_MJGI01000007.1, from coordinate 3,637 downwards.
CCGTGGCGGCGAAGGCGAAGGCCTCGCGCTCGGGGACGGTGCCGCGCGCCAGGGGCCAGGTGTTCGTCACTCCGACAGGGTAGCGCCGCTCACCCGTCCAACGAGTCGAGCGCGTCCTGCAGGTCCTCACCGAGGTACGGCGCGAGCGTCGTGGCGAAGGTGGCCGTCAGGTGCGTGGGGTCGCGGTGCACGAGCACCCCGCCGATCACGGCCGGACAGCTTGTCGCCGTGCAGTAGTAGCGGGTCAGGTCCACGAACCGCGCCCGGTCGCCGATCGCCGCGACGGCCTGCTCCGATCCGTCGAACGAGGACAGCGCCTCGGTCCGGGGCACGTCGCAGGCGGTGGTCGTCGGACCGGTCATCTGTCCGAGGCAGGTCATGACGTCGTCGTGCGCCACGGGGTTGTCCCGGATCGCGATGACGGGGACGCCCACGTCGGTCGCGGCCCGCCACGCGCCGACGAGACCGTCCACGGTCGCTGCCTCGTCCGCGGTGCGCGACTTGGTCGTCGCGTGGGTGACGACCAGCGCGTCGAGGTCGGGGTGCGAGCCGATCCAGGCCAGCGCAGCCTGCTTCCAGCCGTTGCACGAGTCGACGTACGCCTGCGACGGCGCGTCCTGCACGGCGGTCGTCAGGTAGCAGCCGATGTGCCCGGCGACGTCGATCCGCCAGTTCCGCTCCTTCGCGATGGCCGCGTAGGCGCTCAGCAGGGCGTTGTTGTGCGAGTCACCGATCGCCGCGATGTGCCGCGTGTACCCGGTCGTCGGCCCGAGGCTGCAGACGTTGAAGTCCGCGGTGGTGTTCGACCAGCACGCCATGCGGTTCACGTCGTCCTTGCTCGCCGCCGCCGGGGTCGGGACCCGGACGTCGGCCAGGGCCGGGTTGACGCACGGGTCCGGGGACCCGATGCGCGCCGCGGCGCCGAAGCACCGGACGTCGCCGGTCTCGAGCGATCGCTGGAACGCGGCGGCGTGGGTCTGCTGCACCTGGAGCGCCCCGAGCGTCGAGGCGCCGAGCGCCAGGACCAGTACGGTGCTGAGCGCGCCGTACAGCGCCACGCGCCGCGGTCGGAGGGTCCGGAAGCGCGCGGAGAACCGGAGCGGCTCCTCGACGAGCAACGTCGTCGCGGTGGCGAGGACGGCGGTCACCACCAGGATCGCGACCTTGTCCCGGGTGCCGAGCGGGTGGCCGGTCGCGATCGGCACCAGGACGACGGCGGGCCAGTGCCACAGGTAGACCGCGTACGAGATCCGGCCGACGAAGGCGACGGGTGCCCAGCGCCCGAGGACCTGGAGGCCGCTCCGACCGCCGAGCAGCACCACGAGCGCCGCCCCGACGACCGGCAGCAGCGCGGCGGTGCCGGGGAACGGGGTGGTCGGGGTGATCACGACGAGCGACGCGAGGAGCAGGACGGCGCCCAGCCACGCACCTCCTGTCCGGACGGACCGGGCCACGCGCGTGGCGGGGGCGGACAGCGCCACCGTGGACGCGAGCCCGCCGAGCGCGAACTCCCAGGCCCGGGTCGCCGTGGAGAAGTAGGCGATGCCGGGTGCCGTGCGCGTCTCGACGACGCACCAGACCAGGGACACGACGACCACCGCGCCGAGCAGCACGCGCGCCGTCCGCACGGGGGAGTGCCACCGCGTGCGTCGGAGCACGAGCGCGAGGAGGACCAGCAGGACCGGCAGGGCGATGTAGAACTGCTCCTCGACCGACAGCGACCAGAAGTGCTGGAACGGTGAGGGCTGGTTGTCCGAGGCGAGGTAGTCGACGGAGTCGGAGGCGAGCTGCCAGTTCTGCGCGTAGACGGTCGCGGCGATGAGCTCGCGTCCGTACTGGCCCCACAAGGTGCTCGGGACCAGCAGCAGGACCGCCGCGCCGGTGGTGAGCAGCGTCAGGAACGCGCCGGGCAGCAACCGCTTCGCCCGTCGTGCCCAGAACCGGCCGAGGGCGATCCGGCCCGTGGTGGTCTGTTCACGCAGCAGGTGCCCGGTGATCAGGAAGCCGGAGATGACGAAGAAGACGTCGACGCCCACGAACCCGCCGGGCAGCCGGTTCGGCCACAGGTGGTAGACGACCACGGCCAGCACGGCGAAGGCCCGGAGTCCCTGGATGTCCCACCGCGTGGTGTCCGGGCGGCGTCGGGTGCGGGCGGACGACTCGGGCATCCCGGAAAGTCTATGTATGACGGATCGTCCATGCCGCGCCGCACCACCGCGCACCACCCCGCACCGCAGTGCGCGGCGGCCTGACGGTCGCTGCCGATACGCTTCGGGACATGTTCCTCGGCATCACGAACACGGCCCGCGACTACGCCTGGGGGTCGGTCACCGCGATCCCCGAGCTCCTCGGGCGGACCGTCACCGGCGCCCCGCAGGCAGAGCTCTGGCTCGGCGCGCACCCCGGCAGCCCGAGCGTGGTCGTGAACCCCGCCATGGTCGGCGGCGCGGACACCGTCCTCGACTGGATCGCCGCCGAGCCCGAGACCGCCCTGGGCGAGGACCGCACCGGCCTGCCGTTCCTGCTCAAGGTGCTGGCCGCCGCGGCACCGCTCTCGCTGCAGGCGCACCCCACCCCGGAGCAGGCGCGCGAGGGCTACGACCGCGAGGAAGCGGCGGGCATCCCGATCGACGACCCGTCCCGGAACTACAAGGACCCGTTCCCCAAACCCGAGCTCGTCGTGGCGCTGAGTGACCGCTTCGACGCCCTCAGCGGGTTCCGGCCGATACCCGAGACCCTGGTCGACGTCGCGACGCTCGACGGGGACAGCGGGCGGCTCGGTCCGCTCGTGGCACACCTGCACCAGGGGCTCGAGGACACGGTGCGCTGGCTCGAGACGGCCGACGCGTCCGCGGCGGCCGTGATCGACGCCGCGGGCCACCTGGCCACCGAGCTCGTCGCCGAGCACGGCGAGCACGGCGAGCACGGCGTGCACGGCGAGCACGGCGATGCGCTCTCGCCGAACATCGTGACGGCGGCCGACCTGGCCCGCGCCTACCCGGGCGACCCGGGCGTCGTGGTGTCGCTCCTGATGCACCGCGTCACCCTCACCCGCGGTCAGGCGATGTACCTGCCCGCCGGCAACGTCCACGCCTACCTCGAGGGCCTCGGCATCGAGCTGATGGCGCCGTCCGACAACGTCCTGCGCGGAGGGCTCACGCCGAAGCACGTCGACGTGGACGAGCTCCTGCACGTGCTCGACTTCACCGCGTACCCGGCGCCGCTGCTCGAGCCCGAGCACCTCGCGGACGCCGTCGACCGGTTCGCGCCCGACGGTGTGGGGTTCGCCCTGGTCCGGGTCACCGGCGACGGCGCACCGGTGGGCCTGAGCACGGGCGGTGTCGCGCCGCTGTCGGGGCCCTCGATCGCGATCTGCACCGAGGGCGTCGTGACCCTGGTCGGCGCGACGTCGGCGACCCTGCTCCGGCAGGGCGAGTCCTGCTTCATCACGCCGGACGAGGGCGACGTCACGGTCGAGGCCGACTCCGCCGCCGGCGTGACCTCCACGGTGTTCATCGCGACCGGCACGCCGACCGCCTGACGCGGCAGCGCCGCCCGCCGAGCGCCCGCGCGCGGCACCACCCCGCACCGCCCCGCCCCGCCGCCGCCGCCCCGCCCCGCCGCCGCCGCCGCCGCC
>NZ_MJGI01000006.1:132988-236470 GCF_001864835.1 Curtobacterium sp. MCBA15_001 | reverse complement strand
CTCCGGGTGTTTCCCGGCTGATGCAAGCTATTCGGCGCAGATCGCAGAACCGATTGGAGCGCCGTACCCCGTTACCGAACCGTGACATGTTGCGTGCTGGATGTCCCTCGGTCGGGGGTCACCGCGTCCCTCGTCTGAGGGCCGGGACCCGCTGGAGGTGTTCGTGAACCGGATGTCGAGCGCGTGCGGATGTCAGCGCGGCGGGCTCAGTTGCGGAGCGTCGCACTCGGCAGCTCGCCGAAGCGCCTCGCGTACGCGGCCGAGAAGCGGCCAGCGTGCGCGAACCCCCATTCCAGGGCGACGGCCGACACGGTCGTCTCCCCTACGGCGTGGTGGCGGAGTTCGGCACGGACACGATCGAACCGGATCCCGCGCAGCATCGCGTTCGGGGAGATCCCGACGTGCCGTTGGAAGCCCTGCTGGAGTCCCCGCACGCTGAGGCCGACGTGCGCTGCGACGTCGGTCGTCGAGATGGCGGTGTCGGCATGAGCGTGCATGTACTCGATGGCGCGCTTGATGCGACCGGTGGCGGTGACGGGGACCGGTGCCGAGAGTGCGAGCGTGGTGTGCGGGAACGTGCGCAGCATCGCGAATGCCGTCCGCCTCGCGGCCTCGGCCATCGCCAGTGCCGAGACCGGCGCGCTGCCCAACACCACACCCGCGGCGTCGCGGAGCGCACCGTTCCAGAGGCGCATCGACTCCCGTGCCGGTGCGTCCGCGTGGTCGAACACGATCGGCGCCGGCTCGACCCCGTGGAGCTCGGCCGCCACCTTCTCGAGCATCCTCCGGTCGAACTGCACGACGTTCTGCCGCACGTTCGCCAGGTCGAACCGGAAGGGTCGCTCGCTGGGGAACACCACCGGGCGCCCTGCCGCGAGTGCCACCGCATCACGGCCGATGTCCATGAGACCGCCACCATCGCTGACCCAGGTCACGAAGTAGTGACTGGTCGCATCGACCTCCCCGACCATCCGGCCGTCGAAGCGCTTCGCGTCCAGCGTGAACGTCGCGTCACCGACGGCTCGGAACCGGTACCCGAAGCGCCGCTCGGTCCGCTCCGGTACGAACCCGGACGCTCCGTAGGCGGCCTCGAACATCGCACGAGCCGCGTCGAGGTCGTCTCCGGATGCGTTGCTGACCTCACGGACGTCGTGCACGGCGGACATGCTGTGATGCTGTCACGGACTGCCGCCACTGGCGAACCCGGATGCGCGTGCGCGCATCGCGGCGAACTGGAAACGCATGGCTCCACCTCCGGACATGGAGAAGGCCCTTCCCGATGTCCTTCGGGAAGGGCCTTCCATCTGCCGCCGAGTTCTCACCACACCAACGACGACGACCCATTCGGTCGGGCTGACAGGATTTGAACCTGCGACCCCTTGACCCCCAGGCGGGCGGTGACGCCCTACCGCTGCAAACCGACGTGAACCGAACCGGCCGTCGAAGGGCCTTCTCGGCCCACGTTTCCGGGCTTCTCGAAAGCCGCAGAAGCTCACTTCGGTTTGGGTCGGTCAAGGTTGGTGGCGCGCGGTTGGAGGGGTTCTAGGAGGGGTCGATTGGCTGGTCGGGACGTCTCGGTCGGATCCCCCACCGCTTCTCCAGACGCTCCCCGAGCGTCATGCTGGACACAGGTCCTGCGAGTGCGGCATCCAGGTCCGCTACGTCGATGTCATGTTCCCGGGGTTCCCAGGCGACCATCGGGTTGCGCGCCGAAGAGCTCCAGAGCAGGAACGGGTCTTGGGCCAACGTCTGCCCCGGGCCGTTCGCGTAAGCGCCAACCGTGACCGAAGCCTCCATCTCAAAGCCGAAGTCCTCCTCGATGAGCACATGACCTATCAAGAGGGCGCTTCTACCAAACTCGCGAAGGTCGAGAACGAACCGCGTGCGGTCGCCTGCTATCAGACCACGGTTACGCATCAGGTGGAGACGAGTCCCGTCGAACTCGGGAAGCTCTAGGAGTGAAAGAGTCCAGCCGACTGCCCAGGGCCATCGAGGCTGGAGCGTCCACATATCGCCCGCTCGTGGCTTCTCGACCTTCGGCAGCTCCCAGGGGCGGACCGCACTCACGGAGAAGATTTGTCCTTTGCGGAGTGACGACAGCGCAGGAAATCGGGCGGGTCTGTGCTCGAGTGTATGGCCGTCGAGAGTTGCGGCTACGTACCCGGAGGAGTGGTAATGCAGCTTCGGGCGGTGCTGCGTTTCCGAGTATTCGCTGCGCAGTAGCCTGCGCCCGGAGGGGTGCAGCCCGTATCGCCACATCACGCCGGGGAGCTGGGCAGGGGTGATGTGAACGCCGCCGTCCGAAGCGAAGCTCATGGTAGCGATGGCTCGGAAGTCGCCGGTGCCGCCTCTGATCACGCCGAGCCGTACACCCTTCTTCAAGCGCCTCGGCTCAGCCATTACCCACCCCATCGGGCTTGCGGCGACGAAAAGAGTCACCTGGTTGGCTGACGAACGGGCCTTCACCTGCCAGTCGACCTTCCCATACCGCGAGGAGCATCGCGCACGCGTCCTGCACAGCTTTCTCTGCCTCCTGGTAGAAATCGACGCTCGACACGTATTCGCCTTGGCGATCCTCGACTCCAATGTCCGCGCTCCACCACAGGTCACCCAACACTCCTTCTACTTCCTCGTCCCCAACACTCTCGTGGAGCAGCATGGATCCATCCGACAGCGAAAGGTCGTATTCGATCTGCCTGGCTGGGGCGACCGAGCGTCCACTCCGCAAAACGGGAGTAAAATCGTGTTCGAGTTCGGCAGGCAAGACGGTGCCAATAGAAGGCGTTCGATGCTTGTTGTCGTTGTCCAGGTCGTTGAGGCGGGCGAGGGGGTGCCTCAGAGGATCGTTCGATAGGAACGGCTGGGCGGCGTAGACAGGCTTCCACACCCAGCCTGGAACCTCGCGTAGGTGTCGCTTGCGCTGATCTGCCCAGTCCTTTTCATCCGTCACGATCGGGTACTGGAGTCGACGCTTTGGAGCTAGTCCCTCCACCTTGGCGAGCATGACGAGCGTGGTATCGAGGGCGCTTCTAAGGTGATGAATGGCCTCCCCGAAAGTCAATCCCCAGCTTGCTAGGTCTGCTTCCTGTTCGACATGAAGGCGTAGCCCCCAACCGTGACGGTCCTCGTCGATGACGGTTTCGAGTCGCAGCGGTTGAAGATGACGCCAGTCTGCTACCTCGGAATCGAGTTCCAGTGCGCGCAAGCGCGCTCGATCCAGCCGCGCTCCTAGCTGCACCTGCAGACGTTCAACCTCTGGGTAAGACGTCGGAGGGAAATGCACGCGTGGAGGGTTGGACGCAACCTCGCGCCAGAACTCGGGACTCGCCATGTTCAGAGACTACCGCGGTGCCTCCTCCGACTTCGGTCGGTGATCCATCAGACCCTCGCGCCGCATTGCCCGGGCCTGTTCCTGCGCGCTGAGCGGGCGGGTGGCGCGCTCCTTGTCGGTGCCGGTGTACTCGGTGCCGCGGTCGCTGCTGTTACTCATGATAATCGCCTTCAATCATTGTCGATATTCGCAAAAACAAAAACGCACCTATTGCCCCATGAAGCTGACGCACGTATGTACCGTTAATGCTACAGCCAACGGAAGGACAGCACATGGCAATGCCGCAATCGGAAGCAGAACTGCGAACCACGGTGCCGAGGGAAGTAGTGGACGCGCTCGACTTGATGGTGCGCCTCGGCGGCATTTCGAAGGCGACAATCGTGCGAATTGCGCTTGTCGACCACCTGACGACTCTTGGGGTGCTGTTCCCCGAAGTCGCTCAGACGCTCCGCCCGACGAAGACCCGCGGCCGACTCAGCAGTGACCGCTCAACCCAGAAGGACGACCGATGACCATCCAGACCACGCCCTACCCCGCGTACTACGGGCCGCGCGCGGCAGGACTGCTGCGCCTTCGCGCTCAGGACTACCGCGGCGCTGCCGAAGAGCTGCGGGCCGAACTCGATGCCACGGAGCGGTACTTCACCGCGGCCTTCGAGCGAGCCGACGAGAGCAGCAGCACCCGGGATCGCATCCGAGATCTGGCCAAGCGTCCGACGCGCCGGATTGGAGCCTGACATGCCCGTCTTCGACTACAGCCCGGCGGTCGCTGCGGACCCCGAGGTGTACCGCATCCACGCTCGGGAAGAGTCCTACCCGAATTCGGTCGCGGAACGGGCCGAGATCAAGCGCGTGGACGACGCGGTATTCGATCGAGTCCGCATCTACGAGAACTCCTTGGTCGACAGCTCGGGGGCCTTGATCGAACATGGCGCCGCGCTCGTCAAGGATGCGACGAGCATCGAGCGTGCCGTGCGCGAGGATGTCAAGTACGAGCTGGACAGCTCGCGTGTCGACTTGAAGAAGGCCGCCGAGCGCTACACCGCCCTGCGCAGCCGCGCCCAGGAGCAGATCGACGCTCTGGAACGCCTCGCACGGGAAGCGGAGTGGCTGGCAGAGAAGGCCAACGACCCCTACGCCGCGTACCGCGCTCTCGTGGTCCGCTATCCGGCGCTCAGCAAGAAGTACTGACACAAAGAACCGCCCCGACTCCTGGAAGCGGAGTCGGGGCGGCGGAGGGACCTACCGTGACATCCAAAATTCTAACACCTGGACCGCTGGAAACGCTGCACGCCCTAGCACGTCGGCCCTGGATAAGGCGACTGACTCAGTGCGAGTCGCCCGCGCCATATCCGACAGTCTCCCCACCGCTACCGCCGGTGGCTTCAGTTGACATTGAAAGGCAAATGTCATCATTCATCTTTATTACCAGCGCAATCGTCAGACGAAGCGCAATCAAGTAGGTGTTGAAGTGCACGCCGTCGTCGCCGTCTCCATTCTCCTGCAATCCGTGCAAGTAAGAATTCCGCAGGTTGAGGCCGTTGCTGAATCCGACTCTATTCAGGAAGAAGTTGAAGTAGTCCCCCTCTGAAGCAGTCAGAAGGGAGGAGCGCCGCACAGCCCATCCCTTTGCAACCATCACATCCACGTGAGCACGCTGAGAATCCGACAGATGGTGATAGTTTGCTGCATCCGTACTGTAAAGGCTCCGAAAGACAACGAGCTGGCCGAGGTCAGCAAAAGTGACGTATTCCCCGTCATTCTTCAGAATGCCCTGATCAATCAGAAAATCAATGTCACCTACTTGATACCGATGGAAATCCTCGCGCGCCAGGCGGTTTTCGAGCAGAAGCGCCACAGCATCATCACCCTGTAGCCCCTCGTTGATGTACAGCAAAGGGGACTGGTCGGAAAATAGAAGATTCAGAACGCGAGCGGCTTCCGAATTTTCGGTGGCGTAGACATACTTGCCCTTGAGGAGACTTGGAATTTTCTTGAACTGGACCTGCGCAGACCCCATGCTGAGAAGCTCTCTATCAAGTTCTCCGTTCTCAGCGTACAACCCGAACTGATTGGCTACGCTTTCCATTTCAGCGAAGAGATGACGGACTTTTTGCAGGTAGGGCACATCCTTCCCAGAAGGGGTGAAGGTGAATTTCGTGATGCCGAACTCCTCCACTAGGTACTCCTCGAAGAACCAGCTGATGACTTTCTCGAGATCCATCCCCTTCGCCTGTAGGAAGTTGTGTAGCATCAACGTCTGAAGGAGCGAACGCGCATCCACTGCCTGGAAGTGCAACCCGACCTTGTACTCCGCCACGCCAGTCAGACCCATAACCCTTTCCATCACTCCGAGCGCAGCCGTGTAGGACGGGAGTGTGAGTAACACCTGATGATCGGTAAACTCGAAGAGATGCTGGAAATTGTTCAAAATGCTCGGATTATCGGTCGTGTCCTCGAGCCAGCGTCTGCTGTACGAGTATCGCCAGATAGATCCGTCAGAGGAATCGATGTCGAAGACCACAGGCTCGCGTTGGTCGTCCTCAATTCGCACGTCACACCCAGTCTTGAAACCCTCACCCTGGGCGAATAGCTGCGAACTCAACTCAGCACCCCGCCGCTTTGCGCTTAGTCGAAGTTTTGCATCGATGCCGAGCTCCGGGAGGTCTTTGGCGGTGGCGATCAGTCGCACGTAATTGAGATTTGCATATTCCTCCGGCAGATAAGCTTCGATCAACGCCCTGGCATCAGCTGGCTTGAACTCTGTGGGAATATAAACGTTCGACCTGGCATCCTTTTCAAGATGCTTCCGCAGCAAAATCTCCGCATTGCGAGGTGCCGCGATGAGGTCTCTCCGCAACGCCTCGCCATAGGCTTGTACAAGCTTCTTACTTGCGAGCATCTCAGCAAGTCCAACGCCCGCATTTCGCAGGGACGACAGCATTTCTTCCGCCTCGACACGATGATAGGCGCCGTAGCGTCCTAACAGGTGCACGAGATCGGAATGGTATTGGAAATCTACTGCCGCGATAATTGACGTCGCATTCTCGCCGCGTATCTCGGTGAAGAAGCGAGCGACAGCGCGGCCGATGGCGGGGGCGAGTTTTAGAATCCCTTCGCGTTCATGCTCACCAAGTCCCGCCGGGAGGAGCTCGTGCTCAAGATACTGTTGAACGTTGTGCAGCTCTAGCACGTCCATCAAATTCGTCGGAGGAACGTCTGGATCAAATCGAGACGCAACGTCAACTACACGCGGCAGGTACCAGCCCGTTGCTAGATCACCCAGACCGTAGAACCGAACGCGCCGAAGCTGTTCGTCATCCTCGTCCATACTCCGCCTTTCCGGCTCCGCGCATCCCTCTAGAGCCATTCTCATGCCTGGGCGACGCATCCGCTGATGGCCGCAGGGGGCATGTCGCCTTCCTCACTGAGAACCGCATGGCGATCGCGTCGTCGCTACAACGACTGCAGCTGCGGGAGAGCGGCCGTCAGCAGCGGTCGCGAGGCTGGAGGGGTTTTCGAGGGGGCAGCGCGCGAGCAGGAAAAAAGCCCCGACAGAACCGTGGTCCTATCGGGGCTTTCCGGTCGGGCTGACAGGATTTGAACCTGCGACCCCTTGACCCCCAGTCAAGTGCGCTACCAAGCTGCGCCACAGCCCGCGAGCTCCGGGGAGCTCGGAGTCCCGGAGGACTCCGCCACCCGCACCCGACCGAGCGCGGAGCAGCCAGATCAGCATAGCGGACGCCGGGCCATGGTCGTGCCACCTGCCCGGACCAGGCGTGCAGCACGAGCACCTAGGGTGGCCCGATGCCCTCCCGCTCCACCCGTCTCCTGTCCGTGCTCGTGGTCGGCGGCCTGGTCGCCGGCGTCGCTGCGTGCACCGGCTCCGGCGGCCGCGATGCCCGACCGACGCTGACGGACGCAGGCCCGGGCACCGTGACGGTCGCCGCCGAGGACGACCCCGCGGCACGGTCGGTCCGGGCCAGTCGGGCTCTGTTCGCCACTGCTCCCGGTGCTGTCGTCGCGTCAGCCGGTGACGCGGACGCGATCCGGGCCGCCGCGAGCGCCGCACGCCGCGCCCACGTCCCGGTGCTGCTGACCAACGACGAGAGCAACGACGCCAGCGACGCCGTCGGGGACGAACTCGACCGCCTCGGCGCGTCCTGGTACCAGGCCGAGGGCGACGTCCACGTCCGCACCGACGCCGTGGAGCGGGACGCGCCGGACGGTGGCGACGCGCCGGAGCCGAGCCGGGCCTCCCGTCCGGCGACCGTCGTCGTGGCCGACGCGAGCGAGGACGCCGCGGTGGTGGCGACCTCACTGGCAGCGGGAGCGCACCTCGTGAGGATGCCGCGCGGGGTGTCCGACCCGGCGGCGGCACCTGCCGTCGTCTCGGCACTGCACGAGCACCGCGATGCGCCGACCCTGTTGGCGGGCGCCGCGTTCGCGGACCTGCGCGAGCCGCGGTGGACGGTCCGCGCCGCCCAGGGCGGGTGGCAGCTCCCCCACGGCGGACAGCGGCCGTTCGCCGGGCACCGCTACGTCGCGACCTACGGCGCCCCCGGTGCTCCCGCCCTCGGCGTGCTCGGCGAGCAGGGCCCGGAGGCGACGGTCGCACGCACGAAGGAGCTGGCTGCGTCGTACGACGGCCTGTCGGACGCACCGGTGACCCCGGCGTTCGAGGTCATCGCGACGGTCGCTGCCGGTGCGGCGGGCACGGACGGCGACTACTCGAGCGAGCTTCCGGTCGCCACGCTCGAGCCGTACGTCGACGCCGCCCACGACGCGGGCATGCCGGTCATCCTCGACCTGCAGCCGGGGCGGACCGACTTCCTGACCCAGGCGAAGCGCTACGAGTCGCTCCTCCGGCGCCCGGGCGTGTGGCTGGCGCTCGACCCGGAGTGGCGCCTCGGACCGGACCAGGTGCCGCTGCGGCAGATCGGGAGCGTCGACGCCGCCGAGGTGAATCAGGTCTCCGACTGGCTGGCGCACCTCGTCCGGTCACGAGGACTCCCGCCGAAGGCCCTGGTCCTGCACCAGTTCCGGTCGTCGATGATCCGGGACCGCGCGGCGCTGCGTTCGCACCCGGAACTGGACGTGCTCATCCACGTCGACGGGCAGGGCTCGCAGCCCGACAAGCAGGCCACCTGGCGGGCGCTGCACGACGGCGCGCCGGCGGGGGTGCACTGGGGGTGGAAGAACTTCTTCGACGAGGACCAGCCGATGCTCACCCCCGCACAGACGATGGAGCAGGTGGCGCCGACGCCGTCGTTGGTCACGTACCAGTAGGTCTGTCCGTCATCTCGGCTCGGCTCCGGGTGGTCGGTTGTCCACAGGTGGTCGGTTGTCCACAGCCTGGAGGCGCGGGACACGTTGCGTCGGTCGGTGCTGACAGCATGGGGGCATGTCCTCCCCCGTGCTCGGTTCCGGTCCGTCCGCCTCGTCCGCTCCGTCGGCTCCGGCCGCTCCGGCCGTCTCCGCGGACATCGCCGCAGAGGCGCAGCAGGCGCTCGCTGCGCTCACCGGGCGTCCGGACGCGGTGTTCCACCCCGGCCAGCTCGAGGCGATCTCCGCCCTGGTCGAGCACCGGCAGCGCGCCCTCGTGGTGCAGCGCACCGGGTGGGGCAAGTCCGCCGTGTACTTCCTGGCGACACTGCTGCTGCGGCGCCGAGGGGGCGGCCCCACCGTGCTCGTGTCGCCGCTCCTCGCACTCATGCGTGACCAGGTCGCCGCCGCTGCACGAGCCGGGGTCCGCGCCGTCTCGATCAACTCGGCCAATGCGCACGAGTGGGCCGACACCCAGGCGGCGCTCGCCCGCGACGAGATCGACGTCCTGCTGGTCTCCCCCGAACGGCTGAACAACCCGAAGTTCCGCGACGAGCAGCTCCCGGCGCTGGTCGGGCGGATGGGCATGCTGGTCGTCGACGAAGCGCACTGCATCTCCGACTGGGGCCACGACTTCCGCCCGGACTACCGGCGCCTCGCCGAGCTCATCCGCTCCCTGCCGCACGGCGTCCCCGTGCTCGCGACCACCGCCACCGCCAACGAACGCGTGGTCGAGGACGTCGCCGAACAGCTCACCGCCGGCTTGGCCGACCCGGTCTTCACCATCCGCGGGTCGCTGGCTCGTGCGTCGCTCCGGCTCGGTGTCCTCACCCTGCCGGATGCCCGCGCGCGGCTCGGGTGGCTGCTGGCGCACCTCGGCGACCTGCCCGGCAGCGGCATCATCTACACGCTGACCGTCTCGGCAGCCGAGGACATCGCCCGGCTCCTGCGCGAGAGCGGCCACGCAGTCCGGGCCTACACAGGCCGGACCGACACCGACGAGCGCGAGCAGCTGGAGCAGCAGCTCAAGGGGAACGAGCTCAAGGCCCTGGTCGCGACGAGCGCGCTCGGGATGGGGTTCGACAAGCCCGACCTGGGGTTCGTCGTGCACGTCGGCGCGCCCTCGTCACCGGTGGCGTACTACCAGCAGATCGGTCGTGCAGGCCGTGCGACCGACAACGCCGACGTCCTGCTGCTCCCCGGGTACGAGGACCAGGAGATCTGGAAGTACTTCGCCAGCGCCTCGATGCCCACCGAGTCGCGCGCGTCGGCCGTCCTCGGGGCGCTGTCGACGGACACCGCGATGTCGACCGTCGCGCTCGAGGGGCTCGTCGACATCAAGCGGTCCACGCTCGAGCTGCTGCTCAAGGTGCTCGACGTGGACGGCGCTGTGCGTCGCGTCGCCGGCGGGTGGGTGTCGACGGGGCAGCCGTGGTCGTACGACGCTGCCCGGTACGAGCGCGTCGCTGCTGCTCGCGCCGCCGAGGCGTCGTCGATGCTCGAGTACGAGTCGACCTCGGCCTGCCGGATGCAGCTGTTGCAGCAGGACCTGGACGACCCCTCCGCCGAGCCCTGCGGCCGCTGCGACAACTGCGCGGGCGTCTGGTACCCGACCGAGGTCCCGGGCGCTGCCGCTGCAGGTGCTTCCTCGGCCCTCGACCAGGTCGGCGTCGAGATCGCCCCTCGTGCCCAGTGGCCCTCCGGCATGAGCGCACTCGACGTCCCCGTCAAGGGCAAACTGCCCGCGGGCGAGGTCGTCGCGCCCGGTCGCGCCGTCGCCCGGCTGACGGACCTCGGATGGGGCGGGCCGCTCCGCGCGCTCTTCGCACCGGGGGTCCCCGATGCGCCCGTCTCCCGCGAGCTGCTCGACGGGTGCATCCGCGCGCTGCGGGACTGGCCATGGGAGGAGCGCCCCACCGGCGTCGTGGCGATGACGTCGCGCTCGCGGCCGCAGCTCGTCGAGTCGTTGGCCGCGGCGTTGTCGTCGATCGGCAAGCTGCAGTTCCTCGGGACGCTCGAACGGGCTGGCGGGGTGCCGCGTGGCGACGGTGCAACGAACAGCGCCTACCGGTTGGCCGGGGTGTGGGACAGCTTCGTCGTGGGTCCGTCCCTCGGCGCCGCGCTGCGGGAGCACGAGGGGCCGGTGCTGCTCGTGGACGACCTCGTCGACAGCCGGTGGACGATGACAGTTGCTGGACGCGAGCTCCGGCGCGCGGGGGCATCTGCCGTGCTGCCGTTCGCGCTGGCCACGGTCGCCTAGGGTCGGGTGCGGGGGGCACTGATCGTGGACATCGCACCAGACTGGCGGCGGACGCCGTCGCCGGAGCCGGCCGACCGGTCGCCGCTTCCGTGGTGGGCGCTGGCTGCGCCTGTTGTGGCCGTTCATCGGTCGCCAGGGCAGCGACCGCATCGTCGGTGGGGCGACACTCCGGTCGGAGTGGGTGCCCTGGTCACCGCGATCATCGCGCTCACGGTGGGCATCCTCGCGACGATGGTCGGGGTGTTCTGCGTGGTGTTCATCACCGCGTTCGGGGCACCGCTCGACATCACTCGACCGGCGATGGCAGGGTTCGCGGTCCGGGGTTCGGCGATCACCGCGGTGCCGTTCGTTCTCGCGCTGGCGTTCTTCTTCGTCGGGGTGTTCCGTCGACTCCCACCCAGGTGGTGGGTGCCACTGGCCGTGATCAACGGGTTGACGCTGCTGGGTCTCGGGATCGCGGCGCTGCTCTGGTTCCACCCGGGGACGCACATCTCGTGGGACTTCTCGTCCTGACGGGGGTCACGGCTGCGGATTCGGCGGGACGGATTGGCGATGGCGTTGGCATGGGCGTTGGCGTTGGCGTTGGCGGGAGTCACCACGACCCGGCGCCGCTGAAGCCGTTCGGCACGGGGAAGCACCTCGACGACAAGATGATCGTGACTTCGTCAGCGGTCGTCCCGCGCGCCACGAGGTAGCCTTTGCCGTCTCGACCGACGATCTCCGCAGTCGGGAGCCCGGCAGGGTCGGATCTGCCCCGTGCCACCCATCCATCACGACCGTCCCACTGCTGCAGCAGAAGCTCGACGATCGAGTCCATGTCGGCCGGCCCCTCAGTCGCGACATCCGCGCCTCCCACCCACTGGCGATCACCGCCAGCGCAGGTGAAGAGCGCTCCGTTCACCGACTGGCGCACATCCGTCTGACCTGGGATGCAGTCCGCGATCTGACGTTCGATTGTCTGCGTCCGGGCCTTGCGGTCCAGGATCAGCGATTCGGGGGTGCGCCCGGGGTGGTGCCTGGCCACTCGCCAAATCGATCCACCAGCAAACGCGCCGGCACATTCCCAGACCGGGGTCCCGGGATCGGGGACCCACTCTCAACCCAGCCAGCGCGATCCAGAAGCTTCCCAACACTCACAGCCTCTGCTCCATCAACGCCTACGGTAACGCCCCGACCCAGCGGACGGTTCGAGTCCACCGACCAACCTGTCCGCAAAATGAAATCAACCTCCACATCGCTAATTTGATCACTCGTAGTCCCGGCAGTCATGTTGAGAATGATCACCACGCGATTGGTGTTCGTCGCGGAGAGGCTGCTCGTGTCGTTCTTCACAGAGACTGAGGCGCTGTCCACACCGGGCAGCGCCTCAAGCGAGCTCTCCGCCTCCGTCGGTGTCTGCACACCAGAGATGCCGCTTGCGCAGGACGCGAGAAGAACCAAGCTCATCATCAGCCCAGTGATAGCTGCAACGCGTTTCATGTTCCTGCTGACGCTCCGTCAGATAATCGGTGACCGTCAAATTGCCTCTGAGAGATTGCGAAACCGCTGAGCTCCGGTGCACCTCGCGTCAGCGAATCGATCGCCTTCGGTCGACACGATCGCCCTGACTACAGGACGCTGCACTTCCTATGCGGTCGCGTGCTTCAAGCGGTGTAGGCAAGGTTGCTGTCGCGACTCCTCCTATCGCACGAAGGATGACGACGCGTCTGCAAATGTGCTCGCTGTACGCAGCTCGACCTGTCACCCTGTCACCCTGTCGCCTCCGGCGCGCTGCCAGGCCACTGACCAAACCGATCCCGCAGAGAACCCTGGGGCAAAAGTACAAGTTGTTTCAAACTGTCTGTTGACGTGGCGTAAGCCGCCCCAGGCCACCCGTGTGCTTTCGCAACCTCGCCAATCACCGGCTGGGGTGATAGACGCAAGCGGACGTAAACGCCGGTGTCCGGCTCGTGCTCGTTTACCGACCAGCCGATTTGCGCCAGTGTGTCGATCATGGTTGGCAACTTCGCAGAGTCGTCGAACGTGGCCGCAACGAGAACTTGATGATGCTTGTTGAGCCCCGAAATGGTCTCATCAACATCGACCGACGTGTTCGAAAGCCCGGGTATGGTCTGAAGTTGTTGGCGCGCCGCATCGAGAGACTGCCCCCCCTGGCTTTGCGCCGACCCAGTTGCGTCGATCCCTGTCGGATCCATTGTAGGCATAGCACTGCACCCTCCGAGTGATCCCAATATGACAATCGCCGCGCCGATGCCTGCGAGTCGTTGACTTCGATTGGTCAATTGGTCCTCCGGATCTGATAATCGGTAACGGTTGTGGTCTTTGCAGATCCGCCGAGGAACTGAACGATGGAACCATCATCGTTGACGGCAGGGTTGCCACTTGCCATCACAGAGTAGCGATTCGCGTCGTGCGCACTCGCCAGCGTTGGCGAGACAGATTCCCCTAGCTTGGTCGGAGCATCCCCTCGGACGGTCGACCAGGACGAAGGGTTGTCCACGCCGTCGAGACCAGCGATGGGGTCCTGAACCGACTCAAGCGAAGTGACGCGCGTGGTCGACGGGATGTCCATTGCCCCGATCGGCGACCCAGCCGTCACTACTTGCTGGATGTTGTATCCGTGGGGATCTGCTGCGATCGCGCCAGCCGTTATCCCACCGAGGCTGAAGCCGGTCATCATCACCGGCTCACCCTCGATGCCAGCCCGCTTCATCGCATCGAGCACACCTCTCGAGAGCGCGCTGTTGTTGCCAAAACGCATCGCCATCGCGTCTGAAGTCAAGTCATTCGGCGTCGCTCCCGCTGTGGGGTCCCAGCTCTGGGTGCTCGGGATCTGAACGGTGTAGCGGACGGTGCCGTCAACGTCGATGCTCTTGATGATGCGGACATCCGCGAAATCGTCCTGACCTATATTGTCAATCTGGCTCGAGCTCGCGAACAGAGAGCCGACATCTGTAGGAACGATGTTGCCATCGGCGTCTGTAGTGAAGGACTGCCCTGTTTGGACGGTACTTGCGACGAGAGCAGTGTCACGACGATCGGTGAGTTTGTCCGGCTCAATGGCATCCGTGACGATCTTCGGCCTGCCGTCCTCGAAGAATCCGAACCGCTGCCCATCTGCGATGAGCGTGCTCAGCAGGTCGTCGTAGACGCCCAGCTTCCGCAGATCACCCAGCGACTCCTGCTCCACTGCCACGATCTTCGGGCTGAGCCCTGGTAACGCCGCAGCGAAGTTCGTCGAGAAGTTCTTTGCAGCGTCCGAGGAGAATTGCTGGAACCGGTCGGCTAGAGAGGCATCACCTCGCATCGCGCTGTCGAAAGCGTCCTTCAATGAATGAGCAGCGATGCTGGCGACGTCGGCGACGAGCCCACTGTCCACCGCTTCCTTCGTGACGGCGGCCAGCGTAACGACGGTGTAGATTCCCGTCTTCACGCTGAGCAGCACGTCTACCGCGACGCGTCCGACGAGTCCGGCGGCCGCCGTCACGGTGACCTGAATCGTGGTCGCCGCCACAGCCAGCGCCAGCTCTGCCGTCTGGTACACCTTCACGATCGACGCCGTGACCACCACGAGCGCCTCGGTCGACGCGACCGTCACCCCCAGCTGCACCGATGCCGTCAGCGCTGCGGATTCAGCCGCCACGGCGGAGCCCGGCGAGAGGATCGCTGAAGCCAGGAGATCACCGTCGGCGGAGATCGCCCCGACCTTCGGCACGAGCGGCAGCGCCCACGTGTTGAGTTCGGTCAACCCGTTCGTCATGCGGTCGATCTCCGCGAAGTCGACCTTCAGTCCCTCAGACATCCCGGTCCCCGTCCCTGATCAGTCCTGCGACGAGACCCAGCAGCTCGGTGCGGATGTCCTCGTCGGTCTGCGCCGTGACCGTGACGGTCCCGGCATCGGTGATGAGTTCCGGTGTGACTTCGGCACCAGGCGCTCCGGGCTCGAGTCCGACACCCATCCGCAGCCATCCCCGAGTAGTGCCGAACCAGTTGCCGGCAAACACGGCGCCGTCTTGGACGGTGAAGGCCTTCACTCGGAAGCCGGAGTGCACCGGTTCAGCGAGTCCACGGAACAGACCGACGGCATCGACCGGCACGTGCAGCTCGCGCACGACCGCGTCGAGCAAGCGCGGGTCCCGCTGTCCGATCGTGTCGACGAGCGCCTGGGACGCGACGGTGCTGACGGTGGCTGTCCCACGCGCCGGGTCGTCCACGACGACCGAAGGCACGAGGCCCGCGAGTGTCGACCAGATCTGGTCGAGGGTCGTGCCCCGGAGTCGAACAGTGTCATCAGCCCGGACGGTGAGGTGCGACGCCGCGGAGGCCTGGATCACCGTCGAGTGGGCGATCGTGCTGGTCGGCGTCCAAGCCGTGACCTGGATGACGATCGACCCGGTGTTCTGCAGTGCGAGCGACAGCAGGAACGGCGCAGCGAGGTCCTCGGCCCAGGACTCCGCGTCCAGCGCGGGACGGTGTTGGAGGACGCCGCGCGAGACGAGCGCCTCGACATCACCTCGACCGTCGCCTGCGGGCACGAACGACGGCAGCACGAGGCCCGGGAGGTGCGCCCGCACCGCCTGGAGCTCGCCGAGGGACAGCGCCCACTCGATGACGTCGACACTCGGCGCCGAACTCATCCGACACCGTTCCGCATGGCTGCTCCCCGCACGTCGAGCCAGTCCTTCGAGCCCGCCGCCGGTGGTGCAGGCACCTGACCGATGAACGCCCGGGCACTCGACACCTGGGAGCTCGGGACTGCTCGTCCGTTGACCTCGTGCACGGACACCCGGATCTCGTCCGGGTTGCCGGACAGCGCAGCTCCGACGACGTTCATCAGGCCGTTCACGGCGCCACTGGCGACGTCCTTGACGCTGTCCACGACGTTGGCGACCAGGCTGGACGCCCGGTTCCACAGATCACGCGCGATCCGCTCCGCCTCGGCGATCTTCGCCTTGACGGCGTCGACGGCCTTCGCGTGCATCTCGAGTGCATCCGCTGCATCATCGAGCAGCTGGGCCTTCTTGCCGAGCTCGGCACTGGACTCGTGGACGCGCCGACGGACAGCATCGGCCGCCTTGGACGACGACGAGAGCGCGTCGGCCTGCGCCACGAGCCCGGAAGCTCGTGACCGCAGGCCGGCCGCGTCGTCGCGTAGCGTGCGGGCCTTTGCCCGCAGGTTCGACATCTCCCCGTACACGCGTCACCCCCGCAGCGGCACCGATCAGGCGCCGCACGCGATGGCCTGGGTCAGCGACCCAGCTTCGACGCGAGCTGCTGGTCGACGTCACCCAGTGTGGTGGCCGTGGTGCGCAGGAACTGCGCGAGGTCGTTCAGACCACCGATGGTGTTCTGCGCCCCCGAGGTGAAGCGCTGGTACGCGTCGTTGTACGCCCCCGAGGAGCGGTCCGTCTGGAACCCCGCCTGCGTCAGGGAGGCGATCTGCGCCTGCAGCTTCGACAGCGTCGCGTTGATCTCGTCACGCCCAGCGAGCAGCCGATCGGCGTTGCCGTTGAGCTCCTGGTAGGACACGTTGATGTTCGGCATGGTCATTCCCCAATTCCTTGCTGGTGCTGGTCGCCAGCCCCTCCGGCGACCATGTTGCTCACGCTAACAGAGGCCACGGTTTCATCACCCATGCGATGTGAACCACCCTGTGACGAATCTGCGACCTGCACCCGGGTGACGCGCCCGGAGTCGACCATGAAGCCCCGCCCGACCGGGAAGTCCGACCGCGTGCAGCGCGGGAACGCCGTCCGGAACAACGTCAGTCCGTCGGTCTCCTCGGGCTGCAGGGCGATGCCGGCGCGGGCGGTCTTGAGCTCGCCGAAGAGCTGCCAAGCGCTCGGGGCAGTGATCGTGTCGGCTTCGGCCAGGACGAACACCCCGGCACGCCGCGCGGCCTTGATCAGTCGGGCCACCTGTGACTCGGCGGGCAGCCCCTCGAAGTCACCGACGTTCTCGATCACGATGAACGGCTGCGGGTCGATGGTCCCTCCGGCTTCCAGGGCAGAAGCCATCTGTCCGGCGAGGGCATCGGCAGACTCGGAGTCGCTCGCGACCGAAGCCCAGTCCGCGGCGTCGCGCAGTGCGCTGCGGCGTCCGACGACCAGGTGTGCTGGCCGGTCGGGGAACGTCGCAGTGACGGACCCGATGAGCGTCCGCATGGTCGTGCTCCGCCCCGAGCCGAACGGTCCGGTCACCACGAAGAGCCCGTCGGTGGGGATCCCGACGGCAGCGAGGGTGTCGTCGGCGAGCCCGATCGTCGGCCGGCCGTCGACGGACGAGGGCAGCCCCGCCGCTGGCACCACGACGGGCAGCCGCCGGACCTGCGGCGTCTCCGGGACGCCCCGGGCGGTGAGCTCCACGGCGAGCGCCTCCACGGCCGACGCCTGTGCGACGAGGTCAGCGCTCCCGCTCGGGACGGCGACCTGCATCTCGTGGTCGCCGACCAGGCCACGACCTGGCACGGCTTCGACCAACACGTCCGACGGGACGTCCGCGGCGTTGTACTCGATGTCGCTCGCCAGTCGCAGGACGAGGCGTTCGCCGATGTTGGCCTGCAGGTTCGTCGGGAACGCGCCGACGCGATCCGCGGACATCACGAGGTGCACGCCGAGCGCCCGTCCCGTGGAGGCGATCGCGAGCACCTGGTCGAAGAGCTGCAGCGTGCCCGGGCGGAACTCGTACTCGTTCCGGAAGGCTCCCATGCCGTCGACGAGCACCAGGATGCGGGGCTCGGCGACGCCGGTCACGGCGTGGTACTCACGCAACGTCGCGGCGCGGGCGGCGGCGAATCGAGCTGAGCGGTCGGCGATCGTCGTCTCGATGTCCGTCAGCAAACGGGTGATGCGTTCGTCGTCGGGTCCGGAGATGACCGAGCCGACGGTGGGGAGGGCCTCCAACATGGCGAGCGCGCCGCCACCGAAGTCGAGCGCGTGCACGCGCACCGGGTGCCGGTCAGCGACGCTCGACGCGGCGACTGCGATCGCACGGAGCGCGGTCGACTTGCCCGAGCCTCCTGTCCCGATCACGGCGACGTTGCCGGCGACGTCGAGGTCGACCGCGTAGGCGGACTGGCGCTGGTCCTCCGGGACGTCGAGCGTCCCGATCACGAGCGCCGATCCGTCGGACGCGGCGAGCTCCGCGAGGTCGGCCGTGTCGGCGAGCTGGTCGAGCCACGGCTTGCGTGGCACGGCGAGCGCACGGCGGTCCGCCGCGGCGGCGATGGTGCCGGCGAGCCGCTCGATGTCCTTCGCATGGGTGCTGTCACGCGGAGCACGCGCCGCACTCGGCCACATCGTGCCGGGGCCGAACGGGAAGTCCTGGACGTCGACGTCAGGTTCGTGGACGACGTCGTCCGACCGGCCTCCGAGGTACGCCGTCTGGAAGTCGAGCACGCGCCCGGGGCCGATCTTCGCGGCGGCGCGGCCGGGGGTGCCGGGGTCGAACCAGGCAGCATCAGGCACGCCGAGCACGTCGGTGCTGTCCACCTCGTCCGCGACGCGCAGCGCGATGCGGAGGTTCGTGTTCGCCCGCAGGGAGTCCTTGATGACGCCGCTCGGACGCTGGGTCGCCATGACGAGGTGCAGGCCGAGCGACCGACCACGCTGGGCGACGTCGATGACGCCGTCGATGAACTCGGGGATCTCCGAGGCCAGCGCAGCGAACTCGTCGATGACGATCACCAGTGCAGGCGGAGCGGCCGGGTCAC
Source organism: Curtobacterium sp. MCBA15_001 (assembly GCF_001864835.1). Classification (GTDB taxonomy): domain Bacteria; phylum Actinomycetota; class Actinomycetes; order Actinomycetales; family Microbacteriaceae; genus Curtobacterium. The sequence continues at coordinate 217,844 of NZ_MJGI01000006.1, read as the reverse complement.
CGCGCTGTTCGAGGGTCACGAGGTCCTTCGCGCCGCACTCGTTGAGCAGGTGCTCGCGGTACCGCAACTCCGCACGCAGCGACGTCAGCGCGCGGCGGACCAGGTGCGGGTTGAGGTCCGTGACGAGTCCCACGGTGTGCGGCAGCCCCACGCACTCGGCGAAGGCCGCGCCGCCCTTGTAGTCGACGAGCAGGAACGTCACGCGGTCGGGTGCGTACTCGGCCGCGATGCCCATGATCCAGGTCTGCAGGAACTCGCTCTTGCCGGAGCCGGTGGTCCCGCCGACCAGCGCGTGCGGGCCCTGGGCGCGGAGGTCGAGCGCGAGCGGTTCGCTCGGCCCCTGGCCGATCACGGCGCGGATGCCACCGGCTTCGCGACCCGCACCGGGCACCCAGTCGGCGGTGATGCTGTCGTTCTTCGCCCAGCGGCTGACGACCGCGACCGGGTCCCCGGCGAGGTCCCCTTCGTACAGGTCGACGAACGCGACGCTGTGGGGCAGGTCGGTCTCGTCGAGGACGCGGGCGCCGGAGTCCTGGACGGGGGCGATGGCCCGGGCGACGGTCGCGGCCTCGAGGACGTCCACGCGGTCGAGCTCGTCGAGCACGACGGACTGGCCGGACCGGACGAACCCGACGGTCGCCGTGCCGGTGGCGCGGTCGAGGGCGATGTACGTCCGGCAGACCACGGGCAGCGCCTGCTGCGACGGAGCGAGCCAGAGCACGAACACCCCGTAGTCCGCCCCTTCCTCGGCGAGCGCGACGAGCCGCGCACGGTCGGCTGGGGCCTCGGCGGTCACGACCACGAGCACCGCGGGGACCGCGGGCAGGCGGTCGACGGACTCGCCGTGTTCCTCGTCGAGGGCGCGTGCCTCGTCGAGGCGCGACCGCACCTGTTCGCCGCGGCCGGCTCCGGCGTCACGGCGTGTGGCGACGAGGCCCTCGAGTTCCGCGAGCAGGGTCGACGCGCCGGCGAAGTCGCTGACGAGACCGCCCGACCGCAGCGGACTGTACGGCGAGTCCACGTGCGGCAGCCACTTCAACCAGCCCCACTGCTCCGTCGTGGTGCCGCCCGCGAAGGCGGTGACGACGAGGTCGGCGGGACTGTGCAGACCGACGAGCTGCACCACCAGCGACCGGGCCACGTCGTCAGCGGCGAGTCCGGTGCCGGCGACGCCGATCGCACCGGCACGCTCGAACGTCTCGATGACCGGTACCGGTCCGGCCATGGCGTACTCCTCAGCGAGCGCCTCCGCCCGGTTCCAGTCGTCGACGCTGCCGGTGTTCTTCGACGGCATGGTGATCGATGCGCGCGACGGCTGGGTCCCGGCGCCGAACCGGACCTCGAGGAAGGTGGTGTGCTCGGGCTTGCGGGTCCAGAGCAGCTCGGACCGGGTCCGCATCGCCGCAGTCACGACGGCGGGTGCCGGCGACTCGGCGATGCGGGCGTCGACCTCGCGCGAGCGCTCCTCCGCGAGTCGTGTGCGCGCGTCCGCGAGCGAGTCCTCGAACCGCTGCCGTTCGTCACGCTTCCGTCGCTTGACCTGCACCCGTTGGTCGATCCACGTCCCGATCATGATGACCGGGGAGAGCGCGATGAAGACGAGCGTGTAGGGCTGCTTCGTGACGAGGAACAGCACGGCGCCGAGCACGATCGGGGCGATGATCGCGATCACCGGCAGCCGGGGCTTCTCACCGGGGACCGGGATCTCCGGCAGCGTGAACGACCGCCCCCGGTACGCCGGGTCCACCCGCGGCGACCGCGAGAACTCCGACGACGTGTCGGTCGTCCCGGGCGAGCTGGGGAGCCCGCTCGACGCGAGCGGCACGATCCGCAGTCGGGACTCCCCGACCTGCACGACGGTGCTCGCGTCGACGAACGCACGGGCGACGAGTCGGCCGTCGACGGCGACCCCGTTCGCCGAGTTGAGGTCGACGACCTCGATCGTCTCGCCGATCGTCACCGATGCGTGCCGACGGGAGACCTCGTCGTCGCTGGCGAGGTACACCTGCGCCATCGCGTCCCGTCCGATCAGGTTCACGCCCCGGGACAGCGTGTACTCGTGCCCGGCCTCCGGTCCCGAGAGCACCTGCACGACCGCGGCGGGCGCGTCCTCGACGGCGTCTCCCCGCCGTCGTTCGGTCACCGGCACGACCTCGACGCGGCACCCCGATCGCAGGGAGGACTCGTGGACGGTCGCCGACGGGTTGAGCAGTCGGGCCTGCGGCCGGTCCGGGAACTGGACGCGCAGCGTGAGCGGGTGGTCCCCGGACGGGCTGCCCGTCGCCAACCGGTTCGCGAGACTGCCGATCGTCGCGGTCACGTCCGCTGTCACGACGACGTCACGGTCGCCCCCCGCCGTGCCGCCGATGGTCATCTTGAGTTTCACACGTCACCCCCGCGACCACCGTAGCGGACGCCACCCCAGGACGGACAGGAGGCCCGTGGCGGCGCCGCCACGAGCCTCCCGACCGCCGCTCCCCTCGGGACTACGCGGCAGACCCGATCGCGTCCAGCTCCGCCACGGCGTCCGCCGGCAGCGCGAAGCCGGCCGACGCGACGTTGTCGCGCAGGTGCGCGACCGACGACGTCCTCGGGATGAGCAGCATGTTCGGCGACCGCTGGAGCAGCCACGACAGCGCGACCGTCAGCCGCGACACCTCGAGCCGCGCCGCGACGGCGTCCAGCGCCGAGGACTGCAGCGGCGAGAACCCGCCGAGCGGGAAGTACGGCACGTACGCGATCGCCTGCTCCGCGGTGAGGTCCACGAGGGTGTCGTCCTCACGCCGAGCGACGTTGTACAGGTTCTGCACGCAGACGACCGGCGCGATGGTCTGTGCCTCGGCGAGCTGCTCGGCCGACACCGTCGACAGGCCCAGGTGCGCGATGAGCCCCTGCTGCTGCAGCTCGGCGAGTGCCTCGAACTGCGGCGCGATCGACCCCGGCTCTGGAGCGTCGAAGCCGCCCATGCGCAGGTTGACGACGTCGAGCTGCTCGAGACCGAGGTTCCGCAGGTTGTCGTGCACCTGCTCGACCAGTTCGTGCGGCTCGCGGGCGTGCGGCCAGCCACCCTGCTCGTCACGTCGTGCACCGACCTTCGTCACGATCCGCAGCTGCTCCGGGTACGGGTGCAGTGCCTCGCGGATGACCTGGTTCGTGACGTGGGGCCCGTAGAAGTCCGAGGTGTCGATGTGCGTGATGCCGAGTTCGACGACCTCGCGGAGGACGCGGACGGCTTCGTCGCGGTCGGTCGGGGGCCCGAACACACCGGGTCCTGCGAGCTGCATCGCGCCGTACCCGACCCGGGTCAGCTCGAGGTCGTCGGCGAGGCGGAAGGTGCCGCCGGGGAGCGTGGTGTTCGTCATGCCTTCCACGATGCTCCGACCGGGTGGGCGCTGCCAGGACCCGTCCGTCCCTGGGTCCGCCAGACCCAGGACCTACGACCGGGTCGAGCGCGGGGGCTTCGGGAAGGTGGTGCGCATGTGGTCCGAGGTCAGGACGTCCCCGATGCCCACCATGAGCACCGAGAAGAGGATCTGCTCGATGACCATCCAGAACGGGTACAGCCCGGGGATCGCGGCGACGACGAGCGTCACGATCGGGAAGATCCGGCTGAACAACCGCAGCCGTTGGTAGGCCCAGGAGTAGCCGAGCTGCGCGCGCCAGGCGAAGAGGTAGAGCGTCATCGTGATGAGCAGCACGACGGTCGCGCGGAACCACACGGCCCACGGCACGGTCTGCCCATCACGGGTCAGGACGACGGCGACGACGATCGCGGCGAGGCCGACGACGGTCTCGGCCACCAGCAGCCACCGGATCCAGCGGAAGGAGCGGATGGTGGCGGGGTGCTCGAGCATCTCCCGCTGGATGACGTGGTCGGCCTGACGGCCGCCGGCAATCCGGTCGAGTCGCAGGCGGCACCAGACCCGGTCGGCGAGGGCGGGGAACGTCACCCGACCATGGTGCCGCATCCGCGCGTCGGGTGCGGACCGCGCTCCGCCGTCCTGGAGGCGCGGTGCACGTCCGGCGCACACCGCGCCTCCGGTGGCGGTCCGGTCCACGGCATCAGGCGGTCCGAGCCTCAGGTCGACGGCAGCAGCTCGGCCCCGCCCATGATCGTGCTGGTGTTCCAGTCGAGGATGAGCAACGAGTGCACCTCGGGCGGCAGGATCTGCGGGATCGACATGTCGATCACGGTCCCGGTCGCACCGTGGGCGATCGTCCCGATCTCCACCGGGTCGCCATCGGGGACCCAGTCGGTGTGCACCCCGTGTCCGACGACGTCGCCGCCGGTCAGCTGTACGCGGATGTCGGCGGTGGTCAGGTCGGTCGAGAAGTCGGTGATGGTGACCCGGATCGACCGGTCCCCGGTGCGGACGACGGTGACGTGCCCCGCGGTGCGCACACCGATCGACACGACGTCACCGTCGACCGGCAGCCCCGTGCGGTACCAGGGCTCGTCGACGAGCGGGGTCGCCGTGGCGGACGGCGTCGCCCGGACCAGTGGCTCGGGCGTCGTGCGGCCGGTCGGCACCGGGACGGACAGCAGCACCGAGACCGCGGCCACGCCGGCCACGATGCTCACGCCCGTCGCGATCCACGTGACGCGCGCGGATCGCGACGCTGGTGCCATGCCCGGAGCGTACGCCCGATCAGGTGCGCTTCCGGCGCTCGCGCACGCGCATGTTCACGGTGATCGGCGTGCCCGCGAAGCCCCAGACCTCGCGCAGGCGCCTGGTGATGAACCGGCGGTACTGCGGATCGAGGAACTGGCTGGTGAAGAGCACGAACGTCGGCGGCTGGCTGGCAGCCTGCGTGCCGAACAGGATGCGCGGCTGACGACCACCACGGACCGGGTGCGGGTGTTCCTGCACGAGCTCGGCGATGAAGGCGTTGACCTTGCCGGTCGGGATGCGGGTGTCCCACGACTCGAGTGCGGTCTCGAGGGCCGGCACGAGCTTCTCGAGGTGACGACCGGTCCGGGCGGAGATGTTGACGCGGGGCGCCCAGGCCACGTGCGCCAGGTCCTGTTCGATCTCGCGCTCCAGGTACCGGCGACGCTCGTCGTCGAGCAGGTCCCACTTGTTGTAGGCCAGCACGAGGGCACGGCCCGACTCGAGCACCAGGTCGATGATGCGGAGGTCCTGCGTGGAGACGGGCTCGGTGACGTCGAGGACGACGACCGCGACCTCGGCCTTCTCGAGCGCGGCGGTGGTCCGGAGCGAGGCGTAGAAGTCGGCGCCCTGCTGCAGGTGCACGCGCTTGCGGATGCCGGCGGTGTCGACGAAGCGCCAGACACGCCCGCCGAGTTCGATCTGCTCGTCGACCGGGTCGCGCGTGGTGCCGGCGAGCTCGTTCACGACGACGCGCTCTTCACCGGCGGCCTTGTTGAGCAGCGAGCTCTTGCCGACGTTCGGGCGGCCGAGGATCGCGACGCGACGGGGTCCGCCGACCTCTTGCTTGGCGACCGCGGAGACGTCCGGCAGCGTGGTGATGATGAGGTCGAGCAGGTCGGCGACACCACGGCCGTGCAGCGCCGAGACCGGATGCGGCTCGCCGAGGCCCAGGTTCCACAGCGCGTACGCCTCGAGGTCGCGGCGCTCGTCGTCGGACTTGTTCGCCACGACGATCACGGGCTTGTCGGTGCCGCGCAGCATCTTGACGACGTGCTCGTCGGTCGCGGTGATGCCGACCGTGACGTCCACGACGAACAGCACCGCGTCGGCGAGGTCGATCGCGACCTCGGCCTGCAGCGCCACCGAGGCGTTGATGCCCTTGGCGTCCGGCTCCCACCCGCCGGTGTCGACGAGGGTGAACCGCTTGTCGTTCCACTCGGCCTTGTAGCTGACACGGTCGCGCGTGACGCCGGGGACGTCCTGCACGACGGCTTCGCGCCGACCGAGGATGCGGTTCACGAGCGCCGACTTGCCGACGTTCGGGCGACCGACGATCGCCAGCACCGGGAGCGCCGGCAGCATGAGGACGCCGTCCTCGCCGAGCTGCCCCGCGTCGAGGAGTGCGACGTCGTCATCGTCGAGGTCGTAGTCCTCGAGTCCGGCGCGCAGCGCGGTGGCCCGCTGCTCCGCCTCGGACTCGTCGAGGTTCGCGATGCGCTCACCCAGGGAGTCGTCGTACTCCGGGAAGTCGTCGTGCTCTGGTCCGTTGTCCAGCTGCGCCATGGTGGGTTCCTTGCCGGCGGCCGCCTGGCCGCGTGTCAGTGTCCGGCCGTACGGGCCAGGTCGACGACCGCTTGCACGGTCTGGTCGAAGTCGAGGTCGGTGGAGTCGAGCGTCGTGACGCCGTCTGCGGCGTTCATGAAGTCGACGACCTTCGCGTCGGCGGCGTCTCGTCGGGCGAGTGCTGCCGAGGTCTCGGCGGCCGACTGGGTCGTGACCTCCGCCGAACGCCGTGCCATCCTAACCTGCTCGTCGGCCGTCAGGAGGATCCTGACCTCGGCGTCGGGTGCGACGACGGTCGTGATGTCCCGTCCCTCGGTGATGATCCCTTGCGCATCGGTCTTGCGCATCACGTTCCGGAAGAGCTGCACGAGGCGCGCTCGGACCTCGGGGAGCTTGGCGATGTGCGCCACCGCCGCGGTCACGTCGGGGGTGCGGATCGCGTCCGTCACGTCGGTGCCGGCCACCCGGACGAAGTACGCGTCCGGGTCCGTGCCGATCTCGTAGTCGAAGGTGTCCCAGCTGGCCAGGACCGCCGCAGCGTCGTCGAGGTCGACCTGCTGCTGCAGGGCGTGCCACGCGAGCGCCCGGTAGGCGGCGCCGGTGTCCTGGTACCCGAAGCCGAGTGCCCGTGCCGCGGCCCGCGAGACGCTGGACTTGCCGCTGCCGGCGGGCCCGTCGACCGCGATGACGAACTTGGCGACGTACGCACCGTCCGCCAGCCCGGCGGGCATCGGGTCGCGGGTCATCCCTGGCTCGCCACCGCCCTGCCCGTCGGCACCGCCGCCCGGACCGGCTGCGGGGCCGGGCTGGTCGACGGGCGACGGCAGCCCGGTGTCGGGGCCGTCCGGGCCGCCGGTCACGCCGGTCTCGTCCAGGTCCTCGTTCACGCCCATGCTGCTGCGATCCTCCATCCGCGGCTCTCGAGTTCGTCGACGAGCCGCTGTTCCTGCTCGGGGACGACCGACACCTCGACGATGCCGATCGGTCCACCGGGTGAGTGCTCGAGGCGCAGGTCCTCGAGGTTGATGCCGATCTCGCCCATCAGGGTCAGCAGTTCGGCGATCTGCCCGGGTCGGTCGTCCACCAGGACGACCACCTGGGCGAAGTGCTTGGTGGTGCCGTGCTTGCCGGGCAGGCGTTCGACGCCACGGTTGCCGGACGCCATGGTCTCGGCGATCGTGCGGGGCGCTCCCGGGGCGTCCGGGTCCTCGAGGGCATCGATGACCCGGGAGAGTTCGTCGCGCAGGTCGCGCAGCACCGGGCGGATCCGTGCGGCGTTCGCGCCGATGATCTGCACCCAGAGCCCCGGGTCGCTCGCCGCCACCCGCGTGACGTCCCGCACGCCGCCGCCGGCGAGCCCGAGGGCGGACTCCGGCGCGTCCTGCAGGCGCGAGGCCATGAGCGTCGAGACGAGCTGCGGCACGTGCGACATCACCGCGACGGCCTCGTCGTGCAGCGCGGGGTCCATCGGGATCACCGTCGCCTCGAGGTCGAGCGCCAGGTCCTCGACCACGGCGGCCCGACGGTAGGTGATGGCGTCGTGCCCGGCGATCACCCAGGGCCGTCCGATGAACAGGTCCGCGCGCGCCGCGGTGGGACCGCTGCGCTCGCGCCCGGCCATCGGGTGCGAGCCGATGTAGCGCGACACGTCGGCCCCGGCGGCACGCAGGCGTTCCAGCGGCGCGGACTTCACGCTCGCGACGTCGGTGACGATCGCGTCCGGGTACGTCGCCAGCTCACGCTCGACGACCTGAGCGGTCACGTCCGGCGGGACCGCCACGACGACGAGCTCCGGCGCGTCGCCCTCGGCAGGACGACGCCCGGCGCCGTAGTCGACGGCGAGCGCGAGGGTCGCCGGCGACACGTCGTCCAGGATCACCTCGACGCCCCGCTGCCGCAGCGCGAGCCCGATCGAGGCGCCGAGGAGACCGGCACCGACGACGCGGACGGGTCCGCGGACGCGACGGTCCTGGTCGGGCTGGGGCTGGTCGGTCACCCGGCCAGCCTACCGACCGACACCCGGCGTCCGCGGATCAGTCGCTCGTCTCGGCGTCCGGGTCCCCGGTCGGCTTCCCCGCGCTCCGGGCGATGCCGAGCAGCTGACCGAGCTCCACGCTCGTGAGCTCACGCGTGCGACCGCTCGGCAGGCTGCCGAGGTGCAGCGGCCCGAACGAGCGGCGCACCAGTTCGTTGACCGGGTGGCCGACCGCCTCGAGCATGCGGCGGACGATGCGGTTGCGCCCCGAGTGCAGGGTGACCTCGACGAGGGACTCCCCTCGTGACGACTCGAGCAGGCGCACCTTGTCCGCGGCGATCCGACCGTCCTCGAGGTCGACGCCGTCGAGCAGCTGCTGCACCGTCGCGGGGTTCACGTTCCCAGCGACCTTCGCGATGTAGGTCTTGGTGACGCCGAACGACGGGTGCGCGAGCACGTGGGCGAGCCCGCCGTCGTTCGTCAGCAGCAGCAGCCCCGACGTCTCGGCGTCCAGGCGCCCGACGTTGAACAGGCGCTCCTCGAACTTCTCGACGAACTGCGACAGGTCCGCACGACCCCGCTCGTCGAGCATGCTCGACACCACGCCCGTCGGCTTGTTGAGCAGCACGTACCGCCGCGAGGTGTCGACCTGGATCGGCACGCCGTCGACTGAGATCTGGTCGTGCTCCGGGTCGACGCGACGCCCGAGCGCCTCGACCACCTCGCCGTTCACCGTCACACGGCCCTCGGCGATGAGGTTCTCCGCCACCCGCCGTGACGCCACCCCCGCAGACGCCATCACCTTCTGCAGGCGCTCACCGTCGGGCTCGGCCGGCGTCGCCGTCGCGCCCTCGGCCGCGTCCCACTCCGGGATCAGCGGACGTTCCGGCGTGCCCTCGACCGGGGTGCCGCTGGCGTCGCGCTCCCCCTCGGGACGCGGGGTGGTGCCACGGTCGCGGTTGCGGACGGTCGCGGTGCCGCCGACGTAACGTCGCCCGTTGTGCCACACCCGGCTGGCCTGGCCGTCCGGGGTCTGCCCGCGACGGTCGTCCTGCCGCGGGGCACGACGGTCGCGCTGGTCGCGCTCGGCGTTGCTCCAGCGCGGCCGGTCGACCCGACGGTCACCGGTCGGCGCCGGACGCCGGTCGCCGTCACGCGGACCGCGGTCGTCACGGCGGTCGTCACGGGGCGCCGGACGGGAGGCTCCGGTGCCGTACCCGCGGTCGTCGCGTCGTGCGCCACCCCGGTCGTCCTCGCGGCGGCCGTACCCGCGATCGTCGCGACGGTCGCCACCACGGTCGTCACGGCGCGGTGCACCACGATCGTCGTCCCGGCGGCCGTACCCGCGGTCGTCGCGGCGCGGTGCGCCACGGTCGCCACCGGTGCGGTCGTCACGGCGGCCGAACCCACGGTCGTCACGGCGGTCGCCGCCACCGGCACGGTCATCACGGCGGTCGCCGCCACCGGTGCGGTCGTCACGACGTCCGTACCCACGGTCGTCGCGGCGCGGTGCACCACGGTCGCCACCGGTGCGGTCGTCACGGCGGTCGCCGTCGTGGCGGACGAAGCCGCGGTCGTCGCGGCGTCCGGCACCGTGGTCGTCACGACGGACGAAACCACCGTCGTCGCGGCGCGGTGCCCGGTCGTCCCGACGCGGAGCGCCGCGGTCGTCGCGCCGCGGGCCACCACGGTCGGCGTCACGACGGCCGTACCCGCGGTCCTCGCTGCGGTCGTCACGGCGGAAGCCGCCGCGCTCCGGTGCACGGTCGTCACGTCGGAACCCGCCGCGGTCGTCACGGGGTGCCCGGTCGTCACGACGGAAGCCACCTCGGTCGTCACGGGGCGCACCACCGGACCGACCGGCGTACCCACCACGGTCACCACCGCGGTCGTCACGCGGCGCACCACCGGACCGACCGGCGTACCCACCACGGTCGCCACCGCGGGCGTCACCACGGGCGTCACCACGGTCGTCGCGACGTGCGCCGCCGCGGTCGTCGCGACCACGGCCCTCGTCGCGGCCACGGTACCCACCGCGGTCCGACCCGCCGGGGCGACCCGGGCCTCCCGCCCGGCCACCGCCGGACCGGCCGCCGTCTCCGCGACCGGCGCCGCCGTGTCGTCCGTCCTCATACGCGGCCATCTGGGATCCCTTCGTTCTGCCCGAAACCGTCGACGCCGTCCTCCAACAGGGGGGAGATCAGCGGCAGTTCGTCGAGCGAGTTGATGCCGAGCTGCTGCAGGAGCAGGTCGGATGTGACGTAGTTGATCGCGCCGGTCTCGGCGTCGGTGAACGACTCCTCGATCAGGCCGCGCGCGACGAGGGTGCGGACCACGCCGTCGACGTTGACGGCCCGGATCGACGCGATCTGGGAGCGGGTGATCGGCTGCTTGTAGGCGACCACGGCGAGCGTCTCGAGCGCCGCCTGGGACAGCCGAGACGGCCGTTCCGCCTCGACGAACTGCTCGACGACGGCGTCGAGGTCCTGCCGCACGTAGAAGCGCCAGCCGCCGCCGACCTCGCGGAGTTCGAAGCCGCGGCGGACGGTGCCGTCGACGCCGTCGAAGTCCGCGACGAGTCGCTCGACGGCCTGACGGACGACCGGCACCGGCGCACCGACGGCCGCGCCGAGGGCGACGAGCGACTGGGGTTCGTCGGCGATCATCAGGATGGCCTCGAGCTGCCGGTCGACGGGCAGGTCCACGGGGACGTCCGACGCCGCGTGCGCGCGGAGATCCTGCTCGACGGCACGCGCCTCGGCGATCTCGTCCGCGCCCCCGGGCTCGGCACTGGACGCGTCGTGGACGTCATCCGTCATAGTCGGCTCCAAGGTTGGCGAGGCTCTCGTCGGTCCAGTGTTCCGCGGTCCACCGGAGGGTCAGCTCCCCGAGGGGCTCGTCCTGCTCGAAGGCGATCGACGCGGTGCGGTAGAGCTCGAGGACGGCGAGGAAGCGAGCCACCACGATACCCGTCGTGTCGACCCCGGCGATCACCTCGCGGAAGCTCACGTCCGGTTCGCCGGACGCGGCACGGGTCCGGAGGATCGACACCACCACCGCGGCCTGCTCGCGGATGCTGACGAGCGGGGCGTGCAGGTGGTCGAGACCAACGGTCGGGATCGTCCGGGGCGCGAACGCCACCGCCGCGAGCGCTGCGAAGTCCTGCACCGACAGGGTCCAGACGAGCTCGGGTGTCCGCGCACGGAAGCGTTCCTCGAGCCGGACGCTCCGGACGTGCCGACGGGACTCGGCACCCCAGCGCGCGCCGAACCAGTCCGCCGCCTGCTTGAACGCGCGGTACTGCAGCAGTCGCGCGAAGAGCAGGTCCCGCGCCTCGAGGAGGGCCACGTCCTCGGCGTCGACGAGTTCACCCTGCGGCAGCAGTCCGGCGATCTTGAGGTCGAGCAGGGTCGCGGCGACGACCAGGAACTCGCTCGCCTCGTCGAGTTCCTCGGCGGACTCGGCCTGGCGCACGTACGCGATGAACTCGCCCGTGACGACACCGAGCGCCACCTCGGTGATGTCCAGCTCGTGCTTCGTGATGAGCGACAGGAGCAGGTCGAACGGCCCGTCGAAGTTCGTCAGGCGGACCCGGAAGCCCGGCAGGGACTCGGGGACGGCCGGTGTGTCGGCGACGGGGTCAGGCGACGGCGCCACGCTGGACGAGCTCTCGGGCGAGCTGCCGGTAGGCCTTCGCTGCTGCGTGCTCGGGCGCGGTCTGGGTGATCGGGCGCGCGGAGACAGTGGCGTCGGGGAACTTCACGGTGCGGCCGATCACGGTGTCGAGCACGCGGTCGTCGAAGGTGTCCACGACGCGCTCCATGACCTCGCGCGAGTGCAGGGTGCGCGAGTCGTACATGGTCGGCAGGATGCCGTCGAGCTGCAGGGCCGGGTTCAGGCGGTCCCGCACCTTGTCGATGGTCTCGATGAGCAGCGCCACACCGCGCAGCGCGAAGAACTCGCACTCGAGCGGGATGAGCACCCCGTGGGCGGCGGTCAGCGCGTTCACGGTGAGCAGGCCGAGCGAGGGCTGGCAGTCGACGAGGATGACGTCGTAGTCGTTCGCGACCTTGCGCAGCACGCTGGCCAGGATCTGCTCGCGCGCGACCTCGTTGACCAGGTGCACCTCGGCCGCGGACAGGTCGATGTTGGCCGGGATGACGTCGAGTCCAGGGGTGTTCGTCGGCTGGATGACCTGGTTGGGGTCCTTCACGGCGCCCATGAGCAGGTCGTAGACGGTGTGGATGTCGTGGGTGCGCACCCCGAGGCCAGCGGACAGGGCGCCCTGCGGGTCGAAGTCGACGGCCAGCACCTTGCGGCCGTACTCGGCGAGCGCGGCGCCGAGGTTGATCGCGGTGGTCGTCTTGCCGACGCCGCCCTTCTGGTTGCACAGGGCGATGATGCGGGCAGGGCCGTGACCGTCGAGTTCCTCGGGCACGGGGAACTCCCGCACGGGCCGGCCGGTCGGACCGTACGTGGTCTCGCCGGTGCCGGGCTGGGTCGTCGGGTTGGTGCTCACCCCGTCATCGTACCGGCGCGCCCGACGCGGCCCGGGGCGCACCGCCGCGCGCTGTCGGAGCCGCACCGGGCCTCCTGTCCGGTGTGGCCGCTCGTCAGGCGGCGCGCAGGGCGACGCGCATGCTGTCCACGCGCTCCGCGATGACGGCGGAAGCCGTCCACCGTTCCTGCAGACGACCGACCAGCGCGCCGACCTGCTCGCGGTCCAGACCCGGGTGCAGGACGAGCCCGACCGTCAGCTCCGGTCCGGCGAACCGTCCGAGCGGGTCCCCCGGTGCGAGTTCGACCCGCGCGACGGCGGACTCCCCCGTCACGGAGTCGGCGAACGCGGCTGCGACCTCCGGGTCCTCGAAGCACGGTGTCCACGCCAGGTCCTGTCCGAGCGCCCACACCGCGGGACGGCGCAGGACGAACTCGCTCGGAGCGGTCGGGTCGAGCACGACGAGCTGGGTGTCCTCGCTGGCAGCGGCCATCGCGACCCGGCGCGACTCGACCGGGATCGGCCGTGCCGTGGCGTCCCAGGCCTGCATCGCGGCGACCGAGGTGAACGCGGGCATCACGGTGCGACCGTCGGGGCCCGCCACCGTGACGATCGAGAGCTCCTGCGTCTTGTCGACCACGCGCCCGTCCGGCGTCTCGCCGAGGTCACCGGCCTGTGCGACGAGGGGCACCAGCAGCCGTGCGGTGCCGAGCGCCGTGACGACCGCTGCCTGGGAGCCGCCGTCGGGCAGGGCCGCGATCGCGGCGAGCACGCCGGGGTCGGCCAGGCCGTCGTCGTCGGCGAAGGCGTCGTCGTGACTGTCGAACGTCCGGCCGGCCCACGGGAAGCCCGCCGAGTCCGCCGCGTGGTGGTCGTGCGGTGTCGTGCCGTCCTGGTCGGTGGGACCGCCGCCGAGCCCGTTCGAGATGCCTGCCACGGCGACTACGCCGAGGCGACGTCGAGCGCGGCGGGGAGCGTGAAGGCGCCCGAGTACAGGGCCTTGCCGATGATGGCGCCCTCGAGTCCGTGCGGTACGAGGGCGCGCAGCGCGATCAGGTCGTCGAGCGTCGAGATGCCGCCCGAGGCGACCACGGGCTGGTCGGTCCGGTCGCAGACCTGGCGTAGCAACTCGACGTTCGGACCCTGCAGCGTGCCGTCCTTCGTGACGTCGGTGACCACGTACCGGGCACAGCCGGCCGCCTCGAGCCGGTCGAGGACCTCCCAGAGGTCACCGCCGTCCTCCGTCCAGCCGCGTGCGGCGAGCGTCGTCCCACGCACGTCGAGGCCGACGGCGATCTGGTCGCCGTACTCGCCGATCACCCGAGCGGCCCACTCCGGGTCCTCGAGCGCGGCGGTGCCGAGGTTGACCCGGGTGGCGCCGGTCGCCAGGGCGGCGCGCAGCGCGGCGTCGTCACGGATGCCGCCGGACAGTTCGACCTGGACCCCCTCGACCTCGGCGATCGCCTCCGCGATGACGCGGCGGTTGTCGCCCCGGCCGAACGCGGCGTCGAGGTCCACCAGGTGGATCCACGCGGCGCCCTGGTCGCGCCAGGTGCGGGCAGCGGCCACCGGGTCGCCGTACCCGGTCTCGCTGCCGGCCTCGCCCTGGGTCAGACGGACGGCCTGGCCGTCGACGACGTCGATCGCCGGCAGCAGGACGAGGGGCGGGGTGCTGGTCAGGTCGGTCATGGTCCTGTCGGTTCTCGGTGCGTGGCTGGTCGGACTGGAGGCCCGGAGCGGCTCCGGTGGGCCGCTCCGGTCCGGTGGTGCTGGCGTTCAGCGCCCGGTTGCGCTCGGGGTCGTGCTGGCGTTCAGAGCGAGCGGACCCAGTTGCGGAGCAACTGGATGCCGGGCTCACCCGACTTCTCCGGGTGGAACTGGGTAGCGGTCAGCGGGCCGTTCTCGACCGCGGCGATGAACCGCTGGCCGTGCTCGGCCCAGGTCAGCTTCGGCGCGCGGAACGGTCCGTACGCCTCGAGTGGGAAGTCGGTCACGCCGTAGGAGTGCACGAAGTAGAAGCGCTCGTCCTGCAGCCCGTCGAAGAGCACGCTGTTCTCGGGCGTCTGGACGGTGTTCCACCCCATGTGCGGCAGGACCTCGGCTTGCAGCTGCTCGACGGTGCCGGGCCACTGCCCGAGGCCCTCGACGTCGGCGCCGCGCTCCACCCCCCGGGCGAAGAGGACCTGCATGCCGACGCAGATGCCGAGCACCGGGCGCCCGCCGGCCAGACGGTGGTCGACGATCTCGCCGCCCTGCACCTGCTCGAGCTGGTCGATGACGGCCGCGAACGCACCGACGCCGGGGACCAGGAGTCCGTCGGCCTGCAGCGCGGTGCGCTTGTCCGCGGTCAGCGTGACCTGGGCACCGGCGCGCTCCAGGGCCTTGGCCGCCGAGTGGACGTTGCCAGAGCCGTAGTCCAGGACGACGACGTTCGGCTTCGCGTCGCCGCTCACAGGGCGCCCTTGGTGGACGGGATGCCGTCGACGCGGGGGTCCAGCTCGACGGCACGGCGCATCGCCCGAGCGAACGCCTTGAACTCGGCCTCGGCGATGTGGTGGGGGTCGCGGCCCTCGAGCACGCGGACGTGCACGGTGATGCCGGCGTTGACCGTGATGGCCTCGAACACGTGACGGACCATCGACCCGGTGAAGTGCCCGCCGATGCGGTGGAACTCGAAGCCCGCTGGTTCGCCGGTGTGCACCAGGTAGGGGCGCCCGGACACGTCGACGACGGCCTGCGCCAGCGCCTCGTCGAGGGGCACGAGCGCGTCCCCGTAGCGGCCGATGCCCGACCGGTCGCCGAGGGCCTGCTTGAGCGCCTGCCCGAGCACGATGCCGGTGTCCTCGACGGTGTGGTGCACGTCGATGTCGGTGTCCCCGGTCGACCGCACGCGCAGGTCGATCAGGGAGTGCTTGCTGAACGCGGTGAGCATGTGGTCGAAGAACGGCACGCTCGTGCTGATGTCGGAGGAGCCGGTGCCGTCCAGGTCGAGTTCGAGCTCGACGCTCGACTCGCTGGTCCGGCGGCTGATCGTGGCGGTGCGCGCGGTCATGCTCCAACCCTAACCGGCGGCTGTTCGGCGGCGACGCGGCGCATGGCGTCGAGGAACGCGGTGGTCTCCGACTCGGTGCCGGCACTCACGCGCAGGTGGTTCGGGATGCCGAGGTCGCGCACGATGACGTCCTCCTCCAGCAGCGACTCGAACGCGGCGTTCGGGTCGGCCACCCCGCCGAACAGCACGAAGTTCGACCAGGTCTCGTACGGGGCGTACCCCATCGCCCGCAGCTCGGTCACCATGCGGTCGCGCTGCCCGCGGATGTCGTCGACCATCGCGAGCATCTCGGGGGCGTGGCGGAGCGCGGCGACCGCGGCCGCCTGGGTCAGGGCGGACAGGTGGTACGGCAGGCGCACCAGGCGCAGGGCGTCGATCACGGCCGGGTGCGCCGCGAGGTACCCCACGCGGGCGCCGGCGAACGCGAACGCCTTGCTCATGGTGCGCGAGACGACCAGGCGCTCACGACCCGGCAGCAGGGTGATCGCCGAGGGCTGCCCGATCGGCATGAACTCGGCGTAGGCCTCGTCGACCATCACGATGCCGTCGGTGGCGTCGTACACGGCCTGGATCGTGGCGAGGTCGAGCGGGGTGCCCGTGGGGTTGTTCGGCCCGCAGAGGAACACGAGGTCCGGCTGGTGTTCCCGCACCGCAGCGACCGCCGTCTCCGGGGAGATCCGGAAGGCGTCGTCGCGCTCGGCGGCGATCCACCGCGAGCCGGTGCCCGCGGCGATGATCGAGTGCATCGAGTAGGTCGGGGGGAACCCGAGCACGCTGCGCCCCGGGCCGCCGAAGGCCTGCAGGAGCTGCTGGATGACCTCGTTCGAGCCGTTCGCCGCCCAGATCTGCTCGGCGCGCAGGTCGTGGCCGAGGTAGGCCGCGAGGGACTCCCGCAACGCGGTGAACTCGCGGTCCGGGTACCGGTTGACGGTCTGCAGCGCGACCCGGATGGACTCGACGATGTCCTGGGCGACGTCGTCCGGCACCGGATGCGTGTTCTCGTTGACGTTGAGCTGCACGCGGACGTGCTTCTGCGGTGCGCCGTACGGGCTCAGACCGCGGAGGTCGTCTCGGATCGGGAGGTCTTCGAGCGTGAATGCCACCGATCCATCGTAGAGCGCCGAGACTCCGAGCCGACCGGCCAGCCGGACGGTGCCGAGGCGCGTGCCCGGTCCGTCAGCGCGCGTCGGTGTACTTGGTCGGGATGGCGATCTGCTCGCCGGCCTGCAGCCCAGAGCCGTCGAGGGCGTTGAGGCTGACGACGTCCTGCACGAAGTCGCGCGGGTCGGCGTTCGGCGCGGTCTGCTCGGCCAGCTGCCAGAGCGTCTCGCCGGGCTGGATGGTCACCGTCTGGAAGTCGCTGTGGCCGACGGTGTTGCCTGCGGAGGCCTGCCCACCGTTGAGGGCGACGAGCGCCACGGTCACCAGCAGTGGCAGCGCCGCGAGGCTGGTCAGGACGACGCGCCCGCGCCGGGTGAGGCGCAGACGGGTGCGGACGACGCGAGGAGCGTCCTGCATGGATGCAAGTGCGATGGTGCTCATGTCGTGGTGCCTTCCTTGTGCGGTGCTCGGATGCGGTGCGGAGCATGGGATGCCTGCCGAAGCTGCATTCCGAAGCGCTGTACCGAACATACGTTCGAACGAACGGGCGCACAAGTCCCCCGGAGTGATTTCTGGGGAGATTTCGTGCGACACGCTCGAACAGGTGTTTGTCCGGCGGTATGCGGTCGGATACTGTTTCGACTGACTGGGACAAGCCTGGCGGGGACCACCGACATTCCCGCAGCGCCGCGTCCCGACCAGGAGGCGAGACGACGTGGCGGACGAACTGCGGGTCCAGAAACCGCTCACCGCGAAGCAGCAGGCGATCCTCGACGCGATCCGGGCCTCCATCGCGAGCCGGGGCTACCCGCCGAGCATGCGCGAGATCGGCGACGCCGCCGGCCTGTCCTCGTTGTCGAGCGTCTCCCACCAGCTCGGGCAGCTCGAACTCGGCGGTTGGATCCGCCGCGACCCGAACCGCCCGCGTGCGCTCGAGGTCCTGGTCGACGAGCCCTCCGCCGAGGCCGACGGACCCGACGTCGACACCACGACCCTCGTGCCCCTGGTCGGACGGATCGCCGCCGGTGTCCCGATCACGGCCGAGCAGCACGTCGACGAGATCATCCCGCTCCCCCGCCAGCTCGTCGGCTCGGGTGACCTCTTCATGCTCAAGGTCGTCGGCGAGTCGATGATCGACGCGGCGATCTGCGACGGCGACTGGGTCGTCGTCCGGTCACAGCAGACCGCCGAGAACGGCGACGTCGTCGCCGCGATGCTCGACGAGGAAGCGACCGTCAAGGTCTTCCGCCAGCGCGACGGGCACACCTGGCTGCTCCCCCGCAACACGGCGTTCGAGCCGATCCTCGGCGACGCCGCCACCGTGCTCGGCAAGGTCGTGGCGGTGCTCCGCTCGCTCTGAGCGAGCTCGCCTGCGCAATCCACTGACGGACGGGAGGCCCGGTGCCAGCTGGCACCGGGCCTCCCGTCTGTGCGGTGGTGGCGGTCTACGCCGACGCGACCGGCGCGACCACGTACGGGTCGAGCTCAGCGACCTGCCGCTGGAAGACGCGGACGTGCAGGCGGGTACCGGCTTCGACGTAGTCGACCGACTCCACCGAGCCGGTGTCGTGCAGCTGCGAGACCAGGTCGCCCCGGTCGTAGGGGACGACGACGGTCAGGTCGACGTCCGGCTCCGGCAGGCGGGCCTCGATCGCGGCGAGGAGGTCGCCGACGCCCTCGCCGGTACGGGCCGACACGAACACGGCGTCGGGCGCCATGCCGACGAGCACCAGGCGCTGCGCCTCGTCGATCAGGTCGGCCTTGTTGAACGCGACGATCTCCGGGATGTCCCGGGCACCGACGTCGCCGATCACGTCGCGCACCGTCGCCAGCTGAGCAGCGGGGTCAGGGTGCGAGCCGTCGACGACGTGCACGATGACGTCCGCCTCGCCGACCTCTTCGAGTGTGGAGCGGAACGCCTCGACCAGCTGGTGCGGCAGGTTCCGGACGAAGCCGACGGTGTCGACGAACGTGAACTCGCGGCCCTTCGTGCTCTCGGTCCGGCGGACCGTGGCGTCCAGCGTGGCGAAGAGCTGGTTCTGCACCAGCACACCCGCGCTCGTCAGGCGGTTCAGCAGCGAGGACTTGCCGGCGTTCGTGTACCCGGCGATCGCGACGCTCGGCACCTCGTTGCGGTGTCGGTCGGCACGCTTGGCCTCGCGCGCGGGGCGGAAGCCGGCGATCTGTCGGCGGAGCTTGGACATCCGCGTGTGGATGCGACGACGGTCGAGCTCGATCTTCGTCTCACCGGGGCCACGCGAGCCCATGCCGGCGCCGCCGGAGACCTGACCACCGGCCTGTCGGGACATCGACTCACCCCACCCGCGCAGTCGCGGCAGGAGGTACTCGAGCTGGGCGAGTTCGACCTGGGCCTTGCCCTCGCGGGACTTGGCGTGCTGGCTGAAGATGTCGAGGATCACGGCGGTGCGGTCGATGACCTTCACCTTGACGACGTCCTCGAGCGCACGACGCTGCGACGGTGCGAGCTCGGTGTCGGCGATCACGGTGTCGGCGCCGGTGGCCTTGACGACCATCGCCAGTTCCTCGGCCTTGCCCTTGCCGAGGTAGGTGGAGGGATCCGGGTGCGGTCGGCGCTGCAGGAGCCCGTCGAGCACCACCGCGCCGGCGGTCTCGGCGAGGGCCGACAGCTCGCGCAGGGAGTTCTCGGCGTCGGCGGCGTCGCCCTGGGCGTACACCCCGATCAGGACGACCTGTTCGAGCCGGAGTTGCCGGTACTCGACCTCGGTGACGTCTTCGAGTTCGGTGGAGAGACCGGCGACACGGCGCAGCGCTGCGCGGTCGTCGCGGTCGTACTGGTCGCCGTCGCCGGCCCAGCCCTGCTCGTCGACCGAGCGGGTCTGGATCGCCTGTGCCGGCGCGAAGATGGACGAGCTGGCCCGCGAGTCGGCGTTGCGCAGCACGCGCTCGACGACGCCGTCGCCTTCAGCTTGGTTGTTGGGTTCCGTCATGCTGTCCACAGGCTACCTCCGTCTCCTCCGGGACACACGGGCGAGCCGGTACGGTTCTTCCATGGCGAACGACCACTACTTCTCGGCCACCCCGGAGAGCCAGGCGCGTCCGCGGCAGATCTCCGTGACGCTGGCCGGGCGGACCTTCTCGTTCACCACCGCGGCGGGGGTCTTCAGCCCGGACGGCATCGACCGCGGGACCCGGGTGCTGCTCGGTTCGGTCCCGCCGCCGTCGCCCGAAGGGGCGCTGCTCGACATCGGCTGCGGGTGGGGGCCGATCGCGGTCACGATGGCGCTGCACTCGCCGGACGCTGCGGTGTGGGGTGTGGACGTCAACGAGCGCGTGCTCGACCTGGCGCGGCACAACGCCGAGGCCGCCGGGGTCGCCAACGTCACCGTGGGGCTGCCGTCCGACGTGCCCGCCGACCTGCGCTTCCGCACGATCTGGTCGAACCCGCCGATCCGTGTCGGCAAGGACGAACTCCACGACATCCTGACGACCTGGCTCCCCCGGCTCGAGGTCGCTGGTGACGCGTGGCTGGTCGTGTCGAAGGACCTCGGCGGCGACTCGTTGCAGCGGTGGCTGCACGATGCGCTCGGGGCGTCGTTCCACGTCACGAGGGCCACGACGGACAAGGGCTTCCGCGTCCTGCGGGTGCACCGCACCGCGGCGTAGGTGCGCGGGCGCGGGCGCGGGCGGGCGACGCGGGCGGCGCAGCGCGGGCGCGCCCGCAGCGGATGGTGCGAGGTTCCGTCCACGGTGCGCGGTTACAAGCTCGCACCGTGTCCGCAACCTCGCACGGTGCGCGAGGTGCGCCAGCGCGCACCGGCCGCAGCGGCGCAACGCGCCCGCAGCAGTCCAGACGGGAGGCCCCACTCGCGTCACCGACGTCGGCGACCCTACCCGAGCCTCCCGTCCGACGCCGATGCCTCGCCGACGCGACGCCGACGCGACGCCGACGCCGACGCCACCGCCGACACGACCTCGGCGCCGTTCGCACAACCAGAAGCACCCCGAACTGCGCGATTGCGCGGTTCGAGGTGCTTCTGGTTGGGCGAACGCCAACCGCACCGCCGAACCGACAACACGCGGCCAGCGCCGCGCCGCGCGCCCGCGCCCGTCAGACGGTCAGGTCTCCGGAGAACACGAGCTCGGCGGGCCCGGCCAACGAGACGTGCTCGCCGTCCTCGGCCGCGAACATCCGCACGGTCACGACCCCGCCGGGGACCCGCACGCGCCAGGTGTCCGGCGCCGAAGCACCAGCCCAGTGCCGCGTCGCCAGGGCAGCGGCGACGGCACCCGTCCCGCACGAGAGGGTCTCGCCGCTCCCCCGCTCGTGGACACGCATCGTGATCTGCCCGATGCCGTCCTGCACCAGCGGGTCGCCCGGCAGCACGAACTCGACGTTCGCACCGGCAGCCGGGGCAGGGTCGAGCACGGGGACGAAGGTCAGGTCGAGTCCGGTGAGCTCGTCCTCGGACGCCAGGGCCACCACGACGTGCGGGTTGCCGACGTCGATCCCGAGGCCCGGCCTCGCCCGGTCCAGGTCCTTCGCGCGGACCAGGACGTCCGATGCGCCGCCGCCCTCGATCCCGAGGCCCCACCGCCCGAGGTCGGCCGCGAACCCGTTCGCCTGGCGCTGGATGTCGACGACGCCCTTGCGGCTGCCGACGGACAGGGTCTCGCCGGGCTGCAGGTCGACGAGGCCCGCTTCGGTCAGGTAGCGCGCGAACACGCGGATGCCGTTGCCGCACATCTCAGCGACCGTGCCGTCGGCGTTGTGGTAGTCCATGAACCACGTGACCTCGGGAGCGGCGGCAGCGAGCGCACGCCCCTCGGGGATCGCGTCGGCGCGCACCGCACGGATCACGCCGTCCGCCCCCACGCCGAACCGGCGGTCGGCGATGGCGCGGATCCGCTCGGGCGTCAGGTCGACCGCCGCGTCCGGGTCGGCGAACAGGACGAAGTCGTTGCCGGTCCCCTGGCCCTTGGTGAAGTGCAGCTCGGTCACGGGACGATCCTACGGGCCAGGGCGGACAGGTCGTCGCGGTCGGCTCCCGTGACGTCGAGCACCTGGGCCTCGGAGTACCGGCGGAACCAGGAGACCTGCCGCCGGGCGTACTTGCGGGTCGCGACGGCGGTGGCCTCGATGGCCTGGTCGACCGTCGCGGCACCGTGCAGCACCTCGAGCGCCTGCGAGTACCCGATCGCCGCACGCGCCGTCCGCCCCCGCTCGAGTCCGACGTCGCGCAGTTCAGCTACCTCGTCGACGAGCCCCTGGTCGAACATGCGCTGCGCGCGGTCGTGCAGGGCCGCCACGAGTTGCTCCCGTTCCCGGTGCAGCCGCAGGACGGTCGCTGGTCGCCACACGCGCGGCACGGCCGGGAGGCTCGTGGTCACACGGTCGGATCGACTCGCGATCTCCACGGCACGGATCAAGCGCCTGGGGTTGCGTGCGTCGATGGTTCGCGCGGCTTCCGGGTCGAGGTCGCGCAGGCGCGCGAGCAGGGCGCCCGGCCCGTGCTCGTCGTGCTCTCGTTCGAGGGCGGCACGCAGCTCCGGGTCGGTGCCCGGGAAGTCGAGCTCGTACAGCACCGACGACACGTAGAGACCGCTGCCTCCGACCAGAACCGCGACGCCGCCGTCCTCGGTGATCCGCTCGATCGTGGCGCGGGCCTGCTGCTGGTAGGCAGCGACGCTCGCGTCGTCCGTGACGTCGAGCACATCGAGCTGGTGGTGCGGGATGCCGTGCCGCTCGACGAGGGGCACCTTCGCCGTACCGATGTCCATGCCACGGTAGAACTGCATCGCGTCGGCGTTGACGATCTCGGCCGGTCGACCCGCCGCACGGTACCGGTCGGCCACCGCGATGGCCAGGTCCGACTTGCCCGTCCCGGTCGCGCCCACGATCGCGACGAGGTCACCGCTCGCCGGGTGCGGCTCCGCCGTGCTGTCCGTCACGACCGGGTCAGCGGCCGACACGGAGTGTCGGCAGCCCGAGCGACACCGAGCGCGGCCCGGAGCCCCGCTCGGCGGGGGTGGGGACGCCGCAGGACTCGGCCTGCGCGCGGTCCCAGGCGTCGCCCGCGCGGGTGCGACGGACACGCAACTGATCGCCGTCCTGTGCGTCGGCGATCAGGAAGTGCGGTGCCGACCGGGTGACCTCGACCGTGACGACGTCGCCCGGACGCGGGACGTCCGAGCCCGCCGGCACGGAGAAGTGCACGAGCCGGGAGTCCTCCGCGCGGCCCGAGAGCCGATGCGTCGCGCCGTCCTTGCGCCCCTCACCGCTGGCGACCAGGACCGCGACCGTCCGGCCGATCTGCTGCGCGTTCTCCTCGGCGGTGATGCGCTCCTGCAGTGCTGTCAGTCGCTCGTACCGTTCCTGCACGACCGCCTTCGGCAGCTGGTCGTCCATGGTGGCCGCCGGGGTCCCCGGTCGGATCGAGTACTGGAACGTGAACGCCGAGGCGAACCGGGCCTGCTCGACGACGCGCAACGTGTCCGCGAAGTCCTCCTCGGTCTCGCCGGGGAAGCCCACGATGATGTCCGTCGAGATCGCCGCGTGCGGGATGGAGGCGCGCACCCGGTCGAGGATGCCGAGGAACCGCTCGCTGCGGTAGCTCCGCCGCATCGCCTTGAGCACCCGGTCGGAACCGGACTGCAACGGCATGTGCAGCTGGGGCATCACGGTCGGGGTCTCCGCCATCGCGTCGATGACGTCGTCCGTGAAGGCAGCCGGGTGCGGGCTGGTGAACCGGATGCGCTCGAGTCCCTCGATCTGGCCGGCTGCACGCAGCAGCTTGCCGAACGCCTGCCGGTCGCCGAACTCCACGCCGTACGAGTTCACGTTCTGTCCGAGCAGCGTGACCTCGATCGCGCCGTCGTCGACGAGCGCCTGGATCTCGGCGAGGACGTCGCCCGGTCGGCGGTCCTTCTCCTTGCCGCGCAGCGACGGCACGATGCAGAACGTGCAGGTGTTGTTGCACCCGACGGAGATCGACACCCAGCCGCTGTGGGTGGAGTCGCGCTTGGTCGGCAGCGTCGACGGGAACACGTCGAGCGACTCGAGGATCTCGAGCTGGGCCTCGCCGTTGTGCCGCGCGCGTTCGAGCAGCGTCGGCAACGAGCCCATGTTGTGCGTGCCGAAGACGACGTCCACCCACGGCGCCTTCTCGAGGATGACGTTCTTGTCCTTCTGCGCCAGGCACCCGCCGACCGCGATCTGCATGCCCGGGTGGTCGCGCTTGATGCCGGCGAGCTGGCCCAGGTTGCCGTAGAGCCGGTTGTCGGCGTTCTCGCGCACCGCGCAGGTGTTGATCACGACGACGTCGGCCTGCGCGCCGTCCGCGGCGACGTACCCGGCGGCCTGCAGCGACCCGCTCAACCGCTCGGAGTCGTGCACGTTCATCTGGCACCCGTAGGTGCGGACTTCGTAGGTGCGGGGCTGCGCGTCGACGGTCGCCATGGTCGTCCCAGTGTAGGTCGGGTGCTCCGCTCGGACCGCTCGGCCTACTCGAACCGGACGGTCCCGCGCGGACCACCGGGACGCGGTCCGCCGCCGCCGTCGAGCGCTCGTTCGACGGCGATCCGCACGATGCCGCCGTTGTAGCCCTTGCGCATGAGGACCCCGGAGAGCCGACGCTCGGCGGTCGCCCGGTCGAGCCCGCGGAGCTGCCCGGCGCGCTTCTGTGCGAGCTCGATCGCGCGGAGGAACTCGTCGTCATCGTCGTCGGCAGCGGCGTCGAGTGCCGCGTCGATCGCGGCCTGGTCGATGCCGCGCTTCCGGAGTTCCGCGACGACCCCCTGGCGTCCGAGGCCCTTGCGGTCGTGCAAGCGGTCGACCAGGTCGGTCGCGAGGGCGACGTCGTCGAGCAGGCCCACTCGCGTCAGTCGCTCGATCTCGTGCTCGACGACGTCGGGGTCGAGGTCGTTCCGCGTGAGCGTCGACCGGAGTTCGGACGTGCTGACGCCCTTGCGCCCGAGCGCGCGCATGCTGATCCGTTCGGCGTCGGCGCGCTGTTCGTCGATCGGACGGGGAGCGTCGGCCGGGTCGATCTCCTCACCCCCGGCGATGGAGAACACCGATGCCGTCCGGGCTGTGGCTTCGTCCTCGGTCGCGTACCCCGACTCCTCGGCGCGAGCGCTCCGGCCGGAGCCGTCACCCACGACGGGCGAGACCCAGGCCGGTTGGGCCGCGGGGCCGCGCAGCTGCACAGGCACGGGTGCATCGGCGTCGTCGGCGAGGTCGTCCTCGGGCTCCCCGGACTGCCCAGGCGTGCTGGGCATGTCGGTGTCCCCGGGTCGGTCGCCCCCACCGGACTCATCCGGCTCAGCAGGCGGGCTGACGTCCGCACGACCACGACGGGACCGCGCACCGAACAGGTCGGTGACCGGTGCGAGGCCCGCGTCGTCGTCGATGCTCACGCGCCCTTGCGCGCGGCGAGCTTGGGCTCGATGGACTCGACCGGTGCTGCGTCCGCCGCCGGCTTCGCACCGCCGACGCCGAGCTTGGCGAGGATCTTGCCTTCGATCTCGGCCGCGATCTCCGGGTTCTGGATGAGGAAGGAGCGCGAGTTCTCCTTGCCCTGCCCGAGCTGGTCGCCGTCGTACGTGTACCAGGCGCCGGACTTCTTGACGATGTTGTGGTCGACACCGAAGTCGAGCAGCGAGCCCTCGCGCGAGATGCCCGTGCCGTAGAGGATGTCGAACTCGGCCTGCTTGAAGGGCGGCGCCATCTTGTTCTTGACGACCTTGACACGCGTGCGGTTGCCCACCGCGTCCGTGCCGGTCTTCAGGGTCTCGATGCGACGGATGTCGAGGCGCACCGAGGCGTAGAACTTGAGCGCCTTGCCGCCGGAGGTGGTCTCGGGCGAGCCGAAGAACACACCGATCTTCTCGCGCAGCTGGTTGATGAAGATCATCGTGGTCTGGGTCTGGTTGAGCCCACCGGCCAGCTTGCGGAGGGCCTGCGACATCAGACGTGCCTGCAGACCGACGTGCGAGTCACCCATCTCGCCCTCGATCTCGGCGCGGGGCACGAGCGCTGCGACGGAGTCGATCACGATCAGGTCGATCGATCCCGAGCGGACCAGCATGTCCGCGATCTCGAGTGCCTGTTCCGCGGTGTCGGGCTGGGACACGAGCAGGGCGTCGATGTCGACGCCGAGCTTCTTGGCGTACTCGGGGTCGAGCGCGTGCTCAGCGTCGATGAAGGCCGCGATGCCGCCGTTGCGCTGCGCGTTGGCGATCGCGTGGATCGTCAGCGTCGTCTTGCCGGAGGACTCCGGGCCGTAGATCTCGATGATGCGGCCACGGGGCAGTCCACCGATGCCGAGCGCGACGTCGAGGGCGACCGAACCGGTCGGGATGACGGCGACCGGCGCACGGTCCTCGGAGCCCAGGCGCATCACGGCGCCCTTGCCGAACTGCCGGTCGATCTGGGCGAGGGCGGTCTCGAGGGACTTCTCGCGGTCTGCGGGTGAAGGCATGATGTGCTCCTGCGTGCTCGTGGTCTGCCGCCTGTAGGCTGTCTGGCCCCCAGCCGCCGGTGGTGCAGGGCTGCTGGTTCTCGGACAAGGCTCCGGGTGTCTCCCGATGGCTTCGAACCTAGGGCCCGCCACCGACATCACTGCCGGTGGTCACGCTGCCTGTGGACGAATGCCTCGATCGACTCCGCTGTGCAGGAACGTACCACCCGTCGAACACCCGTTCGAGCGACACGCCGAACACGCGTTCGAGCGTGCCCGTGACACGCATCCCGAGCGGTCACCGCGGCGCGTCACCCCCGAGGCTCGATGAGCCCCTTGCCGTGCCGCCGGTCCGCGGGGACGTCCTGCGAGTCGCAGAGCGCGTCCCAGACCTTGCGGGTGTCGATGCCCGCGGCGATCGCCTCGGCCGCCGAACGACCTCCGAGTTCCTCGAGCACGACGTCCCGTGCGACGACGGCACCGTAGGCCTCGCCGAACACCTGGTCGACGGCTCGCCAGAACTCACTCACGCGCATCCGACCAGGGTAGCCCGGACGCCAGCACGCCCCCGCACACGAGAACGCCCCCGCCGGCGGACCGACGGGGGCGTTCGACTGCAGTACGGCTCAGCGCACCGCGAGGTCGTTGTCGAACTCGGCGACGAGCTCGTCCGGGAGCGTGTCCGGGACGGGGACGAGTCCCTCGACCACGGCGAGGCGGTCGCCCACCTCGCGCATGATCGTCGAGATGGGCGTGTCCAGCGCGTCGGCGACCGACGCGAGGATCTCCGAGCTCGCTTCCTTCTGACCACGCTCGACCTCACTGAGGTACCCGAGCGCGACGCTGGCCTTGGACGCGACCTGACGGAGGGTCCGGCCCTTCTGCAAGCGGAAGTCCCGCAGAACGTCGCCGATCTCCTGACGAACGAGAACCATGAGAACTCCTCCTTCCTGTCGTCTCCAAGCCCGAGCGGTCGGGATGACCGTGACGGGGTTCAGCAACGCGATCGTTGCCGGTTGCAGCATGGTAGCCACCTGGACTGCCACCCCGCTGGAGATTGCGTGAGATGTAACCCAGCGGTAACGCGGGTCATTCCCGGTGTCCCAGCGAGTCGGACAGCCGTACCAGGAGTTCGGAGACGGTGGCCTGACGGATTGCGTCGCGGTCGCCGTCGAGGTGCAGCTCGAAGGCCTCGGCACCCGCTGCGGAGGCGATCCCGACGAACACGGTGCCGACCGGCTGGCCGTCCTGCGGGTCCGGTCCGGCAACGCCCGTCGTGCTGATGCCCCACGTGGCGGGCACGCCGTCCACCGCCAACGCCGTGCGGACACCGGCCGCCATCTGCCGGGCGACCTCGGGATCGACGGCGCCGTTCGACGCCAGCAGCTCCGCGGACACCCCGAGCACGGACGCCTTCACGGGGGTCGCGTAGGCCACGACGCCCCCGCGGACGACCGCGCTCGCGCCGGGCACAGCGACGAGCGCCGACACCACGAGCCCCCCGGTGAGGGACTCCGCGACGGCGACGGATTCACCGCGGACGGTCAGTTCCGCCACCACGCGTGGCGCGATGCGGACAGGAGGCGCGGCTGCAGCCGCGTCGACCGCTCGGCTCACGCGGCGGTCCGGTTGTGCCGGTACGCCTGGTACAGGTAGTCGAGCCCGCTGAGCACGGTGGCGAGCACCGCTGCGGTCATCAGGATGCCGTTGGTCCAGTGCGCGACGTCCCCGGCGAAGTGCCACCACGGGAACAGTGCCAGCGTGATGGCCACGGCCTGCAGCACGGTCTTGATCTTGCCGCCGCGGCTGGCCGGGATCACCCGGTCGGACAGCACGGCGAAGCGGAACACGGTGATCCCGATCTCGCGCACCATGATGAGCACCGTCACGTACCAGGGCAGCTCGCCCAGGATCGACAGCGCGACCAGGGCACCGCCGATCAGCACCTTGTCGGCGATCGGGTCGACGAGCTTGCCGAAGTCCGTCACCAGGTCCTGCCGGCGCGCGATGATGCCGTCGGCGCTGTCGGTGACGATCGCCACGACGAAGAGCACCGCCGCCCAGATGCGCACGGACGTGTCCTGCCCGCCGTCCGACAGCAGCAGGACGAAGAACAGCGGCGCCATCAGGATGCGGACGACGGTGATGATGTTCGCGACGTTCGCGGTGGACGCGGGGCCGGGACCCTTGCGGATCAGCCGCCCGCGCCACGGGAACCGCTTCGTGTTGGTGCCTTCCGAGGCGGTCATCCTGATCACTCCCTGCCGGTGAGGCCCCAGGCGTCCTCGTCCGGTTCGTCCTCGACCTGATCGTACCCGCGCGTCATGTCGCCCACCGGGTCGGCGCTGTACCGGTCGCCGTCGTCCGGTGCGGAGACCGGCGCGGAGGCCGGCGCGGCGACCGGCGCCGGGGCCGCAGGAGCCGGGGGTTCCTCGCCGCGCAGCTTCGCCAGTACGGATGGCAGCTGATCGGCGGTGACCAGGACGTCGCGGGCCTTCGACCCCTCGGAGGGGCCGACGATGTCCCGCGACTCCATCAGGTCCATCAGGCGTCCGGCCTTCGCGAACCCGACCCGGAGCTTCCGCTGCAGCATCGACGTGGAGCCGAACTGCGTCGACACCACCTGTTCGACGGCGGCCAGCAGCAGCTCGAGGTCGTCACCGATGTCGGCGTCGATCTCCTTGCGCTCGACCACCGCGGCGACGTCCTGGCGGTACTCGGGCTGGGCCTGTCGAGTGACGTGCTGGACGACCTCGGCGACCTCGCTCTCCTGCACCCAGGCACCCTGCACGCGGACGGCCTTCGACGAGCCCATCGGCAGGAAGAGCGCGTCGCCCTGCCCGATCAGCTTGTCGGCGCCGGGCTGGTCGAGGATGACGCGGGAGTCGGTGACGCTCGTGACCGCGAACGCGATCCGCGACGGCACGTTGGCCTTGATGAGCCCGGTGATGACGTCGACCGAGGGGCGCTGGGTCGCCAGCACCAGGTGGATGCCGGCCGCACGGGCCAGCTGCGTGATGCGCACGATCGACTCTTCGACGTCGCGCGGGGCCACGAGCATCAGGTCGGCGAGCTCGTCCACCACGACCAGCAGGTACGGGTACGGCTTGAGCTTGCGCTCGCTGCCGGCGGGCAGCACGATCTCGTCGTTCTGGATCGCCTTGTTGAAGTCGTCGACGTGGCGGAACCCGAAGGACGCCAGGTCGTCGTACCGCATGTCCATCTCCTTCACGACCCACTGCAGCGCTTCGGCGGCCTTCTTGGGGTTCGTGATGATGGGCGTGATGAGGTGCGGGACCCCGGCGTAGATCGACAGCTCGACCCGCTTGGGGTCGACCAGGACCATGCGCACCTCGGACGGCTTCGCACGCATGAGCAGCGAGGTGATCATCGAGTTGATGAACACCGACTTGCCGGACCCGGTGGAGCCGGCGACCAGCATGTGCGGCATCTTCGCCAGGTTCGCGACGACGAAGCCGCCCTCGACGTCCTTGCCCACGCCGATCGTCATCGGGTGCTTGGACTTGGTCGCAGCGTTCGAGCGCAGCACGTCGCCGAGCGACACGACCTCGCGGTCGGAGTTCGGGATCTCGACGCCGATGGCGCTCTTGCCCGGGATCGGCGACAGGATGCGGACCTCGTTCGAGGCGACCGCGTAGGACAGGTTCTTCGACAGGGCCGTGACCCGCTCGACCTTCACGCCGGGGCCGAGTTCGATCTCGTATCGGGTGACCGTCGGGCCACGCGAGAAGCCGGTGACCTTCGCGTCGACCTTGAACTCGGTCAGCACGCCGGTGATCGCGGCGACGATGTCGTCGTTCGCCTGGCTGCGCGCGACCGACGGTGTGCCGGCACTCAGGGTGGTCGCCGCGGGCAGGCGGTACGGCTTGGACGGGTCGTCCGCGGACCCGGTCTCCGGCAGGCCGGCGACCGCAGCGTCGTCGACCGGATCGGCCTGGAGGCCCGGTGCGGCCACCACGGGCACGTCCGGTTCCGGACGGATCGCCTCCGGCTGCACGTCCGGCACCGGCGCACCGAAGTCACGGAGCGCCTGCTCGGCGCGGTCGAGGTCTGCGGCGACCTCGGTCTCGAGCGAGTCGTTGAGGTTCACCGACGCGGGCTCGGCCGGCGTGTGGTCGATCAGCCCGGCCGCGGCACCGGCGTTCGGGCTCGTCGTGGGCGCGGCCGCGGGGGCAGCGGCGGCGGTGCCGGTGGCCGGGATGACGGGGCTGTCGTAGGCCGGGTCTTCCTCGCGCCCGGACTTGTTGCGCCGCCACCACGGGATGTGTCCCTCGGCGTCGGGGTCGGGCTGCTCGCCGTCCTCGAAGCCGAGGTCGTCGAACAGCTGCAGGCCCTGCGAGGCCGTCGATCCCTTGACGCCCTTGCGCGGGGCCCTGGTCGGTGCCGCCGCGGTGTCCGGCTCGTCCTCGGCAGCGGGGGCCGGGGCACCGAACAGGTACGCGTAGAGCTCGTGCAGTCGACGGCCGAGCTTGTTCGGCGGGGTCTTCGTGATGATGAACAGCGAGAGCACCAGCAGCAGGACGGCCACCGGGACCGCGATCCACGCCGTCGCGACGGCGACGAGCCAGCCGATGACGACCCAGCCGAGCACGCCACCTGCGGCAGCGAGGGCCGGCATGCCGTCCGAGGCGCTGGGTTGCCCGCCGAACACGTGGCAGAGCGACGAGATCGACACCAGGAGCAGCCCCAAGCCGATCCCGATACGAGTGTTGTCGTGCACGGACGCGGGGTGCCGGAACAACCAGCCCGCGAACACGACCATGATCACCGGCAGCGCGAACGCCAGCCGTCCGAACAGCCCGCCGAACGTGTAGGCGTCGAGGGCGATCGAGACGGCGTTCGTCGGGTTGAGCCACTCGACGACGGCTCCGGCGATCGCCAGCACGAACAGGAAGAACGGGAAGCCGTCGCGGCGCTGGTCCTTCTCGAGCGACTCCTTGCCCAGCAGACGGAACATCGCCCCGACGCCGTGCGCCATCCCGAGCCAGGCCGTCACGAGCGGGTTCTGCCCGGTGAACTCGACCGCGGGCGCCGCCTGCGGGAGCTTCTTCGTGGTGGCCTGGGTGCGCGACGTTCCGCGCGTCCCACTCGTGCGGGACGACGTTGACGCGCGTGAGCGCGTGGTCGACTTGGTGCCTCCGGCCATGGGGACGACCATAACGCCCGCGGCGGACAAAGCCCGGCAGCCCCGCCGCGGACGACGGAGCAGCCGGGCAGCCTGTCAGTACCGGATGGCGTCGATGACCTTGACGCGGACGGCCACGAGCGCGGGCAACAGCCCTGCCAGGGCGCCCACGGCGACGGCGGACCCGATGCCGATGAGCGCTGCCTCGAGCGGGAAGGGTGCTCCCCCGATGTCCGCCCCGCTCGTGATCGCCGAACGGACCGTCTCGTTGCTGAGCACCGCGGCGCCCAGCATCACGCCGATCCCGCCCGCGACCGCGGTCCCGAGGACGTTCTCCAGCAGCACCGCGACGAAGATGCGGCCCGCGGTCGCACCGACCCCGCGGCGGATGCCGATCTCGCGGATGCGCTGCCGGACGCTCACCAGCGAGACGGTGAGCAGCCCGAGGCCGCCGAGGACGAGCACCAGGACCGACACCGCGGCGATCACGTACCGCAGCGGCCCGAGCGGGTCACCGTCGACCGTGCCCGCCGCGTCCATCCGGTCCGCCGACACCTCCACCCCGCCGCCGACCGAACGCTCGGCGTCGCTGGCGATGCGGTTCGCGAGCCGCTTCGCCCCGTGGTCCGGGACCCACACCTCGAAGGACCGGCTCATCCCCGAGTCCGGGTCGGCCACGAGCCCGGTCGAGGCGACGGAGCGGGCCATCTCGTACATCGCCGGCTCGGTGTCGTAGTCGCTCGTGACGTACTCCCCGATCACCACTGCGACGGCACCGGGGACGCCCGGCAGCCGGACGGTGGGGTGTGTGACGAGGTCCGGGTCCCCCAGGCGCTCGAGGAACGCCCGGTTCACCACGATCGCGGGAGCCAGTCGCGACCGGTCGTCCTCGGTGAACCAGGACCCGCTCGCCATCCGGACGCGGTGCATCTCGGCGTAGTCCGGGTCGACCGTGTTCGTGTACACGTCGCTGACCCCGTCCGGGAACTGCACCTTCCGCGGGCCCTGCATCGTCTCCGTCGACCACTGCACGTCGTACCGTTGGGCCGCGGCGCGGTACTCGGCGAACAGCGCGTCCTCGTCCGCGACCGCGCCACCCGTCGTGCTCGACGCCGACAGCGCGAACGTGGCCGGTCGACCGCTGTACTGCTCGTTCAACGCCGCGGTGGCCTTCTCGGCGAGCGCACCGAACCCGACGACGACCGCCAGGGACGCCACCGCGATGGTGACGCCGACCAGGCTGAGGACGACCCGACCCCGGTGCACCCGGAGTTCCTGCCAGGACTCGACGAACGTGCCGACGACCGTCGTGACGACGCGGTTCACGCGGCCACCTCCGCCGCGACGTCGTCGATCAGGCCGTGGTCGATCCGGTGGACCACCTCGGCGCGCTCGGCCACGGCGGCGTCGTGCGTGATGGTGATCAGCGCGGCGGCGGTCTCGGCGGCGACGGTCTCGAGCAGCTGCATCACGTCGCGGCCCGTGTCGACGTCGAGTGCCCCGGTCGGTTCGTCGGCCAGGATCAGCCGCGGCGACCGGACGAGCGCGCGGGCGATCGCCACGCGCTGCTGCTCACCGCCGGACAGCCGGTGCGGTTGCATGTGCGCACGGTCGGCCAGGCCGACACGGTCGAGCATCTCGACCGCGAGGCGTCGTCGGCGCCAGAACTCCCGGCCGGACGCGTACAGCAGGGGCACCTCGACGTTCTCGACCGCGGTGCGACCCTGCAGCAGGTTGAACTGCTGGAAGACGAAGCCGACGGCCGCGCCACGGATCCGGTCGCGCCGGATCGACCCCGCACGACCGACGTCGATCCCGTCGAACTCGTGGTCTCCCGTCGTCGGCGCGTCGAGCAGCCCGAGGACGTTGAGCAGGGTCGACTTGCCCGAGCCCGAGCGGCCGACGATGGCCGTCCGGCTGCCGGCCTCGACGTCCAGGTCGACGCCGCGCAGGATCTCCAGCGTCGAGCCGTCGGGCAGCGTGACGGACTTCCGCAGCCCGCGCACCGTGACCAGGCTCATCCGAACGCCACCCCGCCGCCGTCGACGGACCGGTCGTCCGGCTGCTCCTTGCCCGGGACGAACTGCAGCACCTGGTCGCCCTCGGCCAGGCCGGACTTCACCTCGACCTGCTCGCCGTCGGTGATGCCGAGTTCCACCTGACGCTGCTCGTGGTCCCCGGAGTCGGCCACCACGGTGACGATGCCCTGCTGCGCCGAGCCCTGCACCGCGGTCGTCGGCAGGGTCAGGACGCCCTCGGCCTTGCCGGCCGGGACCGACATCGTGACCTCGAGCCCGGGGAACACACGCACGCCGCCGGGCACGTCGCACTCGAGCTGGGTGCCACCGGTCGAGGCCCCGGCACCACTGCCGTCCTGGGCCGCGGCGTCGTCGCCACCGTCGGCACTCTCGCCGCCGGCCGGGGCGCTCGTGAGCGAGAGGTTCGTGCACGTGAAGGGCGCCGGGCCGTCCTTGACGGTGACGGTGGCCTCGGACGGACGGTCGACGAGCCGGTAGAGCTGTGCTGCCTGCAGCGTGGCGCTGGCGCGGTACGCCTCCGGGGCCACGCGGGCCACGACGGTGCCGATGTCGACCGGCTGCTTCTGGACCAGGTCGAGGCCGGACACCGTGCCGGCGGCGGGTGCCACGACGGTCGCGAAGGTCACCTTGGGCGGCAGGGCGCTGCCGTCCTCGGTCGCGCCGTCGACCGGCGTCTCGACCCGGACGTCCAGGACCGGGGCACCCTGCTCGACGTGGGCGCCGTTCGCGACGAAGATCCGGTTCACCGTGCCCGCGACGGTCGCGCGCACGGCGGTCGACGCGACGGACCGGATCGTGCCGGTCGCCTGGACGTCGTTGCTGATGTCGCCCTTCGTGACCGTGACGACCGGGTCCTCGATCTGACCGGTCGGCACGGCGTCGGCCTCGGGCGGCTCGGCCGCGAAGAACGCGAGCCGCACCAGGGCCACCGCGATGGCAGCGAAGACGAGGAACTTGAGGCCGGGCCACACCCAGCGGCGGAGGACGTTCACACCGGAACGCTAGTGGCCGACATACCGACGGAAGATCATTCCTGAGGACGAGATCAGGTGGCCGTTCGGCCGAGACCGGACGGCACCGCCGGACGAGACGGCGGCCCCGCAACGGCCAGGAGGCCCGGTGCGGGTCCGTGACGGACCTGCACCGAGCCTCTCCCCACCGGCACGGCCGCCACGCCGCTGGCGCGTCGCGGCGGAACCGGCGGCGTGGGCCCAGGCCGGCTGCGCGCTGCGCGCTACGCCTCGATGACCACCGGGACGATCATCGGACGACGGCGGTGCTTGCTGTTGACCCAGCGGCCCACGGTCCGGCGCACCACCTGGCTGAAGGCGTGCGCATCGCGCGTGCCGTTGCCGGCCGCGTCGGCCAGGGCCTTCGCGATCTGCGGGCGGACGTCGTCGAAGACCGAGTCGTCCTCGGCGAACCCGCGGGACTGGATCTCCGGGCCGATGACGCACTGGCCGGTCGCGAAGTCGACGGCGCAGAAGACGGAGATGAAGCCCTCTTCGGCCAGGACGCGGCGGTCCTTCAGGTCGGCGTCGGTGATCTCGCCGACGGTCGACCCGTCGACGTAGACGTACCCGATGTCGAGCTGTCCGGCGACGTTCACCACGCCGTCCTTGAGGTCGACGACGATGCCGTCCTGTCCCAGGATGACGTTCCGCGGTGGCACGCCGGTCTGGATCGCCAGGTCGGCGTTGGCGTACAGGTGGCGGTGCTCGCCGTGCACGGGCAGCACGTTGCGCGGCCGCAGGATGTTGTAGCAGTACAGGAGCTCGCCGGCAGAGGCGTGGCCGGAGACGTGCACCTTGGCGTTGCCCTTGTGCACGACCTTGGCGCCGAGCTTGGTCAGGCCGTCGATGACCCGGTAGACCGCGTTCTCGTTGCCCGGGATGAGCGACGACGCCAGGATGACGGTGTCGCCCTCGCCGATCTCGATCTGGTGCTCGAGGTTGGCCATGCGCGCCAGGACGGCCATCGGCTCGCCCTGCGACCCGGTCGACATGTAGACGATCTGGTCGTCCGGCACGTTCTTGGCCTTCTTCGTGTCGATCAGCACGTTCTCCGGCACCCGCAGGTACCCGAGCTCGGCGGCGATCGTCATGTTGCGGATCATCGAGCGGCCCATGAACGCGACCTTGCGGTTCGCGGCGGCGGCGGCGTCGAGGACCTGCTGCACGCGGTGCACGTGCGAGGAGAAGCTCGCCACGACGACCTTCTTGCGGGCGCGCGTGATGATGTTCTCGAGCACCGGGCCGATGTCCCGCTCGGGCGCGGTGAAGCCGGGGACGTCGGCGTTGGTCGAGTCCGGCAGGAACAGGTCGACGCCCTGCTCACCGAGGCGCGCGAAGGCGCGGAGGTCGGTGATGCGGTCGTCGAGCGGCAGCTGGTCCATCTTGAAGTCACCGGTGTGCAGCACACGTCCGGCGGGGGTCGTGATGGCGACGGCCAGCGCGTCCGGGATGGAGTGATTCACGGCCACGAACTCGAGGTGGAACGGGCCGAGCTGCTCGGTCTGGTCCTCGGCCACGACGAGCGTGTACGGCTTGATCCGGTGTTCCTTGAGCTTCGCCTCGACGAGCGCCAGGGTCAGCGTGGAGCCGATCAGCGGGATGTCCTGGCGCAGCTTGAGCAGGTACGGCACGGCGCCGATGTGGTCCTCGTGGCCGTGGGTGAGCACGACACCGAGCACGTCGTCGAGACGGTGCCGGATCGGCGCGAAGTCGGGCAGGATCAGGTCCACGCCCGGCTGGTGCTCCTCGGGGAACAGCACGCCGGCGTCGACGATGAGGAGCTTGCCCTCGTACTCGTAGACGGTCATGTTGCGACCGATCTCGCCGAGGCCACCGATCGGGATGACGCGGAGGGTGCCCGGCTCGAGGGGCTGGGGTTCGGAGACTTGCGTGGGCATTCGGTCCTGACTGCTCTGGCGGCGCGCGTCCTGCGCGGCGCGGTCGATCAACGGGTGGTGCCTGGCACCTTCGGAAGCGCTCCGCCGGCGGCCGCGTTGCGGTCCGGGCGGAAGTTGGAGAAGTCGGCGCCGGGGATGCCGTGCACCGCTTCGAGGGAGGTCTCGATGGCGTACGCCTCGGAGTCCTCGGGGCCGACGAGCGGCAGACGCACGCGAGGGCTGCCGATGCGGCCGAGTCCGTGCAGGATGTACTTCGCCGCGACGGTGCCGGGCACGTGGGTCATCACGGCGCGGACGAGCGGCTCGATGCGCTGGTGCTCGCGCGTGGCCGTCGCCAGGTCGCCGGCGTTCACGGCGTCGACGATCGTGCGGTACGGCGTGCTCGTGATGTTCGCGGTCACGCCGATCAGGCCCGTGGCACCGATCGACAGGTGCGGGAGCACGTTCGTGTCGTCGCCGGAGAAGTACATCAGGTCGGTGTTGTTGAGCACCCGCGAGACCTCGGCGAAGTCGCCCTTGGCGTCCTTCACGGCGAGCACGTTCGGGTGCTTCGACGCCCGGACGATCGTCTCGTAGGTGATCGGGATGCCCGTGCGGCCCGGGATGTCGTACAGGATGACGGGCAGGTCGGTGGCGTCGGCGATCATCCGGAAGTGCGTGAGCACACCGGCCTGCGTCGGCTTGTTGTAGTACGGCGTGACGATCATGACGCCGTCCGCGCCGGCCTTCTCGCTCTGCTTGTACAGGTGGATCGCATGCGCGGTCTCGTTCGAGCCACCGCCCGTGATGATCTTCGCGCGACCGGCGGCGACGGACTTGCCGACCTCGACCAGGCGGAGCTTCTCGGGGTCGGTGAGGGTGGAGGTCTCGCCGGTGGTGCCCGTCACGACGATGCCGTCGGCGCCCGCGGTGATGCAGTCGTCGATGTGCTGCTCGACACCGGGCCAGTCGACCTCGCCGTCGGCGGTGAACGGCGTCACGAGGGCGACGAGGACCTGACCGAAGGGATTCTCACGCTGGGACACGGGCACCAGCGTACCGGGGATGCGCCGAGGTGCCGCCGTCCGCGTGGACGGTGGGGGTTCCGGCGCCGCGGCGCACGGTCACGTGCCGCGGCGCACGGTCATGTGCCGCGGCGCACGGTCACGTGCCGCGGCGCCACTCCACGAACCGGTAGCGGACACCGTCGACGCGGGACTCCTGCCACGGGCCCTCGTCGACGAGTGTCCACGCGTCGTCGTCGAGCGTCGGCGCGACCGTGTCGCCCGGCACGTCCGTGTCGATGACCGTCTCGGAGACCCGGTCGGCGAACGGCAGTGCCGACGCGTAGACCTGCCCGCCGCCGATGACCCACACGGGCTCGTCGGTGTCGAGTGCCGCGGCGAGGTCGTGCAGGACGACCGCCCCGTCGGCCGACCAGGACGGGTCGCGGGTGAGCACCACGTTGCGCCGACCCGGCAGCGGGCGGAACCGCTCGGGCAGCGAGTCCCAGGTGCGCCGGCCCATCACGACGGTGGCACCGCCGGTGACCTGCTTGAAGTGCGCCAGGTCCTCGGGGACGTGCCAGGGCATCCCGCCGTCGGCGCCGATGACCCCGCCGATCGAGCGCGCCCAGACGAGTCCGACGCCCCCGACGGGTTCGACCCAGGCGTCATCCGACATCAGACCGCGACCGCGCCCGAGATCGCCGGGTGGTGCTCGTAGCCGACGACGGTGAAGTCCTCGTACTGGTAGTCGTCGATCGAGTCGCGGGGGGCGAGCTCGAGCGTCGGCAGCGGGTACGCCGTGCGGGACAGCTGCTCCTGGACCTGCTCGACGTGGTTGTCGTACACGTGGCAGTCGCCGCCGGTCCAGACGAAGTCGCCGACCTGCAGCCCGGTCTGCGCGGCGATCATGTGCGTCAGGAGCGCGTACGAGGCGATGTTGAACGGCACCCCGAGGAACATGTCCGCGCTCCGCTGGTACAGCTGGCACGAGAGCTTGCCGTCGTTGACGTGGAACTGGAAGAACGCGTGGCACGGTGCGAGCGCCATGTCCGGGATGTCCGCGACGTTCCACGCCGAGACGATGAGTCGTCGGGAGTCCGGGTTCGTGCGGATCTGCTCGATCACCTGGGCGATCTGGTCGACGTGCTCGCCGGACGGGGTCGGCCACGAGCGCCACTGCACGCCGTAGACCGGGCCGAGGTCGCCGTTCTCGTCCGCCCACTCGTTCCAGATCCGGACGCCGTGCTCCTGCAGCCAGGTGGCGTTGCCGTCGCCGCGCAGGAACCACAGCAGCTCGTACGCGATCGACTTGAAGTGCACGCGCTTGGTCGTGACGAGCGGGAACCCCTGCGACAGGTCGTACCGGAGCTGCGCCCCGAACAGGCTGCGGGTGCCGGTCCCGGTGCGGTCCCCCTTCGGCGATCCCTCCTCGAGCACGCGGCGCAGCAGGTCTTCGTAGGGAGTGGCAGTCACACCGGAAAGCCTACGTCGGATGAGTAGCGTGGCGTGCATGACGGAACAGCCGCTCTCGATCCTGGTCGCCGGAGCCTCCGGCTTCATCGGGACCCCCCTGGTGCGTGCCCTGCGCGACGCCGGACACCACGTGTCGACCCTGGTGCGACGCGAGCCGCACTCCCCCACCGAGTTCCGGTGGGCCCCCGGCCAACGCCCCCTCGACCCGGCCGTGCTCGACGGTGCGGACGTCGTCGTCAACCTGGCCGGGGCGAGCATCGGGAAGCTGCCCTGGACCGAGACCTACAAGCAGGAGATCCGGTCCTCGCGGGTCGACGCGACCGGCACCCTGGTCGAGGCGATGCGCCACGCGGCCACCCCGCCGCGGCTGTTCCTGTCCGGGTCGGCATCCGGCATCTACGGCGACCGCCCCTCGGACGTGCTGCAGGACGACGCCGCACCTGGCTCAGGGTTCCTCGCCGACGTGTGCCGGGCGTGGGAGGCCGCCGCCGAGGCTGCGCCCGAGGGCGTCCGCGTGGTGACACTGCGCACCGGCATCGTGATCGGCGAGGGCGGCGGGGCCCTGGCACCGCTCGTCCCGCTCACCCGCTTCGGGCTGGGGAGCCGACTCGGCACCGGCGGGGCGTTCTGGCCGTGGATCGCGCTCGAGGACGAGGTCGGTGCGATCGTGCACCTGGCGACCGCGCCGTCGGCGTCCGAGGTCCGTGGCCCGGTGAACCTGGCCGGACCCGAACCGATCGTGGCCGACCGCATCACCCGCCGCGTCGCCGAGGACCTGCACCGGCCCTACCTGTTCCGGCTGCCGGCCTTCGCGCTCCGTACGGTGCTGCGCGACGCCGCGGACGAGATGCTGCTCTCCAGCCAGCAGATGGTGCCGACGAAGCTGCTCGAGTCCGGCTACACCTTCCGGTACACCCGGGCCGAGGACGCGGTCGACGCCGTCTTCTGAGCAGCGCTGCCGCGCTACCGAGCGTGCGTGAGGGCCGTCCGCATCGCGGCCCGCGCACGCTTCCGGTCGCCGGCGGCGTCGTAGACCACCCCGAGGCGGTACCAGGCGCGCCAGTCCTCCGGGGCGGCCTCGACCGCTGCCCGGTAGCGCGGGAAGAGCTCGTCGGCCGCGGCGCGCGTGGGACGGCCCGAGGGACGGACGTCCACGACGTCGTCCGGCGTTCCACCCTCGCGCTCGAGCCGGGCCCCGAGCCGCGTGATCCGGAGCCCGAAGCGGAACTCGAGCACGAGCAGCAGGGCCCCGATCGCGGCGATGACGAACAGGGCGACGCCGATCGCGATCCCGATGGCGAGGCCGGTCGCGATGAACGCCACGGCCCGCGCGCCGATGAGCACGATGTAGACGAGCAGCAGCACCGCCATCAGGGCAGCACCCCAGAACGGCGAGCGGACGCCCACGTCAGCCGATCCCGAGCACGGTGCCGAGCCCGACCGACAGGCCCCGCAGGTCACCGATCGCGCCGAGCGCGGCGCGGATCCCCGGGGCGTAGGCAGCGTCGTCGGTGGTGTCGTGCCGGATCGTCAGCGTCTCGCCCGGGCCGCTCAGCACGACGTCCTGCACGGCCTTGACGCCGGGCAGCCGCAACGAGTGGATCGGCACGCTGGCGACCTGCTGCCCGCGGGCGCGCTGGTCGACGTGCGGCGCGTCCACCGGGCCGACGTCACGGCGGGCCTCGGAGACGAGTTCGGCGGTGCGCACGGCGGTACCCGAGGGCGAGTCGATCTTGCCCGCGTGGTGGGTCTCGATGATCTCGATCGACGGGAACCACGGCGCGGCGATGGTCGCCAGGTGGGTCCCGATGACCGACCCGATCGAGAAGTTCGGCACGACGAGCGCGCCCTGCTCTGGTCGGTCGGCCAGCGACGTCCGGAGCGACGCCAGCCGCGCCGCGGACCAGCCGGACGTACCGACGAGCACGTTCGCGCCGCTGGCCAGGGCGTTCGCCACGATGTCCGGACTGAGCGCCGGGACGGTCACGTCGACGACGACCGCCGCGCCCTGGAACACCGACGGGTCCGGTCGGTGCGCGCCGTCCTTCGAGGACAGGCGCGCGACGAGTTCGAACCCGGGCGTGTCCTGGACGACGGAGGCCACGAGGCCCCCGAGACGACCGGTGGCGCCGACGACGGCGACGGGAGTGACCATGGCCTCCATCCTAGGATCGACGCATGGCCCCCGATCGCATCCCGGTCACCGTGCGCACCGTGCCGGCCGACCTGCCCGAGGTCGACGCGCTGCTCGACGCCTACCTCGACGAGCGCGAGGCGACCTTCCCGAGCGCGCAGGGCAGCTACGCCCGCAAGCGCACCCCTGCCGTCGAGTTCACCCCACCGCGGGGCGTGTTCGCCCTGGCGTACGACGAGGACGACGTGCCGGTCGGGTGCGGCGGGCTCCGTCGGATCGCCGACGACGGCGACGAGGTGCGCTTCGAGGTGAAGCACGTGTTCGTCACGCCCCAGGGCCGGGGACGCGGGGTCGCGACGGCACTCATGGACGAGCTCGAGCGCGCGGGCGCCCGGCTCGGCGCGACGGCGATCGTCCTCGACACGAACGACTCACTCGTCGCGGCGGGCGCCATGTACCGCAGCCGCGGCTACGCGCGGATCGCACCGTTCAACGACAACCCCAACGCGACCGCCTGGTACCGCAAGGCGGTGACGCCCGACGCGACCGAGTGACGGCCTGGAGGATCGTGGCGGCCCCGCCCCGCGCCTCCCGTCCGGAAGTCGGTCGCGACTAGAGCGGCTGCTCGACCGGCAGGCCGGTCCGCAACTCGACCGGCAGGTGCGCGGTGTCGTTGAGCGTGACGAGCTCGGCTGGCTTGGCGGACCGGATCCGGATCACCGTCAGCGCGGTGTGCGCCACGTTCGTGCCCATCCAGCGCCACTCCGGGGCCTGGAAGACCTCGCGCACGAACCAGCCGATCACGGCGTTGTGCGTGATGATCAGGTCGTGGCGGTCCTGGATCGACGGGGTGAACCACTCGGCCACCGCGTCGCCCATCTGCGCCTGCCCGGCGATGATCTCCTCTTCGGTGATCCCGCCGTAGAAGGCTTTGTAGGCCGAGGGCATGTCCGGCGTCGGCCCCGACGGGATGCAGTCGAACAGCAGCGTCGAGGGCTCCGGCTGGATCGACGGCAGCCGCTGCGCCAGGAACGACGCGGTCTCGGACGGGGCCTCGAGCGGCGAGTGCCAGACACCGTCGAACGGCACGCCGCCCAGCCGGTCGGCGATGAGCATCGACTGCCGCTTCCCGCGCTCCGAGAGCTTGCCGTCACGGAGGCCGTGCTCGGCGTCCTGGTGCTCGCCGTGGCGCACGAGGTAGAGGTAGTGGGACACGTCCTTCACCGACCAGCCGTGCCGATCGCGGCCTCGAGCGCGGCACGCTCGACGTCGCCGACGACGGCGGTGATGGTGGGGCGCGTCAGCAGGTCCCGCGCGAGGTCGAGCACGTCGGCCGTCGTCACCTGGTCGACCCGCTCGAGAGCGGTGTCGAGGTCGGTGAACTCGCCGGTGCCGAGCTCGGCCCGCCCCAGTCGGGTCATCCGGGCGTCGGCGTCCTCGAGCGAGAGCGTCACGGCACCCTCGATCTGCCCCTTCGCACGCCGGAGTTCGTCCTCGGTGATGCCGTCGTCGACCATCTTGCGGAACTCGTCGTCGATGATGTCGATCACCCCGGCGACGTTGTCGGGGGCGCACCCGGCGTAGACGCCGAACGCCCCGTTGTCCAGGTACGCCGGGGCGAACGAGGACACCGCGTAGGCCAGGCCCCGGCGCTCGCGGACCTCTTGGAACAGCCGGGAGCTCATCCCGCCGCCCAGGACGGCGTTGAGCACACTGAGCACCGGACGGCGGTCGTCGCGCAGGTCCAGGCCCTGCGATCCCCGCAGCATGCTGACCTGCTCGGTGGGCCGGTGCACGACCGTCAGGCGTTCCTCGGCCCGGTCGGCGACGGGTTCGGCCGTCCGGCGGGCGACGGGCCGGTCCTTGCCAGCGGTGCTGAAGACCTCTTCGACGAGCGCGCAGAAGACGTCGTGGTCGACGGCGCCGGCGGCGGTGATGACCAGGCCGTTCGGGGCGTAGTGCTCGGCGTAGTGCGCCATCACCTCGTCACGCTGCACGGCGCGGATGCTCTCGGGGGTGCCGCCGATCGGCCGTCCGAGCGCGTGACCGTCGAAGGCCGAGGCGAAGAACGCCTCGCCGGCCAGGTCCGCCGGGTCGTCGGCGGCCATCGCGAGCTCTTCGAGGATGACCCCGCGTTCGATGTCGAAGGCCGCCGGCTCGAGCACGGAGTTCGTCACCATGTCCCCGATCACCCGGACGGCCATCGGCACGTCGGCGTCGCGGACACGGGCGTAGTAGCACGTGTACTCCTTGGCGGTCGCGGCGTTGTGCTCGCCGCCGACCGAGTCGAACGCGACGGCGATGTCGAGTGCGCTCCGGGAGGTCGTGCCCTTGAACAGCAGGTGCTCGAGGAAGTGCGTGGAACCGAACTGGCCGGCGCGTTCGTCGCGGGAACCGACCCCGACCCAGTACCCGATGCTCGTCGAGTGGGATGCCGGAACCGCCTCGGTCAGCACGCGCACGCCCGAGGGGAGGACGGTTCGGCGGACGAAGGATCCCCCGGACGTCAGGAACGACGTGTCCGGGGCCTCGAGGGGCAACGGCACTGGGTGGTTCATCGCGGTCGAGCCTACTGATGTTCCGGAGCCCCTCATCCAGTTTGGTCCGCCTGCACGGCGGGTGTCCCGCTGTGCCTCGAAGTGGGGTACAGAAACAACGGACAGACCGACTCGTCTGTCTGTCCTCCTTGTGCTACAGTCGTCTCACCGGATCGGCAGCCCCCCTAGATACCGATCCGGTGGCTCGGGACATCAGTCCTCGGCGGCACGAGTCCCCCCACTCGTCCGCGGAGCCGATGAACCCGAGGAGAGCAACGCTGTGACGGTCGATTCCCCCCAACCGGCCGTCCAGCGTCTCCTCGGACCGAGCGGTCCGGCCTCCGTGCCGTCGGACGGGTCGAGCCTCCCCCCGGCTCCCCGCTCCGGCGGCGCGAAGGTCCGGATCCTCGAGACCGCCTCGCGCCTGTTCTACGACGAGGGCATCCACGGCGTCGGCGTCGACCGCCTCATCTCCGAGGCGAGCGTCACGAAGGCGACGTTCTACAAGCACTACGGGTCCAAGGACAACCTGATCCTGGCGTACGTGAACGCGCAGCACGAGCGCGTCCAGCAGCGCTTCGAGCAGGTCGTAGGCGGTGCCGCCGACCCGCAGGCAGCGGTCCGCGCCTGGGTCGCCTCGCTGGTCGCCGACGTCAACGACCCGGCGTTCCGCGGCTGCGCGTTCCTCAACGCCGCCGCCGAGTACCACGACAGCCGTGACCCGGTGCGCCAGGTCGTGGCGATGCACCGCGACTGGTACACGGAGCGGCTCGGCGACCTGCTGCAGGAGGCCGGTCACCCGATGGCGGGCGACGGCGCCGACGAGCTCATGCTGGCCCGCGACGGCGCGATGTCCGGCGCCTACGCCGGCGACGCGATCGCCGCGACCGCCGCACTGCAGCGCGTCGCGGACCGCGTCCTCGCCGGCTGACGCGACCCCGGTCCGACGGACGGACCCCGAACGGTCACCATCCGTTCCACGCGCTGCCCCTCGCGGCGACCCTCGTCCGGGGGTAGCTTCAGCGCACGGCCGACCAACCCGCCGACCGTGACCCGACCGGCCTGGTTCCCTGCTGTGTCGACCGGGCCCCGTGCAGCCAGCACGTCTCGAGGACATCGATGTTCGACAACGCCTTCATCCGTCATGCCGTCGACCGCAGCGCTGAGAACGCGCTCGACCGACGCCGCTTCTTCGCAGCCGCCGGTGTCGCCGGCGCCTCAGCCGGCATCGCCGCGCTGGGCTCGTCGGTGGTCACCGCCGACC
The DNA here is from genome assembly GCF_001864835.1 of Curtobacterium sp. MCBA15_001. GTDB lineage: Bacteria > Actinomycetota > Actinomycetes > Actinomycetales > Microbacteriaceae > Curtobacterium. Next base: position 173,112 of record NZ_MJGI01000006.1, on the reverse strand, counting down.
GGGCCTCCGCCTCCCCCGCCGAGGACGGCGCCGTCTCGGACGCCGCCATCCTCAACTTCGCGCTCAACCTGGAGTACCTCGAGGCGGAGTTCTACCTCCGTGCGGTCTTCGGCACGGGCCTGACCGACAGCATGATCACCGGCATCGACCCGCAGGGGCCGGTCGTCGGCGGCAGCAAGGTGCCGTTCAAGACCGCAACGGTGCGTGGCATCGCCACCGAGATCGCGAACGACGAGCGGGCGCACGTCGCGTTCCTCCGGTCCGCACTCGGCGGCGCGGTCGTGTCCCGTCCGAAGATCGACTTCACGAACGCGTTCAACGCGGCCGCCCGCGCCGCCGGGCTCGTCGGCCCGACGGGCACGTTCGACCCGTTCGCGAGCGAGGAGAACTTCCTGCTCGGTGCCTACGTCTTCGAGGACGTCGGGGTCACCGCCTACAAGGGCGCTGCTCCGCTCATCTACAACAAGACGTACCTCAGCGCGGCGGCGGGCATCCTGGCCGTCGAGGCGTACCACGCGGGCATCATCCGCTCGAAGCTGTACGACAAGGGCCTGCAGGTGCCGGCGAACAAGATCTCCGACGCCCGCGACTCGCTGGACGGCCCGACCGACGACGACCAGGGCATCACGACCTCGACCGGCGCCGTGAACTTCGTCCCGACCGACGCGAACTCCCTCGCGTACGGCCGCACCGCCGAGCGCGTGCTCAACGTGGTGTTCCTGACGCCGAACCAGATCGACAAGGGCGGCTTCTTCCCCGAGGGCGTCAACGGCGCGATCGTCGCCAGCGGCAACCCCGGCAGCGCCACCGGTCCCGCCTGATCCGTCACCACACGATCCGTCACCCCCTGACGGACGGGAGGCGCGGTGCCATCCGGCACCGCGCCTCCTGTCCGTCTCCCGGTCGCCACCAGGGCACGGGTGGTTGCCTGGGTGCATGGCCAACGACCCGCTCTGGCGCCTCCCCGAGGTGCCCACCTTCACCCTGACCAGCCCGGACTTTGCCGACGGCGACGCGCTGCCCACCTCGGCGCGCGGTTCCGACGTCGGCGGCGAGGACCGCTCCCCCGCCCTGGAGTGGTCCGGCGCACCCGAGGGCACGCAGAGCTACGTGCTCACCGTGTACGACCCCGACGCCCCGACCGGCTCGGGCTTCTGGCACTGGAGCCTGACCGACGTCCCGGCGTCCACCACGTCGCTCCCCGCCGGTGCCGGCACGGACGACGCACTGCTGCCGGCCGAGGCACTCCGTCGCCGCAACGAGTACGGCACGGACACCTTCCTCGGTGCGGCTCCGCCCGCGGGCCACGGCGAACACCGGTACGTCTTCACGCTGAGCGCCCTCGACGTGCCCGTGCTCGAGGTCCCCGCCGACGCCACCCCCGCGGTCGTCGGGTTCATGCTCCGCGAGCACCTGCTCGGCCGTGCGCAGCTCACCGGCACGCAGGAGACGCCCGCGTCCTGACCGGTCCCGCACACGCGAGAACGGCCGCCGCCCCACGAGGGGCGACGGCCGTTCCGTAAGTCAGGCGAGGGGCGTTCAGCCCTCGGCCGGTGCCTCGGCGTGCGACGAGTGGTCGCCACCGGCGGTGTCGACCTCGTCCGCGACGACCGGCGCGAGCGAGAGCTTGCCGCGGTCGTCGACCTTGGTGACCTCGACCAGGATCTTCTGGCCGACGCCGAGCACGTCCTCGACGTTCTCGACACGCTTGCCACCGGCGAGCTTGCGGACCTCGGAGACGTGGAGCAGACCGTCACGGCCCGGGAGCAGCGACACGAAGGCGCCGAACGTGGCGATCTTCACGACGGTGCCGAGGAACTGGTCCCCGATCTCCGGGTTGGTCGGGTTCGCGATCGCGTTGACCTGGGCACGAGCGGCCTCGGCCGACGGACCGTCGACAGCGCCGATGTACACGGTGCCGTCGTCCTCGATCGAGATGTCGGCGCCGGTCTCGTCCTGGATCCCGTTGATCGTCTTGCCCTTCGGGCCGATCAGCTCGCCGATCTTGTCGACCGGGATCTGCACGGAGATGACACGCGGCGCGGTGTCCGCCATCTCGTCGGGACCGTCGATGGCCTCGTTCAGGACACCGAGGATGGCCGAACGGGCTTCCTTGGCCTGCTTCAGCGCGGCGTCGAGCACCGACGACGGGATGCCGTCGAGCTTCGTGTCGAGCTGGATCGCGGTGACGAACTCGGACGTGCCGGCGACCTTGAAGTCCATGTCGCCGAGGGCGTCCTCGGCACCGAGGATGTCGGTCAGCGCCGCATAGCGGGTCTGGCCGTCGACGGTGTCGGAGACCAGGCCCATCGCGATGCCGGCGACCGGGGCCTTGAGGGGCACACCGGCGTTGAGCAGCGACAGGGTCGAGGCGCAGACGGAACCCATCGAGGTCGAGCCGTTCGAGCTGAGCGCCTCGGAGACCTGACGGATCGCGTAGGGGAACTCGTCGCGCGGGGGCAGCACCGGCACGAGGGCGCGCTCGGCGAGGAAGCCGTGCCCGATCTCGCGACGCTTCGGCGAACCCACGCGGCCGGTCTCACCGGTCGAGTAGGGCGGGAAGTTGTAGTGGTGCAGGTAGCGCTTCTTGGTGACGGGCGACAGCGAGTCGATCTGCTGCTCCATCTTGAGCATGTTCAGCGTGGTGACGCCGAGGATCTGCGTCTCGCCGCGCTGGAACACCGCGGAACCGTGGACGCGCGGGATCACGGCGACCTCGGCGTCGAGCGGGCGGATGTCCGCGAGACCGCGGCCGTCCATGCGGACCTGCTCGGTCAGGATGCGGCCGCGGACGACCTTCTTGGTGACCGACTTGTACGCGGCACCGACCTGCGAGTTCGCGACCTCGGGCAGCGAGCCCGCGGTGACCTGCTCGGCGATCGCGGCCTTGACGCGCGACTTGAGGGCGTCGTCGGCGTCCTGACGCTCGACCTTGCCGGCGATCTTGTAGACGTCGCCGAGCTCGGACAGCGCGAGGGACTCGACGGCGTCGTAGACCTCGGGGGCGTAGGGCGGGAAGACCGGGTAGTCCTGGATCTCCTTGGCCGACTGCGCGGCCATCTTCGCCTGTGCCTCGACGAGGACCTTGAGGAACGGCTTCGCTGCCTCGAGGCCCTGCGCGACGACGGCCTCGTCGGGCTTGGTGGCGCCGCCCTGGATGAGGTCCCAGCTGTGCTCGGTGGCCTCGGCCTCGACCATCATGATCGCGACGTCCTCGTTGCCGGCCTCGTCCGTGACGACACGGCCCGCGACGGTGAGGTCGAAGACGGCCTCGGCGAGCTGCGACGCCTTCGGGAACGCGACCCACTGGTCGCCGATGAGCGCGAGGCGCACGCCGGCGATCGGGCCGGAGAACGGCAGACCGGAGATCTGCGTCGACGCGGACGCGGCGTTGATCGCCAGCGCGTCGTAGAACTCGTCCGGAGCGATGCTCAGGACGGTGATGACGATCTGGACCTCGTTGCGCAGGCCGTCGACGAACGACGGACGCAGCGGCCGGTCGATGAGCCGGCAGACCAGGATGGCCTCGGTCGACGGGCGGCCTTCGCGACGGAAGAACGAGCCGGGGATCTTGCCGGCGGCGTACGAGCGCTCTTCGACGTCGACCGTCAGCGGGAAGAAGTCGAAGCCCTCGCGCGGGTGCTTGCCGGCGCTGGTGGCCGACAGCAGCATGGTCTCTTCGTCCAGGTACGCGGCGACGGCACCCTGTGCCTGCTGCGCGAGACGGCCGGTCTCGAACCGGACCGTCCTGGTGCCGTAGCGACCGTTGTCGATGATCGCTTCAGCGAACTTGATCTCGGGACCCTCCAAGAGGATGCCTCCTTGAATCGGTGATGCAGCAGACCCGGCCTCGGGCACACGCGTGCACGTGCGCTCCACGACGCGGAACGCATGTCTGGCCAGCAGTAGAAACAGTCGGGACGCCTCGGCCCGCATGCCACCACCGATGACCAGCTTCGTGCCGGTCTGCGTGCGATGTTGTGTGTCGTCACGGGAAACGGTCCCCGGACAGGGCGACTTTAGCAGTCGGCGGTGAATCGACGGCGAGGCTCGTGGCGAACGGGCGTGTCCTGGTTACCCTGACGACATGCGTCGAAGCCCTACCGGACGCGCGTTCGTCGCGGCCGCCGTCGTCCTCGGTGCGCTCGTCGTCCCCGTCGCCACGGCCACCCCCGCCAGTGCCGGTTCCACATCCAGTGCCACCACCTACCCCACGTGGCAGGACGTGCAGGCCGCCAAGGGCAACGAGCAGGCGAAGCAGGCCGAGATCTCCACCGTGCAGACAGCGCTGCAGGCGGTGCAGGCCGACGCCGCCGCCAAGTCGCAGACCGCGCTCGACGCGGCCGAGAAGGCGACGGTGGCCGAGGCGGACCTGGCCGACGCCACCCAGACCGCCACGAGCCTCCAGGCCCAGGCCGACCAAGCGTCACAGACGGCCGAGCGCGCGCAGACCCGGGCCGGACAGCTCGCGGCGAACCTGTACCGCGACGGTTCGAGCAACGAGATGACGACGAAGATCGCCACGGCGAAGGACCCCCGCGACCTGCTGTACCAGCTCGGCGCGATGGACCAGCTGACGACCACGTGGACGAGCGTCCTCGACGACGCCTCGGTCGCTGCGGGCACGGCGTCCTCGCTGCACGACCAGGCCACCCGCGCCGAGGACGCGCGATCCCGACTGGCCCGGACCGCCGAGGACCGTGCTGCCGCAGCGAAGACCGCGCAGCAGCAGGCCGACGCCGCCGTCGCGTCGACGCAGTCCCACAGCGACGAGCTCTACGCCCAGCTCGCGACCCTCAAGGACACGACGGCCCAGGCCGAGCAGCAGTACGCGGTCGGCCAGGCGGTCGCCGCCCAGGCGGCGGCGCAGGCCCGTGCGGCGCAGGCGGCCGCGATCGCGGCACAGCGGACGCAGCGCACCTCGCCGACGGGCTCCGCCGCAGCGAGCACCGGCACGTCGTTCCCGGACACGAGCAGCGTCGGGGCCGACCCGACCGGCGCGAAGGCCTACGCCCAGAGCGTCCTCGGGAACTACGGCTGGGGCGGCGACCAGTTCGGGTGCCTGGTGTCGCTGTGGACACAGGAGTCCGGCTGGCGCGCGAACGCCCTGAACGCCTCGAGCGGCGCGTACGGCATCCCCCAGGCATTGCCCGCGAACAAGATGGGCGCTGCGGGCGCGGACTGGCTGACGAACCAGGACACCCAGATCAACTGGGGCCTGGCGTACATCAAGAGCAGCTACGGCAGCCCGTGCGCCGCGTGGAACCACGAGATGAGCGTCAACCCGCACTGGTACTGACGGTGTGCGCGGACCGCGCACGGTGCGCGGTTGGTGGCCCGTGCGGGGGTGATGGCTCCGTGCGCGGCAAGGACCCCGCACCAGGGCGCTGACTGCGCACCGACGGGCAACCGCGCACCGCGCGGGGTCGCCTGACGACGCGGGTCAGTGGCCGAGGCCGCCGAGCAGGCTCGCGAAGTCGGTGACCTCCGGCAGGGCGTCCGCGCGCTGCGGCGTCCGACGGGAGGCCCCGATCGCCCACGCCAGGTCCGCGCCGGCCCGGCGGATGCGTCCGTCCAGGGCCGCCTGGTCGCCCTGCGCGCCCCAGTCGTCGGTCGCGGCGAACACCCCGGTGGGGACGACGGCAGCGCGCAGGTACGCGAACACCGGACGCATCGCGTGCTCGATCGCCAGCGAGTGCCGTGCCGTGCCACCCGTCGCCGCGAGCAGGACCGGCATGTCGACCAGGGCGTCCTTGTCGGTGATGTCGAGGAACGACTTCGCCAGACCACTCATGCCTGCCGTGAAGACCGGCGAGACGAAGACCAGCGCGTCGGCCTCGAGGACCGCAGCCGACGCGGCGGCGAGGGCCGGAGCCTGGAAGCCGGTCAGCATCGCGTCGACGATCTCGTGCGCCAGCGGACGCAGGTCGACGTGCACGACCTGCACCGGGCCTCCGTGCTGTGCGTCGAGCGCCGCGACGGCGGACTCTGCCAGCCGGTCGGCGAGCAGGCGGGTCGACGAGGGCTCGGAGAGCCCGGCGGAGACGACGGCGATGGTGGTCATGGTGATGTCCGATCTTCAATGCGTTTGCATGAACATCGTACCGAACGCGGAGCATGACGCAACCATTCCCCGGACGGAGCAGGCTTGCCGGGAACGGAGAACGCCCCGGTCCTCATGACGAGGACCGGGGCGTTCAGTCAAGCGTGTGTCGGTCGAGAACTAGCGGCGCAGGCCGAGGCGCTCGATGAGCGCACGGTAGCGGCTGATGTCGACGTCGGAGAGGTAGCCGAGGAGACGGCGACGCTGACCGACCATGAGCAGCAGACCACGACGCGAGTGGTGGTCGTGCTTGTGCTCCTTGAGGTGCTCGTTCAGGTCGTTGATACGACGCGTCAGAACGGCGACCTGGACCTCGGGGGATCCGGTGTCGCCCGGGTGGGTCGCGTACTCTTCGATGATCTCCTGCTTGACCTTCGCGTCAAGTGCCATGGATGATCCCCTTTCGGTCGTTGCGCGGTGCCCACACCGATTGCGTGAGCGCTCTTTGTCCGCGGCCGTTCGACGGCAACCTGGAGACTCTACCAGACTGGTCAGGCGGTCCGGGCCCGCAGACGACGACGCCGCGGTGCCGGCAACAGGCTGCGCACGAACCCCACGAGCGTCGCGCCGAGCAGACCGCCCATGCCGTTCGACAGCACGTCGCGCGGGTCGGCCACCCGGTAGGGCAGCAGTTCGGCCTGGGCCAGCTCGATGCCGGCGGACAGCACGACGGCGATGACCGCGGCCCCGAACCACCAGCGGCGCGGCAGCCACAGCGCGGCGATCGCGCCGACGGGGACGAACATCGCGATGTTGGCGAGGAACTCCGTCCGGTCGTAGGTCAGCCACGACCCGCCGGGCAGCTGCTGCGCCCAGGACAGCGCGTGCAGCACGAGCCGGTTCTCGGCGTCGCTGAACACGTGCGGCGTCAGGGTCATCCGCCAGATCACCCAGGCGTAGGCCGCCGTGACGGCGAGCAGGAGGAGTTTCCGGAACATCCCGACAGTGTGGGGGTCTGCCCTGGCCGGCAGCTGGAGCGCTCCTGAGCAGCACCGGGGGTGGGCCTGTGCGATCACCGGCGAGGGGTGGCACCGCGGGTCGCCGGGGTGGGAGCATGAACGCACGAGCGGGACAGGGCTGCTCGGGATCGCCGACGGAGCACGGTCAGACCAGGGAGGACCGCTCGATGCCGGACCAGGGAACGACGCGCCGCGCGCGCCGACGGACGAGCGCCGCACGGCAGTGGCTGTGGATCGGCAGCGCCGCGGTCGTCGTGGTGGCGGTCGTCGCCGCCGTCGCCCTCTGGCTGCCTGAGCAGCGGGGCACCGACACCCGGCACGTCGTCGAACGACGGACCCCGGCGCAGGTGTTCCCCGGCGGGCTCGCCCGACAGCCGGCGAGCGACAACCAGCCTGGGCGCTTCGCGTCCTCGGCCCGCGCGGACGGTGACGCCACCACCGCGGCACGCCTGTCCGAGATCGCGGACCAGCCGATCGCGACCTGGCTGACGAACCCGTCCCGGCAGGAGACCCGCGCGACGATCCGCCGCGTGGTGGCGAACGCGGCAGCGCAGCACGCGACGCCGGTGTTCGTGCTCTACGCCGTGCCGGACCGCGACTGCGGCAACTACTCGAAGGGCGGCACCGAGCCGTCCGAGTACGTGCCGTGGGTCCGCTCGGCAGTGCAGGCGATGGCCGGGTCGCACGCCGTGGTCCTGGTCGAACCGGACGCGATCGCGCAGATCCACGTGTGCAAACGGCTGCAGGACACGCGCCTGCCCCTGCTCCGCAAGGCCGTCGACGCCCTGACCGGGCACGGCCTGACGGTCTACCTGGACGGCGGCAACGAGAACCGGGTGCCCACGGCGACGATGGCGTCCTGGCTCCGGAAGGCCGGCATCGACAAGACGCAGGGGTTCTTCACCAACGTGTCGAACTTCTACCGGGTGGACCAGGAGCGCACGTACGCCGACCACCTGGCCGACGCGATCGGTGGCGACCCGCACTTCGTCATCGACGTCTCCCGCAACGGGCAGGGGTGGCGCGGCACGTGGTGCAACCCGTCCGGCGCCGGGCTCGGCCAGGACCCGCACGTGGCCGCCGGATCGACGCGGCTCGACGCCCTGCTCTGGGTGAAGACACCCGGCCTGAGCGACGGCACCTGCAACGGCGGCCCGGCGGCGGGCCAGTGGTGGGAGTCCTACGCGCTCGCGCTCGTCGCCAACCGCAAAGACTGACAGAAGACGCACGCCAGGCCCGGGTCGGGTCCCGATGTCGGTGCGCGGGGGTTGCATGGGCACCATGACCACCGCCCAGCTCCGATCCGTCGTCCCGCCGTACCTGCTGCGCGCCATCGCCGACGCGCCGTCCGACGCGTTCCCCCGGGCCACCCCGGCCGCGCGTACCGCCCTCGCCTCCCTCGACGTCGTGCAGGCGCCCAAGCGCGGAGCCCGACTCGACGCGCGGCAGTCCGCCGTCGCGCCGGACCGGTCCCCGCAGCGCAGCATCTCGGACGCGCACGGCTCCACCACGCTGCCCGGCACGCTCGTCCGCACCGAGGGCGCCGCCGACACCGGGGACGCCGCCGTGGACGAGGCCTACGCGGGCCTCGGCGCGACGCACGCGTTCTGGCTCGACGTGTTCGGGCGGGTGTCGATCGACGGCGCCGGGCTCCCCCTCGACGCCACCGTGCACTACGGGCAGGACTACGACAACGCGTACTGGGACGGCAGCCGTATGGTGTTCGGTGACGGCGACGGCGAGGTGTTCAACCGCTTCACGATCGCGCTCGACGTCATCGGGCACGAGCTCACGCACGGTGTCACGCAGTACACCGCCGACCTGACCTACCAGGGGCAGTCCGGGGCGCTCAACGAGTCGGTCAGCGACGTGTTCGGCTCGCTCGTGGCGCAGTACACGCACGGACAGACCGCCGAGCAGGCGAGCTGGCTGATCGGGCAGGGACTGTTCACGCCGGCGGTGCACGGAGTCGCGCTCCGCTCGATGAAGGCCCCGGGCACCGCGTACGACGACCCGGTGCTCGGCAAGGACCCGCAGCCGGGCACGATGGCCGGGTACGTCCAGACCACCGACGACTCGGGCGGGGTGCACACGAACTCGGGCATCCCGAACCACGCCTTCTACCTCGCCGCGACCGCGATCGGGGGCAACGCGTGGGAGGGCACCGGGGCTGTCTGGTGGGACGCCCTGACCTCGCCCGAGGTCACCGCGTCGATCGACTTCGCCGGTTTCGCCCGGGTCACCGTGAGCGCCGCCGATGCCCGGTTCGGCGCGGGTTCGGCGCAGTCCGAGGCGGTCAGCGGGGCGTGGACCGAGGTGGGCGTGCTGTCCTGACCGGGCGTACGGTCGGGGCCATGCAGATCGTCGTCCGCCGCACCGGGGGGATCGCCGGCACGACCAGGAGCTGGCGCCTCGACACCGAGTCGTGCGCGGACCCGGACGGTTGGTCCGCGCTGGTCGACGACCTCCCCCGCGAGCCGCCGGTCCGCCGTCGGCAGCAGGTGCGCGACGACTTCGAGTGGACCATCACCGTCGCCCGCACCACGGTCACCGTGCCGGGCAGCCAGCTGGACGGCCAGTGGGCGACGCTCGTCGAGCGCGTCCGCACCGAGGGCGAGCCCGCTTGACGGACCCGGCCCGGGCCTCCCGTCTGCGCCGTCCACGGCGGCGTTGACGGATCGCACCCCGCGGCGGACATCGCACCCCGTCCCGACGGGGTGCGATGTTCGTGAGGGGGTGCAACGTGTGCCGATGAGCAACGCGACAACCGAGAGGCGGTCGCCGACGCAGCCGCCGGGCCCGAACCTGACGCGTCAGGCGACCTCGATGACCGTCAGGCGCCGCGTCGGACGCGTCATCGCGACGTAGACGGCCGCGGCCGCCCGGGCCGCGTCGGCCCCGACACCGTCCGGGTCGACCAGCAGCACGCCGTCGAACTCGAGCCCCTTCGCGTCCGCACCGGTCAGCACCGTGACCGACCCGGCACGTGGCGAGCCGAGCGACCGGACGTCCGACTCGGTGCCGGCGAGCCGCTGCCGCACGACGTCGACCTGGGCGTCCGGGACGATCACGCCGGTGGTGCCCGACCCGATGTGCGCACGCTCGGACGCGACCGTCGCCGCGATGGTGTCGAGCACCTCGGCTCGGGCCACCCGCAGCCGCACGACCGGGTCGCCGTCGCGCACGGCCTGGTTCGCGGTCACGACGAGTCCCGCGGCCTCGGCGAAGGCCCCCGCTGCCTCGACGATCGAGCGCGGCGTGCGGTAGTTGACCGTGAGTTCCTCGACGCGGTGGTCGAGCGGGACCTGCGGCGCCCGACCCCGGCGACGACGAGCGAGCGCGCCGACGACGTCGTCCCACGTGCGGGCGGCCCCGGGCGAGGACCCCTGCGCCATGTCACCGACGATCGTGAACGACCGCAGCGGGTTGCGCCGGGCGAGTACGCGCCACTGCATCGGCGAGAGCTCCTGGGCCTCGTCGACGACGATGTGGCCGTACGTCCACTCGCGGTCCTCGGCGGCGCGTTCGGCGGTCGACCGCGGGTCCCCGCCCTCGGCGAAGGCCCCGGCGACCTGCTCGGCGGACACGATGCCCTCGACGCCCATGTTCTCGATGGCCTGGCGGGCGTTCTCGATGTCGCGGTTGCGGCTGGCCTTCGCGGCGCGCTTGGCGGCACCGCCCGTGGGGTCGAAGGTGCCGAGCAGTTCGGCGGCCTCGTCGAGCAGCGGGACGTCCTCGACCGTGAAGCCGGCGCCGCGGTCACGCGCGAGCAGGGCTCGGCGCTCCGGAGACCAGTTCGGGGTGAGCGAGGCGAGCCAGGCCGGGCGGGCGTAGAGGTCCTCGAGCAGCTTCTCGGCGGGCAGCGGCAGCCACGCGGTGTTGAGCAGCACACGGGCGTCGTACGACGAGCGGATGTCCTCGCGCAGGACCTTGAGGTCGGCGTCGTCGATCGTGGTGCCGCGTTCGCGGAGCTGGTCGGCGAGGAGCTTCACCATCGCGTCGAGCGCGCTCTTGTTGAACGTCACACGGGCGACGTTGTGCGGCTTGCCCCGGTCCTGCGCCCGGTGCATGGCGTCGGCGACGAGCTGCGGCGGCACGACCAGGCGCTCCCCTTCGACGTCCAGGGTGGTCGACGACGTCGGGACCACCTGGCGCGAGCGCACGGCGCGGCGGAGCAGGTCGGCCATCTCCGCCGAGCCCTTCACCGCGGCGACGTCCCGGCGGTCGTGGGTCGCGGTGCGCAGGCCCGGGTACAGCGACCCGAGCGACGCCATCACGACGCCGGTCTCCCCCAGCGAGGGCAGCACCTGCTCGATGTAGGTCAGGAACGCCGGGGAGGGTCCGACGACGAGCACGCCGGAGCCCCGGAGCCGCTCGCGGTACGAGTACAGCAGGTACGCGGCACGGTGCAGCGCGACGGCGGTCTTGCCGGTGCCGGGGCCGCCCTGCACGATGAGCACGCCCTCGAGCGGGGAGCGGATGATGCGGTCCTGCTCGCCCTGGATCGTCGCGACGATGTCCGTCATCCGACCGGTGCGTTCGGCGGTCACGGCCGCCAGCAGCGCGCCCTCGCCCTGCAGGTGGGTGCGCTCGTCGTCGTAGAGCGTCGCGTCGAAGACCTCGTCCTCGACCCCGACGACGCTGCGGCCCTCGAGCGAGAGGTGCCGACGGGCCCGCATGCCCATCGGGTACGCGGCGGTGGCCTGGTAGAACGCGCTGGCCCCGGGCACACGCCAGTCGAGCAGCAGCGGACGGTGCTCCACATCGCGCAGCCCCACGCGGCCGATGTACCGGAAGGCGCTCTCGCCCTCGTCCGGGTCGGCGACCTCGAGGCGGCCGAACACCAGCCGGTCCCCCACACGCTCGAGCGTGGCGATCGTGTCCTCGTAGAGCTTGGCGAACGCGTCGCGCTCACTGCGGCTCTGGTGGTTCCCGCCGACCGCCTGACGGCGGGTCTCGGCGAGACGCTGGCCGGCCTCGGCGGTCAGTTCGTCGAGGCGGGCGAAGAGCCCGTCGACGTACGTACGCTCGCGGTCGATCTCGGTCGGTTCGGACACACGCATCCCTTCGGGAAAGAGGGGTGTCCAGTGTAGTCCCGCCGGACCGACACTCCGTGCCGGCGCCGTTCGACGGTCATCCTCGCGAAAGCGACAGACCACCACCGGACACCGGCGGCGATCTGTCGCTTCCGCGGTTGGGTCGCGTCGGGACCACCCGACGGACGGGAGGCACGGTGCCAGCTGGCACCGTGCCTCCCGTCTGACGCGTCAGCGTCTACATCTCCTCGTGCGTCTCCGGGTCGCCGTCCCACAGGCGACCGCGCTCGAGTCCCGAGATCGCCGCCACCTGGTCGTCGGTCAGCGTGAACCCGAACACGTCGAGGTTCTCGCGCTGCCGGTCGGTGTCGCCGGACTTCGGCACCGGGACGGCGTCGAGCTGGGTGTGCCAGCGCAGCACGACCTGCCCGGGCGTGACCCCGTGCGCGGCCGCCGCGTCGGTGATGGGCTGCTCGGTCAGCAGCTCCGAGCGCTTGGCGAGCGGGCTCCAGCTCTCCGTGACGATCCCGCGCTCGGCGTGGAAAGCGCGGAGCGCGGCCTGCGGGAAGTAGGGGTGCAGCTCGACCTGGTTGACGGCCGGGGCGACCCCGGTGGCGTCGATGATCCGGTCGAGGTGCTCCGGCGTGAAGTTCGAGACGCCGATGGAGCGCACCTTGCCGCTGTCGCGCAGGTCGACGAAGGCCTTCCACGTCTCGACGAACCTGTCCACCGACGGGTTCGGCCAGTGGATCAGGTACAGGTCCACGTGGTCCAGGCCGAGGTTCGCCAGGGTCTCGTCGATCGAGCGGTGCGCCTCGTCGTAGCCGTGGTGGCGCCCGGGCAGCTTCGACGTGACGACGAGTTCCTCGCGCGGGACGTCGGCTTCGCGCACGGCACGGCCGACGGCGTCCTCGTTGCCGTAGTTCAGCGCGGTGTCGAGCAGCCGGTAGCCGCTCGCGATCGCCGCGCCCACGGCAGCGGTGCCCTCGTCGCCGTCGAGCGAGTAGGTCCCGAGGCCGAGCAGCGGCATGCGGTGGCCGTCGTTGAGCTCCACGGTGGGAGCCGGGCTGACGGCCGACATCAGCGGACGCCGAGCAGGTCGATGACGAAGATCAGGGTCTTGCCGGACAGGAAGTGGCCGCCGCCCGCCGGTCCGTAGGCGAGCTCCGGCGGGACGACGAGCTTGCGGCGCCCGCCGACCTTCATGCCGGGGATGCCCTCCTGCCAGCCGCGGACGAGTGCCGCGAGCGGGAAGTCGATCGGCTCGCCACGGTTCCACGAGCTGTCGAACTCCTCGCCGGACTCGTACTCGACGCCGGCGTAGTGGACCTTGACGGTCGAGCCGGCGGTCGCCTCGTCGCCGGAACCCTCGACGATGTCGGTGATGACCAGGTCGGTGGGGGCCGGGCCCTCGGGGGCGTCGAACTCGGGCTTGCTGTTGAGGTCAGTCATGTCCGCAAGTCAACCAGAGGCGCCCGATCCCGCAGTCACGCGGCACCGTCCGCGCGCGTCGGCGCCGAAGGCACGCGCGTTGTCGGTCGGAGGCACCATGATGGTTCCACCGTGACACGACCCACTCCCGCACCGCCGCGCCGTCGCCTGTTCGCCGACCTCACCCCGCTCCGCCGCTCCCCCGCGTTCGCTCGACTCTGGGCCGGGACCGCCGTCGCCGGCATCGGCACGCAGATGACCACCGTCGCCGTCGGCCTCGAGGTCTACGACATCACGAACTCGACCTTCGCCGTGGCGCTCGTCGGCGTGATCGCGCTGCTGCCGATGATCGTCGCCGGGCTGTACGGCGGGATGCTCGCCGACGCCTTCGACCGTCGCACCGTCGCCCTGGTGTCCTCGATCATCGCCTGGGCCGCCGTCGCGCTCATCGCCACCCACGCCTGGCTCGGGTTGCACAGTGTCGTCCTGCTGTACGTGCTCGCCACGGTGAACGCGGTCGCCGCGACCGTCAGCAACGCCTCCCGCTCGGCGATCGTGCCCCGGCTGGTCGGCACCGACCTGCTGCCCGCGGCGAGCGCCCTCGGCGGCATCGCGTCCGGGTTCCAGGTCACCGTGGGTCCGGCGATCGCCGGGGTCCTGATCGCCAGCGTGGGCTTCGCCCCGACGTACACGATCGACGTCGTGCTGTTCACCTTCGCGTTCGCGGGCGTGTTCACGCTGCCGCGGATGGCCGCCGACCACGACGCCCTGCGCCCCGGGCTCGGTTCGCTGCTCGAGGGTGCGCGGTTCCTGCGGCGCTCGCGGAACATCACGATGACGTTCGTCCTCGACATCATCGCGATGACGTTCGGCCAGCCCCGGGTGCTCTTCCCCGCGATCGGCGCCCTCGTCATCGGCGGCGGCGCGATCACGGTCGGGACGCTCACGGCTGCCTACGCGATCGGCGCCCTGCTGTCGAGTGTGTTCTCCGGCCCGCTCGGGCACGTGCGCCGCCAGGGCGAGGCCGTCGGGTGGGCCATCACGGCGTACGGCGCCGCGATCGCCGGGTTCGGGGTGGTCGTGGCGCTCGCGCACGTCCTCGGTGGGCGGAGTGGTGACGCGTTCAGCACCGGGATCCTGCCGGCGCTCGGGCTCGCTGCACTGTTCCTGGCCCTGGCCGGAGGCGCGGACAACGTCAGCTCGGTGTTCCGCAACACGATCCTGCAGGCGGCGTCGCCGGACGGGATGCGCGGGCGGCTGCAGGGCATCTTCATCGTGGTCGTCACCGGCGGGCCACGGCTCGGCGACCTGTACGCGGGCCTGGTCGTCGCGGCGGGCTTCGCGTACCCGCCGATCCTGGGCGGCGTGGTCATCATCGGACTCGTCGCCGCACTGCTGCGCCTGGTGCCGTCCTTCCGCCGCTACGACGCCCTGCACCCGCACGCCAACTGACGCCGCGCGGGCCGGCGCGCGGGCGCGTTCGCACCGGTCGGCCGGGCGGTCAGTTCCGCGCAAGCGACAGATCGCGCGCACCGCGCACCGTTCCCTCCGCGAGGGCGACAGATCGGCGCGGATCATCCGCGGAGAAGTGTCGCTCTCGCGGGACGCCCCGCCCACGCCGCGGCCGGTAGATTCGTGTGCATGCCGGAACGTGGGACGCGCGACCTCCAGCGGACCGGGGTCCGTGCGGTCGTGCGCCGTACCTACCACTCGGTGATCCGGCACCGGGTCGTGGACGCCGCAGCCTCGCTGACGTTCTTCGCGCTGCTGACGGTGTTCCCCGCCGCGCTGACCGTCGTCTCCGCGCTGGCGATCGTGGACCGGCAGGGCGACAGCCTGACCGACATCATCCAGGTCATCGGCTTCATCGTGCGGCCCGAGACCGCCCAGCACCTCGAGCAGCCCCTGCGCCAGCTGCTGACGCTCGACAACCCCTGGCTCGGCTTCGCGACCGGCCTCGTCCTGACGCTGTGGTCCTTGTCCGGGTACGCCACGGCGTTCGGCCGTGCGATGAACACCGCGTACGAGGTCGAGGAGGGACGGCGGATCTGGAAGTTCCGCAGCATGATGCTCCTCGTCACCCTGCTGCTCATGGTCGGCGGGGCGATCGCGATCGTGATCCTGCTCGCGACGCCGACGATCTCCGCGGCGATCATCACGCAGCTCGGATGGGCGACGTGGATCGACGACCTGTGGAACGTGCTGAAGTGGCCGGTGCTGGCGGCGGACCTCATCGTCATGGTGGCGGTGCTGTACTACGCCACCCCGAACGTCCGCACCCCGCAGCTGCGGTGGGTGTCGGCGGGCGCGGCCTTCGCCATCGGCACGTGGGCGATCGCGACCGTGGGGTTCGCGCTCTACGTCGAGACCATCGGCGGCGGCGGGAACCGCGCGTACGGGTGGCTCGGCGGGGCGATCCTGCTGCTCGTGTACCTGTACATCTCGAACTTCGTGCTCGTGGTCGGCGGCGAACTCGACTCCGAGGTGATCCGGCTCCGACAGCTGTTGGCGGGCATCGAGGCGGACGAGTCGATCCGCCTGCCGCTGCGGGACGTCACCCGCAACTTCACGCTGGCCCGCTGGCGGGACGCCGACATCGCGGCCGCCCATGCCGTGCGCACCGCCGCGCAGGAGCTCCCCCAGGACGAGGTCGCCCCCGACCAGGAGCACCTGCGCGACGTCGCCGCGCAGCTGACGACCCGCGAGCCGCCGCTGCGCTGAGCCGGCGCGCGCCGGCAGGCGCCCGCCAGCCTGCGCCTGCTAGTTCCGGCGCTCGGCCTCGGCGTCGAGCATCTCCTCGGTGATGACCGGGATGGCACCCGTCGCCAGCTCGATGCCCGACAGCCGGGCCGGGCTCAGCACGCGCTGCACCTGGTCCTCGTCCATCAGCCCGGCCGCCGTGACCAGGGTCGAGATCGGCGTCGAGGTGGTGAGCGCCGTGTGCGCGATCGACGCCGCCGCCGCGTAGCCGATGTACGGCGTCAGGGCCGTGACGACGCCGACGTTGGTGTCGACCTGCGCCGCGAGCTTGGCCTCGTTCGCCTCGATGCCGACGACGCAGTGCTCGCGCAGCGTCGCGCAGCCTCGGGTCATCCACTGCAGCGACTGCAGGATCGAGTGCGCGATGATCGGCTCGAACGCGTTGAGCTGCAGCTGCCCGGCCTCGGCGGCCATGGTCACCGTGGTGTCCGCACCGGCGACCGCGAACGCGATCTGGTTGACGACCTCCGGGATCACCGGGTTGACCTTGCCCGGCATGATCGACGACCCGGCCTGGCGCGCCGGCAGCGTGATCTCACCGAAGCCGGCCTGCGGGCCCGAGGCCAGCAGCCGCAGGTCGTTGCAGATCTTCGAGAGCTTGACGGCGCTGCGCTTGACCGTGGAGGACAGCGTCATGAACGCGCCGGCGTCGCTCGTCGCCTCGATCAGGTCGGGGGCCGTCACCACGTCGATGCCGCTGGCGTGCTGCAGCTGGCGTCGGACCTCGTCGCGGTACAGCGGGTCGGCGGTGATGCCCGTCCCGATGGCGGTCGCACCGAGGTTCATCTCCGCCAGCAGCGGTGTGACCTTGCGGAGCAGGAGGACGTCCTCCTGGATGGTGTGCGAGAACCCGGTGAACTCCTGCCCGAGGGTCATCGGCACCGCGTCCTGCAGCTGCGTGCGCCCGACCTTGAGGACGTCAGCGAACGCGACGCCCCGCTCGGCGAACGCCTCCGACAGCTGCTCGAGCTGGTCGATCAGCCGGTGCACGCTGAAGATCATCGCGATCTTGACGCTGGTCGGGTACGTGTCGTTCGTCGACTGGCTGCGGTTGACGTGGTCGATCGGGTGCAGGTACGCGTAGTCGCCCTTCTCCCGCCCCAGGATCTCCAGCGCCCGGTTCGCCAGCACCTCGTTCGTGTTCATGTTCGTGCTCGTGCCGGCACCACCCTGCACCACGTCGACGACGAACTGGTCGCGGAAGGCCCCGTCGCGGACCTCTTGTGCAGCACGGTCGATCGCGTCGGCGCGCTCCTCGTCGAGCACCCCGATCGCCTTGTTCGCCCGGGCAGCCGCCTGCTTCACGGTGGCGAGGGCCTCGATCAGGTCCGGGTAGACCGCGATCGGCACGCTCGTGATCGGGAAGTTCTCGAGCGCCCGGAGCGTGTTGATGCCCCAGTAGACGTCGGTGGGCACCTCCCTCGAGCCCAGGGAATCGGTCTCGGTCCGGGTACCAGCACTCACGTGCGCCTCCTCGTCGTGGTTCACCCCACGAGGCTAGCGCCCCACCGTCCGGCCGGTCCGTCTGGCGCGCAGGCTGTGGACGGACCGACGGGAGGCCCGGTGCCGGTCCGTCGGACCGGCACCGGGCCTCCAGGCGGTTGCGTCGTGTCCGACGCCGACCCGCGTCAGTGGAACTGCGGGACGATGAGGTAGATGCCGTAGAGCACGGCTGCGCCGCAGACGACGAAGCAGGTGACCGCGAGGGCCCGCAGGCCGCGGACCGCGCCGGACGCACCCTGCGGGTTCGGGAAGCCGGCGGTGGCGGGGCCGATCGTGCCGTCCTCCTTCACGGTGAACTTGCCGGCGCGGGTGTCGGCGGCGCTCCAGAAGCGCAGGCCCACGGAGTACACCGCGACGACGAAGCACGACGCGACCACGGCGACGATCGCCACCGTCAAGAAGGCGAACCAGTCGATGCCCATCAGCGATCTCCTCGGATCAGGAAGGCGAAACGGTGCCAGTCCGTGGCGATGCCCATCAGCGGCGTCCTCCCTTGCGTGCGGCCATGCGGCGGAGCGTGCGCTCGCGGCTGAGCTCGGCGCGGCGGGCGGCGACGTTCTCGGCGCGCTTCTTGCGCTGCAGGTCGCGGAGCTCCTTGCGGGTGTAGACCGCGTTCGCGGCGACGTCGACCTCGATCGCCGAGGCCTGCCCGTGCGGCTTGCGCAGCGACCAGAGGTACAGCCCGAGGATGACCGCGGCACCGACCACCGCGTCGATGACCAGCCCGATGATGCCGAAGCGGGCGATGCCGGACGCCACGGCGCCGACGGCCGCAGCGGCGGGGAGCGTGATGAACCAAGCGATGACGATCTTGCCGGCGGTCGACCACTGGATCTTCGAGCCGCGACGCCCCAGGCCGGCGCCGATGATCGACCCAGAGGACACCTGCGTGGTCGACAGCGCGAAGCCGAGGTGGCTCGAGGCGAGGATGGTGGCCGCGGTGGACGCCTCGGCGGCGAAGCCCTGCGTGGCGCGGATCTCGGTGAGCCCCGAGCCGAGCGTGCGGATGATGCGCCAGCCGCCGGTGTAGGTGCCGAGCGCGATGGCGAGCGCACAGGCGACGACGACCCAGAACTGGACGCCCTGGTCTGCCGACTGCGCACCGGAGGCGATCAGCGTCAGGGTGATCACACCCATGGTCTTCTGCGCGTCGTTCGTGCCGTGCGCGAGCGACACCATCGAACTGGTGAACACCTGACCGATGCGGAAGCCGCCGCGCTCGTTCGGGAACACCGGACGACGGGTGATCCGGTACGCGATGCGCGTCGACAGCAGGGACACCAGGGCCGCGATCACCGGCGACAGGAAGGCCGGGATGATCACCACCGTCAGCAGCGCCACGTAGTTCACCGACTGGAACCCGGCACCGACGATCGCCGCGCCGATGAGCCCGCCGAAGAGCGCGTGCGAGGACGACGACGGCAGGCCGCGCAGCCACGTGATCATGTTCCAGACGACCGCGCCGATGAGTCCGGCGAAGATCATCTCGGGGCTGATCGCCACACCACCGGGGCCCTCGTTGATCAGCCCGTGGGAGATCGACGTGGCGACGGCGGTGCTCAGGAACGCACCGACGAGGTTGAGCACCGCGGCGACCGTGACCGCGACCTTGGGCTTCATGGCCCCGGTTGCGATCGGTGTCGCCATCGCGTTGGCGGTGTCGTGAAAACCGTTTGTGAAGTCGAAGAAGAGGGCCAACGCGATGACCAGGACGACTATGAGTGTGATGTCCACCGCGGGCAAGTGTCGCGCATGAGCGGCCCGTGGGCAAACCCGATCGGCAACCTGCCGTTCACCTCGGCTTCACGATCGTTCAGCAACGGAAGCATGCCGATGGGAGAATGAGCAGATGGACATCGCCGAGCTCCTCCTGCTGCTGGTCGGATCCCTGGTGGTGACGGGCTTCGCTCGGGCCAAGGGACTGCCGGCCCCCTTGCTCGTCACGGCGGTCGCGTTGGCGGTGTCCTTCATCCCCGGACTGCCGCACATCGAGATCAACTCCGAGCTGATCCTGACGGTGATCCTGCCCCCGCTGCTGTACTCGGCGGCGCTCGACGTGTCGTGGCAGAGCTTCCAGCAGTCGATCAAGCAGATCCGACGACTCGGCATCTTCCTCGTGATCATCACCGCCCTCGCGGTGGCCCTGGCGGCCTACATCATCATCCCCGACATGGACTGGCCCGCGGCGATCCTGCTCGGAGCCGTGGTCGCCCCGCCGGACGCGGTGTCCGCAGCTGCGATCGGCCGGAAGCTCGGACTCCCCCGCCGGGTGATGACCGTGCTGTCCGGCGAGAGCCTCATCAACGACGCGGCGTCGCTGACCCTCGTGCGGGTGTTCACGCTCATCGCCGCAGGCACCTCGTTGACGATCTGGCAGGACGTGGGCATCTTCGGCCTGGCGATCGGTGTCGGGCTGGCGGTCGGCATCGTCCTCGGCGTGCTCGTGCACTGGATCCGGATGCGCATCAACGACCCGGTCGTCGAGACGATCATGAGCATCCTGCTGCCGTTCGTGGCGTACATCCTGGCCGAGGACCTGTCCGGCTCCGGGGTCATCGCCGTCGTCACCGCCGGACTCTACATCGGCTACAACTCGCCGAAGGAGGGCTACGCGACCCGGCTGCAGGAGCGCCCGCTGTGGACGAGCATCGACGTGATCCTCGAGGGCTTCGTGTTCGCCCTCATCGGCCTGCAGCTCAACACCGTGGTGCAGGACCTGGTCGAGAGCGAACGGAGCCTGGGGCAGACGATCACCGCGGCCGTCGTGGTGCTCGCGGTCGTGATCGTCGTCCGGCCGCTCTTCGTCTTCGAGTCCTACGTCCGCAACCGCTTCAACGGCCGGTGGTTCCGACCCTTGCGCATCCGGCTGTCCCGGGGGCACCGGTGGCTGCGGTGGATGCGTGGCTCCGCCGAACCGAAGCTGAACTGGCGCGAGCTCACCGTCATCTCGTGGACCGGCATGCGCGGCGTGGTGACCCTGGCCGCCGCAGTGTCCGTCGTGGCCAGCCCCGTGCAGATCAAGGCGCAGGACACCATCTTCGTGATCGCGTTCATCGTCACCGTCGGCACGCTGCTGCTGCAGGGGCTCACGCTGCCGTTCGTGATCCGGTCGCTCAAGGTGCAGGACCCGGCCGAGGGCGAGGAGGACATCCGCAGCGAGATGCGGCTCAACCAGCGCACGACCGAGGCCGCGATCGAGCTGCTCGACGCGCGGCGGTCGGAGTGGGCGAAGCAGTACGGCGACCAGGCGATCGACACCGTCGTCACCCGGTTGAAGGCCCGGCTCGAACGGCAGGCCGAGGTCTTCCGGCAGGACGCCGAGGAAGAGGAGTCCGAGGACCGGAACACGAGCGTGCGGCTCCGAGGCTCGCAGATCCAGGACATCCGGCGTGAGCTGCTCGACCGGCGGCGGGAGATCGTGCTCGAGGAGCGCGAGCGGGGCAACCTGGACGAAGAGGTGATGCGGCGCGTGCTCGTGACGCTCGACGCCGAAGAGCTCGCGATGGACTCGGCGCAGGCCTCCCGCAGCCGGTCGTAGCCCGGACCGCGGCCGGCGCCGCGACCCGGACCGGGGTCAGGCCCGCGGCGTATCCTGACCGCACCCAGCCGGACCACACCAGACCAGGAGCACAGCGCGCCAGTGAGCACCCCGCGGAACGACGTCCCGAAACACAGCGACACCCCGGACCGCACCGGGACGCCCCCGAAGCCGCGCCAGACCCGCCCCTCCGCCCGCGGGACGAAGCCCCGCCGCGGCGCCAAGGTCGCCGGCTCCGGGCACGCCACGCGTCGTCGTCAGGCCCCGGTGCCCCAACCGCAGAAGATCAGCGCGTACCGCCGCTGGTTCAGCACGCTGCACCCCTCCCTGCAGCTCATCGGCCTGCAGCTCTGGATGCCGCTGTTCTTCATCGTCGGCTTCTGCCTGTGCTACGTCTTCGCGTTCCACGCCCCGCACCCGCACGACGTGCCGATCGCGCTGATCGGCAGTGACCCGACGCTCGTCGCCGCGGTGCAGAAGGCCCTGCCGGGCGAGTTCGTCTTCCACACCTACGACTCCCTGGTCGCCGCCAAGCGCGACGTCCTGGCCGGGTCGATGGCGGTGGCGTACGACCCGTCCGCGAACGAGTTCTTCAAGGCCAGCGCCCACCAGTTCCAGGTCGCGAGCCTGGTCCCCGCGACGCTGTCGGCCGTGCTGACCGGCATCGGCGTGGCAACGCCCAAGATCACCGAGCTCGCCGCACTGCCCGCCTACGACGAGTACGGCACCGTCCCGATGTACGTGATGCTCGCGTGGTGCATCGGCGGCTACATGGTCGCGATGTTCATCGGCATCATGGGCGGACCGCTCCGGCACCGCGTGCGGATGGCCGTCATCGTCGTCGGTGGCCTGGTCATCTCGCTCATCACGAACACCCTCGCCGGCCCGGTCGTCGGTGCGATCCACGGGCACTGGATCGAGCTGGTCCTCATCGCCTGGGGCTGGATCGTCGCGATCGGCCTGGCCGTGAACGGGCTGAGCTACTTCGTCGGCCGCTTCATCGCCGCACCCGCGATGATCTGCTTCGTCTTCCTGTCGATGCCGTCCTCCGGTGGCGCGTACCCGAAGTGGTTCATGCCGGAGCCGTTCGCGTGGCTCAACAACGTGGTGGTCGGCTCGAGCATGGTCGACATGATCAAGCACCAGGTCTACGGCGTCGGCCCCGGCCCGGCACGCGGGCTCATCACGATGGCCTGCTACGCCGGCGCCGGCCTGGTGCTGATGTACTTCGGCAAGATGCTCTGGGAGCGCCGCCGGATCCGCGCGATCGTCACGGGGCGCACCACGATGTTCCAGGACGCGCAGACCGCCAACCGCGAGTTCCTCGGCAAGCAGCGCGACGTCGAGCTCGAACGGCACGGCCTGTCCTCCACCGAGACCGGCACGCTGCAGGTCCTGCGCGAGGACGACTGGGAGGACGAGCGCCTGAGCGGCGACGTCTTCACGGGCGGCCGCGACGGACTCGAGAACGCACCGGTGACCACCGGGCGCATCCCGGTCGTGCGGCAGACGGACCGGCAGCCGGTCGGCGGTCGGACGGGAGGCCCGGGGTCGGGTCCGCGCGCACGCTCGGCCGCCGACGCGGACGCGTCCGGAGCCCCGTCCGGTCCGGACGAGCACCCGCGGCACCGGCACGCGGCACGGTGACCGTCAGCGGTATCCTGGGCCGATCATGACCCGTACCGCCTGGCACCGTCTGCTCGTCACCGTCGTCGTCGCGCTGCTGGCGCTGACCGCGGTCCTCTGGATCGCGAGCGTCGTGCTGGCGCCCGCCGACGGTCGGAACACCGCCGGGCTGTTCGTCGGGTGGGCGATGTTCGCCATGGTCGGCGCGATCGCCGTCGGCATCGTCGACTTCTTCGTCCGGCCACTCGGTGGCCGCAGCGGCGACGCGGACGTCATCGCCGCGGCCGAACAGGCGCGCACGGGCAGCACCCGCACGCGCTGACGCCCACGGGCGCTGACGCTCGCGGGTCGGTTCAGCCGAGCTGGTCGCGGAGCACGTCGGCGAGCTCGCCGACGTACGGCTCCCGCAGCACCGAGCTGTGCTCGCTGTGCATCCGGACCTCGTCCGCGCCGGCCACCAGGAACGGCGCCCAGCGGCTGGCGCCGGAGTCGTTGCCGTCGGCGATGACGAGCGTCACCGGACCGGTGTACACCGGCGGGCGGTAGCGACGGGAGACCACGACCGCGTGGTCGAAGAAGGCGCGGAACTGCTGCTGTCCCTGCCACCGGAACACGCCGGCACCGTAGGCACGGGCACGACGGCCGATCTGCCCGATCGGAGCAACCACGCGCTCGCGCACGAACGCCGTCCGGTCGGCGACGGACCGGCGGAGGCCACGCCGCGGTGCCGCTGTGCTCCGCCCGAGGTCCAGCTGGCCGAACTCGACCTTGTCGACCTGTTCCGCGGTCTGCTCCGGCAGGTAGGTGTCGACCAGCACCACGCGCTGGACCTCCTGGCCCGCCGCGGTCAGGATCGACGCCATCTCGAGCGCGACCAGGCCACCGAACGAGTGCCCCGCGATCGTGTACGGCCCGCGCGGCTGCACGACGCGCATGAGCTCGATGTAGCGCTTCGCCATCGCGGTGACGCTCCAGTCCGGCACCGAACGGCGCTCGAGACCGTGCTGCTGGAAGGCGTGGACCGCCCGGTCCCCGAGCCGGCGCGACAGGGCCGCCCAGGTCAGGCCGAGCGCACCGGCGCCGGCGACGCAGAACAGCGGCGGCTTCGTCGAGTCGCCGGCGTCCGCCAGGGTCATCACGTCCGGGTGGCTCGGGACCGCGGTCGCACCGAGTCGTGCCCGGGCGGCGAACGTCCGGACGGTGGGGTGCTCGAGCAGGTCGGTCGAGGGCAGGTCGACGTGCAGCCGGTCGCTCACCAGCGCGAGCATCTCCTCGGCGGACAGCGAGTCCCCGCCGAGGGCCGCGAAGTCGTTGTCGAGCCCGACGGCCGGCAGCTGGAAGGGTCCGACCGACGGCAGCCCGAGGACCTCGGACCAGATCTGCGCGACGGCGAGCTCCCACTGGTCGTACGTGTCGGCGTCCGGCATCGCGGTGCCGCCCTCACCGAGGGTCATCGCGAGCGACGGCGCCTCGGGCAGCGCTGCCCGGTCGACCTTGCCGCGCTCGTTCCGCGGGAGTGCGGCCAGCGGCACGATCGCCGTCGGCACCATGTAGTCGGGGAGCATGTCCCGCAGCGCCTTGCGGATCGCGGCGGGCGACGCCGACCGACGGCCGCGCTTGGTCACGACGTACGCGACCAGCCGCGTCGGGGCCGGCGGCGCCTTGACGGCGACGACCGCGGCCTCCTGGACCGTGTCCACGGTCCGCAGGGCCGACTCGACCTCGCTCGGCTCGACCAGGTAGCCGCGCACCTTCACGGCGTCGTCGGCGCGTCCGAGCAGGGTGAGGCGGCCCTCCTCGTCGAACCGGCCGAGGTCGCCGACGGCCCACGTCGGGGTGCCGTCGTCGGACACGCCCGCACGCGTCGCGGTGGTCTCGGGGGCGCCCCAGTAGCCGCTCGTCATGGCGTCCGAGATGCAGACGATCTCGCCGGACTCGCCGACGTCCGCGATGCTGCCGTCGGGGCGGCGCAGGACGATCCGCTTGCCTGCGACGATGCGTCCTGACGGGATGCTCCGCTCCGGGACCGGGTCCGTGGCGCGGATCTCGTTGACGGCGTAGACGTTGGTCTCGCTCGACCCGGTCCAGTTGCAGAACGAGGTCGTCGGGCCGAGGAGCGGCCGGAGCGCTGCCAGGTCCGGGCCGGTGACGGCCTCTCCCACGGTGGCGACCATGCGCAGGTCGCGGAGCCGGTCGTCGGTGGTCTCGAGCGCACCGACGATCGAGCGGACCAGGTGCGGTGTGGTGTGCAGCGTCGTCAGGCCGGCGTCGTGTATCCAGGTCGCCAGGCCCTCCACGCCGGTGCGACGCGGGTCCGCGACGTGCAGCGAGGCACCCGCGAGCAGCCCGGAGATCACGAGCGAGAACCCGGCCGAGAAGCCGTGCGGCAGGACGGAGGCCATCCGGTCCTCGGTGGTGAACCGGAAGACCTCGCGCTCGGCGACGGTGTCCGCCATCGCCTGGCGGTGCGTCATGACGACGCCTTTGGGTGCGCCCGTCGAGCCGGACGTGAAGATGATGACGAGCGGGTCGCGGCCGTGCCGCTCGAGCGCGACGGGGACGTTGCGGATCACGACGTCGGAGGCGGCGATCGCGCGGGCCTCGGCCACCAGCGGGCCGAACGGGAGGACCGTCCCCCGGTCCGCCACCAGGGTCGCCGCCTGCTCGGCGTGCGCCTGGTCCGCCACGACGTCGACGATGCCGGCCAGACGCATCACGTGGCGGAGTCGGGCCTCGGGCAGGAACGGGTCGAGGGCGACGATCGTGCGGCCGGCCCGGACCAGGCCGAGCATGGACAGGACCGAGGGCACACCGTGCGTGACGAGCACGCCGACGGGGACGGACGCGCCGCCCTGGGGCACGTCGACACCGAGGCCGCTGTGGTCGTCCGGGGTGAGCCGCTCGTCGAGCAGGGCCCCGACCGCGCGGGACACCCGGTCGAGTTCGGCGTGGGTCAGGGACAGGTGCTCGTCCGTGACCGCGAGCGCATCGGGCACGCGCGCGGCGACCTCCGTCAGGCCCGCCAGCAGCGAGGTCTCGGGCACGGCGGCGCCCCGGTGGTCGGACAGGGAGCTCGAGTCGGCGGACGGCCGCGCGGGCGGCGTCGTGTCGGCTCGGGTTCCGGTGGAGATGAGCACGTGGGTCCCCTTCACGGTGCATCGACGGTCGGTGGTCGACCGACCGTAACCCGCGTGCTGCGGTCGTTCCGAGCGACCGCGGGGGCGGTTGCGGGAACCCGCTGAACGGTGCGACATGCCGCAGTGGCCCGCTACCGGGGTGCGCGGCCGGCGTCGACGCCCGCGCCGGTGAACCCGGCGACGCTCGCGTTGTCCTCGGCGAACGTGAACCGTGCCGTGACGGTGCCACCCCGCAGCACCTCGGGGAGCCAGTACCGCGCGTCGTCCCACATCGCGTCGTACGGGACGGCGTCGACGAGGATCCACCGCGGCTCGAGCTCGGCGCTCGCGGTCGGCGTGCCGGACCAGCGCCGACAGACGAAGACGTCCGAGACCTGGGACCAGGACGGACGGTACGGGAACCGGTAGTCCAACGTGCCACGCGCCTCCAGGTCGGCCGGGTCGAGCCGCAGGCCGACCTCCTCCGCGACCTCGCGCACGGCGGTCTCGACCGCCGTCTCGACGCCCTCGCGCTTGCCGCCCGGACCCACCACGCGGCCGGTCCCGAGCCCGCGACGCTTCTCGCCGAGCAGCACCTCGGGGCCGTCGGCGCCGTCGCGGAGCAGGTACACGACGACGACGCGGGGGTGCTGGTTCTTGGTCTCGTCGCGCTCGGTCACCTGTCCAGTGTGGCCGACGAACTGGCGTACGCTCGATCCATGGCAGGCGTGCTGCGGGGGCGTCGTGGCTGAGCACCGGCGATTCGGGCGCAGCCTCGAAGTGCTGCGTGCCGAGGCTGCCGAGGAGATCTCGATGATCGTCGAGCACCGGTCGCGGCAGGGCGACGACCCGTGGGAGTTCATGCACCTGCTGCCCACCGTCGACGAGCAGGTCGTGCTCATCCTGCGCGAAGAGGCCCTCGAGCTCGACGCCGCGATCGGGCAGCGCAGCGCGCAGTGGTCGGCGCATCCTGCGTCCGGGCAGGGCACCCGTCTCGGCGAGGAGTACCACCGCCTGCGCCGGATCGCCCTGCAGCACCCGGAGCTCACGAGCACGGTGTGGAAGCTCATGGGCGCACTGCCCGAGCAGTCCTGACCCGCCCCGCTCCCCGCTGCGGTTGGATGGGCGCATGACCGAAACCGTGCTCGCCGTCCTGAACCAGCCCTCCCGAGACGCCGCGGCGCACGATCCCTCCGCCGACGCGTTCACCTTCGAGGCACCGCTCGAGCACCAGATCGAGGTGCAGGACCTCGGCATCGTGCGCGGCGACGGCGTCTTCGAGACCATCACCGTGGTCGACGGTCGCCCGCAGGCCCTCGAGGCACACCTGGCGCGGTTCGTCCGCTCCGCCGGGATGCTCGACCTGCCGCTGCCGGACCTCGACGCCTGGCGTCGTGCGATCGAGGCCGTCTGCGCCGAACTCGACCCCGTGCGCGAGGCCTTCGCCAAGACCGTCCTGACCCGCGGCGTCGAGGGCTCCGGCCGCCCGACCGGGTGGGTCTACGCGGCGGCGTCGGGCGACTCCACCGCCGCCCGGACCGAGGGGATCTCCGTCGTCACCCTCGACCGCGGCTACCGGCACGACGTCGAACGCACCTCGCCGTGGCTGCTGCAGGGCGCCAAGACGCTCTCCTACGCGGTGAACATGGCGGCACTGCGCGAGGCAGCGCGACGCGGGGCCGACGACGCGCTCTTCCTCACCACCGACGGCTACGTGCTCGAGGGGACGCGGGCGAACCTCGTCATGTCCGTCGGAGGCCGGCTCGTCACGCCCCGCACCGACATCGGGATCCTCGCCGGCACCACGCAGGCGGACGTGTTCCGCTTCGCCGAGGGCGAGGGCATCGAGACCGCGTACGAGCTCGTCACGCTCGCGGACCTGCACGCCGCCGACGCGCTGTGGCTGGTGTCGAGCGTCCGGCAGGCGGCGCCGATCCGGACGGTGGACGGCGAGGACCGCGCGATGGACCTGGCGATGACCGAGCGGATCAACGACTTCCTGCTGGCGCGCGAGTCCTGACCGGACTGCTTGGAGGCCCGGTGCCGGTCCGTCGGACCTGCACCGGGCCTCCAGGCAGTCACCAGCGCGGGACGGTGGTGCCGACGCCGTCGGCCCACGTGTACACCTGCTGTCCCTCGATCCAGACGCGGGTCGCGCGGCTCGTGGCGTCGAGCGGGTCGCCGGACCACAGCACCAGGTCGGCGTCGTGCCCCACGGCGAGCTGCCCGACACGGTCACCGAACCCCAGGAACGTCGCCGGGTTCACGGTGAGCGCCTCGAGCGCGGTCTGCCGGGGCAGGCCCTCCTTGACCGCGGCGATGGCCTGGTCGACCAGCATGTTGATCGGCACCACGGGAGCGTCGGTCGTGATCGCGACCCGGACCCCGGCTGCGGCGAGCGCCGCCAGGTGCGGGATGCCGCGGTCCCGCAGCTCGACCTTGGACCGGCTCGTGAACAGCGGCCCGTAGATGACGGGGATGTCCTTCTCGGCCAGGACCCCGGCGATCTTGTGCGCCTCGGTGCCGTGGTTGACGACGAGCCGGTAGCCGAACTCCTCGGCGAGGCGGATCGCGGTGGCCAGGTCGTCGTGGCGGTGGACGTGCTGGTCCCAGGCGAGCTCACCGTCGAGCACCCGCGCCAGTGTCTCCTTCGTCAGGTCGCGGGCGAACGGCTCGTCCCCGCGCTCGGCGGCGGCCCGGGCGGCGCGGTAGTGCTGCGCCTCGACGAAGGCGTCGCGGATGACCTTCGCGACGCCGAGCCTGGTCGACGGGGTCTGGCCCTTCTCGCCGTAGACACGCTTGGGGTTCTCGCCCAGGGCGCTCTTGACGCTGACGGCGTCGGAGATGAGCTGTTCGTCGATGGTCCGACCGCCCCAGGTCTTGATCGCGACGGTCTGCCCGCCGATGGGGTTGCCCGAGCCCGGCTTGACGACGATGCTCGTGATGCCGCCGGCGAGCGCGTCCCGGAAGCCCTCGTCGTCGATGTCCACGGCATCGATCGCGCGGACGCCGGCCATGTTCGGTCCGGTCATCTCGTTCGTGTCGTTGCCGGCCGGGCCGTTCGCCTCTTCGTGGATGCCGACATGGCCGTGCGACTCCACCAGGCCGGGGACGAGCCAGGCGCCTGCCGCATCGACGACGGGGAGGCCGTCGGGCACGGTGACGTCCGGGCCGAGCGCGGTGATGCGGCCGTCCTCGACCACGACCGCGCCCCCGTCGAACTCGGGGGCGGTGACGGGGACGACGTGGGCGCCGGTGACGACGAAGGAGCGAGTCATGTCGTCCACGCTAGTCCGAGCCCTCTGCCGAGTCGGTGTACAACATTTCGTGAGCTTGGTCGCTGTGCCGAGCGGTCCCTAGCGTGTTCGGGGAGGGGGGGACCATGACCGACGACCACACCACGCCCGCGCACTTCTCGCCCGTGCGCCTCGTGCCCGTGCACCTCCTGCCCGGGCCGCCCGAGTTGCCGGCGCACGGCATCGCGACGCGGCCGTGGCGGAGCACGGTGCGGGGTGACCGCGCCGACCGCCTGACCACGTCCGTGACCGTCTCCCTGCCGCCGCCGATCGCCGACGTCCGGTTCGTGCCCCTGGCGGTAGACCTCCCATTGCTCGACCGCGCTGCCGAGGCACTCCGGACCCTCGACCGGCAGCACGGGGACCGCCTCGGACCCCTCGGCGCCGTGCTCGCCCGGACCGAAGCCGTGGCGTCGTCCCGGATCGAGGACGAGCACGCCGACCTGGCCGACTACGCCCGCGCGGTCGTCGGGTCGCGCGCGAACGGCAGTGCGACGCTCATGGTCGCCGCGACCGCCGCGGTCCGACGGCTCCAGGACGACGCGGCGTCGGGGACGATCACCGCCGCGTCGGTCCTCCGGGCGCACCACGACCTGCTCCGCGACGATCCGCTCGACGGACCTGACGCCGGTCGGTGGCGCACCGTGCAGAACTGGATCGGCGGCGGTAGGACCCCGCGCCGGGCCACGTACGTCCCGCCGCCGCCCGAGCTCGTCCCCGCGGCGATGGACGACCTGCTCGCGTTCACCGCACGCGACGACCTGCACCCCGTCGCCCAGGCCGCGATCGCGCACGCGCAGTTCGAGTCGATCCACCCCTTCACCGACGGCAACGGGCGCGTCGGTCGCGCGCTCATCGGTGCGGTGTTCCGGCGGCGCGGACTGACCGCCACCGTGACCGCTCCGGTCGCGACCGCGCTCGTGGCCGACCGGGCGCGGTACTTCGCGCACCTCGAGCGCTTCCGGTCCGGCTCCGTGCACGGGTTCGTCGCGGACCTGGCGGTCGCCGTGGGGATCGCGTGTGACGAGGCCGCGATGACGGCGATGGTGCTCGACGAGCACGCCGCGTGGGCAGCGTCCTCGACGGCGGCGTCGGCTGCACTGGCCGACGCCGTGCTGACGGAGGAGCACGCGGACACCCTCGCACGCACGAACGGGACCACCACCGAGCGGCTCGTCGACGACCTGGTCCGCGCGGGCCGACTCCGCCCGGTGACCACGCGCCGCCGCAACCGTGCCTGGCTCGTGGTCGACGTGGCGGACGAACTCGACGCGCTCGGCACCCGCGTCGCCACCGCCGTGCACGAGCACGCGATGCTCCGGCACCTCCACGCGGCACCGGGCGGTCGGCTCTCCGAGGGGCGCGCGGCCTAGGGTGGTCGGGTGAGCGACGAGCACGGACCGACCACCCCGCCGACCGCCGACAAGCGGCCGATCACCCGAACGCACCACGGCATCGACTTCGTGGACGACTACGAATGGCTCCGCGACAAGGAGTCACCGGACACGCTCCGGTACCTCGAGGCCGAGAACGCCTTCACCGCGGCCTCCACCGACCACCTGGCCGACCTGCGCGAGCGGGTCTTCGCCGAGGTCAAGAGCCGCGTGCAGGAGACCGACCTCTCCGTGCCGGTGCGGATGGGCTCGTGGTGGTACTTCACGCGCACCAGCGAGGGCAGCCAGTACGGCGTGCAGTGCCGGGCGCCGATCTCCGGCCCGGACGACTGGACCCCGCCCACGCTCGACGAGGGAGCGGCGACGCTGCCGGGTGAGCAGGTCGTCCTCGACGGCAACGCCCTGGCGGAGGGCCACGACTTCTTCTCGCTCGGGTCCTACGACATCACGGACGACGGCACCCGCCTGGTCTACGGCGTGGACGTGGCCGGTGACGAGCGGTACACCCTGCACGTCCGCGACCTCGCCACCGGGCAGGACCTGGACGACGTGGTCGAGAACACCGGCTCCGGCGCGACCTTCGACCCCTCCGGCCGGTACGTCTTCTACCCCACGGTGGACGACTCCTGGCGACCGGACCGCATCTGGCGGCACACGGTCGGCACCCCGGCGTCCCAGGACGTCGTCGTCTTCGAGGAGCCCGACGACCGCTACTGGGTGGGCGTCGGCGTGACCAGGTCGTCGCAGTACATCGTCATCGAGCTCGGCTCGAAGATCACGTCGGAGGCCTGGGTGCTCGACGCCGCCGACCCGACGGGCGAGTTCCACGTCGTCTGGCCGCGGCGCGAGGGCGTCGAGTACGAGGTCGAACACGCCATCGTCGGCGGCAGCGACCGGCTGCTCGTGCTCCACAACGACGGCGCCGAGAACTTCGAGCTCGTCGACGTGCCCGCGGACGACCCGACCTCGACGGACGACCGCCGCGTCGTCGTCGCGCACCACCCCGAGCGCCGCATCGAGTCGGTGGACGCGTTCGCCGGTCACCTGGCGCTCGAGTACCGGTCCGAGGCCCTGCCCCGCGTGGCGATCATCCCGCTCGAGGGCGACGGCTACGGCGACGCACAGGAGATCCCCTTCGACGAAGCCCTGTTCTCGGCCGGGCTCGGCGGGAACCCCGAGTGGCACCAGCCCACCCTGCGGATCGGCTTCACCTCGTTCGTCACCCCGTCCGAGGTGAGCGACCTCGACCTGGCGACCGGCGAGGTCACCGTCCTCAAGCGGCAGCCGGTGCTCGGCGGGTACGACCCGGCGGACTACGTGCAGGAGCGCGACTGGGCCACCGCGGCCGACGGCACCCGCGTGCCGATCTCGCTCGTCTGGCGCCGCGACGCCGTGGACACCGACGCCCCGGCGCCGCTGCACCTGTACGGGTACGGCTCCTACGAGCACTCGATCGACCCGGGCTTCAGCGTGATGCGGCTGTCCCTGCTGGACCGCGGGGTGGTGTTCGCCGTCGCCCACGTGCGCGGGGGCGGGGAGCTCGGGCGGCACTGGTACGAGAACGGCAAGACCCTGACGAAGAAGAACACCTTCACCGA
The DNA here is from genome assembly GCF_001864835.1 of Curtobacterium sp. MCBA15_001. GTDB lineage: Bacteria > Actinomycetota > Actinomycetes > Actinomycetales > Microbacteriaceae > Curtobacterium. Next base: position 140,752 of record NZ_MJGI01000006.1, on the reverse strand, counting down.
CTTCGTCGCGGTCGCCGACCACCTCATCGCCACGGGTCGCACCACCGCCGACCGTCTGGTGGCCGAGGGCGGCAGTGCGGGCGGGCTGCTCATGGGCGCCGTCGCCAACATCGCTCCGGACCGGTTCGCCGGCATCGTCGCGGCTGTGCCCTTCGTCGACGCCCTGACGAGCATCCTCGACCCGGACCTGCCCCTGACGGTCATCGAGTGGGACGAGTGGGGCGACCCGCTCCACGACCCCGAGGTCTACCGCTACATGAGCGAGTACTCGCCGTACGAGAACGTCCGCGACGACGTGCAGTACCCGGCGATCCTGGCCGCGACCTCGATCAACGACACCCGCGTGCTGTACGTCGAACCGGCGAAGTGGACCGCGAAGCTCCGCGAGGTCGGTGCGCCCGTGCTCCTGAAGACGGAGATGTCGGCCGGGCACGGTGGGGTCAGCGGACGGTACGCGTCGTGGCGCGAGCGCGCGTTCGAGATCGCATGGATCCTCGACACCCTGGGCCTCGCCGAGGACGACGCAGCGCGCCACGCAGACGACACGGCCCTGGCCGACGGGACCCCTGGCGCCTGACCGGACGCGACGACGGGGTGCGGCCTGCTCGGTGTGAGCAGTACCGCACCCCGTCGCCGTTCACACGCGGTTGAGCGCGTGCACCGCCTCGTCGTAGGACTCCTCGGCCAGGCGGACGCGGTCCCCCGCCAGCACGCCGTACGCGAAGGTGCTCTCCCCCGCGCGGTCGGCAACCGCCGCCAGCGTGCGGAGTGCGTCGAGCGCCCACAGCGACCGGACCCGCTCGGTGAGGACGTCGGCCGCGCTGCCGATGCGCTTCCACAGCGCGTGCGGGAAGGCGTCGTCGCCCAGGACGTCCATCGCCAACCGGGCGCGCATGGTGCCCTGCCACGCCAGCTCGGTCGCGGCCCGGTCCGCTGCCTCGCGCTCGGCTGCGGAGTCAGAGGTGTCGTCCGCGACGGCGTTCCGGACGAGCTCGCGGACCTCGGGCTTCACCGTCGCGGTCACGTCCTGCGCGACCTTCTTCGGCGAGCGGAGCGACCACGCGGTCGGCGCCGGACGCTCCACCGCGTCGTCGAGCGCGTCGAGCAGCTCCAGGAACGGCTCACCGTGCAGCGCGGTGACCACGTCACGCACGGCTTCGTCACGGCGTTCGCGCGTGGCTGCGAGGATCCGTTCGCGCGTCATGGCGTCGACCAGCAGGTCCTGTGCCGGGCTCGTCGCCCGCGGCAGGCGGTCGACCAGGTACTCGGCGAGCGCCGCGCGTGCTGCGACCTCGGCCAGGGCGTTCGCGCCGTCGACCGCGCGGTCGACGGTCACGTCGGCGGGGAACGCCGGACGGTACGTCTGCAGCAGGGCGGCGATCTCGAGGGTGGTGTCGGCCGTCTCACGGAGCTCGGCGTTCTCGCCGGACCGCAGCCGGGCCTCCTGGGCGAGGAGCGCTGCGCGCAGCTTGCGGAGTCGCTTGGCCAGGATGCGGGCGGTGGTGCCCTTGTCTGGCTTGTCCTCGGTCTGGAGGCGCGGTGCGGGTGCTCCGGCCAGCCCACGTGCCAGCTTGGACGCGACCGCGGCGGGGCCGGCCCCGACGGCCGCGAAGCGTCCGTCGACGGATGCCAGGAACTCGTGCGCGACCTGCTCGTCGATGCCGGGGGCGGTCTCGACCTCGATCTCGCGCCAGGTGCGCGGGTCGGCCGGCGCGTCGGCGTCGAGCCGCTGGGCGCTGACGCGGTCGTCCGCGAGCTCGGCGACCTGGTCGCCGTCCTCGTCCAGCAGCCGGGTGACGGTCCGGGTCGTCGTGATCTGCACGACAGGCCGGAGTCCGCGGCCGCGGCGCTCGGTGAACAGTGCCGCCAGGACGCCCTCCGGCACGGTGTCGGTGTCGTCCGTGAGCGGGAAGTGCTGCTCGTGCCGGACCGTGTCGGACGCGGCGCGCTTGATGTGCCACCCGGCATCGTGGCCACCGGTGCGCCGACGCACGGTCACGTGCGATGCCACCAGGTCGTACCGCTCGGTGTCCCAGTACGTGGCGTCGAGCTCGAAGGGGTCCTGGTGGTCGAGCTGCAGAACACCGCCGACCCCGATCAGGTCCGGCAGGGCTGCCGCGTCGGGCAGGTCGTAGGTGCGCTCGATCTCGAGGTGCGTGTCCGTCACACGTCCCTGTCTACCAGGGGTCACCGGCGACTCCCGACCAGCGGACGTAGCCTGTGCAGATGAGCGAGACGATCACCCGCGACGCGTTCGTGCCCCAGGCCGGCGCCGTCACCATGTTCACGACCACCTGGTGTGGGTACTGCGCCCGGTTGAAGAACCAGATGTCCAAGGCCGGCGTGCCCTTCACCGAGGTCGACATCGAGGCCACCCCGGGCACCGCCGAGCTCGTCGCCGAGGTCAACGGCGGCAACCAGACCGTGCCGACCCTCGTGTTCCCCGACGGCAGCACCGCCACGAACCCCTCGCTGGCCGAGGTGCAGTCCCGCATCTGACGGGCCCCGGAGCACCCGGCCGCCGGCTGGCCGCCGGCCTCGCGGCTCCGCCGTCTGCGCCGTTGCACCCCCGCACGAACATCGCGCCCCGTCACAACGGGGCGCGATGTTCGTGTCGGGGCGCGATGCCAGGGCGGCGGACCGGCCGCCCGCGTCAGCCTCCGAGCGCCTCGGTGAGCAGCGCCGCCATCGCGTCGAGCTGGATGTCGCCGGAGTCGACGAGTTCCTCGTCGGACCCGTCGAGCGCCCGAGCGGCGAGCCCGGCCTTCGAGTCGATGAGCTCGGCGATCTTGGTGTCGATCGTCTGCGCGGCGATGATGCGCCACGCGGTGACGGGTTCCGCCTGCCCGATCCGGTGCACGCGGTCGATCGCCTGGGTCTGCTCGGCGCTCGTCCACGACAGCTCGGCGAGGACGACGTTCGACGCGACCTGCAGGTTGAGGCCCACGCCGGCCGCGGTCAACGAGCAGACGATCACCGCGACGTCGGGGTCGTTGACGAACGAGTCGATCTCGGCCGTGCGCTGGGCCGGGGTCTGGTCGCCGCGGATGGTCGCGGTGCGCAGGTGCCGGCGGGCGAAGACCTCTTCGGCCTGGTCCATCACGTCGAGGTGCTTGGCGAAGAACACGACCTTGCCGACGTTCGACGCCAGCTGTGCCGCGTAGTCCGCCGCGAGCTGGGCCTTGGCACGACCGATGCGCCGCACCATCGAGAACACGTTCTCGCCCGTCGAGGACGCGTCCTGGTCCTCGAGCTCCCACCGCGCGACCTGGCGGACGAGCTTGTGGTCGATGCCCTCGACCGGTGCCTGACCGGTGCGGGCGTCGAGCGCCTGGTGGTACCGCTTGACCAGCTTCGCGGTGAGCTCGCGCTCGGCGTCGCGGATGGAACGGCCCTCGTCGCCGTCGAGCTCGACCGGGATGTCGGCGATGCGGCGGGCGGGGATGTCCGCGGCGACGTCGACCTTGCGGCGCCGGACGATGCCGAGGTCGATCACGGCACGACGGGCCTCGGAGAAGAAGCCCTGGTCGGCCGGGGTCAGGCCGATGTCCTCGAGCTCGTTCATGAGCTGCGCGCGGGGCTTCTTGTCGTCGATCCAGCCGAGGAACTCCCAGATCGTGCGGAAGTCCTCGACCGAGTTGATGAGCGGGGTGCCGGTGAGCGCCATCATGAGCGGCGCCGCCGTGCGTGCGCGGATCTTCTCGGCGAGCTGCAGCACGAACTTGGATCGCTGCGAGTCCTTGTTCTTGATGAAGTGCGCCTCGTCGACGACCATCCCCTTGAACCCGAACGCGCCGAGCCAGCCGACGTGCCGGTCGAGGATCTCGTAGTTCACGATGACGACGTCGGCGAAGCCGTCCAGGTCGTCGCCGTCGCCGTGGATGACGGTCGCGCGCCGGTTCGGCACCCAGCGGGCGGCCTCGCGCGCCCAGTTCGTCTTGACCACGTTCGGCACGACGACCAGCAGCGGGTACGCCTTCGCCGCCTCGGCCGCCAGCAGCGACTGCGCGGTCTTGCCGAGGCCCGGCTCGTCGGCGAGCAGGAACGTGCGGTGACCCTGCGCCGCCGAGGCGACGAGCTCGGCCTGGTGCGGCATCAGCGTGGTGCCCGAGAGCGTGTCGAGGGACCCTGGGTCCGGCAGCGCCATCGACGCCGCGCCCCCGCCCGCGCCGTACTCGAAGGACTTGAAGAGCGGGCCGAACAGCTCCCAGTTCGCCAGGCGTCGCGGGTGCGCGACGGGCTGGTCCGCGAGCGCGAAGTCCGGCGGCAGGAACGGGTTCGCCAGCTGCCGCTGCACGACCGCCTGCGGCACGACCGCGCGCTCCTGGGCGACCGACACCGCGGCGGGCTCTGCCGCGATGACCAGGTCCTCGGGCTGCATCTCGACGCCGCCCGCGATCATCATGTCGCGCTTGACGGTGCGGGTGGCCTCGGAGACCGAGGCCTCTTCGGTCAGCAGCTGGATCACGCTGGTGTCCCGCGCGGCCGTCTTCGCCAGGATCGTCGCCACGCCGTCGAGCCGCTTCATCTGCTCGGCGCGCTGCGCGTCCGTCAGCTCGGGGTCCGCCTTGACCCGTGCGCGTTCCTCGCGCATGAGCAGGGCGACCGCCTGGAACTTGGTGCGGTTCGTCGCCTTGAGCGGACCGCGCTGCGCAGCGGCCTCGACCTCGCGCACCGCGCGGGCGAGCACCGGGATGACGCCGTCGTTGTCGAGCGGCCGGGTCCGGCGCGACGCGGTCCGCGTCCCACCGGCTGCACGCCGCGTGCCTGATCGAGCCAAGGCTCCTCCTGTTCCGCCCCGCGACCGGGGCGAGCCGCCCGTCCGGGCGGAAGTCTCGTCGGTGCGTCCGTCGCACCGATGCCGGCAGCGGGCCACCGTGGCCCGCCGACCCCCACGACGTGTGTGCGACCGCTCCACCGAGGGCGCCGGGTGACGCCTGAGCCGATGCGACGGTCTGCGCGGAGGATCCAGCGCCGTTGCACGCACGCGCCACTGCAGGACGGTGGTCGTCCGGCGGCGGTCGCGGACCCGGTGCCCACGTCGACCAAGCGGTCGTCCGCCGTGTCCGGAATCGACGCGACGGGCGGGCACGCGGTGCGTGCGCGGTCAGTTTACTCCCGGACCACCGCCGGAGGCGAGTCGGCGCTCCCCGCGCGCGTCGGGCCTCCCGTCAGAGCGCTCCCACCAGAGCGCTCCCCGCACCATCACGGGCCGGGTCGCGCATGGGTGGTCGGAACGCGCGTAGTCGGCCGTTTCTTCCGACCGGCCACGCGCGTTTCCGCGTTCCATCGCGCGCGCCATGGGACGGAACGCGCGTGGTCGGACCTGACGCGCGTGTCAGGGCAGGGGTGCGGAACGCGGACGGGCCGCGGGGTCGGACGGGAGGCTCGGGGCCGGCACCGCGAGTGCGGCACGTGTCGCCGCCAGCAGCTGCTCGGCGGTGGCGATCCCGTTCGCGGAGCCCGTGGTGGCCTGGCCACCCGCATGGGCGAGCAGCTGGGCGCCGATGGCCGGTCCCAGGCGCTCCGCCTCGACCGGGTTCCGTGCCGCCCAGTCCCGCGCGATCGCGTCGGCGAGCCGCTCCGCGGCGGCACCGCGGTCCGCATCACCGCGGGACCGGTGCCACAGTCCGGTGACGACGAGGTGCGCCACGACCGCGCCGATGTCGCGGACCGGGTACCCCCAGCCCGCCGTGTCGATGTCGAGCAGCCCGGAGATGCGCCACGGCTCGGCCTCGTCCACGAAGACCTGCTCCAGGTGCAGGTCCCCGTGCACGACCTGCTTCGTCGCGGCGGCCCACCCGATCGAGCGTCGCCCGATCGCGTCGTACAGCTCGTCGATCTGCGGCGCGTCCTGCGGCAGCGCGGCCACCAGGGTGCGGCGGTGCCAGTCAGCGTGGTCCATCGCGTCGGCGCGCGCCTGCTGGGTCATCGGCACGGTGGCGATGCGGCCCGTCAGCGCGGCGAGCGAGGCCACGAACCGCGGGTCGTCGGCGATGTCGAGGATGCGGCTGCCCGCCGGCACGCCCCGGATGCGTTCGAGGACGAGCAGGCCGTCGCCGCGGCTCGAGAGCACGCGGGGCACCGGCAGTCCGGCGGCGACGAACTGCTCGTGGGTCCGGACGATGGGTGCGACGCGGTGGGGTCGCACCACCTTGAGGAAGAGCGTGCCCTCGGGGGCGTCGACCCGGACGACGGCCCGCTTGCCCGGACGGTAGGCCGCGACGGTCAACGTCGGGTTCGTCACGGGCATCCCGAGCGTGGTCAGGAGCTCGGCGACGGCGTCGCGGTAGGTGACCTGCGGCAGCACCGGCAACCCGGGGTCGTTCGGGTAGGCCCACACCGAGACCGGCTCGTTCGTCGCCGGGTCGGTGACGAGTGCACTGTTCTGGTCGTGGGCGCCGCCGGTGTCGACGTAGGTCAGGACCGTGGCGCGCTGGCCGGCCCGGTCGACCGTGTCCACCTCGTAGCCGTACAGGTAGCCGTTGCCCGACGGCTCGACGGAGTGCGCGCGTGCGGCCACGACGGAGGTCCCGGAGCCGACGAAGGCCTCCGGGATGACGCGCTCGTGATTCGGCCACACGAGATCAGTCAACCGTGTCCACGGGGATTCGTCGCGTTCGTGCACGGCTCGGCGTGCGGACCGTGGCTAGCGTTGGCCAGGTGAACCCGGTCGCGCGCCTCCGCAGCTCGAAGCGCACCCCCCTGTTGCAGGTGGTCAAGACCGCCGTTGCCGTGGTCGCGGCGGTGCTGCTCTGCCGACTCCTCATCCAGGGTCCGTTCCCGACCTTCGCCGCGATCGCAGCGCTGCTCGTCGTGCAGCCGAGCATCAACCAGTCGTTCGTGAAGGGCCTCGAACGGAGCGCCGGCGTCGTCCTCGGGGTGGTCCTGGCGACCGGCGCGCACCTGCTGCTCGGCGACGCCGTCTGGGTGGTGCTGCTCGTCATCGTCGTGGCGATCCTCATCGCGTGGGCACTCCGGCTCACCCCGACCTCGGCGACGCAGGTGGGCATCAGCGGGATGCTCGTCCTGACCGCGGGGGTCGTGACGCCGAACTACTCGGCGGACCGGGTCCTCGAGACCGTGCTCGGCGCGGTCGTCGCGCTCGTCGTGAACGCCGTCATCGTGCCGCCCGTGCTGCTCCGCCCGGGTCACCTGGCCGTCGCTCGCCTGGCACGGGACACCGCGGCCGCGTTCGAGGGGGTCGCGATCGGCCTGACCGAGGGGTGGGACCAGGACCGCTGGCACGAGGCACTGCTCCGGGCCCGGGCGCTCCGACAGCAGCACGTCCAGGCCGAGGCGTCACTCGTCTCGGCGCAGGAGTCGCTCACGATGAACCCGCGCGGCGGACGGCACCGCACGATCCTCGAGCGCGACGTGGCGGTCGCGGAGCACCTGCGGGTCCTGGTCACGCGGGTCACCGGCATGACGCGGGCGATCCGCGACAACACCGCGCCGGACCTGCGCTCGGACCCGATGGTCGGTCGGATCGCCACCGAACTGGCACGGATCGGCGCGGACCTGCGCGCACTGGGCCGACAGGTCGAGTCCACCGAGCTGGCGTCGACGTCCGAGGCCGAGCCGGAGGCGATGCCGGACGGACCGGCACTGACCGCACCGCTCGAGGTGATCCGGCCGAACTCACGGCACTGGATCCTGATCGGCGCGCTGCTCGAGGACGTGCGCCGCGTGCGTGAGGAACTGCTCGGCGAGGACGACTGACCGCTGGGCGCGGGTGCGGGTGGGGGTGCGGGTGCGGGTGCG
>NZ_MJGI01000006.1:109609-132318 GCF_001864835.1 Curtobacterium sp. MCBA15_001 | reverse complement strand
GGGTGCGGGTGCGGGTGCGAGCCTGTCAGGCGCGGCCGGCGGTGGCGTGCGTCGCTGTCGGGCCCGGTCGGCGGCGGTGTGCGTCGCGGTCAGGCGCGGCCGGCGGTGGCGGCCACCGACGCGGTGTCGACGATCTCGCCCCAGATCTCGCAGGTCGACGACTCCGACCCGTCCACGTCGTCGTCGGCGAACCGACGGATCTCGGCGACCGCCGCCGCTTCCCCGGCTTCGTGCGCAGCACGCCCAGCCACGTCCGGCACCGCGGCGCGCAGCTCGGCGATGATGCGCTCCCGCAGGTCGTCGTCGACCTCGGCGAGCGTGCGCATGCCCTTCCACGCTGCATCGAGCTCGACGCGGAGTCGAGCGATGGCCGGGTGATCGGGTCGGTCGGTCATGGGTCCCCCAGAGACAGGACGGTCTGTCGGGTACAGCGTCCAGGCCGGATCATACCAACCGCTGAGCGCTCGCTCATGTCCCTCGATCGTGGGTCCCCACGGAGGGCCCCGGGCTCCGTGCTGAGACGAGATTCAGTCGGGATCACCGTGGGAACGCCACGATCGGCCCGTTCGATGCCAGAGTGGGTCCGAGGAGGTCCACTATGCGGTTGTTGGTGGTCGAGGACGACGACGAGATGCGCGCCCTCATGGAACGCGGACTCGCTGCCGAGGGGTACCGGGTCACGGCGGTCGAGAACGGCGTCGAGGCGCTCATCGCGCTCGGCGAGCAGGGCTTCGACCTGGCGGTCGTCGACGTGATGATGCCCGGCATGTCCGGCTTCGAGCTCGCTCGACGGATCCGCGAACGCGAGGACCCGGTCCGCATCCTGCTGGTCACCGCGCGCGACGCGGTCGACGACCGCGTCTTCGGACTCGACGCCGGTGCCGACGACTACCTCACCAAGCCGTTCGCCTTCGCCGAGCTCACCGCTCGTCTGCGTGCCCTCGGTCGCCGCGAGGCCACCGGCGCTCCGCGCACCATCGAGGTCGGCGACGTCGCCATCGACTCCGAGGCCCGCCGGGTCTCGATCCAGGGCCAGCGCGTCGCCGTCAGCCCGACCGAGTTCGCACTGCTCCGACTGCTCGCCCGTTCCGTCGGCACGGTCGTCGACCGGCCGAAGATCCTCGAAGAGGTCTGGGACGGTTCGCAGCACGTCGACCCCAACGTCGTCGAGCAGTACATCTCGTACCTGCGCAAGAAGCTGACCTCGCACGAGGCCACCGTCGCGATCTCCACCGTGCGTGGCCGGGGCTACCGCCTCGACCTCATCGGTTCCTGACACGCCCGTCCGCGACCGCTGATGCGTCTCCTCAGGCCGCTCCGCCTGCTCTCCCTGCGGTCGCGGATCACGATCGGCTCGACGGCCATCGCCGCCGTGGTGATCGTGCTCCTCGTCCTCGTGATGCGCTTCAGCGTCGTGAGCGTCGTCGCGTCGGCCACCCGCACGCTCCTCGATGCGGACGCCGACCCCTACGTCGCCACGCTCGAGGTCGACAGCCAGCCCGAGCTCTCACCCCCCGGGAACGCCCAACTCGTCGCCGTGGTCTCCCCCACCGGGGAGATCAAGCTCTCGTCGATGCCGACCCGCGTCGAGCGGGCGCTGGGGAGCCTGCGGTCGACCGAGGCCGGTACGCGTGTCATCGACGTCTCCGGATCCGAGTACCGGGTGGTCGTTGAGCACCCGGTGAACGGCGCCGGTCGGTGGACGGTCGTCGCCGCTCGCAACTCCCAGGCCGAGGCGATCGTCGTCGACGACCTGACCACCACGCTCTCGATCACCGGACTCGCGATCCTGGTGGCGTTCGGGATCGCGTCGTGGGTGCTGGCCACCGCGGCGCTGCGCCCCGTCAACCGGATGCGGCGGGAGGCCGAACGCCTGTCGGTGGCGCCCGAGCGCGCCGAGCTGCCCGTCGGGCCAGCCCAGGACGAGCTGGCATCCCTGGCCACGACGTTGAACGCGTTCCTCGCCCGAACCCGTCAGGCCACCGAACGCGAGCGGCAGATGGTCTCCGACGCCAGCCACGAGCTCCGAACCCCCTTGGCCATCCTGACCACCCAGCTCGACCTCGCCTCGCTCGACGCCGACGACGCCGAGGCCCTGGCGGGGCACATCGAACGCGCGAAGAACAACGTCGCCCGGCTGTCGCGCCTGGCGAACGACCTGCTGACGCTCTCTCGCATCGAGGAGTCCGAACGCCGCTCCGAGGACGGCGACCAGCGCCCGCTGACGGCCTGGTCGGACCTGGGTGACGAGGTCATGGCCGCCGTCGACCGGGTCCGACTGATCGCCAGCACGAAGGACGTGACCGTCGACTTCGACCTCGAACCGCCGGAGCCCGGTCCGCACGAGACCGACGAGCCGCAGTACCACCTGGACACCGGCGGCATGGCGCAGCTCGTGACGAACATCGCCGGCAACGCCGTGGCGGCGCTCCCCCGTGGCGGCGGCATCCTGGTGACCTGGCGCACCGACGGCGACGTCGGTGAGCTGCAGGTCACGGACGACGGGCCCGGCGTGCCGGAGACGTTCGTCCCGGTGGCGTTCGACCGCTTCACCCGCCCGGACGAGGCGCGGAAGTCCCGCCCGGCGCCCGACCCGGCGACCGGGGTGATCCCCCTGCCCGGTGGCTCCGGCCTGGGCCTGGCGATCGTGCGGGCCGTCGCCGAGCGCGCCGGCGGCACGGCATCGCTGCGGAACGTGCGGTCGGGTGGCCTCGAGGTCACGGTGCGGGTCCCCGCCGCGCGCTGAGCGGACGAGGCGCCGTCGGCGCAGTGCGTCTCGGCGCCACCGCCTCGGTGCCGCCGGCGCAGTACCACCGGCGCGTGCGTCACTGGAAGTCGCGGGAGCGTGTCCGGACCGCCAGGGGCAGGTGCTCGATGCGGTCGGCCACCACGTTGACGACCCCGTCGGGCGAGCGTTCGAGGATCCCCCGCACCACCACCGCCGGCGACTCCCGCGCCACGCGCCGGTACCGCCCCCACACACCCACGCTGCAGATCACGTTGACCAGACCGGTCTCGTCCTCGACGTTGAGGAACGTGATGCCCGAGGCCGTCGCCGGACGCTGCCGGTGCGTCACGATGCCGCCGACCTCGATCCGCCGTCCGGTCTCCGCCGTCGCCAGGTCGTCCACGCTGAGCACCCGCTTCGCGTTGAGCCGTCCGCGCACGTGCGACACCGGGTGGTCGTCGGTGGTCATGCCGGTCGACCACATGTCGGCGATCAGGACGTCGCCGCTCGTCATCTGCCCGAACAACGGCGGCTGGACGACGACCTGGGTGTCGGGCAGCTGGTCCGGTCGCTCCGCTGCTGCCTGCGCCGCCGACCACATCCCGCCGCGGCGGTCCACGCCGAACGGGGCGAACGCGTCGGCCGCGGCCAGGGCCTCGAGCTGCGCCGTCGTCAGCCCGACCCGGCGGGCCAGGTCGGACATGTCCGTGAACGGTCCGTGCGCGTCCCGCTCGGCGACGATGCGCTCGGCCGTCTTCCGCCCGAGGGACGCCACCTCGGCCAGTCCCAGCCGCACGGCCGAGCCCGCGTCCCGCCGGTGCCGGGCGGTGTCGTCGGGCAGTGCCTTGTCGAACGGCAGCACGGGCGGCTGCTCGGCGGCCAGGCAGGCGTCGTCACCCGACCCTGCGTCGCCACCCGGCACTGCGTCGCCACCCGGCCCTCCGTCGCCACCCGACCCTGGATCGCCAGCGCCAGCGCCCGGGATCGGCTCGAGCGTCGCGTCCACGCCCGAGCGCAGGATGTCCGGCCGGAGCACCTGCACGCCGTGTCGCCGTGCGTCGGCCACCAGCGTCTGGGGCGAGTAGAACCCCATCGGCTGGGCCCGGAGCAACGCCGCCAGGAACGCCCCGGGGTAGTGCAGCCGCATCCACGCGCTGGCGTAGACGATCAGGGCGAAGCTGATCGAGTGGCTCTCCGCGAAGCCGAAGTTCGCGAACGCCTGGATCTTGGCGTAGATCGCGTCGGCATCGGCCCCGTGGATGCCGTTGTCCGCCATCCCCGCGTAGAGCTTGTCCCGGAGCCGGTCGATCTTCTCGAGGCCACGCTTGGACCCCATCGCCCGTCGCAGCAGGTCGGCGTCGTCCCCGGAGCAGTTGCCGACGGCGATCGCCATCTGCATGAGCTGCTCCTGGAACAGCGGGACGCCCAGGGTCCGTTCGAGCACCGGTTCCAGCGACGGGTGCATGTAGGTGATCGGTTCCTCGCCCGTACGACGGCGGATGTACGGGTGCACGGCGCCGCCCTGGATCGGCCCCGGGCGGACCAGCGCCACCTCGATCACCAGGTCGTAGAACCGCCGTGGCAGCAGCCGGGGCAGCGTGCCCATCTGCGCGCGGGACTCGACCTGGAACACCCCGATCGTGTCCGCGCGGCAGAGCTGGTCGTAGACGCCCTGTTCCTCCTTTGGGATGGAGTGCATCTCCCAGCGCTCCCCGCAGTGCTCGGCTGCCAGGTCGAACGCGTACTGCAGCGCCGCGAGCATGCCGAGGCCGAGCATGTCGAACTTCACGAGCCCCATGTACGCGCAGTCGTCCTTGTCCCACTGGAGCACCGTGCGGCCGTCCATCCGGGCGTGCTCGATCGGCACGACCTCGCCCACGGGACGGTCGGTCAGCACCATGCCGCCCGAGTGGATGCCGAGGTGCCGCGGGAAGCCCAGCACGTCGCTGGCGAGTCCGACCACGGCGTCGGGGATGTCGTGGTCCTGGCTCTCGGTCACCGACCCCCACCGCTCGACCTGCTTCGACCAGGCGTCCTGCTGCCCGGGGCTGTGCCCGAGGGCCTTCGCCATGTCGCGGACCGCGCCCTTCGGCCGGTAGGTGATGACGTTCGCGACCTGCGCGGCGTTGTACCGGCCGTACTTGTCGTAGACGTACTGGATCACTTCTTCGCGTCGGTCGGAGTCGAAGTCCACGTCGATGTCGGGCTCTTCGTCGCGCATCGCCGACAGGAACCGCTCGAAGGGCAGCCCGTAGCGGATCGAGTCCACCGCGGTGATCTCGAGCAGGTAGCACACGGCCGAGTTCGCCGCCGAGCCCCGCCCCTGGCAGAGGATGCCCCGACTGCGGGCGAACTGCACCATGTCCCGCACGATCAGGAAGTAGCCGGGGAAGTGCTTGTCCTCGATGACGGCGAGTTCGCGTTCGATGCGGGCGCGCTTGTGCGGGTCCACGCCGTCAGCGCTGCCCGGGTAGAAGCGGCGTGCCCCCGTCCAGGTGAGCTCGCGCAGCCACGACATCGCCGTGTGCCCGTCGGGGACGTCCAGGTCCGGCAGCCCGGGCTTCACCGTCTTCAGCCGGAAGCCCACCCGGTCCGCGATCTCGACGGAACGTTCGACCACCCCCGGGTAGCGCGCGAACCGCCTGGCCATCTCGGCACCCGAGCGCAGGTGCGCCGTGTCGGCCGCCGGCAGCCACCCGTCGAGCTCGTCGAGGCTGCGCCGGGCGCGCACCGCGGCCAGGGCCGTCGCCACCGGGAACCGGTCGGGGGTGGCGTAGTGGACGTTGCCCGTCGCGACCAGCGGCAGGGCGTGCCGAGCCGCCAGCGTGGCCAGCACGTCGTTCCGGGCGCTGTCGAGCGGGTCGCCGTGGTCGAGCAGCTCGACGACCACGTTGCCGCTGCCGAACCGGTCGAGCAGGGCGCGCAGCGCGGTCTCGGCGGCCGACTCGCCCCCGTGCTCGAGCGCCTGGCGGACGGTGCCCTTGCGGCAGCCGGTCAGCACCTGCCAGTGCCCGTCCGCGCGGGCGGCCAGGTCGTCGAGGTCGTAGCGCGGACGGCCCTTCTCGGAGCCCGCGGCCAGGTGGGCGCTCGTGACCGCCCCGGCCAGGCGGTGGTAGCCGTCCTGCCCGTCGGCCAGGACCAGCAGGTGCGAGCCCTCGGGGTCGGGGACGCCGTTCTGCGGTGCCGTCAGCCCGAGGGAGAGCTCGGTGCCGTACACGGTGCCGACGCCCGGGTACGCCTCGGCGACTTCGGCCATCCGCGCGGCGCCGTACAGTCCGTCGTGGTCGGTGAGCGCCAGGGCGTGCAGGCGCAGTCGGGCGGCTTCCTCGAAGAGGTGCTCGGGCTGGCTGGCACCGTCGAGGAAGCTGAAGGTCGAGTGCGCGTGCAGCTCGGCGTACGGCACCGTCCCCGGGCCGACGGTGTCGCCGCCCAGGGGTTCGGCGGGCGCGTACGGCTCGCGCTTGCGGGACCACGCCGGGCTGTCGCCACCGTCGCCGGCGTGCGAGGACCCCGGGCTCCGCTTGTCGGACAGCGCGCGTTCGAACTCCGACCACGGGATCGGCGGGTTGCTGTAGCCCATCAGGCCCCCTTCGTCGTCATCGTCATCGTCACGTCGCGACCGCCTCGGCCCACCAGCGGTGGTCGGCCAGCACGAGGTACCAGGCACGGCCGTCGGCGTCGACGAGCTGCAGGCGGTGGAGCCGCCGACCGCCCGCTTCCCACCAGCGCACGACCAGCGGCCACGGCCCGGCCCACGCCGTCACCGCGCCGAAGCCCCCACCGCGGTCGCCCTCGGCCCGGAACCGCTCGGGGACGCCCGACAGCACGCCGCGCTCGTCGACGTCGACGCTCGTGCCGTCCACCGCGACGACGTCGACCGGCCGCGGGCGCTCGAGCACCGTCGCCGGTGGCGGTCCGGGCAGCCGGCCGGGCCACGGGCGCTCGCGCACGGTCGCCAGGGCACGCTCGCCCCCGGGTGGGGCGTCCCCCCACGGCACCAGCACGATGCGCTCGGACAGGGTCCGCCCGCCGCCGATCCGCGGACTGACCACGCCGTCGTGGCCGACCATGCCCTGGATGCGGGCGAGCCCGTGGTGGACACGTTCGTCCGGCCCGGAACCCCAGAGCCCGCGCTCGTGGTTCGCAACGTCGTCGACGGCGACCGGGTCGAGCACGACCGAGGTCACCGGTGCCTCGAGCCCGGTGGGGTCGACCCCACCGGCGAGCTGCCACCGCACCCGGTCGACCACGTCGGCGGCGTCGAACCACCGCGGGTGCGCCCAGGTCCGTTCGAGCAGGATGTCCCGCTCGTCGACGATGCCGACACGGATGGTGGTGGCGACGAGTCCCGCTGCCCGCAGCCGTGCGGCGAAGTCGTCGGCGGAACGGCGGAACGCGAACGCGATCTGGTCGGCGCGGTCGAGCGGCGGCTCGAACGAGGCTTCCACCCGGAGTTCGGGCGGGACCTCGCGCGCAGCGATCTCCCGCGGGTCGCGCCCCCCGGCCAGCCGGTGCAGGAACGCCCCCGGCACCCCGAACCGGTCACGGACCTGCTCGTCGCTGAGCGACGCGAACTCCCCCAGGGTGGTGATGCCGAGCCGGTCGAGCACGGTCGCCAGCTCCGGGTCGCCGAGCACCCCGAGCGGCAGCCCCGCCAGGAACCCGGCCGACCCAGCGACCGGCACGATCCGCACCCGCTCACCGGGGCGGACCGGACGGGCCCGGGCGGCCTGTTCCGCAGCGAACGGGGTGTCCGCCACGCCGGCACGGACCAGGGGCGCCCCGTGGTCGGCCGCGATGCCGGCCAGGGTCGCCGCCGCCGCGCGTTCGCCGCCGTAGTAGCGCGCCGGTCCCCGCGACCGGAGTGCGAGGGTGCCGGGGCGCACGACTTCGACCCCGGGGACCGCGGCCTCGACTGCGCGGATGACCGGTTCGAACGCACGGTGGTCGAGGGCGTCGTCGTACGGCTGGACGACGAGCTCGGGGCAGCGCGCCTGGGCTTCACGGATCCGGAGGCCCCGGACGACCCCGTGCTGCCTGGCCGACGCCGAGCTCGCGAACACCAGGCCCTTCGCCACCACGGCGAACGGCTGCTCGGGCGGAGAGCCGGCAGCGCGTGCCGCGGCGATCACCGGCCAGTCCGGGCACCACAGCACGACGGTGCGGGTGGGCGGCGGCTCGGGCAGCGCACCGCCACCACGGACGAGGGCATCCGCCCGGACACGCCCCCGCGCGATCACGACGCCACCGCCACGGGCTGCAGCGTGCGGTCGGGGACGAGCGAGACGCCCGACCCACCGCCGGGCAGCGCCACCGGCGCGGTGACGGCCGCGCGGACGGCGCCGTCGGCCGCGGGCAGCAGCATCTCGGTGCTGACCGGACGCATCGCCCCGGCACGGCCGGTCGCCGTCACGGTGGCGCGCCGTTCGGTCAGGTGGCCGTGGCCCTGCCCGATGCCGCTCCACGTCGACGACGTGACCCGCAGCGTGACGTCGGCCCCCGGCCACGACCCGAGCGCGACGAGGGCGCCACCGCGCTGCCGCAGCCGTGCCGACAGCCGGGCCACGTCGCCGGGGACGACCCGACCGAGCGGGCGGGTCAGGACCACCTGGGCGACGTCGGCCATCGCCGCGGTCACTGCGAGCCACTGGTCGCCCGGGTCGGGCACCAGGACGAGCCGTTCCAGGTCGATCCCGGCAGCGGCTGCTGCTTCCACCCCGAAGGACGGCACCCCCACGACCGCGCACCACGCCCCCGCCGCCGATGCCGCCTGCAGCATGGTCATCGCCAGCAGCACCGACTCGGGCACCGCGTACGTGCCGCCCGCACGGATCGCCCCGCCCGGCAGCAGCGGTGCGAGCGCCGGCGCCGTGGGGAGCCCAGCGGTGTCGACCCGGGTGGACTCCATGTCCGAGACCCGGGACCGCAACGTCGTGATGCGCTCGAGCGCCGCCCGTGCGTCACCCAGCGGGTCGCTCCCCCGCAGCCCACCGGCGTGTCCGGCACGACCGCGTGCCGGACCGCCCCGTCCGCTCCGGTCGCCCCGGTCACCCCGGTCGGAGTCGGTCGTCAGGAGTGCCGCCGCCGTCTGCATGCCCTCATATTCGAACATGTGTTCGATGATGTCAACTGCGTCCGACATCGGCGTCGAACACCTGTTCGACACCGCGCGTGGCGGCCACAGCGTGGAACACCCAGCGCGCAGCACCCCGCGGGTGGCGGCTACCAGTCCGCGACGACCCCCAGACTGCCGAGCACCGAGCGGGTCTTCGTCTCGACCTCGTCCGCCTCGTCCGCCGCGACCGACGACCAGGTCACCGCCCCGCCGGCCCCGAACGACCGCGACACCACGACACCAGCACCAGGACCCACCACCGTCACCAGTGTGCGGATCACCACCGACAGGTCGACCGCGCCGCTCGCCGAGAAGTACCCCAATGCCCCCGCGTACACCCCGCGCGGCGCCCCCTCGAGGCGGTCCGCGATCGCCATCGCGCTCGGCTTCGGCGCGCCCGTCATCGACCCCGGCGGGAACGCGGCGCGCACGACCTCGGCCCGCGAGGTCCCCGCCACCACCCGGGCCCCGATCGTCGAGACGAGCTGGTGCACGCTGGCGTAGGTCTCGACCTCGCACAGCCGGTCCACGTGCACCGACCCCGGCTCCGCCGTCCGCAGCAGGTCGTTCCGCAGCAGGTCGACGATCATGACGTTCTCGGCGCGGTCCTTGCCGCTCGACGCGAGCTCCGCCCGGACCGCCGCGTCCGTCGTCGGGTCCAGGTCCCGCCGCCGGGTCCCCTTGATCGGCTCCGCCACCACCGTCCCGTCCGCCCCGATCCGCAGGAACCGCTCCGGCGACCGGCTCGCCACACGCAGCACGCCGAGCCGCAGGTACGCACCGAACGGCACCGGGTCCGCCGCACGCATCCGCAGGTACTCGACCAGCTGCAGGTCCGTGTCGGAGCCGGCCCGGGCCTCCCGTCCGTCCGCCGGCAGGCCGAAGGCGGTCGTCAGGCACACCTGGAACGCGTTGCCGTCGCGGATCTCGGCGCGGCACGCGTCGACCGAGAGTTCGTGGGCGGCGCGCGTGACGCGACCGGTCGCCACCACACCGGACGGGAGGCCCGGGGCGGCGTCCGTCCCGCCGCTCGCGGTCCGCAGGTCCGGCACCGCCGCGAGCCACGCCCGGTTCTCCGCCGTCGCCTGCGGCTCGGCCTCGGTCACCAGGGCGAACGCCCAGGCGGCCCCGTCGTCGCGGACGACGACCGCGCGGTCGACGAACCGCAGGTCCGCGTCCGGGTGGCCGTCCGCGGTCCGGTCGACGCCGTCGGACTCGCGGCCGAGTTCGTACCCGAGGTACCCGACCCACCCCAGGGCGAAGCCGAGTCCGGGCAGGGGCTCGTCGAGCGTCGGCGTGGCGTCGAGCAGGTCGGCGAGGACGGCGAAGGCCGGACGCTCCTCGGTGCGGCTCGTGCCGAACCACGACGATGCCGCAGCCGGCACGTCGAGGAACGCCCGCCGGCCCTCATGTCGGAAGCGTGTCGCGAACGGGCCGTCACAGGGCGCCAGGACGGACCACCGCGCACGGGCCCGCGCCCGCGGCGGAGCACCCTCGGGCAGGGAGGAGTCGAGCCAGACGAACTCCGCCCGCTGCGCGGCTGCGAGTGCGGCCAGGTCGATCGCAGACAGGCGGCGCGAGGCGATCCGCGGTGTCAGACGGCCTGGATCGTCCACGAGGCGGCGTGTGCGGCGCCGGGAGCGAGCACGACCAGGCCCGCGTCCGCACCGGCGTTGAAGGCGTCGGGCGCGCAGGTCATCGGCTCGACGGCCAGCCCGACGCGGTGGAACTCGGGGACGACGTGGTCGGCCGTGTGCACCTGCGCCCAGGGGCACTCGGCGCCGAACGTCATGCGCACGCCGTGCCCGTCGGCCGCGGTCAGGGTGATCGTCGCGGTGCCCTCGGCGTCGCGGTCGAAGCCGGTGAAGGCGTGGTCGATGAACCGCGTGCCGATCGGGGTCGGCGTGCGCAGGTCGAACTCGTCGTGCACCGGCACCAGGTCGGTCGGGATCAGCCGGTCCGGGGTGACCTCGAGGACCTGGGAGGCGGGCAACGTCAGCGTCCAGTCGTCGACCGTGCCCGCGCCGCCGACCAGGTACGGGTGCGGGCCGGTCCCCCACGGCGCCGGAGCGTCGCTCGTGTTCGTGCCGGTCACCGTCGTGTGCAGGCCCGCGTCGTCGATGCGGTACTCGACCCGGACGACCACGCGGAAGGGGTAGCCCTCCTGCGCCGCGATCGTCGTGGAGAGCACGACCCGGTCGGGCGCGACGGACTCGACGTCGAAGTCGGTCCAGGCGACGAGTCCGTGCAGGGCATGGGAGCGCTTCGGCTCGGTGAGGGCCAGCTCGTGCTCCTGGCCGTCGAAGGTGTATCGGCCGTCGACGACCCGGTTCGGCCACGGGGCCAGCACGGCGCCGCGGAAGGCCGGACGGACCTGGTCGGCGTCGAACGGCACGACCAGGTCGCGGTCCGCGTGCTGCAGGACGCGGAGCGTGGCCCCGACGGTCGCGATCTCGGCGGTGTACCCGGCGGCGGAGAGGGTCAGGTGCGTGCCGGAGAGGGGCGCGCCGGTCGCCGTCGTCTGTGCGCTCATGCGCTCAGCGTAGCGGCGCGACTGCGCGGCGAACGACGAAGCCCCGCTCTCCGTCGGGAGAGCGGGGCTTCGTCGTGCTGATCGTGTCGTTCGGGTGGATCGTGTCGTTCGGGTGGATCTGAGGGGACTCGAACCCCTGACCCCCTGCATGCCATGCAGGTGCGCTACCAGCTGCGCCACAGACCCGTACTCGTTCCCCGGGTTCCCCCGAGGCACCAGTGCAGCGTACACCATCGCCGACCCCGGGCACGAAATCGACGTCGTACCCCGGGCGCGTCGGGCGCTACTCGGCGGTGGCGTCCGCCGTGGCGTCGGCGCCGACCTGGATCGGGATCGTCGGGCAGTCCGACCAGAGTCGCTCGAGCGAGTAGTACTGCCGGTCTTCTTCGTGGAAGACGTGCACGACGACGTCGCCGAAGTCGATGAGGACCCACCGGCCCTCGCTCCGACCTTCGCGACGGAGGGTCTTGGCGCCCGCCTGGAGCATCCGGTCCTCGACCTCGTCCGCG
Organism: Curtobacterium sp. MCBA15_001; assembly: GCF_001864835.1. Classification (GTDB taxonomy): domain Bacteria; phylum Actinomycetota; class Actinomycetes; order Actinomycetales; family Microbacteriaceae; genus Curtobacterium. The sequence continues at coordinate 120,433 of NZ_MJGI01000006.1, read as the reverse complement.
ATGGCCATCACGTTGCGCTCGTTGCGCCCGGTGGCGAGCAGGAACACGTCAGTGAGCTGCAGTGGGCCGGTCACGTCGAGCGCGACGAGGTCTTCGGCCTGCTTGGCGTCGGCCGCACCAGCGGCGACCTGCGTGAGTTCCAGTGCACGAGAGGAGGCGGTCACGGAGTCCTTCCGGTTGTCGTCCAGCCGGGTGCCGGACGCGACATGATCATAGGCCACGCCACCGACGGCGGCGAGGGAGCGGATCGGGACCGGTCAGGACCCGAAGAAGTTCGTCGACACGAGCGCCACCACGATGACCGCTGCCGCCGCGACGCAGATGGCCCCGACGGTGATCAGCAGGAACATCGGCAGGCGGGACTCCTTGGGCTTCGCCGCGGCGAGCACCACCTGGCGCGTGGACGTGTGGCTGGAGACCGCGCGGCTGGCACGGACGGGGCTGGCGTCGGTCTCGGGCTGCTCGTCGTGCTGCTCGAGGAGCCGGTCGACCTCGGCGCCGTCGATCGGCCGGTGCGACCCGGTCGAGGACAGGGACGCCGGCAGGTCGATCGAGCCGGTGAGGATGACCTCGCCGGTGGCGTTCAGCGCACCGGTCGGGTCCGCCAGCGCTGCAGAGGGCAGGACGATCGCGTTGCTGCGGGTCTCGGCGACACGGCGCGTGCCGGTCTCCTCGTCGTGGACCTCGGCGTCGTTGGAGTCGTGCGCCTGCGTCGACCAGTGCCCGACGGGCGGTTCGAACGCGGTCGTGAGCGGCTTCGGCTCGACCGGGCGGCGGAAGGCCACACCGGGCTCGTCCTGCTGGACCGGGACCTCGTTCGTGTCCGCGTCGTCGTCGGAGTCGAGCGTCAGCGGGAACACCCCGGGTGCCGCGGCGGCACGGTCCGGACCGGGCTCTGCGAGGTCGACCGGGTCGACGTCGTCCTCGGACTGGGGCGCCCAGGTGGAGCGGTGACGACGGGGTTCCTCGGCGTGCGCGGCAGCGGCCTCGAGCGGCTCGATCGCGTCCGGGGAGCCGTCGGCCGACGTGGCCTGTTCGACGGCGGCCGGGTCGAGCTCGGTGACCTCGGCGGCGGGCTCCTGCCAGTCCGACGGCACCGTGGTCGGCTCGTGGCGCACCGGAGCGGGCAGCGGAGTCTCGGCCGAAGGCGACTCGTGCTCGGCAGCGGCGGGGTCGGCAGGGGTCGGCTCGGCAGCGGCGGACATGGTCTGGGCAGGAGTCGGCTCGGCAGCGGCGGGCTCCGGCGGCGTCGGGGCGAACGCCGGCATCGACGCGTCCGGCGCGGGCACCGCTCGACCGCCGTCGTCCTGCAGCGACGCCACGGTCCCCAGGACGTCCTGCACGGTGCGGTCGGACGACTGCGGCGTGGGGTTCTGCAGCGGGACGGGACGCACGGCCTGGTCCTCGGCCTCGCGCATCAGACGGATCTGCCGACGGGTGAGTCCACCGGTGCCGGGCACGATCTCGGTCGCGGACGCCGGGGGCAGGTCGGGGACGCCCTGCGGCAGCGGCGCGACGGGAACGGCACCAGCGGCCGACTGCGGGCGCACCGAGGACTGCGCCGGCGCGGGGGCTGCGGGAGCCACGTGGGATCCCGGTCGACGCCGACCGCTGTCGGTGGCACCCGGCGCCGGGGTGGCGACGGTCGGGGGCGGGGTCACGGGCTGCGCGCCTGCCGAGGCGGCGCGCTCACGCTCGCGCGCCTGGCGCCGCGACAGTGGCGGCTGCGCGTCGGACGGACTCATGCAACGCTCCGATACAGATGGTGCTTGGTGATGTACTGGACGACGCCGTCCGGGACCAAGTACCACACGGGGTTCCCGCGTCGCACCCGGTTGCGACAGTCGGTCGACGAGATGGCCAGCGCCGGGACTTCGAGCAAGCTTACGTCGCGCTCGGGCAGCCCGGTGATGCTCAGGTTGTGACCCGGACGTGTGACCGCGACGAAGTGCGCGAGGTCCCACAGCCCATCATGGTCCTTCCAGTCGACGATCTGCTGGACGGCGTCTGCGCCCGAGATGAAGACGAGCTGGGCATCGGGACGCTGTTCGTGCAGGTCCTGCAGGGTGTCGACCGTGTAGGTCGGGCCCGGTCGGTCGATGTCCACGCGGCTGACGGTGAACATCGGGTTCGACGCGGTCGCGATGACCGTCATCAGGTAGCGGTGTTCAGCATCCGTGACGCCGGACTTCATGTAGGGCTGTCCGGTGGGGACGAACACCACTTCGTCCAGGTCGAACGACTTCGCGACTTCGGACGCGGCCACCAGGTGGCCGTGGTGGATGGGGTCGAACGTGCCGCCCATCACGCCGATGCGCGGCCGCCCCGAGCTCTCGAGCATCGAGCGGCGCGTCAGATCTTCGTGTGGCCGAACTCGTCCACACCGGTCTCGTGGGTGCGGGTCGCTTCGAACTTGTTCGAGTGGCGGTAGGCCACGTCACGGAAGGACCAGGTCACGAACCCGAGGAACGTGAAGAACGCAGCAGCCACGACCGGGAAGATGAACGCGGGGACCCCCGAGGCGTGCTCGGCGGCTTCGGCGATGAGGGTCATGGTGCGATGCTCCGATCGATCGAGGAAAGCTGCAGGTCAGTCTAGCCGCGGATCTGGCCCTGTCCGCGCACGACCCACTTCGTGCTGGTCAGCTCCGGCAGCCCCATCGGGCCGCGTGCGTGCAGCTTCTGCGTGGAGATGCCGACCTCGGCGCCGAAGCCGAACTCGCCGCCGTCGGTGAACCGCGTCGAGGCGTTCACCATGACCACCGCCGAGTCCACCGCGGCCAGGAATCGCTCCGCGGTGTCGACGTCGTTCGTCACGATCGACTCGGTGTGGTGGGTGGAGAACTCGGCGATGTGGGCCATCGCCTGGTCGACGTCCGCCACCACCCGGATCGACAGGTCCAGGTCCATCGACTCGGTCGCCCAGTCCGCCTCGGTCGCACGGAGGACCCCCGGCACGAGCACACGGGTCGCGTCGTCACCGCGCAGGGTCACGCCGGCGGCCCGCAGGCGTGCGGCGAGGGTCGGGAGCAGCCGCTCGGCCGCGTCGCGGTGGACGAGCAGCGTCTCGAGGGCGTTGCACACGCTCGGCCGCTGGACCTTGCTGTTGAGGACGATGTCGACGGCGCGGTCGAGCGGGGCCGAGGCGTCGAGGAAGACGTGCACGACGCCGGCACCGGTCTCGATCACGGGGACCTGCGACTCGGTGACCACCGTCTGGATGAGCGAGGCGCTCCCCCGCGGGATGAGGACGTCCACCATGCCCCGGGCGCGCATGAGCTCGGTGGCCCCGGCGCGACCGAGCGGGTCGATGGTCTGGACGAGCGCACGCGGCAGCCCGACCGACGCCACCGCGTCCTGGATGCACGCGACCAGGACCGCGTTCGTGCGCTCGGCGGCGGACCCCCCGCGCAGGACGACCGCGTTGCCGCTCTTGAGCGCCAGGCTGGCGATGTCCACGGTGACGTTCGGACGCGCTTCGTAGATGGCACCGACGACGCCGAACGGCACCCGTACCTGGGACAGCTGCAGGCCGTTGGGCAGCACCGACCCGCGCACCGACGCCCCGACGGGGTCCGTCAGACCGATGACCTGCTCGACGGCGACGGCCAGTGCCTCGATCCGTTCCGGGTCCAGGCGCAGTCGGTCGAGCAGGCCGGAGGACAGCCCCGCGTCCTCACCCGCGACCAGGTCGGCGTGGTTGGCGAACACCACGTCGTCGACCGAGGCGCGGACCGAGGCGGCGATCGCGCGCAGCGCGGCGTCCTTGGCGGCGGTCGTGGCCGTCGCGAGCACGCCGGCGGCGGCGCGGGACGCGACGAGCGTGTCGGTCAGGGTCGGTGCGGGGGCGGTCAGCGACATGGACCGATTCTAGGTCCGCGGGTGCCGCGTGACGGAGCCGGGCAGGGCCTCCAGACCGTCGGCCGGAAGCGACGAGCCGGGGCGACAGCCGCCTGCGCGGTCAGGCGCGCGGTGCCGCGTGGAACCAGGTGCCGACGTGCTCGCCGTCCAGCGCGCGGGCCACCAGCGCCGTGTCGGTCACGAGCACCGACGTCCCGGCCTCGGCGGCCAGTCGCGCGGCGGCGACCTTCGTGCCCGCGCCCCCGGTGCCGACCCCGGCCGACCCGGTGGACCCGAACGTCACGCCAGCCAGGGCGTCACCGAAGGGCACCTCGTCGATGCGCTCCGCACCGGGCTGCTCGGGCGGGCGGGTGTAGAGCGCCTCGACGTCCGACAGCAGCACGAGCGCGTCGGCGCCGAGCAGCCGGGCCACGAGCGCGGCCAGCCGGTCGTTGTCACCGAAGCGGATCTCGTGCGTGGCGACGGTGTCGTTCTCGTTCACGATCGGCAGCACCCGCAGTGCGAGCAGCCGGTCGATCGCGCGCTGGGCGTTGACGCGGTGCGTCGGGTTCTGCAGGTCCCCCGCGGTCAGCAGGATCTGCGCGGCGATGACGTCGTGGCGGTCGAGCTGCTGCTGGTACCGGAACATCAGGACGTTCTGGCCCGTGGCCGCGGCCGCCTGCTGCGTGGCCAGGTCGTCCGGCCGCCCTTCGATCCCGAGGAACGGGAAGCCCGTCGCGATCGCACCGGATGACACGAGCACGACCTCGGTGCCGCGCGCGTGGGCCCGGACGAGGGCGTCCACGAGCGCGCCGATCTGCCCGGTGTTCGGACCACTGACCGACGACGAACCGACCTTCACCACGATCCGGCGCGCCCGGGGTATGTCACTCCGGGACGCGACCGGGCCGAGTGCCGTGTCGGACGTCGTGTCGGTCATGCTGGGGTCAGTCCTCGTCCTCGTCTGCCCACAGCCCGGACTTGCGCTCGGACTCCAGCTCGGCACGTGCGGCGGCCTTGGCGTCCATCCGCTCGAAGTACTCCTCGCGGCGCTGGTTGCGGGTCGGGCGCATGTTCATGTCGACACGGGCGTCGGTGCCGCGGGCGCTCGTGATGAGCTCGGCGGTGGACGTGAGCGTGGGCTCCCAGTCGAAGATCATGCCGCCGTCGCCACCGATGACGACCGTCGACCCGGCGACGGCACCGGCCTTGAACAGGCCGTCCTCGACGCCGAGCTTGGCGAGCCGGTCGGCCAGGTAGCCGATCGCCTCTTCGTTGGTGAAGTCCGTCTGCTGGACCCAGCGCTCGGGCTTCGCGCCACGGACACGGTAGAAGCGGTGCTCCTCGCCGCCCTCGGCACGGACGGTGAAGCCGCCCTTGGCGTCGACGGCCTTCGGGCGGATGACGATGCGCTCCTGGACCGGCTCGGCAGCGGCGGTCGCGCGGGCCTGCTCGACGATGTCGGCGAGGGCGAAGGTCAGTTCGCGGAGCCCCTGGTGCGATGCGGTCGAGATCGAGAACACCCGGTAGCCGCGGGCCTCGAGCTCCGGCGTCACGAACGCGGCGAGCTCGGCGGCGTCCGGCACGTCGACCTTGTTGAGCGCGATGAGCTGGGGGCGTTCGGCGAGCGGGACCTGTCCTTCGGGGACCGGGTACCGCTCGAGCTCGCCGAGCAGGACGTCGAGGTCGCTGACGGGGTCACGGCCCGGGTCGAGCGTGGCGCAGTCGATCACGTGCAGCAGGACCTCGCAGCGCTCGACGTGGCGCAGGAACTCGAGCCCCAGGCCCTTGCCCTCGGACGCGCCCTCGATCAGGCCGGGGACGTCGGCGACCGTGAAGCGCACGTCGCCGGACTCGACGACGCCGAGGTTCGGGGTCAGGGTGGTGAACGGGTAGTCCGCGATCTTCGGCTTCGCGGCGGAGACCGCGGCGATGAGCGAGGACTTGCCGGCGCTCGGGTACCCGACGAGTGCGACGTCGGCGATGGTCTTGAGCTCGAGCCGGACGTCGCCGGACTCGCCCTCGGTGCCGAGCAGCGCGAAGCCGGGCGCCTTGCGCTTGGTGGTGGCGAGTGCCGCGTTGCCGAGGCCGCCCTGACCGCCCTGGGCCACGACGACGCGCATGCCGGGTTCGGTCATGTCGGCGAGCAGGTCGCCGTTGTCCTCGTAGACGACGGTGCCGACGGGCACGGGGAGTTCGAGCACCTCGCCGGAGATGCCGCTGCGCATGTCGCCCATGCCCGGCTGGCCGTTGCGGCTCGAGCGGTGCGGTGAGCGGTGGTAGCCGAGCAGGGTGGTGACCTGGGGGTCGGCGACGAGCACGATGTCGCCACCGTCACCACCGTTGCCACCGTCCGGGCCGGCCAGCGGCTTGAACTTCTCGCGACGAACGGACACGCAGCCGTTGCCGCCGTTCCCCGCGCTGAGGTGCAGGATCACGTCGTCGACGAACGTCGCCATCGGTTGTTCACACTTTCGTAGAAATGGGAAGGAGGGGCAGGCACGCGGCCTGCCCCTCCTCCTGAGTCTTGCGTCGTCAGCCGCTCTCGCAGCGACGATGTCGTCAGTGGCGCTTGTAGTGGGTACTACGCGTTGACGATGTTGATGACCTTACGGCCACCCTTGGTGCCGAACTCGACCGAGCCAGCGGCCAGGGCGAACAGCGTGTCGTCGCCACCGCGGCCGACGTTCGCGCCCGGGTGGAAGTGCGTGCCGCGCTGGCGGACGATGATCTCACCGGCGTTGACGACCTCGCCACCGAAGCGCTTCACGCCGAGGCGCTGGGCATTCGAGTCGCGACCGTTGCGAGTGGAACTCGCACCCTTCTTGTGTGCCATGAGGAGCTCCCTTACGCGATCTTGGTGATCTTGACGCGGGTCAGGTCAGCGCGGAAACCCTGGCGCTTCTTGTACCCGGTCTTGTTCTTGAACTTCTGGATGATGACCTTCTTGCCGCGGAGGTCCTCGAGCACCTCGGCGGTCACGGTCACCTTGGCCAGGTCGGACGCGGCGGAGGTGATGGAGTCACCGTCCACGAGGAGCACGGGCGCGAGCTCGATGTTGCCCTGGTCATCGGCCTTGGCGCGATCGATGGTGATGATCGTGCCGACCTCGACCTTCTCCTGACGGCCGCCGGCGCGCACTACTGCGTAAACCACGTGGAATCCTTACTGAATCTGCTTGAGGGAAGTCTCGGGCGCCCAGGCGCGATCCGCCCAGTCGGACTGGAGATCGACGACACAGGCAGAACCGCCCGTTGACACCAGGGATCGAGAATACTCGATGCCCACGGGTCCGGTCAAACGCACGACACACGTAGTCTGTCGGAGTGACCGTGTTGATCGACCCGCCGACGTGGCCCGCACACGAAACCGTGTGGTCGCACCTCGTCAGTGACCTATCGTACGCGGAACTCCACGAGTTCGCTGCGCGTGCGGGCGTGCCGCGGCGAGCGTTCGACCACGACCACTACGACGTGCCCCTCGCGCGGTACGACGAACTCGTCGCGCTCGGCGCCCACGCGGTGTCGGGTCGCGAACTCGTCCTGCGCCTGATCCAGAGCGGTCTGCGGGTCGCACAGCGCGACAAGCGCGCCCACTGAGCGCTCCGTCGGGCCCGTCGAGGTTCCGGAAGTTCGGAACCTCGACGGGCCAGGCCGAGCTGATGTGTCACCTCGGCGATTCCGGACGGCGAGTCACGGCACCGCGCGGAACAGGTCGCGACCAGGGCGGGCGACGGACGGGAGGCGCGGTGCGGGCCCGCGCTCGGCCTGCTGTCCGGCGTGTGGTCGCGTCAGCGGCGCGGCGGACCCCACTGGTCGGCCGGCGGCCGCGGCGGCTGCTGCTGCCCGAACGCGGGCGGCGGCACCGCGTCGGCGGGCCGCACGGTCCCCGGGGTGCCCGGCGCACCGGCGCGTCGCGCTGCGGGTCCGGCCGCAGCACGCGGACGACCGAGCCAGAGCCACGCCACGGTGACGCCGGCGAGCAGCATCGCGGTCAGGGGCACACCCCGCTGGACCGGGTTCGTCAGGACGTCGGTCACGAGCGCGCGGGGGCCGTCGCCGGTCGCCCCGTAGGCGCCGGTGAAGACCCCGACGAGCGCGAGCGCGACGGTGCCCCCAGCCCCGCCGAGCACCGCTCGGAGCAGCACCACGGGCAGCGCGCTGCGTCGCATCACGGGCGTCAGGAACGCCAGGGTGAGGAACGTACCGAGGTAGAACGGGAACGGGCTGAGGAACACGGCGGTGGCGAACTCGAGCACGATGTTCTGCCCGCCGTGGAACGCGAACGGACCGATGTACAGGCTCGTGCCGAGCATGCCCGCCAGCCCCGACACGGCCTGCACAGCGAGGACCCCGACGACGGCGACCAGCGCCCCCGCGGTGGCCTCACGCGAGGCACCGGGAGCGAAGGGCCGCGTCGGGTCCCCTGCCACGGTCAGTTCCCCAGGATCACGGGGCCGTCGTCGCTCGTCGACGCGTCCGACGTGGCCGGTGCGCTGATGCTGCCCGACGACACCCGACGGGACCGCGAACGACCCTGCCCGGGCTGCTTCGGCTCCGGCAGCGCCTGCAGGACCGAGTCGAGCAACGAGTCGGCGTCGGGCGCCTTGCGCGGCTCGCGCTTCGTCACCGCGACGGGGATGTCGAGGATCGCGACGGTCGTGTCGGCCGGGGTCACCGGGGCCGAGGACGACACCCGACGGCGGACCGGCGGGGTGTCGGTGGCCGCCGTACCGGTCGCCGCGGCGGCGGGTGCTGCCGGGGCGTCGGTCGGACGCTCGGTGGGAGCCGACGGTGCGGAACGCTCGGCGGCGGGGGCTGCGGACGCCTCGGGCGCCGTGGTGGCCGCACCGGTGGCGGACACGGTCAGCATGCCGTCGGTCGTGGCGGGCGCGGACTGCTCCGAGCTCGCGCGACCACCGCGGCGACGACGACGCTTGCCGCCGGTCGTCTCGGCGGGTTCGACGGCCGGGGCAGCGGGTGCCTCGTCCTGCGGTGCGGGTGCGGCTGCCGGGGCGGCTGCGACCTCGTCGTGCGCGATCGTCGACGCGGCGATCCGGGACAGCGCGTTCTTCACGTCGTCCGTGATCTGGTGTGTCTGCGTCGACTTCTGCTCGCCGCCACCGGAACGCTGCTGGGACCCGTTGCCGCCAGTGGTGTTGCCGTTGCCGTTGTCGGAGCCACGGCCCTTGCGGCGCCCCTTCGAGGGTCCGGGGTCGGCGTTGTTGTCGTTGACCTTCGCGTTGACCTCTTCGAGCGACTCGCGCAGCCCGACGCCGATCTTCTTGCGGGTCATCTGCACGAGGCCCAGCGACGTGACCTCGGCCACCTGGTGCTTCGTGCGGTCGCGGCTCAGGCACTCGACGAGGCGGCGGAGCACCAGGTCGCGGTTCGTCTCGAGCACCATGTCGATGAAGTCCACGACGATGATGCCGCCGATGTCGCGCAGGCGGAGCTGGCGGACGATCTCCTCGGCGGCCTCGAGGTTGTTCTTCGTCACCGTCTCTTCGAGGTTGCCCCCGGAGCCGACGAACTTGCCGGTGTTGACGTCGACGACCGTCATGGCCTCGGTGCGGTCGATCACGAGCGACCCACCCGAGGGCAGCCAGACCTTGCGGTCGAGGGCCTTCTCGATCTGCTCGTTGAGGCGGTGCTCCTCGAAGGAGTCCGGGCCGTCGTAGATCTCGACCCGGTCCTTGAGGTCCGGCGCCACGGCGTCGAGGTAGTCCTCGATCGTGGAGCGCGCGGCGTCGCCGTCGATGATGAGCTTCGTGAAGTCCTCGTTGAAGACGTCGCGGACGATCTTGACGAGCAGGTCCGGCTCCGAGTGGAGCATGACCGGCGCGTGCCCGTGCTCGACCTTCTTCTGGATGGCCTCCCACTGCGAGGTCAGGCGCTGCACGTCGCGGGTGAGCTGCTCCTCGGTGGCCCCCTCGGCCGCGGTGCGGACGATGACGCCCGCGTGCTCCGGCAGGACCTCCTTCAGGATCTTCTTCAGGCGGGCACGCTCGGTGTCCGGGAGCTTGCGCGAGATGCCGTTCATCGAGCCGTTCGGCACGTAGACCAGGTAGCGACCCGGCAGCGACACCTGGCTGGTCAGACGGGCGCCCTTGTGCCCGACCGGGTCCTTGGTGACCTGCACGAGGACCTTGTCGCCCGGCTTGAGCGCGGCCTCGATGCGGCGACCGTGGTTGCCGGTCTCGACGGAGTTCCAGTCGACCTCGCCGGCGTAGAGCACGGCGTTGCGGCCGCGGCCGATGTCGACGAAGGCGGCCTCCATCGACGGCAGCACGTTCTGGACCTTGCCCAGGTAGACGTTGCCGATGAGCGAGACGTTGTGCGACTTGGTCACGTAGTGCTCGGCGAGGACGTTGTCCTCGATGACGCCGATCTCGATCTTCTCGGACGACGAGCGGACGATCATCTGGCGGTCGACGCTCTCGCGGCGTGCGAGGAACTCGTCCTCGGTCACGACCTGGCGGCGACGTCCGGCGTCACGGCCGTCGCGGCGGCGCTGCTTCTTGGCCTCGAGTCGGGTCGAGCCCTTGATGCGCTGCGGCTCGGTGATGAGCTCGACCTGGCGGCGCGGCTCCTGGTGGTCGCGCGGCTCGCGGTCGGCGCTGGTGCCACGGCGGCGCGTGCGGCGACGGCTGCCTCCGCCGAAGTCCTCGTCGTCGTCGTCCCAGTCGGAGCGCTCGGAGCGCTCGGTCCGGTCCTGGCGCTCGGCGCGGTCGAACCGGTCCGAACGGTCGAAGCGCTCCGAGCGGTCGAACCGGTCGCTCCGGTCGGAACGGTCGTTGCGGTCGGACCGGTCGTTCCGCGACGAGCGTGCGGGCAGCTCGGGGAGCACCGGCGCGTGGAAGATGAGGCTGAGGGTCGACGTGGCACGCGGCACGACGGGCTCCGGCGCGGCCGGAGTCTCCACCGGCTGGTGCTCGGCGACGGGCTCGTCGTCTGCGGGCGACTCGGCGGCAGGCGCCTCGGCA
>NZ_MJGI01000006.1:93269-108935 GCF_001864835.1 Curtobacterium sp. MCBA15_001 | reverse complement strand
TCGGCAGCGGGTGCCCCGGCCGGCGTCTCCGTCGCGACCGCTTCGGCATCCGCCTGGTCGACCGTGCCGGACTCGGCCACCGCGGTGGCTTCGGCCTCGGCGACCGCAGCAGCGTCGACGACGGGGACGTCGCCGGTCAGCGTGCTGACGTCGTCGGGCGCGTCGGTCGCCGTCGCGGTGTGGACCTCGACCGACACCGACCCGGTCGCGGGTGCCGCGTCCGCGTCGTGGCCAGCCTGCGGAGCCGCAGTGTCCGCGGACGCCGCCGCGGTGTCATCGGTCCCCGTCTGCGTGGCGTCGGCCGACTCCTGGGAGCCGGTGCGGGCCTCCAGGGTGCCCGCCGACCGTGCGCGGCGACCGCCGAACAGGCGGCCCCGTCGCTTCGGTGCGGCGTCATCGGTGTTCTGGGCGTTGTTCTCGTTCTGCTCCACCATGGACTGGTGCACTCCTCGACCCCGCCCTCACCCCGAGGGGCGGCGGGAACTCATGTAGTTGTGGCGGACGGCTGCGACGCCGCCCACACTCGCTGGTCAGTGACCGTCCGGCGTCGACATGTCGTGCGCCCGGGTCGCGCGGAGCACCCGGCCCCGCTCGGCTCGGCGTCGGTGGTGACGCGTCGTCCGGTCACGGCACGCTCTCACCGTGCCTGATCGTCCGGGCTGGTGCCCGGAAAGCTCTCGATGTCACGCGGGCGGACCCGCCTGACAGACCCATCATCGCACGCGGGACGAGGGAAGGCGCAGAACGCCATGTCATCATGTCGACGTGACCACGACCGCGCCAACCACCCGTCGTCCCGTCGCAGTCGCCGCGCTGCTGCTCGTCACGGGAGTCGTCGCCCTGTACGCGGCCTTCCGGCTGGTGCTCGACGAGTTCGACAAGTACGAGAACCCGAAAGCGGTCCTCAGTTGCGACGTCAATCCGTTCATCAACTGCTCGGACGTGATGACCAGTGCGCAGGGGCACCTGTTCGGCTTCCCGAACCCGCTGCTCGGGCTGATGGGGTTCGTCGCGCCGATCGCCGTCGGGGTCGTGCTGCTGACCGGGACCCGGGCCACGCGCTCGTTCCTGGTCGCGTTCAACGTCGGCGTGTTCCTGGCATGGGTGTTCGTCACGTGGCTGTTCACGCAGACCGTGTGGTCGATCGGCGCGCTCTGCCCGTGGTGCATGCTCGTCTGGGCGATGGTGATCCCGATGTTCTGGCTCTTCACGATCTGGAACACGTCCTGCGGCTCCTTCGGCGCCGGCGCCCAGCGCGTCGGTCGGGCGCTCCTGCCGTTCTGCTGGGCGTTCCCCCTGGCGAACTACCTGTTCATCGCCGTGACGATCCTGATCATGTTCCCGCGGGTGCTCGACTTCATCTGAGTCGTCCCCGAACCTGGCGTTTGTTGCACTTGACATCGATCCTCCCCGGGTCAGCAGAGTTCGTCTCACCCCGGGGGGGGGGTGAGCAGCTGTTGCTCTCGATGCTCCTCCGGACCATCGAAACCAACAGAGGGGGGTGCAGATGAACAAGAAGAGGAACTTCGCACTCGCAGCACTCGGAGGACTGGCGCTGCTCGGGAGCCTGGTCGTTGCGGGTCCAGCCTCGGCTGCCAGCGGTTGCTCGCGCGTGGGCTGGGACAGTGGAACCGGCGTCGCCACGGCGACGTGTCAAGGCATCGGCCAGATGCGGTTCGTAGCGCACTGCAACGGCTACGTCGGATTCCCGTCCTGGACCAAGAAGAGCGCTTGGTTGGCCATCGGCAGCGGTCGGAGCGTGACGTACACGTTCTCGAAGTGCAGCTCGTTCTCGGGCTCCATCAGCTACGAAAGCCTGTAGCTCAGCCACAACGAGCGCGGCGCTGATGCGCCGCGCTCGTTGCGTCAGTTCGGTGACACGTCACCGGACTCCTGGGCTCTTCTCAGCCAGGAGCGCCTGTCGGCGGGGCAGCACCCGTTACGCTCGATCCCGATGAGCGACAACGAGAGCAAGAAGGCCCGCCGGAACGCCGCACGGGAACGTGCCGCGGCCCAGCGCGAGAAGGAGAAGGCCCGCCGGCGCCGCAACCGCACCCTGACGATCAGCGGCATCATCGTCGGTGCCCTCGCGGTCGTCGCCGTCGTGGTGCTGGTGATCGCGAACTCGATCCAGCCCGCAGGCCCCGGTCCGAAGAACATGGCCAGCGACGGCATCGTGCTGCAGGGGCAGAACGGCAAGATCGTCCCCGTGACGACCAAGGGCATCCCCGAGGGTGGCAAGCCGACGGCCACGAAGCAGGACGACTCGGTCGCGAACATCACGCTGTACGAGGACTACATGTGCCCCGTCTGCAACCAGTTCGAGACGGGCAACATGTCCCAGATCAAGAAGTGGGTGCAGGACGGCTCCGCCACGCTGGAGATCCACCCCTTCAACCTGCTCGACCGCTCGTCGCTCGGCTCGAAGTACTCCACGCGCTCCGCCGCCGCGGCCGCCTGCGTCGCGAACTACGACCCGGACGCCTTCCTCGACGTCAACTCGGCCTTCTACGAGAACCAGCCGTCCGAGGGCACGCGCGGCCTGACGAACGACAAGCTCGCCTCGATCGCGAAGGCAGCAGGTGCGACCAACCCGAACGTCCAGTCGTGCATCACCGACCAGAAGTTCGCCGGGTGGGTCGGCGACGCCACCAACCGCGTCTTCACCGAGAAGATCCCGAACTCGTCGCTCGACCGCGTGACCGGCACCCCGACGATCATCGTGAACGGCAAGCAGTACAACGCCGACAACACGAAGGCCTGGAGCGACGCCGACGCGTTCGCCGCGTTCGTCGAGCAGAACGGTGGCACTGCGAAGTAGTCCGCAGCGCCCGACGACGGCCCCCGTGCTCCTGGAGCGCGGGGGCCGTCGTCGTCGGTGCCGGCGTCGCGGCCGCGGCCGCGGCAGCCTGCCGCCTGGGCCGACTGGATCGCACCCCGTCACGCACGTCGCACCCCGTTGTGCGGGGGTGCGATGTCCGCAGCGGGGTGCGAAGCGAGCGAGCCACCCGGCCGTGACCACCTGGAGGCCCGGTGCCGGTCCGTCGGGCCGGTACCGGGCCTCCAGGCGGTCACGGGCACCGCGGCCTCGGCCACCGCGGTGACCGCGCCTTCTGCACAACGGAAAGCACCCCGCACCACGTCCTGACGTGGTGCGGGGTGCTTCCGGTTGTGCGAAGTGCCGGCCGGCTCAGCGGCACGGCCGGCGTGCCCGCCGGCTCAGCGGCGCGGCCGACTCAGGCGAACCAGAGGCCGAGCTCGCGCGCGGCGGACTCGGGGCTGTCCGAGCCGTGCACCAGGTTCTGCTGGACCTTGAGGCCCCAGTCGCGACCCAGGTCACCACGGATGGTGCCCGGCGCGGCCGAGGTCGGGTCGGTGGTGCCGGCGAGCGAGCGGAAGCCCGCGATGGCACCGTTGCCGGCGACGCGCACGGCGACGACCGGGCCGGACTGCATGAACTCCACGAGCGGCTCGAAGAACGGCTTGCCCTGGTGCTCCTCGTAGTGCGCGTCGAGCAGGTCACGCGGCGCGGTGAGCATCTTGAGGTCGACGATCTCGTAGCCCTTCGCCTCGATCCGGGCGAGGATCTGGCCGGTGAGCGATCGTGCGACGCCGTCGGGCTTGACGAGGACGAGGGTCTCTTCGAAGTCGGACACGCAGTACTCCCTGAGGTTCGGGGGTGGATGTGGTCAGTCGCCGACAGCGGCTCGGCGGGCGGCGTTCTGACGGTCGAGCTGACCGCCCTTGACGAAGCAGAACACCCACAGCGCCAGGAACACCAGGCCCACCACGAACATGAACGGCTCGATGAAGCCGGTGGCGAGGATGGCCGCCTGCAGCAGCCACCCGAACCCTACACCGGCCCGTGTCCCCGTCAGCCGCGACGCCAGGGCGAGCACGACGATCGCGGCCAGGCCGCCGCCGAAGGCCACCGCGGGCGGCAGCGTGTGCTTGCCGAACACGACGAGCATCGGGAAGAAGAACATGATCGCCTCGAGCACGAGCGTGATCGAGGTCAGGCTCTCGCGAGCACCGCGCTCACGTCGGGGCCGGCGGGTCCGCGGCGCGCGTCCCGGTCGCTCCGGCTGCTCCGGCCTGGAGGCCCCTGGTGCGTCCGTCACTTCGACTCCTGTTCCGTGTGCACCAGGTCCATGACCGCGCCCACCATCACGATGGAGCCGGCGACCAGCACCATGGCGTCCTCGGCCTCGGCCTCGTCCGCCAGGTCCCGCGCTTCCGACAGGGCCTGCGCGAGCGAGGGCTCGACCACCACGCGGTCGTTGCCGACCTCGTCGACGACCACCCGGGCGAACTCGTCGGCGTCGAGCGCACGCTCCCCCGGCGGCTGCGTGACCACGAAGGTCGCGACCGTGTCCTTGAGCGCACGGACGAACCCGCGCGCGTCCTTGTCCGCGAGGATGCCGACCACGCCCACGACGTGCCCGGACGGGAACGCGACGGGCAGCGCCTCGGCAAGGGCCTGCGCCCCGTGCGGGTTGTGCGCGGCGTCGACGACGATGGTGGGGTCCTGCGCGATGGGTTGCAGGCGCCCCGGGCTGGTCGTGCCCGCGAGCCCCTCGGACAGCACGTCCGCGTCGAGCGGCTGCGTGCCTCGGCCGAGGAACGACTCCACCGCGGCGATCGCGACGGCGGCGTTGTGGGCCTGGTGCACGCCGAACAGCGGCAGGAACAGGTCGTCGTAGCGGCCGGCGACACCCTGCACGGTGATGAGCTGCCCGCCGACGGCCGGCGTCACGTCGACGACGTCGAACCCAGTGCCCTCGACCGCGAGGGTCGACTCCGTCAGTTCGGCGGCGCGCTCGAGTTCGGCGAGTGCCTCGGGGACCTGTGCGCTCGACACGACGGCTGACGACGGCTTGATGATCCCGGACTTCGTGCGGGCGATCTCGGCGACGGTGTTGCCGAGCTGCTTCGCGTGGTCGATCGCGATCGGCGTGAACACCTGGACCTGGCTCTGCACGACGTTCGTGGAGTCCCACTCCCCGCCCATGCCGACCTCGATCACGGCGACGTCGACCGGCGCCTCGGCGAAGCACGCCAGCGCCAGGACGGTGAGGGCCTCGAAGAACGTCAGCGGGAGCTCGCCCTTGTCGGTGAGTTCCTGGTCGGTCATCGCGAGGATCGGCACGATGTCGTCCCAGTTCTCCACGAACCGGTCCGCGGCGATCGGAGCGCCGTCGATGACGATGCGCTCGCGGATCGACACCAGGTGCGGGCTGGTCATGAGCCCGGTGCGCAGACCGTGGGCCCGGATGATGCTCTCGGTCATCCGTGCGGTCGAGGTCTTGCCGTTCGTGCCGGTCAGGTGGATCACCGGGTACGCCAGGTGCGGGTCGCCGAGGAGCTCGACAGCGCGCCGGGTGGCGGTCAGGCGGTGCTCGGGTGCCTGCTCGCCGATGCGGGCGTACAGGGCGGCCTCGACGCGCCGCACCTGCTCGTCGTCCGCGCCGAACGGCACGGCCTCGATCGGGTCGGTGTCGGCGGGCGGGCCGACCGGGATCGCGATGCCGTCCTCGTCGAACGGACCGTCGTGCTGGTCGTCGTACCGGTTGTCGTCGCTCATGCGCGCGCCACCTCCACGGACACCTTCGCCGTGTCGCCCACGGCGGTGCCCTCGTCCTTGCCGAACGTCGTCGGGACCACCAGGACCTGCGTCGCCAGGGTCTCCCCCGCGATGAGCTCCTGGTGGGTGCGGACCGCGTCGATCGCGGTCTCGTCGGCCCCGAGCGTCAGCACGATGCGGTCGCTGACGTCCAGGTCGGCGTCGCGACGGGCCTGCTGCACGGCGCGGACGACGTCGCGGGCGAGTCCCTCGGCCTCGAGTTCGGGCGTGGTCTCGGTGTCGAGCACCACGAACCCGCCGCCGTCCAGGAAGGCCACGGCGGTGGCGGCGTCGGCGACGGTGAGGTCGAGCGTGTACTCGCCCTCGACCAGATCGACACCGCCGACGGTCACGCCGGTCTCCGTCGCGACCCAGTCGCCCTGCTTGGCGGCCGGGATCACCTGCTGCACCTGCTTGCCGATGCGGGGACCGGCGGCGCGGGCGTTCACGGTGAGCTTGCGCTCGATGCCGTACTGCGCCAGCGACTCCTCGGCCTGCTGCTCGAGGACGACCTGCTTGACGTTGAGCTCGTCGCGCAGGATGTCGGCGAACGGTTCGACAGCGGCGGTGTCCGGCACGACCAGCGTCAGCGTCGCGAGGGGCAGTCGGACGCGTCGGCTGGTGGCCTTGCGCAGCGCGAGTCCCTTCGAGGCGACATCGCGCACGCGGTCCATGGCGTCGACGAGGGCGTCGTCCGCAGGGAACTCGTCCGCCTCGGGCCAGTCGGTCAGGTGCACGCTCCGGCCACCGGTCAGGCCCTTCCAGACCGACTCCGCGACGAGCGGGGCCAGCGGTGCGGACACCCGGGCCAGGGTCTCGAGCACGGTGTACAGCGTGTCGAACGCGGCCTTCGCCGAGTCGCTCGACGCGGCGCCGAGCCAGAACTTGTCGCGGGACCGGCGGACGTACCAGTTCGTGAGCACGTCGGCGAAGTCCCGGATGGCCTGGGCCGCGAGCGGGGTGTCGAGCGCGTCGAGGTGCTTCGTGACGTCCTCGACCATCACGCGGGTCTTCGCGAGCAGGTACCGGTCGAGCACGTCGGTGCTCGCGGTGCTGCGCGACGCCTGGTAGCCGTCGTCGTCCGACGCGTTCGCGTACAGGGTGAAGAAGTAGTACGTCGACCAGAGCGGCAGCAGGAACTCGCGGACACCCTGGCGGATGCCCTCTTCGGTGACGACGAGGTTGCCGCCGCGGATCACCGACGACGACATCAGGAACCAGCGCATCGCGTCGGCGCCGTCCCGGTCGAAGACCTCGGACACGTCCGGGTAGTTCCGCAGGCTCTTGGACATCTTCTGCCCGTCGGAGCCGAGCACGATGCCGTGGCTGACGACGTTCGTGTACGCCGGGCGGTCGAACAGCGCCGTGGACAGCGCGTGCATGACGTAGAACCAGCCGCGGGTCTGCCCGATGTACTCGACGATGAAGTCGGCCGGGTTGTGGGTGTCGAACCACTCCCGGTTCTCGAACGGGTAGTGCACCTGCGCGTACGGCATCGAGCCGGAGTCGAACCACACGTCGAACACGTCGGTGATGCGGCGCATCGTCGACCGTCCGGTGGGGTCGTCCGGGTTCGGGCGGGTGAGCTCGTCGATGAACGGGCGGTGCAGGTCGACCTCGCCGTCCGCGTTGACGGGCAGCCGGCCGAAGTCACGCTCGATCTCCTCGAGCGAGCCGTAGACGTCCTGCCGCGGGTACTCGGCGTCGTCGGACACCCACACCGGGATCGGCGTGCCGAAGTACCGGTTGCGCGACACCGACCAGTCGATGGCGTTGCCGACCCACTTGCCGAACTGGCCGTCCTTGACGTTGTCCGGCACCCAGTTGATGTCCTGGTTGAGCTCGCCCATGCGGTCGCGGAACTCTGTGACGCGGACGAACCACGACGAGACGGCCTTGTAGATGAGCGGCTTGCGGCAGCGCCAGCAGTGCGGGTAGCTGTGCTCGTAGGACGCCTGGCGCAGCAGCCGTCCGGCGTCGCGCACGGCCTTGGTGAGCGGCTTGTTCGCGTCGGACCACAGCATGCCTGCGACGTCGCCGAACTGCGCGGTGAAGCGGCCGCCCTCGTCGAGGGAGAGCACCACGGGAATGCCCGCGGCCTCGCACACCTGCTGGTCGTCGGCGCCGTAGGCCGGAGCCTGGTGCACGATGCCGGTGCCCTCACCGGTCTCGACGTACTCGGCGACCAGGATCCGCCACGCGTCCTCGTAGCCGTCCTGCTCGGCGAGGAAGTCGAAGAGGCGCTCGTACGCGACGCCGTCGAGTTCGCTGCCCTGCAGCGTCCGGACGACTGCGTCAGCCGCGTCCGCAGGCGACTCGTAGCCGAGGTCCTTCGCGTAGGCGGCCACGGTGTCGGACGCGAGGAGGTACGAGACGGAACCGGCGTCGGCACCGTCAGCCGAGCCTCCCGGACCGGCCGGCAGGACCGCGTACGCGATCGCCGGACCGACGGCGAGCGCCGCGTTCGTGGGGAGCGTCCACGGGGTCGTCGTCCAGGCGAGCGCCCGGACGCCGGTCAGGCCGAGCTCGGTCGCGCGGTCGCCGCGGAGCGGGAAGGACACCGTGACCGACTGGTCCTGGCGCATCTGGTAGACGTCGTCGTCCATCCGCAGCTCGTGGTTCGACAGCGGGGTCTGGTCGTTCCAGCAGTACGGCAGGACCCGGAAGCCCTCGTAGGCCAGGCCCTTGTCCCACAGCTGCTTCCACGCCCACAGGACGCTCTCCATGTAGGTGACGTCGAGGGTCTTGTAGTCGTCCTCGAAGTCGACCCAGCGCGCCTGCCGTGTGACGTACTGCTGCCACTCGTCGGTGTACTGCAGCACGGACCGCTTGGCGGCCGCGTTGAAGACGTCGACGCCCATCTCGTCGATCTCGTGCTTCTCGGTGATGCCGAGCTGGCGCATCGCCTCGAGTTCGGCGGGGAGCCCGTGCGTGTCCCAGCCGAAGCGACGGTGCACCTGCTTGCCGCGCATGGTCTGGTAGCGCGGGAAGACGTCCTTGGCGTACCCGGTCAGCAGGTGCCCGTAGTGCGGCAGGCCGTTGGCGAACGGCGGGCCGTCGTAGAAGACCCACTCGTCGCAGCCCTGTCGCGCGTCGATGGACGCCTGGAAGGTGCGGTCGCCCTTCCAGAAGGCGAGGATGCCCTGCTCGAGCGCGGGGAAGGAGGGCGACGGGGTGACGCCGGCTGCGGCGTCGTCGTCACGATCGAGGGGGTAGCGCACCGTGGGCTCCTGTGGGTTGCCGGTTCAGGACCACGAGGACGGAGCCTGCGCTCCGCGGTACCACCTCGCTTGCCGGCGTCTTGCGTGCCGGCCGCTCGTCGTCGGGGTGATGACGGTCCCGAACCCGTCCGGTTCTACTGACGGGCCGCTTCGTGTGCGACCCGCGTTCTTCCGGAGGCTCCCCGGTGATGGCCGGATCGATGCCTGTTGGTCCCGAGTCTACCCAACGAGTGCATGCTGGAGGAATGCCCTCGTCAGAACAGCAGGACCGCCCGGAGTCCCTGCTCACCGTCGTGATCGCCTTCGCGGCCAACCTGCTCGTCGCGATCGCGAAGACCGTGGCCTCGATGCTGACCGGGTCGGCGTCGATGGTGGCCGAGGCGGCGCACTCGTGGGCGGACACCGGGAACGAGGTGTTCCTGCTCGTGGCTGAGCGCCGCGGGGCACGCAAGCGCGACGCCGCACACCCGCTCGGGTACGGCCGCGAGACCTACATCTGGTCGATGTTCGCGGCGTTCGGGCTGTTCACCGCGGGTGCCATCGTGTCGATCTACCACGGCATCACCCAGCTGGGCGAGACCGGCCCCGCCGAGGACGTCGTGCTCAACTACGTCGTGCTCGGGATCGCGTTCCTGCTCGAGGGCACGAGCTTCCTGCAGGCCTACCGTCAGGCGCACGGTGCCGCGACGAAGCGCCGCGTGCCGGTCCTGCGCCACGTGCTGCAGTCGTCGAACCCGACGCTCCGCGCGGTGTTCGCCGAGGACGCCGCCGCGCTCGTCGGGCTGGTCATCGCCTTCCTCGGGGTGTTCCTGCACCAGGTCACCGGACTCGCCGTCTTCGACGCGGTCGGGTCGATCGCGGTCGGCGTGCTGCTCGGTGTGGTCGCGATCGTGCTCATCGACCGCAACCGGCGGTTCCTGCTCGGCGAGAGCACGTCGCCTGAACTCGAGAACGCGGTGCTCGTCGAACTGCTGCGGCGGGAGCAGATCGAGCGGGTGACCTACCTGCACCTGGAGTTCGTCGGGCCGTCGCGGGTGTACCTCGTCGCTGCCGTCGACCTGCTCGGCAACGAGGACGAGTCGCACGTGGCCGTCCGGCTGCGCGCGGTCGAGCGGTCGCTCGAGGACAGCCAGTACATCGAGGAGGCGGTCCTCACGCTGAGCCTGCCGGACGACGCCTCCCTCGAACCGACTTCGGGCGAGGTGCCGTCGACGGTGCGGGACGGCACGGTCGAGGACGTGGCCGCCGGCGGCGCGGGGACGCTGCGGGCGTAGCGCGCGGAGAACCCTGCGCTACCCGCGCTCCTCCGCGTCGAGCCCTGCCGCCACCGGGGTCAGCGCGGCGCCGACGTACTCGACGAGCGGACGCCGCGAGACCCCGTCCGTCACCCACACCCCGAACGCCGCGGCCGCCGCTCCGAGCATCGCCCCAGCGACCGTCTGCGGCCAGAGCGACCCGACGTACTCCCCCGTGCGCCGGGCCACGAACGCCGCCACCGTCGTGTGCTGTGCCGTCACCCGTGCGGCGACGCTCGCGACGAGCTCCGCCCCGATGCCCATCACCTCGGCCTGCGCGATCGCCCAGGGCACCCGGTCCGGGTCGTGCGCCCGGGCCGCGGCGAGCAGGGCGTCCTCGACCGCGCGGACGACCGAGTGCTCCGTCGAGGCCGCCAGCAGCTGCGGGAGCGCCCCGACCGCGGCGTCGAGCTCGAGCCACATCACGTCGGACTTGGCGGGGAAGTAGTTGAAGAACGTCGCACGGCTCACCCCGGCCCGGGCGGCGATCTGGTCCACCGTGGTCCGCGCGTAGCCCTGCTCGAGGAAGAGCTCAGCGGCAGCGTCCGCCAGCACCTCGGCGCTCGAGCGGCGCGGTCGTCCCCCGCGGCGGATCGGTTCGTCCATGGCCTCCAGTAAACCGCTAGACTCGGTCAGCCATGATCTTGGACCCAGTACAGAAACGCCGCGTGCGCATCACCAGCAGCCGCGCCGCCGGCAGCATCGCCGGGGCCACCGCGCTCCTCCTCGCCCTCACTGCCTGCACCGGCGGCGGCACGGCCACGTCGAACAGCACGCCGGTCTCCGGCGGCACCCTGACCTACGCCTCGGGCGACGCCGAGCCCACCTGCCTCGACCCGCACGTCGGCGGCAACTACCCGCAGGCGCTGCTGTCGACGCAGTACATCGAGGAACTCGTCGGACTGCAGGACGGCAAGCCCACGCCGTCCCTCGCGACGAAGTGGACCACGAGCGACGACGGGAAGACCCTGACGTTCACGCTGCGCGACGACGTCACCTTCACCGACGGCACCCCGTTCGACGCGGCCGCCGTGGTGGCGAACATCGAACACGTCCAGGACCCAGCCACCGCGTCGAGCACGGGGTACCTCGCCCTGCAGTCCATCGCGAAGGCCACCGCGACGGACGACACCACCGTCACGCTGTCCCTGAGCCGCCCGGACAGCGCCCTGCTCGAGTCGTTCTCGCAGCCGTGGGTCGGCATGGAGTCCCCGAAGGCCCTCCAGCGCGCCCAGGCCGTCAA
Organism: Curtobacterium sp. MCBA15_001; assembly: GCF_001864835.1. Taxonomy (GTDB): domain Bacteria; phylum Actinomycetota; class Actinomycetes; order Actinomycetales; family Microbacteriaceae; genus Curtobacterium. The sequence continues at coordinate 97,553 of NZ_MJGI01000006.1, read as the reverse complement.
CTGCGAGTCCCCCGTCGGCACCGGCCCGTTCCGGATCACGGACTGGAAGCACGGCGACCGCGTCACCCTGACGAAGAACACCGACTACTGGGGCAGCACGAAGCCGCGCCTGTCCGGCATCACCTGGCGCTTCCTGCCCGACTCGACCTCACGCTACGCAGCACTGCAGTCCGGCCAGGTCGACGTCATCGACAACGCGCAGCCCGACCAGCTGAAGGCCGCGTCCGCGAAGGGCACGATCCGCGACCTCGACGCACCCCGTCCGGGCGCGTCGAACCGCCTCGAGCTGAACTCCGGCCACGGGGTCTTCCGCGACGAGGCAGTCCGCAAGGCCTTCATCGCCGGCGCCGAGATCGACCCCGGCATCCAGTCGCTGTTCCTCGGCACGGCGAAGCGTTCGTACTCGCTGCTGTCCAGCGTGGAACCGTTCGGGTACTCCGACGAGTCACTGTTCCGGTACAGCCCGTCGACCGCGAAGCAGCTGCTCGACGACGCCGGCTGGAAGGTCGGCGCGGACGGGATCAGGACGAAGGACGGCCAGCAGCTGACGGTGACGTTCCCGGTCTCGACGAACCAGTCGGTCCCCGCCGAGCGCAGCCTGTTCCAGCAGATCCAAGCGTCCGAAGCCGCGGTCGGCATCAAGGTCCAGCTCGAGGAACTCGACCTGTCCAGCTGGTACGCGGCCCTCGCGAAGAACCAGTACGACGTCGTCAGCGCGCCGTACACCAAGGTCGGCGCCGACGTGCTCCGCATCCTCTACGACAGCGCCAGCATCACCCCGGCACCGTCGGGCTACTTCGCGAACCTCGCACAGCTGGACGACCCACAGGTGGATGCCCTGCTGCAGCGGGCCGCGCAGACCTCGGACAGCAGCACGCGCGGCGACCTCTACGAGCAGGCTCAGCAGCGCATCCTCGAGTCCCGCACGGTACTGCCGCTCTACGACCAGCAGAACCACTTCCTGTACCGCTCGTCGGTGCACGGCATCCAGACCACGGCCGTCTCGACGCCGTGGTTCGGCACGGCCTGGATCGACCGCTGACGCCCAGCGCACCCAGGATGCCCAGCACGGCCAGGAGGCCCGGCCTGACCCCGAAGCGCACCCGGCGGTCCGCCGGGTGGTCCGGCTGGGCGCTGTGGGGCCTCCGCCGTGCGGCCGGCGGCGTCGGGGTGCTCTGGGCCGTCGCGACGATCGTCTTCGTCGCGATCCGGCTCATCCCCGGTGACCCCGCGCTGGCGGTGCTCGGCGGTCCGGGCTCGCAGGCCTCCCCCGAGGCCGTGGCGCAGGTGCGACAGGACTACGGCTTCGACCGACCCGTCGTGGTGCAGTACGCGGTGTTCCTCGGCCGCCTGGCGTCCGGGCAGCTCGGCGACTCGTACGCCTTCCGCACGCCGGTCGCCACACTCCTGGCGCAGCAGCTCCCCGTCACGCTGACCCTGGCGGTCGCCGGGCTCGTCGTGGCCTGGGCCCTCGCCCTGGTCGCCGCGTGGTGGTCGACGCAGCGCGGACGCATCGCCGCCGCCCTGACCTCGGGGCTGAGCGTGACGGCGAGCGTGATGCCGCACTTCTGGCTCGGCAGCGTGCTCATCGTCGTGTTCGCCAGTGCGCTCGGCTGGGTACCGGCGGTCAGCGACGGGACCGTCCGCGGCTGGGTCCTGCCGGTGCTCACCGTCGCGGTCCCGGTCGCCGGGTACCTGGCCGAGACCGTCCGCGACGGCGTGGTCGACGCCCAGCGCTCCGCGTTCGCCCTGGCCGCCCGGGGTCGTGGGGAGAGCCGCGCGGGCCTGTTCGGACGGCATCTGCTGCGCCACGCGGCACTCCCCGGGATCGCCCTGTCCGCCTGGGCCTTCGGGTCGCTGGTGTCCGGGGCCGTCGTCGTCGAGTCGGTCTTCGCGCTGCCCGGCATCGGACGTGCCCTGGTCAGCGCGGTCACGCAGCGGGACATGCCCCTCGTCGCCGGGATCGCGCTCGTGTCGGCGGCGGCGTACGTGGTCGTGCTCGCGGTCGCCGACCTCGTCGAACGCCTGGTCGATCCCCGTCCGACCCGGCGCACGGGCCCGCGCCGGACGCGACCGCGGCTCCGGACCGCACCCGGGACGGACGCACGATGAGCGGGATCGCCGAGCCGAGCCTCCCGGCCGGACGCGACCGGACCGGACCCGACGGGACCGGACCCGACGGGACCGGACGCGACGGCACCGGACGCAGCATGCGCCGCCGCAACCCGCTCGGGGTCGCCGGGACGATCGCTGCGGGCGTCGTGGCGCTCGCCGTCGTCGCCGCGGTCTGGCCGTCCCTGCTGGGCGGCGGGTCGCCGCTCACCGTGCACCCGGCACAGGCGCTGCAGGCACCGAGCTGGGCGGCCCCCTTCGGCACCGACGAGTCCGGCCGCGACGTCCTGGGTCGTGTCGTCGCCGGGACCCGCGTGAGCCTGCTCGTCGGCGTCGTCGCGACCCTGGTCGGCGGGGGCGTCGGCGTGGTGCTCGGGGTGGTGGCCGGCCTCGGCGGACGGGACCTCGACGCCGTGGTCGGCCGCGTGACCGAGGTCGCCTTCGCCCTGCCGCTGCTGCTCGTCGCGCTCGTCGTCATCGCCGTCACCGGCCCGGGCCCCGTGCCGGCGATGCTGGCCGTCGGGTTCGCGACCGCCCCCGGCTACGCCCGCATCGTCCGCGGGCTGGTGCGGGCCGCGCAGTCGTCGCAGGTCGTCGAGACCGCGGTGCTGCAGGGACGGTCGCGGACGCGCATCCTGGTCCGCCACGTGCTGCCGGCCGCGCTCTGGCCGGTCGTGGCGGTCGGGACGCTCGGCGTCGGGCAGGCGATCGTGTGGGCCTCCGCCCTCAGCTACCTCGGCGTCGGGACACCGCCGCCCGCACCGGAATGGGGCGCCATGCTGGCCGACGGCCGGACCTACCTGCAGACAGCACCGTGGATGAGCACGTTCCCGGGCCTGGCCATCGTGGCGCTCGCGACCGCGGTGACCGTGCTCGGCCGTGCGCTCCGCCGCACCGGAGCCCTCCGGTGAGCGCCGCACTCCGCGTCCGCGGCCTCCACGTCGCGATCGGCGGCTCCCCCGTCGTCACCGACGTCGACCTGCACGTCGACCCCGGCGAGTGCGTCGCCCTGGTCGGCGCGTCCGGCTCCGGCAAGACCGTGACGGTCCGCGCGCTGCTCGGGCTCTCGGCGGCGGGTTCGACGGTGCGCGCCGACGAGCTCGACGTCGCGGGCCTGGACGTCCGTGCGTTCTCCGAGCGGCGGTGGCGTTCGGTGCGCGGCGCCCGGGTCGGCTACGTCGGCCAGGAGGCCCTGGGCGCGTTGGACCCGCTGCGACCGGTCGGGCGCGAGGTCGACGACGTCCTGCGCCTGCACACCGAGAGCACCGCACGTGAGCGCGTGGACGCCGTGCGCTCCGCGCTCGCCGACGTCGGGCTCGACCCGTCGATCGCGACCGACGGACGCCTGGCGGGGACGCTCTCCGGAGGGATGCGGCAGCGCGCGCTCATCGCCGCCGCGACCATCGGTGCGCCGGCCCTGGTCGTGGCCGACGAACCGACCACGGCGCTCGACGCCGGAGTCGCCGTCCGGGTGATGGAGCAGCTGCGCCGGGCACAGGAGCGCGGCGCGGGGCTGCTCGTCGTGACGCACGACCTGGGGCTGGTCGCGGGGTGGGCGGACCGCGTCGTGGTGATGGACGGCGGGCGGATGGTCGAGCAGGGCACGGTCGACCGGGTCCTGCGCGCGCCGGAGCACCCCGTGACGCGGGCGCTCGTCGCTGCCGCGGGTGTCGGCGCCGCTGCCGCGAACGGCGCGACGACCCCGCACGGTGCGCGGGGCGGCACGGTGCTCGATGCCGACGGGCTCCGGAAGGCCTACGAAGGCGTCGAGGTCGTCGCCGGGGTGTCCTTCGGCCTCGAGCCCGGACGGGCGCTCGGCGTCGTCGGGGCCTCCGGCTCAGGCAAGACGACCCTCGCCCGGATGCTGCTCGGCCTCGCGACGCCCGACGACGGCACGGTGACGCTCGACGGCGCTGCCTGGGCGCCACTGCCCGAGCGCGACCGACGCGCACGCCGACGCCGCATCGCCGCCGTCGTGCAGGACCCCGGCGCGACCTTCGACGAGCGGTGGAGCGTCGAGCGGGTCCTCGTCGACGCGCTGACGGACGGCGACGCCCGACATGCGACGGGTCCCCTCGTGACGCAGGTCGACGCAGCCCTGCGGCAGGTCGGTCTCGACCCTGCGCTGCGACCGCGGTCGCCCCTGACCCTGTCCGGCGGGCAGCGCCAGCG
>NZ_MJGI01000006.1:92206-92436 GCF_001864835.1 Curtobacterium sp. MCBA15_001 | reverse complement strand
GCTCGAACGCCTGCGCGACGAGACCGGCGTCGCCATGGTGTTCGTGTCCCACGACCTGCGGGCCGTCCGCCGCATCGCCGACGACGTGCTCGTGATGGACGCGGGTCGCGCGGTGGAGCACGGCCCCGCCCCCGAGGTCTTCGCACGCCCGACCCACCCCGTCACGGTCGCGCTGCTGCAGGCCGCGACGCGCCTGGCCACCGGCCCGTAGCCGCCCCCCCCCCCCCCCC
>NZ_MJGI01000006.1:82783-91415 GCF_001864835.1 Curtobacterium sp. MCBA15_001 | reverse complement strand
GAGGTGCCAGAATTCTGGCACCTCGGGGAGTCCCACCGGTCCTTCTCGGGACCGCGACGGACGTGAGCGGCACGTCGTGGAACCTGGGCGACCCCGGGACGAACCGAGGCCCGCCCCGCGGACGCGGGACGGGCCTCCTGTCAGTGCGCGCTCCGTCAGCTGACGGAGGAGGCCTTGTCGGCGGACGGGCTGTCACCGGAGATCACCGGGATCTCACTGGTGGAGAACTCCTTCGCCCAGTCCGACTGCGCGAACTCCGACGACGGGTCGTTGTACTCGTCGATGACCTGCGCGACCTCTTCCTCGGACGCGACCGTCGGGCCGGAGCCCATCAGCGGCGCCGAAGCGGTCTCCTTCGTGAAGTACACCGCGACGAGCCCGATGACCGCGGCGGCCATCAGGTAGAACGCGGGGATGTCCTCGGCCCAGCCGAAGCCGGCGTCCTTCGCCCCGTTGATGAGCGCGGCGGTCGCGAGCGGCGTCGTGCCACCGAAGAGCGACACCGACACGTTGAACGCGATGGCCAGCGCGCCGTAGCGGATGATCGTCGGGAACAGCGCGGGGAGCGTCGAGGGCATCGTCGAGGTGAAGGTGACGAGCACCACACCCAGGATGAGCAGGCCGAAGAACACCCCGACCCCGGTGCCGGACTGCACGAGCTGCAGCGCCGGCCAGGACAGGACGAAGAACCCGATGCAGCCGGCGGCGAGCACGGGACGACGGCCGAAGCGGTCGGACAGACGACCACCGAAGGTGATGACGACCATCATCAGGATCATCACGATCACGATGAGGATCAGGCCGAACGTGGCGTTCTGGCCGAGGTTCTGCTCGAGGTAGGTCGGCATGTACGACAGCAGCATGTAGTCGGACACGTTGAAGACCAGCACCAGGCCGATGCAGACGATGAGCGCGCGCCAGTTCGTGGCGAAGAGCTTGAGGAACGGCGTCTTCTGTGATTCGCGCTCGGCGGCCTGCTCCTGCTGCTTCTGGAAGGCCGGGGTCTCCTCGAGCTTGAGACGCAGGTACAGCCCGATCAGCCCGAGCGGGCCGGCGACGATGAACGGGATGCGCCAGCCCCAGCTGAGCAGGTCGGCCTCGGACAGGCCGAACTGCAGGCCGGTCACGATCGACGCGCCGAGCACGTACCCGGCGAGGGTGCCGAACTCGAGCCACGAGCCCATGAACCCGCGGCGCTTGTCCGGGGAGTACTCGGCGATGAACGTCGCAGCACCGCCGTACTCACCGCCGGTCGAGAAGCCCTGGATGAACCGGGCCACGAGCAGCAGGACCGGGGCCCAGAAGCCGATCGTGTCGTAGGACGGGATCAGGCCGATCATGAGCGTGCCGGCGGCCATCAGGATCATCGTCAGCGCGAGGACCTTCTGGCGGCCGATCTTGTCGCCGATCGGGCCGAAGACGGCACCACCGATCGGGCGCACGATGAACGCCGCGGCGAAGAAGCCGAAGGTCGCGACGATGTTCGACGCGGCGTCACCCTGCGGCAGGAAGACCTGCGAGATGGTGACGGTCAGGTAGGCGAAGATGCCGAAGTCGAACCACTCCATCGCGTTGCCGAGGGCGGCAGCGGCGACGGCGCGCTTGAGGAGCGACTCCTCGACGACGGTGACGTCGTCGGTGGTCATCTTCCGTCGAGCACGCTTGGCAGCGCCCTTCGACCGCACCGGCTTGTCGCCGTGCGTGTTCGGTGTGGTGTTCGGTGTCAAAGCGTGTTCCTCCGGTGTGCTGAGCGTGCCTTCGGGCGTCCGACGGGACAGCGACGTTGCAGCTCTGGAGAGCTCGCGCTCGCCGGACAAACTCCGACAGACTAGCAGATGCGCGTTGGAGCGCTCCGATGAGCACGGGCGCAGCCGACGCCGCACGCCCCGGAGCCGGTACCATCGAGGGCACCACGTGTCACACGTGGACACTCAGGCACCTCATCACGGACTCGGTGCCGCACATACGCGAACGGAAGGCGCAGCCATGACCAAGCCCATGCCCGACAAGCCCACGGTGGACGGACTCGAGCAGGTCTGGGGACCGGTCTGGGACGAGCAGGGGACGTACCGGTTCGACCGCGACGCCGCCGGTCACCGCGACGCCGTGTACTCGATCGACACCCCGCCGCCCACTGCCTCGGGCTCGCTGCACATCGGCCACGTGTTCTCGTACACGCACACCGACCTCAAGGCCCGGTACGAGCGGATGCGCGGCAAGCACGTCTTCTACCCGATGGGCTGGGACGACAACGGTCTCCCCACCGAGCGTCGCGTGCAGAACTACTACGGCGTCCGCTGCGACCCGTCGCTCCCCTACGACCCCGAGTTCACCCCGCCGTTCGAGGGCGGCGACGGCAAGTCGAGCAAGGCCGCCGACCAGCTGCCGATCTCCCGCCGCAACTTCATCGAGCTGTGCGACCAGCTGACCGTGCAGGACGAGCAGCAGTTCGAGGAGCTCTTCCGCACGCTGGGGCTCTCCGTCGACTGGACGCAGTCGTACCGCACGATCGACGCGACCTCGCGTGCCAGCGCCCAGCGCGCGTTCCTGCGCAACCTGGAGCGCGGCGAGGCCTACCAGGCCGACGCCCCGACGCTCTGGGACGTCACCTTCCGCACCGCGGTCGCCCAGGCCGAGCTCGAGGACAAGGAGATGCCGGGCGCGTACCACGGCATCGCGTTCCACCGTGCGGACGGCCAGGGCGACATCGTCATCCAGACCACCCGGCCCGAACTCCTCCCCGCGTGCGTCGCCCTCGTCGCGCACCCGGACGACGAGCGCTTCAAGGACCTCTTCGGCACGACGGTCCGCTCCCCCCTGTTCGACGTCGAGGTCCCGGTGCTCGCCCACCACCTCGCGCAGCAGGACAAGGGCGCCGGCATCGCGATGGTCTGCACGTTCGGCGACACCACCGACGTCGTGTGGTGGCGTGAGCTGCAGCTGCCGAACCGCGCGATCATCGGCTTCGACGGCCGGGTCCGCTCCGACGAACCGGCGTGGATCGAGTCCGACGGCGGCAAGGCGCTCTACGCCGAGATGGCCGGCAAGACGGTGTTCTCCGCGAAGAAGGTCGTCGTGGACGCCCTGACCGAGTCCGGCGACCTGGTCGGCGACGTCAAGACCATCCAGCACCCGGTGAAGTTCTTCGAGAAGGGCGACAAGCCGCTCGAGATCGTCTCCACCCGCCAGTGGTACATCGTGAACGGCGCCCGCGACGAAGCACTCAAGGCGACGCTCCGGAAGCGCGGCGAGGAGATCGGGTTCCACCCCGACTTCATGCGCGTCCGCTACGACAACTGGGTCGGTGGGCTCTCCGGCGACTGGCTCATCTCGCGCCAGCGCTTCTTCGGCGTGCCGATCCCGGTCTGGTACCCGCTCGACGGCGACGGCAACCCGGTGTTCGACGCGCCGATCGTCCCGACCGACGCGCAGCTGCCCGTCGACCCGTCGTCCGAGCCCGCCCCGGGCTACACCGACGACCAGCGCGGCGTCCCCGGCGGGTTCCAGGGCGAGCTCGACGTGATGGACACCTGGGCCACGTCGTCGCTGACCCCGCAGCTCGCGGGCAAGTGGGAGACCGACCCGGCGCTCTACGACCTGGTCTACCCGTACGACGTCCGCCCGCAGGCCCAGGACATCATCCGCACGTGGTTGTTCACGACGGTGCTCCGCAGCCAGCTCGAAGCGGACGTCGTGCCGTGGAAGCACGCCAGCATCTCGGGCTTCATCGTGGACCCCGACCGCAAGAAGATGTCGAAGTCGAAGGGCAACGTCGTCACCCCGCTGTCGATCCTCGAGCAGCACGGCGCCGACGCGGTCCGCTACTGGGCAGCGTCGTCGAAGCTCGGCACCGACGCGGCGTTCGACCCGCAGAACCCGAAGCAGATCAAGGTCGGCCGTCGTCTGGCGATCAAGGTCCTCAACGCGGCGAAGTTCGTCTACGGCTTCGAGCTGCCGACCGGCGCCCACCGCGTGACCGAGGCGCTCGACGTCGACATGCTCGCCGCCCTCCGCACCACGGTGGAGCAGGCGACGACCGCATTCGAGGGCTTCGACCACGCCCGCGCCCTCGAGGTCACCGAGCGCTTCTTCTGGACCTTCTGCGACGACTACCTCGAGCTCGTCAAGGAGCGCGCCTACGGCACTGCGCCCGACGCGACGCACGAGACGCAGGCGAGCGCGGTCCTGGCGCTGCGCGCTGCGATCGACGCGCTGCTGCGCCTGCTGGCACCGTTCCTCCCGTTCGCAACGGAGGAAGTGTGGGCCTGGACCCACGACACCAGCATCCACACGGCGGCGTGGCCGACCCCGGCCGACCTGCCGGTCGACGCCGCGGAGACCGGCCTGCTGGCTGCGGTCGGACAGGCCCTGATCGGCATCCGCGGGGCGAAGACCGCCGCCAAGGCCTCCCAGAAGACGCCGGTCACGCGCGCCGTGGTCGCCGCCCCGGCGTCGACGCGCGAGCTCGTCGAGCGCGCCGCGGTGGACCTGGCGGCCGTGGGCCGCATCGAGAACCTGTCGTTCGTCGACGGGGACACGCTCGAGGTCGTCGAGATCGAACTGGCCGAGCAGCCCTCCGCGTAGTCCATGGGTCACGACCACACACAGCCAGGAGGCTCAGATGCAGTTGGGTACGCGATGGAACGTCGGTGCCGTGGCACCGTCACGGCTCGACGAGGCCCTGGTGGTCGCGGTGCGGCAGGTCGAGGCCGAGCTGACCGAGGCGTCGGTGGACACGGCCGGGTGGGGCTGGACGCTGACCTACCTGGAGGGCAGGCCCCGGGTCGAGCTGGATGACGGTACGTCGATCCACCTCGACGACGCCGGCCACGCCCAGGTGACGAACCCGGACGACGCCCCCGAAGAGGACTGAGCGCCGTTCGTACAACGAACGCCCCGTGCTGCTGCAGCGCGGGGCGTTCGTCGTGTCGGGGTCAGGCCTTCGCGAGCCAGCCGAGCAGGACCTCGTTCACCTCGGTCGTGTGGGTCGTGAGCAGGCCGTGCGGCGCGCCCTCGATCTCGACGTACTCCGCGTGCGGGAGGGCCTTGGTGAAGCGGCGGCCGGTGGCGTCGATCGGCAGGATGTTGTCCGCCGTGCCGTGCACGATGAGTGCGGGGACGGTGACCTTCGGGATGTCCTGTCGGAAGTCGGTCGGCCAGGTCAGCGGTGCGGCGGCACTGGCGATCGAACCCGAACCGGCAGCGACGTTCCAGGCGTTCCGGACCGCCTCCTCGGAGATGCGCGAGCCGAGGTTCTCGTCGAGGTTGAAGAAGTCCCGGTAGAAGTTCGTGAAGTACGCGTAGCGGTCCTTGCGCACGTCGGCGGCGATGCCCTCGAAGAAGGACATCGGACCGGCGCCGTCCGGGTTGTCGTCCGTGATCGCCAGGAACGGCTCGAGCGAGGCCAGGAACGCCACCTTGGCGATGCGGTCCTCACCGTGACGGGCGATGTACCGGGCGATCTCGCCGGTGCCCATCGAGAACCCGACGAGGATGACGTCGTGCAGGTCGAGGGCCTCGAGGACGGCGTGCAGGTCGTCGGCGAAGGTGTCGTAGTCGTAGCCGGTGGACGGCTGGGAGGACTGCCCGAAGCCTCGGCGGTCGTAGGTCACGACCCGGTAGCCGGCGTCCAGGAGCGGCGGGACCTGGCCTTCCCACGAGTTGCCGTCGAGGGGGAAGCCGTGGATCAGCACGATCGGCTGCCCTGCCCCCTTGTCCTCGTAGTGGAGGTCGATGTCGACGCTGTTCTCGGTCCCGACGGTGATGCTGCCCATGATGGCTCCTCTTCCCTGAACCTTGAGAGAACGAGCGTTCCCTCCCGATGTGACCTACACTAGAGAACGGCCGTTCCCCTCGCAACCCGGGGACGGTGAACGCACAGCGAACGGGGTACGCCAGTGACAGGGACGACAGCAGCGGCGGGCACCGCGGCGGGAGCGGTCGCGCCCGACACCCGGGCGCAGATCGTCGAGGTCGCGGACGAGCTGTTCTACACCCGCGGGTTCCAGTCGGTGGGCATGGACGAGATCCGCACCGGCGCCGGCGTCTCGCTGAAGAAGCTCTACGCGGCGTTCCCGGGCAAGGACCAGCTCATCGTGGCTGTGCTCGCCGGCCGCCATGACCTCTGGGAACACGGGATCGAACAGGCGGTCGACCGTGCCACCTCCCCGCGCGACAAGCTGCTCGCGATGTACGACTTCCTCGAGTCCTGGTTCGGCGACGACACGTTCCGCGGGTGCGGGTTCATCAACGCGTTCGGCGAACTCGGGGCCACCTCCCCCGCCGTCGCGACGATCGCGCGCGAGCACAAGGAGTCCTTCCAGCGGTACGTCGCCGGGATCGCGGCACAGGCGGTTCCGGACGCCGCGCGCGCCGAGGAGCTCGCCGCGCAGCTCGCCCTGCTGGCCGAGGGAGCCCAGACCACCGCGGCGATCGCGGGCGACGCGACCCCGGCGCGCCACGCACGGCTGGCCGCCGCGGTCCTGATCGACGCCGCGACGCGGTAGCACGGGCGGTCCCGGGCACCGTCCGGGCTGGTGCACGCCGTGCCAGGGGCCGGTCCTAGGGTGGGGTGATGACGACGCCGTTCGATGCACCGAGCACGCTCCCGTACGCCCTCCCCCCGTTCGACCAGATCCGGCTCGAGCACCACCGCCCGGCCTTCGACGCCGGCATGGCCGAGCAGCGCGCCGAGGTCGAGGCCATCGCCACGAACCCCGAGCCGCCGACGTTCGACAACACCCTGGTCGCGCTCGAACGAACAGGGCAGCTCCTCACCCGGGCGAGCATGGTGTTCTTCACGCTCTCGTCGGCCGACTCCACCCCGGACCTGCAGGACATCGAGGCCGCCGTGTCGCCGCTCCTCGCCGCACACCGTGACGCCATCACCCTCGACGCGCGCCTGTACGAGCGTGTCCGCGCCGTCCGGGACACCGCGGCGGCCGACGGACTGACGGGCGAGGACCTCCGACTCGTCGAGCGCACCTTCACCGAGATGACCCTCGCCGGAGCCGGGCTCGACGACGCCGGCAAGGAGCGCCTCACCGCGATCAACCAGGAGCTCTCGACGCTCACCACGACGTTCGAGCGGAACCTGCTCGCGGACACGAACGACTCCGCCGTGCACCTGCGCACCGAGGACGCCCTCGCCGGCCTCGACGACGGCGCGAAGTCCGCCGCTGCCGGTGCCGCGGCCGACCGTGGTCTCGACGGTTGGCTCGTCACCCTGCCGCTCTACACGGGGCACCCGTGGCTGGCGTCCCTCACCGACCGGGACACCCGGGAGCGCATCATGCGTGCGTCCCTCGCCCGAGGCCGTCGGGGCAACGAACACGACAACCGCGACGTGCTGCTCCGGATCGTCCGGCTCCGCGCCGAGCGCGCCGAGCTCCTCGGCTTCGCCGACCACGCGTCCGTCGTCACCGCGGACGAGACGGCCGGGAACCCCGAGGCAGTCGCCGGGCTCCTCTCGTCCCTCGTCGGTGCCGCCGCCCGGAACGCCGACGACGAGCGGGCGGTCCGGTCGCGCACCGTCGGGTTCGAGGTCGAGTCGTGGGACTGGGCGTACGCCACGGAGATCCTCCGCGGCGAGCAGTTCGCCGCGGACAGCTCCGCGATGCGTCCGTACCTCGAGGCCGACCGGGTCCTGCACGACGGCGTGTTCTTCGCCGCCAACGCCCTGTACGGGCTGAAGTTCGCCGAGCGCCCCGACCTCCGCGGGTACAACGGCGAGGTCCGGGTGTTCGAGGTGACGGACGAGGAGGACACCCCCGTCGGGCTGTACCTGCTCGACCTGTACACGCGGGACGGCAAGCGCGGCGGCGCGTGGATGAACCCGATCGTCGAGCAGTCGGCCCTGATGGGGACGCTGCCGGTGGTCGTGAACAACCTCAACGTCGCCAAGCCCGCCGCCGGGTCCCCCACGCTCCTGATCCAGGACGAGGTCGAGACCCTGTTCCACGAGTTCGGGCACGCCCTGCACGGGCTGATCGCGCGGACGACCTACCCGCGGTTCTCCGGCACGAACGTCGAACGCGACTTCGTGGAGTTCCCGAGCCAGGTCAACGAGATGTGGGTGTCGTGGCCCGAGGTGCTTGCGAACTACGCCAAGCACCACGAGACCGGCGCCCCGATGCCCCCGGAACTCGTCCTCGGTCTGAGCGATGCTGCCGGGTTCAACGAGGGCTTCTCGACGACGGAGTACCTGGCCGCGGCGCTGCTGGACCAGGCATGGCACCGGCTGTCGAAGGCCGAGGCGGACGCGGTCACCGACGTCGAGGCGTTCGAGCAGCAGGCCCTCGCCGACGCCGGCATCGCGGTCCAGGCAGTCCCGCCCCGCTACTCGTCCACGTACTTCGCGCACACGTTCGCCGGTGGCTACGACGCCGGGTACTACGGGTACATCTGGAGCGAGGTGCTCGACGCCGACACCGTGGAGTGGTTCCGCGACCACGGCGGACTCGACCGCGCTGCTGGACGCCGGTTCGCGACGATGGTGCTCGGGGTCGGCGGGTCACAGGACCCGATCGAGGCCTTCCGCGCCTTCCGTGGCCGTGACGCCGAGGTCGGTCCGCTCCTGCGCCGCCGCGGCCTCGAGTAGCCGACCAGCCGCACACGCGACAGGCCCCGTACC
>NZ_MJGI01000006.1:77539-82165 GCF_001864835.1 Curtobacterium sp. MCBA15_001 | reverse complement strand
GGTACGGGGCCTGTCGCGTGGACGGCGGTGGCCGGCGACTACGCCGACTTCTCGATGCGCTTCGCCTGCTGACGCGGCACGATCGTCGGCGCCGCGTTCTCGAGCACGGACGCGCGGGTGACGACCACACGGGCGACGTCGTCGTCCGAGGGCACGTCGAACATGATCGGCCCGAGCACTTCCTCCATGATGGCGCGGAGGCCACGGGCACCCGTCTGGCGCAGCACGGCCAGGTCGGCGATCGCCTCGAGCGCGCCCTGGTCGAAGTCGAGCTCCACCCCGTCGATCTGGAACATCCGCTGGTACTGCCGCACCAGGGCGTTCTTCGGCTTCGTCAGGATCTCCATGAGCGCCGCCTGGTCGAGCTGCGACACCGTCGTGACGACGGGCAGACGACCGATGAACTCCGGGATCAGCCCGAACTTGTGCAGGTCCTCGGGCAGGACGTCGGCGTACAGGTCCTGGTGGTCGAGCGGGCTGTGCAGCTGCGCCCCGAACCCGATGCCGTGCTTGCCGACGCGCGAGGACACGATCTCCTCGAGCCCGGCGAAGGCGCCGGCGACGATGAACAGCACGTTCGTCGTGTCGATCTGGATGAACTCCTGGTGCGGGTGCTTGCGACCACCCTGCGGCGGGACCGAGGCGACCGTGCCCTCGAGGATCTTGAGCAGGGCCTGCTGGACGCCCTCGCCCGAGACGTCGCGCGTGATCGACGGGTTCTCGGCCTTGCGGGCGATCTTGTCGACCTCGTCGATGTAGATGATGCCGGTCTCGGCGCGCTTGACGTCGTAGTCGGCGGCCTGGATCAGCTTGAGCAGGATGTTCTCGACGTCCTCGCCGACGTAGCCCGCCTCGGTCAGCGCCGTGGCGTCGGCGACGGCGAACGGCACGTTGAGCCGCTTGGCCAGGGTCTGCGCCAGGTAGGTCTTGCCGCAGCCCGTCGGACCGATGAGCAGGATGTTCGACTTCGCGATCTCGACGTCGTCGCGGTCTTCCGCCGCGGTGATCGTGCCCTGCGCCCGGATGCGCTTGTAGTGGTTGTAGACGGCGACCGCCAGGGCCCGCTTGGCCGGGTCCTGCCCGATGACGTACTCCTGCAGGAAGTCGAAGATCTCACGCGGCTTCGGCAGCTCGAACTCGCCGCTGCCGGACTCGTCGCTGGCCTCGGCCAGGCGTTCCTCGATGATCTCGTTGCAGAGCTCGACGCACTCGTCACAGATGTAGACGCCGGGACCGGCGATCAACTGCTGCACCTGCTTCTGGCTCTTGCCGCAGAACGAGCACTTGAGGAGGTCCGCGCTCTCACCGATGCGTGCCATGCTCCGCGCCTTCCCTGGTCGACGTGCACCGATGCGCCGGTGCACGAGGTCGTCGTGGGACCGAGCCTAACCGCATCCGGCGACACTCACGGCGACGCCGAGCGCGTTTCCGACGGCGCGTTCGCCGTGGGCGTTGAGTGCTGCTAGGTTGGGCGTGCTGGTTCTACAAGTTGTAGAGCAAGCTGGAGCACACCGTGGAAGGAACCACCCTCATGCAGAAGCGCCTCGCCGTCGGCAGCGCCGCGACCCTCGCCGTCGCCGCAGCCATCGTCCTGGGCACCGCAGCCGCCGCCAGCGCACACGTCGAGGCGACGAGCACGAGCACCGCCGCGGACTCCTACACGACCGCCACCTTCTCGGTGCCCCACGGCTGCGACGGCTCCCCCACCACGAAGCTGCAGTTCCACATCCCGTCCTCGATCATCGAGGTCACCCCCACCGTGAACCCGAACTGGGACATCACGAAGACCACCGAGCCGTACACGAGCGCCTCGGCAGCGTCTGACGACGAGTCCGCAGCTGATGCCGGCGAGCGCGTGACCAGCGTCACGTACACCGCGAAGACCCCGCTCCCCGCCGACGAACGCGACACCTTCTCGCTGTCGTTCTCACTGCCCGACGGCAAGCCCGGCACCGTCGTGTCGCTCCCGGTCACGCAGACCTGCGAGCAGGGCTCGACCGAATGGGACCAGGCGCAGCAGGCGGGCAAGGCCGAGCCCGAGCACCCCGCTCCGTCGATCACCCTGACCGCGGCATCGGCGGCCACCGAGGGTGACGACGACGCGACCACCGCGTCGGACACCGCGACGACCGCGGCCGCCACCTCCGCCGCCAGCACGGACCCCGACCTGGTCGGCAGGTTCCTGGGCCTGGGCGGCCTGGTCCTCGGCGCCGCCGCCCTGGTCGTCGCGGTCGCGGCGACGCGTCGCCGCAGCAGCGGGACCAAGTGACCGACACGCGTCGCGACCACAGGACGGCCAGGAGGCTCGTGGCGGGCGCCGCCACGCTCCTCCTGGCCGTCGGTGGTGCGGTCCTCGGGCTCGCCGGCCCGGCGAACGCACACAACTACCTGATCGCGTCGACACCCGCGGTGGACGGCACGCTCACCGCGTTGCCGAAGTCGTTCGAGATCACCACGAACGACAAGCTGCTCGACATCGGCGGCACCGGGTCCGGGTTCGCGTTCCGCATCGTCGGACCGGACGGCCGCTACCACGAGGACGGGTGCGTCGCGATCGACGGACCCTCGATGACCACGGCCGCGTCGCTCGGCGCCTCCGGCAAGTACCAGGTCGAGTGGCAGATCGTGTCGGCCGACGGGCACACCGTGTCCGACCAGTACCCGTTCACGTGGACGGCGCCCGCCGGGTTCGCCGCCGCGAAGGGCTCCGTCAAGCCGCCGGCGTGCGCGAAGTCGGGTTCGGCGGGCTCGGACACGACGACGGGGACCGCCTCGGGCAGCTCGGACTCGAGCGCGTCCGATGCGCTCTTCATCGGCGCCGGCGGGATCGTCGTCGTCGGCGCGGTCGTCGCCGTGCTGCTGTTGGTCCGGCGCCGCCCGGCCCCCGCGCCCGACGCGGACGACGCCGACGGCACCGACGGCTGACGGCCGGACGACTCACGGGTCACCCACGGCGCCCGGACGCCCGGACGCCCGGACGCCCGGACGCCTCACGGGTCCCCCACGACGCCCGCCGAGGTGCCACGACTTGCCGCTCACGTCCTTCGCGGTGCGGCAAGTACCCGGTCCCGATGCTCGAGATGCCGAGATTGTGGAACCTCGGGGGGCGAGCGCGGCGGAGCGCCGTCCCACGCACGACGAAGGGCCCCGCACCACCTCGGTGCGGGGCCCTTCGTGTCGTGCTACTTGACGAGCGCCGGCAGGTTCTTCCGGCTCGTCAGGACCTGGTCGATCAGGCCGTACTCGACGGCTTCGGCCGCAGACATGATCTTGTCGCGCTCGATGTCGTGGTTGACCTGCTCGGCCGTCTTGTTGGAGTGCTTCGACAGCGTCTCCTCGAGCCAGGTGCGCATGCGGAGGATCTCCGCCGCCTGGATCTCGATGTCCGACGCCTGACCGCCACCCTGCTGGGTCGCGGGCTGGTGGATGAGCACGCGGGCGTTCGGCAGCGCCAGACGCTTGCCGGGGGTACCGGCAGCGAGGAGCACCGACGCGGCCGAGGCAGCCTGGCCGAGGCAGACCGTCTGGATCTGCGGACGGATGTACTGCATCGTGTCGTAGATCGCCGTCATCGCGGTGAACGAGCCACCGGGCGAGTTGATGTACATCACGATGTCGCGGTCGGGGTCCATCGACTCGAGCACGAGCAGCTGGGCCATCACGTCGTCGGCCGACGCGTCGTCGACCTGGACGCCGAGGAACACGATGCGGTCCTCGAACAGCTTGGCGTACGGGTCCTGCCGCTTGTAGCCGTAGGCCGTGCGCTCTTCGAAGCTCGGCAGGATGTACCGATCGGTGGGAGCCGGGACGTTCTGCGCGCCACCGAGCATGGGGAGATGCATTCTCGTTTCCTTTTCTACGGTGGGGATCAGGACTGGGCGTCGGGGTCGGCTGCCGGGGTGGGCGTCTCGCCGTCGCTGACGGTGCCGCCACCGCCGATGACCTCGGCGCTCGACGCACGGAGGTGGTCGACGAAGCCGTAGTCCAGGGCTTCCTGCGCCGTGAACCAGTTGTCGCGGTCGTTGTCCTTGAGGATCTGCTCGATCGACTTGCCGGTCTGCTCGGCGGTCAGCTCGGCCATGCGCTGCTTCATGTCGAGAATGACCTTCGCCTGCGTCTGGATGTCCGCGGCGGTCCCGCCGAAGCCACCGGACGGCTGGTGCAGGAGCACGCGGGCGTTCGGGGTGATGTAGCGCTTGCCGGGCGTGCCCGACGAGAGCAGGAACTGCCCCATCGAGGCGGCGAGGCCGATGCCCACGGTGACGATGTCGTTCGGCACGAACTGCATCGTGTCGTAGATCGCCATGCCCGCGGTGATCGAGCCACCGGGCGAGTTGATGTAGAGGTAGATGTCCTTCTCAGGGTCCTCGGCGGCGAGCAGCAGCAGCTTGGCTGCGATCTCGTTCGAGTTGTCGTCGCGGACCTCGGAGCCGAGCCACACGATCCGGTCTCTCAGAAGGCGGTCAAAAACACTGGGGTTCAGTGTTGCTTCGGCCATGGAAAAGCTCCCGTTCAGTTGTCGCTTGATGTCGAACTTATCGGTTGCAACGCACCACTTCGCGTGTGTTCGCTGTCGGCGGTGCGGGTGTCCGTCACCGTGGTGCAGACAGACAGGAGGCACGGTGC
>NZ_MJGI01000006.1:75004-76946 GCF_001864835.1 Curtobacterium sp. MCBA15_001 | reverse complement strand
GGCACCGTGCCTCCTGTCTGGAAAGCTGGTTCTTACTCGGCGTCGGCCGTGGCCGGCTCCTGCGCAACACCCGCGGTGAACGCGGACAGGTCGACGGGCTCGCCGTTGCTGTCCTTGACGGTCACCTTGGACAGGACGGTCGCGACCGCCTTGGAACGGGCGACCTCGCCGACCATGCCGGGGATCTGGCCGTTCTGGTCGATCACCTTGATGAACTCGCCCGGCTCCATGCCGTACTGCGCGGCGGCCTGGATCAGGTACTGCGTGAGCTCTTCCTGCGAGACCTGGATCGACTCCTTCTCGGCGATGGAGTCGAGGAGGATCTGCGAGCGGAAGGCGGTCTCGCTGGACTCGGCGACCTCCTTGCGGTGCTCGTCGTCCTCGAGGCGGTTCTCCTGCTCGAGGTGACGGTGGACCTCGTCCTCGATCAGCTTCTCCGAGATCGGGATGGTGACGTCCTCGAGCAGCTTCTCGACCAGGGCGTCACGCGCCGCGGAGCCCTGACCGAAGGTCTTGGACTTCGCGATCTGCTCCTTGAGGTCGCCCTTGAGCTCGTCGATGGTGTCGAACTGGCTGGCGATCTGCGCGAACTCGTCGTCGGCCTCGGGGAGCTCGCGCTCCTTGACGGCGGTGACGGTCACGGCGATCTGGGCGGTCTCGCCCTCGCGGTCGCCGCCGACGAGCTTCGACTCGAAGGTGGTGGACTCGCCGGCGGTCAGGGACTCGAGCGCCTCGTCGATGCCCTCGAGCAGGTCGCCCGAGCCGAGCTCGTAGGAGACGCCGGCGGCCGAGTCGACCTCGTCGTCACCGATGGTGGCCGTGAGGTCGATCTGGGCGAAGTCGCCCTTCGTCGCCGGACGGTCGACCGTGACGAGCGTGCCGAAGCGCGTGCGCAGGTTCTGCAGCTCTTCCTCGATCTCCTCATCGGAGACCTCGACCGCGTCGACGGTCAGCTCGTAGGAGCTGTAGTCGGGCAGGTCGAACTCGGGACGGACGTCGACCTCGAAGGTCAGGACGAGGTCACCGGCGAAGTCGCTGACGTTCGGCAGCTCGGAGACGTCGGCCTCGGCACGGCCGAGGATGCGCAGCTCCTGCTCTTCGACCGCCTGGCGGTAGAAGGTGTCGATCGCGTCACCGACGGCGTGGTTCAGGACCTCGCCGCGACCGACACGCTGGTCGACGATCGCCGGCGGGACCTTGCCCTTGCGGAAGCCGGGGATGTTGATCTGCTCGGCGATGTGCTTGTACGCGTGGTCGATGCTCGGCTTGAGGTCTTCCGGCGTCACGTTCACCGTGAGCTTGACGCGGGTCTCGCTCACCTTGTCGACGGTGCTGTTGGCCAAGGGGGGTTCTCCTGAATGGTTGGCGGTGGTGTGTCCTGGTCGGGGCGACAGGATTCGAACCTGCGACCTCCCGCTCCCAAAGCGGGCGCTCTACCAAGCTGAGCTACGCCCCGTTTGAGTGAGCCAGGGTGCCCGCGCACACCCGAGGTGCGCACGCGACGCCGATGAGTCTAGCGGTCCGACGATGCCGGGTTCCCGGGAGACTCGTCGGGTGGGGGCAACTGCCTGCGGAGACCCTGCCGCCACTGCACGCCGACGATCACCTGCACCCCGAGCGCGGCGACACCGAGCAGCAGCCCGAGCACGATGCGCCAGACGTGCAGCAGGGCATGGAGCGGCTGGGTCTGCGGGTCCCCGAAGAGGTCCGGGCGGAGCGACAGCACCACCGCGGCGACGGCGACCAGCGAGTACGACAGGATCCGCGAGCGCTTGATCCTGCGCTGCGAGGACGCGTCCGGCGCAGGCAGGACGAGGGGGCGCGGTTCGTCGGGTATGGTGGTCTCGCTGTGCTCTCGGGTGCAGGCGCGGGGATGTAGCTCAATGGTAGAGCCCCAGTCTTCCAAACTGGCCACGCGGGTTCGATTCCCGTCATCCCCTCC
>NZ_MJGI01000006.1:47543-74195 GCF_001864835.1 Curtobacterium sp. MCBA15_001 | reverse complement strand
GCACTGCGCCGATCCGCGATCCCCGTCATCCCCTCCGAAGAAGGCACCGTCAGAGGTCAGCGCGATCTGCCGGTCAGGGTCTGCAGCCACTCCCGTGGAGCACTCCGGTACTCGATCGGCATCGCGTCACCGGCGGCGTCGATCGTCCGCTCCCAGCTGAGGACCCGCGGCACGACCCCGAGCGTCTGCCCGAGACTCACCAGGTGCTGCACGTCGGGGTCGTCCCCCACGCCGGGCTCGTCGAAGAACGTCTCGAGGTAGGCGTCGACCGCGCCGGGCACGTCTTCTTGTCCGGCGACGAGCAGCGTGCAGAACGGGTGCGACACGCACGCGTCGCCCCAGTCGAACGGCACGGCGTCCCGCGCGAAGGCGTTGCCCGCGTGCAGGTCGCCGTGTTCCAGGGTCGCCATCGGCAGCAGCTCGTCGAGCTCGGCGGCGGCATCGCGGAGCATCGGCAGGGCGGAGCGGACCTCGGGCGCCCAGCGGTCCACCAGCGCCTCGGCGACGTCGGGGAGCACCTCGAGGCGCACGTCCGGGACACCGACACGCAGCAGGTCGTCGGCGGCCGCGGGTTCGGTCGCCCACTGCACCTCGGCCACGTGCCGCATGACGTCGCGCCAGACGTCGCCTTGCTCAGCGGCGGGGGCCAGCCGCACGATGGGCCCGCCGTCGGGCAGCAGGACGAACGAGCCCTGCACTGCCACGGGGCGCTGCACGTGCGGGATGCCGTGGAGCGCGAGGACCTCGAGCAGTGCCGGCTCGGTGGCGATGGCCTCGGGCGCGGTCTTCAGGAACAGGTGGCCGCCCGGGGTGGAGACCCGCCAGACGGTGCTCCAAGCGCGCTGTCGCACCTGCTCGATGCCGAGGACGTCCGTCCCCTGCTCCGCCAGGACCGCTCGCGCCCAGTCGACCGCGTCGGTCATGTCGTCGTCCACACGAGCACCGTACCCGCAGCGTGCGCGCCCGCTGCCCCGTACGCCGTCGATCACCCCGTGCGAGGAAACGACCTCGCACGGGGTGATCGACCACGCACCACAGGCGGCACACGACCGCCCGGGCACCTCTTACCGGTACACCGCCGCCTGGCCGTAGAGCACCTGCGTGAACGACGACACGTATGGCGAGACGTCACCGTTCGGCAGGTTGTACGTCATGAACACGCCGTACCCGTCGGCCTTCGACCGCTGGGCCAGCGACACCGCGGTCGCCTGCGGAGTGTTCTGGATGTCGACGGCCGCCGCGGACAGGCGGTCCTTGCCGAGCCCCGGGATCGTCGGCGCCGAGTACGTGCCGTAGTACGGGTTCCAGGCGTAGTCGAGCTGCGACCCGATCGTGGAGCTCGACGAGGACAACGCGGTCGACGCCGGGCCGATGTCGTAGAACGAGATGAGCTTGCCGGGCATGTCGGCACGGAGCGCACTGATCAACCACCCGATCGACTGGTCGTTCGGCTGGGCGGTGCCGTTCGTGCCGTAGTCCGAGTACTCGTCGTCCAGGTCGACCCCGTCGAGCCCGTACTTCGTCACGGTGGCGGCGACCTGGGACGCGAAGTCGGCAGCGGCGGCCTGCGAGGTGAAGTTCGCGATGCCGGTGCCCTGGTGGTTGCCGAGGACCGACAGCGACACCTTGATGCCCTTGGCCTGCAGCGGGCGGATCTGCGTGGCCGCGGCGTCCAGCGTCGCCTGGACGTTCTCGTTGGCGTACAGGACGGCCCGACCGTCCTGGTTGTTGATGTTCGCGGCGAAGATGATCGCCACGTCGAAGGCGTTCGCACCGTTCGCCAGCGTGTACCGACCGACGTTCGACAGCTGGTCGTTGTTCACCTCGACGTAGGCGATGCTCGTCGGGCCGGTCTTGGTCGGTGTGGCGTGCGGCTGCGCACCGTGCCCGACGCCGTGGTGGGCGCCGACGCCGTGCGCGAGCCCCGTGGGCGACGGTGCGGCCGACGCGGCGGCGGGCACCATCGGGGCGGCCACCATCGCGACGAGGGCCGCGACGATGCCGAACTTCGTGGTCTGCTTCATGACACTCCTCTTCGAGTGACGGACCGGACGACGGACGTCGCCCGGGACCCGCCGCCGGGACACCCGAGGTCCCGGCGGCAGGCGTCTCAGATCCGCGGGAAGCGGAAGGTCCTGACTTCGAACGCGTCGACCGGGAAGGCATGGACACCGTCGACGGACGACGACGCGACCCCGGGCAGCGCCGGGTCGGTCTCCTCGAGCAGCGTGACCTCGGTCGGCTCGCCGAAGGGTCCGTCGACTGCGAGGCCACCGGTCCCCCGGCGGCCCGCAGGCTCGTACACCCGCACGACGAGGTCGCCGGAGCGGTCGTCGGCGAGCTTCACGCTCGACACGACGACGTCGCCGGAGGCCTGGACGAGCGCCCCGAAGCCGGATCCGCCCGTCACGGTGCGCGACCCGGTGTTCATCAGGATGCCGGCCGTGGTCGCGCCGACGACGTCGGTCCCGACGACCAGCCCGTACCGGTGCGTCTGCACGCCCTGGTCGGTCTCCGGGTCGGGGAACCGCGGGGCGCGCAGCAGCGAGAGCCGGAGCGTCGTCGTGACGTGGCCGTCGACGGCGTCGCGCGTGACGTCGAACCCGTGGATGGAGTCGTTCACCAGGGCGACGCCGAAGCCCGGCTCCTCGACGAGCACGTAGCGGTGCATCGAGGTCTCGAACTTGGCGGCCTCCCACGACGTGTTCGTGTGGGTCACCCGCTTCTGCGCGCCGAACTGGGTCTCCGCGATGGTGTGCTCGGCGCGGACGTCGAGCGGGAACGCCACCTTGAGGAACTTCTCGGTCTCGTGCCAGTCGGTCGTCTGGTCGAACTCGAGCGTCCGCGAGCCGGGTTCGAGCACGATCTGCTGCGTCACGGTCGAGTCACCGAATGCCCGTGCCACGACGACCCGGGCGACGCCGCCGTCGTCGACCGAGGACGACACCGAGGTCACCGAGACCAGGTCCTCGACCCGGTTGCGGTAGTACCGGTCGACGTCCCACGCGTCCCACATGTTCGGGAAGTCCTGGTGCAGCTGCAGCAGGTTCGCGACCTGACCCGGGGCGATCGCGTCGCGACCGGTGGACAGGTCCACGGCGCTGGTGACGAGCCCGCGGGCGTCGACGACGACGCGCACCAGGTCGTTCGTCAGCACGAACCCGCCGTCGGCCTCGGTCAGCGTGACCGGCGTCGTGGCCGCCAGGTCGGAGGTCAGGACCGCGCACTGCGCGAGGGCACCGCCCTGGAGGCTCGGGGCCGGGTTCACGACGATCGTGCGGTCCCCGGTACCAGCGAGCGCCGACAGGGCGGCGGCGATGAGGGCCTCCAGGCGGTCCGCGATCTCCGCGTACCGCTCGACGGCCTCGCGGTGCACCCACGCGATCGAGGTGCCCGGCAGGATGTCGTGGAACTGCTGCAGCAGGACCTGCTGCCAGAGCACGTCGAGCTCGTCGTAGGGGTAGGCGAAGTCGGTGCGGGCGGCGGCGGTCGCTGCCCAGAGCTCGGCCTCGACGAGCAGGTGCTCGCTGCGGCGGTTGCCCTGCTTGGTCTGGTGCTGGCTGGTGAGCGTCGCGCGGTGCAGCTCGAGGTAGAGCTCGCCGACCCACACCGGCGGGTGCGCCAGCTCGGAGCGAGCCCGGTCGAAGAACGCGTCCGGGTGCTCCCACGTCACGCGGGCGCTGCCCTCCAGGTCCGCCAGTCGCGCGGCCGTGCCGGTCATCTCCCGCGTGGTGCCACCGCCGCCGTCACCCCAGCCGACCGGGGCGATCGAGCCGGACGCCAGCCGGTTCTCGCGGAACTGCCGGGATGCCTTCGCGACCTCGGAGCCGGAGAGCCGGGAGTTGTACGTGTCCATCGACGGGAAGTGCGAGAACACCCGCGAGCCGTCGATGCCCTCCCACAGGAACGTGTGGTGCGGGAACTTGTTGACCTGGTTCCACGAGATCTTCTGCGTGAAGAACCACTCGAAGCCCGCACGCCGCATCAGCTGCGGCAGCGCCGGCGAGTACCCGAAGCTGTCCGGCAGCCAGACGCCCTTCGGCCGGATGCCGAACTCGCGCTCGAAGAACCGCTGGCCCTGCGAGAACTGCCGGACGATGCTCTCGCCCGTCGGCATCACGGTGTCGGACTCGACCCACATCCCGCCGAGGGGCAGGAACCGGCCGGCGGCGACGGCGTCCTTGACCTTCGCGTAGACCTCGGGCCGGTGTTCCTTGATCCAGGCGTACTGCTGCGCGCTGGACATGCCGTACAGGAAGTCGTCGGTCTGCCCGATGAGCTCGGTCATGCTCGACGTGGTGCGCGCGACCTTGCGGATCGTCTCGCGGACGGGCCAGAGCCACGCGGAGTCGATGTGGGCGTGACCGACGGCGGAGATGCGGTGCGCCGACGCCTCGGCCGGGGCGGCGAGCACCTCGACGAGGGCTGCGCGGGCGGCGCTCGCGGTCGCCGCGATGTGCTGCAGGTCGAGGGCGTCGAGGGCGTCGTCGAGCGCCTGCAGGATGCGCATGCGGCGCGGCCCCTCGGGGAGCTCGGCCTGCAGCTCGAGCAGCACGTCGATGTCGAGGGCGAGCTCGTGCACCTCGGACTCGAACACGGCGAGGTCCATCCGGCGCGACGTGTAGAGCCGATTCGAGGACGAGGTCTGGATGTCGCCCTCGTGCGTGACGAGGAAGGGGTGGTAGTCGAGCAGCACGGGGTTCGACGCGGCCTCGACGAAGAACTCGACGGTCTCCCCGCCGACGGCTTCCTCGGCGATGAGCACCCACTGGTTGCGCGGGTTGATCGACTTCACCGGTGTGCCGTCGGCGAGGTACACGAGCCCCTCGCACTGGAACCCCGGCATGTTCACGTCGAACCCGAGGTCGATGACGGCCTCGACGCGGCGGCCGGCCCAGGCGACCGGGACGGTGCCGGAGAGCCGGAACCAGGTCGTGCCCCACGCGGCGCCCCACGGCGTGCCGACCTCGTACGGCTCGAACGTGAGCGCGAGCCCGTCGGCCGGCGCGATCGGCTCACCGGGCAGCTCGTGCCAGGCGGCGTCGAGCGGGACCGCGGTGGCGTGCACCGCGGGGGTGATGCGTTCGTCGAGGACCCGTCGTGCGCGGCCGGTGGTGAGGGGGATGTCGTCGTGCATGGTGCCTTCCGGGGGACGGGGTGGGTCAGGGCGTGGTCGCGGGGTGCGCGACCGAGAGCGGCGTGGTGGTGCGGAGGTCTGCGGGGACGTCGACGCAGGTGGTGATGCCGCGAGCGGCGAGGAGCGCGGTGTCGTCGATCCGCGAGCGCAGGACGACCTGCGGGCCGCGACCGTGCTCCGCGGCGAGCGCCAGCCACGCGGCGGCGAACCGGCCACCGGGCGCGCTGTCCGCCCTGGTCGTCGGCAGCGGCGCTCCGGCAGCGTCGACGTCGTCGAGCACGAGCCCGGTCTCCGGAGCACCCGACGCTGGGCGCTGGACGTCGCGGGCCTCGGACGCCACCTCGCGGAAGCGCTCCCCGGTCGGCTTCACGCGGCCGTCGTTCGTCAGCAGCCCGAGGTCGTACTCGAGCTCCGGGAAGTCGGCGAGCGAGCGGGACACGTCGTGGGAGCACCACCACGTGACCCCGAGCAGGTGCTGCACGTCGAGGGCGTGCCGGATGGTCTGCTCGGTGAAGGACGCGGCATCGGCGACGTCCACGACGTTCGTCGGCGCACCGACCTCCTGCAGCCAGTTCGGTCGCGCGGCGTCCCGGTTCCACGCGGCGGCGAGCTGGAGCAGGTACTCCCCGTGCCGGACCGACCCGGCTCCGAGTGCGCCGTGCACCGCCGCCGAGCCGTTGAACACCCACGAGTGCGTGACGGTCGCGTCGCCGTGGTCGGCGGCGTGCTCGGGGCCGAACGGCTGGGCGTCGTCGTACCAGGCCGCGTCGTACTGCGCGACGGTGACCAGCGGCCCGAGAGCCGGCCCGGCCGGTGCCGTGTGCCGCGCATCGGAGCCGAGCCGAGCCTCCAGGCCGGGACCACCGGAGAGGCCGGACCGCGCCGCCGCGACCATCGCCGCCGCCCACGTGTGCCCGTCCGCCGGCGTGATCGTGTGCGGCGACGGGTGCGGTGCGTGGGCGAACTGGTTCACCTCGTTGCCGATGGTGATCCCGAGCAGGTTCGGCCGGTCCCCCACCGCCGCGGCGAGCGCCCGGACGTACGCGGCCGTCGACGCGACGACGTCCGGGTCGGTGAACATGTTGCGCCGGTGCCACGAGTCCAACCACGACGGCAGGAAGTCGAAGCTCGACAGGTGACCCTGCAGTGCGTCGACGTTGACGTCGAGTCCGAAGGACGCGGCGATGTCGACCACGCGAGCGACGTCGTCGAGCGCCTGCGGACGGATCAGCGTCCGGTTCGGCTGGACGACCGGCCAGAGCGGGAAGACCCGCACGTGGTCAGCGCCGAGCGCAGCGATCGCCTCGAGGTCGCGCGCCGTGTCGGACGCGGAGAAGTCGAGCCACGAGTGGAACCAGCCGACCGAGGGGGTGTAGTTGACACCGAAGCGCATCAGCCCTTCACACCGCCCTCTTCGACGCCCTTGAAGAAGAACCGCTGCAGCACGGCGAACACCACGGCGATCGGGATGAACGCGATCATCGTGCCGGCCGCGATCAGCCGCTGGTCGGTGCCGAACGTGCCGCGCAGGTACTCCAGCCCGACGGTCAGCGTGAGCTTGTCGGGCGACTGCAGCACGATGAGCGGCCAGAGGAAGTCGTCCCAGGCCCCGATGAAGGCGAAGATCGCGATGACCGCGATCGTGCCCTGCACGGCGGGCAGCGCGATGAAGCGGAGTCGCTGCCAGGCGTTCGCACCGTCCATCACCGCGGCCTGGTCGATCTCCTCGGGGATCTGCCGGAAGGCGTTGAACATGAGCAGGACGTTGAGCGCGGCGATCATGCCGGGCAGGGCGACGCCGACCAGGTTGTCGGCCAGGCCGAGGTCCTTGACGGTGACGAACTGCGAGATGATCGTCGCCTCGCCGGGGAGCACGAGCGTGGCGAGGAACAGCCCGAGCACGGCCTTGCGGAAGCGCCACTGCAGGCGTGCGAGCGCGAACCCGGCGAGCGTCGCGAAGACGATGTTCCCGATGACGTCGATCGCTGCGACGACGAGCGAGTTGCCGATGTACCCGAACACCGGGATCGCGTCACCGACGCGCAGGTAGTTGCCGAACGTCGGTTGGCTCGGGATGAAGGACGGGTTCGCGGTGTAGATGTCCTCGCCGGGCCCCTTGAGCGACGTCGACAGCTGCCAGAGGAACGGGCCGATCGTGATGAACAGCACCACGACGAGCAGGACGTAGCGGACCGTCTTCTCCCGTGGCGACATGACGCCCCAGATGGCGCGGCGGCGCTTGCGGGGCGGCCTGGAGGCTCCCCCTCCGCCCGTCGCGCCGGTCACGTCCGGTGTCGGTGCCGCTGCGCCGGCGGCGCCCCCGATGGCCGGTTCGGTCGTCGTGTTCGTCATCGGTCCGCCTTGCTGTTCATGCGCGCCAGGGCGAGCATCGGGATCAGCGTCACGGCGAAGAGCAGCAGGCTCAGCGCGGACGCGTACCCGAGGTTGCCGGTGAACCCGCGGGCGTACTGCTGGATGAGCATCACGAGCGAGTTGTCCTGCCCGCCGGGGCCGCCCGTGCCGTTCGTCAGGATGTAGAGCTCGCTGAAGACCCGGAGCGCGGAGACGCAGACCAGGATGCCGACGAGCGTCATCGTGCCGCGGACGCCCGGCATGGTCACCGACCAGAACCGTCGGATCGATCCGGCGCCGTCGAGCGCGGCGGCCTCGTGCAGCTCCTTGCCGACGTTCCCGAGGGCCGCCAGGAAGATGATCATGTAGTACCCGAGGCCCTTCCAGACGGTCAGGCTGATCGCGCTGAACAGCAGGAGCCACCGGTCGGTCAGGAACGGGATGCTGCCCTGGACGATGCCGAGGGACTGCACCATCTCGTTGATGACGCCGCGGTCGTCGAGGATCCAGTTCCAGATCAGCCCGACGACCACCGCGCTCGCGATGACCGGCGTGTAGTACGCCGTCCGGAAGAACGCGATGCCCGGCAGCTTCTGCTGGACGAGCACCGCCATGAGCAGCGGCAGGACGGTCAGCAGCGGCAGGCAGATCGCCATGTAGATGACGCTGTTGAGCAGTGCCTCCCACACCTGCGGGTCGGCGAGCAGGGTCTGGAAGTTCTCCAGACCCACCCACCGGCTGACCCCACCGAGCGGGCTGGCGTTCGTGAACGACAGCCGCACGGTGTTGATCGACGGCCAGAGACTGAACGCCAGCAGCCAGACGAGCGCCGGCAGGATCAGCAGCCAGGGCGTGAACCAGCGGTTGGCGCGCATCAGCCGTTCGCCAGCAGGGTGTTCATCTTGGTCTGCGCGGTCTCGAGCGCCTGCTTCGGCGTGGTGCCGCCCTTCATCGCCAGCGCGATCTGCTGGTCGAGGAAGTCGGTCATCGCGGAGTTCGCCTCGACCGGGTTCAGGTTCTTCGCCGTCTTCAGCGCGTCGTTGGCGAGCACGCGGGCCTTCGCCTCGATGGTGCCGTCGTCCTTCGAGAAGAACGGGTCCGACTGCGACGAGGTGGTGGACGGGAAGATGTTCACCAGGTGCGCGAACGACTCCTGGTTCTTCGCGTTCGTCATGAACGCCGCCAGGGCCTCGGCGGTCGCGATGTGCTTCGACTTGCTCGACACGGACAGGCCCTGCACGTACAGCGGCGGGTTGTCCAGGGCCGGCGAGACCACGATGTTGCCCTTGAGCGACGGGTTGTTCCGCTCGAAGTCACTGATCGCGGTGGCACCGCCGGTGGTCCACGCCACCTTACCCTGGGTGAACAGGGTCGAGTTGCCGAGGTAGTCGGTGTTGAGGACCGACGCCGGCATGAGGCCCTCCTGGTAGGCCTTGGCGTACTTGCTGATCAGGTCGGCGGCCTTCGACGAGTCCGCGAAGGTGAACTTCGTGCCCTGGTCGTTGATGATCTTCACGCCGGCGAGCGAGAAGTCGCTCAGTCCGGGCTTGCGGCTCATCAGGTAGTCGTCCGGGCAGTTCTGGTGCATGGTCGCGGCCTGCGTGAAGAGTTCGTCCGTCGTCTTCGGCGGGCTCGCGGGGTCGAGGCCGCACTTGGTGAACATCGACTTGTTCCAGTAGTCGATGTCGGTGTTGAGGTACCAGGGGTAGCCGTACGTGCCGTCGACGCCCTTGTAGTCGTACGCCGCCAGGGCGCCCTTGACGTAGGTGCTCGAGAGGTTCGAGTCGTCCTTCGCGACGTCCTGCAGGAACCCGCGCTTGGCGAGGGGCAGGGCGATGTCCGGCGGCAGGTTGATGACGTCGGGCAGCGAGTTCGACGATGCCTGGCTGAGGACCTTGTCCGCGTAGCCGTCACCGGGCTGGTCGACGAGCTTGACCTTCGCGTCGGGGTGCTGCTTCTCGAACGCCTTCACGACGCCGTTGAGGTAGTCCGTGTAGGTCGGCGTCAGCGCCCACGTCTGCAGGGTGATCGTGCCGGAGATGTCCTTGCTGCCGGTGTCGGTCGCACCGCTGCCGGCCGAGCAGCCGGTCAGGACGAGGGCGGTGGCTGCTGCTCCGGCGAGCAGGGCGACGGCCCGGGCCGTCGTGGTGCGGGGTGTGGTCTTCATCGCGTCGGACTCCCTTGTACGTGCGGATGGTTCTGCGTGCAGGTGGTTCTGCGGTACTGAACCGGTTCAGTGCTGATCGCGCCGACCGGGGTGATGTGCCCGACGATGGACGACTAAAGCGTTATAGTCAAGTCATGGCCATCCAACGTCGGACGACGATCGCCGACATCGCCGCCAAGGCCGGCGTCTCGATCAGCGCGGTCTCGTTCGCCCTGAACGACCGACCCGGGGTGTCCGACGCCACCCGCGCCCGGGTGCGCGCCGTGGCCCGCGAGCTCGACTGGCAGCCGCACACCGCGGCACGGGCGCTCGGCGGGGCGAAGGCCGGGTCGATCGGCTTCGTCCTGAACCGGCCGGCACGGACCCTCGGCACCGAGTCGTTCTTCGGTGACCTGATCTCCGGCATCCAGTTGGGGCTGGCCGGGTCGCACGTCGGCATGAACCTGCTCGTGGCGCGCGACGCGGACGAGGAACTCCAGACCTACCGGGACTGGTGGAACGGCCACCGCGTCGACGGCGTCATCGTCATCGACCCGCGGCACGACGACGACCGCCTGCGCCTGCTGGGGCGCCTCGGGATGCCGACCGTCGTCGTCGGTTCCCGCCCCTCCCCCGAGGGTGCGGCACCCAGCGTGTGGATCGACGACTCCGACGCCACCGAGAAGGTGCTGCGCTACCTGCACGCACTCGGACACCGTCGCATCGCCCACGTGGCCGGACGACCCGAGTTCGAACACACGGCGATGCGCATCGAGCGCCTCCGGGAGTTCGCGGAGGGGCACGACCTGCCGGACACCGTGTCGATCCCCACGGACTACTCGGCCGACTCGGGGGCCGCCGCCACGCGGGAGCTCCTGTCCCGACACGAGCGACCGAGTGCGATCGTGTTCGACAACGACGTGCTGGCGGTGGCAGGGCTCGGCGTCGCGAGCGAGATGGGCGTCGCGGTCCCGGGTGCGGTGTCGATCGTGTCCTTCGACGACTCCGCGATGATCCGGCTGGTGCGCCCCGCGGTCACCTCGCTGACGCGCGACACCGTCGAGCTCGGGCAGCGCGCGGCGACGCTGCTGCGCCGGCAGATCGACGCCGACCACGCGCTGCCGTCGGAGCAGGGGCCGATGCTCACCCTGAGCGTCCGCGAGAGCACGGGCCGCGCCGCGAGCTGACACGCGCATGTGGGGACAGGCAGCGCCCGGAACGACGGCCCTGACTTGACGGACCATTCGAACACACGTTCGAATGGCCCTTGTGGGACGGCGTCGCGAGAACCGGTGGCAGCCCCCGGAACACCCGGAGGTCGAACGCCCACGCGCCTACTCCCTGTCCGACGACGCACGGGGGCCGGACGTCTGTCACGCGGTCACCCCGCTGCCGGTGTGGGCATGGGTCCAGTTCCCGACGTTCCACGTCCGCGTGAAGGCCTTCGCGAAGAGCTGGACCCGTGACGCCGTGCTGGTGGAGTGGGCACAGTTCGGTCAGCAGGCCGAGGCCTGGGTCTGGCGTTCGGCCGTGAAACACCGCGTTCTCCGGACAGAACGCGTGCATCGGACTCCGCATGGCGCACGCGATTGACACGTTGCGGGGCGCAGAGGATCGTTCACCGTGCCCCGGTTCAACAAGAATCACGACGATCGAGACATCCGTCCCGCGACCGTCACGTCCCACGACCGGAAGGAGGCACCCGTGAAGAACCATGACGTGCCGTCCTGGGTGGCACACGTGCTCACCCCGCCAGAGGTCATCGCCGCCTACGTCGAACGACGGGTGAACGACCCCGCGCTGCTCTCGGGCGAGCAGCACGAACCCACCTACGCGGACTTCCTCCGAGCCGAGTAGACCGTCACGCCGACGCTCGCCGCGGTCACACACGCGAGCGCGACCACCTCGACGAGCGAGAGCGCCTCGCCGAGGACCACCAGCCCGGCGAGGGCCGCGATCGCCGGGCCCAGACTCTGCAGCACGCCGAAGACCCGGGTGGGCATCCGTCGCAGTGCGAGCATCTCGAGCGCGTACGGCAGCACGCTCGACAGCACCGCGACGATGCCGAACACGACGAGCAACGACGGGTCGGCGACGACGCCCCGGACCGCGGTGCCGAGGCCGAACGGCAGCGACACGACCATCGCCACGAGCATCGACACCACCAGACCGTCGACGCCCGGGATGATCGACCCGACGTGCCGGTTCATGACGATGTAGCCCGCCCAGCACGCGGCGGCGGCGACCGCGAACGCGACCCCGGCGAGTTGGGTGACCGCGCTCGGCCCGACACCGAGCAGCACCACGCCGGCCAGGGCGAGTGCGGCCCAGAGCGCGTCGCGCCACCGCCGCGTGTGCACGAGGGACAGGGCGAGCGGACCGAGGAACTCGATCGTCACCGCGACGCCGATCGGGATCGACGCGAACGCCAGGTAGATGAACACGTTCATGCCGCCGAGCGCCAGGCCGAGACCGACCGCGCCGAGCCACTGCGCCCGATGCCAGTGCCGCACGCGCGGCCGGACGACGAGCGCCAGCACGAGGGCGCCGATGACGAGCCGCAGGGTGGCCGCGCCGACCGAGCCGACCTCGTCGAACCGGGTCTTCGCGACCGCGGCGCCGAGCTGGACCGAGACGATCGCGGCGAGCGCCAGCAGCGGCGCCGGGACCCGGGTCGTCCGTGGCGCTGGCACGGGGTCCGTCCGAGGCGCCCGCGTCATCCGAGGTAGGCGAGGACGGCGAGGACGCGGCGGTGGTCCACGCCGGTGTCCTCGAGCGCGAGCTTGGCGAAGATGCTCGACACGTGCTTCTCGACGGCCCCGGTCCCGATCACCAGCGCACGGGCGATCGCCGCGTTCGTGCGCCCCTCGGCCATCAGGCCGAGGACCTCGCGTTCGCGCGGCGTCAGGGCGTCGAGCGGGTCCTGTCGGCGCTGCATCAGCTCGCGCACGACCTCGGGGTCCAGGACCGTCCCGCCGGAGGCGACGCGGCGGACGGCGTCGTCGATCTCCTCGAGTCGCGTGACGCGGTCCTTGAGCAGGTAGCCCACGCCGGCGGTCCCGGACGCCAACAGGTCCTCCGCGTAGGTGGCCTCGACGTACTGGGACAGCAGCAGCACCCCGGTGCCCGGTGCCACCCGACGGGTCTCGACCGCGGCCCGCACCCCTTCGTCGGTGAAGGTCGGGGGCATCCGGACGTCCATCACGACGACGTCGGGTGCGGCTCCGGGGAGCGTCGCCAGGAACGCGGCGGCGTCGGCGTACTGCGCGACGACCTCGATGCCGGCCTCGTCGAGCACCCGTGCCAGGCCCTCACGGAGCAGCACGGCATCGTCGACGACGACGGCCCGGATGCGCGGTGCATCCGGGCCGAGGGTCATGCCGCCAGCCTAGTGGCGAGACGTCACGCGGCAGGGGCTCACCGGGCCGTCGGCACGCCGTTCAGTGCGCCGAGCGGGATCCGTGCGGTGGCCTCGGTCGGGCCGCCCTCGGGGCTCGACACGGTGAGCTCGCCGTCGAGGGACCGCATGCGTCCCATCAGGCCCGCGATGCCGTGCCCCTCCTGCACGCTCGCGCCGCCCACGCCGTCGTCGGTGACGCTGACGGTCAGGTGCCAGATCGCCGACGCGTCGACGACCAGCCCGAGGTAGACCCCGGCAGTGGACGCGCCCGCGTGCTTGGTGGTGTTCGTCAGCAGCTCGGACACCGTGAAGTACACGTTGCGCTGGATCTCGGTCCCCAGGGTGAGTCCCTCGGGCAGGCGGACCTCGAGCCCGACGGGGATCGGGGTCCGGGCGACCAGGGCCTCGAGCGCCGCGACCAGACCACGGTCGAGCAGGATCGGCGGGGCGAACCCACGGGACAGCGCTCGGAGCTCGTCGAGGGCGTCCTTCGCGTGCTCCGACGCCTCGGCGATGAGCCGCTTCGCACCCGCCGGGTCCTTGTCGAACGACCGCTCGGCGGCGGCCAGGTCCATCCGCAGCCGCACGAGCCGCTGCTGGGGTCCGTCGTGCAGGTCGCGCTCGATCTGGCGCAGGGTCTGACCCTCGGCGGTGACGGCGCCCGCACGGGATGCCTGCAGGCCGGCCACACGCTGCTCGAGCTGCTCGGCGCGGAACCCGCCGAGCAGGCCGAAGTCGACCCAGAAGTGGGCCAGCACCGAGCCACGCGCCCAGAGCGGCAGCAGCGCGACCGAGGCTGCCATCGACGCCAGACCGAGCGCGACGAGCGTCACGAGGGGCGGGCTGCCGTAGGGCAGGTACCCCCGCAGCAGGAACACCCCGGCGAGCACGACGGGCCAGAGGAACCCGGCGACCAACAGCAGGCCGGCGCCGACGGTCACGAGGGCTGCGAGCGGGTACACGACCACCGCGTGCAGCAGGTAGAGCCAGTAGTGCGGGTTCGCGACGGCCGACCCGGTGCGCGTCCACCAGTTCTGCTGCCATCGCGGCGTCCAGTCGACCGGCCGGATCGGTCGCCGGTCCGCCCACGAGATCCGCAGCCGCTCGAACTGTCCGAGCCACCGAGCGACGAACAGTGCGACGAAGAACATCAGCAGCACGAAGGGGTTGAACAGGTCGCGGAACCCACCGCCGAACACCACCGCGGGGAAGGCGAAGTACAGCGTGCAGAGGAGCACGGCCGTCAGCGCCATGTACCCGAGGTCGCGCGGCAGCCGACGCCATGCTCCGCGGTAGAACTCCCCTGCGGTCGGCGTCGGCGGAACAGGCGGCGTGTGCATCGGCGGCTGGGCCGTGGGCTGCGCCGGTTGCTGCATGGGCTTCGTGGCTCCCGGGGGTACGGCGTCGTCCAGCGGCACGGTGATCGCCTGGTCGAGTCGGTCGGTGTCGGTCATGACCTCGAGCCTGGTCGTGCCGGGCTCGCGTTCCCATCCTGCCCCCTCCCGGACACGGGGTGGGGGTAGCCCTACCCTGGGCCGATGGGGAACGACACGAGGGACCGTCTGATCGCGCTCGCCGGGGTGGTGGCGGGGGTGTTGCCCGCGCTGAGTGGCCTCGTGGGCCTCACCACGCTGACGGGCTGGTACCCGGCCGCTGGCGTCCAGGCGACCGCAGCCGTGGTCGCCGCCGTCGCCGCCGTCGTCGTGGGGCTCGCCGGACGGCGTCGCGCCGACCGCGCCACGATCGCGTTCGCCGTCGCGGTCGTCCTCCTGGCTCTGGCCTGGGTGCCGCTCCCGTCGGCGCTGTGGCCGCTGACCACGATCATGCGAGTTGCGTCCCAGGGGCTCCTGCTGGCGTTCGGCGTGCTCGTCGTGCAACGGAGCGTCGGTCTGACGCGGCTGGCTGGCTGGGTGGTCGCGGGCGGCACGGTCGTCTGGTTGCTCGGCGGCGTCGTCCTGTGGTTCGGCGTCGTCCCGGACGCCTCGCAGGAGCTGCTCGGCACCCTGTTGCTCGTGGGTCCCGCCGGGATGCTCGTCGGGTTCCTCGCCGCGGCGCTGCTCTTCGCGGGTCCCCTGCTCCGGCCGGTCGGTCGTGGCGCTCGGTACCTGTGGTCCACAGCCGACGTGCGCTGATCCGTTCTCCACAGCAGGTCGCCGTCCGCAGACGCGGTCCGACAGGCTGGTCCGATGCCCGACCTGCTCCCGCCGAGGAAGGGCGCGATCCTCGCCCCGGGAGCGGAACGATGGGTCGGCACGGACGCGCACGTCCATCGTGAGCCGCGGGTCGACCAGCCCCCGGTCGGCGGTGTCAGCCTCGCGAGCGCCGACACCCACCACGGCACGGTGCACGTCGGCCCGCTGTTCGACGAGGTGGTGCGCCTGCCGGACCTCTTCACGACGACGACGCACCACGACGCACACCACGATGTCGACACCGACGTGCTGCTCGCCCTCGAGCACCTCGGTTCGGTCGCGGCTGTGCGCTGGCCGTGCCCGGCCCGGGACGCCCTGGCACAGCTCGTGGTCGTGTCGCTCCTGATGACCTGGCAGGTGCCGGTGCTCGACGACCGGAGCCTGACTCGGTGCTTCGATGCGATCGCCGATGCCGAGCGTTCGATCCCGACGACCGCACTCCCGGCACTTGCACGCATGTCACGCTCGACCCTCACGCGACGGTTCCGCGCGACGACGGGCCTCACGCCGGACGAGTTCCGTCGGTGGGTGCGCACGCTCGAGATCCGTACCCAGCTCCACCTCGGGCACGACCCAGGAGCGGTCGCCCGGCGGCACGGGTCCGCATCCGTCCGCGCGCTGGTCCGCGTCGTGGAGCGGGTCGAGCGCACGACGGAGCGCCGCCCGCAGTCGGGAGCAGGATCCGTCTTCGAACACTGACGAATCCGGTTCGCGCACACCGGGCCACGGCGACCGGATTCGTCAGATCGCAGAACGAACCTGCGGTTGCCCGCGTGCTGGCCGCAGCGGGGTGTACCGGGTCAAGCCATTCCGGCGGCGACCTCGGGGGTCTCGACGGGGATCGACCACGGGAGCTCGGTCATGCCACCGCTGCCCCGGATCGAGCGGATGCTGCCGTCGGGCGCGCGGCTGATCGTGACGTCCTCGTCGATCGACCCGAACCGGTTGCCGTGGGTCATCCGGAGCGTGGCGCCGTCGACGACCTGCAGGCGCGTCGGGGACTCGAGCGGGTCCGGTGCGGCGGGGTCGAACGCCAGCAGCCGGTCCCCCACGCGGGCGATGTCGGTGACGCCCCAGGGGTTGGCGTACCGGCCGGTGACGCTCGCCGCGTCGAAGTCGGCCGGGATCGTCGAGCCAGGAGCGTGCTCGTCCGCGGCCGCGTCGAGCAGCCGGACGATGCCCGTCGCCAGCATCGAGGCCGGGCCGCCGGCCGCGCTGGTCAGCACGGAGACGACCAGTGACGACGCCGG
This sequence comes from Curtobacterium sp. MCBA15_001, assembly GCF_001864835.1. GTDB lineage: Bacteria > Actinomycetota > Actinomycetes > Actinomycetales > Microbacteriaceae > Curtobacterium. The sequence goes on along the minus strand of NZ_MJGI01000006.1, from coordinate 57,718 downwards.
GTCGAACACCGACTGCGTGATGTGCCCCGGGAAGCCGCCCGAGTGCCCGCGGACCTCGCGCCCGTCGATCCGGTCCGCGATGAAGCCCGCGCCGTAGCCCCGTGCCGAGGGGTCCTCGTCCGAGGCGCTCCAGGCCTTCCGCTGCGCCAGCCGCTTCGCGTGGTCTCCGAGCAGCGTGCCCTGACCGAGCACGTGCGCGGAGAAGTAGCGGACCAGGTCGGACGCCGTCCCGTGGAAGCCCGTGGCCGCCGCCATCGCCCGGGTGTCGACGTGCGGGAAGCGCTGCCGCGTGCGGGCGGTGTGCAGGCCCGAGTACCCGACGACGAACTCGTCGGCGCGGGACGCGTCCCAGTCCGGACCCGTGTTGCGCAGCCCGAGCGGCTCGATGACCGCCGACCGGACGGCATCGCCGTAGGACTGACCCGTCACGGCCTCGATGACGAGCCCGAGCAGGGAGTAGCCGAGGTTCGAGTAGTTGAACGAGGAACCCGCCGGCACCTTCTGCCCGTCGTCGAGCACGAGCGCGAGCAGCTGCTGCTCGTCCGGGAACGGGTGCGCGAGCGACCAGTGGTCCCCGTCGCGGCCGTCGCGGAGCACCCCGGCGCCCATCTCCATCAGCTCGCGGACCGTGGCGTCGGCGATCGGCGAGCCGCCGTCGACGAGTGCGTGGACGTGCGTGCCGACGGTGTCGTCCAGCCGCAGGGCACCACGCTCGGCGAGCTGCAGGAGCACGGTCGCGGTGAACGTCTTCGAGTGCGACGCGATCCGGAACAGGTCCTCGGTCGTGAGTCGCCGGCCGGCCTCCACGTCGGCGTACCCCCACGCCTCGGAGAACAGCTCCTGGTCCTGGTACCCGATCGCGACCTGCACGCCGGGCACGCGCAGCTGCCACACCTTGTACGACACCCACTCGCGGACGTAGGGCAGGACGGTCTCGTAGGCAGCACGGTTCGTCATGCCCTCCAGACTGGCATGTGCCAGGCTCGGGACATGCCGAACCCTCCCGGATCCGAGGTCCTGCTCCGCACCGTCCGGCGCATCGGCACGGCAGGCGCTCCGGCGGACGTGCTCGTGACGGACGGCGTCGTCCGCGCGGTGGCGCCAGCGGGGACGCTCGAGCCGTCCGGCCCGGACACCGACGTCGTCGAGGCCGCCGGCGCCTGGCTCGGACCGGGTCTGGTCGACCACCACACGCACTTCGACCAGTGGGCCCTGGTCCGGCGCCGGATCGACGTCGCCGCGTGCACGTCCGCCGAGGCCGTCGCCGACCTGGTCGCGGCGGCAGCGCGGACCGGCCTGACGGACGGGACACTGGTCGGCCACGCGTACCGCGACGGGATGTGGCCGCGCCCCGCACGACGCGAGCTGCTCGACCAGGCCGCGCCGGGCCTCCCGGTCGTCATCGTGAGCGCGGACCTGCACGCGGTCTGGTGCAACGCGCTGGCCCTCGACCACTTCGGCCGCGCGCTCGGACGGCCGCTGCCAGCCGACGCGGACGGCGTGCTGCGCGAACAGGACGCCTTCGACGTCACCGCAGCGCTGTCGGCCGTCCCGGACGCCGTGCTCGACGGCGCGGTCGCGGACGCCGTCGACGCGGCGAGCGCCCGCGGGGTGACGCGGGTCGTCGACCTGGAGATGCGGTTCGGCCTCGACCGCTGGACCCGCCGGGTCCGCGCGGGGATCGACGGCCTGCGCGTGGCGAGCGGCGTGTACCCGGCGGAGCTCGACGCCGTCATCACCCGCGGCCTGGTGACCGGGGACGTCGTCGACGGCACGCGGGGCCTGATCACCATGGGCCCGTTCAAGGTCGTCACGGACGGGTCCCTCGGCACCCGGACCGCCGCGATGGCCAACGGCGACGGCGTGCTCGCCTGGCCCCACGACGAGCTGCTCGCAGTGACGCAGCGGGCCGTCGACGCCGGACTCGTCCCCGCGATCCACGCCATCGGCGACCGGGCGAACACCGTCGCGCTCGACGTCTTCGAAGCGCTCGGCGCTCGGGGCTCCGTCGAGCACGCACAGCTGCTCGCCGACACCGACGTCGACCGGTTCGCGCGCCTGGGCGTCACGGCGTCGGTCCAGCCCGAGCACGCGATGGACGACCGCGACGTCGTCGACCGCTACTGGGCCGAGCACGCCGACCGTGCCTACGTCTTCGCGTCGCTGGTCCGCTCCGGCGCGCGCGTCGTCCTGGGGTCGGACGCCCCCGTCGCGCCGCTCGACCCGTGGGTGTCGCTCGCCGCAGCCGTCGGTCGCGACCGCGACGGACGGGAACCGTGGCACCCGGAGCAGCGGATGACGGCGCTCGCCGCGTGGCAGGGGTCGACCGACGGGCGCACCACGGTCGCCGTCGGCGACGTCGCGGACCTGGTGCTGACGGCTGCGGACCCGCTGGCGTCGTCGTCGTCGGCGCTCCGGTCGATGCCGGTCCTCGCCGCCGCGGTGAACGGCCGTTGGACCTACCGCGACCTGTGACGCCGTGCGCTACTTCTGGTCCTTCGGGCACCAGTAGAGCTTGCGTCCGGCCATGTCGGCCATCCGGATCTCGGTGCCGCACACCCGGCAGGGTTCACCCTGGCGGTGGTAGACCCAGTGCCGGTCCTTCCGCGACCGCAGCGCCTTCTTGTGGTCGGCGGCGGACAGCCCGTCCATCGTGAGCATCAGGCCGTCGCGGACGCCGTCGTGCAACAGCTTCGACCAGTCCGCCCACAGCGCCTTCGCCTGCTTGACGGTGATCTTCTTGCCCACCTTGTACGGGTCGATCCGCTGCCGGAACAGCAGCTCGGCGCGGTAGATGTTGCCGATCCCGCTCACCACGGACTGGTCCATCAGCAGCTGGCCGATCGCGACGTTCCGCTTCCGGACGTTCTCCACGAAGGTCTTCTCGGCCTCGGGTCCGTCGTCGTTGACCGGGTCCGGCCCGAGCTTGTCGAGCGCGCGCTGCACCCCGGCGGCGTCCTCGACGACACACGCCGTCGGACCGCGCAGGTCGGCGACGGTGTCCTCGGTCAGCAGCCGGACACGGACCTGCCCGACGGGGTCCGGTGGGAAGGCCTCGATCGGGTCCTCGGACTTCTCCTGCTCGGCCATCCGGTAGCGCGCGAGCCGCGGGGCACCGATGGAGGACAGCGACTCTTCTTGGTCGTCGTCGTCGGACAGCGCCTCGGCGGTCGAGATCACCCCCGCGAAGTCCCACGCCCCGTACAGGCCGAGGTGCACGCGGAGGAACAGGTCGCCCTCGAACTCGAGGAACAGCTGCTTGCCCACGGCCCGCGAGGCGACCAGGCGCTTGCCGTCGAGCTGCGCGGCACCGGCGGCGAAGCGTCCTTGCGGACTGGACACCTCGCAGCGCTTGCCGACGAAGTGTCGGGTGAACTGGTTGGCGATGCGGTGGACGGAGTGACCCTCGGGCATGCGACCTGTCTACTCGGCCGAGCCGTCGATCTGCTTGCCGGCGATGTGCCCCGTCTGCTCGTACTCCGCCAGCTGCGCGATGCGGCGGGCGTGGCGCTCCTCGCCGGAGAACGGCTCGGCGATGAACAGGTCCACGAAGTCGATCACCTGTTCCTCGGTGTGCTGGCGGGCGCCGAGCGAGATGACGTTCGCGTCGTTGTGCTGGCGGGCCAACAGGGCGGTCGACTCGTTCCACACCAGTGCGGCGCGGACGCCCTCGACCTTGTTGGCGGCGATCTGCTCGCCGTTGCCCGATCCGCCGAACACCACGCCGAGCGCCTGGACCCCGGCGCGCTGGTCGGCGACGACGGCGTGGGCGGCGTTGATGCAGAACGAGGGGTAGTCGTCGAGCGCGTCGTACTCGGTGGGACCGTGGTCGATCACCTGGTGCCCGGCGTCCGTCAAGTGCGAGGCGAGGGTCTTGCTGAACTCGAGGCCGGCGTGGTCCGTTCCGAGGTGGATGCGCATGGGACCGATCCTATTCCCGCACCGCGCGCCCCCTCGCCACGACGACGACGTACCGGCAGGGCTGCTCGGAGTCGTTGGCGTAGGTGACCTCGGCCGGCTCACCGAGCTCGATCCGGTCCCCCGCGCCGAGCGTCGTCGGCTCACCGCCGACGTCGAGCCGCAGCGCGCCCTCGACGACCCAGATGCAGTGGCGCAGGAACGCGTACGCCGACGCCGGGTAGGTCACGTGGGCACCGGCCGGGAGGACCACCTCGGTCACGTCCACGGGGAACTCCGCGCTCGACACGGGACGGCGGCGGTACCCGGTCTCCGGGTCCGTCCAGTGGTCGGCGGTCGCGCCGCGTTGGACGCCGGTCGCCTGTTCGAGGCTGGCGGGCTCCGGCGCCTCGCCGCGCTGTCCCTCGTCGAGCAGTTGGGAGATCGTCATCCCGAAGGCCCCGGACAGGCGGCCGAGGATCGTCGCGGTGGGGCTCGACACCCCGCGCTCGACGCGGTTGATCATCGCCCGCGAGACACCGGACGCCTCGGCGAGCTCGGTCAGGCTCCAGCGGCGCTCGGTCCGGAGGTGCTGCAACCGTTCCCCGAGCAGGCGTTCGTCGTCTACGATCTGAGACATGCCGACAGCATATGCGACAAGTGGAGGTTCCCCCGCAGTCCTCGTGCGCGACTGCGAGCCGCGCGACCTCGACGTCGTGCACGCACTGCACGAGGACGCCGTGCTGCACTCGACCGCGATCTGGCAGGACGAGCCGCACCCTCGCGCCTGGTTCGACGGCTGGTTGGCCTCGCGGCAGGCCGACGGCTGGCCGGTCGTCGTGGCCGAGGTCGACGGGCAGGTCGCCGGGTACGCGTCCTACTCGCAGTGGCGGCCGCACCCGGGGTACCGGTCGACCGTCGAGCACAGCGTGTACGTCGTCCCGGCGTTCCGCGGGCGCGGCGTAGCGACGGTGCTGATGAGCGCGCTGGTCACTCGGGCGCGGGACGAGGGGCGGCACGTCATGATGGCGGGGATCTGCAGCACGAACACCGGCTCGATCGCCCTGCACGAGCGGCTCGGGTTCACCACCGTCGCCGTCGTGCCCGAGGTCGGTCGCAAGTTCGACCGGTGGCTCGACCTGACCCTGATGCGCCTGCCCCTGGCCTGAGCCCCACCGGGCGCACGCCGGCGGGGCGGGCGCGAGCCGAGCCTCCCGTCAGTCCGTGGGGTCCGCGTCCGTGTGGTCCGTGTCCGTGGGGTCCGTGTCCGTCGGGTCCGTGTCGAAGATCGGTCCGACGGTGCGGGAGCGCTTGAGCTCGAAGAAGCCCGGGTAGCGCGCCGCGGCGATGACGCCGTCCCACAGGTCGAGCGCCTGCTGGCCCTTGGGCGCCGGGGAGATCACCGGGCCGAAGAAGGCGGTGCCCTCGACGGCGATCACCGGCGTGCCGACGTCCTGACCGACGCGCTCGATGCCGTCGCGGTGGCTCTCGCGGGTGGCGGCGTCGACCTCGTCCGACCAGGCGTACTCGGCCAGGTCGGCATCCAGGTCGAGCTCGGCGAGGACCGCGGGGACGACCTGCTCGGGGTCGGACTCCTGACGGTGGTGGATGTGCTCGCCGAGCGCGTCGTACAGCGGCTTCACGACGTGGTCGCCGACGCGCAGCCGGGCAGCGGTGACCAGGCGCGGGTAGACCTGGCCGCGCTCGAGCCGCTCCTTGTCGGTGTCCGGCACGTCCTGGTCCTCGTTGAGGACGAACAGGCTCATCACCTTCCAGGTCACGTCGAGGCGGCGCTGGCGCTCGACCTCGCCCACCCAGCGGCTGGTCATCCAGGCCCACGGGCAGTTCGGGTCGAACCAGAACTCCACAGCAGTCGGGGTCTCGGCGGTCTTGTCCACAGTCGTCTCGGTCACGCTGCGAGCGTACGCGCGCTCGCTAGGCTGGAACCCACACGTCCCCCGGTGCACGACGCCGCGTGGGACGACCGACGCGCGGACATCGATCGTCCGCGCCCGCATCGAAGATGGAGCGTCCGTGCCCGGAGAGAACCTCACCAGAATCGAAGCCCAGGAACGCGCCGCAGTCGTCGACGTGCAGTCCTACGACGTCGAGCTCGACCTCACCCGCGGTGCGGAGTCGTTCGGCAGCACCACCCGCGTCCGCTTCACCGCGACGCCCGGCTCGTCCACGTTCATCGACGCGATCACGAAGACCGTGCACTCCGTCGAGCTCAACGGCACCGCGCTCGACGTCGCCGCGGTGAACGACGGCGTCCGCATCCAGCTCGCCGACCTGCAGCAGCAGAACGAGCTCGTGGTCGTCGCCGACGCGCTCTACACGAACACCGGCGAAGGCCTGCACCGCTTCGTCGACCCCGTCGACGACGAGGTCTACCTGTACTCCCAGTTCGAGGTGCCCGACTCGCGCCGCATGTTCGCCGTGTTCGAGCAGCCCGACCTCAAGGCCGAGTTCTCCTTCACCGTCACCGCACCGGCGCGGTGGCAGGTCGTCTCGAACTCCGTCACGCCCGAGCCGCGCGTCGACGGCGACATCGCCACGTGGGCGTTCCCGCCGACCGCGCGGATCTCGAGCTACATCACCGCGCTCGTCGCCGGCCCGTACGAGGTCGTGCGGGACGAACTGACCTCGAGCGACGGCCGCACCATCCCGCTCGGTGTCTTCGCGCGGAAGTCCCTGGCCGAGTACCTCGACCCGGAGTACGTCTTCGACATCACGAAGAAGGGCTTCGCCTACTACGAGGCCAAGTTCGACGTGCCGTACCCGTTCGACAAGTACGACCAGATGTTCGTGCCGGAGTTCAACGCCGGGGCGATGGAGAACGCCGGCGCGGTGACCTTCACCGAGACCTACGTGTTCCGCTCGAAGGTCACGGACGCCATCAAGGAGCGCCGGGTCGTCACGATCCTGCACGAGCTCGCGCACATGTGGTTCGGCGACCTGGTCACCATGAAGTGGTGGAACGACCTGTGGCTCAACGAGTCCTTCGCCGAGTGGGCGTCGACCATCGCCACGGCCGAAGCGACCGAGTGGACCGAGGCGTGGACCACGTTCCAGGCGATGGAGAAGTCCTGGGCCTACCGCCAGGACCAGCTGCCCTCGACCCACCCGATCGTGGCGACGATCAACGACCTCGAAGACGTGCAGGTCAACTTCGACGGCATCACCTACGCCAAGGGCGGCTCCGTCCTGAAGCAGCTGGTGGCGTGGGTCGGCATCGACGCGTTCTTCGCCGGGGTGTCGGCGTACTTCAAGAAGCACCACCACGGCAACACCGAGCTGAAGGACCTGCTGGTCGAGCTCGAGGCCACCAGCGGGCGTGAGCTCGGCGAGTGGTCGCAGCTGTGGCTCGAGACCGCCGGCGTCAACACGCTGCGCCCCGAGATCCAGGTCGACGACGACGGCGTGATCACGTCCTTCGCCGTGCTGCAGGAAGCCCCCGCGGACCACCCGACCCTGCGCCCGCACCGGCTGGCGATCGGCCTGTACGCCTTCCAGCAGGACGCCTCGGCACCGTTCGGCGCAGACACCGCATCGGCGGGCGGCAAGCTCGAGCGCATCCACCGCGTCGAGATCGACGTGGACGGCGCCCGTACGGACGTCCCCGAGATGGTCGGGCAGCGCCGTGGCGACCTCGTCCTGCTCAACGACGACGACCTGGCCTATGCCAAGATCCGCCTCGACGAGCAGTCGCGTCGCACCGCCATCGAGCACCTCGCGTCGATCGCGAACCCGCTCGCCCGCTCCATCGTCTGGGGCGCGATGTGGGACGCGACGCGCGACGCCGAGTCGCCCGCCAGCGACTACGTCCGTCTGGTGCTCGGCAACATCGCGACCGAGACCGAGTCGACCACGATCCGCACCACGCTGTCGCAGCTGCTGCTGACCGCGCGGAACTACGTCGCACCGGCCAAGGTCGACGCCGCGGTCCGGACGGTCGGCGACACGCTGTGGAACCTGGCGTCCTCAGCCGAGGCCGGGTCCGACGCGCAGTTCCAGTTCGTCAAGTTCTTCGCGCAGATCGCCTCGACGCCGTCGCACGTCGAGACCCTGACGGGGCTGCGCGACGGTTCGGTGACGCTCGCCGGGCTCGAGATCGACACGGACCTGCGCTGGGAGCTCCTCGAGGGCCTCGTCCTGGCGGGCGCCGCCGGCAATGCCGAGATCGACACCGAGCTCGCCGGGGACCGGACCGCGTCCGGTGAGCAGGCCGCTGCTCGTGCGCGGGCGACGATCCCCACGGCCGAAGGCAAGCTCGCCGCGTTCTCGTCGCTGGTCGACTCCGACTCGGCGCCGAACGCGATCGTCCGCCAGACCACGATCGGCTTCCAGCACGCGAACACTCCCGTCGTGCTCGAGGGCCTCGTCCCGAAGTACTTCGACGTGCTGACCCGGATCTGGGCCGAGCGGAGCTACCACATCGCGGACACGATCGTCAGCGGGCTCTACCCGGCGCCGCTGGCCTCGGTGGAGCTCCGTGACGCGGCGACCGCGTGGCTCGAGGCGCACCCGGAGACCCCGGCGCTGCGGCGCATCGTGACCGAGAACCGTGCGGGCACCGAGCGTGCCCTCCGGGTCCAGGCAGCCGACGCCTGACCCTGAGCGGTGGCGTCTGAGCGGCGGGGACTCGGCGTTCCTCAGGGAGCGCCGAGGCCCCGCCCTCTAGCATCGTCCGGATCATGATCTTGGCTGCGAACACGTCCGGCGACGTCCCAGCGTGGATGTCGAACACCTTCACCCAGTTCGTCGAGACCTGGCACGTCCCCATCGTCATCGTGGTGACGCTGATCGGCGCGGTGATCCTGCGGCTGGTGCTCCGGCACTCGATCAAGGGCATCGTCAACCGCATCGTCTACGACGTGAAGAAGCGGCAGGGGGCCGCTGACACGCAGGCACTGATCGCCTCGCCCATCCAGACCGCGCGCGTGGTCCAGCGCACCCGCACGCTCGGCAGCGTGCTGCAGAACCTGGCGACGGTCATCATCGTGATCATCGCGCTGGCGATCATCATCCCGCAGGTCCTGCCGAACGCGGCCGTCGGCATCGTCGGCGGCGCATCGCTCGTCGCCGCCGGTCTGGCCGTCGGCGCACAGTCGATCGTCAAGGACCTGCTGTCCGGGGTGTTCATGATCCTCGAGGACCAGGCCGGCGTCGGTGACGTCGTCGACACCGGCCCCGCCACCGGCGTCGTCGAGAACGTCGGGCTGCGCGTCATGCAGATCCGCGACGTGAACGGCATCCTCTGGTTCGTCCCGAACGGCCAGATCCTGCGCGTCGGCAACCTGTCGCAGGGGTGGTCCCGGGTCCTGGTCGACATCACGGTCCCCTACGACACCGACATCGACGCCGTGCAGGACCGCCTCCTCGCCGCTGCGGTGGCGATGTCGCAAGAGCCCCGGTGGCGGCAGCGGATCGTCGAGAAGCCCGAGATCTGGGGCCTGCAGTCGGTGTCCGACACCGGCATGGTGTTCCGGCTCGTCGTGAAGACCCGGGCCTCCGAACTCGACGTCGTCGGCCGCGAGCTCCGCGTCCGCCTCAAGCGCGCCGTGGACGACCTCGGCGTGACCCTGCCCGCGATGGCGATGATCATGCCCGAGGGGTGGGAGAACGCGACGTCGATCAACGGCCTGCGCAGCGTCGCCACCCAGCCCACGCCCGCGCAGACCCCCTCGCGGCGCGGCAAGAAGACGAACGTGTACGGGCAGCCGATCGACACGCAGCGCTCCGAACCCCGGAAGGACGACCGATGAGCGACCAGTCCCCCGCCGTGCCGAACGGCCCCACCGGAGCGCCGATCACGCTCCGTGTCGGGCTCGGCGGCGCCGCGGCGAGTGGCTCGCTGTATGACCGGATCGGCGGCGCCCCGGCGTTCGACCGACTCGTCCGACGCTTCTACGACGGGGTGCAGACCGACGAGGTCATCTGGCCGATGTACCCGCAGGACGACCTCGAGGGGGCGATCAGCCGCCTGTCGCTGTTCCTGCAGCAGTACTGGGGCGGGCCGGGCACCTACAGCGCCGAGCGTGGGCACCCGCGGCTGCGCATGCGGCACCAGCCCTTCCGCATCACGCCCGAGGCCCGGGAGCGCTGGCTGCACCACATGCACGACGCGGTGGCGTCGCTCGAGCTGGCACCCCTGGACGAGGCCGAGCTCTGGGGCTACCTCGACCGGGCTGCGCATGCGATGACGAACAGCTTCGACTGAAGGACCGGTCGGTCGGTCGGTCGGTCGGTCCGGTCCGGTCCGATCGGTCCGGTCC
>NZ_MJGI01000006.1:9635-46888 GCF_001864835.1 Curtobacterium sp. MCBA15_001 | reverse complement strand
TCCCGTCCGTCGTGTGGTGGCGTCAGCCGGCGTACGAGCCGGTCGCGAGCTCCTGCAGCAGCGGCGGCCGCGTCGGCGCCCAGCCGTAGGCGCTCCGGGCGTGTGCCCCGGAGCACTCCTGGTGCATGAGGAGCGCGTCCGCGGAGGCGGTGCCGAGCCGCTCGCGCGAGGCGTCGACGCTCTCGGCGACGACCGGGGAGCCGTGTGCACCCGCCTCGGCGATCTCGCGCACCGTCGGGTTGTCCCCCGTCGCGGCGAGCACGTACCCGTCCTGTTCGCCGCGCTCGACGGCCAGCGCGTACAGGTCGCCGACGTCGTCCACGTGCACGGTGGCCCAGCGCTGGGAGCCGTCGCCGACGAGTCGGACCTCGTGCGCACCGTCGCCCACGAACATCGCGGGGATACCCGCTCCGTGGCCGTACACGATGCCCGGGGCGACGATCGTGCTGTGGACGGCACTGGCCCGGGCAGCGCCTTCGTTCGGGCCACGCCACGCGGTCATCGCGGGCGGTGCGACCGGCGACTGCTCGGAGATGTCCGTCGAGTTGCCGAAGGTGAAGATGCCACCGGTCAGGACGAAGGGCTTGTCGGTGCCGTCCAACGCTCGGAGGACGGTCGCGACGAAGTCCGGGTCGAGCTCCTGGGTGCTGGCGGTGTGGACGACCGCGTCGGTCTCGTGGGCGAGCCGCTCGACCACGGCGGAGTCGGAGACGTCCGCGACCACCACGTGGGCGCCGGCGTCGCGGACCGCCTGCGCCTTCGGCTCGGAGCGGACGATGGCGGTCACCTGGTGCCCGCGGGCGACCAGGGAGCGGAGGACTGCTGAGCCGATGTACCCGGACGCGCCGGTGAGGAAGACGTGCATCCGCCCAGGATGGCAGAGCCGGGTTGTGCTGGTCCGGGTCGTGCTGGTCCGCGTTGTGCTGCTCCGGGTCGGTCCTCCTGGTCCGGGTCAGATCGACAGGCTCCAGGCCCGCCGCTTGACGAGCACGTGTCCGCGGGAGGTGGTGAGCCGGCTCCACGGGCCGGTCTCGAACAGTCGCACCGGGTCGTGCCCGAGGAACCCGAGGCTCTCGCCGGCGAACCCTGCGCCCGCGGGGACGTGCTCGATGCCCTGCACCGGGCGACCCCACACCTCGGACCGGATGCGACGCACGATCGCCTCACCCGCGTTGGCGGGGACGGCGTCGGCGACCTCGGCGATCCCGGCCTTGGCGGCACGGCGGAGCAGCTCCGGCGAGACGTCCGGCAGCGGGACCCATCCACCACGCGGCGGGGAGATCGCCGCCCACGTCACCGTGGCGACCTCGTGCGGGAGTTCGACCTCGACCGGGGTGGCGCGGGTCGGGTCGGCGCCCTCGGCACCCTCGGCGTCGTGCGCCTCGGCGAGCAGGCGGAGGCGTTCGCGGAAGGACGCGAGCGGGACGACCGCGTCGATGGTCGCCGGCTCCGTGAGGGAGAACGTCCGGAGGCCCAACACCGTGGGGAGCTCGTCGAGCAGGCCGAGGGGGTACATGATCGCGGTGTAGACGGCAAGCACCCCCGAGTCCGCGATCAGGCGGACCGAGCCGTCCTCGACGCGGGCAGCTCGGGCGAGGTACGTGCGGAGGTCGCCCAACGAGGCGGCGTCGGGCAGCGTGAACGAGGTGCTCATGTCGGTGTCGATCCTAGCGGGACGGTCCTTTCGTAGACTGCGGGGGTGGTGATCGGTGAACCGGAATTCCTGCGGACCCTGCGACTCGAGGACACGGGCGCGGCGACGCGCGAGCGTGTGTTCACCGGCGAGAACCACTGGTCGCCGAACGGCCGCGTGTTCGGCGGCCAGGTCCTGGCGCAGTGCATCGTCGCCGCGCAGGCGACCATCGACGACCGTGCGATCCACTCCGTCCACGGCTACTTCCTGCGCCCGGGCGACATCCACACCCCGATCACCTTCGGCGTCGAGCAGATCCACGACGGCCGCTCGTTCGCCACGCGGCGGGCTCAGGCGTACCAGAAGGGCGTGCCGATCTTCTCGATGATCGCGTCCTTCCAGACCGACGATGCCGGGGTCGAACACCAGGACCCGTTCCCCGTGGACATGCCGGCGCCGGAGTCGCTGCCGACCGCGGCGTCCGTCCTCGCCACGATCGACCACCCCGTCGCGCGGGCATGGGCCGAACGGGCGATCGACCTGCGGCACGTCGAGGGTCCGGTCTTCGTGGACGTGCAGGGCGAGCACGTCCCGCACCAGGCTGTCTGGTTCCGGGTGCAGGGCGACCTGCCCGACGACCCGGGCCTGCACCGCGCGGTGCTGGCCTACGCGAGCGACCTGTCGATCCTCGAGCCGATCATGCGGCGGCACGGGGTCGCCTGGGGAACGCCCGGGGTGAAGAGCGCGAGCCTGGACCACGCGATGTGGTGGCACCGCGACGGCCGGGCGGACGAGTGGATCCTGTACACGCAGGAGTCTCCGAGTGCCCAGGGCGGCCGTGGTCTCGCGTTCGGCCGGATGTTCTCGCAGGACGGGCGTCTGCTGGCCAGCGTCGCCCAGGAGGGCATGATGCGGATCCCGCGCTGACCGCTGGACCGCTGACCGCTGACTCGCGCCCGCGCCCGCGCCCGCGCTGCTACGGGCGCGAGAAGATCACGGCAGGCTCGATGTAAGGCGCGCACGCTGCCCGCTCGACCTCGGTCAGGCGCCGCGGGCGGTTGGTCGCCGTGTCCACCATCACCAGCGTGGTCGTCGCCCGGGTGTACAGCTCGGCGGGCTCGTGTCCGACGGGTGACCAGACCTCGTACGAGATGTCGAGGCTCGCACCCCCGACGTGCCCGATCCACAGCTGGATGTCGAGCGGCCGCCGGAAGTACGGGGTCGATGCCAGGTACTCGAGACGCTGTGCCGCGATGACCGTCATCGTGCCCGATCCGGGCCGACCGTCGATGATCGGCTCCGGGGCGGATCCCGACGCGTCGACCTCGTCGGGATCCGGTGCCCAGAACGCGAGCACGCGGGCTTCTTCGAGCAGCCGGAGCATCGCCGAGTTGTTCACGTGCCCGTAGGCGTCGATGTCACTCCAGCGGATGCGGACCGGCGTGTGCAGCCTGGCCACGCGGGGTCAGTCTCGCGTGAGCTTGCGGTACGTGGCGCGGCCGGGCTTGGCTGCGTCGGCACCGAGGCGCTCGATCTTGTTCTCCTCGTAGGCCTCGAAGTTGCCCTCGAACCAGTACCAGTTCGGCGTGCCGTCCTCGTTGAGGCCTTCCCACGCCAGGATGTGCGTCGCGATGCGGTCGAGGAACCACCGGTCGTGCGTGATCACCACGGCGCACCCGGGGTACTCGAGCAGTGCGTTCTCGAGCGACCCCAGCGTCTCGACGTCCAGGTCGTTGGTCGGCTCGTCGAGCAGCAGCAGGTTGCCGCCCTGCTTGAGCGTCAGCGCCAGGTTCAGACGGTTGCGCTCACCACCGGACAGGATGCCGGCACGCTTCTGCTGGTCCGGGCCCTTGAACCCGAACTGCGACACGTAGGCCCGCGAGGGGATCTCGGTCTTGCCGACCTGGATGTAGTCGAGGCCGTCGGAGACGACTTCCCACAGGTTCTTGTCCGGGTCGATGCCGCCGCGGCTCTGGTCGACGTAGGAGATGTCGACCGTCTCACCGATCTTCAGCGTGCCGCCGTCGAGGGGTTCGAGGCCGACGATCGTCTTGAACAGCGTGGTCTTGCCGACACCGTTCGGGCCGATGACGCCGACGATGCCGTTGCGGGGCAGCGTGAACGAGAGGTCGCCGATGAGGACCCGGTCGCCGAACTGCTTGTGCAGCTTCTCGGCGTCGATGACCTGCGAGCCCAGACGCGGGCCGACCGGGATCACGATCTCCTCGAAGTCGAGCTTGCGCGTGCGCTCGGCCTCGGTGACCATCTCTTCGTAGCGGGCAAGGCGCGCCTTGGACTTCGCCTGGCGGCCCTTGGTGTTGCTGCGGACCCAGTCGAGCTCGGACGACAGGCGCTTGGCGAGCTTGGCGTCCTTCTTGCCCTGGACCTCGAGGCGAGCGCGCTTCTTCTCGAGGTAGGTCGAGTAGTTGCCCTCGTAGGGGTAGAGGCGGCCGCGGTCGACCTCGGCGATCCACTGTGCGACGTGGTCGAGGAAGTACCGGTCGTGGGTCACGGCGAGCACGGCACCGTGGTACTGCTGCAGGTGCTGCTCGAGCCAGAGCACGCTCTCGGCGTCCAGGTGGTTGGTGGGCTCGTCGAGGAGCAGCAGGTCGGGCTTCTGCAGCAGGAGCTTGCAGAGGGCGACACGACGCTTCTCACCGCCCGACAGGTGCGTGACGAGCTCGTCCCCCGGGGGGCACTGCAGCGCGGCCATGGCCTGCTCCAGCTGCGAGTCGAGATCCCACGCGTCGGCGGCGTCGATCTCTTCCTGCAGGGTGCCCATCTCGGCGAGCAGGGCGTCGAAGTCCGCGTCCGGCTCGGCCATCAGCGCAGAGATCTCGTTGAAGCGCGCGACCTTGCCGTGGATCTCGCCCACGCCTTCCTGCACGTTCTCGAGCACCGTCTTGGTCTCGTCGAGTTCGGGTTCCTGCATGAGGATGCCGACGGAGAAGCCCGGCGTGAGCTTCGCTTCGCCGTTCGAGGGCTGGTCGAGACCGGCCATGATCTTCAGGATCGTCGACTTGCCGGCACCGTTCGGCCCGACGACGCCGATCTTGGCGCCGGGGAGGAACGACATCGTGACGTCGTCGAGGATCAGCTTGTCGCCGACCGCCTTGCGGGCACGGACCATCTGGTAGATGTACTCAGCCATATCGCGGTCAAGTGTAGTGACACGACCGACAGAACGTGACGGTGCGAGCACGTCAGGCTGCTTCCTGGTCGGACATCGTCGTCGGCGCAGCGTGGTCAGGGTCCTGGTGACCGTGGAGCCGGTCGGTGGCCGAGGCCGCGGCCGACGGCTCCGGCAGGTCGTCGTCGTCGAGGTCGATGCCACCGGGGACCGCGTCGTCACCGGACTCGTGCCCGTGATGGCCCGCATCGCCGACCTCGCCGGTGACCGGGTTGACGACCGGCCCCGTGCCCGGTGCCGCCGTCGCTTCCGAGGCGTGCCGCGGGACCTTGATCCAGTTGCTGATGCCCCACGCCAGGTCCTGTCCCATGGCCTCGGCATCGATCTCGACCGAGGTCCCGCCGCGTCCGTCGCGCTCCCACGTGCGGATGCGGACCCGCCCGGTGACCAGGATCCGGTCCCCCTTCTTGACGGACTTGTGGACGTTGGCGGCCAGGGAGCGGAACGCGGTGACGGTGAACCAGTTGGTGGGGCCGTTGGTCCACACGGAGTTCGCGCGGTCCCACCGGCGTGACGGTGACGCGAGCCGCATGCTCGTGATGGCGATGCCGGTCTCGGTGACGAGGTGACGGGGTTCGGTCGCGACGATGCCGCAGACGGTGATGGTGTCGTTCATGGCACCGATCGTGATCGAGCCCCGGACCGCGATGCGGGCCGGGGCTCGATGTGTGTGGTGTGGGACTGATCAGGCGACCTGTGGAGGACGAGTCCCCCGGGCCTCCAGACCGTGTCCAGCTGACCGTCGTGACGGTCGTCGGGATCAGTGGGCGTGGAACTCCGGTCGCGACGCGAGCGGGCCGAGCGCCTTGTGGACCGCGCCCTTCGCCGTCTCCAGCGACGGGTAGAGCCCGCCCCGGCTCGCACGGTGTCCGTAGAGTTCGACCCGGAAGCCGCCCGGCTCACGGTGGATGCTGCCCACCGCGCCTGCCGGTCCGACTGCGACCCAGGTCTCCGTCATCGTGTCGTTCGTCATCGTTCGACCACCTCCTCGTGGTTCCCGACGCCTGCTCGTGCTAGGACGCCAGGATGTACTGACTGTAGGCCTTGCGGACCTTGTTCACCTTCGGCAGCGCGACTGCG
The DNA here is from genome assembly GCF_001864835.1 of Curtobacterium sp. MCBA15_001. GTDB lineage: Bacteria > Actinomycetota > Actinomycetes > Actinomycetales > Microbacteriaceae > Curtobacterium. The sequence goes on along the minus strand of NZ_MJGI01000006.1, from coordinate 40,985 downwards.
AGGCAGTAGCCCTGACCGGGGTTCTTGGCGAAGAAGTCCTGGTGGTACTCCTCCGCCCGGTAGAACGTCGTGAGCGGCTCGATCGTCGTGACGATCCCGCCGTCCCAGATGTCCGATGCGCGTTCGACCGCCTTCTCGAACAGCGCGCGCTGCTCGTCGTCGGCGGGGAACATCGCGGAGCGGTACTGCGTGCCGACGTCAGCGCCCTGCCGGTTGAGCTGGCGCGGATCGTGCAGCGTGAAGAAGACGTCGAGGATCACGTCGGCCGGGATGACCGACTCGTCGAACGTGACGGCGACGGCCTCGGCGTGACCGGTGGCCCCGGTGCAGACCTGCTCGTACGACGGGTTGGCCGCCGATCCGCCGATGTAGCCGGACTCCACGTCCTGCACACCCTGGAGCGTGCGGTACACGGCGTCGAGACACCAGAAACATCCACCTGCGAGCACGAACGTGGTCATGAGCACAACCTATCTTCCTGGCCTGGTGAACAGGCCCGAGTTCGGGATACGTCCTCCACAACGCCCGACCCTCGCCCGGTGTTCCCCAGGTCCGCGATCGCGCTCCCGCGTGTCGGAGGTCGTCCGTAGCGTCGTCCCCAGAACGGCAGGGGCGACACACCGGCCGTCACCACCTCGACATCGAACAGGAGGCACCCGATGCAGACCGTCACCGAACCCGAACTGCGGATCCGGACCGCGTCGCCCGTCGCACGCTCTCGCGGCGACCTCCGCGTGCTCGACGTGCGCGACGACCTGTCCCGCGTCACCCGGGCGAACGGCGAGATCGTCGGGTACGTCGACCGCGTCGACGTCGCGGGCGACACCGCCTACCGCGCGCGCCGGTACGTCGCGGCCGAGCGTCGGTTCGTCGAGCTCCCCAACGTGTGGTCCGCTGACGATGCGGTGGACTGCCTCCGCTGGTGACCGCACGAGGTCGATGTTCCACATGCGAACCATCTCCCGCAGGTTGCGGGAACGCCGTCCGACCTCCCTCAGAACTGACGATCTCGTGGATATGGTGCGCGCATGGACTGGTGGAACGACTTCAGCGACTGGACCTCGACGGACACGGGCTGGCGAGTGATCTCCGGCGCCCTGATCCCCTTCGTGGCGATCGTCGTCGCCGGCGTCGTCGCGGCGCTCATCGGCCGCGGTGCCACCAAGCGCGTCGTCGCTCTGCAGGAACGCGAGGCGAAGAACGCTGCCGTCGCCGCGATCATCACCGCGGCGCGCAAGGCCGCCACCTGGGGCGTGCTCGGGCACGACGAGCGTGCCTACGCGGACCACCTGGCCGAGGACGCCGACATCCGTCTGCGACTCCTGCCGATCGCGGGTTCGCCGATGGCGGCGAACTGGGCGCAGCACGAGATCGCCGACATCAAGAAGAACTCGTCGACCTTCAACTTCCAGGCCGAGCAGTCCCTCGCCGAGTTCCGTGACCGCATGCTCGAGTGGCAGTCCCGTCCGAACCGTGCGCGCAAGTTGTTCAAGAGCGACCTCGAGCGGTGGAAGTTCGAGTCGCCGGATCCCGACGCGGACCTCATCCGTCGCCAGCAGGACTGGAGCGCCGACCGCGCCGACGCCAAGCAGCCGGCAGCACCGGCAGCTGCTCCGACGCCGACCACGACCTCGTTGCGTCCGGCGCCGATCCGCCCAGGAGGCCCCGCCGCCTCCGCTTCGCCGGCTCCGGCCGGCGCGGCCGCGGCCACGGCCGTGCTCGCTTCGAACGGATCGCCCGCGTCCGCCGGCACCCCGACCGCCGCACCGCGGGACCCGAACGCCACCACGCCGATCTCGGACGACAGCTCCGTCGACCAGGGCGTCACGCAGCCCTACGGTTCGGCGCAGGGCCTCACGCGTCCGTACGGTTCAGCCCAGGGCGTCACGCGTCCGTACGGCGACGACCAGGTCGCTCCGATCCGTCCGGCGCTCGGGACTCCCGCCCGCACCGACGGTGTCCCCGACGATGTCGAGCGCGACGACCGTCACGATCAGGACAATGCCGACGTGGTCGACGACGACGCGAACGGCTCGTCACGGTCGGACGTTCCGCGGTCAGACGTTCCGCGGTCGGACGTCCCGCGGTCGGACGTTCCCGAGCGGCAGCAGTTCGGTGGCGAGCGCGACCGAGGCGACTCAGACGCTGGCCCGGTGCTCGACGACGATGCTCACACCGACGCCGACAAGACCGGCGACGACGCCGCGGATGCGTCGCCGTACACGCAGCCGATCAGCGCGAACGAGCTGCGTCGGAACCACGACGACGATTGACGCACACCAGCACACGACGAAGGCCGCTGCCCCGCTGGGGTGGCGGCCTTCGTCGTTCGCGGTGTTCGTGGGACTCGGTCAACGGCGCTCGTCGTCGGCGCTCGTCGTCGGCGCTCGTCGTCGGCGCTCGTCGTCGGCGCTCGTCGTCGGTGCCCGACGTCAGTGCCCCCGGCAGGAATCGAACCCGCGGCACGGTGGGTAGAAACCACCTGCTCTATCCACTGAGCTACGGAGGCGGACGCCGACGATTCTATTCCGAGGTGCGGGTTCGGCGTGCATCTCGCTCACGACCCAGGCGCTCGACGAACGCATCGATCTCTGCCTGGGAGCGGAGGCGGACGACCCGGAGATGTGGAGCGGAGCGTTCGACCGCCGGCACCATCGTGCGCATCTTCCCGCGGGTCCGGATGCCCCAGCGGACGATGTGGTCACGGTTCGTGAAGAACGTCCAGAACGGCGGTTCGACGTTCCCGTTCCAGAGCGCGGTGCGGTGCACGCGTCGGCGGACCGTGCGACGGAGCAGCCGCCAGAACGCGACCGGGATCGGGAGGTCGAGCCACACCAGCGCGTCCGCGCGTTCGGCCAGCAGCTCGCGCACCTGGGTGTACTGCCATTCAGTCACCCATGCCGGAGCCGAGGTGTAGGTCTCCACCTCGGCTGCGAACGACGGACGGGCTGTCCATCCCGGGCCGTGGTACAGGCTGTCGATCTCCGTGTGCGGGACGCCGAGTGCTGCTCCGACACGACCGGCGGTGGTCGTCTTGCCGACGCCCGTCGTGCCCGCCACCAGGACGCGTCGTGGTGGCGGGTCGATGACGTCGAGCGGCCCGAGCATCCGTCGACCTTACCGAGAGCCCCGGGCCCGTGGCCGCTGCCGAGGGCCCCGGGTTCTCGCCCTTCCTCTCTCGCCAATCCGCCCTCGCCCCGCGCACCCCCGCGCCATGCGCCCCTCGCCTCTCGCCTCTCGCGAACGGGCGAAATGCCGCAGCGCGCCGCCCGTCCACCCCGACGTTCCGCCCGCTCGCGCAACACTGGCCCGCCGTTCGCCCATCGCACCCCCGCCCGCTCGTGCAGGACGGGCCCGCGTCGAACCCGCCCTCGCGCCCGCGCCCTCCCTCGCCCCCACGCGCGCCACCTGCCGAGCGGGCGGAATCCCCCACCGGCATGACGTCCGTACCGCGACGTTCCGCCCGCTCGCGCAACCCGCGCCCGCGCCCGCGCCCGCGTCGCGCCGCGCTCGACCACCCGCCCCTCCCCGACCCCTCACCCCGCCCCCGCGGAGCCCCGACCAATGCCGTTGGGGTGCTGCTTCCCCGACGTTCCCCTCCAGGTCACGCGGCCTGCCTAGCGTCCTGGACATGAGCAACGTGCGCGTCGTGGCGGTCGTCCCGGCGCGGGCCGGTTCGAAGGGCATCCCGGGGAAGAACCTGCGCCCGGTGGCCGGACGGTCCCTGGTCCGCCGCGCCGTCGAGTCCGCCGGTGCAGCGCGCCTGGTCGACGCGGTCGTGGTCTCGACGGACGGCGACGCCATCGCGGACGAAGCCCACGCTGCTGGCGCACGAGTGGTGCGCCGGCCCGCTGACCTCGCCGGTGACGAGGCCAGCTCGGAGTCAGCCCTCCTCCACACCCTCGACGAGCTCCACGCCGACGGGATCGACCCCGAGGTCCTGCTCTTCCTCCAGGCCACCTCGCCGTTCACCGACCCGGAGGACCTGGACGACGCCGTCGCTCGCGTCCTGGGCGGATCGGCGGACGCCGTCTTCGCGGCGGCACCGTCGCACGCGTTCCTGTGGCGCATCGACCACGACGGGCGCGCCGTCGCCGTGAACCACGACGCGTCGACGCGCCCTCGCCGCCAGGACCGACAGCCGGAGTACCGCGAGACCGGGGCCTTCTACGCGATGCGCGTGGAGGGGTTCCGCCGGCACCGGCACCGGTTCTTCGGTCGCGTCGAGGTCGTTCCGGTCGATCCTCGGGGCGCGATCGACATCGACGACCCATCCGACCTGACGCTGGCGTCCGCGCTCGCCCCGCAGCTCGACCCTCGCGCGCAACGGCGCCGCACACCAGCGCAAGAACCGACCTCCGCAGAACCAAACGCACAACCAGAAGCAGAACCAAGCGCACAACCAGAAGCAGCACCAGCGCAAGAACCGAAGCCACCAGAACTCAACGCACAGCCCCCAGCACCCACAACCGCCCACGATCCCCAACGCTGGCCACTGGCCACGACGAACGGAGCACCATGACGGTCACCATCGGCACGTCGACGATCGGCGCGGGCCACCCCGCCTACCTGATCGGCGAGATCGGCCTCAACCACAACGGCGACGTCGAGATCGCCAAGCAGCTCATCGACGTGGCGGCGGACGCGGGGCTGCAGGCGGTCAAGTTCCAGAAGCGGACCCCGGCGATCTCCACCCCGGAGCACATGAAGAACACCCCGCGCAGCACCCCGTGGGGCGAGATGACCTACCTGGAGTACCGCTACCGCGTCGAGTTCGACCGCGACCAGTACATCGAGATCGGCGACCACGCAACGCTGCGCGGCCTGGACTGGTTCGCGTCGCCGTGGGACGAGCCGAGCGTGGACTTCCTCGAGGACCTCAACGTCGTCGCGTACAAGATCGCCTCAGCGTCGGTGACGGACCTCGGGCTGCTGGCGGCGGTCGCAGCGACGGGCAAGCCGGTGATCCTGTCGACGGGCATGTCGACGCTCGAGCAGATCGACCGCGCGGTCTCGGCCCTGGGGACCGAGCGGCTCGTCCTCATGCACGCGACGTCGACCTACCCGCTGCCCGCCCACGAGGCGAACCTGCGCATGATCGACACCCTGGCCCAGCGCTACTCGGGCGTGCCGGTCGGGTACTCCGGGCACGAGCCCGGCCTGCAGATCTCCGTCGCGGCCGTGGCGCTCGGAGCGACGGCCATCGAGCGGCACATCACCCTCGACCGCACGATGTGGGGCTCGGACCACGCGGCCTCGCTCGAGCCGCACGGGCTCGCCACGCTTGCCCGCGACGTCCGCATCATCGAGAGCGCCCTCGGCGACGGCGTCAAGCGCGTCATGCCCGGCGAGCTCGCTCCGCTCGCGAAGCTGCGCCGTATCGACGCGTGAGCGGTCCGGCAGACGGTTCCGTCCCTCCCGCCGGGAGGCGCGTGGTCGGCATCGTGGACACCGACTCGTTCGCGAAGTGGGGCGCTCACCTGCTGTCGGCAGCCCCGGCTGCCTGGTCGCTGGAGCTCCTCGTGGTGGCGACCCCGCGCACGGCGAGCCCCGGCCAGCTCCGCGCGGCGTTCCGCGGGCTCGACGAACGACTCGCGCACCTGAGTGCTACTCCCCCGGCCCCGCTCGACGTCGACGCGATCGTCGAGCGGCTCCGCGTGGATCCGCCGGACGCGGTCCTCGTGTCGACGATCGGCCCGGTCGCCGAGCTGCTGATCGACGAGGTGCACCGGCGGGTGACACCACGCCCGGTCCTGATGACCGGGCTGCCCGGGATCTCGTTCCCGTCGAAGTGGAAGGGCGTGTTCTCCCGTGCCCGAGCGGACCTGTTCGTGCTGCACAGCCACCGCGAGGTCCGCGCCTACGACGCCCTGGCGACCGAGAACGGTGTGACGCCGTTCTTCGCGCTCGCCACCCTGCCGTTCGCCGTGAGCTCGAGCTCGAGCTCGAACCCGAACGCAGCGCCGGGCCAGGACCCCCGGAGCCCAGCCCCGGACTCCGTGGTCTTCGCCGCGCAGCCGAGCGTGCCGGCGTCCGAGCACGACCGCGCCCAGGTCGTCGCCTGGCTCGCGGAGACCGCCCGTCGCCACCCGACCTGGCGCGTGGTGGTGAAGACCCGGGCGGTCGCTGGCGAGCACCAGACGCATCGCGAGACCTTCGCGTACGCCGACCTGGTGCCCGAGGACGCCCCGCCGAACCTCGTCGTCGAGACGGGTCCGATGGCCGCCCACCTCGACCGCGCTGTCGCCCTGGTGACGATCAGCTCCACCGCGGTCCTCGAGGCCGCTGCCCGCGGGATCCCCGCGCTGACCCTGACGGACTTCGGCGTCGCGCGGTCGCTCATCAACGAGGTCTTCGTCGACAGCGGCCTCGAGGGCGACGCCGTCGACCTGGTGGACGGTCGCTTCGGCACCGTCCGCGCCGCGTGGATGACGGACAACTACTTCCACGCGGGATCGGACGACGACTGGGTCCGCCGGACCGAGTCGCTCATGCAGCACCGCGACGCCGGGGCCCTGGTCGACCGACCGGCTGCCCGAACCAGCCGCGGTGGTGCGCTGCGTCGGGCATGGGAACGGAAGAACGCCCTCGGCTCGGCGGACCGTTCGGCGCTCGGCACCGTGGCGTTCGCGATCGGCGCCCCGATCCGCACCGTGAAGCGATCGGCCCGGTGGTTCGGACGCCTCGTCGCACCCCGCCCGCATCCCCGAGCGGGCGAGATGCCAGCGTCCGTCGGCGCCCCCACCACGGCATTCCGCCCGCTCGCGGAAAGCCCGCTCACAGGTAGCTCGCCCGCAGGAAGCCCGCCCGCGGAAAGCCCGCCCGCAGGAAGCCCGCCCACATCCGCGAGCGGGCGGAATGCCAGCGTCCGCCGCGGGACCCACCACGGCATTTCGCCCGCTCGCTTGAACGGCGGGGACCGCACGAGGAGCGGGGACGGCACGGGGCACGGCACGAGGGGCGAGGTCGGGGGCGTTGACGTGGCGGTGGGCCCAGCGCCTGCTGGAGTGAAGCCGGACCGGCGGTCGACCGGGCCAGCCGGGACGGGCCTCCAGGCCGGGACGTCAGTCGACGGCGCGCGCGACGGCCAGCAACAGCTGGTCGCGGGACGGGACGCCGGGTGAGCGGAAGACCTCGGCCCCGTCCGACCGCCGCACGATGATCGTGGGGGTCGAGCGGATGCCGAGGTCCTCTGCGTCGTCGGGGTGTGCCGCGACGTCACGTTCGGTGAGCACGAGCCCGGGAACGATCCGTGCCGCGTCGGCGGCCACCCGGCGGGCGGCGGCGCACGGCGCGCAGAAGGCGGAGGTCCAGAGGTCGAGCTGCATGCCCACCTGCAACGTCGCGCGGGGTCGGACTACTCCCGGTCGAACTCGCCGGAGCGGTCGCCGCGGTCCTGGAGGTCGTCGACCGGGTCGGACTTGTCGGGCTCGTAGGTGTAGTCGACCGAGGTCTGGTCGAGCACGTGGCGGGTGTGCGTGGCCTTGTAGGTGAAGGCCGTCTGCAGCCCCTCGACGTCCGCGAACACCGTGACCTCGTCCTCGACGCCGTCAGCGGTGGCGGTGCGGGTGTCCGTCTGACCGTCGAACGGGCCCTCGTGGTAGATGGCGGTGTACTCGTCGCCCTCGTGGATGGTGTTGTCGCTCATGCCGTCCTGTCTACCAGGGACACCTGTTGCCCGATCTATAGCATTGCTATATAGTTAGTGCATGGAATCAACGCGCGAGCAGACGATCGAGACGCTCCTCGTCTCCGTCAACCGGCTGATCCGCACCGCCCTGCAGTCCACCGGGAACACCACGTCGCAAGCGGTGTGGCGCACGCTCGGCATCCTCGAGTCCGGGGGAACGCAGCGGCTCGGTGAACTCGCCAAGGCCTCGCGGGTGTCGCAGCCCACGATGACCCGGCTGGTCGCGGGCATGCTCGCCGACGACCTGGTCGTCCGGTCCGTGGACCCCGACGACTCCCGCGGGCAGCGCATCGCGCTCGCCCCGGCCGGCGCCGAGCGGCTCGCCGCCTGGCGCGCCACCCTCACCCACACCGTCGGGCCGCTGTTCGCGGACCTCGACGAAGCGCAGTGGGACGTCCTGCACGAAGCCTCGGCCCTCATCGCATCGAGGACCAGATCGGAGATCACCGCGTGAACGCGCACGCACCGGCACAGACCGGCTCATCGGCACAGACCGGCTCGTCGGCACAGACCGGCAGCATCCTGAAGCAGTCCAAGGCGGTCTGGGCGATCGCCTTCGCCTGTGTCGTCGCCTTCATGGGCATCGGCCTCGTCGACCCGATCCTCCCGGCCATCGCGGGATCGCTCAAGGCCACGCCCGCGCAGACCGAGCTCCTCTTCACCAGCTACCTCGCCGTGACCGGTGTGGCGATGTTCTTCACGAGCTGGGTGTCGAGCCGCATCGGGCCGAAGCGCACGCTGATGATCGGTCTCGGCCTGATCGTCGTGTTCTCCGTGCTGGCCGCCGTGTCGAACGACGTCTGGACGATCATCGACTTCCGCGCGGGCTGGGGACTCGGCAACGCGCTGTTCATCTCCACCGCACTCGCCACCATCGTCGGCGCGGCATCGGGCGGTACGGCTTCCGCGATCATCCTGTACGAGGCCGCGCTCGGGCTCGGCATCGCGATCGGCCCGCTCGTCGGTGGGCTGCTCGGGTCGGTCAGCTGGCGCGGCCCGTTCTTCGGTGTGACGACGCTGATGGCGATCGCGTTCATCGCCGTCGCCGTGATGCTGAAGTCCTCCAGCCTGGAGAAGCCCGTCCCGACGAAGCTCTCCGCACCGTTCCGCGCGCTCGGTCGTCCGGCGCTGGCTGCCCTCGCCGCGACCGCGCTGTTCTACAACATCGGCTTCTTCGTCCTGCTGGCGTACACCCCGTTCCCGCTGGGCTTCGGTGCGCTCGGCATCGGGTTCACGTTCTTCGGCTGGGGCGTCGGCCTGGCGGTCACGTCCGTCTGGGTCGCTCCGATGCTGACCGCCCGGCTCCGTCGGACCACCGTGCTCCGGATCGCGCTGCCGCTGCTGGCGCTCGACCTGTTCGCCGCGGCCGTCGTGGTGCGGTCCCAGGTCGGCCTCATCATCTGCGTGATCATCGGCGGGCTGGTGCTCGGCGTGCTCAACACCGTCCTGACCGAGTGCGTGATGGAGGCCACCGACCTCCCCCGCTCGGTCGCGTCCAGCGCCTACTCCGCGGTGCGCTTCATCGGCGGCGCGATCGCTCCACCCGTGGCCACGCTGCTCGCCGACGCGTACTCCCCTGCTGCTGCGTACGTCTTCGCGGGGGCGTCCGTCACGGTGGCCTTCGTGGTGACGCTGGTGACGGCGAAGGTGCTCCGGCGCGTGGACGACGGCGAGGAGCCCGCACGGGTCGAGGCCGAGGCGATCGGCGCGGGCGAGATGGTCTGACTCGGGCGCGCGCGGGCGCTGCTCTGCGGCTTTTCGTGAACGGGCGAAATGCCGGGGTCCTCTCGAGGAGGGCGCTGGCATTCCGCCCGTTCGCGCGTCTGGCGGCGCGAGCTCGGTCCCCGCGGACGAGCGCGTCGGCGGGCGCGCGCCCGGAGCGCGAACGGGCGGAAGCGCGGGGTCCGGCGGCCGTCCCACCCCGACATACCGCCCGCTCGCGGAGCGAACGGGCCACAAGCGAGCGGCCGGAACGGGACCGGGGCGCGGGGCGCGACCGCTTGGAGGCCCGGGAGCGGTCCGGCGGACCGGCACCGGGCCTCCAGACGGCAGGGCCCCACGGCGGACCAGCACCGCACTCCGCGCACACACGCCCGCCGACACGACACCCGGCACACGTCCTGTCCGTCCCCACCCGTCCTGGCGACCACCGGAGGCGGGAATAGGATCGTCGGCATGGCAACCGCGAATGACCGCCTCGTCTGGATCGACTGCGAGATGACGGGCCTCGACGTCGAGGTCGACGAACTCGTCGAGGTGGCCGTCGTCATCACCGACTTCGACCTCAACCCCGTGCACCCCGGGTTCGACATCGTGATCAAGCCCGACCAGTCGGCGCTCGACAACATGAACGAGTTCGTCACGAACATGCACCAGACCTCGGGCCTGTCCGAGGAGATCCCCAACGGCGTCTCCCTGGCGGACGCCGAGTACCAGGTGCTCGAGTACATCCTCGCCCACGTCCCCGCCGAGGGTGCCGCTCCACTGGCAGGCAACACCATCGGCACCGACCGGGCGTTCCTGGCGAAGTACATGCCGCGAGTCGACGGGCACCTGCACTACCGCAGCGTCGACGTGTCGAGCATCAAGGAGCTCTGCCGCCGCTGGTTCCCGCGCGTGTACTTCAACGCCCCCGAGAAGCACGGCGGACACCGGGCCCTCGCGGACATCCTCGAGTCCATCCGCGAACTCGAGTACTACCGCCGCGCCGGCTTCGTCGCCGACCCCGGCCCGTCCACCGAGGACGTCCGCGCGGTCTCCGCCGAGGTCGTCGCCGCCTGGGCCCCGCGCCTGGCACAGCAGCCCGCCGAGTAGTGTCCCCCGGCGCCGTCAGCATGTACTACTATTGAGTGGTTGCTTCCGGCTCGCCGGGGTGAACATGGTGGATATAGCTCAGTTGGTAGAGCGCCTGGTTGTGGTCTAGGAGGTCGCGGGTTCGAGACCCGTTATTCACCCCAGTGCTGATGAAGATCAGTCGAAGGAGAACCCTGTTGCGTAACGCAACCGGGTTCTCCTTCTGTGTTTGTTGGGCCGCCTCCGGCGGCGTGCGGCTTCGCCGCTGGCGCGAGCTTCGCCGCGGGACGCAAGCCATCCGCCCGAGAAACTGCAAGACACGGCGCCGGGTCGGGCGGGAGGCTCGGGGCTCGTCCGGCACGTCGGACTGCGGAACGCAGATGGCTGGTCCGCATCACGAGGCGGGGCGCCCAGGCGGGTGTGCCACGATCGGGTCCGTGATGGAGATGTCCGCCGAGGCGTTCGAGCAACTCGTGACCGACGAGCTCGACCTGCTGCCCGACGCGATGGTCGACAGCCTCGACAACGTCGTCTTCGTCGTCGAGGACGAACCGGAGGACGGCTCCGACCTGTTCGGCATCTACGACGGCGTCGCGGCCACCGAACGCGGCCAGTACGGCTTCGGCGAGCTCCCCGACCGCATCGTGGTGTTCCGCAAGCAGCACCTCGCCGAGTGCGACACGATCGAGGAACTCCGCGACGAGGTGCACACCACCCTCGTGCACGAGATCGGGCACTTCCACGGCATCGACGACGAGCGCCTGCACGAACTCGGCTGGGCGTAGCGAGCCCGAGCCACAAGGCAGCCGAGCGGACCGCTACGACCGCAGCACCACCTCGGCCAGGGACGCGGGGTCCTCCCGGGCGATGAACGCGTCCTCCTGCGCCGCCCACCGCTCCCACTCGGCCGCGAAGACGGCACCGTCCCGGTCCAGCGCCCGACGCTTCCGCACCGCGTCGTCCGCTGCGAGCCACACCCGCACCGACGCCATCGGCGCGGACGCCCGCGACAGGGCCCCGCACCCCTCGACCACGATCGGCGCGCCGGGGTCCAGCGACACCCAGTCCCCCGGCGCCGAGGCCGCCCAGTCCCACCGCCGGTAACCGGAGGCCGTCCCGAGCACGTCACGCGGAACTGCATCGGCGGCAGCACGCAGACCGTCCCACCCCGGGTACACGTCATCGAGGTGTACGACCCTCCACCCGAGCGCCGCGCCGAGCGCATCCCCCAGCGTCGTCTTGCCCGTCCCGGAGCGCCCGTCGACCAGGACGACGGACCGACGGCCGGCGGCAGCAGCCGACCGCGCGCGCGAGGCGAGTGACGTGACGGCGGCGAGCCGAGCCTCCAGGCCGTCCGTCTCAGGCACGCCACGTCCCCGCTGCCACCGACACGGCGATCGCGACCACCCCGATGCCGACCAGCAGCGCGAGCGTCGCCCACTCCCGGCCGGCGAAGCGGGCCGGACGCGCCCACGAGCGCGTGCCGGGCGCACCGAACCCGCGCGACTCCATCGCGACCGCGAGCGTCGTGGCCCGGCGGAGCGCGACGATCAGCAACGCGAACGCCATCGAGGCGCCTCGTCGGACGCGGCTGCCGTCGCCGAGGCCCCGTGCGCGTCGGGCCATCGCGATCTGCCGCCAGTCCTCGCCGAGGAGGGTCGTCATCCGGATCGCCGCCAACGCGCCGAGCACGAACCGGGCCGGCAGCCGCAACACCTGCGCGAGTCCGTCGGCCAGGTCCGTCGGGTCCACGCGGATGAACAGCGCCACGCCGGGCAACCCGACCGCGAGCACGCGGAGCATCGTCGCGAGGGCCAGCTCCAGCGAGCCGTCGGTGACGTGCGCGAACCCGACGTCGAACCACACGCGCCCCGAGGCCTGCCCGTACAGCGCGATGCTCACACCCGTCAGCGGGACCGCGAGCAGCACCGGCGACGTGCGGAGCAGCAGGGTGCGGACGGGCAGGCGCAGCAGGGGCGCGAGGGCCAGCTCGATCACCAGGGCGACGGTCGCCGAGACGACGTCCAGGCTGAGCACCAGGCAGACGCCGAGGCCCAGCACGCCGAGCAGGACCGCGACCGGCTGGACGGTGCTCGGTGTGGTGGGGGCTGCGTCGGGACGGTTTTCGCTGTTGCGTCGGTCCGGTCGGTCTGGTCGGTCCTGTCCGCCCGGTCCGTCGTCGCGTCGGCCTGGAGGCCCGGCTCGGCCGGTCCCGTCGACGCGCGTGGTCGGGGCGGTCACGGTGCGTGCTCCGTGGCTGCGTGTTCCGTGGCTCGCTCGGTCAGGCCGGTCGGCGTGAGCACGAGTTCGCGCGCGTCGAGGGCGCGGACCAGGTCGCGGTCGTGGGTGACGGCAACGACCGCGGTGCCGGCGTCGGCCAGCGCTCCGAGCCGCTCGGCGACGGCCTGCCAGGTGGCACGGTCCTGCCCCGAGGTCGGTTCGTCGAGCACGACCACCGCCGGCCGGGTCGCGACGACGGTGCCGATCGCGAGCCGTCGTTGCTCGCCGCCGGACAGCGTGAAGGGGTTCGCGTCGGCGAGGTGCGCCAGACCGAAGGCCTCGAGCAGGTCGTCGACGCGGGCGGTCACCTCGGCCGGGTCGGTGCCGAGGGCGATCGGGCCGGCCTCGAGCTCCTGGCGGACCGACCGCGCGACGAACTGGTGCTCGGGGTCCTGGAACACTGTGCCGATCCGGGTGGCGAGTTGCTTGCTGCCCCAGCCGTGCGGGGCGGTGCCGTCGACGCCGCCGAGGGAACCGGCAGCGGGTCGCAGCAGCCCGGCGAGCGTCAGGCCGAGGGTCGACTTGCCGACGCCGTTCGGGCCGGTGACGGCGATGACCTCGCCCGCGCGGACGGTCAGGTCGATGTCGTGGCCGACCGGCTGCCGGCGGCCTCGGGCGGTGGCCAGCCCCTGCGCGACGAGGAGTTCGGCGCGGGCTCCGGTTGCGTCCGCGTGCGCGAGCGGGCGGAGTACCGGGGTCGCTTCGGGGTCGGACTGCGGCATTTCGCCCGCTCGTGGTGGCGCGGGGTGGGGCGGGGTGACGGGGTGGGGTCGGCGGGCGGCCCCGCGCGCCGGTTCGGCGCCGGGGACCCAGACGCCGGCGGCGGTCAGGGCGGACCCGTGCTCCCGCAGGACCTCGGCAGGCGGACCGTCGGCCAGGACACCGGCCCCGGGCGCGAGCAGCACCAGACGGTCGACCAGGTCGAGCCAGGTGCCGATCCGGTGCTCGACGACGAGCATCGTGGCGCCGGAGTCGTCGAGGAGTGCCCGGACGGCGTCGTGCACCTGCCGGACGCCGTCGGGATCGAGGTTGGCGCACGGCTCGTCGAGCACCAGGGCTCCTGGGCGCATCGCCAGCACCCCGGCGAGCGCCAACCGCTGCCGCTGCCCGCCGGACAGTCGCGTGGTGGAGCGGTCGAGGGGCAGGTCGAGGCCCACGACCAGCAGGGCGGCGCGCACCCGGTCCCAGGTCTCGGCGCGCGGGACGCCGAGGTTCTCACACCCGAACGCCACGTCGTCGCCGACCCGGGACATCACCGTGTGCGCCTCCGGGTCCTGCATGACGAGACCCACGCGACCGCGAGCGGCCTCGGGCGGGAGACCGTCGACGAGCACCGAACCCTGCACGGCTGCGGCGGTGTCGTCGTCCGGATCGGGTTCGTCCGGCAGCACGGCGGCGACGGCGCGGAGGAGCGTCGACTTGCCGGCGCCGGACGCCCCAACGACGGCGACGCGCTCCCCGGGCGCGACGACCAGGTCGAGTCCGCGGACCGCCCAGTCGTCGCGCTCGGGGTAGCGCCAGCCCCAGTCGCGGAACTCGATCCGGGCGGGGCGACCGCCCGTGTGCGTCACGCCGCCGAGGTGGGGCGGCGCCGGGCGTGCTCGCGGCCGGCGGCGAACGAGGACAGCACGCCGGTCCGGGCGAGCGCTCGGGCGAGGAGCCACGAGCCCAGTCCGGCGATGACGGCGCCCGAGACCACGCCGCACACGACGTAGACGAGCTTGAACGCGGGGTCGAGTCCCGGGTACGAGATCACGATGTCGTTGAGCCCCATCGCGAGGCCCGCTGCTGCTCCGGCGAGCAGGACGACGGGCAGCCGCCAGACCCGGTACAGGAACAGTGCGAGGACGATCTCCGCGCCGAGACCCTGGACGAGTCCGGCCTCGAGGGTGCTCCATCCCCACTGCGTGCCGAACAGGGCCTCGACGCTCGCGGCGACCAGCTCGGCGAAGAGCGCGGCTCCGGGCTTCCGGACGATGATCGCGACGAGCGGACCGGCGAGGAGCCAGACCCCGCCGAAGAGCGCCTGGGTGCCGGGCAGCAGGAGCGCGGTGCCGGCGGCGAGCGGCTCGTAGCCGAACTCCCAGAGCTTGAAGACGACGCCCACGGCGACGGCCAGGACGCTGGCGACGACGATGTCGACGACCCGCCAGCGGAGCGGACGGCGCCCCGTGGACACCGTGGTGGACGGAACTGCTGATGACGTGCCGACAGGCACCATGAGGACTCCTCCCTGCGCCGGCATGACCCGGATCAGGTTCGACGGTCGGAGCGCTGCTCGCTCCCTCTCAGCCCGGCGATCCCGGACTCCCGTGTGTGTCCCAGCAGTGTACCGCCGACGCTACTTCTTGAGGACGCGGATCAGCTTGCGGAGGACGGTGCCCGTCACCCAGACGAGCGGGATGCTCACGACGAGCAGCGAGATGAGGTTCGGCTCGAACTCCAGGTCCCGGCCCGGACGTCGGACGTAGGCGCCGACGGGCAGGGTCGCGCCGCCGCCACCGCCGCCGCCGTTCTGGTCGTCGCCACCTCCCCCGAAGCCGAACCAGCCGACCGACACCGGGATGAGTGTCTGGTCGCCGACCTCGACCGGGTCTCCGTAGTTCGTGGCGACGCCGACGGGGCGCACCTTGTCTGCGATCTGCGTGACGATGTTGGGCATGGCGCGAGGCTACTCCGCACCGCCCCTGTGGACAGCGGGGCCGGTCCACAGGGGGTCCGGCACGGCGGACAGCACAGGGACGCGTCGATACGCTCAGCGAGACAACCTGGAGGCACGTTTGCACACCTGGCCCGGCAACCCCTACCCGCTCGGCGCGACGTACGACGGCAGTGGCACGAACTTCGCCCTGTTCAGCGAGGTGGCCGATCGCGTGGAGCTCTGCCTCTTCGACGAGGACGGCACCGAGGAGTGCGTCCCCCTGGTCGAGGTGGACGCCTACGTCTGGCACGCGTACCTGCCGAACATCGGTCCCGGACAGCTCTACGGCTTCCGGGTGCACGGCGCGTACGACCCCGCCACCGGCGCGCGTTGCAACCCGAACAAGCTCCTGCTCGACCCGTACGCCAAGGCCACCAGCGGTGACATCGACTGGGACCAGTCGCTGTTCTCGTACACCTTCGGCGACCCCGACTCCACCAACGACGAGGACTCCGCCTCGCACATGGTCAAGGGCGTGGTGATCAACCCGTTCTTCGACTGGCAGGGGGACCGCGCTCCGCGTACCCCGTACGGCGAGACCGTCATCTACGAGGCACACGTCAAGGGCCTCACCGAGACGCACCCCGACGTGCCGGAGGACCAGCGCGGCACGTATGCCGGCGTCGGACACCCGGCGGTCATCGAGCACCTCAAGCGGCTGGGAGTCACGACGCTCGAGCTGATGCCGGTGCACCAGTTCGTGAACGACTCGACCCTGCAGGAGAAGGGGCTGTCGAACTACTGGGGCTACAACACCATCGGGTTCTTCGCCCCGCACTCGCACTACTCGTCCTCGGGCGACGGCGGCCAGCAGGTGCAGGAGTTCAAGACGATGGTGCGCGAGCTGCACCGCGCGGGCATCGAGGTCGTCATCGACGTCGTCTACAACCACACCGCCGAGGGCAACCACCTCGGCCCGACGCTGTCCTTCCGCGGCATCGACAACGCCGCGTACTACCGCTTGATGGACGACGACAAGCGCTACTACATGGACGTGACGGGCACCGGCAACTCGCTCAACGTCGGACACCCGCACTCGTTGCAGCTCATCATGGACTCGCTGCGCTACTGGGTGACCGAGATGCACGTCGACGGCTTCCGCTTCGACCTCGCCGCGGCACTTGCCCGCGAGTTCTACGAGGTCGACCGTCTGTCGGCCTTCTTCGAACTGGTCCAGCAGGACCCGATCGTGTCGCAGGTGAAGCTCATCGCCGAGCCGTGGGACGTCGGTCCCGGCGGCTACCAGGTCGGCAACTTCCCGCCGCAGTGGTCCGAGTGGAACGGCAAGTACCGCGACACCGTGCGGGACTTCTGGCGCGGCGAACCGTCGACGCTCGGCGAGTTCGCGTCGCGCATCTCGGGGTCGGCTGACCTGTACGAGCACGACGGCCGTACGCCCAAGGCCAGCATCAACTTCATCACCGCGCACGACGGCTTCACGCTGTACGACCTGGTCGCCTACAACGAGAAGCACAACGAGGCCAACGGCGAGGACAACAACGACGGCGAGAGCCACAACCGGTCGTGGAACTCCGGGGTCGAAGGACCCACCGACGACCCCGCGGTGAACGCCCTCCGCACCCAGCGGCAGCGGAACTTCCTGGCGACGCTGCTGCTCAGCCAGGGCGTCCCGATGATCGCGCACGGCGACGAGCTCGGGCGCACCCAGTCCGGCAACAACAACGTCTACGCGCAGGACTCCGCGATCAGCTGGATCGACTGGGAGACCGCGGACGAGGACCTGGTCCAGTTCACCGCCGACGTGCTGAAGCTCCGGCACGACCACCCGACCTTCCGTCGGACGCGCTACTTCAACGGCCGCCCGGTGCGCCGCGGGCAGGACGAACCACTGCCGGACGTGGTGTGGCTCACGCCCTCCGGGGACGCGATGGAACCCGAGGACTGGGACTCCGGCTTCGGCAAGAGCGTCGGCATGTACCTGAACGGCGAGGGCATCCGCGGCCGTGACGCCCGCGGTGACCGCGTGACGGACGTGGCGTTCATCACCTACTTCAACGCCCACGACGACGTCGTGACGTTCACCCTGCCGCCCGAGGAGTACTCCCCCGGGTGGACGGTGCGCATCGACACGGCCGACCCGGGTGCGCGCGAGGACGTGCTCGACGCCGCCTCGCCGCTGGACGTCCCCGCCCGCTCGATGATCGTGCTGCGCGCCGAACCCGACCACGAGGTCACCTCGACCCCCGTCGACACGACGACCGACGGCGCCGCCGGTCGGTCCCCGCAGGACGCCGTCACCCCGGCGAACCCGGCCGGATCCACGGCCCCCAGCGCCACGGCGCAGAACGGAGCACCCCAGTGACCAAGCGGACACCGGTCTCGACCTACCGCCTGCAGGTGTCGCCGGACTTCGACCTGACGGCCGCGGCCGACGTGGTCGAGTACGTGCGCGACCTCGGGGCCGACTGGTTGTACCTCTCGCCGGTGCTGCAGGCCGAGCCGGGTTCCGCGCACGGCTACGACGTGGTCGACCACACGCGCGTCGACGCCGAACGCGGCGGCGACGACGCCTTCCGCGCCCTGACCGAGGCTGCGCACGCGGCGGGCCTCGGCGTGCTCGTCGACATCGTCCCGAACCACGTCGGTGTGGCCACGCCCGAGTCGAACCCCTGGTGGTGGTCCCTGCTCGAACACGGCCAGGGCTCCCCCGTCGCGTGGGCCTTCGACGTCGACTGGCACGCCGGCGGCGGTCGTGTCCGGGTCCCGGTGCTCGCCGACGACCTGCTCGACGCCGTCACGCTCGACACCTCCGACGCAGCGCGCCCCGTCCTGCGGGTCGGCGAGACCGCGTACCCGACCGCTCCCGGAACGGTCGAGCCCGGCGACGACGTGTCGACCGTGCACGACCGGCAGCACTACGAGTTCATCCACTGGAAGCGGGCGGACCACGACCTGAACTACCGCCGGTTCTTCGCCGTCAACACGCTGGCGGCCATCCGCGTCGAGGAACCCGAGGTCTTCGCCGCGTCGCACGCCGTCGTCGGCGCCTGGTTCCGCGACGGTCTGGTCGACGGTCTGCGCATCGACCACCCGGACGGGCTGTACGACCCCGCCGGCTACCTCGAAGACCTCCGCGCCCTGACCGGCGGCGCCTACACACTCGTCGAGAAGATCCTCGAGCCGGGCGAGGAACTGCCCGCCAGCTGGCCGGTCGACGGCACCACCGGGTACGACGCGCTCGGCACGATGGACCGCCTGTTCGTCGACCCGCGGGGCGAGGAGTCCCTCTGGGCGACCGTTGAAGCCGAGCCCGCGGACTGGCAGGCACTGACCCACGACACCCGACGCGGCATCGCCGACGGCATCCTCGGCAGCGAGGTGGAACGACTCGCCCGACTGCTCGAGAACGAGACGGCCCACGACGACGACCCGGCGACGGTCGACCACGACCGCCTGGTCGACGCCCTGGCCGAGGTGATCGCGTGCTTCGACGTCTACCGCACGTACCTGCCCGAGGGCTCGCACCACCTGATCGACGCACTCGAGGGTGCGGCGGAGTCCCGCCCCGACCTGGGCGACGTCATCGACCGGATCGCACCGTCGCTGATCGACCCGTCCAACGCCGCGGCCGTCCGGCTGCAGCAGACCAGCGGCATGGTGATGGCCAAGGGCGTCGAGGACACCGCGTTCTACCGTTCCGCCAAGCTCAGCTCGCTCAGCGAGGTCGGCGGCGACCCGAGCATCTTCGCCGTCTCGGTCGACGAGTTCCACGCGGCACAGCGGGAGTGCCTGGCGAGCTGGCCGCACACGATGACGACGCTCACCACGCACGACACCAAGCGCAGCGAGGACACCCGCGCCCGGATCGCCGTGCTCGCCGAGCTCGGGGACGAGTGGACCGAGACCTTCAGCCGGCTCAACACGCTCGCGCCGCTCGAGGACGGGGTCTTCGCGAACCTGCTGTGGCAGGCGATCGTCGGCGCACGTCCGGCCAGTCGCGAACGGCTGCACGCGTACGCCGAGAAGGCCTCGCGCGAGGCCGGCGACAGCACCACCTGGACCGAGCCGGACGAGGCGTTCGAGGGCCGCATGCACGCGCTCGTCGACGCCGCGTTCGACGACCCCACCGTGGTCGCGGTGCTGGACGACCTCGACGAGCGGATCTCCGCTGCCGGATGGTCGAACGGCCTCGGCTTGAAGCTCGTCCAGCTGACCGCTCCTGGTGTGCCGGACGTCTACCAGGGCACCGAGCTGTGGGACCGGTCGCTCGTGGACCCGGACAACCGCCGTGCGGTGGACTACGCCGAACGTCGACGGATCCTGGCCGAGCTCGACGGTCCGGAAGACGACGGGCCCGAGGTCCTGCCGTCCGTGGACCTCGAGGGCGCGGCGAAGCTGCTCGTCACCAGCCGCGCACTGCGTCTGCGTCGTGACCGCCCCGAGTTGTTCACCCGGCACCTCGCGGTCGAGGCCACCGGCATCGCGGCCGACCACGTGGTCGCCTTCGACCGCGGGGGCGCGGTCACCGTCGCCACACGTCTGCCGATCGGGCTCGAGCGGGTCGGCGGCTGGGGTGACACGTGCATCCACCCTGCGCCCGTCGACCGGGTGGACGTCCTGACCGGCAGGATGGTGCCCGCGTCGCGGGGCATCCTGCTGTCCGACCTCCTCACCACCTACCCCGTCGCCCTGCTGGTCCCGGCGGCGGACGCCGCCGCAGCCGGCCACGCCGACGCCGCGGCGGACGCGGCGGGCGCGAGCCGGGCCTCCCGTCCGGACGCGAGCGCGCCGGGAACCGGTGATGCGACCGAGACCGACGCGCAGGCCGAGATCGAGATCCTGGAGGGTCACGCATGACCGCACCCGACCGCTACGCCGTCTGGGCGCCGACCCCCGAGCGGGTCCGCCTGGTCGTCGACGGCACCGAGTACCCCCTGACCCGCGGGGACGACGACTGGTGGGGCACCGACGCGATCGTGCCCGTCGTGGGCGCCCGCTACGGGTTCCGCATCGACGACGACGACGCGATCCGCCCCGATCCACGCAGCCGGTTCCAGCCCGAGGGGGTGCACGGTCCGTCCGAGGTCGTCGACCCCGCGCGGTTCGCCTGGACCGACGAGTCCTGGACCGGCCGTCCCGCCCGAGGAGCCGTCATCTACGAGATGCACGTCGGGACCTACACGCCCGAGGGCACGCTCGACGCGGCCGCGCAGAAGCTCGACCACCTGGTGGAGCTCGGCGTGGAGTTCGTCGAGCTGCTCCCGGTCAACGGCGTCAACGGCGAGTGGAACTGGGGCTACGACGGCGTCGCCTGGTACGCCGTGCACGCCCCCTACGGTGGGCCGGACGCCTACGACCGCTTCGTCGACACCGCCCACGCGCTCGGACTCGGCGTGATCCAGGACGTCGTGTACAACCACCTCGGACCGAGCGGCAACTACCTGCCGCTCTACGGGCCGTACCTGACGCAGGGCCTGGCGAACACGTGGGGCGACTCCGTCAACGTCGAGCACCCAGAGGTCCGGCGCTACGTGCTGGACAACGTGCGGATGTGGCTGCGGGACCACCACGTCGACGGGCTGCGCCTGGACGCCGTGCACGCGATCCGCGACACCTCGCGCACGCACGTGCTGGCCGAGATGGCGTCGGAGTCCGATGCCTTCGCGGCGTTCACGGGCATCCCCCGGTCGCTGATCGCGGAGTCCGACCTGAACGACCCGATCATGTTCCGACCGCGCGAGGCCGCGGGGTACGGGCTCGACGGGCAGTGGTCCGACGACTTCCACCACGCGGTGCACGTCGCCCTCACCGGCGAGACGTCCGGCTACTACGCGGACTTCGCGCCGCTGTCGGCCCTGGCGAAGGTCCTGCACGAGGGCTTCTTCCACGACGGCACGTGGTCGTCGTTCCGCGGGGCGCGCCACGGTCGTCCGATCGACCGTGGGACCTCCCCGGCGACGGCGCTCGTCGTGGCGAACCAGAACCACGACCAGATCGGCAACCGGGCGACCGGCGACCGACTGGCAGCGACGTTGGACGACGAGGGGCTGGTGATCGCGGCGGCGCTGACGCTGCTCGGCCCGTTCACGCCGATGCTGTTCATGGGCGAGGAGTTCGCCGCGACCACACCGTGGCAGTTCTTCACGTCACACCCTGAGCCGGAGCTCGGCAAGGCGACAGCCGAGGGACGCATCAAGGAGTTCGCCGAGCACGGGTGGGACGAGTCCGTCGTGCCCGACCCGCAGGACCCGGCGACGTTCCTCGACTCCAAGCTCGACTGGGCCGACGTCACCTCGGAACGCGGGACCGCGATCCTGCGGGCCTACCGAGTGCTCGTCGCGCTGCGTCGGACCGACGAGGCGTTCGTGGACCACCGCTACGAGGCCAACGCGGTGCGGTTCGACGAGGACCAGCGCTGGCTCGTGGTCACCCGTGGGCTGCTCGGCCCGACGGCAGCGCCGGTGCACGTCGTCGTGAACTTCGCTGACGACGCCGCGACGGTCCCCGTCCCGGACGCGACCGGCGAGGTCCTCTACGCGTTCGGCGCCACCACGGACGACGACGACCCCGAGACCGTCCGGTTCAACGGACGCGGGATCGTGGTGCTGCGCTGACGCGCTGACGACGCAACGACGAAGGGCCACCCGAGCGGGTGGCCCTTCGTCGTACGGACTGCCCGAGCGAGCGGGCAGTCGTCCTTGCGTGAGTGCGTGCGTGCGACCGCGCGATCGTCAGCGGATCGGGTTCGCCACCGCGTGCGCGTTGCGCCGCACCGACGGCAGCGGCTTGTGCTCCTTCGCGATCGCACGCACCTCGCGCAGACGGCGGTCGATGCCCCACTTCGTGACGAGCGTCAGGCTCTCGCGGACGATGTTCCCGCTCATCTTCGAGACGCCGAACTCGCGCTCGGTGAACGTGATCGGGGTCTCGACGACCTGCAGGCCTGCCTCGAGCGCACGCCAGCACAGGTCCACCTGGAAGCAGTACCCCTTCGACGCGATCCCGGCCAGGTCGATGCGCTCGAGCGCCGAGCGGGTGAAGACGCGGAACCCGCCGGTGGCGTCGCGGACCGCGATCCCCAGGGCGAGCCGGGTGTACAGGTTGCCCCCGCGGGAGAGCAGTTCACGGTGCCACGGCCAGTTCTCGACCTCGCCGCCGTGGATCCACCGGGAGCCGAGCACCAGGTCGTTCGTGTCCGCGAGCTCGAGCATCCACGGCAGGTACTCCGGGTGGTGCGAGCCGTCCGCGTCCATCTCGACGAGCTTGTCGTAGCCGTTCGCCAGACCCCAGTCGAAGCCGGCGAGGTACGCACCGCCGAGGCCGTTCTTCTCGGTCCGGTGGAGCACGTGCACGCGGCTGGTCTCGGTCGCCAGGGCGTCGGCGATCGCGCCGGTGCCGTCGGGCGAGTTGTCGTCGACGACCAGCACGTGGACGTGCTCGTCGGTCGCGGCCAGGGTGCGCGCGACGATCGGACGGATGTTCTCCGCCTCGTCGTAGGTCGGGATGATGACCAGGGTCTCGCTCATGATGCTCCTTGCGTGCTTCCGGTCGAACGTATATGGCGTGTGCTGGGTCAGGAGTCCGACAGCTCTGCGAACACGATCAGGTTGTCTGTGTAGTGCCCGGTGGCGGTGTCGAAGGTGCCGTCACAGGTGATGAGCCGCAGGGTCGGGGTGGGGGTGACGCCGTAGACGTCACTGGTCGGGAACGCCGACTTCGCGGCGCGTTCGGTCCGGTCGACGGTGAAGGTGCGGGTGGAGCCGTCCGACATGGCGACGTGGATCTGGTCGCCGGACACGAGCTCGTCCAGGCGGAAGAACACCGCCGCGCTCGTGGGGCTGTCGACGTGGCCAGCGATGACGGCGGGCCCGACCTCGCCGGGCACGATGCCGTCGCTGAACCAGCCGGCGTTGTCCCAGCCCTTCGGCGGGTCGAGCTCGCCGGCGGACCCGCGGTGCAGGTCCTCGAGCGAGGCGTCGACGCCGATCGCCGGGATCGTCACCCGCACGGGCGTGGCCGTCGACTTCGCAGCGGGCGCCGCGGGGTCCTGGAAGCCGGAGATGTCCCGGTCGCCACCGGCCGACGACGAACCCGACGTCGAACCGCCGCTGGGGCCGGCCGATGCCCCCGCGGTCGCCGGTGCCCCGACGGGCCCACTGCCCGCCGCGACCGCGACCCCGGTGGCCACCCCGGCCACCAGCACCACCGCGACGCCTCCGGCCACCACGGCCAGCCGACGCCCGGTCCAGCGCCCGCTGCGGGACGCAGCCCGACGCCCGCTCACGAGGCACCTCCAGCATCGCTGGCGCAACCGCCGAGCACGTCCGAGGTCAGCATGGTCGCCCCGAGCGCGGCCCACGCGTCGCCGTAGTACGTCGGCGTGGTCGCCGACGTGCGGTCGGCACGGTCGAGGTCCTGGGTCGCGGCACTCGTGGCACCGGAGGCCTGCTCGGCCGCCGCGCGTGCGACGTACGCCAGCGCGCTCCGGTCCCCCGTGACGGCGGTCCCGCCCAGGTCGAGCTGCGCCGCGAGCTGGGTGGTACGCCGGAGCGTGGGTGCGATGGACCCCGCGAGTTCCCGGTCCTTGGCCGTGCACGCCTCGGCGTACCGGACGGGCAGGCGCATGGCGTCGTAGCCGTACAGCACGCGGGAGTCGTTGCCCGTCGCCGGCATCGGGTCGACGCTGCCGTCGGCGTGCACCTGCGACCAGTCGCTCGGCAGGTCGGTCTTCGCGAGCACGGCGGCCGTCGCGGCGGAGGAACCGCGCTCGAGTTCCTGCCAGCGAGCATCGCCGGTGGCCTCGGCGAGCACCCGGTAGGCGGCCGGCGAGGCGTACGAGGCGTCGTAGCGGTAGGGCTCGGAGTCGGCCCACGGTCCCGGCAGCAGGATGCGCCCGAGGTCGGTGGTCACCGTCTCGTGGTCGAGCACGGCGGCCGCCATCTGCTTGCCCGCGGCGGTGTAGCGCGCGTCATCCCAGGTCTTCCCGGCGAGCACGAGCGCGCGGGCGGCATCGAGGTCGGCGTCCGATGCGGACTGTCCGTCGGCGACGCCCCCGTCGGTGGTCCAGCGCCAGGCGAGCAGGTGGTCGTCAGTGAGTAGGTGTCGCTTCGTCCACGACCAGATGTCGCCGAACCGGTCACGATCGCCGGCGGCGTAGGCGATGAGCAGGCCGTACGCCTGCCCCTCGCTGACGGTGTCGCTGCCCTGGTCCTTCCGCACGACGCGGCCGTCCTCGACGTAGCGGTCGAGGAAGTCGGTCCGCAGCTGCGCGGCGGACCGGGTGCCGGTCGGCGGGGTGGTCGAGGTCGGGGTGGAGGCTCCGCCGGCGTCCGGCACGGGGTCCGACCAGGGTCGGACCGCCGCCAGGGCGATCCCCCCGGCGACCAGGACCGCGGCGAGCGCCACGGCGGTGGGACGGATCCAGTTCCTGCGGGTCATGCTGGCTCGCTCTCTGCTGGTGGGTGGAACGGCGGACTGGCGCGGCTCGCTCAACGGCAACGCGAAGCGTTGCGCGAGCCGCGCCGACCGAGCCTGCGAGGGAGGATCACCGCAGCCGATGCGCGCGGCTGGGTGGGGCCTCCAGTCCGGGTCAGTGGAACAGTCCGCGGACGGCGCGGATGACCGCGTGGAGGAAGTCGGTCGTGCCGCGGTCGGCGGCGGTGCCGCCACCACCGGTCTGCACGCCGCCCGTCGGGGTGGCCGCGGTCGCGGCCGCGTCGGTGACCGGCACGATCGTCAGGTTGCCCTTGCTGTCGTCGAGGACGAACAGCGTCGAGACGGTGTTGCCGGCCAGGTCGAGGTCGGCGCTGCCGGTCTGGCCGCCGCCGGAGATGTCGAGGTCCCACTTGCCGGCGTTCACCGTGGCGTACTGCGACGCCGTGCCGAACGCCGCGTCGGACGCGACCTCGGTGCCGTCGGAGGCCTTGACGTCGACCTTCTTCGCCGTGGTGGCGGCCTGGACGAGCCGGAGCTTGGCCTTGCCGTCCCCGGGCTGCTGCAGGTCGTCGGAGAAGGCCGCGGTCTTCAGCGCCGTGTTCCTGCCGTAGGCCACGACCGTGCTCGCGTCGCCGGCCTGCACCGTGACGTCGGCGGAGATCACCGGGGTCGAGTCGGGAGCGTCCGACGCGCGCATCGAGAGCACGTAGGTCCCGACGGGCAGCTCCTGGTACGGGCTGACCTGTCCGTAGGTGACGTTGTCGAGCTCGAAGACCTTCTTGCCGCCGGCCAGGCTCGACAGTTCGACGTCGACGCCCTTCGTGTCCGGGGACAGGTGGCCGACGCGCAGCCAGCCGTCGTCGGTCGCGGTGGCGGCGTTGGCGGACTGCGGTGCGGCGAGGCCGACGGTGGCTGCGACGAGGGTCGCGGCCAGGACTCCGACGACCGCGATGCGACGGCGGGGCGTGCGGGCAGTGGTGCTCTGGGGTGCAGCGGCGTTCATGGTCGTGCTCCTTCGGGTCGGATCGTGCTGGGCCGTGCTGGGGGGTGCGGAGCCTCCGCGAGCGGGGCTTCCGCGAGCGGGGCTTCCGCGAGCGGGCGAAGTGTCGTGGTGCTCGGGTCGGGCACTGCGGTGTTTCGCCCGCTCGCGGTGGACGGGTGGGTCACGAGGCGCTGATCGCGGTCGTGGTCGGGTCCGTCGGCGCGAAGACCACGGTCAGGGTGTCGCCGTTCCGCTCCATCGACTCGGGTCCGACTGCCGTGTCCATCGCACCGAACGTCCGCTCGACGCGGACGGCGGCCTCCGGGCTCTGCGCGGTCAGGACGAGGCGCCGGAAGGTCTGGCCGTCCTCGCCGGACATCGGCGTGAACCGGGCGACCTGCACCGAGCTGTCGGCCAGGACCTGTCCGAGGCCGAGCATCGCCCGCGAGTCCACCTGTCCGGCGCGGAACTGCGACTTCGTGCCGGCGTTCGCCTCGAGCCCGGGGTTCTGCGCGAGCTGGGTGCCGAGCGTCTTCCGCTGGTCGGCCGCCTGGGTGATCTCGCGCTTCGCAGCGGCCTCGCCCTGCGGGTTGATCCGCCGGACGTCGACCATCTGGTTGCCGGTGCCGAAGCTCGCGACGACGGTCGAGTTCTGGATCGCCTGCCGCACGTCGGTGGAGGAGTTCCCACCGGTGCGCATCGAGTCGGTCGTGACGACGTAGTCCGAGTCCTTCCAGCCGTTCGGCGACTGGCGCTCCACGGCTCCGTCGGTGTCGAGCTTGTAGTACCAGACCACGTTGTCGCGGGCGAAGCCGTCCTTGACCAGGTCGACCCACATCGCGTCGTCGACGAGCATCCGCGACGACCGGTCGACGTTGTCGCCGATCCAGTTCTCGGCCTGCGCCATCGGCTCGTCGAGGTCGGTGATCAGGAAGCCCCGCAGCTGCGAGCCCCAGAGCGGGACGGCGACGACGAGCGCGGCCGCGGTGGCCAGGGCCCAGGTCATGCCGAGTGCACGCTGGGTGGCGGCACGCCCGCGGCTCCCCGCTCGGGCGGCGGTGACGCCGGTGAGTGCGAGCACCGACCGTTCGGCCGTGTACGCCACGAGCAGGGCCGCGAACGGCACGAGCATGATCACGTACGGCACGGGCAGGTAGCCGTTCGGCCGGAACATGAAGAGCAGCAGGAACACGAGCATGGCGGCGATCGGGCGGACACGGCGCAGGAACAGGCCCACGACGGCCGCTGCCGACCCGAGCACGATGAACACCGGGTCGAGTGCCCACCACTGTGCCGCGGCCTCGTTCGCCAGGCTGTCGCCGGTGAACACCGAGCCACTGGCCTGCCGGCTGCCGAGCTGGTAGGTGATGCCCTGCAGCAGGCTGACCTTGCCGGCGCTCGGCAGGAGCTCGCCCTTCACCGCGGCGAGCAGGATGTACCCGCCACCGATGACGGCCAGCACGGCGCCGGCCACGCTCAGCGTGTAGCGGCGGGTGCTCTTGTCGGCACGGCGGACGGCCAGCCAGACCAGGAACGGCAGCGCGAGCAGGAAGGTCTCCTTGCTCAGCACGGCGATGCCCAGGCACGCAGCGGCTCCGACGAACCCGGCGAGCTGCTGACGACGGCTCAGCACGAGGATGAACGCGGCGAGGAGCCACGGCGTCGCGACGTTGTCGATGTAGACCGTGCGGTGGTACTGCAGGGCGAGCGGCGACAGTGCGAAGACGAGCACCGCGGCGGCGCTGACCCAGCGGTGCATGCCGAGACGACGACCGAGCACGAAGAGCAGCACGGCCGAGGCTGCGGCGAAGAACACCATCGCCTCGCGGCCGGCCTCGACGGCGAACGGGTAGCGGGCGAACGCCCCGGTCAGCGAGGTGTAGCCGGCGATCTGGATCCAGCCGAGCGGCGGGTGGTCGTACCAGTACGTGTAGTGGGTGAGTTCACCGAGGTTCGTGATCGCCCACGCCTGGGCGGTGTACGTGCCCTCGTCGTCGATGCGCTGCGGGGTGCCGGTCATGTTCCAGGCCTGCACCGCGACGGCGATCGCCAGGACGGGGAGCAGCCATGCGAGGCTCCGGGCGTGCACCTGGAACCAGGCGCGGACGCCGCTGGACATCTGGACCCCGCGGATCGGGATCCCGGTGGTGTCGGTGGCGCTGGCGGTCATCGGTCACCTCCTGCGTAGGCGGGCTGACGGTCGTCGGCCGGGTCGGACTGGTGGACGGGCTGCTGGACGTCGTCGGGCTCGGTGACGGCCGACGGGAAGCCGACCACCTCGGCCTGCTGGCTCGCGGTGCGGTGCTGCCCGGTGTGCTCGGTCTTCTCCCACCCGTTCTGACCGCGGGAGTGCCGGATGACGGCACGGACGGCCGCTGCGGCGAGGAACACCTGGTACGGGATCAGGCCGAGGACGAGCTTGACGTAGTCGCGGACGCGGACCTTCTCCTTGTAGAGCCGACCGAACTCCCCGAGGCCGGCGATCTCGACCGCCAGCAGCATCAGGGTCGGCGCGAGCGGGATGAAGGAGATCAGCGCGACGACGGTCGGCACCTTGACGAACGCGATCATCACGACGCTGAGCGGGATGAGCAGCCCGGTCGCCGCCTGGATGAACGGCATGGTCAGCAGGTAGCGGGCGAAGAAGCGCTGCTTGCGCGACGGGAGCTTCTTCCACTCCCCCTTCTCGAGCACCTGCAGGAAGCCTTGGTTCCACCGGGTGCGCTGCTTCAGGAGCGACGCGAACGTGGGCGGGGTCTCCTCGCGGGTGACCGCCTCGGGCGAGTACGCGACGACGACCTTCGCGCCGTCGGCGGAGAGCCGGACGCCGAGCTCGCAGTCCTCGGCCAGGCAGTGCGCGTCCCAGCCGTTCGACCAGTCCAGGCGCTCCTTCGTCACGAACACGGTGTTGCCGCCGAGCGGGATGAACTTCGACTCGGCGTGGAAGTGCAGGCGCGAGCGGAACCAGAAGTAGTACTCGAGCACGTTGCGGAGCGACCACCAGCTGGAGCGGAAGTTCATCAGCTGCACGCCGCCCTGCACCACGTCCGCGTCGGTCTCCTGGAAGCGGGAGTCGACGAGCGTCAGGAGGTGCGGGTAGACCTCGTCCTCGGCGTCGAACACGCCGACGATGTCACCGGTCGCCTCCTTGAGCGCGAGGTTCATGGCCTTCGGCTTGTTCTTCGGCAGGGTGTCGTCGACCACGACCTTGATGAGCCCGGGGTGGCGGGCAGCTGCCTCGCGCACGACCCGGTCGGTGCCGGGGTCGTCCTCGCCGACGATCGCGATGATCTCGAAGTCGGGGTGGTCCTGCTGGGCGAGCATGTCGAGCGTCTGGCCCATCACGTCCTCCTCGTGCCGACCGGGCACCAGGAGCGTGAAGCGGTGCGCCGCGGGACGCGGCGTCGGGCTGAAGCTCGTCGCGCGCAGCGCGTCGCGGGAACGCCAGGCGTGCAGCATCCACCACAGGGTGGACAACGCGACCAGCGTGAGCAGGACGGAGATGGCGATGAGCGCGGAGTAGCCGATCCACTCGCCCACCGACCAGGCGATCTGCGCGCCCTGGCCCGAGCCTCCCGTCGGGACGGAGGTGGTGCCCCGGTTCGGGACGTCCGTGGTGCCGGGCTGGTCGCCCGGCTGCAGCAGCGGTCCTGCTGCCAGCGTCAGCGTCGTCAGGATGGTCATGCGGCGTGCTCCTTCGTGCGGCGAGCGTCGGGGGAACGGAAGACGAGGGTCTTGTACGCGGCGAAGCGGAACGCTGTGCCGAGGACGAGACCGACCCCGTTGCCGGCGACGTTGTCGGCGAGGGTGGAGGTGAATCCGAGCAGGTAGTGGGAGACGAACAGGCACGCCGCTGCGATGCCCAGTCCGATGAGGTTGGTGACGGCGAAGAGGACGCCTTCGCGCACCGTCTCGCGACGGCCGGTGGTGCGTTCGGACCGGAAGGTGATGAACCGGTTGAGGACCCAGGCCACCGCGGTCGAGATGATCGCGGAGCCGACCTTCGCGGCGATGGGCTTGTCGTCGAGGATCGTCAGGCGCAGCAGGTTGTAGACGCCGAGGTCGATGAGGAAGCAGAGCGCGCCGATGGTGCCGAAGGACACGAGCTGGCGGCTCGCGGCGACGAGGCGCGCGAAGCGGGCAGATCGGGCAGATCGGGCCTGGAGGCGCGTGACCGGGTTCGTCGGCAGAGCCCGGTTGGTCGGCGGGACCGCTGGTGCGCTCGGGTGCGCGTCGCTCGGTGCCACCTGGGCGGGTGGCACCACAACGAGGGTGTCGGTCGAGGTCATGCCCCCGATTCGGGGGGCTTCGCGTGGGGGTTTGGTCGGGGTACGGACGTCATCAGGGGTCTGCCAGGCGCATGTCCCCCGATGGGCGTCGTCGTCCCGGTTGGTGCGTCATGCACTTCCGCACGGGGACGCGGAAGGGCCCGTGGCGTGGTGCCACGGGCCCTGGAACGGTCTGTCCGATCGGAGTGGTTCGGTCGCGTTGCCGCGTTCACGTCAATCGGACAGGACCGTCCGGACGGTCACATCCGGCTTGCCCGCTGCGTCCGGCTTGCCGGCTGCGTCCGGCTTGCCGGTCAGGCTGGCTTGCCGGTCAGGCCGGTCAGGCCGGTCGGGAGGCCGGGCTCACGTTCTTCGACGCGTCGCGCTCCGGGATGTCCCCCAGCGCCGCATCGATCGCCGCGAGCGCGTCGGCGTCGAGCTTCACGCCCGCTGCCTTGACGTTGTCGGTGACCTGCGACGGACGCGAGGCCCCGACGATCGCACTCGCGACGTTCTCGTTCTGCAGCGTCCACGCGATGGCGAGCTGGGCGAGGGTGAGTCCGGCCTGGTCGGCGACGGGCTGCAGGCGCTGGACTGCTTCGAGGACCTCGTCGCGCATGAACCGCTTGATCATGTCCGCGCCGCCCTTCTCGTCCGTGGCACGCGATCCCTCGGGCAGGGGCTGGCCCGGCTTGTACTTGCCGGTCAGGACGCCCTGGGCGATGGGCGACCAGACGATCTGCGAGAGGCCGAGCTGCTTCGACGCCGGGACGACCTCGCCCTCGATGACGCGCCAGAGCATCGAGTACTGCGGCTGGTTCGAGATGAGCTGGAAGCCGAGCTCCTTCGCCAGTGCGGCTCCGGCTCGGATCTGCTCCGCGGTCCACTCACTCACGCCGATGTAGAGCGCCTTGCCCTGACGGACGACGTCGGCGAAGGCCTGCATGGTCTCTTCGAGCGGGGTCTCGTAGTCGTAGCGGTGCGCCTGGTACAGGTCGACGTAGTCCGTCTGGAGTCGGGTCAGCGAGCCGTTGATCGACTCCATGATGTGCTTCCGGCTGAGCCCGACGTCGTTGTGCTGCTTGGGGCCGGTGGGCCAGTAGACCTTCGTGAAGACCTCGAGGCCGGCGCGACGCTCGCTCTTGAGCGCCTCGCCGAGGACCGTCTCCGCCTTCGTGTTGGCGTAGGTGTCCGCGGTGTCGAACGTGGTGATGCCGGCGTCGAGCGCTGCCCGGACGCA
>NZ_MJGI01000006.1:8716-8869 GCF_001864835.1 Curtobacterium sp. MCBA15_001 | reverse complement strand
CAGTTGCCGTAGGTGATCTCCGAGATCTTGAGCCCGGAGTTGCCGAGGTACCTGAATTCCATGTCCCCGACGCTAGTGGACCCTCCCGATGCCCGGGTGTCCCTGCGAGGACCTGTGTGGCCGGGCCGCTCGCGGCGGGGGCGGACGGGGGGC
>NZ_MJGI01000006.1:6201-7970 GCF_001864835.1 Curtobacterium sp. MCBA15_001 | reverse complement strand
CGCGAGCGGGCGGTATGTCGCCGTCCCGCGGCGCCCGACTCCCCACATACGCCCGCTCGCGCGCGGGGGGCGACTCCTCCACAACCACGCGGCGGGGGTGACCGTCCACAGATGCGCCCCACGCGCCTCCCGTCTGCTGTGTCGACGCGAGCATGTGACCGTGACTGCCAGACGACGCCTTCCGCTCGCCCTCCGCGACGCCTCGTTCCGCGTGCGGGACGCCCTGCACCGCGGGGTCTCCCGCAACCGGCTCGATGCGCGCGACCTGGTCCGCCCGTTCCACGGCATCCGGTCCGCATCGGAGCCGGTCGCGGTCGACGAGCGGGCACGTGCGCTCGCGCCGCGACTCCGCCCGGACCAGGTGTTCAGCCACACGACCGCAGCCGCGATCATCGGCGTGCCACTCCCCCGACGCGTGGAGCAGGACCGACGGCTGCACGTCACCACCATCGGCATCGACCAGGCACTCCGGGTCCGCGGCGCCGTCGGGCACCGCGCGAAGTTCGGCTCGGTGCGCATGACGATCGCCCGAGGCGTGCCGATCAGCACGCCAGTGGACACGTTCGTCGCCCTCGGGACCATGCTGACGATCGATGAACTGGTCATCGCGGGCGACGCACTCGTCGGGTGGCTCGGATGGGTCACGATCGATGAACTCCGGATCGCGGTCCGCCGACGACGTGGCATGCGCGGCGTGCGACGACTCCGAGCCGCGCTGGCCGAGATCAGGCTCGGGTCCCGATCACCGGGCGAGACCCGAGCCCGCCTCGCGCTGGTCCGCCACGGTCTCCCGGAACCGGCGCTGAACCACGACGTCGTCGTGGACGGCGAGTGGGTCGCCTGCGTCGACCTGGCGTTCCCGCGCGAGCGTGTCGCCATCGAGTACGAGAGCGACCTCCATCGGACGGACCCGGCGACATTCAAGAAGGACCTGATGCGGGGCGAGCATCTGAAGGACGTGGACTGGTGGCTGGTCCGGATCACGGCGGACGACGTCGGGAGGCACGTGGAACGCTTCGTCGAGCGGGTGCGTCGGCTGCTCCGTGCTGGCGCCTCCGGAGCACACGACCGACGGCCTGCTGCGGGTTCACGAAGATTTAGTTGACGCTTCAACCAAACGGGTCCACAATGGCGTAGCATCTCATTCGATGCGGGCGCATGGATCGGGGAAGCCGGTCGCTCGCGTCGCACCACGAACTCCGTCGTCCCGGAAGGACACCACCATGACGCTCTCTGCTGACACCATTCCCGGCTACCAGACCGGCACCTGGAAGATCGACCCGACCCACTCCGAGGTCACCTTCTCGGTCCGTCACCTCGCGATCAGCAAGGTCAAGGGCTCCTTCGAGCGCTTCGACGCCACGCTCGTCACCGCCGAGAACCCGCTGGACTCCACCCTCGAGGCCTCGATCGACGTGGCCAGCGTGAACACGAAGCAGCAGCAGCGCGACCAGCACCTCGCGACCGGTGACTTCTTCCTCGCCGAGGAGCACCCGCAGATGACCTTCACGTCCTCCGGCATCCGCCAGGACGGCGACGACTTCCTCATCGACGGCGAGCTCTCGCTGCGCGGCGTGACGAAGAACGTGACCCTGAAGACCGAGTTCGGCGGCGTCACCACCGACGGCTACGGCCAGGTCAAGCTCGGCGCCGAGGCGAAGACCAAGATCGACCGCACCGAGTTCGGTGTGAACTGGAACGCCGCGCTCGAGGCCGGTGGGTTCACGCTCGGCAACGACGTGACGATCAACCTCGACGTGCAGTTCGTC
>NZ_MJGI01000006.1:5136-5534 GCF_001864835.1 Curtobacterium sp. MCBA15_001 | reverse complement strand
ACCTCGACGTGCAGTTCGTCAAGCAGGCTGCCTGACCTGTGAGGTGCTGACGTCCGGCGGTGGAGCCTGATCCGCCCGAGACGTCCCCACGAAGCCCCGATGCCCTACGGCGTCGGGGCTTCGTCGCGTCTGGGCTTCGTCGCGTCTGGGTCGCGTTCGGGCAGCGTCGCGTCGGGGCTTCGTCAGGGGGCGGCCGTGCGGGTGCACGTGCGCGGGTTTGCGGGTGCGCGAACGGGCGGAAACGACCCGTGATCGCGGGAGCCACTCTGGTGTTTCGCCCGCTCGCGTCTCCGGCGGGCGGGACTCGGGGGGGGGCGGGGACGCGAGGGGACGCGGAGCAGGCGCGGGCGGGCGCGGGTGCCCGAGCGGACGCGGACGCGGACACGGACACGGACACG
>NZ_MJGI01000006.1:4019-4456 GCF_001864835.1 Curtobacterium sp. MCBA15_001 | reverse complement strand
ACACGGACACGGACACGGACGGAGGGTGCTCGAACGGGCGGGAACGGGTACTCGGGCCCAGAGCGCACGCGGGTGTTTCGCCCGCTCGGGGCCGCGTAGGTTGGGCGCGGGAATCGGCAGCGCGCCGATCGGGTTCCACCAGCACACGTCCACGCACGAAGAGGAGCACCACCATGGCCACCGACTGGATCGCGCTCCAGGCCCTCGCCGCCGCCGAGTTCGGCCGCCGCGTCGCCGCCGTCACCGACTGGGACGCCTCCACCCCGGACTCGGAGTGGACCACCCGCGACCTCGTCGCCCACGTGGTCGACGAGCAGCGCTGGATCCCCCTGCTGCTCACCGGGTGCGACCACGACCAGGCGAAGGGCGACCTCGAACCGATCGGCACCGACCTCGTGCAGGAGTGGGACCGCTTCGCGACCGCGGCGACGACGGCG
>NZ_MJGI01000006.1:2967-3325 GCF_001864835.1 Curtobacterium sp. MCBA15_001 | reverse complement strand
CGACCGCGGCGACGACGGCGTGGACGAAGGCCCCCAGCGACACCCCCGTGCACCTGGAGACCGACGTCGTGACCGCGGGCGAGTACCTCGCCGAGCAGACCAGCGACATCACGATCCACACGTGGGACCTCGCTCGCGCCACGGGGAGCGACGACCGCCTGCCGGACGAGCTGGTCGAGGCGGTGTGGCAGCACTTCGAGCCGCAGATCGAGTCGCTCGCAGCGACGGGGCTCTACGCCGCTCCCGTCGAGGTCGGCGAGGACGCCCCGCTCCAGGTCCGCCTGCTCGCGGTCACAGGGCGCGATGCCAGGGTGAACGCATGAGCGAGACCAGCACGTACACCGGCACGAACGACACC
>NZ_MJGI01000006.1:2106-2275 GCF_001864835.1 Curtobacterium sp. MCBA15_001 | reverse complement strand
CCGGCACGAACGACACCAGCACGCACACCGGCGTGAACGAGAACAACCAGAACACCACGAGACTCGGCGCCACCGGCCTCGAGATCAGCCCCGTCATCCTCGGCATGATGTCCTACGGCGACCCGACGAAGGGCTCCCACGCCTGGAGCGTCGGCATCGACGACGCCCG
>NZ_MJGI01000006.1:1111-1385 GCF_001864835.1 Curtobacterium sp. MCBA15_001 | reverse complement strand
TCGGCATCGACGACGCCCGTCCCTTCGTCCGCCGGGCCTTCGACGCCGGCATCACGACGTTCGACACCGCGAACGTGTACTCCGCCGGCTCCAGCGAGGAGATCACCGGCGAGCTGCTCCGCGAACTCGGCCCCCGCGAGGACGTCCAGGTCTTCACGAAGGTCTTCAACCGGATGCGCCCCGGCCCCAACGGCGCCGGGCTGTCCCGGATGGCGATCATGCACGAGATCGACGCGTCGCTGCGCCGCCTCGGCACGGACTACGTCGACCTGTA
>NZ_MJGI01000006.1:0-420 GCF_001864835.1 Curtobacterium sp. MCBA15_001 | reverse complement strand
ACTACGTCGACCTGTACCAGATCCACCGCTTCGACCCGAACACGCCGGTCGAGGAGACGATGGAGGCCCTGCACGACGTCGTGAAGGCGGGCAAGGCGCGCTACATCGGCGCGAGCAGCATGTGGACGTGGCAGTTCGCCGAGATGCAGCACGTCGCCGAGCTGCACGGCTGGACGCCGTTCGTCAGCATGCAGGACCAGTACAACCTGCTCGAGCGCGAGGAAGAGCGCGAGATGCACCCCTTCTGCCGACACTCGGGCGTCGGCGTGATCCCGTGGAGCCCCCTCGCCCGCGGCAAGGTCACCCGCCCCTGGGACGCGGCCGGGTCGGGCTCGCGGTCGGACACGGACGAGTTCGGCAAGACCCTGTACCGCCAGGACGAGGACGCCAACCGCGCGATCGTCGACGCGGTGCAGCAGG
>NZ_MJGI01000005.1 GCF_001864835.1 Curtobacterium sp. MCBA15_001 | reverse complement strand
TTCTCAAGGACCAGACGCACTCCCCACTCGACCCCACGAAGAGGTTCCGCCAGAGAGGCATTCGTACTTGGTCGCCACCGGTGTTCGTCGGCCCGGTCAGTGACAGGGCCTGTGGCTCATCCCGAGGGAGAGAACCGGTGGAGTAGTCATCCTAGGCGTCGAAGTCGTCCAGCGCAAGGCCGGAGCTGATCTCCAGTGGAGGATGGTCCCGCTTGAGGGCCGACGTGCTCTGGGCTTTCGCTCCAGCCGCTCCGCCGCACCTTTGGGGTGACGAGAAGAAACACTACGGCCGGACGACGGGGAGCGCCAACCCGCGCCACATCCCGGGCGTGTCGCATGGTGCAACACGACGCCCCGAACGCAGCGACGCCCGCCTCCACACTGGGAAGCGGGCGTCGTCAGCGGTCGGTTCAGCCGGCGAGCGTCACACCGGCGAGGGTCTTCTTGCCGCGGCGCAGCACGAGCACTCCCCCGGGCAGGGCGAGGTCGGCGAGCGGCGTGGTCGGATCTTCGGCGCGCTGGTTGTTCACGTAGACACCGCCCTGGTCGATCGCGCGTCGGGCTTCCCCGAGGGACTTCACCAGCTCGGTGTCGACGAGGGCCTTCGCGAGGTCGGCATCCGGAGCCATCGACACCGACCCCGGGAGCTCGGCGATCGCGGACCGGAGCGTCGGGGCATCGAGCGCACCGAGGTCACCGTTGCCGAACAACGCCGCCGATGCGTCGATCGCCGCCTGGGTGGCCGGCACCCCGTGCACCACCGACGTCACCTCGAACGCCAGGGTCCGCTGGGCCTCGCGGCGGAAGGGCTCGTCCGCCACGGCCTGCTCGAGTCGTTCGATCTCGGCCCGGGTCAGGAACGTGAACTCACGGAGCCGGGCGACCACGTCGGCATCCGCCGTGTTGAGCCAGAACTGGTACAGCGCGTACGGCGACGTCATGTCGGCGTCGAGCCAGATGGCGTTGCCCTCGCTCTTGCCGAACTTGGTGCCGTCCGAGTTCGTGATCAGCGGGGTGCCGAACGCGTGCACGGTCGCACCCTCGGCCCGCCGGATGAGTTCCGTCCCCGAGGTCAGGTTCCCCCACTGGTCCGAACCACCGGTCTGCAGCGTGCACCCGTACTGCCGGAACAGTTCGCGGTAGTCCATCCCCTGCAGGATCTGGTAGCTGAACTCGGTGTAGCTGATGCCCGAGTCCGAGTTGAGCCGCGCGGCGACGGCGTCCTTCCTGAGCATCGTGTTGACGCGGAAGTACTTGCCGATGTCGCGCAGGAAGTCGATCGCGGACAACGGCGACGTCCAGTCGAGGTTGTTCACGAGGCGTACGCCGTTGTCGCCGTCGGGGCTGAGGAACCGCGAGACCTGTTCCTGCAGGCGGGTCACCCACGTCGACACGGTCTCGCGGGTGTTGAGCGTGCGTTCGGCGGTGGGCCGCGGATCACCGATCAGGCCGGTCGAACCGCCGACCAGTGCCAGGGGCTTGTGTCCGGCGAGCTGCAACCGCCGCATGGTCAACAGCTGCAGCAGGTTGCCGCAGTGCAGCGACGGCGCGGTCGGGTCGAAGCCGCAGTAGTACGTGATCGGGTCACCGTCGAGGGCCTCTTGCAGTGCGGTCTCGTCGGTCGAGACGTGCACCAGACCACGCCAGCGCAGTTCGTCCCACACCGAGGCGAAGGTGGGGTCGTTCTGCTGGCGCGTCAGGACATCGGGAGCGGTATCACTGGACACCCGGCCATCGTACCGGCGGGTGCCCGCCCTGGAGGCGCGGTGCAGGTCCGTCATCCCACCGCACCCTTGTGCCGCCGGTACGTCGACACCGTCGCCTCGCCCGGCAGGGCGAACCGCCAGGGGAACGCGGCGCCGCCGGCGACGCCGGCCACGCCGGTGCGCGGCGTCCGGAGGATGCCGGGGTCGGACGCGAGTGCGTCGAGGACCGCCGCGACCCCGTCGGAGGCGAGCCGGGCCTCCAGGCCGGGTGCCAGCGCGAGCACGTACGGGCCGCGCCCGTCGAGGACCGAGGTGCCGTCGTCCTCGCCCAGGACCGCGCCGATCGCGCTGCCGAGGTTGCCGGGTCCCCGCGCGAGCGCGACGTCCGCGACGCCGGGGCCCCGCCGCGATCGGGCGAGCTCGAGGCCGTCGACGACCTCGGCGCCGCGCAGGAGCGTCCCCGAGGACGTGCCGGACGGGCCGCTCACCACGTTGACGCAGGTGTGGATGCCGTACGAGCGGTAGGCGTAGAGCGTGCCCGGCGCGCCGAAGAGATGCCGGTTGCGCGGGGTCGGGCCGCGGTGGCCGTGCGACCCGGGGTCCGTGCTTCCGGAATAGGCCTCGACCTCGGTGATGCGGAGCGTCACACCCCGGCCGGTGAGCGTCGCGCCGAGCAGCGCCGGAGCGCTCTCGGGCGCGAGGTGCGTCAGCAGCGCACGGAGGCCGACGGTCACCGTGCGAACGGGGCCCCGGTGGCCAGGTCGCGGACGCGGTCCGTCAGCCCGGCGAGCTGCTCGGCGACTCGGTCCGGAGCGGTCCCGCCGACGCCGCGGCGTGACGCCACACTGCCCTCGATCGTGAGCACGGTGCGCACCTCGGGCGTGAGGTGCGCGGAGACGGACGCGTACTCGGCGTCGGTCGGGTCGTCGAGGTCGATGCCGCGCTCCTCGCAGTACCGCACGAGGGCGCCGGAGACCTCGTGCGCGTCACGGAACGGCACACCCTGCCGGACCAGCCACTCGGCGACGTCGGTCGCGAGCGAGAACCCCTGCGGCGCGAGCTCGGCCATCCGCGCGGTGTCGAAGGACAGCGTGGCGATCATGCCCGTGAACGCGGGCAGCAGGACCTCGAGCGTGGCGACCGAGTCGAAGACGGGTTCCTTGTCCTCTTGCAGGTCGCGGTTGTACGCCAGCGGCAGGCCCTTGAGCGTCGCGAGGAGGCCCGTCAGGTTGCCGATGAGCCGCCCGGACTTCCCGCGAGCGAGTTCGGCGATGTCCGGGTTCTTCTTCTGCGGCATGATGCTCGACCCGGTGGAGAACGCGTCGTGCAGCCGGACGAAGCCGAACTCCTTCGTGTTCCAGAGGATGACCTCTTCGGCCAGACGCGAGACGTCGATGCCGATCTGCGCGAGGACGAACGCGAACTCGGCGACGGTGTCCCGGCCGGCGGTGGCGTCGATGGAGTTCTCGGCGGGTCGGTCGAAGCCGAGCTCGTGGGCGATCGCCGCCGGGTCGAGCCCGAGGGAACTGCCGGCGAGGGCACCGGCGCCGTACGGGCTCACACTGGCGCGGCCGGCCCAGTCCCGCAGGCGCTCCAGGTCGCGCACCAGGGGCCACGCGTGCGCGAGCAGGTGGTGAGCGAGGAGGACCGGCTGCGCGTGCTGCAGGTGGGTCCGGCCGGGCATGATCGCGCCCGGGTGCTCGCTCGCCTGCTGGGAGATCGCGTCGACCAGGTCGATCACCAGGTGGCCGATGCGCCGACCGTGGTCCAGCATGTGCATCCGGCCGAGGGTGGCGATCTGGTCGTTGCGGCTGCGTCCGGCGCGGAGCTTGCCGCCGAGCTCGGGGCCGAGGTCCGCGATGAGCAGGCGTTCCAGGGCGCCGTGCACGTCCTCGTCGCTGTCGTCCGGCTGCAGTTCGCCGGTCGTGTGCTGGTCGAGCAGGAGGTCCAGGCCCGCGAGCATCTGCGTGAGTTCGTCGGCGGTCAGGTACCCGGCGGTCTGCAGGGCCCGGGCGTGCGCCCGCGACCCGGCGAGGTCGTACGGTGCGAGCTGCCAGTCGAAGTGCGTCGACTTCGACAGGGCCGCGAGCTCGGCGCTCGGGCCGTCGGCGAACCGGGCACCCCACAGGGCGCCCTGGTTGGTGCCGTCGGTCTTGGTGTGCTGCTCCGGCCGGGAGGCTCCGCTTGCGTCCGTCATGAGTTCCTGCGTCGTGTGGTGGGTCGGTCTGGCGGAGGCGGGTCGGGCCTCCTGGGCGGTCCGGACGGCGCGGCCGACTGGTCGCGCCGTCCGGACCGGTGCAGTTCGCCAGGTGGCGACTGGTCAGCCAGGTTGCGGCTAGTTCGCCAGGTCGCGGCGGGCCGAGATCTTGGACGGGAGCGACCAGATCTCGATGAAGCCCTTGGACAGCGACTGGTCGAACGTGTCGCCCGTGTCGTACGTGGCCAGGTCGAAGTCGTACAGCGACTGCTCGCTGCGACGACCGGTGACGGTCGCGCGGCCACCGTGCAGCTGCAGGCGGATGTCGCCCGACACGTACTGCTGGGTGTCGTCGATGAAGGCATCGAGCGAGCGCTTGAGCCCGCCGAACCACAGTCCGTCGTAGACCAGGTCGGCCCACTCGGACTCGACGCCGCGCTTGTAGCGGTTGACGTCACGCTCGAGGGTCAGGCTCTCGAGCTCCTCGTGCGCGGCGATGAGTGCCATCGCGGCCGGGGCCTCGTAGACCTCGCGCGACTTGATGCCGACCAGGCGGTCCTCGACCACGTCGATGCGGCCGACGCCGTGCTTGCCGGCGAGGGCGTTCAGTTCCTGGACGATCTTCAGGACGCTGAAGCGCTGGCCGTCGATGGCGACGGGGACGCCCTGCTCGAACGTGATCGTCACCTCGTCGGCGTCGCGCGGGATCGCGGGGTCCTGCGTGTAGGCGTAGAGGTCCTCGATCGGGGCGTTCCACGGGTCCTCGAGGAACCCGGTCTCCACCGCGCGACCCCAGACGTTCTGGTCGATCGAGTACGGCGACTTCTTGCTCTGCAGGATCGGCAGGTCGTGCTCCTGCGCGTAGACGATGGCCTTGTCGCGGGTGAGCGCGAGGTCGCGGACCGGAGCGACGCTGGTCAGGTCGGGCGCGATCGCGGCGACGGCGGCCTCGAACCGGACCTGGTCGTTGCCCTTGCCCGTGCAGCCGTGCGCGACGCTGTCCGCACCGAGCTGCTTGGCCGTCAGGGCGAGGTGCTTCGCGATGAGCGGGCGGCTCAGCGCGGAGACGAGCGGGTAGCGCTTCTGGTAGAGCGCGTTGGCCTTGAGCGCCGGGACCAGGTAGTCGTCCGCGAACTCGTCCTTCGCGTCGATGACGACCGACTCCACCGCACCGCAGTCGAGCGCACGCTGACGGATGGCGTCCATGTCCTCGCCACCCTGGCCGACGTCGACCGCCAGTGCGACGACGTCCTTGCCGGTGGCGTCCTTGAGCCAGCCGATGCCGACGGAGGTGTCGAGGCCTCCGGAGTACGCCAGTACGACGCGGTCTGCCATGGGTCTTCTCCTAGGGGGTGTGGGGGTCAGTGGGTGGTGGCGGCGGTCAGTTGGTGGCGGCGGTTGCGGTGGCCGCGGTCGCGGTCGCGGTAGCCGTGGTCGCGGTCGCCGTGGTCGCGGTCGCCGTGGTCGCGGTGTTCGCCGCGAGCAGCCAGGTGAGCAGGGCCTTCTGGGCGTGGAGACGGTTCTCCGCCTCGTCCCAGATGATGCTGCGCGGGCCGTCGATCACCTCGGCGGTGACCTCGAAGCCGCGGTCGGCCGGCAGGCAGTGCATGAAGACGGCGTCGTCGGCCGCATGGGCCATGAGGTCGTCGTCCACGCGGTAGTCCTTGAAGGTGTCGAGTCGCTGCTGCTTCTCGTCTTCCTTCCCCATCGAGACCCAGGTGTCCGTCACGACGACGTCGGCGCCGGCGACCGCCGCCACCGGGTCGGTCACGACGAGGACGGACCCACCGGTCTCGGCGGCGCGGCGTTCGGCGTCCGTGACGACCTGGGCGGCGGGGCTGAACTCCGCCGGTGAGCCGATCCGGACGTGCATGCCCGCGGTCGCCGCCGCGAGCAGGTAGGACTGCGCCATGTTGCAGGCGCCGTCGCCGACGAACGCGATGGTCTGGCCCGCGAGCTCACCCCGGTGCTCACGGATGGTGAGCAGGTCGGCCAGCAGCTGGCAGGGGTGGAAGTCGTCGGACAGGGCGTTCACCACGGGGACGGTCGTGCCGGCGGCCATCTCCTCGAGCCCGGCCTGGCCGTAGGTGCGCCAGACGATCGCCGACACCATCCGCTCGAGCACGCGGGCGGTGTCGGAGGGGGTCTCCTTGCCGCCGAGCTGGCTGTTGGCCGTCGAGATGATGAGCGGGCTGCCGCCCAGGTCGCTGATGCCGACGTGGAAGGACACGCGGGTGCGGGTCGACGACTTGTCGAAGATGACCGCGACGCTCTGCGGGCCGGCCAGCGGCTTCGCGCCCCAGCGGTCCTGCTTCATGCGGACTGCGAGGTCGAGGACCGCCGTCTGCTCGGCCTGGGTGAGGTCGTCGTCCCGGAGGAAGTGACGGGTCATGCGGAGGTCTCCTGGTGGGCGTCCTGCACGGCCTGGGGGGCGTGCGGCACGGTCTGGTGGGCGTCCTGCACGGCCGCCATGCTCTGGGCGAGGATCGACAGGAACTCGTCGACCTCGGCATCGGACACGATGAGCGGCGGCGCGATGCGCAGGCTCGACTCGTTCGGGGCGTTCACGATCAGGCCGCGCTCGAGCGCCGCGGCGGCGATCGCTGCGGCCACCGGGCGGTGCAGACCGACGCCGATGAGCAGGCCGCTCCCCCGGACCTCGGCCACGAGCGGCGACGCGAACGCGGTGATGCCGGTGCGGATGCGCTCGCCCTTGGCGACGGCGGACTCGACCAGGCCGGCGTCCTCGATCTCGGCGAGGACCGCGTTCGCGACGCGGGTGCCGAGCGGGTTGCCGCCGAAGGTCGAGCCGTGCTGACCGGCGGAGAACAGGTCGGACGCCCACCCGAAGGTCACGAGCGCGCCGATCGGGAAGCCGCCGGCGATGCCCTTGGCGACCGTGATGGCGTCGGGGACGATGCCCTGCTGCTGGAACGCGAACCACGAACCCGTGCGACCGACGCCGGTCTGGATCTCGTCGAGGATCAGCAGCGCGTGGTGCTCCTCGGTCAGACGACGCGCGGCGGCGAGGAAGCCCTCGGGCAGGTCGACGACGCCGGCCTCGCCCTTGATCGGCTCGATGATGATCGCTGCGACGGTGTCGTCGATCGCGTGCTCAAGCGCTTCGATCGAGGTCTCGATGTGCTCGACACCCGGGATCATCGGCAGGAAGTCCTCCTGCAGCGCTGGCTTGCCGGTGAGTGCGAGTGCGCCCATGGTCCGGCCGTGGAAGGCCTGCTGCAACGCCAGGATGCGGGTCTTCCGCCCGTCGGCGCCGCGGTTCAGGCGCGCGAGCTTGAAGGCGGCTTCGTTCGCCTCGGCTCCGGAGTTGCCGAAGTACACGCGGCCGGCGTCCCCGGCGCCCGAGATCCGCTTGAGCCGCTCGGCGAGTTCGAGCTGCGGCGGGGTCGCGAAGTAGTTCGAGACGTGCACGAGCTTGGCTGCCTGGTCGGCGATCGCGTCCACCAGCGCCGGGTGGGCGTGGCCGAGGGAGTTGACGGCGATGCCCGCCAGGAAGTCGAGGTACTCGTTGCCCTCCACGTCCCACACACGGCAGCCCTGGCCGCGCTCGAGCATGATCTTCGGCGGCGTCAGGGATCGCATGAGCGACGCCCCGAACCGGTCGTTCCAGGTTGCGGTCTGCGTCTCGGTGGTCACCGTGCGTTCCCCTTCGTGTCGTCTGCGTGTTCCGGGTGCTGGATCGGGCTCGCGGGGCCGCGTCGGCCGATCTCGGCGTGGGTGTTCTGGTTCTCGGTACGTCGGCTCGGGTCCGGGATCACCTCGGTGCCCGCGCCACGCAGCGTGAAGACCTCGAGCAGGATCGAGTGCGGGATGCGGCCGTCGATGATCGTGGCGCCGCCGACCCCGCCGACCACGGCGTCGAGGCACGCGGTCATCTTCGGGATCATCCCCGACTCGAGCGACGGCAGCAGCTCGCGGAGCTCCTCGACCGCGATGAGGTCGATGATCGAGTCACGGTCCGGCCAGTTGCGGTAGAGCCCGGGAACGTCGGTCAGCATCATGAGCTTCGACGCACCGAGGGCGATCGCCAGCGCCGCTGCGGCAGCGTCGGCGTTCACGTTGAGCGCCTGGTCCGGGTGCGCGTCGTCGATCGCGATGCTCGACACGACGGGGATCTGGTTCGCTCGGATCGCGTCGAGGACCCCGGACGGGTCGACGTGCGTGATGTCGCCTACGTGGCCGAGGTCGAAGTGCTCGCCATCGACGACGACGCCCTTCTTCTCGCCGGTGAACAACGAGCCGCCGTCGCCGAACACCCCGACGCCGATCCCGGCGCCGTGCTCGTTCATCAGGTCGACGATCTCGCGGTTGACCTCGCCGGCCAGGACGTCGCGGACGACGGTGATCGCCTCGGTCGTGGTCACGCGGTAGCCGCCGCGGAACTCGGACTGGATGCCCTGCTCCTTGAGTGCGGCGGAGATCTGCGGTCCGCCGCCGTGCACCACGACGGGGTGCAGGCCGGCGTAGCGGAGGTAGACCATGTCCTCGGCGAAGGCGCGCTTGAGATCGTCGTTCACCATGGCGTTGCCACCGAACTTGACGACGACGATCTTGCCGGAGAACCGCTTGAGCCACGGCAGGGACTCGATCAGGGTCGCGGCCTTGACGGTCGCGAGCTCGTGCGCTGCTTCCTTCGAGAAGGTGCTGTCGTCGGCCATCAGCTGGAGTACGCGCTGTTCTCGTGGACGTAGTCGTGCGTCAGGTCGTTCGTCAGGATGGTGGCCGCGAACGGTCCCACCCCGAGGTCGATGCGCACGTCGGTGTCCCGCGGGGTCAGGTCGACCTCGTCGCTCGGGCGGTCCGGGGCACCCGCGTGGCACACCCGCACGCCGTTCATCGAGACGTCGACCGCGTACGGGTCGAACTCGGCGTCGGTGGTGCCGATCGCCGCCAGGACCCGGCCCCAGTTCGGGTCGTTGCCGAACACG
Source organism: Curtobacterium sp. MCBA15_001 (assembly GCF_001864835.1). Lineage (GTDB taxonomy): Bacteria > Actinomycetota > Actinomycetes > Actinomycetales > Microbacteriaceae > Curtobacterium. The sequence goes on along the minus strand of NZ_MJGI01000005.1, from coordinate 32,031 downwards.
GCCGCCTTGAACAGGTTGTTCCGGGCGACGCTCCGGCCGACCGTGACAGCGTCGTCCTCGCTCGCCGCGCCGACGACGTGGATCGCGATGTCGTGGCTGGCGCCCTCGGCGTCCTGCTGGAGCTGGCGTGCGAGGTCGGCACACACGGCCGTCAGGGCTTCTTGGAAGTCGCCGACCTCGGGCGTCACACCCGAGGCGCCGGAGGACATCAGCACGACGGTGTCGTTCGTCGACATGCAGCCGTCGGAGTCGACGCGGTCGAACGTGACCCGGGTGGCCGCCCGGAGCGCCTGGTCGAGCTGATCGGACTCCAGGAGCGCGTCCGTCGTGATCACGACGAGCATCGTGGCGAGCCCCGGCGCGAGCATGCCCGCCCCCTTCGCCATGCCACCGACGGTCCAGCCGTCCTCGGTGACCTCCGACTGCTTGGCGCGCGTGTCGGTCGTCATGATCGCGGTCGCAGCGTCGGGACCACCGGTCTCGCTCAGCGCGTCCTTCGTCAGACCGACGCCGTGCAGCACGTGGTCGCGGAAGGTCTGGTCACCGACACCGATCAGCCCGGTCGAGCAGACGACGACGTCACCGGCACCGATGCCGAGGGCGTCGCCGACTGCCTCGGCAGTCATGTGGGTGGTCTGGAACCCGAAGGGACCGGTGAAGCAGTTGGCGCCACCGGAGTTCAGGAACACCGCCCGCGCGACGCCGTCGCCGACGACCTGGCGCGACCAGATCACCGGGTGGGCCTGGGCGCGGTTGCTCGTGAAGACCGCGGCGACCGCGGCCTGCGGCCCGTCGTTGACGACGAGCGCGACGTCGGGGGTACCGCTCGCCTTGAGTCCGGCGGTCGCTCCCGCCGCACGGAAGCCCGCCGCCGCGGTCACGCCCTGTGCGTCGCCGATCGCCAGGAGGCCCGGGTCGGTCTGGTCTGTGTTGCTGACGTCGGTCACGGTGCGACTCCGTCCACGCTGAGGCCGAGGGTCTCGGGGAACCCGAGTGCGATGTTGGCCGACTGCACCGCGGCGCCGCCGGTCCCCTTGGCGAGGTTGTCGAGGGCCGTGATCGCGACGACCCGGCCGGCGGCCTCGTCGACGGCGATGCCGACCAGGGCCGTGTTGGCGCCGATCGTGTCGGCGACCCGCGGGAACTCGCCCTCGGGCAGCAGGTGCACGAACGGCTCGTCCGCGTAGGCCTGCTCCCACGCCAGACGGACGTCACGGGCGCTGACGCCCGGAGCCAGCTTGGCGGTGGTGGTGGCGAGGATGCCGCGCGACATCGGCACCAGCACGGGCGTGAACGAGATCGTCACGTCCGAGGCGCCGGCCGAGCGCAGGTTCTGCTGGATCTCGGGGACGTGCCGGTGGGTGCCGCCCACGGCGTACGCGCTGGCCGACCCCATGATCTCGGCGGCGAGGTAGGTCGGGGCGAGCTTCTTGCCGGCGCCCGAGGGGCCGACACTCAGCACGGCGACGATGTCGTCCGACTGCACCAACCCCGCCTGCACGCCGGGCTGGATGCCGAGCGTGATCGCCGTCACGTTGCACCCGGGCACCGCGATCCGCTTGGTCGCGGCGAGTTCGGCACGCTGACGGCTCTGCGCCACGATGTCGTCGACGTCGCGCCACTCGTCCGCCGAGCCCGGAGCCGGTGCCGCGTGCAGCAGTTCGGGCAGGCCGTAGGTCCACGCGCCGAAGTACTCGCCGCCGTAGAAGGTCTCCCATGCGGCCGGGTCGATGAGCCGGTGGTCGGCGCCGCAGTCCACGACGAGGGTGTCCGCGTCGAGCTCGGCCGTGACGGCACCGGACTGCCCGTGCGGCAGGGCCAGGAACGCGACGTCGTGCCCGCGCAGGTTCTCCGCCGTCGTCTCGACCAGGGTCAGGTGCGACAGCGAGCGGAGGTGCGGCTGCGTCGCGATGAGCGGCTGCCCCGCGTTCGAGAACGCGGTCACCGTCCTGACGTCGAACTCGGGATGGGCGGAGAGGATGCGCAGCAACTCACCGCCCGCGTAGCCGCTGGCTCCCGCCACGGCGACGGATACGGACATGGGATTCCACCTTTGGTCGGACTGTTCGTCGAGAGATCGGAGGCGGCGGCCCCGGGCGAGTCGGTCCCAGTGGGATCAGTCGCGCAGGGTCGCCCCGAATCGCTCGCCGGCACGTCGGACGGCGCCGTCACGGGCCACGGAGGCCTCGGCAGCGGTCAGGGTGCGGTCCGTGGCACGGAAACGCAGCGCGAACGTCAGGGACTTCTGTCCCTCGTCCACGCCGGAGCCCCGGTAGTCATCCACGAGCCGAGCATACTCCAAGAGCTCTCCGGCACCAGAGCGCACGGTCTCGAGGACGTCTCCGGCCGGGACGTCGATCCCGACCACCAGGGAAAGGTCCTGCGTCGCCGCGGGGTAGGACACGATCGGCGCCACCGACACGGCCTCGGGCACCGCAGCGATGACCGCGTCGAGGTCGATCTCGACGACCGCCACCACCCGGGGCAGGTCGGACGCCGCCGTCAGTTCGGGGAGGAGCTCGCCGGCCACGCCCACCACGACGCCGTCGACCAGCAACGAGGCTGCGCGGCCCGGGTGCAGCGACGGGTGCGAGGTCTGGGCGACGGTGAGTTCGGTGCCGGCGGCCCACGCGACCGTCCGGGCGACGTCCAGCGCGTCGGCGATGCCGTAGGGCTCGGGAGCGGTGCCGGGCTGCTTGACGAGACGGTTCCCGACGAGCAGGGCCGACACGTGGAAGGGCTGCGTCGGCAGCGCGGCGTCGAGCTCGGCCAGGACGTCCGGGGTGGGACGTGCGGCACCGGCGGGGACCTCGGGCGTGCCGAGCGCATCGCCCGTGCTCGGCAGGAACACCCGGGAGGTCTCGTACACCGCCACGTCGACCAGACCGCGGGAGACGTTCCGCCGCGCGACGTCGACCAGCGCCGGCAGACCACTGCGACGGAGCAGGTTCTGCTCGCTGTCCAGGGCGTTCGCGAGCACGACCGACGGGCCACCCGCCGGGTCGATGCCGGGGTAGGCGGCAGCGGTGGGCACGGACACGAACGGCGCGGTGACGACCTCGACCAGACCGGCCGCGGCCAGTGCGGCCGCGACACGGCGACGTGCCAGCTGGTGCGTGGTGAGACCGCGTCCGGGCGGGGCGACCGGCAGCACGCTCGGGATCCGGCCGTAGCCGACGATCCGGGCGACTTCCTCGACCAGCGTCGTGTCGTCGGTCAGGTCCGGACGCCAGGTCGGCGGCGTGACCGCGAGCTGCCCGCCGTCGACCTCGACCGAAGCGCCGATCGCGCGCAGGGTGTCGACGACCTCGGCCTCGGTGTACTCGACGCCGATGAGTTCGGTCGGACGCGACCGGCGCATGGAGACGGTGGCTCGGGCGGTGGTGTCGACGAGGGTCGACCCGAGGGAGTCCGCAGTCCCGCCGGCGAGCTCGACGAGCAGCTGGACGGCACGGTTCGCCGCGGCCTGGGCGACGAGGGGGTCGACGCCGCGTTCGAACCGCTTCGATGCTTCGCTCGGGAGCTTGTGGCGCCGGGCGGTCCGGGCGATCGACACCTGGTCGAAGCCAGCAGCCTCGATGAGGACGTCCGTGGTGTCGGCAGTGATCTCGGTGCGGGCACCGCCCATCACGCCGGCGAGCCCCACGGGGCCGTCGGCGTCGGTGATGACGAGGTCTTCCGGATCGAGCGTGCGGGTGACGTCATCGAGCGTCGTCAGGGTCTCGCCCGCGGCAGCGCGCCGGACGCCGAGCCCGCCGACGACCTTCGCGAGGTCGTAGCCGTGCAGGGGCTGGCCGAGCTCGAACATCACGTAGTTGGTGATGTCGACGGGCAGCGAGATCGAGCGGACACCCGCGAGGGAGAGACGCGACACCATCCAGGCCGGTGTCGGCAGGGTCGCGTCGATGCCCCGGACGACCCGGGTGACGAACGTGCTCGACCCGACACGACCCCGGATCGGGGCGTCGTCCGCGATGGTGACGGAGAAGCCGTCGGCGTCGTGCCGCGGGACCCGGTCGACCGGGTCGTGGAACGAGGCGCCGGTGGCGTGGGCGTACTCCCGCGCGACACCGCGCATGCTCATCGCGTAGCCGCGGTCCGGCGTGACGTTGATCTCGACCGCGGCGTCGTCGAGCCCGAGGAGCGCGATGGCGTCCTGACCCACGTCGGGGTCCGTGCCGAGGTCGGCGAAGCGCAGGATGCCGTCGTGCTCATCACCGAGTCCGAGTTCGCGCGCCGAGGCGATCATGCCGTCCGACACGTGCCCGTACGTCTTGCGTGCGGCGATCGGGAACGGCCCGGGCAGCACGGCGCCGGGCAGCGTCACGACGACCTTGTCCCCGACGTCGAAGTTGTGCGCGCCGCAGACGATGCCGCGCGGTTCGGCTTCGCCGACGTCCACCTGGCACCAGTTGATGGTCTTGCCGTTCTTCTGCGGCTCGGGGGTGCGCTCGAGCACCTGCCCGACGACCACGGGACCGGTCAGGTCGAGGGTGTGGACGGCTTCTTCTTCGAACCCGACGGACACGAGTGCCGCGTGGACGTGCTCGAGGGTGGCGTCGTCCGGCAGGTCGACGGACTCACCGAGCCAACGGAGTGGGACGCGCATCAGACCACCGTTCCGAACTGCTGCGAGAAGCGGATGTCGCCCTCGAGGAAGTCACGCATGTCGTTCAGGCCGTTGCGGAACTGCAGCGTCCGCTCGATGCCCATGCCGAACGCGAAGCCCTGGTACTCGTCCGGGTCGATGCCGGCGGAGCGCAGGACGTTGGGGTTCACCATGCCGCACCCGCCCCACTCGACCCACCGTGCGCCGCCCTTGGCGTTCGGCTGCCACACGTCCATCTCGGCGGAGGGCTCGGTGAACGGGAAGTAGTTCGGGCGCAGGCGGATCTGTGCCTCGGCGCCGAACATCGCCCGCGCGAAGTGCTCGAGCGTGCCACGCAGGTGCGCCATGGTCAGGCCCTTGTCGATCGCGATGCCCTCGACCTGGGTGAAGACCGGCAGGTGTGTGGCGTCGAGCTCGTCGGCGCGGTAGACGCGGCCCGGAGCGATGACGTACAGCGGCAGGTCGCGCGACAACAGGGACCGCACCTGCACCGGAGACGTGTGCGTGCGCATCACGAGGTGCCGGTCGACGGGCTCGACGAAGATCGTGTCGGCCATCGCCCGCGCGGGGTGGTCCTGGTCGAAGTTCAGCGCGTCGAAGTTGAACCACTCGTGCTCGAGCTCGGGGCCCTCCGCCACTTCCCACCCCATGCCGACGAAGATGTCGGCCACGGTCTCGTTGAGGAGCGACAGCGGGTGCCGCGAGCCGGGCGTCCGGGTCGACGGCAGTGCGGTGACGTCGACGCGCTCGGCGTCGAGGCGCGCACGTTCCTCGGCCACGGCGAGCACCGACTCCTGTTCGGCGACGGCGCCGTTGACCCGTCCGCGGGCCTGTCCGACGAGCTTGCCCGCCTGCGCCTTCTGCTCCGGCGGGACACTGCGCATCGAGGCGTTCATCCGCGCGAGCGTCGACTGCTCACCCGTGTGCTCGGCGCGGGCCTGCTTGAGCTCGGCGACCGTCGTGGCGGCGCGGACTGCGGCAAGGGCAGCGTCGACCGCGTCGGCGACGGCCGATTCGCTGATCTCGAGAGGTTCTGACACGGTAGCCAAGCCTACCGGCCTGTGGCATACCGCCCTCCTGTACCGCGCAGACGGTGGAGTGACGGCCAGCGCCCCATCGATGTGGAGGACTCAGACGGTGCGGAGCGCGAACGCCGACTCGTACAGGCAGACCGACGCCGCGGTGGCCAGGTTCATCGACTCGGCAGCGCCGTAGATCGGGACCTTCACGGCACGGTCGACCATGGCCAGGTCATCGGGCGTGAGGCCACGGGCCTCGTTCCCGAACACCCACGCGGTCGGGCCGTCGAGCAGCCCCTCAGCGCGCACCACGGGGAGGTCGTCGCCGGAGACGTCCGCAGCGAGCACCGTGTAGCCGAGGGCCTTCGCCCGCGCCACCGCGTCCTGCAGCGACACCCCGACGGACACCGGCACGTGGAACAGCGACCCCGTGGTGGACCGGACGACCTTGGGGTTGTACGGGTCGACGCTCCGACCGGTCAGGACGACGGCGTCGGCGCCGGCGGAGTCGGCGGCGCGGATGATGGTGCCGGCGTTGCCCGGGTCCCGGACCTCCTCGAGGATCGCGACCAGTCCCGGCAACGGACGGTCCGTGGCGGGGTCGACCCGAGCCTCCAACCCGGTCGCACCGGGGTCGGGGAAGACCTGCCGGACCGACGTCGGGAACTGCTGGCAGACCGCGACGACGCCCTGCGGGGTGACCGTGTCAGCCATCGCCGCGAGCACCTGCTCGGTGACGAACCAGGTGTCGACCGGAGCGTCGTGCAGGTCGTACCGCTCGGCGGCCGTCGGCGTGACGTAGAGCTCGCGGAGGAGTTCGGGGGCGTACGCGATCGCCTCGCGCACGGCCTGCGGGCCCTCGAGCAGGAACAGCCCCGTCTCGGCACGCTGGTCCTTCTTGGACAGGGCGGCGACGGCCTTGACGCGGCCGGCACGGGGGTTCTCGAGGAGATCAGTCACGGCACCAGTGTCGCAGCCGTCGGGTGCCCGCATGCACGAAGCCCCCGGTCCGCGGACGGATCGGGGGCTTCGGTGGTGGTGACTACGCTGCGGCCTTGGGAGCCGAGGTGTCGGCCGGGAGGGCCTTCTTCGCCGACTCGACGAGCGCGGTGAAGGTCTCCGGGTTGTTCACGGCGAGGTCCGCGAGGATGCGGCGGTCGACCTCGATGCCAGCCAGGGCGAGGCCCTGGATCAGGCGGTTGTAGGTGAGGCCGTTCGCACGGGACGCAGCGTTGATGCGCTGGATCCACAGGCGGCGGAACTCGCCCTTCTTGGCGTGGCGGTCACGGTACGCGTAGACGAGGGAGTGGGTGACCTGCTCCTTCGCCTTGCGGTACAGACGCGAACGCTGGCCGCGGTAGCCCTCGGCGCGCTCGAGGATGACGCGGCGCTTCTTGGCGGCGTTGACCGCTCTCTTCACTCTTGCCATTGCAGTGTTCCTTTACGAATCCGGGGGCTCAGTGGCCGAGGAGCTTCTTGACGTTCTTCGCGTCACCCTTGGCGAGGACCTGGTCCTCGTTGAGGCGGGCCTTGCGCTTGGACGACTTGACCTCGAGGTTGTGACGCATACCGGCCTGCTGCTTCATGATCTTGCCGGTGCCGGTGACCTTGAAGCGCTTCTTCGACCCGGAGTGGGTCTTCTGCTTGGGCATGGTGGTGCCTTTCCGTGGGATGGATGGGGGGCCGCGCCGTTGCGGTTGTGGGAGCTGCGCGGGATCGGTCTGGTGGGCCGAGGCGGCCCGGGACCTACTCGGCCGCGGTCTCGGCGGTGGCCGATTCCTTCGACGCGGCCGGGGCCGCGTCGTCCGGCTTCGCCTTGGCGGCGTGCTCGTTCGCGCGGCGTTCGGCCTTGTCGGCCGCACGCTTGGCGTTCTGCTCGCCCTTGACGTCGGACTTGTTCTTGAGCGGCGCGATGATCATCGTCATGTTGCGGCCGTCCTGCGTTGGTCGGGACTCGACGACGCCGAACTCGGCGATCTCCTCCGCGAACTTGTGCAGGAGACGGACGCCCTGCTCCGGTCGCGACTGCTCGCGGCCGCGGAACAGGATCATGGCCTTCACCTTGTCGCCACCGAGGAGGAAGCCCTCGGCACGCTTGCGCTTGGTCTCGTAGTCGTGCACGTCGATCTTCAGGCGGAACCGGACCTCTTTGAGCTCGGTGTTCACCTGGTTGCGGCGTGCTTCCTTGGCCTTCTGCGCGGCTTCGTACTTGAACTTGCCGTAGTCCATGATCTTGGCCACGGGCGGCTTCGCGTCCGGCGCGACCTCGACCAGATCCAGCTCTGCTTCCTGCGCGAGGCGCAGAGCGACGGCGATGGGGACAACGCCGACCTGCTCGCCCTGGGGTCCGACAAGACGGACCTCGGGGACGCGGATTCGGTCGTTGGTACGGGGATCGGGAATGCGGAGCTCCTTCAATCAGTGGTGGCCGTCCGGGGCGTTTGCCTGGACGACGGCACGAGAGGAGATCTGACGCACGGATCGGGACCCGTTCGGCAGCCGCCCGACTCCGTTCCGTCTGACGGTGTCAGGCGGTGCGGACTGCTGGACGACGACGCCCAGCGGAGCGGTGGTGACCCGGTAGCCTGGTGGTTCATGGCCGCGGGTGGGAGTGACTCCTCTTCGTGACGGCACCTGGCTTCCAGACGGATCTGGGCGCACGGGCACCATCTGCCGCCTTGAGTCTAGCAGAGGAGCACCGTGACCGACACCCCGCCCACCATGCCCACCGACGACGCCGACGACGCGGCCCGGGACATCTCCGAGGTCCCCGCCGTCGAGCTCATCAACACCGTGGCGGTGCACCTGTTGAGCGCCGCGGCCGTCAAGGTCGGTCTGGCCGACGACCCCGAGCAGCAGACGGACCTCGACGAGGCGCGCAAGCTCATCACCGCGCTGGCCGGCCTGGTCACCGCGGCGGCGACCGAGATCGGCGACCACCACGCCCGTCCACTGCGCGACGGCCTGCGTTCGGTGCAGCTCGCGTTCCGCGAGGCGTCGTCGATCCCCGACGCACCCGGTGCCGGCCCGGGCGAGAAGTACACCGGTCCCGTCAACTGACAGCGATCCGGTCCGGGTGACGACGGTCCGGTCCGGCTTGCCTGACGGTCCGGTCCGGCTTGCCTGACGGTCCGGTCCGGCCCGCCTGACGGACGGGAGGCCCGTGGCGGCGCCGCCACGGGCCTCCCGTCCGTTCCGGCGCCGGTTCAGTGCGCGGCGCGCGTGGCCAACCGTTCCACGGCAGCCACCGGGATGCCGACCCAGGTGGGGCGGTTGCGGGCTTCGTAGACGACCTCGTAGACGGCCTTGTCGAGCTCGAACGCGTCGAGGACCGCGCGGTGCGCACGGACGTCCGTGCCGATGCCGCGGGCGTAGCCGTCGAGGAACGCCTCGCGGGCCTCGTGCGCCCAGGCCGCCGCGTCGACCGGGTCGTCGTCGTGCGCCAGGGCACCGGCGACGTAGTCGAAGGACCGGAGCATGCCGGCGACGTCGCGGAGGGGCACGTCCGGGAGCGACCGTTCGTGCAGGGGACGGAGGGGTTCGCCCTCGAAGTCGAGGAACACCCACCCGCGGGGCTCCGGTGCGGCGAGCACCTGGCCGAGGTGCAGGTCACCGTGGATGCGCTGGAGGTCGGGCCAGGCGACGTCGGCCGCGCGGGCGTACACGGCACGGACGGCGTCGGCGTGTTCGGCGACCTGCGGGACCTCGGCGGCGGCAGTCTCCAGACGCTGCACCATCGTGGCGTGTGCCTGCGCGACACGCTCCGGCGTGGCCGGCTCGGTCGGCATGGCGCCGGCCAGGGTGACGTGCACCTCGGCGAGCGCCGCCCCGAGCCGGTCGGCGCCCTCGGCGAAGGACTCACCGCGGCGGGCGTCGTCGAGGGCGACCCGCCAGGCGTCGTCGAGCCCGGGAAGGAACTCCTGCGCGAACGCCAGGTGGCCCGCGGCGATGCCGTCCGGGCGGCCGGTGTCGGGCCACTCCCCGTGCAGCGCTCCGAACACGCGGGGCACGCGCGCGGACCCGGCGGCGGAGAGCGCCTGCTGCGTCGTCACGTCGGGGTTGTCGCCGTGGTGCAGGACGCGGAAGACCTTCACGATGACGGTGCCGTTGGTCTCGGTCTCACAGATGATCGACGTGTTGGACTGTTCGCCCCGCAGGACGCGGCCGTCGCGGACCGGGCCGATCGGGACGAGGGACTCGCTGCCGGCGTCGATCGCGCCGAGGAGCCAGCGCGCGTACGCGGGGTCGTGGGGGCCGTCGTAGGAGGGGAGGACGTCGGGGTCACCGGGCCCGTCGGGCTGGATCCGGGCGTGCTCGAGCTCCGGGACGAGGGTCTCGTGTTCGGTGACGGGCACCTGGTACAGGACGGCGCCGGTCGCTGCGTCGTCGATGACGAAGCGGGTGCGCACCCGGGCCTCGTCGGTGCGTTCGTCGAGTTCGGCGATCGTGCGGAGCTCCGGGACACCCCCCTTCGCCGCGTACCAGCGTTGCCGGGCCATCCACTGCGCGACGTCGGTCATGGATCAGCACGGTACGCGAGTCGTCGTCCCCCGTCCTCAGGCTCCTCCTCCACATCCGGCTCGGGTCCCCGGGGCGTCCACAGGTGTCGCGCCCGGCGGATCGACGGCGTGGGGCGCGGACGACACTGGGGCGCATGGACACCACCACCGAAGCGCTCGCCGACCCACGACGGACCTGGCGCATCCCGGACGACCGCCGGCTCCCCGTGCTGGAGCCGTACGCCGACCAGGTACGACGGCATCCAGCGGTGACCGTGCGCGAGGCACTGTGGGACACGGCAGATCGGGCCCTGGCGTTCGCGGGCGCGGAGCTCGCCCAGCCGGATCCGCCCGAGGGCGCGGCACCGGAGCCGCTCGACCGGGGATCAGCCGCACGGGACGCGGTCGAGGTGGTGCTCCGGGGTCGTCCGGTCGCGGTGGTCCGCATCCGCGAGACGACGACGAGCCTGGTGCACCTGGTCGATGCCGACGGTCGGCTGTGCGCTGAGGTGGCCGACGTCCGGGTGGACGAAGGCGACCCGGACACGATGCTCCTGCGCAGCGCCCGGTGGTGGGCGCTGTCCGACGACGGGCAACCGGGCTCCGTCGTCCGGGTCGTGGAACGTGCCCTGTCGGATGCCGCTGAGGACGTCGGGCGCGGGCCCGGCGACCCGGTGCCCACCCTCGCCCCGGTACGACGCCCTGCCGGGACCGCTGGCCACCACCCGGCACGCGGCAGCGCACGGGCCGTCGTGCGCGATGTCCTCGTCCCGCTGCGGGCCGAGCTGCTGCAGATCGATCCGATGGTCCGGATCGATGCCGAGGAGGCCGTGCACGCGTTCCGTAAGGTCCTCCGCCGGATCCGGAGCGTGCTGGCGGCGTACCGCGGCGCGCTCGATCCCGGCGAGACGGAAGCCCTCCGCGATGTGCTCCGCGCGACGGCCCGCGTGGCCGGGGTCGCCCGGGACGCCGAGGTCCTGCGTGCCGAGGTCAGGCGGATCTCCGAGCAGGTCCGACCGGACGCGCTGGACCCGGACGTGCTCGGCCACCTCCGCACCCAACTCGACGAACGACACTTCACCGCTACGACGGGACTGGTCGAGCTGCTGCGGACGCCGGTGTGGTTCGACACGCTCGACGCGCTCGACCGGGTGGTGGACCAGGCTCCCGCCGGACCCCGGGCAGAGCAGGACGCCGTGGCCTTCACCTCGGAGCGCATCGCCCACGAACGCCGTCGGGTCCGGGCGCGGCTCGCGGTCGTCGACCTCGGAGCGCCGGAAGCGGCCGGTGTCACGGAGGTGCTCGTCGGGCTGCATGCACTCCGCAAGGCAGTCCGCCGGCTGCGGTACGCGCTCGAGGCCGCCGGCGACCTGCACGACGTCGGTCCGCACGGGATCGGTCGGCACCGGATCGGTCGGCTCGTCCGGGTGCAGGACACCCTCGGCGACGTCCTCGACGCGCACCTCGGCGCTGAGGCGCTCCGGGAGCTCGCCCGAGTCGCTGCGCGCTCGGGGATCGACACGTTCGGCTACGGCGTCCTGGCGGCGACGGACCTGCGGATCGCCGAGGACCGGCTGGCGGATGCCCGGCGCGCGGTCGAGCGACTCCCCCGGGCGCTCTGAGGTGCGCGCGACGCCAGGGGAGCGCACCGCGGCGGGGCCGCGCGCGATGCCAGGGGCGCCTGCGATGCCAGGATGGGGACGTGCCGCACTACCTCGAGGACCTCGCAGCAGGACAGACCTTCACGACGCCGGGTCGGACGATCACAGAAGCGGACGTGGTGTCGTTCGCCTCGTGGACGAACGACAACAACCAGGTGCACACCGACGTCGAGTTCGCAGCGCGCACCCGCTACGGCCAGCGGATCGTGCACGGGATGCTCGGGGCGTCGCTGTGCGTGGGCCTCATCGCCCGGACGGGGGTCTTCGAGGGCTCCGCCGTGGCACTGCTCGGCATCGACCAGTGGCGGTTCACCGCGCCGGTGTTCATCGGGGACACCCTGACGTGTCGGGTCGAGATCCTGTCCACGCGCCTGACGAGTTCCGGGACCACCGGCATCGTCGAGCGCCTGGTGACACTCCGCAACCAGCACGACGACGTCGTCCAGCAGGGCCGGATGGACGTCATGGTCCTGACGCGGGCAGCAGCGATCGGCTGACCCGCCAGCGCGGATCGATCGTGGCAATGCCCGCGCAACCCCTTTACAACGATGTAGCACTGGGCGAGCATGGACGCATGAGCATGCTCGACGGCACCGTCGCCGCCCACACCAGCACCCCTGACCTCCCGCGCGCCACCGACCAGGACGGCTCGTACCCGCGCCCCCAGATGCTCCGCGCACGCTGGGCCGACCTGGACGGCACGTGGTCGTTCCGGAACGACGGGGACGACCCCGCCTGGCGCTCGGGCTTCCCCGACGCGCGCGACATCCTCGTGCCGTTCCCGCCCGAGTCCGTCGCGTCGGGCATCGACGAGCCCGGCTTCCACCCCGTCGTCTGGTACTCCCGCACCCTGAGCCGCGCGGACCTCGACGCCGCCGGGTTCGGCTCGGGCAGCCCGCGCCTGGTGCTGCACTTCGGCGCGGTCGACTACCGGGCGACGGTCTGGATCGACGGCGCCCTGGTCGGCACGCACGAGGGCGGTCACACCCCGTTCTCGTTCGACGTCACCGAAGCGCTGACCGCGGGCACGGCGGCCGACGCCGCGCACACCCTCGTCGTCCGTGCCGAGGACGACCCCCACGACCTCACGCAGCCGCGCGGCAAGCAGGACTGGCACGAGGACGCCCACGCCATCTGGTACCGCCGCACCACCGGCATCTGGCAGACCGTCTGGCTCGAGGCGGTGCCGCCGGTCGCCATCGAGTACCTGCGCTGGACGAACCTCGACCAGGCCACCCTGCGCCTGACGGTCCGCCTGCGTGGGACCCGCACCGGCGGCGAGCGCGTCCGGGTCGTCGCCCACTGGCACGAGCGCGACGAGCACCTGGCCACCTTCGACGCCGTGATCGGCGCCACCGCGACCGAGTTCGACGTCGTGGTGCCGATCGCGCGGCAGGCCAACGGGCAGGCACAGGACGAGCTCTTCTGGACGCCTGACACCCCCCGCCTGGTCGACGCCGTCGTCACCCTGCTCGGCGGTGACGGCGACACCCTCGACGCGGTCTCGTCCTACTTCGGCGTCCGCACCGTCGGCGTCGACGGCCCGCGCTTCCTGCTCAACAACCACGCGATCGACGTCCGCAGCGTGCTGAACCAGGGGTACTGGCCGGACTCGCACCTGGCGGCACCCTCGCGCGCGGCACTCCGGCGCGAGGTCGAACTCATCAAGGAGCTCGGCTTCAACGCCGCGCGGAACCACCAGAAGATCGAGGACCCGCGGTTCCTCTGGTGGGCGGACCGCCTCGGGCTCATGGTGTGGGGCGAGACGGCAGGCGCGTACGAGTTCTCCCCGCGAGCCGTGCACCGGCTGATGTGCGAGTGGATGGACGCCGTCGAGCGCGATGCCTCGCACCCGTCGATCGTCACCTGGGTGCCGGTGAACGAGAGCTGGGGCGTGCAGGAGGTCCGGACCGACCCGGCGCAACAGGCGTACGAGCGGTCGCTGGCGGACGTCACCCGGGCCCTCGACCCGACCCGCCCCGTGGTCTCGAACGACGGTTGGGAGCACACCAACTCGGACATCATCACGATCCACGACTACGAGGGCTCCGGCGAGCGACTGGCACGCACCTATGCCGACGATGCCGCCCGCACGGCGCTCGTGAACGGCATCGGGCCAGCCGACCGCCGCGTGCTCGTGGGCGGCGCCGTCGACCAGGGGCAGCCCGTCATGCTCACGGAGTTCGGCGGGGTGGACTTCCAACCCGGCGGCCAGCGTGAGGACGGGTGGGGGTACACCTCGGCGTCGGACGGTGACGACTACGTCGCGCGCATCACCGCGCTCTACGACGCGATCCGCGCGAGCTCGTTCCTGGTCGGGTCCTGCTACACCCAGCTCACCGACACGATGCAGGAGACGAACGGGCTGCTGAACGCGGACCGCTCCCCCAAGGTGCCGATGGAGCAGATCCGGCGCGCGGTCACCGGGCACTGACCGCGCCGGGTCCGCGCGAGCAAGCAGCGAGCAGCGAGCGCGGCCCCGGTCTGGGAGGATCGCTCGGGTGACGAGCGTGGCGGAGACCACCCGAGCCTCCCGGCCGGGGCTCCTCCGCGCGCTGCTGCACGGACCCCGGAGCGGTTGGACCGCGCCGCTGGCGATCTGGGCGGCCTCACGGGTCGTGAGCACGGCGCTGCTGGCCACGGTGTTCCTGGTGGCGTCGGCCAACGGGTGGCACTTCGCCTCGCACCGGGCCGACCCGACGTTCTTCACCTTCTCGGGGTCGTGGGACGCCTCGTTCTACCGGACCATCGCGGAGCACGGGTACCCGACCACCCTGCCGACGGACGCCCACGGGCATGTGACACCGAACCCGTGGGCGTTCCTGCCGGTCTTCCCGGCGGTGGTCCGGGCGGGCATGGCACTCACGGGCGGGTCGTTCTGGGTCGTCGCCCTCGTCGTCGCGACACTCGCCGGGGCCGGGGCGTGCGTCGTGCTGTACCGGCTGGTGCTGGCGGTGGGGTGCTCGCACCGGGCGCGCTGGGCCACGGCGCTGTTCGCGTTCGCGCCGACGGGGTTCCTGCTGCAGGTCGCGTACGCGGAGTCCGCGCTGCTGCTCCTCGTCTTCGGCGGCCTGCTCGCGCTGGTGCGTCGGCGGTACTGGCTCGTGGGGCTGCTCGGCGTGGTGGCCGCGTTCACGAAGCCCGGGGTGCTCGCGCTCGCGGTGGCCCTCGCGGTGCACCTCGTCGTCCGGTGGGTGCGGCACGCCCGCGGGCAGGAGCCGTTCGCGTGGCGGACACGGTTCACCATCGCCGCCGTCGGACTGGTCGTGGCGGCAGCCGGCCTGGCCTGGCCGGTGATCGCTTCGGCCGTCACGGGGCGGCCGGGGGCGTACCTCGACACGGAGTTGTCGTGGTGGGTCGGGTACGTCGGCCGGCAGCACTTCGCGCCGTTGACCCCGTGGTTCGTGATGGCCGGCACCTGGCTCGGCCCGCTCGGCATCGGGCTGGTCGTGGTGGTGCTCGCCGCCGCGGGGTGGTTCCTCCTGCGTCGTGACGTCCGTGCGCTCGGCCCCGAGGTCCTGGGCTTCGCAGCCTCGTACGGGCTGTACCTGGTGGCGGTGTTCCTCCCGCAGCAGAGCCTGCCGCGACTGCTCATGCCGATGGCGCCGCTGCTCGGGTCGGACGCGTTCGTGCGGACGCGTCGCCGTGCGGTCACGTGGCTGTGTGTGGGCGTCGCGCTGCAGCCGGTCGCGATCGTGCTGCTCTGGTTCCTCGGCTACCCCTAGGAGGCCCGGGTCGGCTCCGGTACGCCGGCGAGCGGTGCGCTCGCACCGCGCCGCTACGCGTCGAAGGTGTGGAACCAGGCCTTGCCGCCGGGGTGCTGCACCGTGATCATCTCGTCGAGGTCGCGGTACGGACCGTCCTGGTTGTGGCTCGCCGACTTGATGCGGATCGTGCCGTCGGGCTCGGTGAAGACCTCGGACACGATGGTCGTGTGGTCCGGCGAGTCGTTGTGGTTCCAGTCGAAGAACACGATGTCCCCGACCTTGACCTTGTCGCGCTCGTCGATCGTGCGCTTGGTGAGCCCGAACGTGCTGGCGTTCGTGGAGAGCCACGGGTCCATCGCCGGGCAGTACGTCCACGTGGCAGAGTGCGCCGCACCCGCGGACCGGCTGTACCAGTCGTCGCGCTGCTGCCACCCGCGGGCGATGAGCGTCTGGCTGACGTAGTTCGCGCAGTCGCCGCCGATCGGGTTCATGGTGCCGTACTCGGCGAGGTTGTAGTCCTTCCAGTACCGCATCGCGTACTCGAGCTGCCGGTCGACGTCGGTGAGCGCGGCGTAGGCGAGCGAGGTCGTCGCCACCGCGCTCGACGCCGCTGGCACCGGAGCCGTCGTGGGCGTCGGGGTCGCGCCTGCCGAGTCCTGCGTGGCACCGCTCTGCCCGTCGTTCGCGGTGCTCCCGTTGCCGTCGGAGCTCTGGTTCGCCGAGGCGGTCGGTGTCAGTTCCGTGGTGAACAGCGCCACGTCGGCAGACCCGGCCGTGTACATGGCCTGGTGCGGCGCGGTGAACGTGACCTTCGTCGCCGAGGCCCGCACGTCCCGCGCGACGACGCCGCCCACGGTCACCCCACGGACCGCGGCGAGGGCCGTGCCCGTCACGGTGACGGTCACGCCACCGGCGAGCGGGACCTGGGCGGGTTCGAGTGACCCCGCCGAGGCCGCAGCCGCAGCCGACGAGGACGACGAGCCGGCCCCCGGACCTGCCGTGCCCGAGGCCGAGGGTGCGCCCGGGTCCTTCGAGCACGCGGCAGCGACGAAGCCCACTCCCGCGACTCCGGCGAGGGACAGCAGGGAACGGCGCGTGTAGGAAGCAGTCATGACCGTCCCAGGGTACGTGACCCCGCCGACGGAGACAGGGAAGGAGACAGCGGGACGCGTCGCCGGCGGAGACGGCGCCGGCGCCTCGCTCAGGCGCCGGTGATGTTCACGAGCCAGGTCACGCCGAACCGGTCGGTCACCATGCCGAACTCGTCGCCCCACGGCGCCTTGGTCATCGGCGTCGTCCCCGGAGATCGACACGGAGATGTTGCTCGTCTTCGAGTACTCCATGCCGTTCGGGGTGTCGGCGCCCATGATGAGGTAGCCGCTCGGGGTCTCGAGCTGCCCGTGCATGATCTTGTCCGCCTCGGCCGGGTCGTCCGAGGCGCCCATCTCGCCGAACGTGCCGAGGTGCAGCTCGCCGCCGAAGACCGACCGGTAGAACTCCATCGCCTGCCGGGCGTCGTCACGGAAGCCGAGGTAGGGGGTGAGGCGCGAGGTCATGGCGGTCTCCTTCGTCCGGCCCGGACCGGGCGGTCCCGGCGCTCGAGGTCATGGTGACACCAGGACGGGAAACAGCGCAACGCGCACGTCGGCAGCAACGACGAACGGCTCGGATCCGTCTGGATCCGAGCCGTTGTGCAATCTGGTGGTGCGGTGCAACCTGGTGGAGCTAAGGGGATTCGAACCCCTGACCTTCTCATTGCGAACGAGACGCGCTACCAACTGCGCCATAGCCCCAAGTGCTCGACCACACTAGCACCAGCCCGCGGCCGAACCGAAATCGACCGGTCAGACCGCGCGGCGGCGACGCATGATCGCGTCGAGGTCGGCCTGCTGGTAGTCGTCGTCCCCGATGACCCCCATGCCGGCCCACTTGCTCGGCGCGGCCGGAGCCACCGGCGCCGGCGCAGCCACAGCAGCAGCCGAAGCCGGAGCCGAAGCCGGAGCCGAAGCCGCCGTCGCAGCGGCGTCCGACGCGGGAGCCGCCCGCAGCCCGAGCCGCTCGGCGAGACGCCCCTGGTCGTGCGCGGAGAGCGACGCGACGGCCTGCTCGACGTCGGGACGCATGCGCGACACCGTGGCCATCGACGGGTCGGACTCCCCCGCACGGATGGCGCGGGCCTCGGCCTCTGCCTCGGCCTTCGCCGCGGCGACCCGCTCCTTGAGCCGCGCCGCCAACTGCGCGGAGGACTCCGGCGACGCCGCGGGGGCAACGGGACGCTCGACGTACAGGGGCTTCGGCACACGCCCGGGGGTCCAGGCGCGGTCGGCTGCGTCCGTCGACGCGTTCTGCTCCGTGGACAGCGGGGGTGCCGGGTCGGACCACACGGTGGCCGGACGGGAGGCACGGCTCACCTGGGGTGCGCTGGCTGCGGCACGCGCCTTCCGCGCCTGGGCGACCTGGTGCAGCTGGGCGAGGACCGCTGCGGACGCACCCGCGGCGACGAGCCCCGCGACGGCGATCAGCCACGCGGACGGTGCGGCGACGAGCACGACGAGCGCGACGACCAGCCCGGCGGCGCCGAGCATCGTCGCGCCGAGCCGGGAACGCCGCATGCGCATCGCGGTGAGCGCCGGGACCGAGGACGCACGCTCGAGCGCGGGCGCCTGCTCGGCGAGCCGGCGGGTGATCTCCCGCTGCCGGGCGGCTTCGTGGGCGCGGACGATGGCGGCGCGCTTGGCCTCTTCCGACTTCGCCACGCGCTGTGCCTCGGCGAGGGACTTCGCGTTCATCTCGATGCGGACCTCGTCGGGCAGCTCGGCGGTCTGCGCGAGGATCCGGAGGGTCTGCTGCAGGCGGATCGCGTTCCGCTCGGTGGCCAGGTACTGCCGCCTGGCCGCCCATGCGGGCATCAGGTAGACGACCCAGAGCACCGCGGCGACGAGCAGGACGACGCCGCCGCCCCACGACCCGATACCTGCCATGGGGAGAGGCTAGGGGCGGCGCTCGTCGTGACCCGTGATTGCGGGACGCGTGTTGCGCGAGTCGTGCGCCGATCGACGTGGGCCGGGACGGGCATCCTGGCCGGTGCGGGGCCCGGACGTCAGGGACGGTGGCCGATGGTGAGCGGCATCGCCGCTTCGTCGCGGGCCGCGAGCGGCACGCTCCCGACGCCGGGCGGGACCTGCCCGCGCACCCAGCGTTCGAGGACACCCTCGCGGACCTCTTCGGCGACGAGCCCGAAGCAGAAGTGGTCGCGCCAGTCCCCGTTGATGTGGATGTAGCGGCGACGCAGTCCCTCGTACCGGAAGCCGAGCTTCTCGACGACGCGGAGGCTCGGGGCGTTCTCGGGACGGATGCAGATCTCGATGCGGTGGATGCCGACCGAGCGGAAGCAGTGGTCCGTGGCGAGTGCGACGGCGATCGGCGTGACGTTGTGGCCGGCGGCGCTCTCGACCACCCAGTACCCGATCGAGGCACTGGCCAGCGAGCCGTAGGTGACCCCGGAGACGTTGAGCTGGCCGACGAAGCGGCCGTCGAGCTCCATCGCGAACGGCAGCCCGAGTCCCGCGCGGGCGTTGGCCTGGAGCGCGCGGATGCTGCCGCGGACGTCGGTCGCGACCTGGCCGGAGGGGTTCGTCGCCTCCCACGTGCGCAGCCAGGAGCGGTTCGTCGCGAGGGCCGCGTCGAGGTCACGACCGTCGCGGAGCCGGAGGGGGCGGATGGTGACCCGTCCGTGGGACAGGGTCGGGATGGTCGTCATCGGGCGGTTCCTCCGGTGTCCCGGCGGTCACCGGGACGGGTGTCCCGTGCGGGCCCGGGTGTCCGGTCCCGCACGGGATTGGGTCGACTCATTCGCCCGCGTTGAACTCCTTCAGCCACGACTTGAGGTCGGGACCGAGGTCCTCGCGGTCCGAGGCGAGCTGGACGATCGCCTTGATGTAGTCGAGTTTGTCACCGGTGTCGTACCGACGTCCACGGAACACGACGCCGTACACGCCGCCGGTCCACTCTTCGGCGTTCGCCATCTTCATGAGCGCGTCGGTCAGCTGGATCTCGCCGCCCTTGCCCGGCTCCTGCTTCTCGAGGACGTCGAAGACCTCGGGACGGATGACGTACCGGCCGATGATGGCGAGGTTCGAGGGCGCTTCGCCCTGCGCCGGCTTCTCGACGAGGCCGGTGATCTTCACGACGTCGTCGCTGTCGGACGGCTCCACCGTGGCGATGCCGTACAGGTGGGTCTGCGACTCCGGGACCTCGAGCAGGGCGACGACCGTGGCGTTCTTCTCGCCCTGGACCTCGATCATGCGCTTGAGCAGCGGGTCACGGGCATCGATGATGTCGTCACCGAGCAGGACGGCGAACGGCTCGCGGCCGACGTGCATCTTGGCGCGGAGGACGGCGTGACCGAGGCCGAGGGGGTCGCCCTGGCGCACGTAGTGCATGTCGGCCAGGTCGGTCGACTGGTTGACCTTCTGCAGCTTCTCGTGGTCCCCCTTCTTGCGGAGGGTCTCCTCGAGCTCCGACACGTGGTCGAAGTGGTTCTCGAGCGCGTTCTTGTTGCGCCCGGTGATCATCAGCACGTCGGTGAGACCGGCGCCGACGGCCTCTTCCACCACGTACTGGATGGCTGGCTTGTCGACGACGGGGAGCATCTCCTTCGGCATCGCCTTGGTCGCGGGGAGGAAGCGAGTGCCCAGCCCTGCAGCTGGGATCACCGCCTTGGAAATCTGGAAGCCCATGCCCGTGACGGTATCCGATGCCGGCGCCCGCAGTCATGTCGTCGCTCCGGAGGACACCGGCATCCCGCGCGTGTCTGGCGGCTTCCCGCAGGGGCCGCACGGGTGTGGGACCCGGTCGTTCCCGCGGGGGTGCGGAGCGCGCTCGTTAGACTCCTGCGCATGACCCCCGATCTCGGCAACGAGAAGCGCGCGCTGCGGGCCGAGCTCCGGCAGCGCCGACGCATCCGGACATCGTCCGAACGCGCCACCGACACCGAGGCCCTCACGGCGACGCTGCAGCGCTTCGCCGAGGAACGGCAGGTCGAGTCGATCGCGCTGTACCTGTCGGCGTCGGACGAACCGAACGTGCGGCCCTTCCTGGACTGGGCGTACGAGCGCGGGATCCGGGTCCTGCTCCCCGTCACGCGCGAGGACGGCCTGCTCGACTGGGCCGTGGGCGACGGGTCGAGCGAGAAGGAGGGGCTGTTCGGCATGCCCGAGGTCGTCGGCGAGGTGCTCTCCCCGCTCGCGATCAACGACGTCGACGCCATCCTGACGCCCGCTGCCGCCGTGGGCCACGACGGCTGCCGGATGGGGTGGGGCCGGGGCTACTACGACAAGACCCTCGGGTCCATGGCGAAGCGCCCGCCCGTCTATGCTGTGATCTTCGACGCGGAGTACCTCGACGAGGTCCCGCGCGAACCCCACGACGAACCCGTTGACGGCATCATCACGCCGTCGCGCATCATCACGTTCCGGAGCTGACGTGCCCACCTACTCGTACCGCTGCACCGAGTGCGACACCGCGTTCGACATCAAGCAGTCGTTCTCCGACGCCACGCTCACCGAGTGCCCCACGTGCGGCGGCGTTCTGCGCAAGGTGTTCTCGCCGGTCGGCGTGACGTTCAACGGTGGCGGGTTCTACCGGACGGACTCGCGGCCCGCGCCGAAGACGTCGTCCGACGGCGGATCGTCGTCGGGGTCGTCGGGGTCGTCGGGGTCGTCGTCGGGGTCGTCGTCGTCGGGGACGTCGGCGTCGAAGCCGGCGAAGCCCAGCACGCCCGCCGCCTCCTGACCGGGACGCACACTTCTCGGTAGGTTGAGGTGCCGCCGACCGGCGGCCGTCCCCGACCGGAAGGAGGCCCACACGTGAAGGGTTTCAAGGAGTTCCTGCTCCGCGGCAACGTGATCGACCTGGCCGTGGCCGTGGTCATCGGTGCTGCGTTCACCGCGATCGTCACCGTGATCGTCAGCGCCCTGATCAACCCGCTGATCGGTGCCGTGTTCAACGCGTCGAGCCTCGACAAGGCGCTGATCGTGCACATCCCCACCGTCTCCGGGGGTGATGCCTCGCTGAAGTTCGGCGCGATCATCGGCGCCGTCGTCAACTTCGTCATCGTCGCCGGCGTCGTGTACTTCGCCCTCGTCGTGCCGGTCAACCACCTGAAGAAGGTCGCGTTCGAGCGCGTCAAGAACGACCAGGAGCAGACGCCCCAGGACGTCCCGCCGACCGACGTCGAGGTGCTGCTCGAGATCCGCGACCTGCTCCGCACGCAGAACGGCGTCGCCGTGAGCACCGGCGGGGGCGCGCACGTGGCACCGTCCGACGCTCCCGAGGGTCCCGGGATCGCGGGCTCGACGAAGCTCTAGCCGGCCCGTCGAGGCCGCTCGGTCGCGGATCGCACCCCGCCAACGACATCGCACCCCGCAGCAACGGGGTGCGATGTTCGTTCGGGGGTGCGATGCGCCGCGGCCGCGCCGCGCTACGCGACCGCGGCGCGGCCGCCGCGGCGCATGCGCACCATCGCGGCGACGTACTGCGCACCGGCGAGCACGTGCCCGGCGGTGCCGAGCCACACGAGGACGAGCGCAGTCACCCGGATCCAGGGGTGCTCCGACGCCCAACCGGTCGATGAGAACAGCAGCGCGGGCAGCCCCACGAACAGCAGCGCCGACCGGATCTTGCCCGTCCACGACACGTCGAGGTCCGGGTTGCCGCCGAACCAGATGCTCGACAGCACCGCGAGCAGGGCGTCGACGGCGACGACCACCACGACGACGATCCACGGCAGCAGGCCGACGAGCACGAGCGACAGCACGATCGCGATGATCGCCAGGCGGTCGGCGATCGGGTCGAGCGCCTTGCCGAGCTTCGAGCCCTGGTCGAACTTCCGCGCGATGAAGCCGTCGGCCCAGTCCGAGACGCCGAGCACGACGAGCGAGACCAGCGCCCACCCGGGGTGCCCCTGCACGACCAACACGACGTACACCGGGATCAGCAGGAACCGCACCATCGTGATGAGGTTCGGCCAGGTCTGCCAGTCGGGGCGCTGCCGCTGTGCGGAGTCGGTCATCACGTGCTTTCGTCGAGGTCGGACCTCCAGGGTACCTACCCCCAGTGGGGAGGCCGGTCGCCCAGCAGACGAACGTCGTTCTCCCCGCGGCCGTGCCGCGGCGGCTCCGGGGCCGGAGTGGGGTCCGAACCCGGCACCGGCTGGGTGGTGACCCGCTTGCGGACGCGGGCAGGGCCTCCTGTCCGTTCGCTGGGGACACGAACTGGGCCCACGCCGCCGGTTCCGGGCCGACGCGCCAGCGGCGGTCCGGCCGTGCCGGTGGGGAGAGGCTCGGGTGCGGCCGCGTCGTCGGCGCGCGACCACGTGCCCACCAGCTGGTCCGTGCCGGGCGTCACCGGACCGGCGGGCCGGGAGGCCCGCCTGCTCATCGGCGTGCGGGACCCGACGTCGGCACGCCGGGATCGAGACCCTGCGTGCTCATCGGCGGGCGGGAATCGGCGGGATGCTGATCTCCTGCGTGGCGCCGCGGTCGACACCGAGGACCGCCGCGACCGTGTTCGCCACCCGGTCCGGGTCGGAGAACAGCTGGAAGGCGTGCACGCGCACGTAGTGCCAGCCGAGTCGGCGGAGCACCTCGGGGCGGAGTCGCAGCGACTCGCGCAGCGAACCCTGCACCAGGGACGCATCCGTCTCGATCGTCACGCACACCCCGCCGTGCGCGGCCACGAGACCGAGCTTGCCGCGGTGCCCGAGCGCGACCGGGATGCCGCGCATCTCGAGTCGGCGTGCCAGGTCCACGAGCAGCGGGTCGGAGTCGTCCGGCACGTACTCGGCGGTGGTGCGTGCCCGGACCTCGGCCAGGATCTCGGCCAGCGCGACGGTGCCGTGGCCCATCCGCTCGGCCTCGATGTCGGACGGCTGGAAGCAGGTGACGATGACCATCGAGCGGCGCGCCCGGGTCATCGCGACGGCCAGCAGCCGCTCGCCACCGGGCTTGCCGAGCGGACCGAAGTCGCGCAGGACCCGGCCGTGCGGAGTGCGGCCGTAGCCGATGGAGAACACGACGCGGTCGCGGCTCTGCGCCACGGACTGCTCGAGCGTGGCGACGATGAACGGCTCGGCGCGGTCGCCGATGACGAACTCGGTCAGGTCCTTGTGCCCCTGGGCCGCGGTGAGCACGGCCTGTTCGACACGCACCGCGTGCTTGGCGGACGCGGTGATGACCATGAGCGACTCGGTCGGACGGGTGCGGGCGTGGTCGATGACCAGGCGGACGACGCGGTCCACCTCGGCGTCGACGCTCTCGACCGCTCCGGACTCGGGGTCCGGCACGGCCTTGCCGTCGCTGACGTAGTCGAGCGCGATCGACCCGTGTCCCAGGAACGAGCCGGCCCACGGCAGCGACTCGATGCGGCCGCCGTAGAAGCGGCGGTTGACGAGCTCGGCCAGGTCCTCGCCGCCGGCGCGGTACGAGGTGGTGAGGGACAGCGTCGGCAGCAGGGTCGACAGCTTCGCGAGCGCGGAGTCGGCGTGCAGGGCGTCGAGGGTCTCCTCGTCGACCTGTAGGGCACGGTGCGCGGGGTCGACCGCGATGCGGAACGGCGACGGGGTCTGCGTGACCGGGTCACCGAAGACGACGGTCTGGCGCGCACGGCGGACGGCGTCGACGGTCTCGGCGATCGTGACCGCGCCGGCGTCGACCAGGATCACCGTGTCGAACGGCATCGTGTCGGCGATCTGCGGGACCTCGTACGGGCTGGCGAGCCACACGGGTGCGATTGCCCGGGACAGGTGCGGCGCCGAGTCCTGCAGCAGGCGCGAGGTGATCGCGCCGTCCTTGAGCTGGGACCTGAGCGCTGCCGCCTCTTCCGGCCAGTCGACGAGACCGACCTTCCAGTTCTCGGCGAGCTGCCACGCCAGGCCCTGCGAGACACCGGCCGCGTGCGCGTCGTCGACGAGCCGGAAGTCGGCTTCCACCCGGTCGAGCATGTCCGTGTTCGCGCCGAGCAGTGCCCGGTCGGACTCGAGCATCGTCTCGAGCGCGGACTGCCACCAGGCGAGTTCGAGCTCGGCGGGGACCTGGGTGTCGGGCACGTGCCGGTTCGCCAGGTCGGTGATGAGGGGTTCGAGCTGCAGGTCGCGGAGGGTCTGCATGAGCTCGGTGCGCTCTTGCAGGTTGTGCAGGACGTCGGACTCGGCCGCGAGCGAGCCGATGTACGGCAGGAGCTCGTCCACGGGCATGTTCGCGAGCTGGTCGTCCCGGCTGGTGCGACCGAGCGGTTCGTCGAGCCGCGCGAGGTCCTCGACCACGTTCGAGAACAGCACCTGCACGTCGGCTATGCCGGTCGGGACCTCGGGTGCGACGCCGGCGGCGACGTAGCGCTGCCAGAGCACCCGCTGCTGCTGCACGCGGGTCAGGGACTCGTGCAGGTCCGACACGTGCACGCCCGGACGGACGTACTCGCGCGCGAGCTTCTTGAGTCGACGACGGTTGGTGCTCGACATCGGGGCGCCCTCGCCGCGGGGTGCCGTCGCGGCGACGAGCTCGGACACCGAGCGGTCGAACACGACGGGCAGGAAGCGGTCGAGCGTGTCGCGGATCTCGGTGAGCAGGCGCAGGTAGATGCCGAGCTCGTTGATCGTCGTGAACTGCCGCATGCGGGTCGTCGCGATGAGCTCGTGCGCGCGCTGGAGCAGGGTCGGCAGCGCGCCGCCGTGCAGGTCCTTCGCGATCTTGTGCGCACGGTGGGCGCCGTCGCTCGAGCCGAACTTCGCGCCGTACCAGGGCGAGTCGTCCGGGCCGTAGCGGAACTCGCCGAGGTTGGCCGCGCTGACCATGGTCTCGGCGACGCGGGAGCGCCCGTGCACCATCGCGCTGACGGACTGCTTGGAGAGCCGGGCAGTCGTCGACGGCGGGACCGGCAGCAGCGACAGCCGCGAGAGCTCGACCAGGCAGTCGAGCACACTGACGCCGAAGTCGGGGTCGGTGCGGGTCAGGCCGCCGCGGTAGTCGGTGAGGACCTTGCGCAGGCGCACCAGGGCGTCGTCGACCTCGCGCAGGTTCGGACGCGTCGACTTCTCGTTCCGGGCGATCGCGCGCACCACGTCGCGGCGCAGGGTCGCGGGGGTGACGGCGACACCGGGGAGCTGCACCTCGCCGAAGCGTGCCGCGATGCCCCGGAGCGTGGCACGGCGCGGGCTGACCACGAGGACGCGCTTGTTCGCGGCGACCAGGCCGCCGAGCGCGTTGACGATGGTCTGCGTGCCACCGGTGCCGGGCAGGGTCTTCACGACGATCGAGTTGCCGGCCGTGATCTGCGCGATCACGTTCTCCTGCTCGTCGTCCGCGTCGAGCAGCAGGGTGTCGGTGTCCGGGCTGCGCTCGTCCGACGGGGTCTGCTCGACCGGCCGGTACGACTGCTCGACCTGCCACTTGGCGCTCGGGTTGCCGGCGAGGGCGTCGAGCACCGGGTGGGAGAGGTCCTCGGTGTCCTCGACCAGGCCGGAGGCGACCTCGGCGAAGGTGGACACGACCAGACGGGCGTGCACGGAGAAGCCCGGGATGTGCCCGGTCAGGCCACGGAGCCGGTCGATGACGGGGTTCGGCGTGAACGAGCCGTCCTGCTGCGCCAGGGCGACGAAGGACTGCGCGTCGAGGGTGACGCCGAACTGCTCGCGCAGGGCGTCGGCCAGCGCCGGGTTGAGCGCCGGTTCGCCGAGCAGCCGGACCTCGAAGTCGCGCCCGTGCCGGCGGATGGCGAGCGGACGGAGCAGCACCGGGCCGCGGAACTGCTCGTCGCCGGACTTCCAGTCGGCCATGCCGATGCCGAGGTGCACGGCGTCGATGCCGCGCACGGTGGACAGCTCGGTGCCCTTGGCCTCGACGTGTCCGGCGGCGATCCGCGCGGCGCGCAGGGCGACCTCGTCACGGATAAGACTCGACAGCAGCGTCGTCTTGCCGGTGATGAACTGGGCGAGCCCGCCGGGGTGGGTCGTGGAGAGCTCGATCCGGGCGCGGGGGTGGTCCGCGAAGTGCACCAGCGGGCTGGAGCCACCGACGCCGGCCAGCTGGGCGCGCCAGGCGTCCCACACCGGCTCGGCGGCGTTCGTCGCGGTGAGTCGCGGGTCGCCCAGGCTGATCGCGTGCGGGCTGGTCACCTGCAGCTCGGGGCGGAGCGCGTCGGAGGTGTCGTCGGTCGTGGCGTCCGTGTTGCTCGTCGTCTCGTCCTGCTCGTCGCGGTGGTCCTCGGGCGCACCGGCGTGGTGCGCATCGCCCCCGGGCGCGCGGTTCTGGTCGGCCGGGACGTCGTCGTTCGCGTCGCCCTCGCCGTCCGTCACCCTGTCCGCACGCCACACAAGGCCCACTGTAGGCGGAAGCGTCCCGTCTCTCTGGCAATGAACCGAGGTTTCGGCCGATCCGGCGCACCCGCGGCCGGTGCGCGCACGCCGACTGTGGTACCAACGTGGCATGGCCATCGACGACCGACCCGCCCCACCCACCACCGCTCCGTCCCGGCGTCGATCGGTCCCGGCCGAGATCTCGCGCTCGTGGCTGCTCGTGTCCGGCACCGCCTCCGAGCGCTTCGAGCCCTCCACCCGGTCCCGCGCCGACCAGGTGATCCTGGACATCGAGGACGCCGTCGACCCGGCGATGAAACCAGCGGCCCGCTCGACCGTGGCGGAGTGGCTGACCGGTGGCGGCGACGCCTGGGTCCGCATCAACGACGTCACCACCGACTTCTGGGCCGACGACGTCGAGGAGCTGCGCGGCCTGCCCGGTCTGCAGGGCGTGATGCTCGCCAAGACCGAGAGCCCTGCCCAGGTCACGGACACCTGGCACCGACTCGGTGGCCAGACGCCGGTGATCGCGCTCGTCGAGTCGGCCGTCGGCATCGAGGAGGCGACGAGCATCGCGAAGGCGCAGGGCGCGTTCCGCCTGGCCTTCGGCAGCGGTGACTACCGCCGCGACACCGGCACCTCGGCCGACACGCTCGCGATGGCGTACCCGCGGTCGAAGCTCGTCGTGGCGTCCCGGGTCGGCGACCTGCCCGGCCCGATCGACGGCCCGACGGTCGGCTCGTCGCACCCGATCCTGCGCGAGCAGTCCCAGGTGGCGGTCTCGCTCGGCCTGACCGGCAAGCTCTGCCTGGACACCGAGCAGCTCCCCGTCATCAACGAGGTCATCTCCCCCACCCCGACCGACGTCGCGTGGGCGCAGGACTTCCTCGACGACTTCGAGGCCCGCGGCCGCGTCATCCGCGACGGCTCCGACCTGCCCCGCCTCGGCCGGGCCCAGAAGATCCAGCGACTCGCCGAGGCCTTCGGCGTCGAGGCACGGTAGGGACCCGCCATGACCTGGTCAGCACCCGAACCCGGCGCGCAGCCCACACCGTCCGAGTGGCAGCGCGGCGCGACGACGCTCTTCCCGCCGGGCAAGCTCGCGGACCGCATCTCCACGGTGCTGCTGCTGGTCTTCGGCGCACTCCTGACGATCATCACCGCGGTCGTCGCCCTGATCGTGACGATCTCCGCCACCGCCTCGTGCGACGCCGCGGCCGGCTGCACGCCCGGCGGGTACGTCGGCGGTGCGGCCATCGCCGTGGGCGGGGCCTTCGTGGTCGGGGTCGCCACGGTCGTGCTGGCGATCGGCGCGTGGATCCGTCGGCGCACGTCGTGGTGGATCGCGGCGATCGGCTTCGTCCTGGCGATCGCGTGCATCACGTGGGGCGGGGTCGTCTTCGCGGGTGTCGCCGACGGCGGCGCGGCCGGTGGCAGCGGGTCGAGCAGCAGCATCGCCTGACGCCCGGCACACGCTCGCCGGCATGCGCCGGACAGGAGGCGCGGGGCGGGCCCGCCACGAGCCTCCTGTCCGGTGGGTGGGACCGTCGACGGCTCGCGGCGTACCGTCGGGCGCATGGTGCAGGTGAGCCGGACGACCGTGGCGGTCGTGGGAGGCGGACCGGCCGGGGTGGTCCTCGGCCTGCTGCTGGCCCGCGCCGGGATCGCCGTGCGGGTCGTCGAGCGGCACGACGACTTCAACCGGGACTTCCGCGGCGACACCGTGCACGCCTCCACGATCCGGTTGCTCGACGAGCTCGGGCTCGGCGACCGGTTCCGTCGCATCCCGCAGAGCCGCCTCGACGACTTCTCGCTGCCACGCGCTGACGGGACGACCGTGCGGCTCGGCGACTTCTCGCGGCTGCGGCCCCCGTACGACCACGTCGCGATGGTGCCGCAGTGGGACCTGCTCGCGATGCTCGTCGACGCCGCGCGCGAGGAGCCCACCTTCGACATCGTGATGGGGCGGTCCGCCACCGACCTGATCGTGGAGGACGGCCTCGTCACCGGCGTCCACCTGCACCCTCGCCACGGGCCGGACGAACCCGAGGAGCTCCGCGCCGAGGTCGTCATCGCCTGCGACGGCCGGGGATCGGTGCTGCGGGCGGCGGCGGGGCTCCGGCCGCCGAGCTTCCCGGTGCCCTTCGACACGTGGTGGTTCCGCCTGCCGAAGCGCGCCGGCGACGCCGAGACGGCGCTGGTCCCGGCGTTCCAGGGCACCGACGTCGTGCTGAGCTTCCCGCGGCCGGACTACCACCAGGTCGCGTACTTCGCGCCGAAGGGCTCCGATGCGGCACTCCGCGCCGAGGGCATCGCGGCGTTCCGCGCCAGGATTGCGCGGGTCCGACCGTCGTTCGCGGACCGCATGGACTCGCTCGCGTCGATGGACGACGTGCACGTGCTCGACGTCCGGACGGACCGGCTCCGTCGTTGGTGGCGTCCGGGGCTGCTCTGCATCGGTGACGCGGCGCACGCGATGTCGCCTGCCGGCGGTGTCGGCATCAACCTGGCGGTGCAGGACGCCGTCGCCACGGCGGCGATCCTGGCCCCGGCGATCACGGGCGGGGTCCGCGGACGTGCGCTGAGCCACGCGCTGGCCGCGGTGCAGCGCCGCCGGATGCCCCCGGCGGTGATCGTCCAGGGCGCCCAGCGGTTCCTGCACCGGGTCGTGTTCGAGCGCGCGTTCGCCGGACGGCTGCAGGACGGCCCGCCGATGCTGCCCGCGCTGCTGGCCGAACACGTGCCGCCGGTGCGTGGGCTCTACGCGCGGGGCATCGCCTTCGGCCCGCTCCCCGAGCACGCCCCCGCCTGGGCACGTCGGCCATGACCTCGCGGCAGGGGCCGCGTTCCGATCCTGAACGACCCCGGGACCGTCGGCGCATGCTGGGCAGATGAAGCAGCGAACCATCGGCGACACCGACGTCAGCGCGATCGGCCTCGGCGGGATGCCCATGTCCATCGAGGGACGACCCGACGAACGGCGGTCGATCGCCACGATCCACGCCGCCCTCGAAGCGGGCGTCACCCTCATCGACACCGCAGACGCCTACCACCTGGCCGCCCACGACGAGGTCGGCCACAACGAGGAGCTCATCGGCCGTGCGGTCCGCGAGTACCACGGCGACACCGACGCGGTCCTCATCGCCACGAAGGGCGGGCACCTGCGGCCCGAAGCCGGCGCCTGGGCGCAGAACGGCGACCCCGCCTACCTGAAGCAGGCGGCGAAGGCGTCGGCGAAGCGACTCGGCGTCGAGGCGATCGGCCTGTACCAGTTCCACCGCCCGGACCCGGCGGTCCCCTACGCGGACTCGATCGGGGCGCTCGCCGAGCTGCTCGACGAGGGCGTCATCCGGATGGCCGGGATCTCCAACGCCGACGTGGACCAGATCCGGCAGGCGAACGAGGTGCTCGACGGCCGCCTGGTGTCGGTGCAGAACCAGTACTCACCGGCGTTCCGGTCGAGTCAGGCCGAGCTCGACCTCTGCGACGAGATGAGCATCGCGTTCCTGCCGTGGAGCCCGCTCGGCGGCATCGCCGGCGCGTCGGACCTCGGCTCGACGTTCCAGGACTTCGCGACGGTGGCACGGGACCACGGCGTCACGCCCCAGGTCGTCGCGTTGGCGTGGGAGCTCGCCAAGAGCGACGTCGTCATCCCGATCCCGGGGGCCTCGCGGCCACAGTCGATCCTGGACTCCGTGACGGCGGCCACCGTCAAGCTCCGCCCCGAGGAGGTGGACCGGCTCGACCGGTCCCAGGCCGCCACGGCCTGACCGCAGCCCGCGGACGCGACGCGCCCCGAGCCTCCTGTCCTGGAGGCCCGGGGCGCGTCGTGCGATCTGCTGCGGTCAGCCGCAGACCTTGCTCATGTCCTGGGTCGACTGCTGCACGTCGGAGATCGACGACTGCAGCGCGGCCGAGTCCGCCGACTGCGGGTCCTTCGCGAAGGCCTCGAGCTGCGTGACGAGCTTCGAGAACGAGCCCTCGAAACCGTTCGCCGCGTCGTGGACGTCCGGGTTCGTGACCTCGTCGGTGGCCGTCTTGAGCTTGGCGTCGAACTCCTTGAGCTTCGCGACCGCGGTGGTCGGGTCGCTCTGGATCGTCGACATCTGCGACTGGAGCTCGCTCGACACGGACGGCGCACAGGGTCCGCGTCCGGCGCCGCGTAGCGTCGAGGGCATGCACGCCATCACCTTCGACGCCCCCGGCGACGAGTCCGTCCTGACCCTGTCCGACCTGGCCGACCCCACACCCGGCCGGGGCGAGGTGCTGGTCGAGGTCGCCGCCGCCGGCGTGAACAACGCCGACCTGCAGCAGCGCCAGGGCAACTACCCGCCGCCGCCCGGAGCGTCCGAGGTCCTGGGCCTCGAGGTCTCCGGCACGGTCCGCGCGCTCGGCCCGGACGTCGAGGGCTGGTCCGTCGGCGACCGCGTCTGCGCGCTGTTGGCCGGTGGCGGGTACGCGTCGCTCGCGGTCGTCCCGGCGTCGCAGCTGCTCCCGGTGCCCGACGGGCTCGACCTCGTGCAGGCAGCCGCGCTCCCCGAGGCCGCGTGCACCGTGTACTCGAACATCGGCATGATCGCTGGGCTCCGTCCTGGGCAGACACTGCTGGTGCACGGCGGGACCGGGGGCATGGGCTCGCACGCGGTGCTCTGGGCGAAGGCCCTCGGCGCACGGGTCGTCGCGACGTCCGGTGGTGACCGCAAGGTCGCGGCCTCGCGCGAGCTCGGCGCGGACCTGGTGATCGACCACCGGTCCGAGGACTTCGTCGCCCGGGCGCGCGACTTCACGGACGGCGTCGGCGTGGACGTGGTGCTCGACGTGGTCGGGCCCGCCTACCTGCAGCGGAACCTGGAGGTCCTGGCGCCGAACGGACACCTCGCCGTGATCGCGGCGGGCAGCGGCTCCGAGGCGACCCTGCCGTTCGGCCTCATGATGCAGCAACGCGCCACGATCAGCGGCACCACGCTGCGTGCCCGGCCGCTCGCCGAGAAGGCCGCGATCGTCGCCGCGGTCCGCGAGCACGTCTGGCCCTTCGTCGAGGACGGCAGCGTCCGGCCCGTGGTCGACGCGGTGCTGCCGCTCGCCCAGGCGGGCGAGGCCCACCGTCGGATCGCGGGCGGCGAGGTCATCGGCAAGCTGCTGCTGACGCCGTAGCGGCGGCGAACGGAACCGCCTGGAGGCCCGGT
>NZ_MJGI01000004.1:227238-240643 GCF_001864835.1 Curtobacterium sp. MCBA15_001 | reverse complement strand
GTCCCGCGGTCTGTGTCGCGAAAGCGACAGTTCCCCGCCGGACATCGGCCGCGAACTGTCGCTTTCGCGGACCGGATGCCCGCCGACGGTCGCGCACTGTCGCTCTCACGACGACAGGCGAGCGTCCGGCGCGGCCGCGGCAGCCGGTCCCGACCGCGACGCCGACGCCGACGCCGACGCCGCACGGTCCGCACGCCGGAAGCCCCCGATGCGGGCGAGCGCCCCGGCCGACCCGGCGGCCGGGGCGACCACGGCGAACAGCGGCCACGTCGGCGGCCAGACGGCGGCAGGCACCGCGGCGAGCGCCGCCGCGAGCACCGCCGTGCCGAGCACGTGCAGCCCGCGGCGGCGGACCGGCCGCATCAGCATGCCGAGCACCATCGTGAACGGCAGGGCGATGGCCGCCGCGACCACCGCCGGGACGAGGGACCAGAAGTCCATGTACACGGCTGACCCGACGGCACCCACCGCGGTCGAGCCCCAAGTGTCGTCGGTCCCGAAGTCGGGGACGGCGGACCCCACGAGGACGCCGACGACGGTCGCCGCCGGCAGCGTCGCGCCGAACATCCACCCGAGGGCACGGACTTCGAGTCGCACACTCGCCCGCCAGCTCCAGGTGGGGACGGGCAGCGCGCGGTTCATGCTGCACGCCCGGCGACGATGCCGGCGATCTCGGTGACCGTCGAGCGGAACGGGCGGAGGCGCAGCATCGGCAGCGCGAACCGCAGAACCCCGAGCACGGCGTCGACCAGGCGGGCGGTCCGGCGCTGCCCCTCGGACGTGTCGTACGTCCAGAACAGCGCGAAGAGGAGGTACCCCGTCCACAGCGCGGTCGGCAGGTCCTCGGCCAGGTCGGCGGGCAGCTTCTGCCGCGAGCCGGCGACGGCCTGGCGGAACAGGTCGAGCACGAGGTCGCGTGCTTCGGAGGACTCCCCCGACAGCGGGTTGATCGGGGAGTCCGGCGCCATCGCGGCCGACAGGAACTGCGGGGCGATCGCGTGGTACCCGGTCAGGTTCGCCAGCCCGGTGCGGACGACGATGCCGACCCGGGCGGTCAGGCCGTCGGTGGTGTCGAGGAGCGGGAGCGCGACCGCGCGGTGCTCCTGCTGCACGTCGACGTAGAGCTCCTGGACCAGGTGGTCCTTCGTCGGGAAGTGGTAGTAGGCGTTGCCGACGGACAAGCCGGCCTCGTCCGCGATGCCGCGCATCGTGGTGGCGTCGTAGCCCTTCTCGCGCAGGGAACGGATCGCCACCGCGCGGATGGTCGCGCGCGTGCGCTCCCGCTTCGGGAGCTGCTGGTCGCCGTTTTCGAACACGTTCAAAAATCTACACCGCCCGGCCGTGCGACGCAACGCACCCCGGTGCGGACGGGAGGCTCGGTGCCGGTCCGGTGGGGAGCCTCCCGTCCGTCGACGGTCACCGGTACGGTGGCGACATGGCGACGGCGCGGACGGTCCAGGTCACCTTCGACTGCGCGGACCCGGCGCGGGTCGCGACGTTCTGGGCGGCGGTCCTCGGCTACGAACTGGACCTGGCCGCCAGCGCCGCGTCGGACCCGGCCGGCATCGGACCGCGGCTGTTCTTCCAGCGGGTCCCCGAGGGCAAGGTCGTCAAGAACCGGGTGCACCTGGACGTCCGCGTCGGCACCGGTCTCGTCGGCGACGAGCGGCTGCGGGCGTTGGAGGCCGAGGGCGCTCGCCTGGAGGCACTCGGCGCGACCCGGGTGCGACTCCTGCCCGCGGACGACGAGGACGAGTCGTGTCTGGTGATGCAGGACGTCGAGGGCAACGAGTTCTGCCTGGACTGACCGACGACCCCCGACTGGCGATCCCGACTGGCGATCCCGACTGGCGAAGGAGCCACGCGTGCAGGGAACACTCGACGACCGACTGGTCGCCCTCGTCGACACGGTGGTGCCGGCGGACGACCGCCCGTCCGCCAGCCAGGCCGGCGCGATGGCGTTCCTGCAGTCGCTGCTGGTCGAGCGGCCGGAGTGGGGCGCCCGGTTCGACGACGTCGCCGAGCACGGGACGACCAGCACGCACTGGGACTGGTTCGCCGAGCTCGTCGCGGGCGGCCACTACGCGGACCCGGCGAACGGCGGCAACGCGGACGCGGCCTCGTGGCGGATGGTCGACTGGCACCCGGAGCCGATCGGCGGATGGCCCGTCCCGGTCCCCGTCGACACCGCACGCCCGACCACCGTGCACCCCGCGGCGCTGGAGGACCGGTACGACGCCGTCGTCATCGGCTCCGGCGCGGGTGGGGGCGTGGCGGCCTGCGGACTCGCCGAGGCCGGACGCCGCGTCCTGGTCGTCGAGGCCGGCGACTGGCCGTCGACCGGCGAGCTCGCCGAGGACCACCTGCGGAACCCGCGGTCCGACTGGGGGCTGCTCCCCCGGTCCGGCCCCACCGACGACCGGGACGTCCGCGTCCGTGACGACGGTCGCACGCAGCTGACGATCCGACCGTCCGACCCGGGCTGGAACGCCAACGCCGCGACCGCCGGGGGCGGGACCCGGGTGTACGGGGCGCAGGCGTGGCGGTTCGCGCCGCTCGACCTGCGGATGGCGTCGACGTACGGGGTCCCGGACGGCAGTGCGCTGCGGGACTGGCCGATCGGGTACGACGACCTCGAGCCGTACTACGCCCGGGCCGAGTGGGAGGTCGGGGTGAGCGGCGGGAGCGACGACGGGCGGTGGGCCGGAGCGCGGTCCCGGCCGCTGCCGATGCCACCCGTGGCCGCCGGGCCTTCACGAGAACGTCTGGCGGCGGCCGCTGCGACGCTCGGCTTCGGCACCGTGCACGTGCCGCTGCTGATCAACAGCACGCCGTGGCTCGGACGCCGCGCCTGCGCCGGGTGCAACCAGTGCGTCGGCTTCGCGTGCCCGGTCGACGCCAAGAACGGGTCGCAGAACACCATGCTGACGCGGGCGTTCGCCACCGGCCGGGCGCAGGTCGTGCTCCGGACACGGGCGGCCCGACTGCGCACCGACGGCGCCGGCCGCGTCGTCGGCGTGACCCTCGTCGGCACGGCAGACGGACGGGACTGGTCGCGGGACGTCGACGCGGCCGAGGTGGTCGTGGCCGCGGGGGCGATCGAGTCCGCGCGGCTCCTGCTCAACAGCCGGAGCGACCAGGAGCCGACGGGCATCGGCAACCGCGCGGACATGGTCGGACGCCACCTGCAGGGACACGTCTACGGCGGAGCGACGGGGCTGTTCGACGACGTGGTCGAGGACCTGGTCGGACCGGGACCGTCCATCGCGACGACCGACCATCGGCACGGCACCGACGGCATCGTCGGCGGGGGCATGCTCGCGAACGAGTTCGTGGCGACGCCCTCGAACACGTACCGGTACCTGGTGGCCGCTGGGCTGCTCCCCCGTGCAGGTGCAGCGTCGAAGGACGGCATGCGGCACCTCGTGCGGCGGACCATGCGGCTGATGGGCCCGATCCAGGAGGTCACGTCGGCGGACTCCCGGGTGCGGGTCGACGAGCACGTCGTGGACCGGTACGGCATCCCGGTCGCCCGGCTCAGCGGCAGTGTGCACGCCGAGGACCTCCGCGCCCGCGACGCGACGAGTGCCCGCAGCGCCGAATGGCTCCGCGCTGCCGGAGCGGTCCGGGTCGCCGAGGTCGGCGGTACCCCCGTCGGACCGTCCGGCGGGCAGCACCAGGCCGGCACCCTGCGCATGGGCTCGGACCCGTCGCACTCCGTCGTCGACGACCACGGCCGGGTGTGGGGGCACGACAACCTGCGCGTCACGGACGGCTCCGTGCACGTGACGAACGGCGGGGTGAACCCGGTGCTGACGATCCTGGCGACGGCGATGCGGAGCGTCGAGGACATGACGCGACCCTGACGGCGACGGCAGTGCGATCGAGCGACTGGCGGGCGTAGGGTCGTCCGGACGCACCGCCGCGCACCGTCACGCACCGCCGCGCACCGCCGCGCACCGCCGCGCCCCGCCGCGCACCGCCTCGCACCGGGAGGACCTGCACCGCCATGACCCTGACGCACCCCGTCGACACCACCGCCCTCGACCGACTGCTCGCACCGGATCGGGTCCTGCGCGACCCGGAGTCCCTGGACCGCTACCGCCACGACGACGCCGAGTGGGCCGAGCACCACCGTCCCCTCGCGGTCGTGCTGGCGGAGAGCACCGACGACGTCGTCGCCGCCGTGCGCTGGGCCGCCGCTGCCGGGGTCCGGGTCGTGCCGCGGGGTGCCGGCACCGGACTGTCGGGTGGTGCGAACGCCGTCGAGCACTCGATCGTGCTCTCGCTCGAGCGCATGGACGAGGTCCTCGAGGTGAACACCGACGAGCGCTACGCCGTCACCCAGCCCGGTGTCGTCAACGACGCCCTGCGCGCGGCGGTCGCCGAGCACGGGCTCTGGTACCCGCCGGACCCAGCGAGCTCCGCGATCTCGACGATCGGCGGCAACGTCGCCACGAACGCTGGCGGCATCTGCTGCGTCAAGTACGGCGTCACGCGGGACTACGTGCTCGGCCTGACCGTGGTGCTGGCCGACGGTTCGGTCGTCGAGCTCGGCCGCCGCACCGCGAAGGGCGTCGCGGGGTACGACCTGACGGCGCTGATGGTCGGGTCCGAGGGGACGCTCGGCATCGTGACGAGCGTCACCGTCAAGCTCCTCCCCCTGGCCGGGCGTGACGAACGTGCCGTGATCGGGTACTTCCCGTCGCTGACCGCCGCCGGGGACGCGGTCGCAGCGATCTCCCGCGCCGGGATCGTGCCCGCCGCGCTCGAGATCGTGGACCGTACCTGCCTGCGCGCCGTCGACGACTGGATGCACCTCGGGCTGCCGTCGGACGTCGACACGCTGCTGCTCGCCCGGGTCGATGAACGCGGCGCCGCCGGGGACGCGATCGCGGACCACGTCGCCCAGGTGTTCGCGGACGCCGGCGGCACGGACGTCGAACGGGCGACGGACCCGAACGAGATCGCCCGGCTGTTCCAGGCCCGCCGTCTGGCCTACCCCGCGCTCGAACGACTCGGCCCGGTGCTCACCGAGGACGTCTGCGTGCCGCGTAGCGCCGTCCCCGAGATGCTCCGCCGCATCCAGGCGACCGCGGCCGCGAACGCCGTGACGATCGCCAACATCGCGCACGCCGGGGACGGCAACCTGCACCCGCTGATCATCGCGCCCGAGGGTGACGACGCCGCGAAGGCCCGGGCGAAGGCGGCCTTCGACGCGATCGTCGCCGACTGCCTGGACCTCGGCGGGACGGTCACGGGCGAGCACGGGGTCGGCCTGCTGAAGCTCCCCGGGCTGCGCGAGGAGCTCGGCGAGCGGGTCGTCGCGATGCACCGCGCGGTCAAGGACGCCCTCGACCCCGCTGGCACGCTCAACCCCGGCAAGGCGTTCTGATGCCGACGTTCACGTCGTCGGACGGCGCACGGCTGGCGTACACCGACACGACCCCCGCACACACGGCCGCCCCCGGGCGCACGGTCGTCCTCGTCGCGGGGTACGCGATGCCGGCGACGGGCTGGGCCCTGCAGGAGGACAGCCTGCTGGCGGCGGGACACCGCGTCGTCGCGTTCGACCGTCGGAGCCACGGCGCGAGTGCGGACGTGCTGTGGGGGCAGCGCATCGCCCGACACGGTGCCGACCTGCACGAGCTGCTCCTCCACCTGCGGCTGGAGGACGCCGTGCTGGTCGGGCAGTCGATGGGAGCGTCGACGATCTGGGCGATGGTGGACCTGTTCGGCACGAGCCGGGTCGCGGGCGTGCTGACGATCGACCAGACCCCGAAGCTGGTCAACGACGCGGCGTGGTCACACGGCTTCTACGGCATGACGCCCGAGGACAGCGGCACCTTCTTCGACGACGGCATCCCCGACACGGGTCGCGGCGCCCGGGTGGACCCGGCGGCGCCCGGCGTCCGGCGGCTGGTCGAGCGCATCGGCGGCTTCCCGGCAGTCCGCACGCCGAACGCCCCGGAGACCGTCCGCCTGCTCCGCGACCACGGCCTGCAGGACTGGCGGGACGTGGTGGCGCGGCTGGACGTGCCCTTCGCGATGGTCGCCGGGCGGGACAGCCAGCTCTGGCCGTGCTCGCACGCGGCAGCCGCCGTCGGGGACAACCCCCACGGCCGCGCGGTCGTCATCGAGGACGCCGGGCACGCGACGAACCTGGACCAGCCGGACGTGTTCGACGAGCACCTGCTGGCCTTCCTCCGAGCGCTCTGACGTGGTTCCCGACCGGGTCGCGTAGACCGGTCGCATGACACCTCGCTGGCCCGGCCACCCCGCTCCCGTCACCCCCGGCCCCGGGCAGGAGTCCGTCTGGGACTACCCGCGTCCGCCCCGGCTCGAGCCCACCGGCGAGCGGATCGTCGTCCGTCTGGGCGGCGAGGTCATCGCCGACACGACCAACGCGGTCCGCGTGCTCGAGACGAGCCACCCGCCGGTGTACTACCTGCCCACGGAGGACTTCGTCGACGGCGCGCTGACCCCGGCCGAGGGCACGAGCATGTGCGAGTTCAAGGGCCGCGCGAAGTACCAGGACGTGCACGGCGGCGACGTCACCCTGCCCCGCGCGGCCTGGTACTACCCCACCCCCGAACCCGGCTACGCCGAGCTGGTCGGTCGGGTCGCGGTGTACCCGAGCCAGATGGATGCGTGCGAGGTCGACGGCGAACGGGTCGCCGCCCAGGCCGGCGACTTCTACGGCGGCTGGATCACCGCGAAGGTGGTCGGGCCGTTCAAGGGCGAGCCGGGCACGCTCGGCTGGTGACCGCGCTGCGGACGGGAGGCCCAGTGCCAGCTCGCACCGCGCCTCCGGTCCGCCGTGGGGTCACCGCCGCGCCGTGCGAGCGGACAGGCGGCGACCGTCAGGGCCGCAGCGCCTCCAGGTCCGCCAGCAAGCGCGGGTGCGTGGGCGTCCAGCCCAGCGCACTGCGCGTGTGCGCGCTCGACGCCGGCTGGTCCATCGCGAAGATCGGCCCGAACGGCCCGAAGGTGTCGTCCGCGACCCGCTCGACCGGCAGCCCGAGCCGACGGCCGATGACCCGGACGATGTCGATGACGCGGTCGCCCTCGTCGTCGACCGCGTGCCAGACCGACCCCGCCGGTGCCGACTCGAGCGCCAGGCGGAACAGCACGGCGGCATCGCGCGCGTGCACCGCGGGCCACCGCTGCTCGCCGTCGCCCGGGTGGCCGGCGACCCCGGAGCGCCGGGCGGTCTCGGTGAGGATGCCCGCGAAACCGCCGGCCCCGTCGGCGTGCACCGTGCGCGGCAGGCGGATCGCGGACACCCGGACGCCACGATCGGCGAGCGCCAGGGCGGCCAGCACGGACCGCGCCCGACCGGCGACCGGACCCTCGAGCGGCAGCGGGTCGGACTCGACCGCGGCACGGCCGGCGATCCACGGGGTGCCGGACACCACCACGAACGGGCGGTCGGTGTCGACCAGCGCCGAGCCGAGGGCCTCCATCGCGGCGGACTCCTGCCGGATGGCGGCCTGCAGTCCCTCGGCGGAGTCGTAGTCGTCGGCGAAGGCCAGACTGACCACGCCGTCGGCCGCGGCGGCCCCCGCGCGCAGGACGTCGAGGTCCGAGAGCGATCCGGGGACGGGGGTCGCGCCTGACGCGGTGAGCCTGGCGGCCGAGACGTCGGACCGGGCCAGGGCGGAGACGGCGTGTCCGGCGGTGACGAGCTCGGTGACGACGGCGGTGCCGATGGTCCCGGTCCCGCCGGTGACGAAGACGTGCATGGGTGCTCCTCGAGGGTGATGCGACTGTTGTCCCGTCACGGTACACCCGTGATGGGACTCTTGTCCCGTCAGTATGCTGGACCCATGCCACGCTGGGAGTCCGGAGCACGCGAACGCCTCGTGCTGGCCGCCGTCGATCTGTTCTCCGACCAGGGCTACGACGACACGACCGTCACGCAGATCGCCGAGCGCGCGGGCGTGACGAAGAGCACGTTCTTCCGGCACTTCCCGGACAAGCGCGAGCTCCTGGTGGCCGGGCAGGAGACCCTGAGCCGTCTGCTCGCCGAGGGGATCACCGCCGCACCCGCCGACAGCACGCCGCTGGCCGCCGTCGCCGCAGGCCTCGAACTCGCGTCGGCCGAGATGGGCCCGGCGAACCGCGAACTCGGTCCCCGCCTGCGTGTGGCCGTCGCCGCGAGCGCCGAACTGCAGGAGCGCGACGCCCTGAAGCAGGTCGGGATGGCCGCGGCGATGGCCGAGGCGCTCGCCGCCCGCGGCGTCGCCGAGGCGCCGGCACGCCTGGCGAGCGAGATGGGCGTCCTGGCGTTCAAGCAGGGCTTCGAGCGGTGGTCGAGCGGCCAGGCGGACGCGGACGACGGCCTCGCCCAGCACGCCCTGAGCGCGCTGGCCGAGCTCCGCGCCGCGGCCGCCGGACTGGCGTGAGCACGGTGCGCCGGGCGTCTCGCATCCTCCGCTGGACACTCGCCGGGCTCGTCGCCGCCGCGGGGGTCGTCCTGCTCGTCCCGGCGGTGTTCGGCGTGTCGACGCTGATCGGGCCCGCGCAGCTCGTGGCCCTGCGTGGCGTCACCGCGATCGGCGTGGCCGTCGGCGCGGGCGCCCTGCTGCTCGTCGCCGTCGTGCTGCGGCTGGTGCGGCAGCGCGTCGCCTGGGTGGTCGTCCCCGCGCTCGTGCTCGTCGTCTGTGCCGTCGCCCAGGTCGGCATCGGCGTGGTCCGCTCGGTCTCCCCGGGCCCCTCGAGCGCACGGTCGGACCTGGTCGTCGCGGGCTTCAACACCGAGCACGGGCTGGTCGGCGACACCGCGTTCGTCGACTTCGTCCGGCGCAACGGGATCCAGGTCGTGATGATGCCGGAGACCGACGCCGCCCGGGCCGCGGCATTGCAGCGGGCGCTGTCCCGCGCGGGCCTCGACTTCCAGCGGTTCGGCGTGCAGGTCGGCGACACCGCGAGCTCGGCGACGACCCTGCTCGTGGACCAACGGCTCGGGAGCTACCGGCAGGTGCGCGCGGCCGCGACCACGCTCGGGTCGGTCGCCGCGGTCCCGGTCGACGGGGACGGGCCGCGCTTCGTCGCCGTGCACACGAACCCGCCGATCCCGAACGCCGCCGACATGGGCCGCTGGCGGCACGACGTGCCGGCCGGACTGTCCGGGTGCCGCGGGGACGCCGTGGTGGCCGGGGACTTCAACGCGACCGTCGACCACGGCCTGTTCGCCCCGCCTGCCGGGTGCCGTGACGCGGCGGCGAGCACGACGAGCACCGCGACCTGGCCAACCTCGGCACCGACCTGGCTCGGCGGTGCGATCGACCACGTGTTGGCGACGGAGCAGTGGCGCGCCGTGCGGACCGACGTGCAGACGCTCGGCGGCAGCGACCACCGCGCGATCGTCGCGCACCTGCACCGCGTCGGCTGACCCAGGCGCCGCCGCAGACCCAGGTGCAGCCGCAGGCGCGGGCGCTCGGCGCGTGCGCCGACGCAGGCGCTCGCGCTACAGATCGACCCCCGCCAGCACGTCCTGGTGCCCACGGAGCCGCACCTCGACGCTCGCGATGTCCGACCGGGCGATGTCGGTCGAGGCGGAGAGCCCGCGGGCATCGGCACCCGCGGCCGTCCACGAGGCGATCGTCGTCGTGCTGCCGTCCGTCCGGACCACGACCAGGTCGTACATCACCGACCCGTCCGCGGCCCAGGTCCGGCCGCCGTACGAGCAGCCCCAGTCGAAGCGGGTGCCCCACTGCTCGCCGCTGACGGCCAGGTCGACGTCGAGTCCCTGCGCGCCGACCATCGCGTACCGGTCCGCCGCCGCCGAGGCAGCAGCGGACGGCCCCCCCGAGGCGCCGGCCTGCACCGAGGCGCTCCGCTCACCGGCGGTGCCGACGGCGAGGCCACCGAGCACGGCCACGACGACCGCCAGGCCAGCCGTGACACCGACCCAGACCCGGCGGGTGCGCCGCCGGTGCCGGACGCGGTGCGCGACGGCGGCGAGGGTGCTCTCCGGACGCGCCTCGGGCCTCCCGTCCGGTTCCGCGATCGCGACGGCCTGCTCGGCCGACAGCTTGCCGAGCAGCCCCGGCAGGCCGACCAGCTCGGCGACGGCGGCCGCACAGCGGTCGCACGTCTCCAGGTGCCGCTCGTACTCCAGCCGTTCGTCGGAGTCCAGCGAACCGAGCACGTACGCGGCGTCCCACTCCGCGAAGCGGTCGTCCGTCATCGGGTCACTCCTCGTTCCTGCAGCGCGAGTCGGATGGCTCGCAGCCCGTAGTGCAGCCGGGACTTGACGGTGCCCTCGGGGACGTCGTGGCGCCGGGCGATCTCGGACACGGTGTGGCCGAGCCAGTAGGCATCGACGACCACGCGCCGGTGGTCCGGGGTCAGCGAGGCCAGTGCGTCGGCGACGACGATCCGGTCCAGCACGGCGTCGGTGCGGTCGGCCTCGGCGCGCTCGACCGGCTGGTCCGTCCCGGTCTCGCGGCGGTTCCGGGCCGAGCGGGCCTGGTCGACGACCAGGTTGCGGGCCACCGTGAACAGCCACGCACGCGCACTGTCGGGTGCGCGCTCGAGGACGTTCGGCCGCTGCCAGGCGCG
This sequence comes from Curtobacterium sp. MCBA15_001, assembly GCF_001864835.1. Taxonomy (GTDB): domain Bacteria; phylum Actinomycetota; class Actinomycetes; order Actinomycetales; family Microbacteriaceae; genus Curtobacterium. The sequence continues at coordinate 230,074 of NZ_MJGI01000004.1, read as the reverse complement.
GACCATCGTCTCCTGCACGACGTCCTCGACCCCCTCGACGCCGTCCCCCGCAGCGACGCCCGAGCCGCTCCGCTTGAGGTGCCGCACGTACCGGGTGAGCGCGTCACCGTGCTCCCGGTAGAGCGCCTGCAGCAGCTCGTCGGCGGAACGGCTCGTCACGGTCACTTCCCGAGGTCGAGGGAGAACTCGACGGAGCCCTTCCCGTCCACGGTCACGAAGCCGAGCGAGGGGGCCGTCACGCCGTAGTCCTCGAACGTGACCGGCACCGAGCCGACGACCTGCACGGTGCCGCCGTCACCGACCGCGACCTGCGCGTCCGCGGTGACGGGGCGTTCGACGCCGTGCATGTCCATAGTGCCGGTGAGGGTGACGTCCTGCTTCGTGCCGTCGAGGGCCTGCGCGACGTCGACGGGCTTCGTCAGCGTGAAGGTCGCCGTCGGGAACTTGTCCGTCTCGAGGGCCTTCTGGCGGAAGTACTCGTCGCGGGCGGACTCGGGGGTGGCGATCTTCGCGACCTGCACCTCGACCGTGGCCTTCGTGAGCTGGCCGTCGGCGACCGTCGCGGTGCCCTGGACGTCCTTCGTCCGCCCGACGACGTTCACGTCGTTGCCCTGCAGGACCTCGTGCACACGGTAGCCAGCGTACGACGAGCCCTGGCTGGTCCAGGTGCCGTCGGCATCCGCTGCGTCGAGCTTGCCCGAGCCGGTGGCGCTGATGGACGGCGCGGCCTCGGCCTGGCTGTTGACGGTGTTCGCGTAGATGACCGGGCCGGCGACGACGGCCGCGGCGGCGATGACGACGACGCCCGAGGCGATGCCGATGACGATCTTGGTGCGCTTGGAGAGTCCCATACCCTGACGACGAGACAGCCGCCCGGATGGTTCAGATCTGCCTGGAGGCCCGGTGCGCGCCCGGCGCGTCGGCGCAGGGCGCGCACCGGGTGCCGGCCAGCAGCCGCCCGTCAGACGCCGGTGAACGCCACCAGGCGCCGGAGCAGCTCGGCGCGGAGCGGCACGGACGACCAGCCGTGGTCGGCGCCCTCGACCGGGACGAAGGTCGCCCCCGGCAGCAGTTCCCCGTACCGCTGCCCGTACGCCACCGGCACGATCGCGTCCGCCGTGCCGTGCACGACCATCGCGGGCCCGCGGTACCCGGCCGCGACGCCGTACGGGTCGAGGCCCGCCTGGACCTCGTCGATGAACGCCGGCCCGAGCGCGGTCCCGCCGAAGTCGAACCACCCGCGCTGCCGGACCGGGGCGATCGGCTGCCCCATGATCGCGTCGTGCACGGTGATGTCGTCCACCACGACACCGGCCGGCGACCACAGCGTCAGGGACCGGACGAGGTCGGGGACCCCGGCGGCGGCCATCGCCGACTCCACGGCACCCAGGCTGTGGGCGACGACGTGCACCGGCCCGCCCGCGTCGGCGGCGAGCCGTTCGATCATGCCGGTGACCTGGGCGACCTCGTCCCCGATGGTGACGTCGATGAAGTCACCGTCGCTCGCCCCGTGTCCGAGCCGGGAGTACGACCGCACGCCGACGCCCCGCCCGGCCAGGGTGCGCGCGGTCTGCACGAACAGCTGGCGCGCCCCGGTGTCCGAGTCACCGAACCCGTGCACGAGCAGCACCGCGGCGGCATCCGGTCGCACCGTGCCGTACTCCCAGCCGCGCAGGACGTGGCCGCGGTCGTCGAGCGTGACCGGCGCGATCGGCACCGACGGCGTCGTGAGGAGGTCCTGCATGGTCAGTTGCTCCGGTCGGCGAAGCCCGCGGGCAGGTCGGCCGGTGCGGTGTCGATCACCGTGTCGTCGTCCTGCCCGACGTGCTCGAACAGGGTGATGTGGGCGAACTCGGGGACGACGTAGATCGGGTAGGTCGGACCCTGGTCACGGTACGCGCGCATCTGGTCGAGGTGGTCGTTCTGGAACAGCACGGTCTTGCTGCCGTCCTCCTCCACCCAGTGCGGGAAGAAGATCGTGCCGTGCAGGACGCGCTCTCCCGGGACGACGTTCACGACGACGCTGGTGCCGGTCGGCTCGTTCCACGACACCTTGTAGACGCCGGCCGTCAGCATGACGAGGTCCACCTGCTGGTCCTTGACCCACCGGCCGCCGACCATGCCGGTGTGGATCCGGTAGTCGATCGTGGTGGCGTTCTTGACGTACATCTCGTACTGCCAGCCGTTGGCGTAGGTGTAGATGAACCGGTGTCCGACGATGCCGGAGAGGTCCTGGGTGGGGACGGGGTGCGCAACGCTCGTGGTGATGGTCATGCTTCGAGTTTGCTCTCGGAATGCGTTTGTTGCAAGCGTTTTTCATGGCGATACCCTGAGCATGTGGACACCGACCGGAGCGACCTCGACCTGGCGCTCGTCGCGCGACGGCTCAGCGCGGAGGTCGGACCGTTCCGCCGCGCGCTCCTGACGACCGCGCGCCGGACCGGGGCGCTCCCCGAGATCCCCGACGCACAGATCGAGGTGCTCCGCCGCCTGGACGAGGACGGCTGGTCCAGCCCGACCCGGATCGGCCGCGCGCTGGGCCTCGCACGCTCCACCGTCAGCAACCTGGTCGCGGCGATGCAGCGCGACGGCCTGGTCGAACGGCGCCTCGCTGCGGGCGACGGACGCAGCACCGAGGTCGGGCTGACCGACCTGGCCCGCGACCGCCTGGCGGTCTACGACGCCGCCGCCGAACAGGTGCTCGTCGCCGCGATGCAGACGCTCGACCCTCGGGCACGGCAGGACCTGGCGCGGGCCCTGCCACGCTTCGCCGAGCTCCGGCAGGTGCTCGAGGCCGGCGACCCGTCGCGCTCCTGACGGACGCACCGTCGGACGG
>NZ_MJGI01000004.1:215046-226574 GCF_001864835.1 Curtobacterium sp. MCBA15_001 | reverse complement strand
CGGACGGCGTCCTCCTACTGCAGGCGGATGCTGTCCAGTTCGGCGTAGCCGGTGCCGCCGGCGTAGTTCGGCGAGCCCTTGGCGAGCCGGATCATGTTGTAGCCGGCCTGCAGCTGCACCGTGACGTCGACACTGCCGGTCGGGTTCCCCCAGCCGGACGTGGTCGGCGGGTAGCTCACCGTGGAGAACCCGCCGCCGTTGTAGGCGAGTCCCTGCGTCGCGGTCGCGCCGGTGGCGTTCGCGTACTTGATGGTCATCGTGTACGCCTTGGCGGTCGGCACGTTGACCAGGAAGTCCACGAAGCTGTCCGTGCGGGCATCACCGGAGTTGTCGATGCGTCCGACGTAGCCCCCGTTCGACGCCGTCGACGAGGACAGCCGGGCCGCGTTGACGACCGTGGCGTTCTCCGCTTCGTACGTCTGCTGGTAGGACGTCGCACCCGTGGTCGGGGTGATGAGCAGCTGGTACGCCGCGACCGCGTCCATGTTCGACACCGGCACCGTGATCGACCCGTTGACGACGGTGTAGGTCGTCGTCGACACGGCGTTCGGCGCGGCCTGGTTCGTCATGCGCCCCGTGGTGTTGGTGGACGAGAGCTGCACCGAGACCTGGCTGCCGAGCCCGGAGAGCCCGTTCACCTTGATCGTGTTCGAACCGCTGTCACCACCGAAGACGACGTTGACCTGCTTGCGGCTCGCGTCGTAGGAGGCGACCCCGTCCAGGTACGACTGGGGCACGGTCTGGACGACGTTGCCGGACTGGTCGCCGTACCACTTGTACGCCCAGTACGACGCAGTCGGCAGGTTGTTGTACAGCAGCCCGTCCATCGTGCCGGCCTCGTACCAGTAGGCACGCTCGGCGTTCGCGATCCCGGCCCGCTCGAACGAGGCCATGTAGTGGACACCGATGCTCGGCTGGTCGACCTGCCCGGGCGAGGCGTACTCGTTGATCGAGATCGGGATGTGCGGCAGCCCGAGGGAGTCCTCGATGGCGCGGTAGTCGGTGACGTGCGCCTGGACGTTCTGGTAGCTGAAGTCCTGGAGCTCGTGCCACACCGCGACCGAGGGCAGCGTGTTCGTGTTCTTCGCGTTCGTGAGGAACGCGAGCATGAAGTCGTGGTCGTAGACGCTGGCGCCCGGCCCGATGATCGGGGTGAGCGTGTCGACTGCACGGATGTCGCGGTAGGTCCGCGTCCACATGTCGAGGTAACTGCCGGCGTTCGGGTCGTTCTTCGTGCTGGTCGTCCAGTTCGCGTCCGGCTCGTTCCAGATCTCGTAGCCGGAGATGTTCGTCGTGCTGGTCGCGTTCACCCGGGCCGTGATCATCGTCTTGATCTTCGACTCCCAGTCCGCCCAACTGACCCAGTTGTAGGGGAAGGTGCTGAAGACGTCGGGCAGCCGGAGGTACTGCTGCCCACCGGCGGCAGTGATCTTCCCGGCGACCTGCAGGCCGTCGCAGCAGGGGCTGGTGGCACCGTTGCCGAGCTGCTGGGTGCCGGGCGGCGGCTGCGTGAAGGTGTTGACGTGCAGCGGGTACAGCTGGCTCAGCGGCGGGGTGCTGCCGGTGTCGACGCCGTACAGGCCGCCGGCTGCGACGTGGGTCACGGGGCGGACGGTGGTCCCCACGTTGACGGTCAGCGTGTTGCCGGCCGCGAAGGCCGGAGCGGTGGCCCCGAACCCGAAGGCGGCCGTCCCGGTGACCGCGAGTGCGGCGAGGACCGCTGCGATCCGGCGCGATCGGGCTCGTCGGCGTCCGGATCGGACTGGTGGTCGAAGATGCGTCATTGCTTCCTCCTTGTTCGGTCCCGGGTGATCCCGGGACGAGTCATTCGGTGGGCAGGAAGACCCGCATGGTGGAGGGTCCGCGGTTGCCCCAGGTCGCGTACGGCACGAGTCGGACCGTGTCGTCGAACGTGGTCTCGGTGTCCGGTGACCCGTACGGGAGGCCCGACCCACCGTGGACGGTGCGGGTCGCCACCGCGACGCGGACGTCGTCCGGCCCGTGGTCCTGCACCGGCGCGTCGGTCAGGACGACGACGTCGCGGACGTCCCGTCCCAGGTCGGTCGACTCGAGCGCGTAGACCAGCGGTCCTCGCTCGACGGCCACGGTGCCGCGGACCGCGTCGATGCGGGGGTCCGGCACGGTGATGCGGGCCCGGACGGGGACGGTGAGGATGACCTCGTCACCGACCGCGAAGGTCCGATCGACCGTGACGGAGGCGCCGCCGAGCACGCTCCGGTGCCCGTCGGGGGTGGTCAGTTCCGCACCGTCGGCCCACGCCGGGACCCGCAACTGCAGCGCCACCGGCTGCTCGGTCGCGGTCGTCGCGGTCACCGTCACGGTGCCGTCGAACGGCCAGCCCGAGCGGACCTCGAACCCGACCGCGGTGCCGCCGGGCAGCGTGAGGTCGAGGTCGTAGTCGCCGTACTGGTGCAGCTGCACCCCGTCGGTCGTCATCGTCGCGAACACCGACTCCACGCTCGCCAACGTCCGCGCCAGGTTCGTCGGGCAGCACGACACCTCGAACCACGGCGCCCGCAGGCTCGACAACGCCCGGGCGACGACCTCGTCCTCGGGCGGGACCGTGCCCTCGGTGCGCTGGTGCATCGTGTTGGCGTAGAAGAACGCCCGACCGTCCTCGCGCGGGGCGACCATCACGGCGTTGAGCAGGGTGCGCTCGATCAGGTCCGCGTACTTCGACTCCCCCGTCTCCAGCAGCAGCCGCCACGAGAGCATGTTCGACGCGATCGCCGCGCAGGTCTCGCCGTACTCGCGGTCCGGCGGCAGCTCGAAGTCCGCGCCGAACGCCTCGTCCTGGTGGTGCGCCCCCATCGCCCCGGTCAGGTAGGTGCGCCGCGCGACCGTGTTCGCCCACTGCGTCTCGACCGCGTGCAGCAGCTCCGCGTCCCCGGTCTCGACCGCCACGTCGACGGCACCCGCGGCCAGGTACAGCGCCCGGACCGCGTGTCCGCGCAGCACCTGCGCGCGGCGGACGGGCACGTCGTCCTGGAAGTACTCCTGCCCGTACTCGATCGGTGCGAGCAGGCCGCGGCCGCGGCGCTCGACGAACAGGCGAGCCAACAGGACGTACCGGTGGTCCCCGACCGCCCGGCCGAGCTCCACCAGAGCCGGCTCGATCTCCGGGTGGCCGCACACGGCCTCCCGTCCGGTGTCCCCGAACACCTCGATCAGGTGGTCCGCGAGACGGACGGCCACGTCCACCAACGCTCCGCCACCCGCGGTCCGGAGCCGGGCGACGGCCGCCTGGATCAGGTGCCCCATGCTGTACAGCTCGTGGCCCCACTCCAGGTTCGACCACCGGGCCGGCTGGCCCGGCCGGCCGAAGCTCGTGTGCAGGTACCCGTCGGGCTCCTGGGCCGCGGCGACCCGGGCGACGAGCCGGTCGTACCGGCCCGCCAGCCCCGGGTCGCCGGTCCGCCCGAGTTCCCAGGCCATCGCCTCGAGCAGCTTGTAGACCTCCGAGTCGACGAACTCGATCCCCGCATGCGCGAACGGTTCGCCGGACGCAGCGGCGTCGAAGTTGCCGATCCAACCGATGCGCTCCATCCACGACTCGCAGTGCGCCAGCACCGTGTCCGCGTTCCGCTCCTGCCAGGCCCCCCAGTACCCGCCCGTCAGACGGAGCGCACCGAGCGGCAGCGGGTGGAGCGTGGACGAGGAGGGCGAGACCGGCCCGGTGGGTCCGGCTGTGACGTGGGTCAGCGACATGAGGGAGTCCTTGGGGAGAGCAGACGAGGTGGAGGAGCGGTCAGTCCTTGACGGCGCCGGCGGTGACCCCGGCAGCGACGTAGCGCTGTGCGAGGACGAGCAGGACGGCCGCCGGGATCGACGCGACCACGGCGGTGGCCATGATCGAGTTCCACTCCTGGTTGTTGTTGCCGATGTAGGCGTAGATGCCGAGCGTGATCGGCTTGGCGTCGCCGCCGCCGTCGAGCGTGTTGGCGAACAGGAAGTCCGACCAGGCCCACAGGAAGCTGAACAGCGAGACGGTGACGATCGAGTTCCGGCTGACCGGCATCACGATCGAGGTGAAGGTGCGCCACGTGTTCGCGCCGTCGATCCGCGCCGCGTTGAGCAGCTCGTCGGGGATGCCGCGCATGAAGGCCGAGAAGATCAGCACGCCGAACGGGACCGCGATGGTGGAGTCGGCGAGGATCAGCCCCCACACGGTGTCCAGGATCCCGAGCTTCACGTAGATCGTGTAGAAGCCCATCGCCATGATGATCGCGGGGATCATCTGCGCGATGAGGAGCACGAACCCCATCACCGTGCCGCCACGCGGATTGAGCTTGGCGAGTGAGTACGCGGCCGGTGCCGACAGCACGAGGGTCAGCACGACGGTGCCCAGTCCGACGACCAGGCTCGTGCCGAGGAACGGCAGCTGTTGGCCGAGGACGGTCGTGTAGCCGTGCAGGGTCGGGTCGAACGGCAGCAGGTTCGGCGGGGACTTCCGCATGTCCTGGTCCCGCGTCAGCGAGACGTTGACCATCCAGTACACCGGGAAGAGCATCACGGCGGTGAACACGATGCCGAGGGCGGTCTGCCACAGGGGTCGACGAGCCATCTCACACCTCCAGGCGGCGCTGCACGCGCGCGTAGACGAGACCGACGACCAGGGCGATGACGATGAGGACGTTGCCCACGGTGGCGGCGGAACTGAAGTCGGGGAGCAGCGAGCCGAAGCCCAGCTGGTAGGACCAGATCGCCAGGGTGGTGCTCGACCCGGAGGGGCCGCCCTTGGTCATGATCCAGATGATGTCGAAGACCTTGAGCGTGTAGACGAAGCCGAGCAGCAGGGTGATCGCGGTCACCGGCCGGAGCAGCGGGAAGGTGATCCGCCAGAACCGCTGCCAGCCGCTCGCGCCGTCGAGCGACGCCGCCTCGTAGAGCTCCTCGGGGATGCCCTGCAGGCCGGAGTACATGATCACCAGGTTGAACGGGATGCCGATCCAGATGTTCGCGATGAGCACCGCGACCAAGGACCACTGCGGAGAGGTCAGCCAGTTGATCTGCCCGATGCCGGCGGACTCCAGGAAGGCGTTGACCACCCCGGAGTCGCTGTTCATCATCCACGACCAGGTGCTCGCCGACACCAGCAGGGGCAGCAGCCACGGCACCAGGAACAGTGCGCGCAGCAGCCCAGACAGGGGGAACCGCTTGTGGAAGAACACCGCGAGGGCGAGCCCCAGGGCGAACTGCACCGCGATCGAGACGATCACGAAGACCGCGGTGTTCCAGAGCGACGGGGCGAAGGTCGCGCTCGTGAACACCTGGACGAAGTTCTGGAACCCGACGAAGGGGGCGTCCCCCGAGATGAACGAGGTGACGGTGTACTTGCGCAGGCTCAGTTCGACGTTCTTGTAGAGCGGGTACGCGTAGAAGAGCAGGAGGTAGATGGCCACCGGGGCGAGGAACGCCCAGGCCGTGAGCTGTGCTCGTCGCTGCGCGCGTGAGCGTCGGTCCCGGGTCGAGGCGGAGGAGTCCTCCGCCTCGACCGGGGTGCGCGCAGCCGACCGGTGCAGTGACGTCGTGTCGGTCGTCATGGACGTGTCGGCTTCCGTTGTGTCGGTTCGGGTGGTGGTGCTGCGGGGTCAGCGCAGGTGCTGCGCGGTCAGCGCAGGTCAGTTGCTGAGCTTGGAGTCGACCGCCTGTTGCGCTGCCTGCAGCGCGTCCGACGGCGATGCCGACCCGCTCTCGGCCTTCTGCACGGCGGTCCAGAGCTGCTCCGAGATGACCGGGTACTTCACGCCGAGGTTGTCCCCGGTGCGGGCCTTGGCGGCCTTGACCGCGTCGACCCAGGTCTGCAGGGACGAGTCCGAGGCGAGCTGCTTCTGCTGCAGGGTCGGCGACGCGACGATGTAGTTGAGCGTGTTGTCGGTCGTGACGACGTTGTCGCCCGAGGACAGGCAGGAGACGATCTTCTTCGTCACGGCGTAGCGCGCCGTGTCCTTCTGCACCGGGATGGTGAAGAACTCGCCGCCCGTCGGCACCGGGGCGGCGCCACCGTTCTCGGCCGGGATCGTGATGACCTGGGCACCCATCTGCTTGGCGGAGTCCTTCTGCCAGGTGCCGTTCTCACCGAACGCGAAGTCCCCGGACTGGAACTCCTGCCACGACGTCGTCTGGGTGTTCTGGATCACCGAGTTCGGCGCGTAGCCCTTGTCGATCCAGCCCTTCCAGAGGTCGAGTGCGGCTTCGGCCTTGGCGGAGTCGAGCTTGGTCAGGTCGGCGTCGGCGCCCCAGAACCACGGGAGGAACTGGAACGAGCCCTCCTCGGTGTTGATGCCGGAGAACGTGATGCCCTTGCCGCCGGAGGCCTTGACCTTCTCGAGCGCGGCCGTGAGCGACGCCCAGTCCTTCACCGAGGACACGTCCACGCCGGCCTTCTCGAGCACCTTCGGGTTGTAGTACAGGGCCAGGGTGTTCGCGCCGATCGGGACACCGTAGGTCTTGCCGTCGATGACCCCCGCACCGAGGATGTTCTTCGCGATCTCCCCGGTCTTCAGGCCGTTCGTCGCGGTGTCGGTCAGGATGCCCGACTTGGCGAGCGTGGAGACCACGGGGTTGTCGACGAGCAGGACGTCCGCGGACTTCCCCTGCTGCCCGGCGAGCAGCGCCTTGTTCGTCAGGTCCGAGGTGTCGTACCCGGTGCGCTTGACGGTGACGCCGGCGTCCTTGCCGCACTGGGTGACGAGCTTGCCCCAGGCGGACGAGGCGTCGTACTGGGGGTACGGGTCCCAGAACGTGTAGGTGCCCTTCGCGGCGTCGCCGGAGCCGGAGCCCGAGGACGAGGCCGCGCAGCCGGTGAGGCCGGCGACGGTGAAGGCCGCGGCAGCTGCGACGGCGGTGATCCGGAGAACGGTCTTGGTGCGCATGATCACGGATTCCTCTCTGAATGCGGTGTGATCGCTGTGGTCGGGGACCGGGTCCGCACCGCCGACCGCAGAGGAGTCCTCGTCGTCGAGCAGAACCGAAACCGGTTTCGGGAGCAATGTAGAACGGGTCTTGCCGCGCTGTCAACCCATCTCGTAAACTGGTTTCGACGAGAGGGTGGACATGGACAACGACCCGTCGACACTGGCGGACGTCGCGCGCGCCGCGGGGGTCTCGGTCGCCACGGCGTCCAAGGCGCTCAACGGGAAGGCCCACGTCAGCGCCCGTGCACGCGAAGCGGTGCTCGCAGCGGCGTCGGACCTCGCGTTCCGCCCGAACCCGTTCGCACGGGCCCTCAACCGGGCATCGACGAACACGATCGGCATGCTCACGAGCGACCTCGACAACCGGTTCGTCCTGCCGATCCTGCTCGGCGCCGAGGATGCGTTCGGCGCCGGGTCACTGTCGGTCCTGCTCGCCGACGCCCGCGACAGCGCCCTCCGCGAGCAGCTGCAGTTGCAGTCCCTCCTGACCCGTCGCGTCGACGGCGTGCTCATCGTGGGCCGCACGACGAACCCCCGTCCTCCGATGCAGTCGAAGCCCGACGTCCCCGTCGTGTACGTGTACGCGCCATCGACCGACGACGCCGACCTGTCGTTCGAGCCCGACAACGAACTCGCGGGGCGCATGGCCGTCGACCACCTCGTGGCGACGGGCCGCACCCGCATCGGCATCGTCAACGGCGAGGACTCCTACGCCGCCGCCCGCGACCGACTGCGCGGCGTCACCAGCGCCATGGAGGCCCACGGCATGGAACTCGTCGGCAACCCCGGGCTGGTGTTCGGCATGTGGAACGAGACCTGGGGACGACAGGCCGCGGTGCGCCTGCTCGAACGGCATCCCGACCTGGACGCCGTCATCGCCGGCAGCGACCACATCGGCCGCGGCGTGATGGACGCGGTCCGCGAGTCCGGCCGACGGATCCCCGAGGACGTCGCCATCGTCGGCTTCGACAACTGGGACATCCTGGTCGAGGGCGCCCGCCCGCAGCTCAGCAGCATCGACATGAACCTGCAGGAGCTCGGACGTCTGGCCGCGGAGGCCCTGGTCGCGATGATCGACGGTCGCGTCCAGCACGGACGGGTCCGCAACCCGGTCGAACTCGTCGTGCGCGGCTCGACCGACCCGAGCGTGCCCGACGCCGGCTGACCGGACGGGCGACCCGCCCGCCCGCTGGCACGCCCCACGGGATCACGCGGCCACGCGCCTCCCGCCCGCCGCGCGGTCCTGCGGTGACGCACGGTGCGAGGTTGCGGACACCGTGCGAGTTCGTCTCCTCGCACCGCGTGCACAACCTCGCACCGAGCCGCACGCGGCCGCAGCGGCCCGACCGGCCCGCGCGCGTGACAGCGCGCTCAACCCAGACATAGGATGTCTGTGTCCGCGCCACCGCCGCCGCGTCCCCGATCGGAGCACCCCGTGCACGAACCGCTCACCCCGCTCGACCCCACCACCCTGCCCGACCCCGTCGACGTCTCCGACAACACCGCAGCCCTCGCGGCCGTCGACGCCGTCGTCCGCCAGGGGCCCTACGACGCCACGTGGGAGTCCCTGCAGCAGTACCGCGCACCGCTCTGGTACCAGGACGCCAAGTTCGGGATCTTCATCCACTGGGGGGTGTTCTCGGTCCCCGCGTTCCGGAACGAGTGGTACTCCCGCGACATGTACCGGCAGGGCACGCCGGAGTTCGAGCACCACGTGGCGACCCACGGCGCGCAGGACGCCTTCGGGTACAAGGACTTCATCCCGTCCTTCACGATGGAGCACTTCGACGCCGCCGAGTGGGTCCGCGTGTTCCGCGAGGCCGGCGCCCAGTTCGTCGTCCCCGTCGCCGAGCACCACGACGGCTTCGCGATGTACGACACCGCCCGGTCGCGGTGGAACGCCGCCCAGCTCGGCCCGCAGCGCGACGTGTTCGGCGAGCTGCTCGTCGCCGCGGACGCCGCCTGGATGGTCCGCGGGGCCTCGTCGCACCGCGCCGAGCACTGGTTCTTCATGAACGGCGGGACGAAGTTCCCCTCGGACGTCCTCGACCCCGCGTACGCCGACCTGTACGGGCCCGCGCAGCGTGAGGAGACCGCGCCGAACGAACGCTTCCTCGAGGACTGGCTCCTCCGCACGGTCGAGCTCATCGACGCGTACCGCCCGCAGGTGCTGTGGTTCGACTGGTGGATCGAGCAGCCCGCGTTCCAGCCGTACGTCCGGACCCTCGCCGCGTACTACTACAACCGTGCCGCCGAGTGGGGCCGCGAGGTCGTCATCAACTACAAGTGGGGCACGTTCGCCCCCGGCAGTGCCGTGTACGACATCGAGCGCGGGGCGATGGGCTCCACGCCGGAGATGGTCTGGCAGAACGACACCGCGATCGCGAAGACCGCGTGGAGCTGGATCGAGGGGCACGACTACAAGTCCGTCCGCGACCTGGTCGCCGAGCTGATCGACGTCGTCGCGAAGAACGGCGTGCTGCTGCTCAACACCGGCCCGAAGCCCGACGGCACCCTGCCCGAGGACGAGGTCCGGATCCTGCGCGGCATCGGCACCTGGCTGGCGCGCAACGGCGAAGCGGTCTACGGCACCCGCCCGTGGACGATCTCGGGCGAGGGTCCGACGACCCATCCCGCCGGCTCGTTCGTCGATGCCGAGTCCGTCGCCTACACCGCCGAGGACGTCCGCTTCACGACCCGCCACGACGTCACCGGCGATGCCGTCTACGCCACGCTGCTCGCCGATCCCACGGACGGGCAGGCCCGGATCCGCGCGTTCGGCTCGGCCACCGGACTGCTCGGGCGGCCGATCCGCTCGGTCGCGGTCCTGGGCCACGACGGCGAGGCCCAGTGGGAGCAGCGCCCGGACGGGCTGGTCGTCACGGTCGACGGGATCGCGAGCGTCGACTCCGGCCCGGTGGTCCGGGTCCGGCTGGAGCCGGTCGTCGAGGCGGAGCGGACCGACTTCCTGCACCAGTGAGCGCGTGACGGACGGGAGGCCCGTGGCGGCGCCGCCACGGGCCTCCCGTCCGACTGCGCGGTCCGTCTCCCCCGCACGTCTCCATCGCGAGAGCGACAGATCACCGCGGACGGTCGGCGCAGGACTGTCGCCTTCGCGGAGTGGACGGTGACACTCGGGTCAGACCGCGATGCGCCCGCCGTCCACCGGCAGGACCGCGCCGTGCACGAACGACGACGCATCGGTGGCGAGGAACACGATGGCGTCCGCGACCTCCTCCGGCGTGCCGGGCCGCCCGGCCGGGCCCTGCGCGGCGAGCGCGTCGAGTCCCTCGCCCATGGCCGCGGTGCCCTCGGTGCGGGTCGGTCCGGGACTGACGGCGTTGACCCGGACGCCCTTCGTGCCGAACTCCGCCGCCCACGACTTCGTCAGCAGCACGAGGGCCGCCTTCGTCGAGCCGTACAGGCCCATGCCGTCGGCGCCGAACTCGGCGACCATCGTCGTCACGTTCACGATCGCCCCCGTGCCGCGCTCCGCCATCGCCGGCGCAAGGGCCGCGACGAGGAAGTACGGAGCCTTGACGTTGAGGGAGTAGACGCTGTCGAAGTCCGCCTCGGTCGTGGCCTCGGTCGGACCGAACGGGAAGACACCGGCGTTGTTGACCAGCACGTCGATCCGGCCGCCGGCGAGGCGCTGGGCCTCGGTCGCGACCGCCGCTGCGCTCGCTGCGTCGTGCAGGTCGGCCGCCACGAAGTCGGCGCGGCCGCCCCGCTCGCGGATCCCGGCGACGACGGCGTCTCCCCGCTCGGTGTTCCGTCCCGTCACGACGACGTGCAGGCCGAGGGTGGCGAGCTTCTCGGCAGCCGCTCGGCCGATGCCGCTCGTGCCGCCGGTGACGAGTGCGCTGGTGTGGATGCTCATGGGATGTCCTATCTGAACAGATCTGTTTGGCCAGGATCACCCTACGTCCGCGTGGAGGGGTCGACGCAAGGGCGACACGCCGCTAATCTGAACAGATCAGTTCAGGAGGACATCGTGACCGACACCCCACCCCGCACCCGACGCCGACCCGCGCTCGAACGGGTCGTGGCAACGGCCGACCGGCTGTTCTACGCGAACGGACTGCACGCAACGGGCGTCGACACCATCGCCGAGGCAGCGAAGGTGTCCAAGGCGAGCATGTACACGTACTTCCCGAGCAAGGACGACCTGGTCGGCGCCTACGTCGACGGCCGCAGTCGAGCGTGGCGCGCGCACGTCGACGAGCACCTCGCCGGGTCCGACCTGGCACCGGCGGAGCGCGTCCTGCTGGTCTTCGACCTGCTCGGCGCCTGGTTCGCGACCGAAGACTTCAACGGCTGCCCCTTCATCAACGCCGAAGCCGAGAGCACCCGGGACTCCCCGGCGCACGCGGTCAACGTCGATCATCGCGCCTGGGTGCGCGGCCTGTTCCGCGACCTCGCCGAGCAGGCCGGCGCCGACGACCCGACCGCCATGTCGATCCGACTCGCGATGCTCTACGACGGCGCGATGGTGGGCGCCCACACCGAGCCCGGCATCGACTGGGCCAGCGAAGCGCAGCGGGCAGCCGCGGTGCTGCTGGCGGTGTGACGGTCTCCACCGCCGGTCTC
>NZ_MJGI01000004.1:148436-214350 GCF_001864835.1 Curtobacterium sp. MCBA15_001 | reverse complement strand
CCACCGCCGGTCTCCACCGCGAAAGCGACAGTTCTCTGCCGACAGACGACGCAGGACTGTCGCTTTCGCGAAGAGGACGGGCGGGGACGGGCGGGACCGCTAGACCACCGTCGGTGTCAGCCGGACCGGCACCGCCTTCGACACCGGGGTGTTGCTGCCGATCGCCGCGCTGTCGAGCGGGACGAGCACGTTCGCCTCGGGGAAGTACGCCGCGGCGCACCCGCGCGCACTCGGGTACGCGACGACCCGCCAGTCACGCAGCACCCGCTCGACGTCGTCGTGCCAGACCGTCGTGACGTCGACCCGGTCGCCGTCCGTCAGCCCGAGTTCGGTGAGGTCCTCCGGGTTGACGAACACCACGTGCCGCCCCTTCTTGATGCCGCGGTACCGGTCGTTCAGGCTGTAGATCGTGGTGTTGTACTGGTCGTGCGAGCGCAGGGTCTGCAGCAGCAGCGTGCCCTCGGGGCGCTCCACGTGCTCGAGTTCATTGACCGTGATCATCGCCTTGCCGGTCTTCGTGGCGAAGGTCCGTGAGTCACGCGGGCCGTTCGGCAGGACGAAGCCCTCCTTGCTGCCGGCGCGGGCGGAGTAGTCCTCGAAGCCCGGCACCACGCGGCTGATGTGGTCGCGGATGACGTCGTAGTCGCCGCGCATCCCGGCCCAGTCGATCGGCACGCGGTCGCCGAGGGTGGCGCGGGCGAGCTCGCAGACGATGGCGACCTCGGACAGCAGCCCGGGCGCGACCGGCGGCACCTGCCCGTGGCTGCCGTGCACGGAGCAGACGGTGTCCTCGACCGAGACGAACTGCGGTCCCGACGCCTGCACGTCGATCTCGGTGCGGCCCATGGTCGGCAGGATGAGCGCTTCGTCCCCGACGACGGCGTGCGAGCGGTTCAGCTTGGTCGACACCTGCACGGTCATCTCGGTCCCGCGGAAGGCGGCCTCGGCGAGCTGACTGTCGGAGATCGCAGCGACGAGGTTGCCGCCCATGCCCATCCAGAACTTGACCTCGCCGCGCTGCATCGCCTGGATGCCCTTGAGCGCGTCGACGCCGTGCTCGCGCGGCGGTTCGAAGTGGAACTCCTTGCCGAGCGCGTCGAGGAAGCTGTCCGGCATCTGCTCCCAGATGCCCATCGTGCGGTCGCCCTGCACGTTGCTGTGCCCGCGGATCGGGGACGCGCCGGCACCCGGGCGGCCGATGTTGCCGCGCAGCAGGAGCAGGTTGATGATCTCCTTGATCGTGTCGACGGCCTTGGTGTGCTGGGTGATGCCCATCGCCCACGTGATGATGGTGCGGTTCGACTTGAGGTAGCGGGCGGCGACCTCGTCGATCTCCGCGATCGTCAGGCCGGTGGCGCGCACGACCTCGTCGTCGTCGACCTGCAGGACGTGCTCGACGAACGCGTCGTAGCCGCTGGTGTGCTCGGCGATGAACGCGTGGTCGACGACCGTGCCCGGGGCCTGCTGCTCGGCGAGGACCACGCGCTTCGAGATGGCCTGCAGCAGCGCCATGTCGCCACCGAGCCGGATCTGCAGGAACTGGTCGGCGATCTCGGTGCCGTGCCCGACGACGCCCTTGACCTTCTGCGGGTTCTTGTAGCGCCGCAGCCCGGCCTCGGGCAGCGGGTTCACGGCGACGATCTGGGCGCCCTGCTGCTTGGCGTCCTCGAGCGCGGTGAGCATGCGGGGGTGGTTCGTCCCCGGGTTCTGGCCCATCACGATGATGAGCTCGGTCTCCTCGAAGTCGTCGTAGGCGATGGTGGACTTGCCGATGCCGACGGTCTCGGCCATCGCCAGGCTGGTGGACTCGTGGCACATGTTCGAGCAGTCGGGCAGGTTGTTCGTGCCGAACGCCCGGACGAACAGCTGGTAGACGAAGGCGGCCTCGTTCGAGGTGCGACCCGACGTGTAGAACGACGCCTGGTCGGGGCTGTCGAGCCCGTTGAGCTTCGCCGCGATCCGCTCGAAGGCCTGCTCCCAGGTCACGGGCTGGTAGTGGTCCGCCCCTGCCGGCTTCCAGACCGGTTCGGTCAGACGCCCCTGCATGCCGAGCCAGTACTCGGTCTTGTCGGCGAGGTCGTCGACGGAGTGCTCGGCCCAGAACGTCCGGGGCACCAGGACCGGGGTGGCCTCCCAGACCACGGCCTTCCCGCCGTTCTCACAGAACTCGGCTGTCTTGCGCTTGTCCGGGTCCGGCCAGGCGCAGCTCATGCAGTCGAAGCCGCCCTTCTGGTTGAGCGACAGCATGAGCTTGGCGGTGCGGGCCAGCCCGAGCTGCTCGATCGCGGGGCCCATCGAGTGCAGGACCCCGGGGACGCCGGCCGCCCACTCCTTGGGTTCGCCGACGGTCATCTCGGCGTCGGTCACGTCCTGGACGGGGGGCTTCTCGGTCATCGTGCGCTCACCGTCTCGGTCGGGGTGTGGACTGTGTCGTCCGTGGGCTGGTCGGGTTCGCGGATGCGGTCGGGCCGGCTGTAGACGACCATGCTCTGCCCGCGCAGGAACCCGACGATGGTGATGCCGACCTCGGACGCCAGGTCGACCGCGAGCGATGACGGCGCGGACACGGCGGCCAGCACCGGGATGCCGGCCATCGACGCCTTCTGCGTCAGCTCGAAACTCGCGCGGCCCGACACCATGAGCACCATGCCGCTCAGGGGCAGCAGGTCCTCCTTCACCGCCCACCCGACGACCTTGTCGACGGCGTTGTGGCGACCGACGTCCTCGCGCAGGACGAGCATCCGACCAGTGCGGCCGTCGAACAGCGCGGCAGCGTGCAGTCCGCCGGTCTTCTCGAACACGGCCTGGGCTGCCCGCAGGTCGTCGGGGAAGCCGGCCAGCAGTGCCGGGTCGAGCACCAGGTCGTCGTGCAGGACGGCGTGCTGGGACTTCGTGCGGACCGCGTCGATGCTCGCCTTGCCGCACAGCCCGCACGAGCTCGTCGTGTAGAACGCGCGCTCCAGGCTCGGGTCGGGCGCGGGGACGCCCGGCGCGAGGGCGACGTCGAGCACGTTGTACGTGTTGAGGCCCTCGTCCGTGGCACCGGCGCAGTACCGGGCGGCCTGGAACTCGTCGCCCGAGGCGATGACCCCCTCGGAGACCAGGAACCCCGCCGCGAGGTCGAAGTCGTTGCCGGGCGTGCGCATCGTGATCGCCAGCGCGCTGCCGCCCACCCGGATCTCGAGCGGTTCCTCGACGGCCAGGACGTCGTCCCGCACCGCCCTGGACGTCCCCACGGTGACGCGGGTGACACGCTTGCGCGCGGTGATCCGGTTCATGGGTCGGGTCTACCACCACCCCCGGACGAGACCAAGGGTGCAACGCGCTTCCGGGCCAGGGTTGCGAGGGTCCTCAGCCCACCGACAGGCCCGACGCCGAGGGGCGGGCCCGACGTCACGACGGACCGGACCCCCAGGGCAGCCCCAGCGCCGGGACGTCCTCACCGGCGCGCGCTCCCCCGCTCGGCACGAGCAGCAGCCCCTCCGCATCGGCCAGCCCGCGCAGCATCGCCGAGCTCTGGTGGCTCGCCGGGACGACGGCGAACCCAGGCCCGACGCCGACCCCAGCGCGGCCCTCGGCACGTCGGTACGCCAGCACCAGGGCGCCCCCGCGGTCGTTCGGCACGTCGACGGCGAGCCGCACGGTCGCGGTCGCGGGCATCGGTCGGCCGAGCAACCCGGCGACCAGGGGGCCGCCGAGCAGGACCAGGCCGACCATCGCGGCCATCGGGTTGCCCGGCAGGCACAGGTACAGCGTGTCGTCCCGCTGCGCGAGGAGCATCGGCCGGCCGGGACGCACGTCGACCCGGTCGAGCAGCAGGTCCGCACCGATCCCGGCGAGCGCTCCGCGGACGTGGTCGGTCGACGACCCGGCGGTGCCACCCGTGGTCACGACGAGCCGCTCAGTCCCGGCTGCGAACGCCGCGGTCGTGGCCGGACGGTCGTCGGACACCCGGACCGCCCGCTGCGGGGCCGCTCCGAGCGTCCGCAGGACCACCGGCAGCGTGTGCGTGAAGACGTCGCGGACCTGCCCGGGTCGGGGGACCCCGACGCCGACGATCTCGTCCCCGAGCACCGCGACCGCGGCCGTCGGCGCCGTCACGACCGACACGACGTCCACCCCCGACGCAGCGGCCAGGGCAGCACGCGGCGGGGTGAGGACCATCCCGGCAGCGACGAGCAGCTGCCCGCGCGCCACCTCTTCACCCGCAGGTCGGACGTGTCGCCGGGTCGAGGCGGCGTCGCGGACAAGACGTCCCGACGCGTCGACGTGCGCGTCCTCGGACCGCACGACGGCATCCGTGCCGGGCGGCACCGGTGCGCCCGTGGTGATGGGGCGGGCGTCCCCCGGCGCCAACGCGGTGGCCGACGGAGCCGCACCGGCGACGATGGCCGCACCGAGCCTCCAGGGCGGTTCCCCGGCGACGGCCCAGCCGTCCATCGCCGCACCGTCGTGACCCGGCACGTCGCCGGGGGCGTGCAGGTCGGCGGCGAGCGTCTGCCCGAGCGCGTCGGCCAGGCTGCGGTCGTGGGGCGCACCGGCGAGCGTCGTGCCGATGCGGTGGGCCTCGGCGCGTGCCGCCGCCCACGGCAGGAGGGAGCGCGTCACGACGTGGCGGAGCCGTCGGCGTCTGCGTGTGCCGCGGCGAGCCGGGTGGCGAGCTCGGCCGCGGCCCGGACGTCGGCGGGCGTTCCCCCGCGCAGTCCGGCCGCGTAGCCGACCAGGAACGTCGTGAGCGGTGCCGCCGGGCGGGCCACGCCGTGGGCCGCGTCGCGGGCCAGGTCGAGCACCAGGTCGACGTCGAGCGCGGACCGGTCCGGCAGGCCGAGCGCCTCGGCCAGTTCGGTGGTCCAGGCGGCCAGGACGTCGTCGGTGCTCATGCGCTCAGTCAAGCAGTCGGGCGGCGTCGTCGGCACTGTCGATGTCCGCGCAGAGCACCGACGGCAGTGGGACCTCGACCAGGTCGAGCGCGGCGAGCAGTCGACGCATCGACAGGTCCTCGAGTCCGCCGGACGCCTCGCGCAGGCGGCGGAGCGCCTCGGCGAGCGCCGCCGTCCGGTACAGGGCAAGCAGGGGTTGGCGGCGGCCCTCCTCGTCGACGGCGACGAGTCCGTCACGCATCGCGGTCGCGTCGACCGTGGCGAGCAGGTGGCGCACCGCCGCTTCCGGGTGCACGAGGTCGCAGGCCAGCACGAGCGTGGCCGCCGCGCCGTCGGTCAGGGCGTCGAGTCCCGCCGCCAGGGCGGCGACCGGGCCGGCGAACGGCGGGTCCTCGCGGATGCAGTGGACACCGGACGGAACGGGTCGGTCCGTCGGTCCGACGACCACGACCCGGTCCGTGCCGGCTGCGGCGGCGAGCGCGTGCTCGAGCAGGGTCACGCCGCGTGCGGCGAGTGCGGTCTTGTCGACACCACCCAGTCGGGAGGCCCGTCCCCCGGCCAGCAGGACCGCGTCGCGGGGCAGGGCGGTGGCGTCGTCGACCATGGTGCCGACCCTAGACCGGCCGGCGCAGCGCGGTGAGTGCGCCGACCACCTCGCACACGCTCGTCAGTGCGAGCAATGCCACCACCGTCGTCGCGTCGGCGCCGGCGAGGTACGACACGAAGGCGACCAGCCCGAGCACCACCCCGGTCGCGAGCCACCGCGAGTACCAGGTCCACCCGTGTCGACGCGCCGTCGTCACGAAGGCCACGGCGACGGCGACGCACCCCGACGCTCCGACGAGCGTCATCACCGGGCTGCCGTACAGGCCCTGGTCGACCGCGAAGACGAGCCCGCGCAGGCCCTGGGTCGTGGCCCCGACGGCGAACAGGGTGCGCTCCCACCAGCGGGCCAGCGGGAAGAGGTCGTGCTGCCCGTCACCGAACGCGACGATGGTGTAGAGCGCGAACTGCGCCATCGCAGCCAGGATCGCGAACGGCACCACCGGCACCCCGGCGAGGAACAGTGCGCTGACGAGGACGGACCCGCCGCCCGCGACGAGGGTCGCCCAGACGGTCAGCGGGACGACGACGTGGGCGCGCAGTGGAGGGTCATGACGCCAGGGAGCGTGCATGCGCCAAGGGTCATCTGCTCCGAGCGGGACCCTGGTCACGGCGCTCCGGTCCAGCGCATTCCGGCTCAGATCGTGTCCTCTGCCACCGCGACCAGCGCCCGCGCCGCCACACCGGCGTTGTGGACGTCGGCAGCGTCGACCGGCCGTGCGGAGTACGCCGCCCTGCTCTTGACCCGGACGAGCGCGTCGAGGTGCTTGGCGGTCGACCGGTCCGTCGCCGCCTGGAGGACGGCCACTCCGTCGTTGTGGTTCCCACCGCTGCTGTACCGTCCGGTCTTCTTCACGCAGATGGCATCAGCCGCCGCGATGCCGGCATCGACGCACAGGTCGACGAAGGACGTCGCGTACGGCGACGTCGGACTCAGCACGCCGTCGACCGAGCCGACCGTGAAGAGTGCCTCCGCTGATTCGAGGAAGCCCTTGGCCTTGACCAGTCGCCCGCGCATGAATTCGGTGTCGCCCAACGCCGTCGCGGGGCGGTTCGGGGGCGTCACCCCGCGACTCCTCGGAGTCGGGCGGCCAACCATCGTCGGTCCGCGGTGAGCGGCACACCTTCGCGGTCGATGGACACCAGCACCGGGTCGTCGGGACGGACCGCTTCGGTGTCGTAGACGATCGGGCTCACCTGGTTGCCGGTCCAGCGGTGGACCTCAGCGGTGAGGTCGAATATGCGGTCCTCCGCGACCTCTCGCCACTCTGCCTCCACCGCGAAGAACAGGTCGATGTCACTGTCGGGACGCATCTCGCCGCGCGCGGCCGATCCGAAGAGCGCTGCGTGGCGCACCGGGATCACCTCGACCGCTGCACGTAGGCGATCGAGGAACGTCGTCCGCGCACGCGCGATCTCCACCACCGCATCCGCGAGGAGGTGGTCCGCGTTGAACTGGTAGGTCCGCAGTCCGCCGGGGTCGTCGAACCGGGCGATCCCCTGCGCGACGAGCCGGTCGAGGACCTTCGCAACGCCGTTGCGAGACCTTCCACCGGGCACGAGACGCTGGACGGTCGAGATCGCGAAGGACTGCCCCGGAGCTCCGCTGAGCACCAGGAGGACATCGCCGTCAAGACCGTCGGAGACGGCAGCGAACGGGGCTTGCAGCTGCATCCAGACACTCCTCGTCTTCGCTCGACATACTCGTCGGGCACTGCCCCGGTACGTCACCATTATGACGTCTGTGTCACGATCATGACACAGATGTCACGATCGTGACATCAAACAGTGGGCTCGCAGTGGGTTGCATGGTCCTGGTCCTCGCCGTCCCAGAGGTCGCTGCACTCCACCCGCTCCGCGCCGACCCGCCGCAGGTACGCACCGGCACCCTGGTCGCCGCGGAGCCCGGACCGGAGTGCGTCCCAGTGCCGACGGCCGATCAGGACGGGGTGCCCGGGGCGGTCGCCGAACACCGCCTGGCGCAGCACCTGGCGCCGTCCGGGCGGGGCGCCGAGCACCCGGTGGACGGCTTCGGCGGGCAGCCCCGGCAGGTCGACGAGCGTGACCAGGACGGCGTCCACGTCGGCCACCGCGGAGAGCGCCGCCAGCCCGACGTCGAGCGATGCCCCGAGGCCGTCGTCCCAGGTCTCGGCCCGCACGACGGACACCGTCGGCAGGTCCGGCACGAGGCGCTCGGCGCGGTCGGCGGCTGCACCCAGCACGACGCTGACCGTGGCGCAGCCGCCGTCGAGCAGCGTCGACACCGCGCGCTCGACCCACTGGCGACCGGCGGCGTCACGGACCAGCGCCTTCGGGCGACCCATCCGCGTGCCGGCGCCCGCTGCGAGGACCAGTCCCGCGGTCACGTCGACGCTCCGGTCAGACGAACCCGGGCAGGGTCGTCCACGCACCGGGGGCGTCCGGTACTCCGTCGCGGACGACCGTGCCGGAGATCAACCCGTACGGCCGGTCGGCGGCGAAGAAGACCTCGTTCGGGTTGTCGAGACCGAACGGCGCGAGGTCGACCAGGAAGTGGTGCTTGTTCGGCATCGAGAACCGCACCTCGGCCAGCTCGGGGAACGCCTCGATCGCGGCCTTCCCCATCGCGAACAGGGTCTGCTGCAGGGCGAGGGAGTGCAGGTCGGCGAAGGTGGCCAGCATCCGGTCGAGGACCCCGGCGTACAGCGTGTTCCAGTCGATGCCCGCGTCCACCGCCTCGGGCAGGTACCGCCAGCGCGCGGTCACCGAGGTCGCCAGGATGCGGTCGTCGGTCTCCCCCAGGGTCGTGTACCGGTCACGGGGGAAGCCGTGGAACTCGCTGCCCGTCGACTTGAGCACGGTCAGGTCGGTCACGCCGGCCACCACGTGCACGTCGTCGCCGTCGAGCTGCACGACCGCGGTGCGCGTGCCGCTGCCGGCACGGACGAACGCGTGGTCGTGCTCGCGGCCGGCGACGGGGATCCTCGACCAGCTGTGCTGCTCCGCGGACAGGGTGGCGCCGTCGTACCAGTCGTAGGCGGTGGTGAAGTGGCGACCGAGGCGGAGCAGGAACTCCTCGGGGCTGTGCACGCCGTGCTCCCGTGCGAACGCGTAGACGGTGTTCTTCTGCGTGTCGGTGGCGACGACCTTCGCGTTGTCGCCCGACGTGTACGAGTCTGCGAGTGCGGCACCCCGGAGCTGCGTCGTGATCGTCAGGTCCTCGATCTCGTGCCGCGGTGTGTCCCGGGTCACGCGGACCAGTCGGACCTCGGCCTTGCCGTACTGGTTGGCACCCAGACGGACGCTGGCGGTCGTGGCGACGGGCTGTTCGACGGTGTCGGTCATGGTGTTCAGTTCCCTCGGTAGGTCGAGTAGGCGAAGGGGTTGAGCAGCAGGGGCACGTGGTAGTGCGCTGCGGGTTCGGTGGGGACGGTGACCACGACGTCGACGCGCGGGTGGAACGCCGTCACGCCCTGGTCCTGCCAGTACCGTCCCGTGGCGAACGAGAGCGTCCACTCCCCGGGCTCGAGCAGGTCGGGCCCGAGTTCGGCGATCCGGCCGGCACCGTCGGTGGTGCCGGTCGCGACCACCGAGCCGGACGGGCCGGTCAGGGTGACGGCGACACCCGCAGCGGGCGTGCCCCCGGTGGTGTCGAGCACGTGCGTCGTCAGGTGGCTCATGCGAAGCTCCGGTCCAGTCGCAGCAGGGCGATCTCGCGCAGCTGGTCGGCGACCTCCGCGCGTTCGGTGGTGTCGTCGTTGCCGAGTCGACGGTGCAGCTCGGCGAGGATCTCGGTCGCGGTCCGGCCGGCGGCCCGGATCAGGAACACCCGGTCGAACCGCTGCTCGTAGACGGCGTTGCCCTCACGGATCGCCCGCGCGGTGGTGTCGTCCGTCTCGGCCGACGACGACTGCTCGTGCCGGGACGCCGCTGCTGCCGCGCTCGTCCCCTGGGGTCGGTCGCCGATGCGCGGGTGGTGTGCGAGCGCGGTGGCGACCTCGTCGTCCGTCCACGTCGCGGCGAGCGCTGCCGCGCGTGCCCGCAGGTCGGCGACCGAGCCGTAGGGCCGGCCGTCCAGGACGGCGGTGACCCACCGTGGGACCGCCGCCCACGTGCTGACCAGCTCCCGCGCCTCCAGGTCGTCCAGGTCGTCCAGGTCCCGGATGTCCATCGGTCCTCCGTTCACGGTGTCGCCACCTCGTCGAGGGCGTCGTAGGCGTCGGCGATCGCCGCGACGCGCGCCCGGCCGTCCGTGCCGCTCGCGACGTAGACGTCGTTCGCGACGGCGGCGATGACGGCTGCGGGAGCCGCCAGGCTGTCGAAGGCGGACGGTGAGTCGACGGGGCAGATGACGACCGTCCGTGCCGGGGCCGCGAGGACCGCACCGGTGGGGTCGGTAAGCACGACGACGTCGGCTCCGGCGTCCGCGCAGCGTGCCACGACCCGCCCGACGACGGACGCATGGCGTCGGATCGAGACGACGACCACGACGTCCTCGGCGTCGAGGTCGGCCAGCTCCTCCCCCAGGCTCTGTCCGGCGGCCGGGGCGAGTCGCACGTCGGCCCGGACCTGGGCGAGCTGTGCGCGGAACTGCAGGGCGAGCGGGTGGGCGTTGCGCAGGCCGACCACGGTGACACGGCGCGCGGCGACGATGCGGCGCGCGAGGTCCGACCGGTCGGCGCGTGCCAACGAGGTGAGCGCTGCGTCGAGGTTCCGGCCCTCGACCGTCCGCTCGTCGACGTCCGGCGACCGCGTCGCCGCCCAGGGCAGGCCGGAGCCGCGCGCGACGAGCAAGGACCGGCGGACCTCGCCGGCGTCGCGGAACCCGAGTGCGCGCACCAGGCGACTGACGGTCGCCTTCGACGTGCCCGACTCGGCGGCCGTCTCCGCCGAGGTGCGCAGCAGCAGCAGGTCGGGGTCGGTGCGGACGAGGGCTGCGACGCGGCGCTCGGCCGGGGTCAGGTCGTCCCAGAGCGCGTCGATCCGCGACCGCAGGTCGACGCTCACGGCGCGACCTCGGCGTCCGCGTCCGCGTCCGTCGCCTGCGGCATGACTCCGGCAGGCGTCGCGACGCCCGCGGCGACCGCCAGCACCGCGGTGGTCATCGCGTCGATGCCCACGGCGACGTCCTCGGTCGACACGAACTCGTCCGGGTGGTGGCTGATGCCGCCCGGGTTCCGCAGGAACAGCATGGCGACGTCGGTCACCTGACCGAGCGACATGGCGTCGTGTCCGGCCCGTGAGAACAGCTCGAGCGGCTCATGCTGCCCGGTGGCGGTGATGCCGGCCCGCACGGCGTCCATCAGGTGCGGAGCGCACAGGACGGCCGGGGCCCGGTGGACCTCGCTCACGGTGACCTCGAGGCCGCGGCGGACGGCGATCGCGGCGAACGCCTGCTCGATCGCGTCCCACACCCGGTCGCGGCCATCGTCGAACTCGCCGCGCAGGTCGACCGAGAACCGGGCGTGCCCGGGGACGACGTTCACCGCGCCGGGTTCGACGTGCATCGAACCGACCGTGCCGATGTGCTGCTCGTCGATGCAGATGCGCTCGACGGCGAGCGCCGCCTCCGCCGCGCCGAGCAGGGCGTCGTGCCGCATCTCGTAGGGGGTCCCTCCGGCGTGCCGTGCCTCACCGACCACGTCGACGCTGAACCGCCTGGCCGCCGCGATGCTCGTCACGACGCCGAGCGCCTGGCCTGCCCGTTCCAGGTAGGGGCCCTGCTCGATGTGCGCCTCGAGGTACCCGGCGAGCGTGGCCGGGTCGACCGCTGCCTCGTGCACCCGTGCGGGGTCCAGGCCGTGGGCGGTGAAGGCCTCGCGCAGCGTGACGCCGTCGTCGTCGGCCAGGTCCCACCACGCGTCGTCCCACACCCCGGCCATCGCCGACGATCCCAGGAGCGCCTTGCCGAAGCGGGTGCCCTCCTCGTCGGAGAACGCGACGACCTCGATCGCGACCGGCAGGTCCGTCACGCGGTCACCGAGCAGCTCCACCACGGCGATGCCGGTCAGCACCCCGACGATCCCGTCGTAGCGGCCGGCGTCGACCACCGTGTCCAGGTGCGATCCGATCAGCAGGACCGGTCGGGCGTCGTCACCCGCCACCCGCCCGTGCAGGTTGCCGGCTGCGTCCTCCCAGGTGCGCAGCCCGGCCTCCGCCATCCAGACTGCGGCGAGCGCGTTGGCACGGGCGTGCTCCGGCGTGAGGTACACGCGGCGGATGCCCTCCGCGGACGAGCTGATGCGGGCGAGCTCGTCGCATCGGTCCGCCACGATCCGCGCGAGATCGGTGGCCGGACGGGAGGCGCCGCTCACCGTGACCCCGCCGCCACCGTCGCCGCGCTGGTCGCGTCGGTCTCCGTCATGCCGCTCGCGCCGGTGCGCGCCGTCGGCGTCGCACTCGCGTACACGTCGAGTGCCGCGTCGACGCCGGCGCCCTGCGGCACCGACGCTCCCCCGCGCCGCAGGCACTGCTCGAGCGCCGACAGCGTCGTGACGACCGCGTCCTTACGGGCGTTCACGCCCATCGTGCCGATCCGCCACACGCGCCCGTGCAGGGGTCCGAACGAGGTCCCGATCTCGATGCCGTGGTCCTCGAGCATCGCGCTGCGGACGGCGTCCCCGACGACGGTGTCCGGGATCTCGACGGCGACGACGTTGTGCATCTTGTGGCCGACGTCGCCGAAGACGCGCAGCCCGAGCGCCTGCACGCCCTCGAGCATCGCGCGCCCGGCCGTCTCGTGCCGCGCGCCGACCGCCGCCAGGCCCTCCTCGAGCACCACCCGGGCGCACTCGCGGGCGATGTACAGCATCGTCGTCGCCTCGGTGTGGTGGTTGAGCCGCCGCGGACCCCAGTAGTCGAGCACCATGCCCAGGTCGAAGTAGTTCGACCTGATCGGGTCGTCCTGCACGTCGTCGCCCGGCTCGCGGATGCCGGCCTCGATCGCGCTCCGCGACCGGACCACCTCGGTCGCACGCTCGGACAGGCTGGTCGGCGAGCTGCCGGACGGGCCGGCCAGGCACTTCTGCAGCCCGGCGGTCACGGCGTCGACACCCCACGCGTCCATCTCGAACGGGTTGCCCACCAGGCTCGCCGTGGTGTCCGTGTAGAGCAGCACCCCGTGGCGGGCGCAGACCGCGCCGAGGTCTTCGAGGGGCTGGTTCATCGTGGTCGAGGTGTCGCCCTGCACGACGGCCAGGACCTTCGGCTTCGTGGCGATGATCGCCTGCTCGATGACGGACACCGGGAACACCTGTCCCCAGTCGGTCTCGATCGTGTGGACCTCGGCCTGCGCACGCCCGGCGATCTCGGCGAGCAGGTGCCCGAACCGGCCGAACACGGGGACCAGGACCCGGTCGCCCGGGGCGAGGAGCGACACGAGCGCGGCCTCGATGCCGGCGCGCGAGGTGCCGTCGACCAGGACCGTGGCCTCGTTGCGGGTGCGGAACACCTGGCGGTAGAGCTCCTGGGTCTCGGTCATCGTCGCCGTCATCCACGGGTCGTACTGCCCGACGAGCGGTGCGGACGCCGCGCGGAGCACCCGCGGGTCGGCGTTGACCGGGCCGGGCCCCATCAGGAGTCGTGCGGGTGGGTCGACTGGCTGCATGGGGTGTTCCTTCCGTTCCAGGAGCGACTGTACGGAACGCGTGTTTCAGCCAGGTGACGGCGGTGTTGCGGAGCCGACCCAGGCCTCCAGACCGACCTCAGCAGACCAGCGCGACTGCCGAGTCGACCAGCGCCACGTCGGATCCCGGTGTGGCGACCAGGCACACGCCGACCGGCGCGCCGCCCACGGTGAGCGCCGGCGCGGAGACCGCGGGCGCACCCGCGATGCCGGCCACGGCCGTCATGCGCAGGGTCGCGGTCCGCGTGCGGTCGACCACCGCAGCGTCGGCCGTCCGGAGGGGTGCGGGGCCGGGGACGGTCGGGAGGCACAGCACCCCTCCGGCGAGCACGTCGCGGACCGCGGACCGGAACGTCGCGAGCCGTCCGCGTGCGTCCTGCTCGGCGGATGCGGTCACCGCCTGGGCTGCGCCGAAGCGAGCGGCCACGTCGGGTCCGAGCGCGCCGGGGTGCGCAGACACCCACGCGCCGTCGTTGCGCCACGCCTCGGCTGCCTGCACGGTGCGAACGACCTCGGCGAGCTCGTCCAGCGGCGGCAGCTCGACGGCGGTGACCGTGCGGCAGGTGCGGGCGAGGAACGCCTCGAAGGCCGTGCGGGTGTCGGGCTCGACCATGCGCAGCAGTTCCTCGGCGACGAGCAGGTCGGACGGAGCGGGCGTGCCGTCGCCCAGTGCGACGACCGCGGCGGCGCGCAGGGTCGCCGCGTCGCGGGCGAGCCACCCCACCGTGTCGAAGGTCTGCGCCAGCGGGAGGAGCCCCTCGCGCGGGACCGCTCCGTGGGTCGTGCGGAGCCCCCACAGTCCCTGGTACGAGGCCGGGACCCGCACGCTGCCGGCGGTGTCCGTGCCGAGGGCCAGGTCCGCCTGGCCGAGTGCCACGGCGGCGGCCGCACCGGAGGTCGATCCACCCGGCATCCGTTCCGGTGCCGCCCCGTTCGGCGGGGTCCCCGTGTGCGCGTTCCGGCCGGCGATGCTGTAAGCGAACTCGTCGGTCCGGGCGATGCCGGTGACCGACGCGCCGGCGTCGAGCAGCATCTGCACGGCGGGGGCGTTGGCCTCGGCGACGGACGCGCCGCGCTCGTACGCGGGGTTGCCCGCGCCGACGACCTGACCGCGGACGGCGAACAGGTCCTTCACCGCGACGCGGACGCCGGCGAGCGGAGCGTCGGGCTGTACCGCTCCGGCGACGAGCGGGTCGCCGACGACGCGCCACACGGACCGGTCGATCGCGGGCGCGCGACCGGTGACGTGCGCCGCGGCGATGCGCCAGGTGCCCACCCCGTCGGGTGCGTCAGTTCCGTCAGGTCCGTCCTGTCCGTCTCTGCGGCGCCACAGCTGCGTCTGGAGTCCCTGGCCACCGCCCGTGAAGTGCGACGTGGCGACGACCAGGACGGTGTCGTCGCTCAGGACACGCAGCTCGGTCCGGCCGATCCGCCGTGCGGCGATGCCGCCACGGGCGGACCGGAAGGCGCTGATCCGGTCGTGGCCGACGAGCAGGCCGCCGGCGTCACCGCGGATCGTGTCCGGTCCCGGCTCGAACAAGGCGTCGAGGACGGCGACGTCGTCGGCCGCCAGCGCGGCTTCGTACCGGTCGAAGGCGGCGCGGAGCCCGGGCGGCCAGGTCGGCTCGGGCTGGGCCGCGCCGGGGTGGGTCGCGCCTGGCTCTGGCTGGGTCGGCTCGTGCTGGGACGCCCCCGGTTCAGCCACGGGGCACCGCCGCGAAGTCGGCCTTGCGGACGGTCGCGTGCACGCCGCACACCAGGTCGACGACCTGCGAGATCCGGAAGTCGGTCGTCGCGCTGAGGTACGCGTACGCGAGGTGCTCGTCGACGCCCCACCGGGCACGCAGCAGCACGAGGGCCTGGCGGACGCACTTGCGGACCGCCTCGTCGAGGTCAGCGTCGAGTCCCGTCGGCACCAGGTACTCGGTCGTCTCGCCGAGCGGCCCGGCGAGTTCGCCGAACTCCTGCAGCGCCAGGGCCCGTGGCACGACGTCGATCCGGTAGGTCGCCCGGAGCGAGGCCTCCATCGCGGTGAGCGCGACCTCGCCGTCGCCCTGGGCGAAGTGCGGGTCCCCGACGTAGACGCCGGCGCCGGGCACCTGGACCGGCAGGTGCAGCGTCGAGCCCACCGTCAGCAGCGCGACGTCGATGTTCCCACCGTGGGCGCCGGGCGGGACGGAGTGCGGCCGGACGGTGTCGTCGACGGTCACGCCGACGATGCCCGCGAAGGGCCGCAGCGGGAACGTGACCAGGCCCGGGCCCCCCTCGACCACGGGCAGACGGCCGTGCAGCTCGCCGTCCTGCTCGACGACGTCCGCGAACACGCTCACCGACAGCTTGCGCCGGGGCAGCTCGCCGTGCAGTGCACCGCGGCCGTGCCGGTTCGAGATGACGCCGTAGGGCACGCGGGGCAACGCCTCGAGCAGGGTCATCGACACGACGTCCCCGGGCTCGGCGCCCTCGACGGCGACCGGGCGGGACACCACGTGCGGGCCGTCCGTGGGCCCGCGTTCCGCCGACGCCGCGATCGCCACGGCGTCGTCGAGGACCAGCTCGCGCGGGACCCCGTGCCGCCCGAAGAACGCCGCCGGGTCGCGCCCCTGGTCGTCGAGGACGCCCTCGTGGCTGACCGTGTCGAAGGTCACGGTCGAGCCCGGCGCGACGGTCAGGACCGGCGCGTCGTCGCGGGACGGGAGCCGGCCCCAGAGCACCTCGGTGGGTGCGGACGACACCAGGTGGTCGCCGAGCACCGGTCCGGCGCCGGGCTGCAGGACCCCGTGCGGCAGGACCGCGGCCGGGTCGTGCGCGTCATGGTCACGAGTGCTGGCGTGGTGGGCGGTGTCAGACACGGCGCAGGAGCCTCCCGTCGGTGGCGGTGACCCCGCCGGTGGCCGTGGCGACACGGTTGCCGTGCAGCCACGTCTCGAGGACACGACCGCGCAGGGTCGCGCCGTCGTAGGCGGAGATCGGGTTGCGGTGCTCGAGCGCCTCGGCGTGCACGGTCTCGGTGGCGTCCGGGTCGAACACCACCAGGTGCGCGAGGGCGCCCGGTGCGATCACGCCGCGGTCGCCGAGGCCGACGAGCGCCGCCGGACCGGTCGTGAACGCGGGCAGGACCCGGTCGAGCGGGAGTCCACGGCGCGCGGCCTCGGTCCACGTCGCCCGGAAGCCGACCTGCAGCCCGGCGATCCCGCCCCACGCCAGCCCGAAGTCGCCGCCGGTGCCGCGCTTCAGGTCGACCGTCGAGGGCGAGTGGTCGGTCACGACCAGGTCGATCGTCCCGTCGAGCAGTCCGTCCCAGAGCGCGTCCTGGTTGCCGGCGTCGCGGATCGGCGGGCAGCACTTGAACTCGGTCGCGCCGTCCGGCACGTGGTCCGCGTCGAGCGTCAGGTAGTGCGGGCAGGTCTCGACCGTGACCGGCAGCCCCTCGGCCTTCGCCGCGCGCAGCATCGGCAGCGCACCGGCGTCGGACAGGTGCAGGACGTGCGCGCGGGCCCCGGTCGCCCGGACCCCGTCGATGACCCGGGCGATCGCGTCCTCCTCGGCGACGGGCGGCCGCGAGTCGAGGAACGCGCGGTACCCGGTGCCGAGCGCACCGTTCGCCGCCAGTCGGTCCGGGTCCTCCGCGTGCACGATGAGCAGGCCGTCGAGCGCGGCGACCTCCGCCAGTGCGGCGCGCAGTCCGGCGGCGTCGAGGTGGCCGAACTCGTCGACCCCCGACGGCGCGAGGAAGCTCTTGAACCCGAAGACCCCGGCCTGCCACAGCGGCGCCAGGCTGCCGGCGTTCTCGGGGACGGCGCCGCCCCAGAACCCGACGTCGACGGCGACGCGCCCCTCGGCCGAGGCCTGCTTCACTGCGAGGGCGTCGACCGTCGTGGTGGGCGGGATCGAGTTCAACGGCATGTCGACGATCGTCGTGACGCCGCCCAGTGCCGCAGCGCGCGTGGCCGAGGCGAAGCCCTCCCACTCCGTGCGGCCGGGCTCGTTCACGTGCACGTGCGTGTCGACCAGCCCCGGCAACAGCACCGCGCCGCTCGGGACCTGCACGACCACGTCGACCGAGACGTCGGCGTCGACCGGCAGCACCGCGTCGACGCGGCCGCCGCGCACCACCACGGTGGCGGCCCGGAAGGCGCCGTCCGTCCAGACGCGGTCACCGCGGAACGCCGTGGAGGCCCGGCTCGCCTCCGGCACGTCGGTTCGAGATCCGTTCATGAGGCCGAGGATCGCACAGCCGTGTTTCCGGGATGCGTCGGCTGTTCCCGCGCCGTAATCCCCGCGAAACACCGGGATCGTACGCTCGTGCTCCACCGAGACTCGGGCACCCAGGCAGGAGGTCGTCATGCACAGCACGTGTCAGGACCGCCCCGCCACGGCGTGGAACCGGGGCATGATCGCGCACGGTCGACGACCGGCGTCCGTCCACGCCCCGTCACCCCACCCCCGATCGGAACCCCCCGCCCATGGACCTCGTCACCGTCCGCTCCGTCCGGACGCCGTCGCACCGCGACGAACTCGCCCTCGCCCCCGGTGAACGCCTGCTCGGCGGCGGCACCTGGTTGTTCTCCGAGGAACAGCCGGACCTGGTCGGCCTCGTCGACCTGACCGCGCTCGGCTGGCCCGACCTCGAACGCACCGACCAGGTGCTCACGATCGCGGCGACGTGCACGATCGCGACGCTCGTCCGGGCCGTGCCGGAGCCCGACTGGACGGCCTGGCCGCTGGTGGACCGGTGCGCGAACGCCCTGCTCGCGTCGTTCAAGGTGTGGAACGTGGCGACCGTCGGCGGCAACGTCGGGACGGCCCTGCCCGCGGGCGCACTCATCGCCCTGCTCGTCACGTTCGACGCCGTGGCGGTCGTCTGGACGCCGGACGGCGGCGAGCGCCGCGTGCCCGTCGAGCGGCTCGTGCTCGGTGTGCGGTCGCTCGACCTGGCGCACGGTGAGGTCATCCGCGCGTTCGAGGTCCCGACCGCGGCACTCCGCGGGGACACCGGGTACCGCCGGACCGCCCTGAGCCCACACGGCCGCTCCGGGGCGCTGGTCACCGCGCGACGGGACGACGCGGGCTTCGTGCTCGTCGTCACCGCTGCGACGCCGCGGCCGCTCGTCCTCCGCTGGGACGCCGTGCCGGACGACGCCGCCGTCGTGGTCGCCCTCGACGCCCACCGGGACTGGTACGACGACCCGCACGGCTCCCCCGCGTGGCGACGCGCCGTGAGCACCCGGTTCGCGCAGCAGCTGCGCGCCGAGGCAGAGGCCGCTCCGCAGTGCCAGGCCGGGGGTGCGGCATGAGGTTCGACGTCGACGGACACCGGCACGACGCCGACCCGCAGCCCGGTCAGGTCCTCCGCACGCTCCTGCGCGACCAGGGCGTGACCGCGGTGAAGAAGGGGTGCGACTCCGGCGACTGCGGTGCGTGTTCCGTGCTCGTCGACGGTGATCCCGTCCACTCCTGCATCTACCCGGCGCACCGGATCGACGGACGCAGGGTCACCACGGCCGCGGGTCTCGGCACGCCCGATGCCCCGCATCCGGTCCAGCGGGCGTTCGCCGACGCCGCCGCGTTCCAGTGCGGGTTCTGCACCGCGGGCATGGTCGTCACCGCCTCCACCTTCGGTCCCGACGACCTCGCCGACCACCACCGCCGACTCAAGGGCAACCTGTGCCGGTGCACCGGGTACCGGGCGATCGAGGACGCCCTGGCCGGGGTCGTCAACACCACCTGCGCCGCACCCGGTGACGCCGTCGGCACCTCGGTCCGGGCCCCGGCGGCCGCACGCATCGTGTCCGGACGCGAGGAGTACACGCTCGACGTCCCGCCGACCGGTGACGTGATGAGCACCGAGGCGCTCCTGCACCTGGCGGTGCTCGGCAGCCCGCACGCCCATGCCCGCATCACCGCGATCGACACGACCGCCGCCGAGGCGCTGCCGGGTGTGCACGCCGTGCTGACGTGGCGCGACGACCCGGGCGTGCTGTTCTCGACCGGCCGCCACGAGTCGCGCCTGGACGACCCCGACGACACCCTGGTGCTCGACCGGGTGCTGCGGTTCCGCGGGCAGCGGGTCGCCGCGGTCGTCGCCGACAGCGTGCGGATCGCCGAGCAGGCCTGTGCCCTGGTGGAGGTCACCTACGAGGTCCTGCCGAGCGTGCACGACGCCGACGCTGCCCGGGCGCCGGGCGCGCCGCTGGTGCACGGTGAGAAGACGACCGCCGAGCACCGCATCGCCGAACCCGGACGCAACGTGGTCGCCGCGCTGCACGGCGAGACCGGCGACGTGGACGCTGCCCTCGCCACGGCGGCCGCGACGGTCGAGGGCACCTGGAGCACCGGCCGGGTCTCCCACGCCGCGCTCGAGACCCACGCCACCCGCGGCCGGTTCGACGACGAGGGCCGCCTGGTCCTGCGCACCGCGACACAGGTCCCGTTCCTGGTGCGGGACGAGATCGCCCGCGTGTTCGGCCTGGAACCCGACCGGGTGCGGGTCGTCGCGAAGCGGGTCGGCGGCGGCTTCGGCGGCAAGCAGGAGCTGTTGACCGAGGACCTGGTCACCCTGGCGGTGCTGCGGACCGGTCGCACCGTGCAGTACGAGTTCAGCCGCCGTGACGAGTTCACGGTGGCACCGACCCGCCACCCGATGCGGGTCCGGGTGCGCCTGGGGGCGACGGCCGACGGCACGCTCACGGCGCTGCACGTCGACCAGTCGATGGACACCGGGGCGTACGGCAACCACGGCATCGGCGTGATGTTCCACTCCGTCAGCGAGTCCGTCGCCGTGTACCGATGCGCGAACAAGCGCGTCGACGCGGAGTCCGTGTACACGAACAACCTGCCGTCGGGGGCGTTCCGCGGGTACGGCCTGGGGCAGGTGGTCTTCGCGGTCGAGTCCGCGATGGACGAGCTGGCCCGACGCCTCGACCTGGACCCGTTCGCGCTGCGGCGTCGCAACGTCGTCGTGCCGGGCGACCCGCTGGTCGTGACGGACCCGGACGAGGAGACCGACCTGCACTTCGACGGCAGCTACGGACTCGACCAGTGCCTGGACCTGGTCCAACGCGCGCTCACGCCGGACGCCGACACCGCGGCGCGCGACGCCCTGCTGCCACGGATGGACGGCCCGGCGCTCGACGACTCCGCCGACTGGGCGTACGGCACCGGCATGGCCCTCGCGGCGATCGCCACCCTGCCGCCCCGTGGCCACCACGCGCACGTCACCGTCGAGCTCACCGCCGGCGGGCGGTACCGCATCGGCGTCGGCACGGCGGAGTTCGGCAACGGCACCACCACCGTGCACACGCAGCTCGTCGCCACGGCCCTCGGCACCACTCCGGACCGCGTCGACGTGCACCAGTCGGACACGGACGCCACCCGGTACGACACCGGGGCGTTCGGCTCCGCCGGGGTCGTCGTCGCCGGCAAGGCCCTGTACGCCGCCGCGACCGCACTGCGCGAGCAGGTCATCGCGCGGGCGCTGACCCTGGTGGCAGACGCGACGCCCCGCACCGCCTCCGGGGTCCTCGGTCCCGCAGCCGTCCTCGGCGTCGACGGCGTCCGCGTCGGGGACGTCCACGTCGCCTTCGAGGACCTGCTCGCCGACGGGCCGCTGGTCGCCCACGGACAGCACGACGGGACACCCCGCTCGCTGGCGTTCACGGTCCACGGTGTCCGCGTCGCGGTGCACCGGCCGACGGGCGAGGTCCGGGTGCTGCAGAGCGTGCAGGCGGTCGACGCCGGTACCGTGCTCAACCCCGAACAGCTGCGGGGCCAGGTCGAGGGCGGCGCGGCGCAGGCGATGGGGTCGACGCTGTACGAGGAGGTCGTGCTCGACGGCGCCGGCCGCGTCACGACGGACAGCTTCCGGAACTACCGGGTGCCGAAGATCTCCGACGTGCCGGCCACCCAGGTGCTCTTCGCCGAGACCCACGACCCGCTCGGGCCCCTCGGCGCGAAGTCCATGAGCGAGGCGCCCTACAACCCGGTCGCACCCGCCGTGGCGAACGCCGTGCGCGACGCGGTCGGGGTCCGCCCGTACCGCCTCCCGATGACCCGCGACCGGGTCTGGGCCCTGGCCGAGGAGGGGACCTGCTGATGTTCGAACTCGCAGACCGGCTGCTGGCCGTGCTCGACACCGGCGGGACGCTCGTCGTCGCCACCGCCGTCGACGTCGTCGGGAGTGCGCCGAACGGCACCGGCACCTCGATGGCGGTCCTGCCCGGCGGCCAGGTCGTCGGGACGATCTCCGGCGGCTGCGTCGAGGGCGCGCTCCACACCGTCGCCGAGGAGGTCCTGGAGACCGGCGTCGCGGTGCTGGAACGGTTCGGCTTCGCCGACGCAGATCCCGACGCCGACCCCGACGCCGACGCCGACGCCGACGCCGGCACGGACGCAGCCACAGCGACGGACGCAGCCGCCTGGGCTGCCCCGGCCCTGCGCTGCGGTGGCCGCGTCGAGGTGCTCGTGCACCGCGTGACGCCCGCGGACACCGTCGTCGTCGAGGCCCTCCGCCGCGCCGCCGCCGGCATGCCGACCTCGCTGGGCCTCTCGCTCGCGCCCGGGACCCTCGGCACGCCCGTGACGAACCCCGACGGCTGCGGCGGCGACCGGGTGTTCACCGAGCACGCGGGCGGTCGCGCCCGCTGCCTGGTCATCGGCGCCGTCGAGTTCGCGGTCGCCGTGACGAACGCCGCCGCGATGCTCGGGTTCGCCGTGTCGGTGTACGACCCGAGCCCGGTGTTCCTGACGCCCGATCGGTTCCCCGCGGCCCAGGAGCTCGTCCTCGGGTGGCCCGCACGCACGCTCGCCGACACCGCCATCGACGCGAGCACCGTCGTCATCGTGCTCTCCCACGACGACCGGTTCGACGCCGCCGTGGTCGACCTCGCCCTGCGCCGCGGAGCCGCCTACGTCGGCGCGATGGGGTCCCGCGCGACCCACGAGCGCCGCCTGGCCGAGCTTCGGGAGATGGGGACCCCGGACCTCCACCGTCTGCGCTCCCCCATCGGGCTCGACATCGGCGCGGAGACGCCTGCCGAGGTCGCGGTCGCGGTGATGGCGGAGGTGATCGCCGTCCGGTCCGGGACCGACGCACGCCCCCTGGCGCACCGCGAGGGCCCCGTGCACCGCCGCCCGCTCGCGGTCAGCTGACGCGCCTCCAGGCCGGCCCGCACCCGCGACCAGCGCACCCGGCTGCTGCCAGGGCGCCGCCCGTCAGACGGCCGGCGTCCTGGCCAGCCGCTCGCGCAGCCGCGCCGCCAGCTCGCGCTCGTCCACCCCGACCAGCTGCCCGTCGCGGACGACCACCCGGCCGCCCACCACCACGTGCCGCGGACGGCGTCCTGGCGATGCCCACAGCAGCCCGGCCACCGGGTCGTCGACCCCGGCGTCGGCCACTCCGGAGACGTCCCAGACGCACAGGTCGCCTGCCGTCCCGACGCCCAGGTGCCCGAGTTCGGGGCGGCCCAGGCCGATCGCGGAGCCCTCGGTCGCGGCACCGAGCAGCCGTCGGGCGGGCAGCTGCGGTCCGACCAGCGCGGACACCTGCATCGCCAGCCGCGCGTCGGCGAGCAGGTGCCCGGCGTCGTTGCTGCCCCCGCCGCTCGTGCCCAACCCGACCGGGACACCGGCGTCGAGCAACCGCGCCACCGGCGCGATCCCCCACCCCATCGGCACGTCGCACCCCGGGGCGTGCGTGGCGCTGACGCCGGCCGTGGCGAGTCGGGCGATCTCGTCGTCGGTCACGTCGCAGAGGTGCGCCAGGGTGACGTCCGGCGCGAGCCAGCCCCACTCCTCGAGCAGGTCGATGGGGCGGCGGCCGTGGCGCTCGAGCGCGATGGCCGTGTCCACCTGCTCGTTGGCCTGGGTCCGTCGTCGGAGCCCGTGCCGGGCGGCGACCTCGCCGAGCGCTCGGAACGTCGCCTCGCCGTCCGAGTGCACCCCAGCCGGTCCGACGGCGACCTGCAGCCGGCCGTCCGGGTCGGTCCCCCCGACCGCGCCCGGCGCGAGCAGTGCGCCGACGATCGCGTCCGCGGAGGCGGCCGCCCGGTCCGGGTCGTCCCGCGCCGAACCGCGCACGAACACCAGGCGCCCACCGAGGGCGCGGACCGCGTCGGCGGTCGCGCTCGCCAGGGCGACCGTGTCCGCGGCCGAACCGTCGACAGGCCAGTTCAGGTGGTGGTCGGCGACGGTCGTGACGCCGGACAGGAGGCCCTCGGCGGCTCCGACGGACGCCGCCAGTCCGTAGAGCTCGGGGTCGTGGCCGACGCGTGCGTACGCGCCGGCCATCGTGGGCAGCCAGTCCGCCATCGGGACGCCGCGGGTCCCCGGCAGCGTGCGGAACGCCGTCTGCAGCAGGTGGTGGTGCGCGTTCACCAGGCCCGCGGTGACGACGCAGCCCGAGGCGTCGAGGACGGTCGCGTCGGTGCTGCCGTCGTCGAGGACCACGTCGCCGTCGCGCTCGGTCCGGGGGTCGACGAGGACACGGACGGCGCCGGAGACGGTGAGCATGCCGTTCGTTCTAGCAGTGTCCCGTTTCGGGCTCGTGTCGGGGCGCACCGGATGAACTCCACCATCGGCACAACGCCGATGTCAGGTCACGTCTCCTGCACGGGGTCGTGGCACGAGTACCCGAGGTGCTCTGCTGCAGCTCTCACACCGGCATCTCGGGGCACGCTCCCGGTCGCGTGGACCGGTCTGCCCGTCACCGCAACTCGGCCCGTGTCGGAGGATCCGCACCGGGGCGGCTCACCGTGACGGCCGCGCAGGCGAGCGCGAGTTCTGCGAGCTGCTCGAGGTCGACGCCCTCCAGCTCCCGCGGGTGCTTCCTCGACGCGAGGACGCCGGCGAGCAGCCCGGACATGAAGGAGTCGCCCGCGCCGACCGTGTCGACGACGTCCGCCGCGGGCGCCGGTACCCGCCGCCGCGGCCCGGCAGTGGACGCGAGTGCGCAGCCGTCCGCGCCGAGCGTCACTGCAGCGAGTCCGGCGCCGCGGGACAGCAGCCCGTCGAGCACTGCATGGAGGTCCCGGTCGGGCCACAGCCACGCGGCGTCCTCGTCGCTGAGCTTGACGACGTCGACGGTGGCGAGGAGCGGCTCGAGCGCGGCGAACACTGCGGACCGGTCGGGCGTGATGCTCGGCCGGATGTTCGGGTCAAGCGACAGGAGCGCGGACGCGGGCCGCGTCCGCGCGGCCTCGCCGACGACAGCGGCGCCCGGGTCGAGCACCGCGCCGACCGACCCGACGTGCACCAGCCTCGTCCCGTCGGGCAGGTCGACGGGGTCGAGCCGCCAGTCCAAGTCGAACGCGTACCGCGCGGAGCCGCGGTCGTCGATCGTGGCGACCGCCGTGGAGGTCCGGTCGATCACCGTCGCATCCACCCGCACACCGCTTCCCTCGACGTGGCGGCGGACGGCGGTACCGCGCTCGTCGTCGCCGAGCGCGCACACGAGCGCCGCGGGCACGCCGAGGCGGGCGAGCCCGACCGCGACGTTCATGGGACTCCCACCCGGGTGCTCGACCCGGCCGTCTGGCCGTTCGATGACGTCGATGAGTGCTTCACCGATCACGACGACCCTGTCCATGCTGCTCACCGCTCCGGGATTCCTCGACAGCAGTGACGACACGACGGCCTGGAGGCGCGGTGCGGTCTGATCCCGCGCCTCCAGGCCGCCGGTCGGTCACCTCGGGACACGCGCAGCTGCGTCGGGCAGGGTCGGGAAGGACACGTGCGGCTCCGTCTGGTACCAGTACGCCACGGTGCTGACGTCGTCCGACCGTTCGAACAGGCCGTGGTCCCACGTGCCGATCTGCTGCACGGTCACGCGGAGGTCCTGCTCGAACCAGATCGGGTCGGGCAGGTGCCACCGGTAGAGGGCGTGCATCGGTGCGACCGCATGGATGAACTCGGACGCGCCCGTGGTGTCGCGGCTGCTGCAGAACGGGTACCCGAAGTACGGTGCGCTGAAGGTCAACGGGATCGGCTCCGGCGATGCCCGGAGCTCGTCCTGGAAGGCCCACGCGCCGCCCGCGTAGTCCTCGAGCCCGGTGGTGCACAGGGACGGCAGGTCGTCGTCCCCGTCGATGAAGAACTTGACCTCTCCCTCGCCCCACCAGAACCGGCTCAGGGAGGCGAGCGCGACGTAGGTCCCCACGTACCGCCCACGGCCGCGCACGCCATCGAGGATCACGTGGTCCTCGCCGAGCGCGGTGGCGGCGTTCGAGCGTCGCCACTGCGCGTGGAAGTAAGGCGTGTCCTCGGCGACGTCGTCACCGGTCGTCAGGTCGACCTGGAAGAAGACGTGCTCGAGGTCGGCGCCGTGCTCGCTCGTCAGGGTGAGCCGGGCGTGCTTCCGGAACGGCATCGGGAAGTAGCTGTTCATGCCGCCGGTCGGCGCGACCGTGATCGGTTCGGACGTGACGAGCGCCCGGGTCGCGAAGCCGTTGCAGAAGAAGTCCCCGAGCGGCACCTCGATCGAGGGCTCGTCCTCGTCGTCCCAGAAGGCGCGGAGCACGAGGTCACGGAGGACGAACGGGCCGGCCTCGGTCCGGTCCGTCACGGTGATCCAGACGTGCCGGATGACCCCGGGTCCGTCGATGTCGAGCAGGTCCAGGGTGCCGCCGGCGGGGAGCTGCCCCCAGGCGCTGCCCTTCCGCCCCGGCCCGAGGGCGGAGGACGCGGACGCCGCCACGCCGAACGCCCCGGAGGGGTTCTCGGCGTTCACGGTCCTGGATCGCACGCCGGCGGGCGGGGCGAGTTCGGTCAGGGCGGGGAGCATGGTGCCTCCGGAGTTCGGTGCGGTGGTCGGTGGTGTGGACGTACGCGAGTCGGCGTCGGTCACTTGACCGAGCCGACGGTCACGCCGCGGCTGAGGGTGCGTTGGAAGACGAGGAAGAAGACCAGCGTCGGGAGCAGGGACAGCAAGGAACCGGCGTTCAGCGCCGTGAGGTTGATGCTGTTCTGGCCCTGCAACGTCGCCAGAGCGATCGGGATCGTCTGCGCGGACTGGTCGCTGAGCAGGACGAGCGGGATGTAGAACTCGTTCCAGGTCCAGACGAAGAAGAACACGACGAGGACGGACAGGGTCGGCCGGAGCACCGGGAAGACGACGGACCAGAGGATCCGGAACCGTCCGGCGCCGTCGAGCGCCGCCGCCTCGAGCAGCGACTGCGGGATGGTGCTCATCACGCTCGACAGCAGGTAGGTGCCGAAGGCCGCCTGCAGCACCGTGAACACGATGACGACGCTCCAGATCGTGTTGAACAGGCCCGTGGCCTGCGCCCCGTAGAAGAGCGGGTAGATGAGCGACTCCTGCGGGAGCATCGTGGCGAGCAGGAACACCGCCAGCAGCCAGGAGCGTCCGCGGATCCGGCCGATGCCGATCGCGTACGAGGTCACGAGGGCGAGCGCGGTCCCGAGGAGGGCGACGAGGCCCGAGATGACGATCGAGTTCACGAGGGCCCGCGGGTAGTCCACGAGCGCCAGGTACTGCTGGAACGCCTCGATGCTGACGTGCTGCGGCAACGCGAGGGGTCCGTGCGCCGAGTAGTCCGCTCCGGTCTTGAACGCGTTGAGCACGAGCAGCAGCAGCGGCGCGAGCATGAGCAGCGCGAAGGCGACGGCGATCGCCAGCACGATCCACCGGGTGGCGCCGCGCCGCTTCCGTTGGGGTCCCACGCGGTGCGGTGCCGCACTGTGCGGTGCCGCCGATCGGTCGGTGGTCTCGGAGACGACGGCGCTCATCAGGCGTCCTTCCCTTCGGCGTCGCGACGCTGCAGCCACATGAGGACCCCGGCGATCACGAAGATGACGACCGACATCACCGTGGCGATGGCGGATCCGTACCCGACCTTCGACAGCTCGAAGAAGTTCCGGTACGAGTAGTACGACGGCACGACGGTGGACCCCTCGGGGCCGCCACCCGTGAGGATGAGGATCGGCGCGAACACCTTGAGCGCCCCGACGGTTGCGGTGATCACGACGACGAACACCTCCGGTCTGATCTGCGGCAGGGTGATCGCCGAGAACCGTCGCCACCATCCGGCGCCGTCCAGCGATGCGGCCTCGTACAGCTCCGGGTCGACCCGTTGCAGCGCGGCCATGAACACGACGACCGGGTACCCGATCTGCAACCAGATGAGCACGAGCATCACGGCGTAGATCGCGATGTCCGGGTTGCCGAGCCAGTCCGGTGGGCTGGTGTCGCCGACCGCAGCGAGGACGCTGTTGAGCAGCCCGTCCTGCGTCGCGAGGACCCAGCTCCAGACGAAGCCGGCGACGGCGATCGGCAGGATCTGCGGCAGGTAGTACAGGGCGCGGAGGGTGGCTGCCACCTTCGGACCGAACTCGCGACCGAGGTGGTCGAAGAGCATCGCGGCGAGGACCAGCCCGATGAGCGTCGGTACCACGACGATGCCGACGATCATGAAGACCGAGTTCTTGAACGCCAGCCAGAACTGCGCGTCGGCGAGGAGATCGACGTAGTTGCCGAAGCCGTACCAGCGCATCGGGGCAAGGCCGCCCTTCCACTGGAACAGGCTGTACCAGATGTTCATCCCGAACGGGACGAGCACGATGGCGAGGGTCCCGACGATCATCGGGACGAGGTACCACCAGTACGAGTGCTGGCGGTGGGTACGGGGTCCGGGGCGTCTGGTTCGAGCGGCTGCCGGCGCGCGTCGAGCGGCTTGCGGGGTGGTGGTCATCGCGTCTCCTGGAGGACGAGCGGAATCGGGTGGGCGGGACGGGCGTCGTGCACCCGTCCCGCCGGAGGGCTCAGCCCTGGTCGACGGTCTTCTTGCCGTCGTCGTAGAAGGACTGGAGTTTGCCGAGGTACTGGTCGGCGGTCTCGTTGCCGTTCGACATCGCGGACATGTTGTTCTGGATGAAGTCGAGGAAGCCGGGCACTGGGTAGTCCGGGTAGAACGAGAGGGTGTCGTCCTTCACGACCTCGTCGAAGCGCTCCGTGTACGCCCGAGTCACCGGGTCGGTGATGGTCGACGAGTCACCCGCGAGCGGCAGGCCGCCGAGCGAACCGATCTTGTCCTGGACCTTCGCGCTGAGCGTCGTGTTGATCCAGTCGTAGGCGAGCTCCTTGTTCCCCGCCTTCGCCGGGACACCCCAGAGGTGACCGGACGAGCCCATCGTCGTGCTCGCGCCGGGGAGCGTGAACGAGCCCCACGGGAACGAGGACTGGTCCTT
This sequence comes from Curtobacterium sp. MCBA15_001, assembly GCF_001864835.1. Taxonomy (GTDB): domain Bacteria; phylum Actinomycetota; class Actinomycetes; order Actinomycetales; family Microbacteriaceae; genus Curtobacterium. Next base: position 186,066 of record NZ_MJGI01000004.1, on the reverse strand, counting down.
CACCCGAGCGAACACGCCGTTGTTCCAGATGAGCATGCCGGTCTTGCCGCTCAGGAAGTTGACGTTGGCCTGCTCGTAGTTCAGTCCGCCGAGGTCCGTGCCGACGTACCCCTTGTCGATCCAGTCCTGGAACCTCTCGGTCCCGGTCTTCCACGGGTCCTTCGAGAAGTCGACCTTGCCCTTGAGGAACATGAAGTCGTCGATCTGCTCGCGGTCGGCCGCGGCCGAGACGAGCGAGTACCAGATCCACATCTGGTTGAAGCCCTGGTTCACGGCGGACGAGGACGAGATGGGCGTGATCCCGGCGGCCTTGAGCTTGGCCAGGGCGTCGGTGAACTCCGTCATCGTCTTCGGCTCTGACGTGATCCCGGCTCGCTGGAACTCGTCTTTGTTGTAGTAGAAGGTGACGTACTCGCCGACGTTCGGGATGCCGTACCAGTCGCCGCTGCCCGCCTTCCCCTGCGAGTCGTACTTCGCGAACGACTGCATCGAACCGGTGATCTTGTCGTCCCAGCCGTTCTTCGCGACGGCATCGTCGAGGTTCTCCAGCAGGCCCTGACTGGCGAGCTGCCCGCCGTCGGCGTTGCCCTTGTTGAACTCCACGACGTCCGGCACCTTGTTGCCGCCGAGCACGAGCTTGGCGTTCTTCCGGAACCCGTCGAAGCTCGTGGTCTGGAACTTCACGGTGACGTCGGGGTGCTTCTTCTTGAAGATGTCGAGCGCGAGCTGCCAGCCCTGGCCCTGCGCGGTCGTCTTGTCCTCGTACTGCAGGATCGTGAAGGTCTTGCCGTCGGCCGATCCGGCGGCACTGCAGCCGGTGAGCGCTGCGGCGGCGAGCACGATCGTGGTGATGGCGACGGCCCGGAGGGACTGCCGGCGGGTGGGACAGATCATTGGAACAGCTCCTTTGCTGGTTCGGTGGCGGGCGCGCGTCAGAGCGCACTCGACCACCGCGACGTGCCGGGGCGCGTCGCGTTCGGGTGGGGTGTGGCGGGACTGAGCGGATCAGGGCGGATCGCGCGGTGGTGCGACCGAGCTCCTGATGACGATCGGGCAGTGCATACGGAAGCCGACCAGGTCTGGTCGGCTCCCGGCGGACGGGGCGATCTGCGCGAGGATGCGCTCGACCGCCCACTCGCCCATCGCACGGTGCGGGAGCTGCATGGTGGTGAGCCCCGGATGGAGTGCCTCGGCGACGAACTCCTGGTTGTCGAAGCCGACGATGGACAGGTCGGCGGGGATCGCGAGCCCGAGGGAACGGGCGACCTGGTAGAAGCCCATCGCGATCTGGTCGCCGAAGCAGAAGACCGCGGTCGGGCGTGATCCCATCGGCCGGTCGAGCAACGCCCGAGCCGGGGCGACCCCGTCGGCGGTCGCCGCGTCGGTCGCCGTCACGAGCAGGTCGGGATCGGGCGTGATCCTGGCCGCTTCCAGAGCCCGCAGGTACCCCTTCGTGCGGAGCGCGTCGGCGATCGGGTACGCACTCACGGTGCAGAAACCGATCCGGCGGTGTCCGGCCTCGATGAGGTGCGTCACGGCGTCGAACGCGCCACGCTCCTCGTCCGGTACGACGAAGTCCGCGCTCTGGTCGTCCCCGTCCGGTCGGCCGTCGAGCAGGACCACCGGCGTCGTCATCGGCACCTGCGGACGTTCCACCGTGCGGTGGTACGTCGTGGCGACGATCAGTCCATCGACGTTGCGCTGCAGCAGGGTCTGCACGGCGGGCGTCTGCAGGTCGTCGTTCCCCCCGGTGTCGACGAGCATGAGCACGTACCCGTGTCGCCACGCTGCCTCCTGTGCACCCGCGAGCATCGCGCTCGAGAAGGGCACGGTCGCGACACGGTCCGAGACGAGGCCGATGGTCCGCGTCTGCTGCGACTTCAAGGAGCGGGCGAGCTGGTTCGGCACGTACCCGAACGTGCTCGCGAGTTCGCGGATACGACCGGCGGTGTCGCGGTTCACACGACCCGCATCGCGGTCGTTGAGGACGAGCGACACGGAGGACACGGACACGCCCAGCTGGGCGGCGATGTCCTTCATCGTCAGCACGGTCGCTCCTCCACGTCGAACGATCGACGTGGTCCGTCAATCGATTGATGTGACGCTAGGAGCGTCAAACGTGTTGACGCAAAAGTCTCTTGCTGAAAGAGGACAGTTCCCGGAGACGACGAGCTCGACGCCACGACGCAGGGTCCCGTTTCGGGCACGTGTCGCGGTGACATCTGCCGGTAACACCCGCGTGACACGGCCCTCCTAGGGTCGCCGCATGACCCAGACCCTGATCCGCGGCGGTTGGGTCCTGACCGCCGCTCCCGCCACCTCGCCGACCCCGGCCGCGATCCGCGACGGGGCCGTCCTGCTCGACGGAGCCCGCATCGTCGCGGTGGGCACCTTCGCCGACCTGGCCGCCGAGCACCCCGACGCGGTCGTCCGGGGCGGCGCCGAGGACATCGTGACGCCGGGGTTCGTGAACACGCACGGCCACTTCAGCGAGGGGCTCATCACGGGCATCGGCTCGCAGTACACGCTCTGGGAGTGGCTGCAGGAGCTCATCTCGCACGTCAACCCGGTGATGACGCGCGACAAGGCGTACGCGGGGACCCTGCTGCAGGGCATCCAGATGCTCCGCAGCGGTGTCACCACGGCGAACGACATGTTCTGCTCGGACCCGATCCCCGGCGAGCCCGCCACCCCGGGTGTGGTCCAGGCGCTCGACGAGCTGGGTCTGCGCGGCATCGTGTCGTTCGGGTCGGGGGACGTGGACCGCGGCTTCGGTCCGGCGCCGATCCTCGAGGAGTTCCACGCCCTGCGCGAGGCGGCCGACGCCAGCCGGTACAGCACCTTCCGTGTCGGGATGTCCTCGATCGGTCGGTACACGGACGCCGCGTGGGAGGAGCACATCGGCTACGCGGTGGACGGTGGCCACGGGATCCACGTCCACATCCAGGAGGTCCGCGAAGAGGTCACCGCCGCTCGCCAGCGCACCGGGAAGACCGTGGTGGGACACGCCGAGGCGACGGGCATGTTCGCGGTGCCGGTCATCGCCGCGCACAGCGTGTGGGTCGACCGTGACGACCGCGAGCGCTACGCGGCGAACGGCGTCGGCGTCGCGCACAACCCCGTCGCGAACGGCATCCTGGCCAGCGGCATCGCGCCCGTCGCCGAGATGCGGGCACTCGGGATCCCGGTCGGCATCGGCGTCGACGGTCCCGCGTCGAACGACTCGCAGGACTTCCTGCAGGCCATGAAGACCGCCGCGCTGCTGGCCAGGGTCCGCGACCTGCAGGCCACGGCGATGAGCGCCCGCGAGGCCTTCGAGATGGGGACGATCGGCGGCGCGCGAGCCCTGCGGATGGAGGACGAGATCGGGTCGCTCGAGCCGGGCAAGCGGGCCGACGTCGTCGTGTTCGACGGCGACGGGCCGACGCTCGCGAACGTGCACGACCCCTACCAGGCCGTCGTCTTCGTCGCGGGCAGCCGCGAGGTCCGCGACGTCTGGGTGGACGGCGACCTGAGCGTGGAGCAGTTCGAGGTCACGAAGGTCGACGTCGCCGAGGTGGTCGCACGGTCGCGGCCGCTCGCACGGCAGCTGGTCCGCGAAGCCGGGCTCGAGCGGCTGTCGGCGCTCACGGGGGCGCCGTTGGACGACACCGAACGGCCGTAGCGACCCGGCAGGCGGCCCGGCGACCCGGCCGGGGCGCCCGGTGCTCCGGCCGGGGCGCCCGGTGCTACAGCTCGAGGACCAGCTTCGGGCACCCGGCCGCGGCCCGCGAGACGCAGATCATCATCGTCCGGTCGTCGGCCTGCTCCGCCGGGCTCAGGACGGTGTCCCGGTGGTCGACCGAGCCCTCCAGCACGAGCGTCTCGCACGTGCCACAGGTGCCCTCGCGACAGGACGACAGGACGAACACGCCCGCGTCCTCGGCGACGTCGAGCAGGGACCGGTCCGCCGGTACGTCGAGCGTGAGCCCGGAGAGTTCGAGCTCGGCCTGGAACGCCGCACCCGGAGCAGTCGCCTCGGCGGCGGCCTCGAAGTGCTCGACCCGGACGCTGCCGGGCGCCCAGTGCGCCGCGGCGTCCTGGACGGCCTCCATCAGCCGCGCCGGCCCGCAGCAGTACACGACGGCGTCGCGCGGTGCGGCGAGGAGCGTCGCCAGGTCGAGCCGGGCCTCCTCGTCGGCTGCGGCGACCGTGACGTGGTCCGCGTACCGCGACGCCAGCTCGTCGGCGAACGCCATCCCGGCCCGGCTCCGTCCCGCGTAGTGCAGCTCCCACGGGGTGCCGACCTGCTCGGCCGCGGCGATCATCGCGATCAGCGGCGTGATGCCGATCCCGCCCGCCACGAACACGGCGGGCCGCGTCGGGTCGAACCCGAAGTGGTTCCGCGGCCCACCGACCCACACGTGGTCGTCGACGACGAGCCGGTCGTGGACCGCGACCGAGCCGCCACGACCCGGGTGCTCGCGCAGGACCGCGATCCGCCAGTGCCCCTGCGGGGTGGTGCCGACGAGGGAGTACTGACGCTCGACCCCCGGTGCGACCTCGACGTCGATGTGGGCGCCCGGCTCCCACTCCGGCAACGGTCCGCCGTCGACCGGCGCGAGTTCCAGGGCGACGACGTCGTGCGCGACGAGCTCGCGTGCGACGACGCGCAGCGCGAACCGAGCGGCAGCGGCGTTGGTGATGCCGGCGTTCACGCTGCGCCCCCGCCCCGCGACGGGCTCTCCTTGACGACGACCAGGTGGAACCGTTCGCCGTCCGGGCTGCACCACCGGTGCGGCGTCCCACCGCGGTAGTACGCCGAGTCGCCCGGCCCGAGCAGCAGGGGCGCATCGGTGCCCAGGTCCAGCCGGACCGATCCGCTGAGCACGTAGAGGAACTCGTCCTCGCGGTGCTCGTAGAAGTCACCGGGGTCGGTGTTCGCACCGGTCCACTCGAGCGGTTCGAACGCGTGTCGGCCGGCGTGGACGAGCAGGCGCGCCTCGCCCTGCGAGAACGGTCCGCGAGCGCCCTCGTCGGCGCGCAGGACGTCGGGGCGGGTGTCCTCGGGGTCGCGCGGCTGCGGGTCGCCGGCCGCCAGCAGTTCGACCTGGCTGGTCTCGAGCGCGATCGCGATCTTCTCGAGCGACACCATGCTGGCGCGGGAGTGACCCCGCTCGAGCTGGCTCAGGAACGGGTGCGACAGGCCGGTCCGGTCGGCGAGCTGCACGAGCGTCAGCGCCCGCGAACGACGCAGCGTGCGGATGTGCTCGCCGATGCGACGGGCCTGGGCGTCGACGACCCGCGGGTTCGGCGGGACGGTCTCGACGAGGTCGGAGGGCATGTCGACTCCTGAGGGTGGGCCGCCTGCGCAGGGGTCGCGAGGCGGTGTCACGAACGGCAACCGCCGTGAAACAGGGGGGAAACACGACCCTCGTAGCATCGGCGATGTTGATGCGATCAACATTCTCACACACGATCGGAAGGGGTCACGTGGACCAGCAGCTGCCCCGCCCGATCGCCCTCGTCCGCGATGCGCTCCTGCCCGACGGCCGTCGAGTCGACGTCGCGATCGAGGGCGACACGGTCGTCAGGATCGCCCCGAGCGGCACGCTCGACGCTCCCGCCACAGCGGCTGGTGGCGTCCTCGACCTCGAGGGACGCCTCCTGCTGACCGCGCCCGCGGAACCCCACGCGCACCTCGACAAGGCCCTGAGCTTCGACCGGATCCAGCCGCCGCTCGGCGACCTCGGCTCGGCCATCGGTGCCTGGCGGGACCACGCGGAGACCATGACCGTCGACGACATCGCCGACCGCGCCCGGACCCAGGCCCTGACGATGCTCGCCGCCGGCACCACCGCCGTCCGCACGCACGTCGACGTGCTCAGCGGCCACGGCGACGCCTCGGTCGACGACGCGACCCGCGGTGCCCGTGCCCTGGTGCAGGTCCGCCACGAGCTCGCCGGGCTGATGGACGTCGAACTCGTCGCCCTCGCCGGTCCCCACGCCCCGGACGCCCACGTCGAGGCCGTGCTCGACCTCGGCGTCGACCTGGTCGGCGGCGCGCCGCACCTGGCCGACGACCCCGACGCCGACGTCGACCGCCTGCTCGCGATCGCCGCACGCCGCGGGATCGGTGTCGACCTGCACGCCGACGAGAACCTCGACGGACCGCTCACCCTCGACCACTACGCCCGCGCCGTGCGGGACTGGCCGCGGGACCGGCAGTACTCCGCGGGGCACTGCGTGCGACTCGGCACAATCGACCCCGACCGGCTCGCCGAGGTGATCGCCGACCTGGTCGCCGGGGACCTCGGCGTCATCGCCCTGCCCATCACGAACCTGTACCTGCAGGGGTGGCAGCACCCGGTCGCGACCCCGCGAGGGCTCGCCCCGCTCCGTGCCCTGCTCGACGCCGGGGTCCGGGTCGCCGCTGGTGCGGACAACGTGCGCGACCCGTTCAACCCCGTCGGCCGGTCGGACGCGTTCGAGACCGCGTCGCTGCTCGTCAGCGCCGGCCACCTCACGCCGGACGAGGCCTGGTCGCTGGTCACCGACGGGGCCCGCAGCGTGATGGGCCTGCCCGTCGCCGGCGTCGCGGTCGGTGCCCGGGCGGACCTGGTCGCGGTCGCGGCGACAAGCCTGGTCGACGCCGTCGCGAACGCCCCCGCCGAGCGGTTCGTGCTCGCCCACGGACGCCTGGTCGCCGTGACCGAGGTCCGGCGGAGCATCGCCGCGGTCCAGCCCGCAGACCCGGCGGCCCGGTCTGCGCACCCCGCGGTCCGGCCCGCGCACCCCGCGGCTGTCTGACCCCGGTCCCCACACGTCCCACCCCCACCGAAGTCCCCGCAAGCACCGGAAGAAGAGGTAGCCGTGACCACCACAGCTCCAGCCCCCGTCACGAAGACGGACACGCTGCTCGACTTCGCGGACGTCGAGATGACGTTCCCGAACGGCACGGTCGCGCTGCAGGGCGTCGACCTCACGGTCGACCGCGGGGAGTTCGTCTCCGTCGTCGGCCCCTCCGGGTGCGGCAAGTCCACGCTGCTCCGGATCGCGTCCGGACTCGAGACGGCGTCGCACGGCACCGCCGGCGTCGCCGCGGACCGGATCGGCTACGTGTTCCAGGACGCGACGCTCCTGCCCTGGCGGACGGTGCAGGGCAACGTCGAGCTGCTCGCCGAGCTCGGCAAGGTGCCGAAGGCCGAGCGGGCCGCCAAGGCGAAGCGCGCCATCGACCTGGTCGGGCTGGACGGGTTCGAGTCGAACCTGCCGAAGCAGCTCTCCGGCGGCATGCGGATGCGTGTGTCCCTCGCCCGGTCGCTGACGCTCGACCCCGAGCTGTTCCTGTTCGACGAGCCGTTCGGTGCGCTCGACGAGATCACCCGCGAGCGCCTGAACGACGAACTGCTGCGGCTGTTCGTCGAGCAGCGGTTCGCCGGGCTGTTCATCACCCACTCGGTGTCCGAGGCGGTGTACCTGTCCACGAAGGTGATCGTCATGTCCGGGCGTCCCGGCAACGTCGTCGGCCGGTTCGACGTCCCGTTCCCGATGCCCCGCGACCCGGACATCCGCTTCACCCCCGAGTTCGCCGAGCTCGTCGGCGAGGTCTCGCATGCGCTCCGGGAAGGACACCGCTGATGGCCACGCTGCAGGAGGTCACCGACGCCCGGACCGCTCGGGTCGCCGTCCGCCGGTCCCGCCCCCGCCGCCGCGTCATGTGGTGGCAGCCGGTCGTCGTCGCGGCCATCCTCGTCGGCATCTGGTACGCCGCCGCCGCGTACTACGACCACGTCCGCAACCTGGCGTTCCTGGTGCCCTACCCGCACCTCGTGCTCAAGGCGATCGTCGCGCCGACCATGCCCGACGGTTCGCCGTCCACGTTCGGCAGCGACCTGTGGGCCGCCCTCGGTCGCACCACGGTGGTCTCGCTCACGGGGCTGGCGTTCGCGATCGTCATCGGCGTCGTCTGGGCGATGCTCATGGCACAGGCCAAGTGGCTCGAGAACTCGCTCTACCCGTACGCGGTGGTGCTGCAGTGCGTGCCGATCCTGGCCCTCGTGCCGCTCATCGGCGCCCTCTTCGGCTACGAGTTCACCAGCCGCGTCATCGTCACCGTGATGATCGCGCTCTTCCCGATGGTCTCGAACACGCTGTTCGGCCTGCAGTCCGCCGACCGGGCCCAACGCGAGCTCTTCCGACTGCAGCGGGCCGGCCTCGGTGCCGAGCTCGTCAAGCTCCGGATCCCCGCCGCGCTGCCGTCGATCTTCGTCGGCTTGCGGACCTCGGCCGGGCTGAGCGTGATCGGCGCGATCGTCGGCGACCAGTTCTTCCAGCGCGGCAACCCCGGCCTCGGCGTCCTGATCCAGGTCACGGCGTCGCGGCTGATGGGTCCGGAGCTGTACGCGACCATCATCATCGCCTCGCTCTACGGAGTCGCCGTCTTCCTGGTGTTCGGGCTGCTCGGCCGCCTGGCCGTCGGCCGCTGGCACGACTTCGGCTGACCGCACCTCGGACCCCACCGCCACCACCCTCCCCGACCGACTCGACAGCACCACGAGACCCGCACCACGAACGGAGCCTCCATGCGCACCACCACCCGCCTCGGCGTCGCGACCGCAGCCCTCGCAGCGACCGCGATCGCCCTCACCGGATGCGCCGCCGGCTCGTCCTCCGGCACCACCACGTCCACCGCCTCCGCCAAGGCCGCCACCGGTCCCGCCGTCGACCTGTCCGGCGTCTGCCCGGCCACGGTCGTCGTGCAGACCGACTGGAACCCGGAGGGCGAGCACGGGCACCTGTACGAGATGCTCGGCGCGAACCCAACCATCGACGCCTCGGACAAGTCCGTGACCGGCGACCTGATGGCCAACGGCAAGAGCACCGGCGTCAAACTCGAGATCCGCGCCGGCGGTCCGGCCATCGGCTACTCGAAGGTGTCGTCGCAGATGTACCAGGACAAGTCGATCACCCTCGGCTACGTCTCCACCGACGAAGCGGTCCAGTTCTCCGGCAACCTGCCCACCACCGCGGTGTTCGCCGAGAACGACCAGTCCCCCTTCGTCATCATGTACGACCCGGCGACGTACAAGAACGTGGACAGCATCAAGGACCTCGGCAAGGACCTCGAGAAGAACGGCGGGGTCGTCCGCTACTTCAACGGCGCCTCGTACATGACCTACCTCGAACAGTCCGGCATCCTGCCGAAGAGCATCCTCGACGGCAGCTACGACGGCACCCCGGCGAAGTTCGTCGCCGCCGGCGGCAAGGACGCGCAGCAGGGCTTCGCGACCGCCGAGCCGTACATCTACCAGAACCAGGTCGCCGCCTGGGGCAAGAAGGTCGACTACAAGCTGGTCTCGAGCACCGGCTGGAACCCGTACCCGGAGACCATGTCCGTGCGCTCCGGCGACCTGTCGAAGCTGTCGCCCTGCCTGAAGCAGCTCGTCCCCGTGATGCAGCAGGCCGACGTCGACTACCTGAAGTCCCCCGGCGCGACGAACGACCTCATCACCAAGCTCGTGCAGCAGTACAACAACGGCTGGACCTACGACTCGAAGGTCGGCGCGTTCGCCGCGTCGCAGATGGTGAAGCTCGGCATCGCGAAGGACACCGACGGCTACATCGGCTCGATGGACGACCAGCGCATGCAGGACTTCCTGAAGAAGGCCGAGCCGATCTTCGCCGGTGCCGGTGACGTCAAGAGCGGCCTGACGCCGTCCGAGCTCTACACGAACGAGTTCCTCGACAAGTCCATCGGTCTCGGCAAGTGACCGCAGGGTGGTCGGCCTGGCCGACCACCGGTCGGCCCTGCTGGTCGACCACCGGACGGGAGGCGCGGTGCCGGTCGCGCACCGAGCCTCCCGTCCGTCTCCCCCACAGACCGAACCCCTCTCTCCCCGGAGCTGCCATGCCTGCAACCCCCGCCGCCATCGCGGCGCTGCACACCGACCTCGTCGACCTGCTCGGTGAGCGCGGCGTCAGCGCCGACCAGAGGACCCGCGAGCGGGCCTCCGTCGACGAGGCGACCATGAGCCCGATCCTCAGCGAGCAGCTGCCCCTCGGGCTCGCCGACCTGGTCGCCTCGCCGGCGAACGCGGACGAGATCGCTGCGACCCTGCAGGCGGCCGTGCGGCACGGGGTCCCCGTGACCACCCGCGGCAAGGGCACCGGCAACTACGGGCAGGGCATCCCGCTCGAGGCCGGCCTGGTCCTGGACACCAGCCGGGCCCGGGCCGTCGTCGAGGTCGGCGACGGCTGGGTCACCGCCGAGGCGGGGGCGACCATGGTCGCCCTCGAACAGGCTGCGGCGGCGCAGGGCCAGCAGCTCTGGATGTACCCGTCCACCGCGCAGTCCACCATCGGCGGGTTCCTGTCCGGCGGGTCCGGCGGCACCGGCTCGATCTCGCACGGCTCGAACTGGGAGGGCTTCGTCACCGCGCTCGACATCGCCCTGCCCGGCGAGCCGGACCTGGTGCACGTCGAGGGCGACGCAGCGCAGCCGTTCGTGCACACGTACGGCACCGCCGGTGTCATCGCCCGCGCGACCGTCCGGCTCGAGCCGCTGCAGGACTGGCGCGCGGTCTACGCGTCGTTCCCCACGTTCGAGCACGCGCTCACCGCGGTGCGGACCCTGCGCGGTCTGGTCCCCGCACCCCGACTCGTCAGCGCGGACCGCGCCGAGGTCGCCGCGACCCTGCCGAAGGACGACGCCCTGCCGGCCGGTCGCGCCAGTCTGCGCGGGATCATCGACGACGTGACGCTCGACGAGGCCCGCGCCCTGATCGCGTCCGCCGGCGGCGTGGTCGAGGACGTCCGCGAGGGACTGCAGCAGACCACGAAGGTCTCGATGCTGTCGTACAACCACCCGATCTGGTGGCTCAAGCGGAACACGCCCGACACCGAGTACTTCCACGTCGAGGTCGGCGGCGAGGCCCTGATCGACCGGATCGCCGAGGTCGAGGCCGTCTACCCCGGCGGCATGCTGCACATCGAGGCGGCGCACGTCGGCCCCATCGGCATGCTGACCGCGCCGTACACCGGTGCCGAGGACGTCTACGCCGGCTACCCCGTGCTGCGCGAGCTCGGCGTGCGCGTGCACAGCCCGCACCAGTACTACGTCGACCACGGCGTCGAGGAGCTCGTCGCGCTCAAGCACCGCACCGACCCGGACGGGTTGCTCAACCCGGGCCACGTCATCGACCCCTCGCTCGTCCTGTCCGGCGGGTCCACCGCGTCCGCGCAGCCCGTCGTCCCGGGGTTCGGCAAGTGAGCCCGCGTCTGCTCACCGAACTGTCGGGCCCCGAGGTCGCCGCGCGCGTCACCGCGGACACGATCATCGTCCAGCCCACGGGTGCGGTCGAGCACCACGGACCGCACCTGCCGCTCATCACCGACTTCCTGCTCGCCGACCACATCGGCAGCGCCGCGGTGTCCCGAGCCGCGGACGAGGGCCTCGACGTCTGGCAGCTCCCCACACTCGCCTTCACGAAGTCCGACGAACACAGCTGGGCGCCCGGCACCGTGTGGCTCGACGCGTCGACCATGTTCGAGACCGTCGTGCAGATCGGCCGCGCCGTCGCGCTGACGGGGGCCGGCACGCTGGTCTTCGCGAACGGACACGGCGGGAACGTGGCGCTGCTGCAGGTCGCGCTCCGCGAGATCCGGAAGCAGTACGGGTTGAAGACCTTCCTCATGCCGACGCTGGCGCGCACACCGGGACCGTCCGGCGAGGACGCCGACGAACGCGGGTTCGGCATCCACGGCGGGGCGGCCGAGACGTCGATGATCCTGCACCTGCGGCCCGACCTGGTCGACATGACGAAGGCTGAGCGCTGGGTGCCGGACCACCTGGCGGAGTTCGACCGCATCCGCTTCAACGGCGGCCCGGTGAGCTTCGGGTGGTTGTCGGACGACTTCGGGACGCCCGGTGTCGTCGGCGACGCCAGTCGCGCCTCCGCTGCGTACGGGCAGGCACTGTGGGACCTGTCCCTGGACGAAGCCGTCGCGTCGCTGCACGAGATCGCCCGCTTCGACCCAGCGGGTCCGAGGTGACGTGACCGTGTCCGACGACGTGCCCGTCCTGACCGCGGGTGCCGTCGATCCGGCGGACACCGGGTCGACGTTCCCCGACCCGTTCGCACTCGCCGCACGGTGGCTGCCCGAGCCGGACTCCGGCGTGACACCGCTGTTGACCCTGTCGACCATCGGGCTCGACGGGTACCCGGCAGCGCGGACCGTCCTGCTGTCCCGGTTCGACGGGCGCCGAGTGCACTTCCACACGGACCGCGCGAGCACCAAGGCCGCCGAACTCGCTGCCACGCCGCGGGCAGCGGTCACGATCGTGTGGCCGGAGCTGGCCCGGCAGCTCGTCCTGACGGGTGACGTCACGACCGTCACCGACCAGGAGGCCCGGGTCGCCTACGCCGCGAGGACCCGCTACCTGCAGGTACTCGCCTGGCTCAACGACCACAACCTCGCGGCACGCGGTCCCGCAGAGCGTCGTGCGCGCTGGGCTGCGTTCTCGGACGAGCGCGGCGACGACGAACTCGAGCCCCCGCCCGGGTGGGTCGGGTACGCGATCGAGCCCGTGCGGCTCGCGTTCTGGAGTGGCGCCACCGACGCTCCGAGCACCCGGCTGCTCTACGAGCGGGTCACCGACGGGCGGTGGACGGTCCGCCGGCGGGCGGGCTGACGGAACGCATCACACCGCGTCAGTCGTCGATGCTCCGGTGGTCCGGTCGGAACCCGTTCTCGGTCCCCCAGAGCACTGCGTCCACCCGGTTCAGCGCACCGATCTTGCTGTAGAGCGTGCGGATGTGCGTCTTGACGGTGTTCGGGCTGAGGTGCGTCAGGACCGCGATCTCCTCGTTCCGCTTGCCCTGCGTGATGAGCGCCAGGATCTCGGACTGCCGGTCGGAGATGCCGTGGTCGCGGCCCGGCCAGTCGACACCCGGGCCCGACGTGACGCGACGACGCGGGTCGCCGATCACGTGCTCCCCCGCGGCGACCCGGAGCAGCCCGTCGGCGAGCTCCGCACCCGCCAGGCTCTTCGGGAAGTACCCGGTCGCGCCGCGCCGGACCGCTGCATCGATGAGGTCCTGGTCCATCTTCCAGGTGAAGACCGCGACGGTGCGGATGAGCGGGTTCGACGCCAGCCGCGAGACGTCCTCGTCGTCCGGCCGGGGCTGAGCGAAGGTGTCGTACAGCGCCACGTCGACCGGTCTCGTGACGCGTCGGCCGGCATCGAGCTGGACCACCTCGATCCGGTCCCGGAACGGCGCGAGCATCTGGGCGAGACCGCGGAGCACGAGCTCGTAGTCGTTGACGAGCGCCACACGGGTCTTCTCGATCATGAAGCTCCTCGAATGATCACCCCTGGGGGTGAGACCGCGCATCTGCGCGACTGGTTCGGTCAGTCCTGCCACCGTACGGCGGCCGACCTCCGGAAGGACCACCTCATGCACGACACACTCGCCCCGTGGAACGCCACACTCACGCTCGCGGAGCACTCGATCATCGTCTACGCGCTCTCCGTCGCCGGACTTGCGCTCTTCGCCTTCTTCGTCAAGAGCTGGGTCTCGACGAACGAGATCACCGGCCGCTTCCGATCCGGTGTCTACGCCGGCATGTGCATCACCGGCATCGCGTTCCTGTCGTACGTGCTGCTCGTGGTCGAGTTCGCACTCGGCTACGTCCGACGAGGCGACGCGTGGGTGCCGAACGCCAACGCGATCCTGTCGTGGGCACCGCGGTACTTCGACTGGACGGTCACCGTCCCGCTGCTCGTGATCGAGCTGCTCGCCGTCTCGACCCTCGTCGGTGCCGCCGCCCGTCGCTTCCGAGCGGTCGGCATCGCCGCTGCGTTCCTCATGATCAGCACCGGGTTCATCGGCGGCGTGGTCATCGACTCCGGGACGGACACGAGAGCGCTCTGGCTCTGGGGCGTCATCTCGGGTGTCTTCATGGTCGTGCTGTACCTGCTGGTCATCTACGTGGTGGTCAAGGGCCGCCGCGACCTCGCCGGCTCCGAAGCCGCGGCGACGCTCCGCAACGCCGGCATCCTGCTGATCGTCACGTGGCTGGCCTACCCGATCGTCTTCGGCCTGCAGGGCTGGGGCCACGGGGGCGCCGTCATCACCTGGATGCAGGTCGTCCTGTCCGCCGCGGACATCGTCGCCAAGGTCGGGTTCGGCTCGATGATCCACAAGATCGCGAAGATCCGCTCCGCCGAGGACGTCCGTGCCGGCGTCGACACGCTCCCCGAGGCGCTGTGGATCTCGTCCGAGAAGCGCTCCGACGGCACCCTCCCGACCTCGCTCCCGACGACGGGCGCACCGGTGACCGCTGCTCGCCGCGCTGAGCGCACGGCCCGGCGCTGAGACCGTGACGTCGACACTCCCGGAGGCCGGGGTGGTCCACGCTCCGGCCTCCGGGCCGTGCGCCCGGCGTCTGCCGTCGACGGTGGACATCGCGATCGTCGGGGGAGGCTGCGTCGGCCTCGCGACCGCCGTCCGACTCGCCGCGATGCCCGGCTCCCGGACGGTGCTGGTCCTCGAAGGACGCTCCGGGGACGACAGTCGATCGTGGTGCTCATGGGACGACGGCAGCGACCCCGTACCAGAGGCGCGATCAGCGTCGTGGTCACGGTGGGAGGTCCGCACCGAGCGCGGTGTGAGCGTCGGGTCGGACCCGGCGCACCCGTACGTGCTCGTGCGCGCAGCCGACCGTCGGGCGGCCGCGGACCGTCGGCTCGCCACCTCACGGTCGGTCCGCCTGGTGGACGGCGTACCGGTCCGAGCCGTCGACCGCTCCGACGACGGCGTCCTCGTCCGGACCCGCACGGGCAGTGTGCGCGCCAGCGCCGTCCTCGATGCACGCGGGCCACGGTGTCCCACGTCGACGCCACTCGGCCGGGTGGTGCTGCACCAGCGGTTCGTCGGTCAGTGGGTCACCGCCGAGCGACCGGTCTTCGACCCGACCACGGTCACGTTGATGGACTTCGCCGACGCACGGCAGCCGGGTGTCGTCCACTTCGTGTACGTGCTCCCGGTCTCCACGACCCATGCCCTGGTCGAGAGCACGCTCTTCACGCCGGTGGCCGACGACCCGCTCGACCACCGCAGCGCGATCGCGGCCTACGTGCAGCGCCGCTGGGCGCTCGACCGCGATGAGTGGAAGGTGGACGACGAGGAACAGGGGTGCATCCCGATGACGGACGTCGTACCTGCGGCCGCACGCCCCGCTCGGGTCAGCGCAGTCCTCGGGACGACCAGGCCGAGCAGCGGCTACGGCTTCGCCCGGAGCAACCGGCACAGCGAGACGATCGCCGAGCACCTGGCCGCCGGCACTCCGGTCCCGGCGTTCGTCGACCGCGGCCGGACCCGGTTCCTCGACGCTGTGTTCCTGCGGTTCCTCCGACACCGACCCGACGAGGCGGCAGAGGCGTTCCGTCGGCTCTTCGCGCTGCCCGGCCCGCTCGTCGTCCGCTTCCTCACCGAGCGCTCGAGCGTCGTCGACGACCTCCGCATCGTCCTCGCGCTGCAGAAGACACCGTTCCTCGCCGCGCTCGTGCGCACGCTGGCGGACGCGGCGGTACGGGCCGTGCGCGGCCAGCGGGGCCGATCGTGAGCACGGCGGTCCGGGCAGAGGTACCTCGGACCACGACGCCCCCGGCACTGCGCACACGGATCACCCGGCGCGTCCTCGCCCCGGTCACCGCGACCCTGACCGCGGTGACCGTGGCCTGCGCCGTCGTCGCGACGGTCGGAGGGACAGTCCCGCTCATGGTGCAGGTGGTGCCCTTCGCCGTGAGCATCCTGGTGTTCGGGCTCCCGCACGGAGCACTCGACCACCTCGTGCCGGCCCGGCTCCTCCCGGGCACGAGCGTCGCCCGGTCGATCGCCGTCGTCGTCCTGCTGTACCTGGTCGTCGGGACGGGGACGGCGGTGCTCTGGGGCGCCGCTCCGCTCGTCGGCTTCTGGGTCTTCATCGGCGTCACCTGGTTCCACTGGGGCCAGGGCGACCTGTTCGTCGACCGTCTCCTCGACGAGGGCGGTGTCGGACGCGGCGAGGCGGCGCTGACCGTCGCGACGCGCGGTGCGCTGCCCATGCTCGTCCCGTTCGTCGCGCACCCGGTGGCGGCGACGACCGTCGTCACCGGCACCGTCGACGTGCTCCGCCCCGGACCACACAGCGCCGGGATCGACACGGTGCCGGGCCCGGTCCGACTGGCGCTCGCCGCCCTCGTCCTCGTGCTGGTCGCACTGCACGTCGTCGCCGCGCACCGCACCGGCCGGGCGCGACGACCGGCCACCGAGGACCTCGTCCTCCTGGCGTTCTTCGCCGTGGTGCCGCCGGTGCTCGCCGTCGGGCTCTACTTCACGCTGTGGCACGCGGTGCGGCACGTGCTCCGGCTGGAACTGACCGACCCCGTCGCCGCTGACGCGCTGTTCGACGGACGGCTGTGGGCACCGTTCCTCCAGTTCCTGCGCCAGGCATGGCCGGTCACCGCGATCGCCGTCGCGATGCTCGTCGTCCTCGCGCTCGTCGTGGGTCGCGCGGACCTCGGCGTCTACCTCGTCCTGATCGCGGCGCTGACCACACCACACACGGTCGTCGTCAGTTGGATGGACCACGTCCAACGCACCTGGCGCGATCCCGCTGCACTCCCTCATTCCCCCTGAACGAAGGACGACCCCCATGTCTGCTGCCGCTGCCTCCGGCGACCCCTCCCCGTCCCGGTCCTCCGGGCTGCGCACCGGTGCGGTCTTCGCCGGCCGACTCCTGGTCATCGCGGCAGCTGTCGGGCTGGCGGGATGGGTGACGTTCACCCTGGCGAACGTGGTCGTCCCGCTGGCGATCGGGCTGGTGGTCGCGGCGCTGCTCGTCCCGTTCAGCGCGCTGCTCCAGCGGCACGGCGTGCCGAAGTGGCTGTCGATCACCACGGCGCTGCTGACCCTCGTGGCCGGCATCGCGCTGCTCGTGTTCCTGGTCGTCTGGCGGGTCAGCGAACAGCTCCCGGCGCTCGAGGCCCGGTCGGTCGCGCTCGTCAGTTCCGCGCAGGACCTGCTCCGGCACCCACCGCTCGGGCTGCCGGCGGTGGACCTCGACACCGTGTCGGCCGACGTCCGCTCGTTCATCACGCGGCATGCCGCGGAGCTCCGACAGGGTGTCGCGGTGGCGGGTGCGACACTCGTCCACCTCGGCGAAGGCCTGTTCATCGTCACCTTCACGACGATCTTCGCCCTCACCGGCGGCCGGCGGATGTGGGACTGGGTGGTGTCGCTCTTCCCGCGCAGCGCCCAGCACCGCATCCACGTCGCCAGCGAGGCCGGCTGGACGACGTTGACGCACTTCATCCGGGTGCAGGTCGTCATCGCCGCGACCGACGCGATCGGCATCGCCCTCGGCGCGTTCCTGCTCGGCGTCCCGCTCGCCGGACCCGTCGGCGTGGTCGTCTTCATCGGCGCGTTCATCCCGGTCGTAGGCGCGTTCGCCGCGGGTGCCGTCGCCGTCCTGTTGGCACTGCTCTTCAAGGGCTGGGTGGTCGCGCTGGTCATGCTCGGTGTGGTCGTCCTCGTGCAGCAGCTCGAGGGGCAGGTCCTGCATCCGTTCCTCACGGGATCCGTGGTGGCCGTGCACCCGCTCGCCGTCCTGGTGGCCGTCATCGCGGGCACCACGATCGGCGGCATCGCGGGCGGGTTCTTCGCCGTTCCGCTCGCGGCCACCGCGAACTCGATGATCCGGGCTGCTCGGCAGGACGACCCCGACGTCGAGATCGCGCTGCCGATCCCGGTGAGCGCCGAGCCCGCGTGAGGGCCGGGGGCTGACGGACAGGAGGCGCGGTGCCAGCCGGCACCGCGCCTCCTCTGTCCGTCCGTCCGTTGCCACCCGCCTCCTCGCGGTCCCGCTCCCGGTCTGCGACGATCGGACCATGCCTCGCGATGGACGACCGCTGGAACGGCTCGGCTTCCTGACCATCGGGTCCTTCGATCCCGCCCGTCCGGCGGACGGACACGAAGGGACACTCCGCGTGATCGAGCGTGCCGAGGCGATCGGCTTCGACAGTGCCTGGCTGCGGCACCGCCACCTGCAGCACGGGATATCCTCCCCGGTCGCGCTCATGGCCGCTGCCTCGCAGCGGACCTCGCGTATCGCGCTCGGGACGGCCGTCACGCCGATCGGCGCCGAGAACCCGTTCCGCCTCGCCGAGGACCTGGCCACCGTTGACCTGCTGCTCGGCGGTCGACTCAACCCAGGCTTCTCCGTCGGCGTCCCGATGAACTTCGACCTCTACCGACAGGCGATCTACCCCGACACCCTCGAGCACGAGGACCTCGGCAACGACCGGCTCCTGCGCCTCCGCGACCTGGTGCGCGGCGACGCCGTGGCCGACGTCGCCGAGCGTCGCGGGACCGAGGAGTTCGCGACGACGGTCCAGCCGCACAGCGCAGGTCTGGCCGACCGGCTCTGGTACGGGACCGGCAGCACCCGCTCCGCGGTCTGGGCTGCCGAGAACGGCTTCCACCTGCTGACCTCCAGCGTCACCCGGAGCGAGGTCGGGACCGACTTCGCCACGAACCAGCGTGCGCAGGTCGACGCCTACCTCGACGCGCACCCGGACCCGAGCAGCGCCCGGGTGTCACAGGGGCTGGTGGTGATCCCCACGGACACCGCGACTCGCGAGCAGACCCAGCGCTACCGCGCGTACGCCGCGGATCGATCGGGGCGCATCGGTGTCCCGATGGGGCCCGCGGGGCTGCTGTTCGCGGCCGACCTCGTCGGGACGTCTGCGGAGATCGCCGACCGGTTGCGCGCCGACGCCGGCTACCAGGTCGCCACCGAGGTCGCGTTCGCGCTGCCGTTCGCCTTCCGCGCGGACGACTACGCACAGATCACCACGGACAT
Organism: Curtobacterium sp. MCBA15_001; assembly: GCF_001864835.1. Lineage (GTDB taxonomy): Bacteria > Actinomycetota > Actinomycetes > Actinomycetales > Microbacteriaceae > Curtobacterium. The sequence continues at coordinate 167,178 of NZ_MJGI01000004.1, read as the reverse complement.
CGCGGAGCGGCTGGGCCCCGAGCTCGGTTGGGCACCGGCCGCCGACGGCCGACAGCAGCACTGACGTCACCGGAGGGTGGTCGACGCGTCGGCCGCTGCAGCTGCTCGCTCCGGCGTGATCGGCTGGTGGAGCACCGCGAACGACGGCTCCCGATCGCGCTCGATGTGGGCGAAGGCGAGTGCCTCGGCCATGCGTTCGTTCCCGACGGCGATCGCCTGGGCGAGTTCGACGTGGTCGTGGAAGGCGTCGTGGACGTCGAGCTCACTGGTCAGGGTGAACAGCCACTGCACGCGGCCGGACACCGACCGCATCGACGCCTGCATGAGCGCGTTGCCGGTGGTGTCGACGATCGCCTGGTGGAACAGCGTGCTCGCCTCGGCGATCTCGTAGGGGTCCCCGGCCTCGACCACGGCGTGGGAGTGCTGCAGTGCCCGTTCGATGGGCTCGACGGGGGCGCCCCGTGCGACTGCCCGTGCGGCCAGACCCGCGGCGCCCACCTCGAGCACCTCGCGCAGGTCGAACAGGTCGTGGATGAGCTCGGACGTCCACGTCGTGACGACCGCCCCGCGGCGCGGCGAGGTGACGACGAAGCCCTCCATCTCGAGCATCGGCACCGCCTCGCGCAGCGGGACCCGCGACACCGCCAGTTCGTCGGCGATGCGGACCTCGGCGAGACGGTGGCCCTGCGGGTACGCACCGCGGATGATCGCCTCACGCAGTCGGGCGTGGATCTGGCGCGGGAGCGAGGGCTGCGCCGTCGCGTCGTCACGTCTGGTCGTCGTCATCGTGGCCGTCCTCCTGGGGACCAGCGGGTGGGGTGGTCCGGACCTGCGCCCGGACCACCCGACCCCGCGGGGTCACTTCTTGATGCTGAGCTTGCTGAAGTCAAGCTCATTCGCGCCGATGTTGTGTGCTCCGGGGACCCCGGCGAGCCACTTCTGCGCCAGGACCCAGTCCTTGTTGTACGACAGGTTGTAGTAGCAGCCGGTCGCCGCGTACTCCTTCGCGGCGGCGACGTACAGGTCGTCGTCGCCGGTCGCCACGGCCTGGTTCAGCTTCTCGTCCACGCTCGGGACGTCACACCCGAAGTAGTTGATCCCGCCCGACTTGTCCCAGAAGACGTGCCCCCACATGTAGGGCGAACCGCCGTCGGGGCCGTTGTTGCCGTCGAAGAACGCGTCCGGGCCGGAACTCGGGTCGTTGATCCAGCCGAACACCTGCGAGGTCGGGTAGGACTTGGCCGTCGCGGTGATGCCGAGCGCCTGCAGCTTCGCCGCCTGGATGGCCGCCATCTGCTGCGCGTTCGTGTTCCCGCTGGCGTAGCCGATGGTCATCGTCGTGCCCTTGGCCAGTCCCGCGGCGTACGCCTTGAGCACCGACGGCTTGTACCGCAGCTCCTGCTCGTCCTTGCCGCCGGGGATCATGCCCTTCGCGTAGAGCGTTGTCGCGGGCTCCGAACGACTGCCGAGGACCTGCTTGACGAGCGATTCCTGGTCGATGCTCTGCAGGAACGCGAGCCGGGCCTCCTTCGACGCGAAGAACTCCCGCGACGGGTTCAGCGTGACCAGCGCGGACTGCAGCGTGGGCAGCATGTAGCTGGCGTACTTCGTGGAGTCCTCGTACTTCGACAGGCTCGACGACGGCAGCGCGGCGACGACGGCCGACACGTCGCCGCGGTCGAAGGCGAGCTGCAGCGCGGACACGTCGGAGTAGATGGGCAGCTTCACCGTGGTGAACGGCGACTTCGTGCCCCAGTACTGGTCGTACCGCTTCAGGGTCCACGAGGTGCCGGGGTCGGCTGCGTTGATCGCGTAGGCGCCGGTGCCGGCGTCGTGCGTCTGCAGCCAGGTCTGCGCGTCGTCGGAGCCGGCGTGCTCGCGCAGGGCGGTCGGCGACTCCATCTTCGGGCCGAACGGCGACGCCAGGTAGTCGAGGAACGCTGAGTTCGGCGCGTCGAGCGTGACCACGGCGGTCAGGTCGTCCGGCGTCTGGACGCTCTTGACGCCCTGCACCATGTAGGCCGCACCGCCCTTGACCGCGATGCGCCGGTCGAACGCGACCTTGACGGCGGCCGAGGTGAACGGGGTGCCGTCGTGGAAGGTGACGCCCTTGCGCAGGTGGAACGTGTACGTCGTGTTGTCGCCGCTGACGTCCCACGACGTCGCCAGTCGCGGGGCGATCTTCACCGCGTCCGTGTCGTTGGCGTACTGCACCAGGCCCTCGTACGTGTTGAGCACGATCGCGAGGCCGTTGTTGGCGTAGTAGATGTCCGGGTCCGGCGGCTGGCCGATGTCGCCGAGCAGTCCGACGGTCAGCGTGCCGTTCGTCGGTGCGGCGTTCGCGGTGGTCGCGCTGCCGGTGCCGGAGCACGCGGCGAGGGCGAAGAGGGGCAGGACCGCGGCGGCGGCGAGCGCGATGCGTGTCCGCCGGCGGAGTGTGCTGAGGCTCACGGGGTCTCCTTCGGTTGGGTGGTGCCGAGGTGGGGTGGAGCGGGGAGGGGTGGAGCGGGGAGGTGGTGGGGCGGTGCGCGTCTCAGGCGAGACGCGGGTCGGCGGCGGTCTGCAGCACGTCGGCCACGGTGTTAACGACGACGTACACGGCGCCGAGCACGAGCGTGACGGCCGCGATCGCCGGGAAGTCCGACGTGGGGATGCTGTTCGCCAGGTAGTTGCCCATCCCCGGCCAGCTGAAGACCTGTTCGACGACGACGTCGCCGGCGAACATGAAACCGAGCTGTAGTCCGGCCATCGACAGGGCCGGTCCGATCGCGTTCCGGACGACGTGGTGCGCCAGGATGCCGGCCTCGCCGATCCCCTTCGACCGGGCGGTCCGGATGTGGTCGGCGGCCAGTGTCGTCTCGAGTCCGGCGCGCAGGATGCGTCCGATCGCCAGGGCCGGGGCGATCGCCAGGACCGTCGCCGGCAGCACCAGGTGCGCGATCTCCGCGCCCGGGCCGCCGTCCCCGCGACCGGACGCGGGCAGCCACCCGAGCTGGGCGTAGAACAGGATGATCCCGCCCAGGGCGAGCAGGAACGGTGGGGCCGTCGCACCGAGCAGCAGCACGCCCCGGTACACGCCGGCGAAGGGCCACGACAGCGCGGCGGAGGCGGCGAACAGGGTCGCCAGGACCAGGGCGATGACGAACGCGGCCAGCACGAGCTCGACCGTGGCCGGCAGCGCCGACGCCAGGTCCGTCGCCACCGCGCGGTGGGTCCGGAAGGACGTGCCGAAGTCCCCGTGCAGCGCGTTGCCGACGAAGCGGAGGAACTGCACGGGCAGCGGGTCGTCGAGTCCCAGGCGCTGGCGTTCGGCGGCGACGGCCTGCCGCGAGGCGTTCGCACCGAGGGACGCACGGGCGGGGTCGCCCGGGGAGACCTGCTGCAGCACGAACACCACGGCGCTCAGGACGAGCAGCACCGCGACGAGCGAGCCGAGACGTCGGAGCAGGAACCTGGTCATGCCGGTCACCTCCTGGTGACGAGGGTTCGGATGCCGTCGCCGGCGAGGTTCGCGACGAGGCTGAGGACGAGGACGGCGACACCGGGGACGACGGGCACCCACCAGGCGCTGAGGAGCAGCTGCGTGTTCGCGGCGGTGTCCGCACCCAGCTCCGGCGCCGGCGACGGCTGCCCGAGCCCCAGGAACGACAGCCCGGCGAGCAGCAGGACGACGTTGCCGATGTCCAGGCTCGCGGTGACGATCGCGGTGGGGACGGCCCCGGGCACGACGTGCCGCAGGACGAGTCGAGCGCGGCCGGCGCCGGCGACCCGTGCGGCCTCGACGTGCGGACGCGCCACGATCGAGCGGATCTCGGAGCGGATGATCCGCGCGTAGTACGGCCACCACACGATCGAGATGCCGACGAGGGTGTTCGTCAGTCCCGGTCCGAGCGCGGCGACGATCGCGATCGCCACCAGGGTCGACGGCAGTGCGAGGAACAGGTCGGTGACCCGCATGAGCACGGTGTCGACCCATCCGCCGGCGACGCCGGCCGTGACGCCGACGACACCGCCGACCAGCAGTCCGACGGCGACGACGGCGAGCGCCGAGAACCACGACGTCCGCAGACCGTAGAGCGTGCGGGACAGCACGTCGCGGCCGATGGAGTCGGTCCCGAGCAGGTGTCCCGGGGTGCCGATCGGCAGCTGGATCCCGCCGACGGGCTGGATCGGGTCGGCCGGGGCCAGCACGTGCGCGAGCAGTGCGACGAGGGTGAGGACCCCGAGCAGGCCGACGAGCACCCACGCGGTCCGACGGCCAGCGTGCACGCCACCGGTCAGCGCCGCCGGGGAGAACCGCCGCGTGACGGCGACGGCGCTCACCGTGCCACCACGATCTCGGGCACCGACGCGACCAGCGTGCGCGTGTACGGCTCCTGCGGGTCGCGGACGACGGCATCGGCGTCGCCGATCTCGACGATCCGACCGTCGTGGACCACGGCGATCCGGTCGCCCATCAGCCGCGCGACCGCCAGGTCGTGCGTGACGAACAGCACGGTCATGTCGAGCTCCCGCCGCATGTCTCGGATCAGGTTCAGGGTCATCGCGGCGAGGGACGCGTCGAGTGCGCTCGTCGGTTCGTCGCAGAGCAGGACGGCCGGGCGCACGATGGTCGCGCGGGCCAGCGCGACCCGCTGTCGCTGGCCGCCGGACAGGTCGGCGGGGCGCAGTCGGGCGACCGACGACGGCAGGCCGATGCCGTCGAGCGCCGCGGCCACGCGCCGCTCGGTCTCGCTGCGGCCGAGCCGCTGGTGCGCGAGTCGTTCGCCGAGGACCTCGCCGACGCGCATCCACGGGGTGAGCGAGGACCCGGCGTCCTGGAACACCATCTGGGCGCCGCCGTCCGCGAGCGTGATCGACCCCGCCGCTGCGGGGACGAGTCCGGCGACGGCGCGGAGCAGCGTGGACTTGCCGGAGCCGCTCTCACCGACGATCGCGAGCGCCTCGCCCGCGCCGACCGTCAGGTCGATCCCCTGCACGGCGTGCAGGGTCCGGCGACGACGTCCGTGCCCGGTGGTGTACGAGCAGACGAGCCCGCTGACCACGACCGCGGCCGCGGCGGCGCGGTGCTCGAGCACGACGTCGGCGACGCGCTCGACGGGTCCGGTGGTCGCGGTGGCGTGGGCGCGGACGGTGTCGGACGGCACCAGGCACGCGGCGCCGTGGTCTGGCGCGGGCTGCGAGTCGGCCAGCGTCGGCATCTCGGTCGCGCAGCGGTCGAACGCGAGCGGGCACCGGGCGCGGTACGGGCACCCGACCGTCCGCTCTGCAGCGTCGAGCGTGTCCGCGGGCAGGGTCGGCAGCTGAGCGTCGCGGTCGAGGGACAGCGACAGACGGGACCGCATCAGTCCCACCGTGTACGGGTGCGCCGGAGCGGTGAGTACCGCGTGCGCCGGCCCGACCTCGGCCAGTCGTCCGGCGTACATCACGGCGATCCGGTCGGCGATCTGCGACGCGACACCCAGGTCGTGGGTGATGAGCAGCACGCTGCAGCCGTGCACGTCGCGGAGTTCGCGGAGCAGGTCGAGCAGCTGCGCCTGCACGGTGACGTCGAGCGCCGTGGTGGGCTCGTCCGCCACCACCAGGGCGGGACGACCGGCGACGGCGATCGCCGCCATCACCCGCTGCCGCAGTCCGCCGGAGAGCTCGTGCGGGTAGACGCTGAAGCGCATCGCCGGGTCCGGCACGCCCATCGCGTCGAGCAGGGCGATCGCGCCGGCGCGGTCCTGTCCGGTCTCCGTGATCTGTCGGCCGACCCGCATGGTCGGGTTGAGCGAGGTCATCGGGTCCTGGAACACGGCGCCCAGTGCGGTGCGCCGGGTCTGTCGCCGCGCCGCCTCGGGACCGTGCGCCATGTCGGTGCCGGTGACCTCGACGGTGCCGGAGACCTGTGGGCGGGCGGTCTCGGGAAGGAGCCCGAGCAGGCTCATCGCCAGCATGCTCTTGCCCGAGCCGGACTCCCCCACGAGGCCGACGATCTCGCCGGCCTCGATGTCGAGGTCGATCCCGCGCAGCACCTCGGACCGTGCCCCGTCACGCTCGAGCGAGAGCCGCAGGTCCCGCACGCTCGCCACGGCGGTCACGCTGCGCCGCCCTCGGTGGCGAGGTGCGCGGCGATCGCCCGCGGCTGGGTGAACCACACGCGGTCGCGCTGCTCGGTCATGTGCCGCAGCGCGCGGTCCAGCGCCCGCAGGCGGAAGGGTGCGCCGGAGATGAAGGAGTGCACGACGACGCTCATCACGAGCGGCTGCTCCTCGGAGCGTTCGAGCAGCTCGTCGAACTCGTCGACGATCATGTCGGCGAACTCCCGCGCGGACGCCCCGCGACCGATGATCGTCGTGCTGTCGTTGACCTCGAGGGCGTAGGGCAGCGCGGTGATCGCTCCGGACCGCGTGGTGAGGGTCACCGGCCGGTCGTCGAGGCGCAGGTCCAGGACGTAGCGGTACCCGGCGTCCACCAGGTTGTCGAGCGTGGACGGCGTCTGTGTCAGCCAGGGGCTCGACCAGCCACCGGGGGCGGTGCCCTCCTCGGCGGTGATCCGCGCGGCGACCGCGGCCAGGTACCCGGCCTCGTCGTGGGCGGAGCGGCCGGCGAGCGAGTCGGAGTTCGAGACGCCGTGCCCGACGAACTCGGCACCGAGGCGCCGCGCGGTGGCGACGAGCTCCGGCGCGGTGTCGTACACCGCCGTGTTCAGCAGCACGGTCGGCGGGATCCCGGCACGGTCGAGCCGCTCGAGCAGGCGGAAGGCACCCACGCGGTTGCCGTAGTCGCGCCACGAGGTGTTCACCAGGTCCGGCACCGGGACGTCGGGGACGACGTCCTCGGTGCGGCCGACGCCGAACCGGTACTCCTCCAGCCCGACGGCGACGTAGACCGCCAGGCGACGCCCGTCCGGCCAGGCTGGTCCGGCCGTGGCCGGTCCGGCCGTGGCCGTGATCGGGCTGTAGGGCCAGAACCCGTGCCCGGGGGCGACCGCCTCGACGGCCGCGACCGTCTCGGGGAGCGTGCTGTCGTGCGTCATGCGGTCCACCTGTTCATGCCGACGTCGGTCCGGGCGGCACGGCGGACGACGGCGTCGTACGCCGGCAGCACCGCGTCGACCGAGGCCCACGTCCGTTCGAGTGCCGGGCGGCGAGCGGCGTGCAGCTCGCGGGCCTCGGCGAGGAGTGCGGTCTCGTCGACCGAGACGACCCGGCCGCCCTCGGCGACCACGCGGCCGGCGACGATCGTCATCCGGACGCTGCCGCCGTTCTCGCAGTAGACGAGCTGACCGCGCAGGTCGTTGAAGGGCGTGAAGGCGGGGGCGTGCAGGTCGAGGAGCACCAGGTCGGCCTGGGTTCCGACCGCGACGCGACCGATCCGGCCGGTCCGCCGCATCGCCGCGGCACCGCCCTCCCAGAGCGCGTCGAGGACCTCGGCCGGGGCCGGCCAGTCGTCCGCGTCCCGTCCGGAGACGTTGTGCACGAGGCCGGTCTGCTTGACGACGCCCCACGTGTTCACGGTGTCGTCGCAGATCGCCTCGTCCACGCCGAGGGCGATCGTGATCCCGCGGTCGCGCATCGCCCGGAACGGCATCACCCCGCTGCCCAGTCGCAGGTTGCTCACCGGGTTGTGCGCGACGACCGCACCGGCCTCGGCGATCAGGTCGAGGTCGTCGTCGTCGACCCACACCGCGTGGATGACGTTGACGCGGTCGTTGAGCAGGCCGAGGTCCGCCGTGTACCGCACCAGGCTCCGGCCGGCGAACCGGTCCTGCCCGGTGCCGGGGACGGACAGTGCCCGCTGTGTCCTGGTCTCGAGCATGTGCGCGAACACGGGCAGGTCGTGCGCGCGGCTCAGGTCGTCCAGCGCTCCCCAGTACTCCGGGCTCACCCGCTGCGGAGCCGAGATCGACACCGCTGCCGAGAGTCGTCCTCCGGCGGCCCCGTGCCAGGTGCGGACCAGGTGGTCGTACGCGGCGAGCAGCTCCGGCGCGGCGGCGGGGGCCGGTGCGCGCAGCGCCGCGGCGAAGTTGCCGTCGGCACCGTCCAGGAACGGGAGCTTGTCCCCGTCGGGCAGCTCCGGCTGGTCCAGGGCGACGGTCGCGCGGATGCCGCTGTCGGCGTACGCCTGCATCACCGCGTCGATGACCGCCGGATCGGGCGTCGGCATCAGGAAGGCGTCGTCCTGCACGCTCGTCGTCCCGGTCCGCAGCATCTCGAGGGCGCCGAGCATCGTGCGGAGGTAGGCCTCGCGCGGCGTCGGAGCGAGCGCAGGGTCCGCCGGCGACTCGTAGAGCATGAACGTCTCGAGCGGTCGGCTGCGGAACGCGCCCTTCAGGTGGTTCGCGGGCGAGTGGAAGTGCGCGTTCACCAGCCCGGGCACGACGACGTGGTGTCCGGCACCGTCGACGACCCGGACGTCCACCGGAGCCGCGACACGAGCGCCCGGACCGATCGCCGCGACGACGTCACCGTCGACGAGCACGTCGGTGGGTCCGGTCATGCCGGAACGTTCGGCGGGTGCCCACACGAGCACGTCGGTCAGCAGCACGCTCATCGCCACACCTCGCTCGTCGTCGGGGAAGCGTCGGGGGCGGCCCAGGTGGATGCCCGTGACGTCGTCAAGCCCTGCGCGAGCAGCCCCTCGACCGCGGTCGTCGCCGCGGCGACCCCGTCGACGACGGGCACGCCGAGGGCGTCGGTCAGTGACCCGACGAGTTCGGTGAGGCCCGCGCACCCGAGCACCACGGCCTCCGCAGCGTCCGCTGCCAGCGCAGCCCGGGCCTCCAGGACGAACGCGTCGAACGCCGGACCGGCGCCGGTCTCGATCGCCGCCACCGACACGTCGACGGCGCGCACCGTGCAGCGGTGCGTCAGCCCCAGCGTCGCGACCACGCGGTCGGTCATCGCGCGGGTGCGCGGGGGCATCGTGATCACCGTGAACCGGTGCGCCAGCAGCGCCGCGGCCTGCAGCGCCGCCTCGGTCATGCCGACCACGGGGCCGGTGGCGCGTTCCCGTGCCGCGGGCAGCCCGGTGTCGCCGAAGCAGGCGATGACGTACCCGTCGACGCCGTCGCGCTCGCCCTGCTCGACCTGGGTGAGGACCCCTGCGGCACCGAAGACCTCGTCGACGTGCGTCTCGACCGTCGCGGGTGCTCCGGTCGAGTGGCTCGCCGTCACCACGGTGCCCGGACGGGCGACCGCACGGGCCGCCGCGAGCACGGCGGCGGTCATCGGCTCGCTGGTGTTCGGGTTGAGGACCCGCACGTGGCTCACCGGTGCCCCCCTGCCTCGGCGAGCGACGCCGCGATGCCGTGTTCGGCGAGCAACGCGGCCACGCCGTGGCCGCCGATCGCCACGCGAGCCGCCTCCGCACCGTGCCGGGCGGCGTCCTCCGGGTCGGCCCCGGCGACGTGCGCTGCCGCGAAGGCACCGCAGAACGCGTCCCCCGCGCCGGTCGAGTCGACCGGATCGACGGCGACGGTCGGGACGGTGACCGTCCCGCGCGAGGTCGCGACGACGCAGCCGCGCTCGGCGGTCTTGACGACGACCACGTCGGGCCCCGCGTCGCGGAAGCGCGCGGCGGCGAGCTCCAGGTCGGTCGTCCCGGCGAGCGCCACCGCCTCGACCTCGCTCGGCAGGAACACGTCGCACGTGCGCAGCAGGTCGAGCAGGCCGCGCTCGTTGCCGAGCACGTAGTCCTCCTGCAGGTCGAGGTACACGAGCGTGTGGTCGGCGTCGCGGGGGCGCTCGGTGTGTGTGGGTCGCGCGGTGCGCGCGGTCTGCTCGCGCAGCCACGGGCCCAGGGCGAGCTGTGACCGCAGGCTCATCGCCGACACGAGCACGCCGTCGACGTCGAGCGCCTCGGGTACGACGTCCTCCGGGAACACCGACATCGCGTCGAAGGCGTCCTCACCGGACAGCAGGTCCCACGTGCGCGATCCGTCGGCGGCGTAGGTGACGCGGTTCCGGACGGTGGCACCGTCGCGGGGACGGGCCGCCTCGATCCGGATGCCGGTCCCGGCGACGGCCTGGAGGAGCGGTGCCGGCAGGTCCGTCCCCACCGGTGCCAGCATGCGGACGTCCGCCAGGACGCGGCGCGCCGCGAGCGCGGCGAACAGGGCGTCGCCGCCGAGTGCGGTCGTCGTGGTGCCGTCGACGACCAGGTCGTCGATGGTCAGGTTCCCGATGCAGAGCAGCGACGCGTCGGTCACGGGGTCCGCCCCTCGGCTGCGCCGGCTGCGGCTGCGGCTGCGGCTGCGGCTGCTTCGGCGGCGCGGAACTGCGCCATCGCGAGCAGGTAGCCGGTCAGCTGCGCGGGGAGCACCGTGAGCAGCGGGCTCAGCGGTTCGGACACCGTCGGCAGGACCACGACCTCGTCGGCCACCCCGTCGAAGTCGTCCACGCCCTCGGTGGTCACGACGACCACGCGACCGCCGAACCGCTTCGCCTCGCTCGCGGTGTGCACCGCTCGCGGGACGGACGGTCCTGCTGGAGCGATGACCCAGATCGGCTCACCGGTCTTGAGCGAGTTGTAGTGGTGGAACTCCTCGACCTGGATCGCCTCGGCCCGGTCGGGCGTGCACTCCTTCACCTTCGCGGCACCGATGATCGCGGAGCCCCAGCTCGGGCCGGCGGCCGAGAACAGGAACGTGCCGCTGTCGTGCTCGCGTTCGGCGATGGTGGCGAGCTGCGGTTCGACTCCCGCGATCACCTCGGCCATGCGGTCGGGTATCCCGGCGAGCTCGGTGCCCGACGCCGCGGCGTCGGGGTGGCCCCGCAGGACGCCGACGCGGGTGCCCAGGTCGAGCAGCAGCGCGAGCGCGGTCGTCGAGGACTGTGTCGGCCACCCCACCCGCGTCGCACGGAGCAGCAGAGTGCGCTCGCTCTCCTGGTCGAGGGTCGAACCCGCGGTGTTCGTGATGGCGACCGTCAGGGCACCGGCGTGCTGGGCGATCAGCGCGGCCTCCACCGTGCGCGTGGTCTCCCCCGAGCTCGACAGCGCGATGACGACGCTGCGCGGGGTCACCAGCGGGGCGAGGTAGTACGCCAGGTCGAGGCTCTGCACCGGCTCGCACGGCACCCCGAGCATGGTCTCGAGCAGCTGCCGTGCCGCGATCGCCACGGCGAGCGAGTCGCCCGCACCGGTGACGAAGACCCGGTCGACGTCCGCCTCGGCGATGACCGCAGCCAGCTCGGTCAGTGCCTGGTCGTTCGCCGCCAGCGTCTCGCGGATCCGTTCGGGCTGCGCCACGAGCTCCGGGTACGTGGCCTCGTCACGCGCACGGCGTTTGGGGTCCAGCGGGTGGTCCGTCGGGAGCGCGACGATCGAGGCGTGCTCGGCCGCGGAGACACGCTCGACGACGGCCTGCTGGCGGGCGTCGAGCGGGCTGCCTGCTCCGATGAAGGGGCTGGGCGGGGTGGTGGTCATCGTGTGGCTCCGGTGGTTCGGGTGTGCGGGCTCGGGTTGGCTGGGTGTGCGGTCTGGACGGCTCCGGTCAGGACGACACCGGGACGAGCGCTGTGCCGAACCGTGCGGCGACCTCGGGATCGACCCGGGCGTCCGCGGCGCTCGACTGCTTGATCGCGCTGCCGAGGATCGCCCCGTCGGCGTCCCGCACCGTGTCCGCGATCGTGGCGAGCGAGACGCGTCCGCCGACCACGAACGGGACGTCCGGAACGGCATCGCGCAAGCGGGCGATCACGTCGAGCGCGTCACCGACGCCACTGTCCCGGGTGACGACGAGCACGTCGGCGCGACCGAAGTCGTGCGCGACGGCCGCGGCCCACTCGGGCGTCGACGCGAGCGCCAGGCTCGTCGCCTCGTGCACGTCGGCCCAGACCTCGACGTCGCTGCCGATCAACCGACGCATGGCGGCGACCTCGTGCGCGCATCCCTCGATCCACCCGGTGGGCCCGATCGAGACGCCGGTCAGCACCTTGACCCGGACGAACGAGGCGCCGATCGCGTGGGCGATCGCCACCGCACTCGGTCCGTCGTTGTGGCCGACGACCACACCGACCGGGATGGTCACGGCCGCGGTCACCGCTGCGCCGACGACCGCGAGCGCCGCGACGGTGGGGGCCCCGACGCGCACCGCCTGGGGCATGTCACTGGCGTCCTGCACCATCACGTGCGTGAAGCCGGCGTCCTGCAGGGCGACGGCGTCCTCCGCCGCACGCCGCGCGATCTCCTGGACGGAGGCGCCCGCGTAGTTGACCGCACCGGGCAGGGGCGGGAGGTGCAGGACACCGACGAGACGGAACAGTTGGGGCATGCGTGAACGGTATACAGTTTGGTGTTTCCGGCGAGTCAACGCGCGTTACGTCGGTGTTACAAAGCACTGCGCGAGTCATACTGGTCACAGAAACCCCTGCTCATGGGCAGGTTGGGCCAGATGCCGCTCCGTGGCGAAGCTCACCCACGGAACTCGCTGTATACACCTGAGATCTCTCGAGGTCGGTCACGATCGACTCGTGACCCTCGATGGACGTCCCCTGGAACGGCTCCGCTTCCTGACCATCGGGTCGTTCGACCCCGCGCGACCGGCCGACGGACACGAGGAGACCCTGCGCATCGTCGAGCGCGCCGAGCAGCTCGGCTTCGACAGCGCCTGACTCCGGCACCGCCACTCGCAGCACGGGATCTCCTCACCGGTCGCCCTGTTGGCCGCGGCGTCGCAGCGGACCTCGCGGATCGCGCTCGGGACCGCCGTCACGCCGATCGGCGCCGAGAACCCGTTCCGACTCACTCATCCCGGCACTGCGAGGAACGCAGTCGCGCGGTGCCACGCCAGACGCGAGCATCGGCAATGGCGGCGGCGAAGCGCTCATGCACATTCAGGTGGCACCCGGAGATCTTCGCCTTTCGTCCTCGGCGAACAGCCCCTCACAGGAGGTCTGCGCGCCCGAAGCGGGGCCGGACCGGACACACCGAACCGATTCTGCGGACAAGCCGATCGGTCCCTGGCTCCGCCTCCAGGATTCGAACCCGGACCTAACGGCACCAAAGGCCGTCGTGCTGCCATTACACCAAGGCGGAACGCGCACGGAGGCGCCCGTCCATCCTCCCATGCGCCCGGTGGTGGTCGTGCGCCGTGGGACCGGCCATGATGGAGGGATGCCGCACGAGGACGAAGTCGACCGGATCGTCGCGGCGTGGGGACGGCAGCGCGACGACCTCGACTTCGCGCCGCTGCAGGTCCTGTCGCGGGTGGACCGGCTGGCGCGGCACCTGGACCGCGCGCGGCGTGCGGCCTTCGACGCGAGCGGCACCGAGCCGTGGGAGTTCGACGTGCTGTCGGCCCTGCGTCGGGCGGGCGAGCCGTTCGAGCTCAGCCCGAAGACCCTGCTGCAACAGACCCTGGTGTCGAGCGGCACGATGACGAACCGCGTCGACCGGCTGACGGCACGTGGGCTCGTCGCACGTCGGACCGACCCGAAGGACGGCCGGGGCATCCTCGTCTCGCTGACGGAGGCCGGACGGACCGCGGTGGACTCGGCGATCGCGGACCTGCTGCGGGCGGAGCGGGACATCCTGGCGGGGGTCTCGGCGGGCGAACAGGACCAACTGGCCGGGCTGCTGCGACGGCTCATCCTGGGCCTCGGCGACTGACCGACACGACGGGCCCGGCGTAGCCTCCGCCGCATGCACGCCATCACCCTCGCCGTGGCCGACGTCGCACGCTCGGCAGCCTTCTACCGCACCCTGCTCGGCATCGAGGGCAGCGGCGTCGTCGGCACCGAGTACCCGCCGACCGAGACGTCCGCAGGTGGCACGACGGCGATGTTCACGCTCGACGACGGGCTGATCGTGTCCGTGTACGGCCGCGACGACATGGCAAAGGACTCCGGCGTCGACCTGGCGACACGGCCGAGCAGCACGATCGGGCACTTCGTCGCGTCGCAGCACGAAGCCGAGCAGTTCCTCGAACGGGCTCGGGCGGCGGGCGCGAGGATGCTCGAGCCGCCGTACACGCGCCCGTGGGGCATGTACTCCGGCTTCTTCGAGGACCCGGACGGCCACCTCTGGGAGGTCGTCGCGAACCCCGGCGGGAACGACCCCGCAAGCGCTGCCGCGGACGCCGAGCCGGCGTGACGGGCACCGGACCCGGAACCTCAGACCCCGAGCGTCTCCGCGACCTCGAGCCAGCGCTCCTCGAGCTGCTCGATCTCGGCCTCGAGCGCCCCGAGCTTCGTCTGCAGCTCCCCCAGCCCGGCGTAGTCGGACTGGTCGTGCGTCGCGAAGGCGTCGAGCATCTTCTTCCGGTCGTCCCCGACGCGGGCGATGCGGCGGTCGAGCGCCGACATCTCCTTCTCGGCAGCGCGACGCTCCGAACCCGACAGACCCGAGGAGCCCGACGCACCCGCGGAACCGGACCCGGCCACGGCACCGGCCGAGCCGGTCCCGCCAGCGGTGTCGGGCCTCCCGGCCGTCGCGGCGGCAGCCGCCGAAGCGGTGGACCCACCGGCGCCGGCCGCACGCAGGCGCATGTACTCGTCGACCCCGCCGGGCAGGTGCCGCAGGTGCCCGCCGAGCACGGCGTACTGCTGGTCGGTGACACGCTCGAGCAGGTACCGGTCGTGCGAGACCACGAGCAGGGTGCCGGGCCAGGTGTCGAGGAGGTCCTCCATCGCGGCGAGCATGTCGGTGTCGAGGTCGTTCGTCGGCTCGTCGAGGATGAGCAGGTTCGGCTCGTCGAGCAGGATGAGCATGAGCTGCAGGCGGCGCTTCTGCCCACCGGACAGATCGCGCACGGGCGTGGAGAGCTGCTCCGAGGTGAAGCCGAGGCGTTCGAGCAGCTGTGACGGCGTCATCTCCTTGCCGTCCGCCACGTAGCTCGTCTTCTTGCGGGCGACGACCTCGCGTACGCGGTCGTTCGCGTACTGCGCCAGGTCGGCGAGTTGCTGGTCGAGGACCGCGACCTGCACGGTCTTGCCCGTCTTCACCCGGCCGCTCGTCGGCTGCAGCCGCCCGGCGATCAGCGCGAGCAGCGTCGACTTGCCGGCACCGTTCGGCCCGAGGATGCCGGTGCGCTCCCCCGGCGCGATCCGCCACTCGATGCTGCGGATGGTCGGCTCGGTGGCCTCGGGGTAGGTCACGCCGACGTCGAGCAGGTCCACCACGTCCTTGCCCAGGCGCGCGGTCGCGGTGCGGGACAGGGCGACGGTGTCGCGGAGCGGCGGCACGTCGTCGATCAGCGCGTTGGCCGCGTCGATGCGGAACTTCGGCTTGCTGGTGCGGGCCGGGGCACCACGGCGGAGCCAGGCGAGTTCCTTGCGCGCGAGGTTCTGGCGGCGCTGCTCGGACGCCGCTGCCTGCCGGTCACGTTCGACGCGCTGCAGGATGTACGCCGCGTACCCGCCCTCGAAGGGCTCGACGATGCCGTCGTGGACCTCCCACGTGTCGGTCGACACGGCGTCGAGGAACCACCGGTCGTGCGTCACGACGACGAGTCCGCCCTGCGTGGCCGGCCACCGCCGGTTGATGTGCTCGGCGAGCCACTGGATGCCCTCGACGTCGAGGTGGTTCGTGGGCTCGTCCAGGAACAGCACGTCCCAGTCCCCGACCAGCAGGCGCGCCAGGGCGACACGGCGACGCTGCCCGCCCGACAGGTCGTCGACGAGCACGTCCCACGGGATGTCGGACACGAGGCCACCGATGACGTCGCGGATCTTCGGGTCGCCGGCCCACTCGTGCTCCTCGCGGTCGCCGACCACGACGGCACCGACGGTCTGACCCGCCGGCAGGGCGTCGCGCTGGTCGAGGACGCCCACGGTCACGCCGCCGCGGTGCGTCACGCGGCCGGTGTCGGGTTCGAGGCGCTTCGCGAGCAGGCTGAGGAGCGTCGACTTGCCGTCGCCGTTCCGGCCGACGACGCCGATGCGGTCGCCCTCGTCGATGCCGATGGTGACGGCGTCGAAGACGGTGCGGGTGGGGAACTCGAGATGCAGGTTCTCGGCGCCGAGGAGATGTGCCACCCGTCAAGGGTAGGCGGCGCGGCGGGGTGCGGGGTGCGGGATGCGGTCCGGTCGTCGGTGCGCGTCCGCCGACGCTCCGTGCGGCGGACGGGAGGCCCGGCTCAGCCCCGGTGGGTCGGCTCGGGCAGCGGGTGCACCGCCAGGAACGCCCGCCACTGCCGCCGCTGGATCGTCGCGATCGCCAGCCCCACAGCCCAGACCCCGCCGAGGACGAAGGGCACCCACGTCCACCCGGACCCCTGGTGCGAGGCGACCTGACTCGTGGCCAGCCCCAGCCAGCCGATGCCGAACCAGATCGTCCACGCGGACTGGTCCAGGCGCAGGGTCGCGAGCCGTCGCAGCGTGCGGAGTCGTGCGGGGTCGACCGCGCCGTGACCGCGGATCACCCGGCCGACGACGACTCGCTCGGCACGAGGGAGACCGCGCAGCGGCTCGTCCACCGGGACCCAGATGCCCTGACGCCGAACCTTCTGCACGGTCCCCGTGGTCCACGCGCCGAGCGCGACGACGATGCCGCCGACCACCAGGACCGAGACCAGGAACGAGGACGCTCGAGGTGTCCGAGCGAGGTGGTCACCGGCGCTCGACACTCCCACGAGCCACCCCGCCGCGAGGGCAACGACCACGACGCCCGCCGCGAGCAGGGCCCACCGTCGGACCGTGCGCTGGTCCTGCCGCGGACGCACGCGGGGGCGGTCCTCGGCGAGCATGCCGTCGAGCCGGCGGTCGACCTCGGCCCATTGCTGATCGAGGTCGGCGCGACGCTGCGCGTCGTCCAGCAGGGCGCGGAGGTCGTCGTCCGGGTCGTCGGCGGTCACGGTCGGCGGGTCAACCCGCGGGAGCGGTGTCGGACTCGCCCGCGGCGTCCTTGGCACGCTGCAGGCGCGCCTTGGCTTCCCAGAACTCGATCTCGCGGTCGAGGTCGGCGAGCTCCTGCTCCGTCGTGCTCACCCGGCGGTCACCGTGGGCGGCGCGGGCGTGTCCCAGGGTGGGGTGCTGGTCCTCGTGGCGGTTCGGCTCGATGTACCGGCCGTGGTTGCGTGGGCCGGGAGCCCAGTCGTGCCCGATCGCGAACCACACGACGCTGCCGACGACGGGCAGGAGCACGACGAGGATCACCCACGCGATCTTCGGCAGACCACGGATCTGGTCGTCCGTCTTGGTCAGGATGTCGATCAGGGCGAACACCAGCAGCACCACGGAGACGAAGGGCAGGAGCACCATGGTCTGGATCCTAGGGAAGCGCCGAGCCCGTCGCCACGCTCCTGTTCGCGGGGTGCGGCATGCCGCGCCGACCCCTCACAGCGAGGCGACCCACTCGTCCGACCCGTCGGTGAACTCCTGGTGCTTCCAGATCGGGACCGACTCCTTCACCAGGTCGACGAGCGCGGCGCAGGCGGCGAAGGCCTCGGCCCGGTGCGGGGACGACACTGCCGCGGCGAGCGCCACGTCCCCGACGACCAGGTCACCCACACGGTGCAGCACCGCGATGCGGACACCAGGGTGTGCCTCGGCGATGGACCGCGCGACCTCGGCGATGACCGCTCCGGCGCTCGGGTGCCGTTCGTAGCCGAGGGCGGTGACCCCCTTGCCGCCGTCGTGGTCGCGCACCACCCCGGCGAACGTCACCACTGCGCCGTCCTGGTCGGTGGCGACGACGTCGGCGACCTGTTCGACGGACACGGGGGTGTCGACGACGTCGGCCAGGACGACCCGGTCCGCGGGGTCGACGTCCGGCAGCCCGGTCACGAGGCGCTCCGCGGGGCGTGTCCGGCGCCGTGGACCTGCGCGAGGACGTGGTCGAGCAACCCGTCGAGGACCGCCAATCCGTCGGCGACCCCGCCGCGCGAGCCGGGCAGCGTGACGACGAGCGCCCCGGTGCTCGCGATGCCTGCCACCCCGCGGCTGAGCAGCGCGGTCGGACCGGCTCCGGCGAGGCCCCGGCGTCGGACTTCCTCGAGGACGCCCGGCAGTTCGAGGTCGAGCAGGGGCGCCACTGCCTCGGGTGTGCGGTCGGTCGGGGTGACACCGGTGCCGCCCGTGGTGATGACCACGCGGGCATCGGCGAGCAGCGCGGCAGTGACGGTCTCGGCGATGGGGCCACCATCGGGCACGATGACGGGCTCGTCGACCGAGAACTGGTGGCCGCGGAGCCACCCGGCGATCGTCGGCCCGGTCGTGTCGAGTGCGGGGTCGGTCGCGGCCGAGGTGGACACCACCACGACCACGCCGCGTCCCCGGGTCGGTTCTGAGGTCATCGGGCGCTCCAGTCCCCGGATCGCCCACCGTGCTTCTCGAGCACCCGGACGTCCGTGATCGTGGCCGTGCGGTCGACGGCCTTCACCATGTCGTACACGGTCAGCGCGCCGACGCTGGCACCGGTGAGCGCTTCCATCTCGACACCCGTGCGCGAGGTGGTCTTCACGCTGACCCGCACGACGACGCGGTCCCCGGTCCCGGTGATGTCGACCTGCACGCCGGCGATCGGCAGCGGGTGGCAGAGCGGGACCAGGTCCGAGGTCTTCTTCACCGCCATGATCGCGGCGATGCGGGCGGTGCCGATCACCTCGCCCTTGGGCAGGGACCCGTCGAGGATGCGAGCGACCACGTCGGGCCGGGTGACGAGCGTCGCGGTCGCGGTCGCGGAACGGGCGGTGACGTCCTTGTCGGAGACGTCGACCATGTGGGCGCTGCCGTCCGCTCGGACGTGTGAGAGCGCACCGCGAGCGGCAGGGTCGGAGCGGTCGGCAGGGTCGGAGCGGTCGGCGGGGTCGGCGGGG
>NZ_MJGI01000004.1:130088-147714 GCF_001864835.1 Curtobacterium sp. MCBA15_001 | reverse complement strand
GGCGGGGTCGGCGGGGTCGGTCATCGGAGGCTCCAGACGGTCAGGGGGTCGCCGGGCGTGACGCTGGCGGTGCCGACGGGCAGGTGCACCAGGTGCGTGGCGTCGGCGTAGTGGGCGAGCAGGTGCGAGGACGGCCCGCCGACGAAGTGGACGAGCCCGTCGTCGACACGACCGCGGCGGACCTGGTGCTTGCCCTCGGGCGACGTGGCCGCGGTGGCGACGGGCAGCACCCGGGTGGGCCGTTCGGCGGGCATTCCGGCGGCGGCGGCGAGCACCGGGCGCAGGAAGACCTCGAACGAGACCAGCGCCGACACGGGGTTGCCCGGGAACGCGACGACCGGCACCGGGCGTCCGGCGAGCTCGACGGTGCCGAGCGCCTGTGGGCCACCGGGCTGCATGGCGACCGGGCTGACGACGAGTCCTCGGGGTTCGAGGGCTTGGCGCACGACCTCGTACGCACCGGCGCTGATGCCACCCGTGGTGAGCACGAGGTCGGCCCATCCGCCCACGGCGCCGTCGAGCGCGGCCAGGAACCGGGCTTCGTCGTCGGGGACACGGACGGCGCGGGACTCGACCCCGACCTCGGCGAGCGCCGCCCGCAGCGCGATGCCGTTCGCGTCGTTGATCCCCGCACCGGACGCGCCAGCACCGGCGCCAGACCCGCCAGCAGCATCAGCAACCGCACCATCGGCACCGGCCAGCTCCGACCCCGTCGACACGACCAACACCCGCGGGCGTCGCACGAGCCCGACCTCCGCCACTCCGGCGGCGGCCAGTGCACCGAGCACCGCCGGCGTCAGCACCGCCCCGGCCTGCACGACCGGCGCACCCGCGGCCAGGTCCGACCCGGTCGCGCGCACGAACGTGCCGACTTCCACATCAGCGGGGACGAGGACCGACGCGAGCGACAACGCCGCCGGGAAGGACCCTGCCGAGGTCTGCTCGACCGGGAACACCGCGTCGGCACCGTCCGGGATCCGGGCCCCGGTCATGATCGGTGCCGCCGCGCCGACCGGCAACGGCGGCGGGACGGCTCCGGCGGCGACCGGGGCAACGACCCGCAGGGTCGCTCCGGCGTCGGCAGCCCGCACCGCGAACCCGTCCATCTGGCTGTTGTCGAACGGGGGCAGCGGGATCGGCGAGCCGACCGCACGACCGAGCACGCGGTACCCGTGCCCCGCGCCGGTGTCGGCAGCGAGGTCGTCGACGCGCCGGGCCTCCAGGACGGAGGGCGACGCCCCGTCGGACGCAACGGACACGACGGACACACCGGGCGGCACGGACGCACCCGCCGGTGCGGACGCACCCGGCAGGACGGGCGCGACGAGCGCGCGGACCGCGTCGCGGTGCTCTTCGATCGTGCGCACGGGCCCTCCGATGGTCGTCGTGCAGCGCCTGGACACCGCACGTCAGTAGCGTAGCCAGCGCGCTGAGCGCCCCCATGACGACCAGGAGGACCTGTGGAGAACGACCGACCGGAGAACGACCGACCGGACACCGACCGACCGGACACCGACCGCACGGCGACCATCGGCGTCATCGGGGGCTCCGGCCTGTACGAGCTGTTCGCCCCGGGGACGGCCGACGAGATCGACGTCGCCACGCCGTTCGGCCCGACCTCGTCCCCGATCACCCTCGGCACGATGGCCGGCAAGCGCGTCGCCTTCCTGACCCGGCACGGACGCACCCACTCGGTGGCACCCCACCGGATCAACCACCGCGCCAACCTGTGGGCCCTGCGGTCGCTCGGCGTGCGGGCGATCGTGTCCTCCAGCGCCGTGGGCGGCCTGCACCCGGACTACGCCCCCGGCACCTTCGTCGTGACGGACCAGCTCATCGACCGCACGTCCGGTCGCGCCGACACCTTCTTCGAGGACCAGGTCCAGCACCTCTCCTTCGCCGACCCGTTCGACCCGGTGCTCCGTCGCGCCGCCGTCGACGCGATCGCTGCCCTCGACGTGCCG
Organism: Curtobacterium sp. MCBA15_001; assembly: GCF_001864835.1. Lineage (GTDB taxonomy): Bacteria > Actinomycetota > Actinomycetes > Actinomycetales > Microbacteriaceae > Curtobacterium. The sequence goes on along the minus strand of NZ_MJGI01000004.1, from coordinate 145,750 downwards.
TTCCGCCCGACCGGGACCTGCGTCGTGATCCAGGGCCCGCGGTTCTCGACCCGCGCGGAGTCGATCTGGCTGCGTGCGGCCGGCGGGCACACGATCAACATGACGATGACGCCCGAGGTGCCCCTGGCCGCGGAGCTTGGCATCGGCACGGTCAACCTGTCGTTCGTGACCGACGCGGACGCGGGTCTGGCACCCAGCGAGGACGAAGCCGCAGCGAGCACGGAGGAGCCCGTCACGCACGGCATGGTGATGGAACGCCTGGCCCGGGCCAACGAGGTCATCGTCCGCGCCATCGGCGAGATCGTCGGGGCGGTCCCGGACGACTACACGCCGCGCGAGCTCGTCCCGGCGACGGCGAGCGCGAGCATCATGCAGCGCGGCGGGAGCGACCGGTGAGCCGGCTGCTCGTCACCGGCGGCGCGGGCTTCATCGGCTCCGCCATCGTCCGCCGTGCCCTGGCCGACGGGCACGAGGTCCGCGTCCTCGACTCCCTGCGCGCCGACGTCCACGGCGACCCGCAGGCCGTCGTCGCCGACCACGAGCGCCGGGGCATCCCGCTCGTCCACGGCGACGTCCGCGACCGGGTTTCCCTCGACGCCGCACTCGAGGACATCGACGTCGTCTGCCACCAGGCCGCCAAGGTCGGGTTGGGCGTGGACTTCCAGGACGCCCCCGACTACGTCTCGAGCAACGACGCCGGCACCGCGCACGTGCTCGCCGCGATGGACCGCGCGGGCATCGGGCGGCTGGTCGTCGCGAGCTCGATGGTCGTCTACGGCGAGGGCGCGTACGCCACCGCCTCGGGCGAGTCGACCCGTCCGCCGGCACGCCGCCGCGAGGACCTGGACGCCGGCCGCTTCGATCCGATCGGCCCGGACGGCCAGCCGCTGGTCCCCGGCCTGATCGACGAGTCCGCCGCGCTCGACCCGCGGAACGTCTACGCGCAGACGAAGGTCGCGCAGGAGCACCTGGCGTCGTCCTGGGCGCGCGCCACCGGCGGCCGCGCGGTCGCACTCCGCTACCACAACGTCTACGGCCCGGGCATGCCGGCGAACACGCCCTACGCGGGCGTCGCCTCGCTGTTCCGGAGCGCGATCGCCCGCGGCGAGGCCCCCCGCGTCTTCGAGGACGGCCGCCAGCGCCGCGACTTCGTGCACGTGGACGACGTCGCCGGGGCGAACGCGGCCTCGATCGCCGCGACCGAGACGATGCCCGCTGACTCCTTCCGCGCCTACAACGTCGGCTCGGGCTCGGTGCACACCATCGGCGACATGGCTGCGGCGATCGCGGCGACCGCTGGGCTCGAGCCGGTCGTCACCGGCGAGTACCGCCTGGGCGACGTCCGGCACGTCACCGCGTCCTCGGCCCGCATCGCCGACGAGTTGGGGTGGCGCGCCGCCGTCGACTTCGCGCAGGGCATGCGCGCGTTCGCAGACGCGCCGTTGCGCGCGGCGGTGCGCTGAGGCGACCAGTCGACGGACGGGAGGAGCGTGGCGGCCCGCCCCGCTCCTCCCGTCCGTCGTCCGGCCCGCCCCACCCCTTCGCGGGAGCGTCAGATCTGCGCGACCCGCGTCTTCCTCCTCGCGAAAGCGACAGATCTGCGCGGCCCGCGTCCTCCCCCTCGCGAAAGCGACAGATCTGCGCGGATCGACGGCGGCACACTGTCGCTTCCGCGAAAGCGACCACGACATCCACTGCGCAGCCGGCGAGCCGGAACACGCGTCCGGTGCACCCACTTCGAGGGGCAACCTGAGCGCCGACGGGCCGATGGGTACGAGAAGCCTGTGCATCGGCGTCGGACATCCGGTTGCCTGGTGTGCATGGCAACGCCCTCCCGTCGGAACGACCGACCGCGCCGAATGGTCGACATGAACGTCGACGTGATCCTGCCGTGCCTGGACGAGGCGGACGCCCTGCCGAAGGTGATCGGACGGCTGCCCGCCGGCTACCGGGCGATCGTCGTCGACAACGGCTCGACGGACGGGTCCGCCGACGTCGCCCGCGCCCACGGTGCCCTCGTCGTCACGGAGACCCGCCGCGGCTTCGGTTCGGCCTGCGCTGCCGGGGTCGCCGCGGCGACCGCCGAGTACGTGGCGTTCTGCGACGCGGACGCCTCGATGGACCCCGCCGAACTCCCGCCGCTCGTCGCCCGTGTCGCGAGCGGGTCGGTCGACCTCGCCCTCGGTCGCCGTGTGCCGACGACGCCGGCCGCCTGGGCACCGCACGCCCGCTTCGCCAACCGGGTGCTCGCGGTCCTGATGCGTCGCGCGACCGGCTACCGGCTGCGCGACCTCGGCCCGATGCGGGTCATGCGACGCGCGGACCTGGTCGCCCTCGACCTGCAGGACCGCCGCAGCGGGTACCCACTCGAGATGGTCCTCGCCGCGCACGCCGCCGGGTGGCGCGTCGACGAGTCGGACATCGGGTACGAGCAGCGCATCGGCGACAGCAAGGTGACCGGCACGCTGCGCGGCACCGTGAACGCCGTCAAGGACATGTCCCGACTGCTCCGCCAGTACCGCCGCCAGGCCCGCACGCGGGTCGTGGCCCCTGCCGGTACCGCCGCCCCGGCCGCCGCCCACGAGGGGACCAACGCATGAGCGCCGTCGCGGACCTGACCGTCGTCGTGATCGCCAAGGAGTGCCTGCCCGGCAAGGTGAAGACCCGGCTGGCACCCGCACTCGGTGCCGACGGCGCCGCTCGTGTCGCCGCCGCCAGCCTCGCCGACACGCTCCGCACCGTGCAGGCGCTCCCCGTCGCCCGCCGCGTGCTGTTCTTCGACGGCCAGGTCCTGCCTGACGACGCGGCCGGCTTCGACGTGCTCCACCAGCCCGACGGTGGGCTCGACGAGCGCCTCGGCTTCCTCTTCGACACGATGACCGGTCCGACGCTCCTGGTCGGCATGGACACCCCGCAGCTCACCGTCGCCGACGTCGCCCCGGTGCTCGAGCACCCCGAGCGCGACGCCTGGTTCGGCCCGGCCGAGGACGGTGGCTTCTGGTCGCTGTCCCTCCGCGACCCGGACGGCTCGCTGATCCGCGGCGTCCCGATGTCGCAGGACGACACCGGCGCCGTGCAGCGAGCACGCCTGGTCGACGCCGGACTCGACGTCGGCACGCTGCCCACCCTGCTCGACGTCGACCTGATCGACGACGCCCACCGAGTCGCCGAGCTCGCCCCGGGATCCGCGTTCGCCGCGGCCCTGGCGGCCAGCCCGGTCGACGCCCTCACCCCCGGAGGCTCCCGATGACGGACACCACCCAGGCACCGGTCACCTTCGGCACCGGCGGCGACGAGCCGTACGCCCGCGCCCTCCGCTCGGACGGACGCCTGCGCCTCACCGACCCAGACCGTCCCGACCTCGCCATCACGATGGACGTCGGCCGGTGGAACGCCGCGGCCGACCGGGTGGACCGGTCGCTCCTCGACGGCGTCGACGGGCCGGTCATCGACATCGGCTGCGGCCCCGGGCGGATGCTCGTCGCGGCCGGAGCGCTCGGTCTCCCCGCGCTCGGCGTGGACGTGTCGGCCGAGGCGGTCGCGATCGCCCGACGCTCGGGCGGCCGCGCCGTGCAGGGATCGGTGTTCGAGGCCGTCCCGGAGGAGGGCCGCTGGGACACCGCACTCGTCCTCGACGGCAACATCGGCATCGGCGGTGACCCGGCCGCGCTGCTGGCACGGTGCCGTGAGATCGTCCGCGACGGCGGCCGTGTCGTCGTCGAGACGCACGACGACGCGGACGCCGACCACACGTACCAGGCGCGGGTGATCGACACCGACGGGCACGCGAGTGCCGAGTTCCCGTGGGCCGAGGTCGGGCTCCACGCCCTGCGTCGGCACGCTGCCCGGGTGGGGCTCGAGCCCCGCGCCAGCTGGACCACGGCCGGCCGGAGCTTCTGCGAGCTCGTCGCCTGACGACCGACCCACGGCTTGTTTTGCATCCTGCAAGACAAGCCCGTACGGTAGAGGCATGACCTCCACCACCTCACCCCTCGGCGGCAGCTTCGTGTCCGGCATCGCGGACCGCGACGAGATCGGCACCTTCACCGGCGTCCGGAGCGACACTGCCGGCACCTACACGGGCGTCCCGGCCACCGGGCGGCTCGGCCGCTTCGTCGACGCCCAGTTCCGCCGCCGCGGAACCGTGACCGCGTCGAACCGCACCGTCACGGGCTCGTTCCGCACCGCGACCGGGTCGTTCCGCACGGCCTGAGCACCACACCCGGTGTGGGTGCCAGGATGGGGGCATGAACGACCGCGCCGGCACCCCAGCGACCGCAGACGACCTCGTCGACCTCGACGAGCTGATCGCCGCCTACTACGACCGGGTCCCGGACGTCTCGGTCCCGGAACAGCAGGTCGTGTTCGGCACCTCCGGGCACCGCGGGTCCTCGCTCGACTCGGCGTTCAACGACACGCACATCGCCGCCATCACGCAGGCGATCGTCGAGTACCGCACGTCCCAGGGCACCGACGGCCCGCTGTTCATCGGCCGCGACACCCACGCGCTGTCCGGCCCCGCCGAGCGCACCGCTCTGGAGGTCCTGGCCGCCAACGGCGTGCACGTCCTGGCCGACAGCGACAACGGCTACGTCCCCACGCCGGCCCTCAGTCACGCGATCATCCGGTACAACCGCGAGGGCAACCCGGACACGGCGGACGGCATCGTCATCACGCCGAGCCACAACCCGCCCCGCGACGGCGGCTTCAAGTACAACCCGCCGCACGGTGGCCCCGCCGACAGCGACGCCACGTCGTGGATCGCGGAGCGCGCCAACGCGATCATCGCGGGCGGCAACGCCGAGGTGCAGCGCACCGAGCACGCCACGCCGGACCGCTACGACTTCCTGCACACCTACGTCGCCGACCTCGAGAACATCATCGACATCGCCGCGATCAAGCAGGCCGGCGTGAAGATCGGCGCCGATCCGCTCGGTGGCGCATCCCTGCCTTACTGGAACGCGATCCGGGACCACTACGGCCTCGACCTGACCGTCGTGAACCCCGACGTCGACCCGACCTGGTCGTTCATGACGCTCGACTGGGACGGCAAGATCCGGATGGACCCGTCGAGCCCCTCGGCGATGGCGTCCGTGCTCGCGCACAAGGACGACTTCGACGTGCTCACCGGCAACGACGCGGACTCGGACCGCCACGGCATCGTGACGCCCGACGGCGGCCTGATGAACCCGAACCACTACCTCGCCGTCGCGATCGAGTACCTGTACGCGCACCGTCCCGCCTGGCGGGACGACGCTGCGATCGGCAAGACCCTGGTGTCGTCGAGCATCATCGACCGGGTCGCGGAGTCGCTCGGCCGTCGCCTGTGGGAGGTCCCGGTCGGCTTCAAGTGGTTCGTCCCCGGCCTGATCGACGGCTCGGTCGCGTTCGGTGGCGAAGAGTCCGCCGGCGCGTCGTTCCTGCGCATGGACGGCACCGCATGGACGACCGACAAGGACGGCATCATCCTGGCGCTGCTGGCGTCGGAGATCGTCGCGGTCACCGGCAAGACCCCGTCGAGACTGTACGACGAGCTCACCGAGCGCTTCGGCGCCCCGGTCTACCAGCGCGTCGACGCGGCTGCGTCGAAGGACCAGAAGGCCCGTCTGTCGAAGCTCGACGGCGACGCGATCACCGCCGAGACGCTCGCCGGCGACCCGATCACCGCGAAGCTGTCGAAGGCCCCGGGCAACGACGCGGCCGTCGGCGGCGTCAAGGTCGTCACGGACAGGGCGTGGTTCGCAGCGCGGCCGTCCGGCACCGAGGACGTCTACAAGATCTACGCCGAGAGCTTCGTCTCGCAGGAGCACCTGGAGCAGGTGCAGCGCGAGGCGAAGGAGATCGTGGACGCAGCGCTCGGCGCTTAGCCACTCAGGGCAGCTCGGGCCTGCCGATCCGCACAGGAATCCGTCCTGTGCGGGCACTCGGCTTGCGGCAGATGTAACTTTGCACGCAGCGCAAAAATCGACCGACTGCGCTCGCGTACCCGGGAGACCGAACACCATGACCCAGACGGCGACCGCACCCGCGGCACCCACCACGGCGTCCAACGTGGTGATGAACCACCGACAGATCCTGCTCGTGATCTACGGCCTGATGGCCGGCATGTTCCTCGGCGCCCTCGACCAGACGATCGTCGGCACCGCGATCCGCACCATCGGCGACGACCTGCACGGGCTCGACCAGCAGGCCTGGGTCACCACGGCCTACCTGATCGCCAGCACCATCACCACGCCGATCTACGGCAAGCTCTCCGACATCTTCGGGCGCCGACCGCTGTTCCTCACCGCGATCGGCATCTTCATCGTCGGGTCGTTCGCCGCGTCCTTCTCCAGCTCGATGCTCATGCTCGCCGGGTTCCGCGCGCTGCAGGGCCTGGGCGCGGGTGGTCTGATGTCGCTGCCGCTCGCGATCATGGGCGACATGCTCGCTCCGCGTGAGCGCGCCAAGTACCAGGGCTACTTCCTGGCCGTCTTCGGCATCTCGAGCGTCATCGGCCCGCTGGTCGGTGGCTTGTTCGCCGGCGCGGACCAGATCCTGTTCGTCTCCGGCTGGCGCTGGGTCTTCCTGATCAACGTCCCCGTCGGCGTCATCGCCCTCGCGATGGTCCTGACCTTCCTGCACCTGCCGAAGTTCGGCGACCGCGGCAAGCCCCGGATCGACTGGTGGGGTGCATCGCTCGTCATCGTGACGCTGGTGCCGCTGCTCCTCATCGCGGAGCAGGGCCGCGAGTGGGGCTGGGACTCCCCCGGTGCGATCGCCTGCTACCTCATCGGCGCGCTCGGCCTGGTCGGGTTCATCATCGTCGAACGGGCGATGGGCGACGACGCGATCCTGCCGCTCAAGCTCTTCGGCTCGGGCGTCTTCTCGATGGCGGCGATCCTGTCCGTGCTGGTCGGCTTCGGCATGTTCGGCGCGATGCTGACCATCCCGCTGTACCTGCAGATCGTGAAGGGCGTGACCCCGACGGAGTCCGGCTTCGCGATGCTGCCGATGGTGCTCGGGTTGATGATCTCGTCCATCGCCTCCGGCCAGATCATCTCGCGCACGGGCAAGTACCGCCTGTTCCCCGTGACCGGCACCGCGTTCACCGCCGTCGGCTTCACGGTGTTGACGTTCCTGACCGCCGACCGCCCGCTGTGGTTCCTGATGACGGGCATGTTCCTCATCGGCCTCGGGCTCGGCCAGCTCATGCAGACGCTGACCCTGGCGGCGCAGGGCTCGGTCTCCCCGCGGGACATCGGTGTCGCGACCAGCGCCGCGACCTTCTTCCGCCAGATCGGCGGCACGATGGGCACCGCCGTGCTCCTGTCGGTGCTCTTCACCCTCATGCCGACGAACATCACGACGGCGATGCAGAACCGGTCCGACCTGACGAGCGCCCTGAACGCGGCCATGACCCCGTCCGTCGCCAGTGCGTCGGACAACAAGGGCGTCATGGACAAGATCTGGACCAAGATCGTCGACCCGGTCAAGCAGAACGTGCAGTCGGGACTCGACAAGGGCGCGGCCGCAGCCAAGCAGGCCGCAGACCAGGCCGTGACGCAGCAGGTGACCAGCGCCGTGCAGGCCCAGGTCGCCGCCGGCACCGTCCCCGCTGCGGCAGCGCAGACCGTCATCGACCAGCAGGTCGCCGACGCGAAGCCCGCCGCGGAACAGCAGGCGCTGCAGACCGCAGCCAGCAAGGCGAACGCCGAGGTCGTCGACGGCGGCCTGCAGATCGACTACGCCAATGCCTCGCAGCGGAAGGCCGTCGTCGACGAGGTCGCCCCGACGCTGATCAAGCAGCTCAAGAGCGGCAACACGTCAGCCAGTTCGTCCTCGAACTCCGCGACGAGCGACACGTCGTTCCTCAACGGGGCGGACAAGCGCCTGACGCGGCCGTTCCTGGTCGGGTTCAGCACCTCGACGGTCACGGTCTACTACGTCGGACTCGGGGTCATCCTCATCGCGTTCATCCTGACGTGGTTCTTCCGCGTGCCGCCGCTGCGCAAGACCTCGGCGCTGCAGGAGCAGGCCGACACCGCCCGTGCCGCGGCGTCCGGTGGCGCAGACGGCGACGGATCGCGCGAGGACGGCGACCAGGACCGCCTGACCGTCGACGCCCAGCGATCGGCAGCGAACACCGGCTCGCTCGTGTCGCCCGACACCGGCTCGATGCACGTCGTCCCGACCTCGCCCGACGTGCCCGCGCAGCCCCGCTCGGCACGGTCCGCCGGCGCTGCGGACGTCTCGGTGCTGCCGGGTGACACGCGGGCACCGCTGGCTGACGCACCGACCCACGGCGCGCACTCGGCCGCAGCGCCCGTGGACGAGCCGCCGACCACGACCGGCGCCCTCCGCACCCACCGTGCGGCGCACGCAGCGGTCCAGGACCGACCCACCGCCGGAGCCGCCACCGACGCTGACCAGGCGAGCCGGGCCTCCCGTCCGGAACGTCCGGAACGTCCGGTCCAGGGCGACCACCCGCACGGCCGGCACTCGGCCGAGTAGGGACCCCGCGAACGACGAAGCCGCTGTCACACGACAGCGGCTTCGTCGTTCCCGGGGTCCGCCCGGGTGGGCTGGGTCAGGAGTTCTGCGACAGCCCGTCGTCCGCACCAGCACGGCACGTGACCTGCCCGGACCGGACCTTCGCGGCGTCGTCCGTGCCACCGGCGAACACGTCGGTCGGCTTGCCCGCGGACAGCCGTGTGACCACGACGAGGTCGTGCGGGCCGTCGACCGAGCCGGCCGCAGCCTCGACGTGGAACTCCACCGCGGCGGCGGCGCAGTCGGTGGCTGCAGTGACGGCGAACGCGACGCACCCGCCGACGTCGCACCCGTCGGGCTGGTCCGACGCCGTGACGTCCTCGCTCTCCTGCGTCGCGGAGACCGTGTCCGTTGCAGCGTCATCGGCGCACGTCACGTCGCCGATCGACGAGAGCTCCTCGTCGTAGTTCTCCACCAGGACGAGCGGGACCCCGGCTCGCAGGCGCACGGAGCGCTCCTGGGTGCGGCTCGGCTCGTCGGCGTCGGCATCGGCGAAGAACCCGACGGTCACGACGGCCGTGCAGGACTGCTTGCTCGTGATCTCGTACGCGTCGCAATCGGTGTCACCGGGCGTGACGTCGCAGGTGGTCTCCCACGTGTCGCCGGTGCCGAGCCAGTACGCCGTGATCGCGTCGTCGTCGGAGGACCACTCGAGTTGCGGCGTGTCGTCGCCGGCGTCCGGGCTGCCCAGCGCCCAGGCCGGGTCTGCCGCGATGGTCTCGAATGCCGGAGCCGCCGACACCGCTGCACCGCCGACCAGGACGAGTGTTGCGACGCCCGCGGTGATGATCACGGCGGCCCGGTTCACCCGCGCGGTCAGCGGCGACGGCGGCCCTTCGTGGAACGGCCGCGGGGTCGGTACCGACCAGGCCTCGGCGTCCCAGGCGGCCATCGCCGCAGCAGGGTCGCTCCCGTGCTGCTCGCGGGCCAGTGCGGGCAGGTCGGCCTCGCGCCGCAGCTGCGCGTCCTCGCGCACCGACCGCGCCAGAGCGGTGACGTCGTCGGCGGAGCGCACCGCACCGGTCACCCAGAGCGCGATGCCGACGACCAGCGGGACGAGCCCGAACACGGCCGGACCGTCCGTGATCGCGAGCGCGCCGACGACCACGGCGGACGCGATGGTCAGGCAGACGCCGACGGCGAGCGAGACCCTGACCGAGCGGGGCACGCGTCGGCGCAGGGTCCGGGTGGGCACCCAGAAGACCCAGCGCAACGGAGCCGGCGGGAGTTCGTCCGACGGCCGCCAGCCCGCGGCCGGCTCGGCTCCCTGGTGGAGGGCCACCCACTGGGGCGACGGTGTCGGCCAGCCGGGCGGGGTACGGAAGCGCAGGGGTGGGGTGTTCTCGGGCACGAGGTGACAGTAGTGGTGACGGCGAGGGCGCACAGCCCCGCGTTCGGGTCAGCGCGTCCGCGGTGTTCGCAGGGCTCGTCGCGTAGCGTCGTCGGCATGGCACTCGACGTCCGCAACGACACCGACCAGCAGCAGTACTCCCTCGTCGAGGACGGCGAGGTGATCGGCTTCGCGGCGTACGAGGTCGACGGTGACGAGATCCGCTTCGTGCACACCGAGGTCGATCCGGCACATCGCGGTGGCGGGCACGCGTCGACGCTCGTGCAGCACGCGCTCGACGACGTCCGCTCCGGCTCGACGCTCCGCGTCGTCCCGCTGTGCAGCTACGTCGCGGCGTGGATCGAACGGCACCCGGACTACCAGGAGCTCACCACGCGCTGACCGGCGGGGTCAGTAGGAGCGGTCGTGCGTCCCCGGTCGGGCTTCGTGCCGTCCGGTACGTGCGCTCCGGACCGTCGGCACCTGGATGAGCACCGATCCGCTCAGCAGGTCGTGGTCGTGTTCGCGCGGCGTCGGCGCTTCGCGCGGCAGGCGGGACTGCCGTTCGTACTCGGCCTGCGTCTCGTGGCGCGTCGGTGCGAAGACCTCGTCCATCATCGTGCCGACACCGCCGGATCCCCCGCTGCTGGTCGACTTGTTCGACAGGTCGATCCACCCCGCGCGATCGGCGATCCACGTCACGACGACCGCTGCAGCCATCGCCCCCAGGAGGATCAACCAGTTCACGCGGACGAGGCTACGTCGAGCCGGTGAAGACGACATCCGCCACGCGGGTGATCCTCATGATCCGCTCGGCTCGTTCTTCAGGACGACCCGGAGGATGGAGCCAGGCGGCCGGGATCCCCCCTCTCCCGGCCGCCGACCCCGAGCGGCCGGGATCCCACAGCACCCTCACCAGGCCCGGCCGCCGACCAACGCTCTGTCCGGCCGCCGACCAACGCTCTGTCCGGCCGCCGATCCCGATCACGGGACGCGCTCGAGCCACTCCTTCGTGGCGAACTTCGACGCGACGAGCTCCTGCGCCCGCGCCCGTTCCTCCGGCGTCACCGACCCCGGCGTCGCCCGGTACCGCGCCGTGAACGTGGCGACGAGCGAGTCGATGATCTCCGCACGCGACAACCCCGTCTGCGACCGCAGCGGATCGACCCGCTTCGCGGCGGACGTGGTGCCCTTGTCGCTCATCTTCTCGCGTCCGATGCGGAGCACCTGGACCATCTTCTCGCCGTCCATGTCGTAGCTCATGGTCGCGTGGTGCAGCAGCGCGCCGGTGCCCAGTCGCTTCTGCGCGGCGCCGCCGATCTTGCCCTTGGTCGAGGTGATGTCGTTGAGCGGCTGGTAGTACGCGTCGATGCCGAGCGACTTCAGCGCCTCGATCACCCACTCGTCCAGGAAGGCGTACGAGTCCGCGAAGGTCATGCCCTGCACCAGGTCGGTCGGCACGTACAGCGAGTACGAGATGATCGCCCCGGCGTCCATGAACATCGCACCCCCGCCCGAGATCCGACGCACGACCTGCACGCCGTACTTCTCGGCACCCTCGGGGTCGACCTCGTTCTTGAGGGACTGGAAGGACCCGATGACGACCGCGGGCTGGTCCCACTCCCAGATGCGGAGGGTCGGCTTCCGTCGCCCGGCGCCGACCTCCTCCGTCAGGACCTGGTCGAGCGCCAGGTGCTCGTTCGGGCTGATCGGTCCCTCGTGGATGACCTCCCAGTCGTGGTCGAGCCACGTCGAGGCGCGCGACAGCGCCCGGCGGACGGCCACCCCGACGGACTCCGGCGTGAAGCCGAGCAGCACGGCGTCCGAGGGCAGTGCGGCGCGGACCGCAGCGGCGATGCCCGTGGCGTCGGTCGTGGCGGGCAGACCGTTGACGGCCTGGTCGATCAACGGCAGGGCGTCGTCCGGCTCGAGGAAGAAGTCCCCCGCCAGTCGGAACTGCTGGATCGTGTCGTCGACGACCTCCAGGTCGACGACGACGAGCTTGCCACCTGGGACCTTGTACTCACCGTGCACGAGGCGAGCCTACGCCGCGCGCATGGCCGGGACGGTGCGGACGGGAGGCTCGTGCCGGCCCCGCCCCGCGCCTTCAGTCCGTCGCCTGGTCGCGTCCGTGACGCGCTCCGTCAGGTGTCGCGCCCCTGCGCCCGCGCGCGCCGGACCACGAAGAACCCGACGGTCACCAGCGCCGCCGGGATCGCGAACGTGGTGAAGGCCCCCGCCGCGATCACGAGGGCGCGGGACGTCCGCGCGGGGTCGTGACCAGGGAGGCTGCCGATGACGACGAGCACCGCGACCCCGAGCCCCACCCCGACGGCCCACAGGACGCCTGCCACGATCCCGAGCGCGATGACGAGCCTGCGACGGCGGCGATCCGGTGCGACCGGCCGGTCCGGCACGGTCAGCGCCCGACGACGCGGCCGAGCCAGGTCACCAGGTCCGCCACGACCTCGTCGCGGTTCGTCTCGTTGTAGATCTCGTGTCGGGCGCCCTCGTAGACCTGGACGGTCACGTCGGTCAGGCCCCCGCGGCCCCGGTACGCCTTCGCCAGGCGCTCGACGGAGCGCGGGCCGCCCAGGCTGTCGTCGGACCCGACCTGCAGCAGCATCGGGACGTCGTGCTCGATGCGCGGCCGGGGCACGCCGAGCAGGCGGAGGGCGTCGACCAGCCCGAAGAGCTTGATGACGTTCGCGTCGACGACGAGCGGGTCGACGGACATGGCGTCGACGACCGCCCGGTCGCGGCTGAGCCACTCGAAGCGCGTCGGACCGGTCGTGGCGTGCCGACGGTTCAGGTCGCCGCTGTTCATGGTGCCCGGCAGCCGGTAGGCCGTGGCGGAGAGGACGATGCCGTCGTAGGCCCGGCTCGAGGTGTTGACGATCCGCTGCGCCATGAGCGACCCCCACGAGTGCCCGAGCAGCACGAGCGGCACGCCGGGGGTCTCCTGTCGGGCGATGCGGGTGGTCTGCTCGACGGCGGCGATCGCGGCGCGGAGTCCTCCGGGGCCGAGCCGTCCGAGCTTCGACCGGTCGTCGCCCCACTGCCCCAGGCCGGTCCGACCGTGCCCGCGGTGGTCGTTCGCGACGACGGTGTACCCGGCGCGGACCAGGTCCTGCGCCAGCCGTTCGTAGCGGAGCGCGTACTCGCCGACGCCGTGCGCGATCTGCACGACGCCCTTCGGACGACCGGCCCGCCAGGTCGAGTACACGATCTCGATGCCGTGCGGATCGACGAACGACGCATCACCGCGGGCAGCTGAGAACGTGGGCACGTGAGCATCCTTGCAGACCGTCGGACGTGTTCACCCGGCGTTCACGCGGCCGGTCCCGGCGCGGCCTAGCCTCGCCGCCATGGACGTCCTCGTCATCGTCGTGCTGGTGATCGTCGTTGCCCTCGTGTTCGACTTCACGAACGGGTTCCACGACACCGCGAACGCCATGGCCACGTCGGTCGCCACCGGAGCACTCAAGCCCCGGACCGCCGTGCTCATCTCCGCCGTGCTCAACCTGGTCGGCGCCTTCCTGTCCACCGAGGTCGCCAAGACCGTCTCGCAGGGGATCATCCGCGAGGGCCAGGACGGCATCCACATCTCGCCGACGATGATCTTCGCCGGGCTGGTCGGAGCCGTGCTCTGGAACCTCGCCACCTGGTACTTCGGGCTGCCGTCGTCGTCCACGCACGCGCTGTTCGGCGGGCTCATCGGGGCGTCGATCATCGGCGCCGGGCTGAACTCGGTCGACTGGGCGACGGTGGTGTCGAAGGTGGTCCTGCCCGCGCTGCTCTCGCCGGTGATCGCCGGGGTCATCGCGCTGGTGGCGACCTACCTCGCCTACACGCTCACCAAGAACGCGACGACGCACGGTGCCGCGACCGGCTTCCGCCACGGGCAGACGATCTCGGCGTCCCTGGTGTCGCTGGCGCACGGGACGAACGACGCGCAGAAGACGATGGGGGTCATCACGCTGACCCTGATCACGGCGAACTACCAGGGCGCCGGAACCGGCCCGCAGATCTGGGTGATCCTGGCCTGCGGCCTGGCGATCGCCCTCGGCACCTACATGGGCGGCTGGCGCATCATGCAGACCGTCGGCAAGAAGATCTCCGACGTGCAGTCCCCGCAGGGCTTCGCGGCCGAGACCAGCTCGGCCGCGACGATCCTGGTCTCCTCGCACCTGGGCTTCGCGCTCTCGACGACCCACGTCACGAGCGGCTCGGTCGTCGGCTCGGGTCTCGGCAAGAAGCTCGCGGACGTGCACTGGAGCGTCGTCGGGCGGATCGTCGTCGCCTGGGTCATCACGCTCCCCGCCGCCGCACTGGTGGGGGGTCTGGCCACGTGGCTGGCGTCGACCTCGGTGATCGGGCTCGTCCTGGTGGCCGTGCTCGCCCTGGCAGCCGGACTGACCTTCTACGCCCTGGCCAAGCGCAAGCCGATCTCGGCCGCCGACATCCACGAGGGCGAGGCGGAGCGCGAGCCCGTCGCCGCCACGAAGAACTGAGGGGGACGACGATGACCATCGACTTCGGAGCCATCGGCACCGTCGCGGGCGTCGGCTTCGTCGCCGCCGTGGGCGTGGTGCTGCTCTACACGCTCGGGCTGCGCTTCCTGGGCACCGGACAGCCCGCGGACGCCGGCGGCGAGCGGACGCAGTACGCCGAGGAGACGCCGCGCTCGGGCACGACCCCGCCCGGTGCGATGGCCGCCGCGGTCGTGTGCTTCGCGTTGTGCGCGGCGGCGGTGCTCTACGGCATCTGGCTGACGATCCCGCAGTTCCACCAGTAGTCCCGGTCGGGTCGGGCTGGTCCCTGTGATGATCGACGGGTGACCTCCCACCGCATCGACGCCTCGCTCGACACCGCAGCCGACGTCTTCGACGCCGACCTCTCACCCGTGCTCCGGGTCGACCCCGGCGACACCGTGACCGTCCGCTCCCTGAACGCCGCCGGCTACACGACGCGGCTGCCGGAGCCCGGGGCCGAGGTCCCGACGCTCATCCCCTCGCGCCGCGGCCACTGCCTGGTCGGGCCGATCGCCGTGACCGGGGCACGGCCGGGGCAGCTGCTCGCCGTCCACTTCGACGCGCTGGTGCCCGACGACTGGGGCTACACCGGCTCGGGCGGCGTCGACACGGTGGTCAACCGGGCGCTCGGCCTGACCGAGACCCGCGGTCCACTGCTCTGGGACATCGACGTCGCAGGTGGCACGGCGACGAACCAGCTCGGGCTCGGGGTGCGCACCGCGCCGTTCCTGGGCGTGGTCGGCCTGCCGCCGGCGTCCACCGGGGAACACTCGACGATCCCGCCGCGGCCCGTCGGCGGCGGCAACGTCGACTGCCGCGAGCTCGTCGCCGGCGCCACGCTGTACCTGCCGGTCACGGTGCCGGACGCGCTGCTGTCCGTGGGTGACGGCCACGCGGCTCAGGGCGACGGCGAGGTCTCCGGCACCGCGGTCGAGTGCGGGATGACCACGACGATGACGCTCACGCTGCTCGACGCGGCACCGGTCGCGGGCATCCACGCCGACACCCCGGCGGGCCGCATCACGTTCGGGTTCGACGCCGACCTCAACGCCGCCACGACGACGGCCCTCGACGCGATGGTGCACTGGATTGCGGGGACGTTCGGCACCACGCGGGCCGAGGCGCTCGCGATGGCGAGCGTCGCCGTGAGCATGCGCGTCACGCAGGTCGCGAACCGCACGTGGGGCGTCCACGCCCTGCTGCCCCACGACGCGATCCTGCGCTGAGCGCGCGCCCGCGTCGACGGACGGGAGGCCCCGCTCACG
>NZ_MJGI01000004.1:106977-129519 GCF_001864835.1 Curtobacterium sp. MCBA15_001 | reverse complement strand
CGTGAGCGGGGCCTCCCGTCGCTCTGCGCGTCAGTGGGCGGAGTAGCCGCCGTCGACCAGGTGGTAGCTGCCGGAGATGAACGAGGCCTTGTCGCTCAGCAGGAACAGCACGAGCGCGGCCACCTCGGCGTCGGTGCCGAGCCGCCCGGTCGCGTGCTGCGCCTCGAGCGCGGACAGCTCGTCCGCCGACAGCGACGAGCGGACCAGCGGCGTGTCGATGAAGCCCGGGCCGACGGCGTTCGTGCGGACGCCCTGCGACGTGTACTCGAGCGCGGCGACCTTCGTCAGCCCGACGAGCGCGTGCTTCGACGCGACGTAGGCGGCGTTCTGCGCGATGCCGACCGAGCCGAGGACGGACGACATGTTCACGATCGCGCCACCGCCGGCCGCGAGCATCGCGGGGATCTCGTAGCGCATGCCGTAGAAGACGCCGTCGAGGTCGACCGAGCGCACCCGGTCCCACGCCGCGATGTCGTACTCGCCGATCGGCTGCGGCGCGGCGCCGATGCCGGCGTTGTTGACCGCGAGGTGCAGGCCGCCGTACGTGTCCACCGCGAACTGCACGGCACGCTCGTCGTCGGCTGCGACGGCCGAGTTCGCCTGCACGGCCGCTGCGGTGCCGCCGGCCTGCTCGATCTCGGCGACGACGCGCTCGGCGGCGTCCTGCTTGATGTCGGTGACGACGACCGCCGCGCCCGCGGCTGCGAGCTCCTTGGCGATGGCCTCACCGATGCCGCTGCCGCCACCGGTGACGATGGCGACCTTGCCCTCGAACTCGGACATTGTGCACTTCCCTCTGCTCGTTGATGAACAACACCTGTTGTCCACAGTGGGAACGATACTCCCCCGGTCGGCATTCCGGAGGACAACTAGTTCGTTCGCTGAACTAATGAGGTAGGCTAACGACCGTGACGATGACCGAGACCCCGAAGCGCTCCGAGCCGCACGCGTCGCTCAGCACCGACCTCCGCGTGGCGGTGAACCGGCTGTCGCGGACCCTCCGTGCGCAGAAGGCCGACACCACCGTCAGCGACGCGATGTTCTCGGCGCTCGCCCGGCTGCACCGCGACGGCCCGATGACCCTGGCGGAGCTGAGCCGCGGCGACGGGGTGACCCCGCCGTCGATGACGAAGACCGTCGCCGCGTTGGTCGAACGCGGTCTCGTCTCGAAGGGCGGGCACGGCGACGACCGCCGCAAGGTGCTCATCGGCGCGACCCCTGCCGGCATCGACTTCGTGCTCGAGACCCGACGGCGCCGCGACGGCTGGCTCTCGCCGAAGCTCGCCGCCCTGTCCCCCGCCGAACGCCGCGTCCTCGCCGACGCCACCGAGATCATGAGGAGGCTGGCCCACCAGTGACGGCCATGTTCCGGTCCCTGTCGGGACGCAACTACCGCATCTGGTTCGCAGGTGCCCTGGTGTCGAACGTCGGCACCTGGATGCAGCGGACCGCGCAGGACTGGATCGTCCTGACGCAGCTCACCCACAACGACGCCATCGCGGTCGGCACCACGATGGCCCTGCAGTTCGGCCCGCAGCTGCTCCTGCTCCCCTGGACCGGGCTCGTGGCCGACCGCTTCGACCGCCGCCGCACCCTCATGCTGACGCAGGCGCTGATGGCGATGCTCGGGCTGGGGCTCGGCATCATGGTCCTGACGAACACCGCGACGCTGCTGTCGCTCTACGGGTTCGCGCTCGCACTCGGCGTCGTCGCCGCGTTCGACACCCCGGTGCGCCAGGCCTTCGTGTCGGACGTCGTCACCGGCGAGCACGTCTCGAACGCCGTCGCGCTGAACTCGGCCTCGTTCAACGCCGCCCGGCTCATCGGCCCCGCGGTCGCCGGCGTGCTCATCGCCGCGATCGGCTCCGGATGGGTGTTCGTCATCAACGCGGCGTCCTTCGCGGCCGTCCTCGGTGCCCTGAAGTTCGTCGACCCCGAGCAGCTCGCCGAACGGGTCCGGGCCAAGCGCGGCAAGGGCCAGATCATGGCGGGCTTCCGCTACGTGCGGACCCGGCCGGACATCATCGTCGTGCTCTGCATGATCTTCGTCGTGGGCACGTTCGGCGTGAACTTCCCGATCTTCACCTCGACCATGGCCCGCGTGGAGTTCCACAAGGGCGCCGGCGAGTTCGGGCTGCTCAACTCCGTGATGGCGATCGGCTCGGTGCTCGGCGCGCTCCTGTCCGCACGGCGCGACCGACCTCGGATGCGCCTGCTGGTCGTCGCCAGCGCGGGCTTCGGCCTGGCCTGCACCGCCGCGGCCTTCGCGCCGACGTACTGGTCGTTCGCGATCGTGCTGGTGTTCGTCGGGCTCGCGTCACTGACGTTCATGACGACCGCGAACGCCCTCGTCCAGACCACCACGAAGCCGGCGATGCGCGGTCGTGTGATGGCGCTCTACATGGCGATCTTCGCGGGCGGCACCCCGATCGGCGCTCCGATCGTGGGCGCCATCGCCGACGCCGCCGGACCGCGGTGGGCGATCGGCGTCGGGGCTGCGTCCGGCTTCGTCGCGCTGGCGATCGCTCTGGTGTGGCTGGTGCGGTGGCAGCACTACCGCGTCCGCTACGACGCGGACACCCCGCTGCACCTGGCCGTCACGCACTCGATCCCGGTGGTCGGCACCCGGGCCGCGCGTGCGGCGCTCCGTCAGGACCTGGCCCGCGACGAGGCCGTGTCCAGCCGCTCCAGCGGCGTGTAGCCCCGCGCCCCCGCGCCCCCGCGCCCCCGCGCCCCGCCGGTCCACCTCGCCAAGGCGACAGATCTCGCTGCCAGCCCCGGGCCTCCTTCCCGAAAGCGACAGATCGGGCCGGAACGTTCACGGAGAACTGTCGCTTTCGCGAGGAGGGGCGCGGAGAGCGGCGGCGCACCGGACGGGAGGCGCGGGGCGTGCCCGCAGCGCGCCTCCCGTCCGGCGGATGGAACGCGGTCAGCGCGCGGTGGCGACCGCGAAGACGCGCTCGTCGAGCGCACGCGCGACGCGGTCCGCGACGGAGGCCAGTCGGCGCCCGGCCGGACGAGCGGCCTCGACCGCGTCGTCGGGCGGGATCGTCCGGAGTGCACGGCCGGCCTCGCGGAGTTCGGCGAGCCCCTCCGGCACGAGGGTCGGCGCGACGTCCGCCAGGCACGCCTCGGCCCTGCTCGTGAGGAAGGCCATCGACCGCGGGCAGTGCCCGTCGAGCAGGAGGAACGCGGCCGCCTCCGACGCCGGGGCGCCCGGACGGGCCTCGCGGTGGAAGGCCTCGTCGACACCGCATGCGCGCAGCGCGGTGGCCCAGGACCGCGACGACTCCGGGTCGAGCAGGTCCGACGCCAGCAGCCGTGCCGTGGCCGCACACCGCGCGAGCGACCGGCCGAGCGTGAAGAACTCCCAGACCTCGTCGCGGCTGGCGTCGCCCTCGACGACTCCGACGGCCAGGGCACTCCGCTCCCGCACCCAGGCGAGGAACTCGTGCTCGCGCCCGCTGGCGATCTTCCGGGGCATCCGCGAACGGGTGACGTTGAGGCACTCCCACAGCTCGGTCGAGACGACGTCCCGCGCTCGCCGTGCGTCGTCGCGGGCGACCGCCACCGCGTGGGCGATCGAGGCGGGCTCGTGCCGGTCGAGGGCGAGGAGCTCGAGCGTGGCGGTGCGGTCGGCGAACGACCGGCGTGCGCCGCCCGTGGAGGCCCCCGCCACGATCCGGAGTTCGCGCCCGGTGACCGCGTCCTCCGGTCCGGTGCCCGCATCCGGCTTCGCCAGGTACGCGTCGAGGAGTCGGGCGATCACGTCGGCGCGCTCGACTGCGGCCCCGACGCGGAACACACTCCCCGCGAGTCGGTTCAGCACCGCGACTCCTGCATGCGGCGAACCTACTGACCGCGCGTTGCGCCGGTGTTTCGGAGCCGCGTCACGGGTGTTGCGGACGCGGAGATCGGCTCCTTCGCTAGACAATCTAACTAGAGCGTCTAGCATTGGGTCCATGACTTCCGAGGTGACGACAGGCGCCCCGGGGTTCTGGTACGGAGAAGGATCCCGGGTCGATGCAGTGGACGTGCTCAACGCGCTCCGGCGCTACCGCACGGCCGAGAGCGCAGCGCAGCGCCGCGCGCGGGAAGCACTGGGGATCGGCGAGAACGCCCTGCTGGCGTTACGGCTGTTGATCGACGCCGAGACCTCCGGCCGCACCACCAACGCCAAGGAACTCGCCGAGCGTCTCGGCATCACCGCAGCGTCCACCTCGGCCCTCGTCGACCGGCTGGTGCGCAGCGGGCACGTCGAACGGCGCCCCGACCCCGACGACCGCCGCGGTGTGATCCTCAGCGCCTCCGGGTCGTCGATGCGCCAGGCCATCCGGGTGATCGACGACCTCGACACCCGCACGCTCGAGGTCGCCGAGCACCTGCCCGGGGACGACATGGCGGTCATCGTCGACTTCCTGGACGAGATGACGTCCGTCGTGGACGAGATCGACGCCGACCGCGCCGCCGCGAACAGCAGCGACGGGGACGGCATGCGCGCACCACGCTCCGCGTAGCGTGCAGGGATGAGCCAGTCGCGTCAGCACGAGCCCGAGGACGACATGCCCCTCGCCGAGCTCGACGCGCGCGCCCGTGCCGACGCTGCCCTCCGCCGCATCCGGGACGGCAGCGACCCCGCGCGCGAGGCGTTCGACCTGGCGAACACCATGAACGACGAGGCCGTCGGCCGGCTCGGCGCCACCCTGCGCCGCTGGTTCCGGCGGTAGCGGCTGGGTCAGAACGCGGACGTGACGGCGGCGATGTCGTCACCGCCGTGACCGGCGGCGCTGGCGTCGGCGTAGACCGCGCCGAGGGCCTCGAGCAGCGTCGTCGTGACCCCGGATGCCCGGGCCGCGTCCGTGATGAGCCCGATGTCCTTCCGCAGCCCGTCGAGCGCGAACTGCGCGGGGAACGTGCCCGCCAGCATCGACTCGCCCTTCGTGTGGGCGTACGGCGAGTCGCTCGCCGTGCCGTCGATCGCCTGGAGGAACAGCGCGGGGTCGATGCCGAGCCCCCGCGCCACGGCGAGGGACTGCGCGGTCGCCGCCGTGATCGATGCGATCCAGGCGTTCGCCGCGAGCTTCAGGGCCGTGCCGTCACCCACGCGCTCCCCGGCGCGGACCGTCTTCGCGCCGATCGCGTCGAGCACCGGGTCGATCCGGTCGAGCGTGTCCGACGGCCCGGCTGCGAGCATCGTCAGCTTCCCCTGCTCCGCGGGCGCCTTCGTGCCGAGCATCATCGCCTCGACGAGCGTGATGCCGTACTTCGCGGCCAGCTGCACCACGGTCTCGGTCCCCGCGACACCCACGGTCGAGCACTGCACCCACACCGCGTCGGTCGGCGCGTCCCCGGCTGCCTGGTCGAGCACGTCGACCACGGCATCCGTGTCGAACAGCGTGAGCAGGACGACCTGCGCGCCCTCGACGGCGACTCCGGCCTCGGTCGCGACCGTCGCACCGTGCTGCTCCAGGGGCGCTGCGCGCTCCGGGGTCCGGTTCCAGACGACGACCTCGTGTCCCTCACGCAGGAGCGACTGCGCCACTCCGGCCCCCATGGCCCCCGTTCCCAGCACCGTCACACGCACGTCGCGACTCCGTTCCACGGGCGGCTCCCTGCCGCCGGCTCGTCGAACGGTACGCGCGCCGGGTTCAGAGCAGGCCGCGTGCTCGCAGCCAGTCCGCAGGGTCGACCGGGCGGCCGTCGACGATGACCTCGAAGTGCAGGTGCGGTCCGGTCGACACCCCGGTGCTGCCGACGGCCCCGACGCGCTCCCCGGCCGCGACGACCTGCCCGACGCGGACGTCGATCGCCGACAGGTGGCCGTAGCGGGTCTGCACACCGGAGGTGTGCTGCACGAGCACCTGGTCGCCGTAGCCGCCGAGGACCCCGGCCGCGACCACGCGACCGGGCATCGCGGCGACCGCGGGCGATCCCGAGACGGCGGCGAAGTCGAGCCCCTGGTGGTTCGTCGAACACGCTCCGCAGCCGCGGACCCAGCGGGAACCGAAGCCGCCGGCGGTCGGCACGGACCCGTCGACGGGGCGGACGGCGTCGCTGCCCATCGGGACGCCCGGCACCCCGGCGGACCCGACGGCGAACCCGTCGCGTACGACGTCGACGGCCGAGCCCACCGGTGCGGTGAAGGCCTGGGACGCGCCGCCGGCGGTCGGGTCGGAGGCCCGCACCGACACCGCCACGCCGGTCGCCTCGGCAGCGGCCTGGGCGGGGGTGGACGCAGCGACCAGGAAGCAGGTCACCAGCGCGACGACGCCGAGGGGCATCACCGCGGTCCGGGTCGGCAGCGTCAGGCTGGTCACCGCACGGTGCTGCAGGACGACACGGTGCTGCGGGACGACACCGTGCTGCAGGCCGACACGGGGCTGCAGCACGACACGGGGCGGGCGCGGTCGGGACGGTCGCGGGGCTCGCTGCGCGGCGCGGCGTCCCCTGGTGCGCGAGGTGGGTTCCGGGGCGGCGGGCGTGGTCACCGTCGCCCCGGAGGTCGTGGCGTGCGGGTCAGGCACGAGAGCGGCCGGGGTCCCGGCAGCCGGTGTCCCGACGGCGCGGGCACCGAACGAGCGGTTCGCCTGGGCACGCTCGGCGCCCCGTGGACGCTTCGGCAGAGGTCCGGTCGTGGGACGCACCGGTTCAGGAGCGGACGACGCCGGCCGCGAGGATGCGGTCGACCTCGGCGACGGCGGCATCGACGACGGCACGGGTCACCGCGTCGGCCACGGCCTCGACCAGGGCGCGCTGCTCGGCCGTGAAGCGGTGCTCGCGCTGCACTGCGGCGACGGCAGCCGTGGGGATCTCGTCGATGGCGGCGACGAGTGCCGCGGGCACGAACGTGGAACGGGTCGGCGGCACCGGAGCCGACAGCGGCGAGGTCGGCGCGGGACGGGCGGACATCGCCGAGGTCGGTGCGGGACCGGCCGCGTCGGACTGCCGAGCGATGGCGTCGAAGAGCGGCGTGGTGGACATGCGCATTCCTCCTGATCAGGAGTTCGCGGACAGGTTGCGTCCATTGAACCACTGATATTTCTGATGCGCAATACTCAGTCCGGCTCGACGGCCTCGCTCGGGTCGTCACGGTGCAGCGCGCGACGGACCCGCTCGACGATCGTGGCCGGCGGGTTGTTGTACGCGTTGGCGGACTCCTGCCCGCTCATCGCCTGGATCGCCGCCATCACCGCGTCGGTCGCGTGTCGTCGGGCGCGTCCGGAGGACGCCTCACCGAAGTGCGACAGGTCGAGCGGCTGGCCGAACTCGATCGTCACGCGGGCCAGCTTCGGGACCTTCGCGCCGACGGGCTGGACGTCCTCGGTCCCGGTGAGGGCGACGGGCACGACCGGGGCGCCGCTCGTCAGGGCAAGCCAGGCGACGCCGGTCCGTCCGCGGTACAGGCGTCCGTCGAGGGACCGCGTGCCCTCCGGGTAGATCGCGAAGGCCTCGCCGTCACGCAGCCGCTCGAGACCGAGGTCGAGTGCCTGCTGCGCCGCGGCTCCCGCGCCACGCTCGACACCGATCGCCCCGATGCCGCTGAAGAACGCGCGGGAGACCGCCCCGCGGATGCCGGTCCCCGTGAAGTACTCCTGCTTCGCCAGGAACGAGACCTGCCGGGGCGCCATGATCGTGATCGCCGGCGAGTCGATGAACGAGCGGTGGTTGCTCGCGAGGATCACCGCACCGTGCCGGGGGACGTTCTTGCGCCCGATGATCTTCGGCCGCCACAGCATGCGTGCGAGCGGGGCCACGACGGCACGACCGAGCACGGTGGCAGACAACGACGAACCGGGCACCAGCGACCTCCTCGGGCAGGACGTCCGAGTGTAGCCAGGGACCGCCCGACCACATGCCGCGAGGGGCATGAACCGGCCAGGTGCGCTCAGCCCAGGTCGGACGCGGCCACCACGTCGAGCACCGCACGGCCGTAGGACTCGAGCTTGGCAGCACCGACCCCGGAGATCTCGGCGAGCTGGTCGACGTCGGAGGGGCGGACGGCAGCGATGCCGCGCAGGGTGGCGTCGTTGAACACCACGTACGCGGGCACGCCCTGCTCGCGCGCCTGTCCGGCCCGCCAGGCACGCAACGCCTCGAACAGGCCGACCGCCTCCTGCGGCATGTCGGACACGACCTGCCGACGTGCACGTGCGGCACGCGGTTGCCGGACGGGATCGCGGCGCATGCGCACCTGCACCCGGCCGGAGAGCACCTCGGCGGAGGTCGGACTGAGCACGAGCGTGCCGTACCCGTCGCCGGACACCGTGGCGTACCCCTGCGCCAGGACCTGCCGCGCCACCGTCTTCCACTCCCCCTCGGACAGGTCGGCGCCGATGCCGAAGGTCGCGAGGGACTCGTGCCGGAGCTCCTGCACGCGCGGCGACTGCTTGCCGACGAGGATGTCGACCAGGTGCGCGACGCCGTACCGCTGCCCCCGCTCGCGGTCGAGACGGACGATCGTGGAGAGCAGCTTCTGCGCGGGGACGGTGCCGTCCCAGGACTCGGGCGGGGCGATGCACGTGTCGCAGTTGCCGCACGCGGTCGACTCCTGCCCGAAGTACGCCAGCAACCGCACACGACGACACTCGATCGTCTCGCACAGGGCGAGCATCGCGTCGAGGTGTGCGCTGAGCTGCCGACGGTGGGCGGCGTCCCCCTCGGACTGGTCGATCATCCGCCGCTGCTGGACGACGTCGTTCAGCCCGTACGCCAACCACGCCGTCGAGGGCAGACCGTCACGCCCGGCGCGACCGGTCTCCTGGTAGTAGCCCTCCACCGACTTCGGCAGGTCGAGGTGGGCGACGAACCGCACGTCGGGCTTGTCGATGCCCATGCCGAACGCGATGGTCGCGACCATGACGATGCCGTCCTCGCGCAGGAACCGGGACTGGTTGCGCTCGCGGACCCGCACGTCGAGACCTGCGTGGTACGGCAGCGCCGGGATCCCCTGGTCGACCAGGGCCGCGGCCGTGCGCTCGACGGAGTTGCGCGACAGGCAGTAGACGATGCCGGCGTCGCCCTTGTGCTCGGTGCGGATGAACGTCAGCAGCTGCTGCAACGCGCCGGTCTTGGGTTCGATCCGGTACTGGATGTTCGGCCGGTCGAAGTCGGCGACGAAGTGTGCGGCGTCGTCGAGTCCGAGCCGGGCGGAGATCTCGCGGTGGGTCTGCGGCGTCGCGGTGGCCGTCAGCGCGATGCGGGGCACGGTCGGCCAGCGCTCGTGCAGGACGCTCAGCTCGAGGTAGTCCGGGCGGAAGTCGTGCCCCCACTGCGCCACGCAGTGGGCCTCGTCGATGGCGAACAGGGCGATCCGCGACCGGTCGAGCAGCGTACGGGTGGACTCGAGCCGGAGGCGTTCCGGTGCGAGGTAGAGCATGTCGACCTCGCCCTGCACGACGGCACGCTCGACGCGGGCACGCTCGTCCGGCCCCTGCGTGGAGTTGAGGAACGCGGCCTTGACCCCGTTCGCCGCGAGGGCGTCCACCTGGTCCTGCATCAGCGCGATGAGCGGCGAGACGACGACCCCGACGCCGTCGCGCACGAGCGAGGGCACCTGGTAGCACAGCGACTTGCCGCCGCCGGTCGGCATGAGCACGAGGGCATCGCCCCCGGAGACGACCCGGTCGATGATGGCCGCTTGTTCGCCGCGGAAGTCGTCGTAGCCCCACACACGGTGCAGGACGTCCTGCGCCGCCGAGCGCGAGGCGCCCGACGCAGGCGCGACGGCAGGGGTGGTGGCGCTCATGCCACCAGCCTACGGTCGGCGGGCGACACCCACCTCGTCCTCCACAGGCGAGGCATCCACAGGCGGGGCCTTCGTCAGGAGGTCGCCCGACGCCGTGGGCCCGGCCACCCCCTCGGAGCGGGCCGGTGCACCCGGCCAACCAGGGCCTCCCGGCTGGGTCCACCGGGTGCCGCGCGCCCAGGTCGGCACCGGACCGCGGAACCGCGGGGTCTCCGACCCGGCGAAGCGCCGGTCGAGCTTCCGCCACCGTGCCAGGAACTCGACCATGCCCCAGTACAGCAGCGACGTGCCGAGCGTGAAGAGCCAGCTCTGCCAGGTGCTGTTCGAGGAGTCCAGGGACACCTTCGACCAGCCGGGAGCCTGCAGCACGAAGATCATGATGTTGTTGAAGGCGTGCTGCAGGACGGTGGCCTCGAGGCCGCCGGTGCGGATGACGATGATCGCGGCCACGAACCCGAACGAGCCGACGTCCAGGATCCCCCACACGTTGTAGCCGTTCGGGATGTGCAGCAGCGCGAACACGACGGTGGAGACGACGACGGCCACCACGGTGCCGACGATGCGCACCGGGATCCACGACCCGATCCACTGCATCAGGAAGCCGCGGAAGACGTACTCCTCGGCGGCGCCCTGGAACGGCACGAGCAGCACCACCATCGCGATGGTCAGGGTGAGCGTGCCGATGGACACCGTCGACTGCCCGATGGCCGGGGTGTTCCAGCCGAAGCCACCGTCGAAGGTGAACATGCCGTCGGCGGAGCCGAACCCCGTCTGCACGACGAACATGATCGCCGCGATCACCAGCGTCGGCAGCACGCACCACGCGGCCCAGCCCCACCGGACCCGGAACCGCACCGACGACAGCGTGTTCGCCGGCCCGAGTCGGGCGATCTTCACCGCGAGCAGGATCCCCGGCAGCAGGATCACGAGCGACACCAACGACAGCGAGAGCACGAGCGGGTCGGTGGGGTCGAGCGCACCGCTCGTCAGGCTCTGCTCGAGGTCGATGAGTCCCTGCGGGCCCTGTGTCGCACCGATCGGGACGAAGTACGCGACGGTGATCAGGATCTGCGTGACCAGGTACCACCCGGCGAGGAACGCCAGCGCGACGAGCGGACGCCACCACCGCCACCGGCCGTCGACGCGGAAGAGTCGGGTGTAGGGAACGCTCACGCAGCGCAATCTACCGGGCACGGCAGGATGGGACCCGTGATCACGGTGCTGCTCGGCCTCGGCGGGGCGCTGGTGTACGGGTTCGCGGACTTCCTGGGCGGGGTGGCCTCGCGGCGGGTGCGGCCGGTGACCGTCGCCGCCGTCGCAGCCGCCGTCGGGATCGTGCCCCTGTTGGCCGGACTGGCACTGTTCGGAGGCCGGTTCACCATGACCGGGTCCCTGTGGGGTGCGGTCGGCGGGCTGGCGGGGTCGGTCGGCGTGCTGCTGCTCTACGCGGCGCTGGCGATCGGGCCGATGAGCGTGCTCTCGCCGCTGACCGCCGTCTTCGCGGCGGTCGTCCCGGTCGTCGTCGCGGTGGCGCGCGGCACGGTGCTGTCCCCGGTGGCCGTCGGCGCGCTGGTGGTGGCGGTGGTCGCCGTGGTCCTGGTCGCGTCGGTCCGTGACCCGGGCGGCGCGCGCGTGACGGCGCGCGGCGTGGCCGCGGCGGCCGTCGCGGGCTGCGGGTTCGGCGGGATCGTGCTCGCCTTCAACGAGACGCCGTCGGACTCCGGGATCGCGCCGCTCGTGGTGGCGCGGGTGCTGCAGGCGGTGCTGCTGGGGGCGGCGGCGCTCGTGTCCGCGCGGGCGGGGGTCGCGTCCTCCGGGCGGTCTCCCGCTCGGTCGTCCGGCCGGTCGTCTGACCGGTCGTCCGGCGGGTCGTCCGGCCGGTCTGGAGGCGCGGCTCGCCTCCCGGCGTCGGCGGGCGTCGGCGACGTGGCCGGGTCGACTGCTCGGCGCGGCCCGGGGCGTCGGCTCGCGATGGTCGTCGTTGCCTGCGGGGTGTTCGACGCCCTGGCGAACGTGTGCATCCAGGCCGGGCTGCACTCGAGCGCGGACCCGGCGACGCTGCCGGTGATCAGCGTCCTCAACGCGCTCTACCCGATCGGGACCGTCGTGCTCGCCGGGGTGGTGCTGCGCGAACGGCTCACGCCGCTGCAGGGTGCCGGGATCGTGTTGGCGCTCGGCGCCTCGGTGGCGCTGGCCCTGGCGTGACCGAGCGTCGTCCCCGATCGACCGCCGGGTCCGGTGGTCAGTCGTCGGATCTGCTGGTCAGTCGTCGGGGATGAGCCGCTTGCCCATCGAGACCGTCCGGTCGTCGGCGTAGCCCAGCGACTCGTAGAACCCGATGACGCGGTCGTTGCCGGCGCGGACCTGCAGGTTGAGCTTGGGGCAGCCGAGCGCCGTGAGCAGCCGTTCGAACTCGGCCATGAGCGCCCGCCCCAGCCCGGACCCCTGCTGGTCCGGGCGCACCGCCAGATAGTTCACCCAACCCCGGTGCCCGTCGAACCCGGCCATGCCCGCGGCGACGAGGGTGTCTCCGTGCTGGCCGCCGTCGCTGGTCGCGTCGGTCGCCGGGTCGGTCGCGACCAGGAACAGCTCCGGCTGGACCGTGAGCTTGCGGGCGATGTCGCGGCGCGGGTCGTTCCACGGGCGCACGAGCCCGCAGGCCTTCCAGAGGGCCACCACCGCCTCGGTGTCGGCGGGATCGAAGCGACGGATCACAGGAGCCATCCCGCCACGGTACCCATCCTGTGGAGAAGGCCCTGATCGTCATGTCGGTGTGGTCTGATGGTCCTGAGCGTCGTCAACCACGACGCCGGGACGACCGGACCAGGACCAGGAGCCACGTGACCTCGCACGAGACACTCCCCCCGCCGTCGAGTGCTCCGGACGACGAGCCCGCCCGACGGACACGACGCCGTCGGCCACGCCAGACCGTGGGCGGTGCCCTCGTCTCGCTGCTCGCCGAACTCCTCATCCTCGCCGGTGCGGGCACGGGGCTGTACGTCCTGTGGACCGCGTGGTGGACCGACGTGGTCGCGGTGCAGCACCAGTCCTCGCTCATCAAGGACCTCGGCCAGACCGAGGCACCGACGGCGAACCCCACCCCGACCGAGCACCGCGACCAGGCCCCCGTGCTCGCGGAGCCGCCGGGGCTGTCCTCGGTCTTCGGCACGATGCAGATCCCCCGCTTCGGTGCCGACTACGACCGCCCCATCGGTGAGGGCACGGACCGCGAGAAGGTGCTCAACACGATCGGGCTCGGGCACTACCAGGACACGGCGATGCCGGGCGCCGAGGGCAACTTCGCCGTCGCCGGGCACCGGGTCACCTACGGCAAGCCGCTCAACCAGATCGCCGACCTGCAGACGAACGACGCGATCGTCGTGCGTGTGACCGACGCGGCGAAGGGGTTCGACGTCTGGTACGTGTACAAGGTCACCGACAGTCAGATCGTCACCCCCGACCACATCGAGACCATCGCGCCGGTGCCGAACAAGCCGGGGGTCGAGCCGTCCGCCGAGGACCGCTGGCTCACCCTGACCGCGTGCCACCCGATGTGGTCCGCCAAGGAGCGCTACATCGTGCACGCCAAGCTCGACTACTGGATGCCGGTGTCGGAAGGCACCCCGAAGGAACTGTCGGAGACCGCCAAGTGATCTTCCCCCTGGTCTGGCGCCTGCTGCCCGGACCGACCGCGCTCAAGATCCTCGAACTCGTCGTGCTGCTCGTGGCGATCGTCTTCGTGCTGTTCACCTGGGTGTTCCCGTGGATCGCGGCGGACATCCTGCCGCCGCCCGACGGCACGGTCGACACGTCTGCCGTGCCCACACCCTGACGTCTGGCGTCCGGCGTCCGGCGTCCGGCGTCCGGCATCAGACCGTCGTCGTGACGTGCGATCCGCCGCCGGGACTGCGCCGGACGGCGATGCGTTCGGGGATCCGCTGCTTGAGTTCCTCGACGTGGCTGACGATGCCGACCTGTCGTCCACCCGCGGTCAGGCGTGCGAGCTGCTCGACCACGCCGTCGAGCGTCTCCGGGTCGAGCGTGCCGAACCCCTCGTCGACGAAGAGCGTGCCGAGCGACACCCCGCCGGCCTCGGCCTGCACGACGTCGGCGAGCCCGAGTGCCAGGCAGAGCGACACCGTGAAGGTCTCGCCGCCGGACAGGCTGCGTGGGTCACGGGTGGTGTCGGTCGTGTGGTCGCGCACCGCGAGGGCCAGGCCGGTGCGACGCGATCGGCTGCCGGTCTCGCGCTCGTCCGAGGTCTCGAGGGTGAAGCGCCCGCCGAGCATCGTCCGCAGGCGGTCGTTCGCCGCCGCGACGACGTCCTCGAACCGACGCATCAGCACGTAGGTACCCAGCGTCACCCCGGTCGTGTTGTGACCCGGCGCCCCTGCCGCGATGTCGGCCAGGCGGACCACGGCACGGCTCTCGGTGGAGGTCGTCTCGCGCCGGGCGACGGCGCGCGCCAGGTCGGCCGCGCACCGCTCGGCGGCCTGGGCCCGGTCGGCCGCGGTGGTCGCCGCACGCGTGGCGAGGTCGAGTGCGGCCGCGGCTGCGACCGCAGTCGCACGAGCCAGTTCGGGGTCGAGTCCGCCGTCGGCGGTCCCGTCGTCGGCTGCGCGTTCGTCCTGCGCAGCGGCCACCACTGCGGGTTCCGCCAGACCGGCATCGACGACCGCACGTTCCCGGTCGGCGTGCTCGACCTCGGCGCGCAGCCGAGCGGCCACTGACGGTTCCAGCACCGCAGCCCGCGCAGCGGCCACGTCGGCGAAGTCGTGGTCTG
Source organism: Curtobacterium sp. MCBA15_001 (assembly GCF_001864835.1). Classification (GTDB taxonomy): domain Bacteria; phylum Actinomycetota; class Actinomycetes; order Actinomycetales; family Microbacteriaceae; genus Curtobacterium. The sequence goes on along the minus strand of NZ_MJGI01000004.1, from coordinate 114,991 downwards.
CCACGACACGAGCCACCTCGGCGGTGCGCTCGGCGACGACGGTGTCGGCCGTCCGGTGCCGTTCCGCTGCCCGGACGACCGTGCCGAGCGCGGTGATCCGTTCGTCGAGCGCGGTGACGGCAGTCGGCAACGTCAGGTCCGGGGCGTGCCCGTGCAGTTCGGCGACCAGGAGCCCGCGAGCGGTCTCGACCGCATCGGTGTCGAGGGCGATCCGGGCCTGGTCGGCCTGCGTCGTGGCGAGCAGCACCTGGCGTTCCGTCCCGATCGCGGCGTGGTCGTGTTCGAGGGCCCGGGTCGCTTCGTCGTGTGCGACCACGGCACGGTCGTGTCCCGGCAGCGCGTCCGCCGCTGCCCGCGCTGCCCGGAGCCGGTCGGCAGCCGCGGCAGCGCGGGTCTCGAGCACCTGGGCATCGAGGTCACCGACGACGGCGAGGAGCCGCTCGTGCTCGGCCCGTTCGACCGCGAGACCGGCGGCAGCGTCGGCGAGGGCCTGCTCGGCACGGCGAGCGGCAGTGGCGGCCGCGTCGATCTGCGCGGGGGTGGGGTGGTCGTCCTGCGGTGTGGCGACCGCCGGGTGCTCGAGCGCGCCGCACACCGGGCAGGCGTCACCCGGTGCCAGGGCGGCGCCGAGCTCCCCCGCCAGGCCCGCGATCCGCCGTTCGCGCAGGTGCTGCTCGGCCTGCACCGCGGCGCTCGCCGTGGTGCGCGCCGACGCCACGACGGACTCGGCCGCGACGACGCGACCGTCCGCCGCCGCGCACGCCGCCACGGTGTCCCGGAGTGCCTGCACGGCGTCCGTCTCGAGCTGGGCGGGCTCGACGTCGGCTGCTGCGGTGGCCGCCACCTGCGCCCGTGCGACGAGCTCCGCGCGCTCAGCCGGCCGGACCTGGAGCGCCGCGTCGAGTTCCGTCAGGCGCAGACGCAGCACGGCGACGTCGGCTCGGGCGGCGTCGAGGGCGAGGACCCGTGCCGGGAGCGACGCGGCGACGGGCACCAGGTGCCGGACGCCGGCGACGACCTCGGACAGGCGGCCCAGCTCGGTGGCGACGTCGATCCCGCGGGCGCCGTGGTCGTCCCGCAGGGCCTCGAGGTCGCGCAGGGCCGCCGTCGCCCGGTCCACGGCGGCGTCGAGCCCGTCGGCGACCGTCGCGACCCGCGTGGCACGCTCGGCAGTGCTGAGTCGGTCACGGGTGGCGGTGACGGCAGCGGTGGTGGCGTCGAGCGCGGCGGCCCGTCCGAGCAGGCTCCGGCGGCGCTCGAGCGCGACGACGCGGGCGCGGACGAGCTGCTCGTGCGCGCTGGCTTCCGTGGCTGCCACTGCTGCGTCCGCCCGGGCGGTCTCGGCGGCGTCGGCCGCGGCGCGGACCTGGGCCACGATCTCGGGCACGGACGACTCGGCGGCGTCACCGACACCCGAGGCCTCGGCGAAGCGCGCGAGGCTGTCCCGCACACCGGCGTCCGCGGCGTCGACCTGTGCTGCAGCGGCCCGACGCCGGGCGGCGAGTTCGTCGGCGGTGCTGTCGTAGACGAGGGTGCCGAACAGCGACTGCAGGAGCTTCCGACGGTCTTCCCCTGGTGCCCGCAGGAAGCGCGCGAACTCGCCCTGCGGCAGGACCACCGTCTGCAGGAACTGCGCGCGGTCCAGCCCGACGATGCGGGTGACCTCAGCACCGATCTCCTGTGCGCGCGCGGAGACGGGTTCACCCGCCGGGTCTGCCGGTCCGGCGAGGCGCACGAGCGTGGCGGACGCGTTCTGCCGCACGGTCCCGGTCCCGCGCTGCTTGGGTCGGTCGTACTGCGGTGTCCGACGGACGCGGAACACCCCCGCACCCGTCTCGAAGACGAGCTCGACGAAGGGTTCGACCGCGGGGTCGGCGTGCTGGCTGTGCAGGCGGTCGTTGCTGGCGTCGCTGCCCGCGAGCCCGCCGTACAGCGCGAACACGACCGCGTCGATGATCGTCGACTTGCCCGAGCCCGTCGGCCCCTCGAGCAGGAAGACCCCGGAGGCGGCGAGCGCGGCGAAGTCGATGGTGACACGGTCGGGGTAGGGACCGATGGCGCGGAGTTCGAGTCGGTGCAGGTACATCAGCGCGCCGCCCGGTCCTGGTCGGCGAGGGTCGCCGCCGCGGCTTCGTACGCGTCACGGAGGACCACGAGTTCGTCGGCCGAGGGGGCCGCACCGGTGGCGAAGGTGACGAAGTCGGCGGTGACCTCGACCGGGTCGGAGGTCGCCGTCACCGCCCGTCCGGCCGTGCGCGCGGGGGCGTCGGCCGGTTCGTGCGTGATCGCGAGCGCGTACGGGAACCGGTCCTTGACGCGGGCGTACATCCGCTCGGGGTGCACGGCGTCGGTCACCGCGACGCGGACCCAGGCGTCGGCGTCCTGCGCGTGGTCCCCGGACTCGATGGCGCCGATCGTCGACCGGACGTCCACCAGACGGCGTGGCACCGGGGTGGGCAGCAGCTCGACGGTGACGGTGCCGTCCGCCGAGAGCTCGACGAGCGTGACCGACTTGGTGTGGGCACGCTCGCCGAACGAGAAGGCCAACGGCGAGCCGGCGTACCGGATCCGGTCGTCCGATCCGACGCGCTGCGGCCCGTGCAGGTGTCCGAGTGCGACGTAGTCGAAGCCCGCGAAGACCGACTCGGCCACGCGGTCGACGCCACCGACGCGGATGTCCTGCTCGCTGTCGCTCGGCTCTGCACCGCCGACGAAGGCATGGGCGACGACGACCGAGCGGGTCCCCGGCCGTGTCGCCAGGTCGGCGCGGATGCGGTCCACCGCCGCGGCGACGACGGCCTGGTGCGACCGCGGGAGTGGTTCGTCGGGGACCGGGGACAGGGCGTGCCGGACCAGGTCCGGCTGCAGGTACGGGATGCCGTAGACCGCGACGGGGCCGTCCGGGTCGTCGACCACGACCGGGTCGGCGACGTGGACGGGTTCGGCGAGGATCCGGACGCGTCCGGTCATGACGCCGGCACCGAACCCGAGCCGGGCTGCCGAGTCGTGGTTGCCGGGCGTCACCACGACGGTGGCCACGGCGGACAGCCGTTCGAGCGCGGTGGAGAGCATGCGCACGGCGTCGACCGGCGGGATCGCCCGGTCGTACACGTCACCCGCGACGACGACCAGGTCGACCGAGCGCTGCACGACGACGCCGACCAGGTGGTCGAGGAAGGTCGCCTGGTGCGCCAGCAGGTCGGCCCCGAGCAGGGTCCGCCCGAGGTGCCAGTCGCCGGTGTGCAGGATGCGCATGCGGCAACGGTAGCCGCGACGACGGACATCTCCGGACGCCGCGCGTCGGCCTGTGGAGGACGCGTGGGTTCAGCAGGACAGGTCGGTGCTGAGCAGGGCGGTCTTGATCGCGATGGTCTGGCTGGTGGCGGTCCACGAGCCACCGAGGTCCGTCCGGACGGCGACGTTCACGGGGGTCCCGAGGCTCAGGATGCTCTGCCCCTTGACGACGATGCTCCGCTGCGTCCCGGGGCTCGACCCGACGACGGTGGAGCCGGCAAGCGCGTCGAAGGAGTTCGCGGCGACGCCGGAGTACGTGTACCCGATGGTGACGGACTTGTCCGCGTTGTTGGTGCAGGTCAGTCCGGTGACGGCGACCGGGGTCGTCGCGGCGAACGTCGACGCCGGGTTCACGGTCGTGCGGGTGAAGGGCCCGGCCACCGCCTGTGCCGGCACCAGCACGCCGACGCCCCCGGTGACCAGCAGCGCCACCGCGGCGACGGCGCCCCGACCGCGCCGGCGCCCGTCTCGACCCGGGCGGCGCACCGCGCGACGTGACGAGACGTCCTGACGCAACAGCACGTGCCGTCCGGACCGACCCTCGACCCGCGCCGACGTGCCGGCGGCGCGGGGGGCCTCCCGGCCGGTGTCCGCAGCGTGGCGCGGACCACCCTCGCCGTCCTCGTCCTCGTCGTCCTCCGGCGCGGAGCCGGACCGCCGGAGGGCGCCGTCGACCGTACACAGCCAGAGCACCACACCGAACGCCAGGGCGGCCAGCGCGACCTTCGCCCAGGCGCCGTCGCGCATCCAGACGATCGGCGCCGCGACCACCGGGATCCGCAGCGAGGCGACGCCGTGCACCGCCGACGGCTCCACCGGGGTCGAGTCGCGTCCCGGGTTGGCGTCGCCCTTCGTGACGACCGTGTCTTCGGGGCCGGTCGCGACGGCGCGGTGCATGCGCAGGTGCCCCGGCTGGTCCGGGTCGTCGGCGAGCAGGACCTGGCCGATCCGGAGGTCCGTCGCCGGCACCGGGCGCGACACGACGACGTCGCCCGGTCGGAGGCGGGGTTCCATCGAGCCGGTCATCACGGTGGTCGGGTGCCAGCCGATGACGGCGGGCGCGGCGGCCCACAGGGCGAGCCCGAGCAGCGTCGCCACGACCCCGCGTGCGCTCGTCCCCACGACGACGCGTCCCCACGCGACGGCGTCACGGACCGCACGACGCGACGAGGGAGGACCCTGCTCTGCGGTACTGACCATGACTGCCTTCACGTGGGGACGCGGCGACCTGCGGGTGTGGAGCGCGCGGCTCAGCTGTTCTGGGCCTCCCAGGTGAGGCCGAGCGACGCTGTCCCGCCCTGCACCGAGTTCGGCGCGTCCGACTTGACCGTGTAGGTGACGCGGTAGACGCGCGACTCCGAGCCTGAGCCGGTCGGGGCCCAGGAACCGAGTCCGGTGGCGAAGTTCGTGCTGCTCGACCCGAAGCTCGCGAGCGTGGTGTTCGCGGGCGTGATCGTGCCGTTCGGCGATGCCGCGGGGGTGAAGCCGGTGCACGAGCCGAAGCCGCCGCCGGTCCCCTGCTCGATCGTCAGCGTGATGTTCGACGCCAGCGCGTTGGTGGTCTGCGGGTTCGTCGCGTAGAGCTTGACGGTCGAGGCGAGCGACCCGGTGGAGGTCACGGTGATGCAGTTCGCGCCCGTCGAGCCCGGCTTCAGCGCCGTGGCGGTGAACAGGGCCGTGTTGTTGTCGTCGTCGGAGAGGGCGACCGAGCCGGCCGTCCAGTTGCTGGTGGGGTTCACCGTGGTGGCGGAGAAGGCCGAGTACGAGGCGGTCGAGACGACGGCACCCGAAGCGACGAGGGCGGCGGGGATGGCGATCCAGGCGGCGAGACGAGCGGCGCGAGGGGTGACACGAGGCATGGCGGTACTCCCGGAGGAAGAGATCTGATCGGTGGGTGGTCTGGGACCGCGGTGGTTGGTCGCGCTGCAGGCCGGTGTGGTGCGTGGTGCCGTGTACTGGTTTGGTACGACCATCAAGCTACTTCCCTTCCGTGATGCTCACAAGAGAAGCAATGCCCCCACAGCTGGGGGTAGTTCAATGGTTGAGATACTTGTTGACTGAGCGGCACGGCGGCATGCCCGTGCCCCGAGCGACACCCACCCGAGAAGAGCCCTCATGACGGCCACCCGTACCGCACCGGTCACGATCCCCGCGCAGTCCCCCGCGCCCGCCTCGCCCGTCACGAGCACGGTCGACGGCGTCGCCGACAGCGACCTCGGTCGCCTGATGACGGCGTTCCGGCTCATGCAGACCCAGCACGCGCGGGTGCTGCACCACGAGAGCCAGACTCGCGGACTCAACGCCACCGACAGCCGGTTCGTGTTCTTCCTGGCCTCGGCGGACGGCGCGGGCGTGACGCCGAAGCAGTCCGGCGAGTACCTCGAGCTCTCGACCGGGGCGATGACGTCGCTCATCGACCGGCTCGAGCAGCGTGGGCACATCGAGCGTCGCCCGAACCCGAACGACCGGCGCAGCATCCTGCTCCACCTGACCCCGTCCGGCGAGGCCGTCGCGCAGCAGATCGGCGCCGTCTACTCGGCGGCGTTCCGCGAGGTCATCGCTCCGTCCCAGCGCCAGGCCCTGACCGACGCGTTCGCCCGGCTCGGCGACGAACTCGGTCGACGCAGCGGCGCCCGCACCGCCTGAGCAGTCGTCCCGCCGAGCCCGAGCAGTCGTCGCGCGCTGGCGTAGCGTCGAGGACATGACCCCCAGTGACGTCCTCATCGAAGCCTTCTCCCGCGTCCCGGCGACCGTCGCCCGCGCCGTCGAGGGACTCTCCGAAGACCAGCTCGCGTCGCGTCCGGCCGCCGGCGCGAACACGCTCGCCTGGCTCGCGTGGCACATCGCCCGGGGCCAGGACGCGCAGATCGCCGACCTGGCCGGGACCGAGCAGGTCTGGACCGCCGACGGCTGGTTCGACCGCTTCGGCCTGCCGTTCGCGCCCGAGGCGCTCGGCTACGGCATGTCCCGCGACGAGGTCGGCCGGGTGCGCGCCTCGGCGGCGCTGCTGACCGGGTACCTCGACGCCGTGCACGCCCGCACGGTCGCGTACCTCGGCACGCTCGGCCCGGACGACCTCGACCCCGTGGTCGACGACGCGTGGGACCCGCCCGTCACCGTCGGCGCGCGCCTGGTGAGCATCCTGGACGACTGCACGCAGCACGCCGGCCAGGCCGGCTACGTGCGCGGGTTGCTGTTCTTCAACCGCTGACGCGGAACGGACAGGAGGCCCGGTGCCAGCTGGCACCGGGCCTCCTTCCGGTCAGGTGGTCACATGCGATCAGCGCGCGGCGAGCTCGGCGACGATGCCGTCACCGGGCGCCGCCTGCACCATCTCCGCCTCGATCTCGGCGTGCTCGAGGATGCCCTCGATCTTGCGGATGCGGCCGCGGGGGACGATCGTGACGACCGTTCCCTCCTTGCCGGCGCGACCCGTGCGGCCCGAGCGGTGCATGTACGCCTTGTAGTCGTCGGGCGCATCGGCCTGCACGACGAGCGACACGTCGTCGACGTGGATGCCACGGGCGGCGACGTCGGTCGCGACGAGCACGTTCACCCGTCCGCTGGTGAGCATCTGCAGGTTGCGGGTCCGTCGCGACTGGTTCAGGTCCCCGTGGAGGGAGGTCGCGCGGATGCCGGCGTCCTCGAACTGGTCGGCGAGCCGCTCGGCGTAGGCACGGGTGCGGGCGAAGACGATCGTCTTGCCCTCGCCGGCGACGAGCTCCTCGAGGAGCTGGTCCTTCTGGCGCTGCTCGACCACGAGCACGCGGTGGTCGATCGTCGAGGACGCTTGGTCCTCGCCGGCGACCTCGTGCACGCTCGGCTCGTGCAGGAACTGCTCGACGAGCGCCGCGACCTGGGTGTCGAGCGTCGCGCTGAACAGCAGCTTCTGCGCACGGTTGCCCTGCGGGGTGACCTGGGCGGTCGCCTCGAGGATCTCCTGTACCGGCTCGAGGAACCCGAGGTCGCACATGTGGTCGGCCTCGTCGAGCACGGAGATGACGACCTCGCTGAGGTCGAGCTTGCCCTTGTTCATGAGGTCCTGCACGCGACCCGGCGTGCCGACGATGATGTCGACGCCGCGCTCGAGCGCTCCCTCCTGACGGCCGTACGGGACGCCGCCGTAGATCTGCGTCGTGAACAGGCCGACCGAGCGGGCGATCGGCTGCACGGTGCGGTCGATCTGCAGCGCGAGCTCACGGGTCGGCGCGAGGATGAGCGCTCGCGGGGCGCGGCCCATGCGACGCTTCGTGCCGCCGCCGTGCTCCATGAGCTTCTCGACGAGGGGCGCACCGAACGCGATGGTCTTGCCGGAGCCCGTGCGGCCGCGGCCGAGGACGTCCTTGCCGGCGAGCACGTCGGGGATCGTCGCGGCCTGGATCGGGAACGGGCTCGAGGCACCCATCTCGGCGAGGGTGCGCGAGATGTTGCCGCCGATGCCGAGGTCGCCGAAGGTCACGCCCTCGACGTCGGCCGCCACGGTGGCCTCGGCCTTGAGCTTGTCGAGCTTGACGTCGTCCGCGGGGACGAAGTGGCCGCGGGTCGAGGGGGCCTGGCGGTCGGTGCGGTCGTTGCGGTCGAACGAACGAGGGGCGCGGTCGTCGCGGTCGAAGCGACGGGGCGCACGCTCGTCGTTGCCACGACGGGGTGCACGGTCGCGGTCGTTGCGGTCGAACGAGCGCGGCGCACGGTCTCGGTCATCGCGGTCGAAGCGACGGGG
>NZ_MJGI01000004.1:0-106139 GCF_001864835.1 Curtobacterium sp. MCBA15_001 | reverse complement strand
GCCCGGTCGTCGCGGTCGAAACGACGCGGGGCGCGGTCGTCACGACGGGGCGCACGGTCGTCACGGTCGAAACGACGCGGGGCGCGGTCGTCACGGTCGTCACGACGGGGTGCACGGTCGTCGCGCTCGAAACGACGCGGAGCACGGTCATCGCGGTCGTCACGGCGGGGCGCACGGTCGCGGTCGTTGCGGTCGAAGCTGCGCGGGGCGCGCTCGTCGCGGTCGTTGCCGCGGGCGGGACGACCCGCACCGCGGGGCTCCCACGCCGGGCGGCTGCCGCGGCTGTCGCGCGGGTCCCAGTTCGGGCGGGCCGGGCGCTCGCCCTGCGACGAGCGGTTGCGACGCTCGTCGGCGTCCCACCGCTGCTTCTGGCGCGGAGCGGTCGGCTCGGCAGCGCGGTATCCGCGGTGCTTGCTGGAGCGGGCGGCAGGGGTGCCGTTCGCGTGACGGACACGATCGGAGGCGCGGTTGTTCGCGCCCTTGTCGTAGGGGGCCATGAGTTCTCTCCGGGGTGCGGACATGCCACGGAGCCCGGCAGCGACATCGGCGGGGGCAGTTCGTGGAGGGGGTTCATCCCGTCGTCGATCGACGTGATTCCAGCCCTCGAGCTACACAACACCCAAACACGTCCGCGGCTCGCAGCCGCGGTGTCGAAGGCCGACCGAGCGAGTCTACGCGAGCCGACGCGTGTTGGCCAGCCCCGTCGGGAGCCCACGACCCCGGTGGCGGCGAGCCGAGCCTCCTGGCCGACCGCTGGTCAGGACTCGGCGAGCCGCTGTCGTTGCTCGGCCACGTCGAAGTCGGCCGCGGGCCAGGACAGGTGCATGTCCTCGAGTGCGCGGAGCAGGAGCTGCTGCACGGCGAGGCGGGCGTACCACTTGCGGTTCGCGGGGATCACGTACCAGGGCGCGACGGCGGTCGAGGTCCGGTCGAACACGATCTGGTACGCGTCCTGGTACCGGTTCCAGAGCAGCCGCTCGTCGATGTCGCCCGGGTTGAACTTCCAGTGCTTGTCCGGCCGGTCCAGGCGGTCGCCGAGGCGTGCGCGCTGCTCGTCCTTCGAGATGTGCAGCATCACCTTGACGATCGTCGTGCCCTGCTCGGCGAGCCGGTTCTCGAAGTCCACGATGGCGCCGTAGCGGCGCTCGATCTCGTCCGGCGACGCGAAGGCCCGGATGCGCTGGATGAGGACGTCCTCGTAGTGCGACCGGTCGAACACGCCGAGCTGCCCGGCGCCGGGCAGCTGCCGCTCGATGCGCCAGAGGAAGTCGTGCTCGCGCTCCTCGGCCGTGGGCGCCTTGAACCCGGCGTAGTGCACGCCGTTCGGGTCCACCGCGCCGACCACGTGCGAGACGATCCCGCCCTTGCCCGCCGTGTCCATCGCCTGCAGGACGAGCAGCACGCGGCGCTCGTCCCCGGTCGTCGCCGCTGCCCAGAGCCGCTCCTGCAGGGCAGCCAGGCGATCGGCGCCGGCGGCCAGGGACTCGAGGCCGTCGATCTTGCGCCCGGGGAAGCCGGGCGTGGACTCGGGGTCGACGTCGGCGAGTCGGAAGCCCTCGTCGACACGGAGGAGCGGTTCGGGGTCGGCGTTCCAGGCCTTGCGACGGCTCACGGGTCCTCCAGGGGCACTCGGGGTCTCCTGCTCATCCTGGCACCGGCAGGTGAACGGCGTTCCGCGGTACCGTGGTGCGCGATGAGGTCCGGTCGCCGCACGCTGTTCGCGCTCGTCGCCGCGGTCGTGGCGCTCGGTGTGGTGTCGTCCTGCAGCGCGGACCCCACCGGCGACGAGAACACGACCGTCACCGCTGACCCGGTCATCTACCCGCTGTCGTTGCGGTACCACGGGATCGACGTGGTGCGGGACGTGCCGTACGGGGCCGACCGGCTGCAGCAGCTCGACGTGTGCCTGCCGGCGGACAGCGCCCCGGGCACCACGGCGACGCCGACGGGTCCGGGTGCCGGCGCCGGATCGGGCACGTCGGCGGCCGACCCGTCGGCAGCTGCCGGGTCGTCGAGCGGCCGTCCCGCGGTGATGATGATCCACGGGGGCAGCTGGTCCCACGGCGACAAGGACACGGCCGCCTACCGCGCGGTCTGCCAGTACCTGGCCTCGGAGGGCTTCGTCACCTTCAACGTCGACTACCGCCTCGCGCCGACCGACCCCTTCCCCGCCGGCCTGGACGACACCCGGCGGGCGCTCGACTGGGTGTTCCGGACCTCGACCCTGACGACCTACGACGTCGACCCCGACCGGGTGGGGGTGTTCGGCGGCAGCGCGGGCGGCAACCTGGCGGCGATGCTCGCGGTCGAGGACCACGAGTCCGCCGCCTGGGCCGACGGGGACCGCATCCGCGCGGTGGTCGACCTGAGCGGGCCGACCGACCTGACCGCGCGGTCGACGGAGTCCGACGGGGTGTCCGCGTCGTTCCAGCGTCGCCAGCTGCTCTACCTCGGGTGCACCGCGTACGACGCCTGTCCCGCGGCCGACCGGGCATCGCCGACGCTGCACGTGACCTCGGACACGGCACCGTTCTTCATCGGACACTCCACGCACGAGTTCATCCCGCTGTGGGAGTCGCAGGAGTTCGCGGCGGCGCTCCGGGCCCACGACGTGCCGGTGACCCTCGTCGCGGTGCAGGGCACGGCGCACTCCATCGCGCAGCTCGACCGGGCGATGAGCGAACGCGTGGTGGCGTTCCTGCGGCGGCACCTGGGCTGAGCCGCGTGCCGCACGCGGGCCACCGGCGTGCGTCGTCCGCGGTCGGGCACGTGGCGGACCCGGGCGTACCCCGACCGGGTGGCACCCGGAGTCGGGACTGCCGCCGACGCCCCGGCCGGGCGCACACTGCAGGGGTGACCGACACCTCGACCCGCCCCGCGCGCCCCGTCTCGACCTGGCAGCGCCGGACCCGCACCAGCACGATCGCCGAGCTCCTGCTCGGGCTGTCGTTCTTCGTGACGGTCGGGTTCGCGGGCTACGGCGCCGCGACCGGTCACACCTCGGGCGTCGCCCAGCTCGGCGCCGTCGTGTTCCTCGTCACGCTGACGGTCGTCGTCGTGCAGTGGTTCGTGGCCGTCGACCTCGAGGACGTCGAAGCCCGCTAGCCCCGAGCGGCACGCCGGTCGGCCCGCCGCTCCCGCACCCGCTCGACCAGGAAGTACAGCGCCGGCAGCACCACCAGGGTCAGCAGCGTCGACGACACCAGCCCGCCGATCACGACGAGCGCGAGCGGCTGCGAGATGAACCCGCCCTGCCCGGTCACCCCGATCGCCATCGGCACGAGCGCGAAGATCGTCGCGAGCGCCGTCATCAGGATCGGTCGCAGTCGCCGGGTGGCGCCCTCGACCAGGGCCTCGCGGACACGGAGTCCCCGCCGGCGGTACTGGTTCACCAGGTCGATGAGCACGATCGCGTTCGTCACGACGATCCCGACCAGCATGAGCACGCCGATGAGCGACGCGACCCCGATCGGGATCCCGGACACGATCTGCAGCAGGATCGCCCCGGTCGCGGCGAACGGGATCGACACGAGCAGCAGCAGCGGCTGCAGCAGGCTGCGGAACGTCGCGACCATCACGACGTAGACGATCAGGATCGCCACCAGCGCCGCCAGCAGCAGCTGGCTGAACGCAGACGACTGACTGGAGGCGACACCACCGATCGACGCGGAGGCCCCCTTGGGCAGGTCCAACCCGTCCACGGCGCTGGTCACCGACGAGACGGCGGCACCGAGGTTCGTGGAGTCGGGCGTCACGGTGATCGTGGCGGTGCGGACGGCGTCGGCGGTCGTCACGGTGGTCGGGCCGTCGGCCTGTTCCACGGTCGCGACGTCGGAGAGCGGCACGCTGCCCGTGGCCGTCGGCACCGACAGGTCCTCGAGCGCCTGCACGGTGGTGGGCGGGCTCGGCTCGGCGATGTACACGTCGAGCGAGGCGTCGTCGATCTCCACCGTGCCGGTGTCCTGCGGCGACACGGCAGCGGCGACGATGCCACCGACCTGGGTCTCGGTGAGTCCGAGCGACGCGGCCTTCGCCCGGTCGACGCGGACGGCCAGGTACGGCTCGGCCGCGGACAGGTTGCTCGTCGCGGCGGTGGTGTTCGGCACCGACTTCAGGGTCGTCAGCGCCTGGGACGCCGCCGTGCTGAGCTGCGCCTGCGTCGGGGCCGTGATGTCGACCTCGATGTCGCTGCTGCCGCCGAACCCGCCGCCCGAGGACGACAGCGAGATCGTGCCCGCGTCCCGCAGCCCGTCCAGGCGCTTGCGGGTGTCGGCCTGGATCCGGGGTTGGTCGGCGGACGAGTCGGTCGTCACCGCGTACTGGATGGACGCCGTGCCACCGCCGCCGAACGCCGCCTGGATCGACTGACCGCTCGAGCCGATCGTGGTCTGCACGGTGTCGACGCCGTCGACTGCGCGGAGCTGCCGCTCGACGGTGCGGGCCTGGTCGGACTGCACGGCGAGCGAGGCGCCGGGCGCCAGGTCCTGCGTCACCGTGAACGTGTTCTGGCCGGAGTCACCGAGGTAGTTCGTCTTGACGAAGGGCAGCGCCGCGGCGGTCCCGCCGAGCACCAGGACGGCGAGCACCACGACGAGCGCGGGGAACCGGAGCACCCAGTGCAGCACCGGCTGGTACCCGCGGCGCAGGCGGTCGGGCGCACCGGCGTCGTGCAGGTCGGCCGCGGAGCGCAGGTCGGAGTCGGTCGCCGAACCCGCGGCGGCACCGGACGCCGCCGCGCTCACGTCCCGATGGGCCGTGCCGGCGTGCTTGTGCGTCTTCGGCGGACGGAGGAACCAGTACGCCAGCACCGGCACGATCGTGAGCGCGACGAGCAAGGAGGCGACGAGCGCCATCGAGACGGTCAGTGCGAAGGGCCGGAACAGCTCGCCGACGAGCTCGGCGACGAACGCCACGGGCAGGAACACCACGACGGTCGTCAGGGTCGACGCGGTGACGGCGCCCGCGACCTCGCGCACTCCGTCGAGCACCGCCTGTCTCCGGTCCACCCCGGGTTGCAGGTGCCGCTTGATGTTCTCGATCACGACGATGGAGTCGTCCACCACGCGGCCGATCGCGATCGTCAGGCCGGCGAGCGTGATGATGTTGAGCGTGTAGTCGGCCGCCCGCATGCCGATCGCCGCGAGCAGCACCGACGTGGGGATCGAGATCGCGGTGACGATGGTCGACCGCACCGAGAGCAGGAACACCAGGATCACGACGACCGCGAACCCGAGGCCGAGCAGACCTTCTTCGGCCAGGGAGTCGATCGACTGCTGGATGTACGGCGCCTGGTCGAACACGACGGTGAACCGCGGGTCGCCGGTGATCTTCGACTCGATGCCGGGCAGCGCCGCGCGGACGGTCTTCGACACGTCGACGGTGTTCGCCTCTTGCGTCTTGGTGATCGCGATGGTGAGCGCCTGCTCGCCGTCGACCCGACTGATCGAGGTCCGCGGGGACTCGGTGATCGCCACCGTCGCGACGTCGCCGATGGTCGTGGTGGTCGCCGCGGCCCCGGGTGCGGTGGTGGCACCGGTCAGCGGCAGTGCCTGGATGTCGGCGATCGACGCGATGCGCTCCCCCGTCTGCACCGACAGCGTGGAGCCGTCCTGCGTGATGGTGCCGCCGGGGATCAGCGTGCCGTTGTCCTTGAGGGCGTCCGAGATCGCGGTCGCGCTCAGCCCGCGTTCCGCCAGGGCGTTGCGGTCCGGGGTGATCAGGACGCGGCGTCCGGGGTTGCCGTAGACGTCGGCCGCGCGGACCCCGTCGAGCTTCTCGAGGTCGGGGACTGCCGTCGCCGTCAGGCGGTCGACGAGCTGCTCCTGGTCGCCCTTCGCCGTCACCGCGAGCTGGATCACCGGCAGGTCGTCGAAGGACCCGGTCACGATCTGCGTCTGCACGGAGTCCGGCAGGGAGAGCGCGTTCACCACGGTCTGGATCTTGTCCTCGGCGCTGGCGAGGTTCGACCCGTAGGCGAACTCGGCCGACACGACGCTCTGGCCGGTCGACGAGGTGGCCGTCGTGGACTTGAGGTCGGGGACCGCCTGGATGCCCTGCTCGATCTTCGTCGAGACGTCGTTCGACACGACCTCGGGCGTCGCCCCCGGGTAGGCGCTGACGATCGCGACCTGGGGGAACTGGACGCTCGGGATGAGCTCCTGCTTCAGGCTCGTCAGCGAGATGCCGCCGAAGATCGCGACGACGATCGTCACCAGCGCGATGAGCGCGCGGTTCCGCAGGCTGAAGACCGAGAGCAGGTGCACGGTGCGATCCTCGCAGGTGCGACCGACGCTGCCGTCAGCTGCCGGGCAGGCTCAGCGCACGCGACTGCTCAGCTGCCGAGCAGCAGGTACACCGCCAGCACCGCCACCGAGCCGACGACGCCGGTCCCGAGCGCGACCACCCGTGCCCCGGGCGACCTGGCCAGCACGACCCCGGTGAGGAGCACGCCGACCCCGACCGCGATCTCCACGATCCACGTCACGACACCGGTGGTCGCGGCCACCTGCAGCAGCGCCCGCATGCCCTCGCCGATCAGCACGGCTGCCACGGCACCGGCCGCCGCGCCCCGCCATCGGCCGTCCTGCGAGCGCACCAGGACCGCGACCGCTCCGGCCAGGACCCCGGCGGGCACGCCCATCAGGACCCAGAAGTTCGTCAGGGACAGGAAGTCCGGGTACCCGCGCAGGTTGGTCGCCGCCCAGTACCCGATGTGCATGAGCTCGAGCAGCACCACCCCGGAGACCATCGCCAGCGCCAGACCGCCCCGACCTGCGCGGACCCGCAGCACGAGCAGCAGCGCGACGGTGACCAGGAACCACGGACCCGCCGAGTTCGCGACCGAGGACAGCGGTCCCACCGACTGGCCGAAGGACGTCAGGACCCCGGCCAGCGGCCCGGCGCCGAACACCATCGAGACCCGGGCGGCGACGGGCACGGGCGGGAGCGGGGGCGCGGGGCGGGAGGACACGATCGGGGTCATGCGACCAGCCTGGTGACCGACGGAGCGCACGGCATCGCCCGGAGGACCGAACCCCGCGCCCCGGCCGTCCACCCAACGGATGACGCCGCCGTCACACGACGCAGCCTCACACGACCGCGGCCAGCGACCCCCGCGCTCCCGCTCGTGCCCCCGACGCCCGACCCCACGCACGCTCCAGCACGTCGACCACCCGCTCCCGGTCGGCCGGCGCCATCGTGAACGGCACCCGGAGGAACCGCTCGAACCCGCCGTCCGGGCCGAACACGCCGCCGGACGCCAGCACGACGCCCTCCGCCCGCGCCGCCAGCACCAGGGCGCTCGAGACGGGACTGCCGAGTCCCACCCACAGGGTCAGCCCGCCGGCCGGGGAGGGCACGTCCCACGCCGGCAGGCGCGTCCGCAACGCCCCCACGACGTCGTCGCGACCCTGTCGCAGGGAGGTGCGCCGCGCCTCCAGGACGGTGTCGGTCACCGGGACCAGCTCGCGCGCGACCAGCTGGTCGAGCACCGGGGTCCCCAGGTCGCCCGTCGGGCGGGCGAGCAGCAGGCGCTGCAGCAGCTCCGGCTCCGCGCGGATCCACCCGATCCGCAGACCGCCCCAGAACACCTTGGAGGCCGAGCCGATCATGACGACGTCCGGTGACAGCGCCGCGAGCGGCGGGCCACCGACCCCGTCGATGCGCAACTCGCCCATCGTCTCGTCGGCGACCACCGTCGTCCCGACCGACGCAGCCACCTCGAGCAGGACCTGCCGGGCGGCCGGGGACATCGACGCCCCGGTCGGGTTGTGCAGCTCCGGCATGACGTATGCGGCGGTCGGCGTCGAGCGACGGAGCGTGGCCTCGAGCACGTCGACGTCCCAGCCCGTCCGCGCGTCGACCGGCACCCCGACCAGGCGCCCGCCGGCCTCGCGGAACGCCTCGTGCGCGTGCGGGTAGGTCGGCGACTCCACCAGGACGGTGTCCCCGCGCCGGACGAGCACCCGGGCGAGCAGGGCGATCGCGTGCTGTGCCCCGATCGTCACCAGGACCTGGCTCGGGTCGGTCGGCAGTCCGCGCTCGGTGTACCGCGCGGCGATCGCGGCGCGCAGGCCCGGGTCGCCGACCGTGTCGTAGCCGGTGCCGGCGAGCGCCGCCGGCACGTGGCGCACCGCCCGCTCCACGGCCTCGGCGACGCCGGGCGCCGCGGGCAGCGCCGCCTTCCGCAGGTCGAGCACGTCGTCGGGCACCACCCCGCCCAGTCGCTCCGGGTCCGGTCGCCCGAGCAGGTCGCGCGGCAGCCGCACGACGCTGCCGGACCCACGCAGCGACGCCAGGTAGCCGGAGGCCCGCAGTCGTGCGTAGGCGTTGGCGACGGTCGTGCGGGAGACGCCGAGCGCCTCGGCCAGGCCGCGTTCGGCGGGCATCCGGGTACCGAGCGGGATCCGGCCGTCGATGACGAGCACGCGGACGGCGTCGGCGAGCGCCTCGTACGCGACGGTGTCGGCCCCGGCGCGCCACTCCGGCAGCAGGGCGGCAGCGGCGCGGGCACTGAGCAGGACGGGCGTCATCCCGCCACGCTAGCGGAATTGGCTCTCGACGGGCAGTCCAATCTCCGGCCACGATCACTCCATGTCCCGCCCCGCCGCCCTCACCCTCCGCATCGTGCAGCTGCTCGTCGGCCTGTTCCTCTACGGCGCCTCGACCGCTCTGCAGGTCCGCGCCGTCGTCGGGGTGTCGTCGTGGACGGTGCTGACCGAGGGGCTCGAGCACGTCGTGCCCTGGTCGTTCGGGCTCATCACCGTCGTGTCGAGCGGCGTCATCCTGCTGTTCTGGATCCCGCTCCGTCAGAAGCCGGGCATCGGGACGCTGCTCAACGCCCTGCTGATCGGCCCGTCGGCGGACCTGGTGCTGTGGCTCGTGCCGACCCCGCCCGGCATGGTCGGCCGCATCCTGCTGTTCGTCGCCGGCCTGCTGCTGCTGGCACTGGCCACCGCGTGCTACATCGGTGCCGGGTTCGGCACCGGCGCGCGGGACGGCCTGATGGTCGGCCTGCACCAGCGACTCGGGTGGCCGATCTGGCTGGCCCGGACGCTCATCGAGGTGTCGGTCGTCGTCGTCGGCTGGTTCCTGGGCGGGGACGTCGGTGCCGGGACGGTGATCGCCGCCTTCGCGATCGGCCCGGTGGTCCAGCCGATGATGCCGGTCTTCCGCCGGTTCCCGTGGAGCCCGACCCCGCCGTCCGGCCAGGAGGCCGGGCGCACCTCCGCCACGGAGCCGACGCCCGTCCCGTGAATCCGCCGAGAGCCCACCACGGCTCCACAACGCGATGTATCGTGTTCCCACCAGACGCGATACATCGCGATGCACGAAGGAGACGACATGGCACAGGAGAAGTGGCTCGTCGACGAGCCGAAGGTCATCGACACCGGCATCGTCCGGTCGTTGCGGGTGGGCCTGGTCGGCGGTCAGGTGGACGTCGTCGCGCACGACGAGCCGACCGCCCGGATCGAGGTCCACAGCGTGTCGGGCAAGCCGCTCAAGGTGGAGCTCGACGGCGACACGCTGACGGTCGACCACCCGCAGATCCGCTGGGACGACCCGATCGGGTTCCTGAAGTCCTTCCGCGGCAAGGCCCACGCCGACGTCAGCATCCTGGTCCCCCGCGACGCCGGGGTGAACCTCGGAGTCGTCTCCGCCGGCGCCCTGCTCTCCGGCACGAACCGCGGTGCGACGCTGAACTCCGTCTCCGGTGACGTGGTCGTCGACGGGGTGGCTGGGGACGTCACCGTCAACGCGGTCTCCGGCACCACCACGATGCGCGACCTCGACGGCGCGCTGACCGTGCACACCGTGTCCGGCGACATCGTCGCGACCGGGGAGATCCCGCGCTTCTCGGCCGACGGGGTGTCCGCCGACGTCGTGCTCGACCTGCGCGGCACCCCGGACTCGGCCAAGGTGAACACGGTGTCCGGCGGGGTGAGCGTCCGACTCGAGGACGGCACCCCCTACCGCTGCACCGTCAGCACCGCCAGCGGCAAGCTGCAGTTCGACGACGCCGAGATCAAGGGCGTGCGCGGTTCCTACGTCAAGCAGGGCGGTGAGCTGTCCGGCCAGTGGCTCGAGCTGCGGGTCAACTCCGTGTCCGGTGACATCGCGGTGGTGCACGCGCCGCCGGTCGACGTCCCCGCTGCGCCGACCCCGCCGACCACCCCGTCCGCATGGTCCGCTGCGCCGACCATGCCCGTCGTCGACGAGAGCGAGGCCCCCGAATGAGCCCCGTCTTCGCGCACGGCCACCTGCGCCTGTACCTGCTCACGCTGCTCGCCGACCACCCGATGCACGGGTACGAGGTCATCCAGGCCCTCGGCGACCGCTTCGGCGGCACCTATGTCCCGAGCGCCGGCACGGTCTACCCGCGCCTGGCCAAGCTGCAGGAGGACGGCCTGATCACCGGGACCGCCGACGGCCGCAAGACCGTCTACGCGATCACGGACGCCGGTCGCGCCGAGCTCGATGCCCGGGCGGACGAGATCGCCTCGCTCGAGGTCGGCGTGAACGACTCGGTGAAGTCCCTGGCCGACGGTGTCCGCGCCTCGGTCGGCGACGCGATGCGGTCCCTGCGCGCCGACCTCGCCGCCTCGGCGCAGAGTGCGAACACCGAGGAACCGACCTCGGTGCCGTCCGAGAGCGCCCGCGCCCTGCGGGAGCTCGAGATGGCGCTCGGGTCGTTCCGGCAGCAGGTCCGCGCCGACCTGCGCCGCCGTGCGACCCGCGGCACGCTCGCGCCGGACACGGTCACGCGGCTGCGTGACGGGCTCGAGGCCCTGCGCAAGTCCCTCTGAGACGCACGCCGCCGGCCGGGGCCGAGCCGGGCCTCCCGTCCGGGGCGGTCCGCCGTCGGCGTTCGCACGACAGGAAGCAGCTCGCACCACGTGATCGCGTGGTGCGAGCTGCTTCTCGTTGCGCAAACGCGGCCTGTCCGTCCGCACAGTGTTGACTCGCGCCCGGAACTGAGTAGGTTTGCCGCTCGTGACGAACGAGATCCGGTCGCTGAAGTCGCGACTGATCGGGGATCCGCTCCCCTCTGAGAAGCTCGAAGGACAGCTCCTCCCGAAGCACCTGGCACTGCCGATCTTCGCGAGTGACCCGCTGTCGAGCGTGGCGTACGCACCGCAGGAACTGCTGATGATCCTGCTGCTCGGCGGGATGGCGTTCCTGACGTTCGCGCCGTGGGTCGCCGCCCTCGTCGTGCTGCTGCTGCTCGTGGTCGTCGCGTCCTACCGACAGCTCATCAAGGCGTACCCGTCCGGCGGCGGCGACTACGAGGTCGCTCACCGGAACCTCGGTGAGAAGGCGGGGCTCGTCGTCGCGAGTGCCCTGCTCGTCGACTACGTGATGACGGTCGCCGTGTCGGTGGCCTCCGGCGTGGACAACATCATCTCCGCGCTGCCCGGGCTCAACGAGTTCCGCGTCGAGCTCGCCCTGCTCTTCGTCGTGCTGCTCGCTGCTGCGAACCTGCGCGGTGTCCGCGAGTCGAGCAAGGCCTTCGCCGTGCCGACGTACCTGTTCGTGGCCAGCGTCTTCGTCATGGTCGTCACCGGGCTGATCCGGGTCCTCGCGGGCAACGCCCCCGTGGCCGAGTCCGCCGCGTACACGGTGCAGAACGTCGAGCACACGACCCAGGCGGCCTTCATCCTGCTGCTCCTGCGCGCGTTCGCCTCGGGCTGCTCGGCCCTGACCGGGGTGGAAGCGATCGCGAACGGTGTCCAGGCCTTCCGACGCCCCAAGGTCAAGAACGCGCAGAAGACCCTCGTGGCGATGGGCGGCATCGCGATCGTGCTGTTCGTCGGGCTCATCACCCTGGCGCTGGTGTCCCGCGTGCACTACGCCGAGAGCGCCTGCGACCTGCAGGGCTTCGCGAACTGCACCACCACGCCGCAGCGCTCCCTGATCGCGCAGATCGCCGCCGCGACCTTCGGCAACGACACGGTGCTGTTCTTCGTCATCCAGGCCACCACGGCCGCCGTGCTGCTGCTCGCCGCGAACACCGCGTTCAACGGCTTCCCGCTGCTCGGCTCGATCCTGGCGCGCGACTCCTACGCGCCGAAGGCCCTGTCGACCCGCGGCGACCGGCTCATCTACAGCAACGGCGTGATCGTCCTGGCGCTCGTCGCCGCGGCGCTGCTCGTGGTGTACCGCGCGAACGTCACGAGCCTGATCCAGCTCTACATCATCGGCGTGTTCGTGTCGTTCACGCTCGGGCAGACCGGCATGGTCGTGCACTGGACGCGGCTGCTGCGCGAGGACCGCGGAGGGACCGCAGCGGAGCCGGTCAACCGCGGGCAGGTCATGCGCTCCCGGGCGATCAACGCGACCGGGGCCACGTTCACCTTCGTCGTCCTGGTCATCGTCACCATCACCAAGTTCACCCACGGCGCCTGGCTGGTGTTCGTCATCATGCCGCTGCTGTTCGTGCTCATGCTCGGCGTGAACCGCTACTACCGCGACGTCAAGCACGAGATCGAGGCGGACGTCGACACCGAGTTCGGCGCGACCGGGGACCACGCGATCGTCCTCGTGAACAAGCTGCAGAAGCCCGTGCTGAAGGCCCTCGACTACGCCATCGCCGCCCGGCACGCCGGACTCGAGGCGGTGCACGTCGCGATCGACGACGCCGAGGCAGCGCACCTGCGGCAGCAGTGGGCCGAGCACGGCATCGAGGTCCCGCTCACGATCGTGCCGAGCCCGTACCGCGACATCTCGATGCCGCTCATCAAGTACATCAAGGCACACCGGCTGCAGCACGGCTCCGAGGTCGTCACGGTCTACACGCCGGTCTTCGTCGTCGGGCACTGGTGGGAGGGTCTGCTCCACAACCACCGCGGCCGCCGCATCCGCAAGAAGCTGCTGCTCGTGCACGGCGTGACCGTCGCGCTGGTGCCGTGGCTGCTCGATTCGTCCGAGCTGCTGTACGGCCGACGCTCGCGCCCCTTCCCCGGGCAGGACCGCCGCGGCGAACCGGTCCGGCCCGCGCTGCGTCGGTCCCCGAGCGGGGTGTTCCGCAGCGAGGACGACGACCGCCTGGCCCGGTCCGACCAGCGCAACAGCCTGCAGGCCCAGGCGATCCACGGCGCACCGGTCGTGCCGTCCTCGCGGCGAGCGACCCGCCCCGCGGGTCCGGCCGAGGGCGTCGACCCGACCCTGTGCACCGGTGAGCTGACGGCCCTGGTGCCGGCGTCCGCCGGACGCCGGCCGTCGTCTGGTGAGTGACCGGGGCCTCCCGGCCTACGATCTGATGCCATGACCGACGCACCCGACCTGCGCACCTTCGCGACGTTCGACGGACACGGCGGCAAGGTGTCCCAGCGCGTCGAGGTGCTCGACCACCGGGACGACGACCACGAGGGCATGGTCCCCGTGCTCGGCGCCCACCCGCTCGGCGCGGTGGACGAACGCCCCGTCGACGACGCCGCACTGGCCCGTGGCGTCGCCAGCATCGGGTGGGTCGACCCCGCCACGCTGCGCGACTGGTACCGACCGGACCGCGTCGTGGTCTCCGCCATCGAGGCGCGTCGCTCCGACCTGTCTCCCGGCACCTACGCGGACACCCGCGGTCGCGGTCGCGTCCGGATCGACGGCCTGGAGGCCCACCTCGGCTCCGACGGTCGGCCCGCGTTCCGCGCACTGGCCGGTTCCGGCGTCGTGGACGTGCCCCTGCCGAAGGACCAGGTGGTCCGGCTGGTCACCGTGCGCGCCGACGTCCGGACGCCGTCCGGGGCCGCCGGCACCGAGATCGTGACGACGCCGATCAGCCCGCTGCTCGCACCCGGGGAGTACCCGGCGTACGACGACGACGTGCCGGGGCTGCCGCCGCGGGCGCCGTCCGGGCGGGTGCACGTGCGGGCGTCGGTGCTGCTCGAGGGGACGCTGTTCCCGGTCGAGCGACTCGACGAGCCCGCGAACACGATCTGGGTCCGGCGCGACGACCGGTCGGTGCCGATCGCCGCGAACGAGGTCGGGCCGGACCTGGTGCGGTACACGGCGACGCCGGCCTGAGGTCGTCCCGTTCATCCGCGGGCTTGTCCCCCGGTCCGGTCGGCTTGTCGGTGGGTGCGGCGTACCGTCCGTGGCATGACCGACGCATCCTCCACGCCTGCCCACGACGCCGACGAAGACCACTCGGGCGAGACCCTCGGTGGTGCACGCCCGGACCCCTCCACGACCGCCAGCAAGGACCCCGAGCAGTGGGTCACCGGTGACGAGCCGATGACCGGCCCGCAGCGGAGCTACCTGGACACCCTCGCTCGCGAGGCCGGCGAGGAACTCCCTGCCGACCTGACCAAGGCCGAGGCGTCCGAGCACATCGACCGCCTGCAGCACTCGACCGGCCGGGGCACCCCGGACGGGTCGGACACCTCGGGCACCATCGGCGCCACGTCCTGATCTACGGTCCGCCTTCCTGGGGACCGCCGGCTGGACATCAGCTGGCGATCCCCGGGCAGGGCGGTCAACACCGCGGATCGGTGACGCGTCACCACGTACGGTCGAGCCCATGCGAACGACATCGACATCGATCGGCCTGACCGTGCTCCGCGTCGTCCTCGGCGTGGTCTTCATCGCCCACGGCGCACAGAAGTTCGCGCAGGGGATCCCGGGCGTCACGTCCGGGTTCGCTGGCATGGGCGTTCCATTCGCCGAGGTGGCAGCGCCGCTCGTGGCCGGACTCGAGCTGGTCGGGGGCGTGTTCCTCGTGCTCGGCGTCGCCACGCGTGTCGTCGGGCTGCTGCTGGCGGTCGACATGGTCGTCGCCGGGGTGCTCGCCCACGGGTCGGCGGGGTTCTTCTCGCAGGACGGCGGCTTCGAGTACGTGCTCGTGTTGGCCGCGGGTGCCCTCGCCGTGGCGCTGACCGGGCCCGGGCGCCTGTCGCTCGACGCCCTCGTGCTCCGGTCCCGTCGTCGTCGTCGCGGCGCCGCCGAGCCCCTGCCCGCGTAGGCGGCTGCGCTGCGCGAGCCTGCGAGCCCGGCGCACGGTGCGAGCTTGCGTACACGGTGCGAGGCAGTGCGCCTCGCACCGTGTCCGTTCCCTCGCACCCTGGGCGCGCGCGGCGGCCGACATCGCACCGTGCGAGGTCAGCGAGCGCCGAGCAGCCCCATCACCTGGCGCGCCGTGCGACGTCCGGCACGGTTCGCGCCGATCGTCGAGGCCTGGGGACCGTAGCCGGCCAGGAACAGCCGCGGTTCGTCGACGCTCTGGCCGTCCACGACCGCCACGCCGCCGTGCTCCGTCCGCAGGTGCAGCGGCGCGAGGTGCCGCAGGTCGGCACGGAAGCCCGTCGCCCAGATGATCGCGTCGGCGTGCACCAGTTCGCCGTCGCGGGTCCGGACGCCCTCGGGTTCCAACGCCGCGAACACCGGTTCGTCGCGGAGCACGCAGTGGTCGAGCCCCTCGCGGATGCGCGGCGACACCGGCACCCCCGTCCCGCTGACGATGCTCGGCAGGACCTCGCCGGCTCGCGCAGCCCGGTCCTGTTCGGCGACGGCAGCGACCGCGGACTCGACGTCGAGCGCCGACGACCCGGCCCAGACCACGGGGCGTCGGGTGAACCACCGCGTGGACCGTGCGACGCCGTCGAGCTCGAGCAGGAACCCGATCGCACTGGTCCCGCCGCCGACCACCATGACGTCCTGACCGGCGAACTCCGCTGCCGAGCGGTACTCGGTCGTGTCGAGCTGTCGGCCCCTGAAGGTGTCGCGGCCCGGGTACCACGGCACGAACGGCGTGCCCCAGGTGCCCGAGGCGTTCACGACGACATCGGCCTCGATCGACTCCTGACGCCCGTCCTCCGTGCTGATGTGGACGAGCAGGCCCCGGCCACCACGGGTCACCGCGGTCACGGCGACGGGACGACGCACCCGCAGGTCGTGGTGCTCCTCGAACCGGCGGTAGTACTCGCCGACGACGTCCCGGGCAGGGCGATCGCGGTCGGCGTCCTCGAACCGCAGGCCCATCTCGGACATCCCGGGCAGGTCGTGCACACGGTGCGCCCACCCGAGCCGCAGGGCCTCCCACCGGAACTGCCACGCGCCGCCGGTGCTCGGCGCGCGGTCGAGGACGACCAGCTCGGACCCTGGCTCGAGCCCCAGGCGGCGCAGGTGCCAGGCGACGGAGAGCCCGGCCTGCCCGGCCCCGATCACGACCACCCGGGCGTGGTGGTGCTCGCTCACGGGGTCCGGCACGGTCGAGGTCGTCACCGCTCGATCCTGCCCCACGACCCGTCCCGATCGACGTCGGCGTGCGGCGGGTCCGGACAGGGGTACATGGTAGAGTGATCGGCAGATTTCCAACCACGAACCGTTCGGATTCCCCGGGTGATGACTCGTCTCCCGTACGACCGGACACGAGCCGACACACGAGGGGGTCACGCATGGGGCGCGGCCGTCAGAAGGCAAAGCACACCAAGGTCGCCCGGGAACTGAAGTACTTCAGCCCGGAGACGAACTACGGTGCACTCGAACGCGAGCTCGCTTCCGGGCAGCATGCGGGCGAGGACTACGTCGACCGCTGGGCGGACGAGTACGAGGGCCCGGACGAGGACGACGAGTTCGAGCCGCATCAGGACCAGAACAAGACCGCCTGACAACGGTCGGAGACGCCGCGCACCCACGGGAGCGCGGCGTTTCCGCGTGCTCGGGTGGCCCGGCTGGGCGGCGCGCTCGTGTGCGGCGACGCCCACGTCCGTCGACCCGAACGACAGCGACGGTGTCGTTCCGCGTCAGCGACCCGATCGGGCATCAGCTGGCCCCGACACCACCGACGTCGTACGACAGCGACGGTGTCGTTCCGCGTCGGGAACGCGCGCCGAGCCCCGCCGCGACCCCGACCCGCGCGCCTCAGCCCGCGTACGTCCCCGTGAGCCGCACCGCTCCCCCGTCGACGCCCTTCGCACCCTGCTCGAACCCGTCGAGGTCCCGCGACGACTTCGACACGACGCCGACCGGCCACGACGGCAGCCCGGCCGCACCGAGTGCATCGACCACGGCCGTGGCGGACGACGCCGACACGACCGCGAACATCCCGATCCCGAGGTTCCACGTGCCCTCGGTGTCCTCGATCGGCGTGCCGGACATCGACGCCAGCACCCGGAACACGGGCAGCGGTTCCCACGTCGACCGGTCGACCTCGACCCAGGAGCCGACGGGCAGCACGCGCGCCAGGTTCGCCGCGATGCCGCCACCGGTCACGTGCGAGAGCGAGTGGACGGCACCGGGCAGCGCGTCGATCACGGACAGCAGCGGCGTCGTGTAGAGCCGCGTCGGCTCGAGCAGGGCTTCCCCCACGGACACAGACCCGAACTCCGGCAGCTGGTCGGTGTACCCGACACCACGCTGGCCCAGGATGTGTCGCACGAGCGAGTACCCGTTCGAGTGCAGCCCGGACGAGGCGATCGCGACGACCACGTCCCCGTCGAGCACGAGGGGAGCCCCGAGCACGTCCGAGGCCTCGACCGCGCCGACCGCGGCACCAGCCACGTCGTAGTCGTCCGGCCCCAGCAACCCGGGGTGCTCCGCGGTCTCGCCACCGACGAGCGCCGTGCCCGTCGCCGCACAGCCGCGGGCGATCCCGGCGACGATGTCGGCGATGCGCGCGGGCACGACCCGACCGCAGGCGATGTAGTCCGTCATGAACATCGGCTTCGCGCCGACCACGACGATGTCGTCGACGACCATGCCGACCAGGTCCTGCCCGATGGTGTCGTGCTTGTCGATCGCCTGGGCGATCGCGACCTTCGTACCGACGCCGTCGGTCGAGGTCGCCAGGAGCGGGCGTGAGAAGTCCTTCAAGAACGAGACGTCGTAGAGCCCCGCGAACCCGCCCACGCCACCAAGCACCGAGGTGTTGTGCGTGGCGGAGACCGCGGACTTCATGAGCTCGACGGCCAGGTCACCGGCAGCGGTGTCGACGCCGGCCTCGGCGTAGGGGTTGGGCATACGTCGTCCTCCGCGTGGCATGGCAGACTTGTTCGGTACCACCCGATCCTACGGTCTGGAGCACCCCGCGCATGTGCGGCATCGTCGGCCTCGTCAACCAGGGGCCAGCAAACCAATCCATCTACGACGCACTGCTCCTGTTGCAACACCGGGGACAGGACTCGACGGGCATCGCCACCGTCGAGGGTCACATCCACCACATGCACAAGACCCGCGGGCACGTGCGCGAGGCCTTCCGCACCCGTGACATGCGGGCGCTGCTCGGCACGATGGGCCTGGGGCACGTCCGGTACGCCACCAAGGGCGCCGCCAGCAACGAGGAAGAAGCCCAGCCGTTCTACGTGAACGCGCCGTACGGCATCGTCCTGGTCCACAACGGCAACCTGACGAACACGCGGGAACTGACGCGCGAGCTGTTCGACATCGACCGTCGACACCTCAACACCAGCTCCGACACCGAGCTCCTGGTGAACGTCCTGGCGCACGAGCTGCAGGGCCAGGTCCGCGGCCGCGAGCTCGACCCCGGGCAGGTCTTCGACGCCGTCGAGCGGGTGCACGAGCGCGTCGAGGGCTCCTACGCCGCCATCGCCACGATCGCCGGGCACGGTCTGCTGGCGTTCCGCGACCCGTTCGGCATCCGCCCGCTCATCCTCGGGCACCGTTTCGACGAGGCCGGCGGCTCGGAGTGGGTCGTCGCGTCCGAGTCGCTGGTGCTCGAGTCCGGCGGCTACGAGATCGTCCGCGACGTCGCCCCGGGCGAGGCCGTCTTCATCGAGATGGACGGCACGATGCACGCCCGCCAGTGCGCCGCGAACCCGCGACTGGTGCCCTGCTCGTTCGAGTACGTCTACCTGGCCCGTCCGGACTCGGTGATGAACGGCATCTCGGTGTACGACGCCCGCCTGCGCCTGGGCAACCGGCTGGCGGACACGATCGCGCAGTACGCCCCCACCGGCGACATCGACGTCGTGATGCCGATCCCCGACTCGTCCCGACCCGCGGCGATGCAGGTCGCCCGGAAGCTCGGGATCGAGTACCGCGAGGGCTTCTACAAGAACCGCTACGTCGGTCGCACGTTCATCATGCCGGGACAGGCCGAGCGCAAGCGGTCGGTCCGGCAGAAGCTCAACGCGATGTCCTCCGAGTTCAAGGGCAAGAACATCCTGATCGTCGACGACTCCATCGTGCGCGGCACGACCAGCAAGGAGATCGTCGAGATGGCCCGTGCGGCCGGTGCGAACAACGTCACCTTCACCAGCGCCGCCCCGCCGGTCCGCTACCCGCACGTGTACGGCATCAACATGCCGACCCGCGCCGAGCTCATCGCGCACGACCGGAAGATCCCGGACATCAACCGCGTGCTCGGCAGCGACCACCTGATCTACCAGGAGATCGGCGACATGCGGGACGCCATCATCGAGGGCTCCGACGTCACCGACCTCGAGATGAGCTGCTTCACCGGTGAGTACGTCACCGGCACGGTGAGCCCGGAGTACCTGTCGTGGGTGGAAGCCAACCAGCTCAGCTGACACGTGGGTCGCAACGCGGCCACCAGACGGACAGGAGGCCCGGTACCAGCTGGTACCGGGCCTCCTGTCCGTTGGTCTGGTCGCGGCTACTGCCGCTGGTCGCCGTGGTCCTCGATCTCGCCCTCGACCGTCTCGGGCGGGGTCTCGACGGCGACGCGTTCCGCCGTCAGGCGGGCCGACCGACGCGCCAGGACGCGGTCGAGCACGATCGCCACGACCGCACCGACGAAGCCGCCGATCGCCACGCCCCACAGCCCGAAGTAGCCGACGAGTCCGCTGAACCCGACCGACTCCGTCTGGCCGCCACGGTCGATGTCCAGCGTGAGGGCGATCACGACGACCACGACCAGGAACCCGAGCACGGCACCGCCGACGATGAAGACGCCGAACTTGGGGGCGCGGCGGATGGTGACCTGGTCCGACGAGGAGACGGATGCGGGCTCCGGGGCCGGGGACCGGTCGGGATCGGGGGTGCTCACTGCACCATTGTCCCCCACTGTGGGACGTCCCGGAGCCTGCCACCACGCCCTGTTCCGGGGGAGGATGATCCGTACCGACTGGTATCGCGAGGGTGGAGGTGACGCCGATGGCTCGACCGGGTGCCCTCGGCGCGCGCGGCCACCGCGTGCCGGCGCGCGTCGCGTGGCCGATCGTCCAGCGTGCGGAGGAGGACCGCTCGGTCGCCGTCGTCGCCGAACACCGCACCAGTGTCGCGCTCGTGGGCGCGCCCGGACTGGGCAAGAGCACCGCCGCGGCCCGCGTGACCGACCGCGTCGCCGGGCGGGACGGGACCGGGCGGACGCTCGTGGTGCCGATCGTCGCGGTGGCCACCGGGAGCACGATGCCCTTCGGCGCGATCTCCGAGCGCTTCGGCGACCTGCCCGCCGAGGTGCTCGTCGACGAGACCGGATCGGAGCGCCGACTGCGCGAAGCGGCTGACGCGGTCGACCGTGACCTGCTGGTCCGGATCGACGACGCCGACCACCTCGACGCGATCTCGGCACGCTACGTCGCCTGGCTCGTGCGGAACCAGGGCGCACGGCTCGTCCTCACCTGCCGCGACTTCACCGGGCTGCCCGAACCGCTGCGATCGCTGTGGCAGGACGACCTGCTCGAACGGATCGACCTCGGGCCGCTCGACCTGCACGACACCGCGCGGCTCATCGAGGACGCCCTCGGAGCCCCGCTCGAGTCCGCCTCGGTCGAACGCGTCCACCGCGCGACCGAGGGCAACCCGCTGTACCTGCGCGAGGTGGTGCGGGCCGCGCTGGCCTCCGGCGCACTGGAGCACACCGTGTCGGGGTGGTACTGGCGCGGGCGGATCACGGCGTCGAACAGCCTGGCCGACATGTACCGGACCGAGCTCGGCGCGCTGCCGGAGGACCTGCGCGACGTCGTCGACATCGTCGCCCTGGCCGACCCGATCCCGCTGTCGCGCCTGCTGGGGCTGGTCAGCGGCGGGGACGTCGACCGTGTCGTGGCCCTCGGACTGGTCCGCATCGACTCCCTCGCCGACGGCGCCCCGATCGTCTGCCCGTCGCACCCGCTGGTCGGCGAGGTCGTCCGGTCGCTCGTGCCCGTCGCGCGCCGGACGACGCTGTTCGCCCGCGCCAACGCCTTCCGCGCCGACCACCACGAGGGCGCCACCCCGGCCGCCCGCCTGCGGGCAGCGCTCTGGGCGC
Organism: Curtobacterium sp. MCBA15_001; assembly: GCF_001864835.1. Classification (GTDB taxonomy): domain Bacteria; phylum Actinomycetota; class Actinomycetes; order Actinomycetales; family Microbacteriaceae; genus Curtobacterium. Next base: position 84,976 of record NZ_MJGI01000004.1, on the reverse strand, counting down.
TGGAGTGCGGGGTGCGGCCGCCCGTCGCGCAGCTGCTCGACGCCGCCCAGGTGGCGAGCGGTCTGCAGGAGCTCGAGAGCGCGGTCGCCCTGAGCTCGGCGGCGCTGCGGGTGGACCTGACTCCGACGGAGCGGGTCGTCGCCCTCTGCCTGCGGTCCCTGGCGCGCGGGTACAGCAGCGGGCGCGAGGCCGGCCGCGCCGACGCCGAGGCCGCCTGGGACCTGGTCCGTGCACGTCGCGGCGAGGTCGCCGACGCCGTCGTGATCGAGGCCTGCGAGACCCTGGCGAACATCCGGCAGTTCCACGACGACGACGTGACGGCGGCCGTCGTGCTCTCCGAGGACGCCCGCGACTACGTCAGCAGCCCGGGCGCAGTCGAACGGCTCCGGCTGCTCCGCCTGGCACACCTCGGGTGGGGCGGGCGGTTCGCCGAGGTGCGCGACGAGGTCGACCGCTCCGGGATCGTCAGCGCGCCGACCGTGCCGATGTCGTTCCTGTGCGTCGCACCGTGCGCCGTGATGGCCCTGGCCGACGCCGGACGGCTCGACGACGCGATGGCACTGGGCACCGCGTCGCTGGCGACCGCGACCGTGCACGTCGAGGAAGCCCCGTGGAGCGTCGGGGAACTGCTGTCCGTGATGCACCAGGTGCAGGTCTGGCGCGGCGACTACGACGACATGATCACGTCGATCTCGGTCAAGCGGTCGAACCCCTTCCTGAAGTACGACTTCACCCTCGAGCTGATCGGCGCCGGCAACCTGGCGATCGGGCAGCGGCGGTGGGACGACGCGATCACCGCGTTCTCCGCGGCCTGCGAGCGGTACGCCGTCGCCGACCTCGGTGGGTTCGGCGCGTACCCGTGGGCGCGGCTCGCGATGGCCCTGGCGTCGGCGGGCCGCATCGAGGACGCGATGACGGCCATCGATCGGTGGCGCGCCGTGCCCCTCCGGGCGATGCGGATCACCGGCGAGCAGATGTCGGCGTCGGTCACGTGGGCCGAGGTGCTGCTCGGCAACCCGCTCGGGCTCGAGCACGCCGACGAGCTCATCGCCCGGTCGACCGCGACGGGGTCCTGGCTCGGCGTGTTCACCGGGGTCCTGACCCTGCACGCCGCAGCGCTCGTGCGCGGGCAGGACCCCACCCCGACGCTCGAGCGGCTCGGCGAGGCTGCCGCGCACGTCGACGGTCCGCTCGCCGCCGCGGTGCGGGAGTACGTCGCGGCGTCACGGTCCGGCGACCGGACTCGCGTCGTCGCGTCGTACGGGGCGCTGGCGCGCTGCGGGCTCTACGTCACGGACAACGCCGCGCGACCGCCCCTGACCCGCCGTGAGTACGAGGTCGCCGAACTCGCGGCGCAGGGGCTGTCGAACCGGCTCATCGCGGAACAGCTCGGGCTGTCGGTCCGGACGATCGACGCGCACCTGGCGAAGGTGTTCCAGAAGTGGGAGCTGCACGCCCGGTCCGAGCTGGTGGACCTGCTGCGCGTCGCCTGACCGTCTGCTGTCCGTCCGGGCGCACCCCCGCGCGCGCGTCCGTCCGCGCGGACGGCGTGGTCCGCACGACCGGCCAGACGTCGTTGTCGGGTCGGTCGAACGGCATTCGGGGCGGCCGGATTCGGCAGATTCGTTGCGGAATGCAGCACGCCACGCCGGATGGTTGACACACAGTGCCGAACATCGCGTAGCGTTGTCCCCGTTGCCGGGTTCGGACCCGTTCGGGTCGGGTCCGAATCCCGGTGACTTCAACGCTAGGACCGCGGCGCGGATCGGCGCATCAGTAGGTGCTACCTAATTCGATCCCCGCGGGTACTGCACGGCGTGTCGGGCGCGGCGATCGTCGTGTCGGCGCTGTGGTGTCGGCGCTGTGGTGTCAGGGCGTCGTCCGGACCGGCAGGAACGACGCCAGGTCCGCACGCGATCCCGAGGCGCTGACCTTGACGGCCACCGCCGGGTCGTCCCACCGGAGTGCACCGGTCGCCAACGCGATCCACGTCGCCGCGTCCGTCTCGATGACGTTCGGCGGGGTGCCACGGGTGTGTCGCGGACCGGGGACGGCCTGCACCGCGGCGAAGGGCGGCACGCGGACCTCGACGCTGTTGCCCGGGACGTCCTCGGCGAGCCGCTGCAGCGTCCACCGCACGGCCGTCGCGACGCTGGCGCGGTCGGTGGCCCCGGCGACCACGGCGGTCAGCGCAGCCGCGCCCTCGGCATCGTCGATCGTCCGGCCCGGCATGTCCACAGGCTAGCCGGTGCACTGCGGCGGGGCGCTGCGGCTCGGTAGGGTGATCGGGTGCGAATCCTCGTCCTCGGTTCCGGTGCCCGCGAGCACGCCATCACGACGGCGCTGCTGGCCGAACAAGCCGGCCACGTCATCACGGTCGCGCCCGGCAACGCCGGCATCGCCGCCGACGTCGAGACCGTGTCGCTCGACCCGACCAACGGTCCGCTCGTCGCCGAGTACGCGCTCGAGAACGACGTCGAGCTCGTCGTCGTCGGTCCCGAGGCACCGCTGATCGCCGGCGTCGCCGACCCGCTCCGCACGCGCGGCATCGCCGTGTTCGGGCCGAGCAAGGCCGCGGCGGCGCTCGAGGGCTCCAAGGCGTTCGCCAAGCGCATCATGGCCGAGGCGTCGGTGCCCACCGGACGCCCGGTCTCCGCGGGCACGCTCGACGAAGCGATCGCCGCGATCGACGAGCTCGGTGCGCCCCACGTGGTCAAGGCCGACGGGCTGGCCGCGGGCAAGGGCGTGCTCGTGACCGAGGACCGTCAGGCCGCCGTCGACCACGCCCGCTACTGGTTGCAGCACGGCCCGGTGGTGGTGGAGGAGTTCCTCGACGGCGAAGAAGTGTCGCTGTTCTTCCTGAGCGACGGGCACGACGTCGCCCCGCTCAGCCCGGCACAGGACTACAAGCGCCTGGGCGACGGCGACACCGGGCCGAACACCGGCGGCATGGGCGCGTACTCGCCGCTGCCGTGGCTGGCCGACCGCTGGGGCTCCGAGGCCGCCTTCGTGGCCGAGGTCGCCGACCTGGTGGCGTTGCCGACCGTCCGCCGTCTCGAACATGAGGGCACCCCGTTCGTCGGCCTGCTCTACTGCGGCCTGATCGTCACCGAGCAGGGCGTCCGGGTCATCGAGTTCAACGCCCGCTTCGGTGACCCGGAGACGCAGGTCGTGCTCCCCCGCCTGGCGACCCCGCTCAGCGCGCTCATGCTCGCGGCCGCCACCGGCCAGCTCGGCGGCGTACCGGCCCCCGAGTTCCACGACCAGGCCGCGGTCACCGTGGTCCTGGCGAGCGAGGGCTACCCCGAGAGCCCGAAGACCGGGCGTCCGATCACCGGTGTCGACACAGCAGCTGCCCGACCGGGCGTCTCGGTGCTGCACGCGGCGACCGGGGTGCTCGACGGCGAACTCGTCGCGACGGGCGGCCGGGTGCTCAGCGTCGTCGCGACCGGGTCGGACTTCGCCGACGCGCGGGGCCGTGCCTACGCGGGACTGCACGACATCACGCTGCAGGGCGCCCAGTTCCGCACCGACATCGCGGCGAAGGTGACCCGATGACCGCCCCGCACGTCGACGGCTGGCAGCACGTCTCCTCCGGCAAGGTGCGCGAGCTCTACGTGCCGCAGGGCACCGCGGACGTGGCCGGTGCCACCGAGCTGCTGCTGGTCGCCTCCGACCGGGTCAGCGCCTACGACTTCGCGCTCGAACCGCCGATCCCGGGCAAGGGCGAGCTGCTGACCCGGTTGTCACGGTTCTGGTTCGCCCAGCTCGGCGACGTCCCGAACCACCTGCTCGGGCCCTCGGCCACCAGCACCCCGGTCCCCGAGTCCGTGGCCGCGCGGGCGATGCACGTCATGCCGCTGACCATGTTCCCGGTCGAGTGCGTGGTGCGCGGCTACCTCGTCGGCAGCGGCTGGATCGAGTACCAGGAGTCCGGCAGCGTCTGCGGCGTCGAACTGCCCGCCGGTCTGGCCAACGGCGACCGGCTGCCGGAGCCGATCTACACGCCGGCGTACAAGGCTCCCCAGGGTGAGCACGACGAGAACATCTCGTTCGAGCGCACCGAGGAACTCGTCGGGGCCGACGTCGCGGCGACGCTGCGCGAGCTGTCCCTGCACGTCTACTCCGAGGCCGCGGCGATCGCCCTGCAGCGCGGGGTCGTCATCGCCGACACCAAGTTCGAGTTCGGGCACGACAGCGCTGGGCAGATCCGCATCGGGGACGAAGTCCTCACGAGCGACTCGAGCCGCTACTGGGACGCCCGCGCGGTCGACGCCGGCAACCGCACGGACTCGTTCGACAAGCAGATCGTGCGGGACTGGCTCAGCGCGAACTGGGACAAGCAGGGCACGCCGCCGGTGCTGCCGGACGAGATCGTCACCCGGACCGCGGCACGCTACCGCGAGCTCATCGACCGACTCGGCGCGTAGCGCGGTCGCCCAGACCGGTCGCGCGACCGGTCAGGCGTCACGGGCGACCCCGACGTGCCGGTCAGGCGTCACGCGCGACCACGACGACCGTCAGGTCGTCGCCCGGGTCGTGGGACGCCGCCCGCGCCCGGATCCGCCCGAGGAACGTCTCGACGTCCGCCGAGTTCCGGTACAGCCCGCCCAACCGTGACAGCGACGCCAGGGTCGAGTCCCAGAGCTCGAGCGCACCGTCGCTGACCAGGATCAGGACGTCACCGGGTTCGAGCTCGAGCGACCCCGTCGTGCGGGAGAACCCGATCGGGTGCAGTCCCAGCGGCAGGTCGAGCGAGCGGTGGATCGTCTCGGTGCCGTCGGCGTGCAGCTGGAGCACGAGACCGTGGCCCGCGTCGACGAACTCGAGCACGCCGGTCGCCGGGTCGACCACGCCGTGGAACAGCGTGGCGAACGACTCCGCGCGGCTCAGCTCGGGGGCGACCTGGGACTCGACGGCCCCGACGGCCCGGGGTGCGGGTGCCGCGCCGTGGGCGAGCAGTGCGCCGCGGATGTTCGCGGCGAGCAGCCCGGCCGACATGCCCTTGCCCATCACGTCGGCGACGGTCAGGTGCAGCCCGCGGTCCGAGACGTGCCAGTCGTGGAAGTCCCCGGAGACGACGCCGTGCGGGACCGACATCCCCGTGACGTGCCACCCGGGCACCGTGACGGCGTTCGGCTCGAGTCCGGCGAGCACCGAACGCACGCGGTCCTCGTCGGCACCGGCGGCGAGTTCACGCTCGGCCCAGATGCCGAGTTCCTGCAGCAGGGCGACGTCGTCGTCGTCCAGGGTGCGCGGCTCGGGGTCGATCAGGCACAGCGTGCCGACCTTGAGGTGCTCGGAGCCCAGGCGCAGCGGCACGCCGGCGTAGAAGCGGACGTTCGGGTCCTCGACGACCATCGGCAGGTCGCGGAACCGGGCGTCCACGCGGGCGTCGGGGACGAGCACCGGCCCGGGGCTGCTCAGCGTGCGGCCGCAGAAGGTGTCGTCGAGCGGGATGGTCGGGCCGAAGGGCTGGTCGCTCTGCTGCGACTTGATCGTCAGGTGGTCGTCGCCGGCCAGGTTGAGGAACGAGCCGGAGACGCCGAAGGCCTCTCGCGCGATGCGGGTGATCCGCTCGAAGCGTTCCTCGGCGCCGCCCTGCACCACGTCGAGCGCCGCGAGGAGCGCTGCGCGCCGCACCGCGTCCTGCGCGGGAGAGGTCGACTGCACGGTGCTCGCGGTGTCGGCTGCCATGCACTCCACGCTAACGCGCCGTCCGGACAGCGCCTGTCCCCACATCGGAGGACGCGCACCCCCAGAATGCGGGCCACGCCGGGCATCCACGACCCGTGACGGAAGTCACGGTGGAACCGTGACGGACGCACCATGGGCGTGTCCCGGTCCGGCGGCACGCTGGGTCCATGAACGAGACAGCGGCCCGGGACGACAGCCCGGTCATCGAACTCAGCGGCCTGCGGAAGCGCTTCGGCACCGTGACCGCCGTCGACGGCGTCGACCTGACGATCCGTCCGGGCGAGGTCGTCGCCCTCCTCGGCCCGAACGGCGCCGGCAAGACCACGACCGTCGACCTGGCGCTCGGCCTGGCGACCCCGACCGCGGGGACCGCCCGCCTGTTCGGCGCCGACCCGCGCACCGCGGTGGTCGCGGGCCGCGTCGGAGCGATGCTGCAAGGAGGTGCGCTGCTGCCCGACATGACCGTCCGGCAGGCCGTCGCGCTGGTCGCCGCGGCACACCGGGCGCCGATGCCGGTCGACGAGGCCCTCGCCCGCGCCCGCTGCACCGACATCGCCGGACGCCGGGTGTCCAAGCTCTCCGGTGGCCAGCTGCAGCGCGCACGCTTCGCGGTCGCCGTGGTCTCCGACCCGGACCTGCTGGTCCTCGACGAGCCGACCGCCGCGATGGACGTCGAGGCCCGACACGTCTTCTGGTCCTCGATGCGCGAGTTCACCGACGCCGGCCGCACGGTCGTCTTCGCCACCCACTACCTCGACGAGGCCGACACCTTCGCCGACCGGATCGTCATCCTGCGCGCCGGACGCGTCGTCGCCGACGGCACGCCGGCCGAGATCAAGGCGATCGTCACCAGCCGCACCATCCGCTTCCGCGGCGTCGCGGACGATGCCCACGACGTCCTGCGGGTCCTGCCCGGCACGCTCGACCTGGAGGCCCGGCACGGCTCCGTCACGCTGCGCACCGACGACTCGGACGCCACCCTCCGGGCGCTGCTCACCACGTTCCCGCAGGCCCACGACGTCGAGGTGGTCGCCTCGACCATGGACGACGCCTTCCTCGCCCTCACCGCCGACACCGACGGCAGTGCCGCCGACGCCCGCACCGCAGCCCCGATCGGAGCCTGACCATGACCGCGACCACCGCGACCGCCGTCGCCCCCGTCCGCTCCACCACCACGCCCGCGCTCGGCGCGGGGCTCCCCTGGCGCTACGTCGCCCTCGAGACCGCCCGTCAGCTCCGCAACGTCCGTGCCATGGTGTTCACCTTCGCCGTGCCGGTCGTGATGCTCCTGGTGTTCGGCGGCGCGTACGGATCGCAGCTCGACCCGACGACCCACCTGCGCTACCTGGTCGTCACCACGCTGCAGATGGCGTCGTACGGCGCGATGATGGCCGCGCTCAGCCAGGCGTTCGTCCTGGTCACCGAACGTTCGCTCGGGTGGAACCGGCAGCTCCGGATCACGCCGCTGTCCGGGTGGGCGTTCCTGGTGTCGAAGGTCATCGCCGCGATGGCGTTCGCCGCGATGTCGATCCTCGTCACGCTGGTCGTCGCGGTCCTGGCGCTGCATGCCGCACTCGACCCCGGGCACTGGGTCGCCGCCGCGTCCGGCATCTGGTGCGGGGTGGTGCCCTTCGCGCTCATCGCCGTGCTGATCGGGCAGTTCGCCAAGCCGTCCTTCGCGCAGCCGCTCTTCATGGTGGTGTTCATGGGCCTGGCGATCCTCGGCGGGCTCTGGGTCCCGCTGTCGGTCATGCCGGCGTGGATGGGCGACGTCGCGCACCTGCTGCCCTCGTACTGGCTCAACCGGATCGGGCAGATGGGCGCCGGGGCCACCGGGACGGCCGGCATGCTCGAGCCCGCGCTCGTGCTGACCGGCTGGGCGGTCGTCCTCGGTGCCGTGATCGTCTGGCGCTACCGCCGCGACGCGGCACGGCAGTGACCGAGCGCCCTACACTCGCCCACGTGGAGGACGTGACGAGCGTGCGGGAGGCCCCACGGGCCTCCCGTCCGGCGCGTTCCCGGGCGTTCCCGTGGGCCGCTCCGCCCAGCCGTGACGACGCCGAGGTCCGCGTCTCCCGTCGCCGCTGGTACGGCGGGGCCGTGTTCGGGCTGCTGTGGCAGTCGCTGCTGCTCATCGCGCTCTGGACCGACGACCGGTCGCTCGCCGAGCACGTCGGCGCGACGCTGGCCCTGGCGGTCCTGTACGGCTTCTACCTGCTGGCCCCCGAGCTGATGTGGCGCCGTGGACTGGTCGGCCGGAGCGTCGTGGTCGGGCTCTTCGCGGTGTGCTCCGGACTGCTGCTCGTGGTGATCGGCCCGCTCGCGGTGTGGTCGTGGCTGCTGCTCGTGTCCCTGTCCGGCTTCGTCGCCGCACGGGTGTGGGTCGCCGTGACCGTCGCGCTGGTGACCGTCGGCGGCCAGTTCGCCGTCGCGGCGACGATGGGGTGGGATGCCGCAGCGAGCTCGGGGATCCTCTTCGCGCCGTTCATCTCGGTGTCGGTGGGCGCCTCGATGCTGTTCTTCGGGCGGCAGCGCGAGGCCGAGGACCGCCTCGGGGTGGCGCAGGACGAGATCACCCGGCTGGCCGTGGTCGAGGAGCGCGCGCGGTTCTCCCGCGACCTGCACGACGTGCTCGGGCACACGCTCACCGTCGTGACGATGAAGTCCGAGCTCGCCGCACGCCTGGTCGACGTCGACCCCGCGCGTGCCGTGGCCGAGATGCAGGACGTCGAACGCCTCTCCCGCGAGGCCCTGCAGGGGCTGCGCCAGGCCGTGAGCGGGTACCGCGAGGCGTCGCTCGACGCCGAGCTGGTCTCCGCCCGGGCCGCGCTGACCGCGGCGTCGATCGACGCGACGCTGCCCGCCTCCGGCGACGCGGCGGCGGCCGACGTGCGGAGCCTGTTCGCGTGGGTGCTGCGCGAGGGGGTCACGAACGTGGTGCGGCACGCCGGCGCCTCGGCTGCGCGGGTCACGATCAGCCGGACCGCGCTGACGATCGAGGACGACGGGACCGGGGTCCTGGACGGCGGACCGGTCGGGGACGCCGTCGTCGGGGCCCCGGTGTTCGGCGGCAACGGGCTGCGTGGGCTGCGCGAGCGCGCCGACGCGGTCGGGGCGAGCGTCACGACGGGGACGAGCGACCTGGGCGGGTTCCTGCTCCGGGTGGAACGGGGACGACGATGACCGACACGATCCGGGTGCTGCTCGCCGACGACCAGGCGCTGGTCCGCGGGGCGCTGGCATCGTTGCTGTCGCTCGAGCGGGACATCGACGTCGTGGCGCAGGTGGCCCGCGGGGACGAGGTGCTCGAGGCCGCGCGCACGTTCGGCGCCACGGTGGCGCTGCTCGACGTCGAGATGCCCGGTGCCGACGGGTTGACGGCAGCAGCCCAGCTCGCCGCGGCGCTGCCGTCCTGTCGGTCGCTCATCGTCACGACCTTCGGGCGGCCGGGCTACCTGCGGCGAGCGCTCGAGTCCGGTGCCGCGGGGTTCGTCGTCAAGGACACGCCCGCCGAGCAGCTCGCCGACGCCGTCCGTCGGGTCGCCGCCGGGCTGCGCGTGGTCGATCCGGTCCTGGCGGCGGAGTCCCTGGCGGCCGGCCCGTCGCCGCTGACCCCGCGCGAGACCGATGCGCTCATCGCCTTCCGCACGGCCTCGACGGTCGCCGGGGTGGCTGCGGCGCTGCACCTGTCCGAGGGCACCGTGCGGAACCACCTGTCCGCGGCGATCGGCAAGACCGCGGCCCGGAACGCCTCCGAGGCGCTGCGGGTCGCGGCGGACAACGGCTGGCTGCTCGGTCCCGCGTAGGCTTGTCGGGTGCTCCGTCGTCCCGCTGCTGTCCTCGTCGTCGGGCTCGCCGCAGCCCTGGTCCTGACCGGCTGCAAGGCCCAGGACTCGACCGGGAGGATCGCCGTGACGGTCGCGCCGAACGAGGCCGAGCAGTCCTACTTCGTCGAGGTCCTGATCCCGACCGGTCGCACGGCCGCCCACCAGAAGGCCTTCCCCGGGGACACCCTCGAGTTCGCCGGGGTCGCCGTGGGCAGGGTCACGGTCCGCGCCGACGGCCTCTGCCCGCAGTCGACGACGATCATCAGCGGGCAGGTCGTCGACGTCACGCTGTCCTCGACGGGCTGCTGACCCCCGCCGCACACGGTGCGAGGTTCGCGGCCCGGTGTGGCATTCGCAGGTCGGTGCGGTCCGCGCACGGTGCGAGGTCCCGCCCGCCCCCCGCCCCCGCCCGCGCAGCGCCGCCAGCACCGTCAGGGCGCCGGCACCGCGTCCCAGACGTCCCCGTGGCGTGAGAGCACCGACCAGCGCCCGATCGGCCACGTGATCACGAACGCCCGACCCACCACGTCGGACTCGGGCACCGTCCCGTGCACCCGGGAGTCCGCCGAGTCGTACCGGTTGTCGCCCATCACCCAGAGCTGCCCTGCCGGCACCGTCACGGAGAAGTCGTCCGCCGCCACGCGGTCCGACCCCGGCGAGCGCACCACGTAGGACTCGTCCACCGGGTGCCCGTTGACCGAGAGCCGGCCCTGGGCGTCGCAGCACGTCACGGTGTCTCCCGGCATGCCGATCACCCGTTTGACCAGGTCGTCGCCCATGCCCGGGCCGAGCCAGCCGCCCGGGTCGCGGAACACGACGACGTCGCCCCGTCGCACCGGCGCCACCCGCGGCACGAGCTCGTTGACGAGCACCCGGTCGTCGATCATGAGCGTCTGTTGCATCGACCCGGACGGGATCCAGAACGACCGCACCAGGAACGCCTTGACCAGGAACGACGCGAGCAGGGCCACCACGACGATGACGACCAGGTCGCGCAGGAACTTCCAGCGCGGGCGCGCGCGGTCCGACGACGACTCGCTCAATGCGTCAACACCACCTTCGCCAAGCCGATGACGAACGCCACCGCTGCCAGCACGATGCCACCCCAGAGCCCGAGGAACGTGGGCTTCCGACCGCTGAACCGCTGCATGAAGACCCCGACCAGGCCGATGCGGACGACCAGGATCACGAGCGCAGCGGTCTGCGCCCACTGCTCAGGGACCCAGCCGGCCCACGCCACGGCGTACAGGACGGCGGGGATCAGGCCCGAGGTCGCGATCGGGTTCGCGTTCCGCGCGATCGTCGCGAACGACTCGCGGCGGGCGTCGTCGGAGGTGTCCTGCTCACCGACGCCGTGCGCCACCAGGTGCGACAGCACGTGCGCCGCGTACGTCAGCACGGCGGTGGCCAGGACCGCCCACACCGCCGAGCCGTGGCGGATCGCGTCGGGGTCGACGGCGATGGCCGCGGCGAGCACGGTGATGTTGCCGTACACGTACGACGACAGGCGGTCGCGGACGTGCTCGACGTCCAGGTCACCCGGAGCGGGGCGGGAGCGGGGCATCTGCCCATCCTGCCCCTGTGGCAGGCTGGCCGCGTCGGCGCGCCGCGGCGCCGGACAGGAGGCCCGACCCATGACCCGCAGACCACTCGCCCTGGTGACCGGTGTCGGCCGCAGGGCCGGGATCGGCGCCGCGATCGCGGCGCGACTGGCGGCCGACGGCTGGGACCTGGCCGTCTCGTGGTGGGGCCCGTACGACGACCGCGTGCACGGAGCCGCCGATCCGGCAGGGATCGACGCCGTCGTCGCCGAGTGCGAGCACGCGGGTGCGACGGTGACGCGCCTCCCGGTCGACCTGGCCGATCCGGAACAGGCGGCCGCGCTCGTCGGCCGCACCGAGGCCGAGGCGGGCGCTCCCGTCACCGCGATCGTGATGTCGCACTGCGAGTCGGTGGCCTCGGACTTCGCGTCGACCACCCTCGAGTCGTTCGACCGGCACCTGGCGGTGAACGTCCGCGCACCGTTCCTGCTCGTGCAGGCGTACGCAGCGCGGCTCCGCGCGGGAGCGGACGCGCCGCTCGACCGCCGCCGGGTCGTGGCGTTGACGAGCGACCACGTGGGGTTCAACCTGCCGTACGGCACGAGCAAGGGCGCACTCGACCGGCTGGTGATCGGCGCCGCGCAGGAGCTCGGCGACGTCCGGGTGAGTGCGAACCTGGTCAGTCCCGGGCCGAACGACACCGGGTGGATGACCGACGAGATCCGTCGCTCCGCCGCCGAACAGACCCCGCTCGGGCGGCCGTCGCTGCCGTCGGACACCGCCGCGCTCGTCCGGTTCCTGCTCGGGCCGGACGGCGGCTGGGTGAACGGGCAGTTGCTCAGGTCGGACGGCGGGTTCAGCGCACGGTGACGGGTCGTTCGCCCGTGGCGATGGCGACACCGATTTAGTTGACGCGTCAACCAATTCGGCGCACACTGATGGCATGCACACGCAGGACCTCCTCGCCGCCGACACCGCGATGGGCGCCGTCACGCTCCGGGTCGCCGACCTCGACCGGATGACCGCCTTCTACCGGGACGGCATCCGGCTCGCGCTCCTGTCGAACGCGGGCGGGGTCGCCGTGCTCGGACGTGGCACGACGCCGATCGTGGTCCTCGAGCACGCACCGTCGATGCAGCACGCCGCCCCGCACGAGGCCGGGCTGTTCCACACCGCGATCCTCTTCGACACCCGCGCCGACCTGGCGGCAGCGCTGTACTCCGTCGCCACGCAGTACCCGCAGTCGTTCACCGGCAGCGCCGACCACCTCGTCAGCAACGCCTTCTACTTCACCGACCCCGAGGGCAACGGCGTCGAGCTCTACTGGGACCGCGACCGGACCGAGTGGTCGTGGACGCACGGCATGGTCGACATGGACACGAAGTACGTCGACCCGAACGCGTTCCTGCAGGAGCACCTGACCGCGTCCGCGCTCGAGTCCGCCGCGGCACAGCCCGGGCGGGTGGGCCACGTGCACCTGTCCGTCGGCGACGTGCCCACCGCGCGGGCGTTCTACGTGGACAAGCTCGGCTTCGCGACCACCGCTGGTTGGGGCGAAGCGCTGTTCGTCAGCGCCGGCGGCTACCACCACCACATGGCGATGAACACGTGGAACTCGCGGGGCGCCGGTCGTCGGCAGCTCGCGCTCGGCCTCGGGCTCGTCCGCATCGAGGTGCCCGCGGCGGACGACCTCGGCGCGCTCGTCGCTCGGATGCACGACACCGGGGTGCAGACCGCGGACGACGGCCGGACCGTCGCGTTCGAGGACCCGTGGGCGAACCGCATCGAGGTCACCACGCCCGGTCGCGGCTGACGCGGGCGGGTCGGCGGTCCCGCGCGCGCGGCAGTCCGCCTGCGCGAAAGCGACACTTCTCCCTCGGCATCTCGCCGTCATCTGTCGCTTTCGCGGGAACGAGGCTCGCCCCGTTCCCGAAAGCGACAGACCGGCGCCGAACGTTCGGGGCGATCTGTCGCTTTCTCGCGAGGGTGGGGGCGGCGCCGTCGGCCACGGCCCGACGCAGGAGCACCCGTGCAGGATGGACGCATGAGCGACGACATCCGGTGGGAGGTGGTCGAGGAGAACGCGCTGAACCTCTCCGACCACGAAGGCATTGCGGCGATGCTGGGACAGGCGTTCCCCGACTGGTCGCACTGGTACGTGGGCGGTCGTGACTACGCCGGCATGCAGCCCGAGCGCCGGGTCATCGCGCGGGATGCCGACGGCGTCGTGCTCGCCCACGTCGGGATCCGCCGCATGTTCATCACGGTCGGCGGGCAGGACGTCCTGGTCGGCGACACCGGCATCGTCGCCGTCGCGCCCCGGTTGCAGGGCACGGGCATCGGCCGCGAGCTGCTCGACCGCACACACGCCGTGCTCGAGGGGCTCCGCGTGCCGTACGGGTTCCTCGGCGCCGGCGAGGACCGCATCCCCTTCTACGCGCACATGGGCTGGCACGAGATCCCGGACGCCGTCGGCACGTTCTCGGCCTTCACGGCCGAGGGGGCCGGGGTCACCGAGACCGAGCAGGGCGGATGGATGGTCCGGCCCGTCACCGCCGCCCTGGAGGACTGGCCGTCGGGCCCGATCTGGCTGAACGGCCAACAGGTCTGACGTCCCGACAGACGGACGGGAGGCCCGGTGCCAGCTGGCACCGGGCCTCCCGTCCGTCGTGTGGCTGGCTACGCCTCGACCGCGACCTCCGCGGGGTCCTCGTTCGAACCCGGCGCGCTCGGCGCGACCGCTGCGCGCACGCGCGCACCCAGGTCGGCGTCGACGTTCGTCCAGTAGGCGAAGACGCGCTCGCGCAGGTCGTCGCGCGTGACCTTCGAGACGTGCCCGGCGATGTTGCCGACGAGGCGCTCGCGGGCCGCGTCGTCGAGGACCTCGCGGACCAGCGTGCCGGCCTGGCCGAAGTCGTCGTCCTCGGGGTGGAGCGTGGCGGCGGAGCGCTGCAGCGCACCGTCGGACTCCCAGCCGGGAGCGTCGTCCGTGGCGTTCGGGTCGGCGTGCGCGCCACCGAGCGAGTTCGGCGCGTACACCGGGACCTCGGACTGCTGGAAGTCGAAGCGCATCGCGCCGTCCTTCGAGTACGAGTGCACCTCGTTCTTCGGAGCGTTGACCGGCAGCTGCGCGTGGTTCGTGCCGACGCGGTAGCGGTGGGCGTCCGCGTAGCTGAAGATGCGCGCGAGGAGCATCTTGTCGGGGCTGGCCGCGATGCCGGGGACGAAGTTCGAGGGCGCGAAGGTGGCCTGCTCGATCTGGGCGAAGTAGTTCTCCGGGTTCCGGTTGAGCTCCATCGTGCCGACCTCGATGAGCGGGTAGTCACCCTTCGGCCAGACCTTCGTCAGGTCGAACGGGTTGAAGCGGTAGCTCGCGGCGTCCTCGTACGGCATGACCTGCACCTTGAGGGTCCAGCGCGGGTTGTCGCCGCGCTCGATCGCGGCGTGCAGGTCGCGGATGTGGAAGTCCGCGTCCTCGCCGGCGATGCGGTCGGCGTCCTCCTGCGTGAGGGTCTCGTGGCCCTGCTGGGTCTGGAAGTGGTACTTGACCCAGAAGCGCTCGCCCTCGGCGTTGATCCACTGGTACGTGTGCGAGCCGAAGCCGTCCATGTTCCGCCAGCTCGCCGGCAGGCCACGGTCGCCCATCAGCCACGTGACCTGGTGCGCCGACTCGGGCGACAGGGTCCAGAAGTCCCACTGCATGTCGTGGTCACGCAGGTGCGAACCGGGCAGGCGCTTCTGCGAGCGGATGAAGTCGGGGAACTTGATGCCGTCGCGGATGAAGAACACCGGGGTGTTGTTGCCGACGAGGTCGTAGTTGCCCTCTTCGGTGTAGAACTTCAGCGCGAAGCCGCGCGGGTCGCGCCAGGTGTCCGGGGAGCCCTGCTCACCGGCGACGCTCGAGAAGCGGGCGAGCATCTCGGTCTGCTTGCCGGGCTGCAGGAACGCGGCGCGGGTGTACTGCGACACGTCGTGCGTCACGGTGAAGGTGCCGAACGCACCGCCGCCCTTCGCGTGGACGACGCGCTCCGGCACGCGCTCGCGGTTGAACTGGGCGAGCTTCTCGACCAGGTAGTGGTCGTGCAGCGCGAGGGGGCCGTCGGCGCCGACACCCATGGAGTGCTGGTCGCTCGAGACGGGGGCGCCGCTGTTGGTCGTGGTGGTCGGGGTGGCGGCCGGCGTGCCGGTCGTCGTGTTCTGGTCGGACACGGTTCCTCCTTGGGTGGAACGGTTGGTTCGGTCAGGGTGGCTCGGGTTGGTCTGGGGGTGCGCGATCACGCCGGGGTCGGGGCGGGCGCTGTGGTCGTCACGTCGTCGTGCTCGGCTGCCGCGCACCGGTCGCAGATGCCCCAGTAGGTGACCTCGGCGGTGGTGACGGCGAACCCGTGGGTCTCGGACGGCGTCAGGCAGGGGGCGTGCCCGACCGCGCAGTCCACGTCCGCGATCGTCCCGCACACGGTGCACACGATGTGGTGGTGGTTGTCGCCGGTGCGTCGCTCGTACCGCGCCGGGCTGCCCGCCGGCTCGATCCGCCGGACGAGCCCGGCCCCGGTCAACGCCGCGAGGACGCCGTACACCGCCTGGTGGCTGGTGGTCGGGAGCTCCGCGGCCAGCGCGGTCAACAGGTCGTCGGCGGTGGCGTGCGGCAGTGAGGCGGTCGCGCGCAGGACTGCCAGTCGCGGAGTGGTCACGCGGAGCCCGGCGGAACGAAGCAGTTCGGCGTCGGCGTCCATGGCGACTCCCTTTCTTGCATCGATCAAGACAGGCGTAACGCTACACGGTCTGAGCTGGTTCTCATCGCGACGCCCCGTCCGTCCGGTCGGCAGCACGACCTGCGAGCGGAGGATGTCCCTGCCGCACGACCCGCAGGAGGCACCCCACGCCGTCACCGTCCGAGTTCTGGAGCATCTGGCACCTCGACCCGCTGGCCCTCGTCATGCTCGTCGCCGCAGCGGGGTCGTACGGCTGGTGGATCGTCGCGGCCCGTCGCCGCGGGACCCGCTGGCCCTGGTGGCGGACGCTGTCGTTCATCGGTGCGCTCGCGCTCTTCGGCGTGCTGCAGTTCGGCATCGTCGGCGTGTACGACCAGACCCTGCGTTGGGCCTTCGTCCTGCGGCTCGCGCTGCTGTTCTTCGCCGTGCCGACGTTCGCGGCCTTCGCCGCTCCGCTGGGGCTGCTCCGGTCGGGAGGCCCGGCTCCCCTCGCCCGCGCCGCCACCGCGGTCATGCAGTCGCGGCCGGTGCGGCTGCTCGGCACCGCGATCGTCTCGCCCCTGGTCGCCCTCGCGCTGTTCTGCCTGCTGCTGACGCCCCTGTCGGCCGTGATCCGCACGTCCGCGGTGGGAGCGGTGGCGATCACGGTGCTCGTGCCGATGCTCGGCTTCGGGCTGCTCGCGCCCTTGTCCGAGCCCGGGCTGGTCCGCTCGTCGACGTTCGTCACGGCCGAGTTCCTGCTGGCGTTCGTGGAGCTCATGCTCGACGCGATCCCCGGCATCGTGCTGCGGATCACCGACCACGTGCTCGACGGTGCGACGCGGATGGCGGTCGGACCGGCCTGGTTCCCGTCACCCCTGCGCGACCAGCACCTGGCGGGCGACCTGCTGTGGTTCATCGCCGAGGTGGCGGACATCCCCGTGCTGATCTCGTTGTTCGTGCGGTGGCAGCGGACCGACCGCCGCGAGGCCCGCACCGTCGACGCCCTGTCCGACGAGGAGATGGAGGCGCTCACCCGCGAGCACCTGTCCCGCCGGGGGTGACGGGCGCGCGGGGCGCCGCGCTGCCCGCTGTGCGGATGCCCGCCGCCCGCCGCCCGCTGCCCGCTGCCCGCTGCCCGCTGTGTGGATGCCCGCCGCCCGCTGCCCGCTGCCCGGTGCCCGGGAGCGCTGCCGACTCCGAACGACACCGCCGCTGTCGTACGACGTCGGTCTTGTCGCGCCAGCTGGATCCCCTGCCCGCCAGTCGGAACATGCAGACGCACCTGCCGACACCGCGCCGCGAGAACGTCATCTGCGAAGTCGAACGATGCGGACACACTCGATCGATCCGCATCGTTCGACACGACGCCACGTGATCGTCTCGCGCGGTGACGGAGCATGCGGCCGCATCACCCCGGGAGCGCTGCCGACTCGGAACGACACCGCCGCTGTCGTACGACCACGGCTTGGTCGCGCGAGCCGCCACGCCTGCCGCCGCCGCCCGGCCTCCACCTCCGCGAAAGCGACACTTCGCCGCCGGATGTTCGACGCGATCTGTCGCTTCGGCGCACACGACGTCCGCGCGACGGCCAGATCTGTCGCTTCGGCGCACACGACGTCCGCGCGACGGCCAGATCTGTCGCCTCGGCGCACACGACGCACACAACGTCCGAGCGGCAGCCGGGCCCACACACGACGACGCCCCCGACCACGTGTGTGGCCGGGGGCGTCGGAACGCAGGCGTGTGCCGACTACTCGGCGCCGGAGTGCCGCCCGTGGTGGTCGGCAGCGGCGAGCTCCTCTTCCGGGGAAGCGGGCGCAGGCGCAGCGGCGTGGGCACCGTGCCCGGCCGGCGCAGCGGGGCCGTCGGCCGGCGCGGCGTCAGTCGGGGCGCCGGGCTGGGTCGCGACGGAGCCGGTGTTGCCCCACGCGACGGTCTGCTTCGGCTTCGCCAGGAACAGCGCCGCGACGATCGCGACGACGAGCACCACTGCCGGCAACACGAGGGACTGCCCCATGGCCGTGGCGAACGGCTGCTGCAGGAACGCGGGCAGCGCACCGACCTGCTGCTCCGCGCCACCGGCTGACGCACCGCCGGACTGCGCCGGGAAGTTCGCGGTGATCCGAGCCTCGATCAGTGCGGCGATGCCGGCCGAACCGAGGACCGCACCGATCTGCCGGGTGGTGTTGTACACACCCGAACCCGCACCGGCGAGCTTCGGGGGCAGGTTGCGCGTCGCGGAGACCGACAGGGGCCCCCACATGCACGCGTTGGCGAGGCCGAGGAGCGCGCTCGGCAGGATGACCCAGCCCCAGGCGGCTCCGCCGGCCAGCAGCGCGCCGAACCAGAAGAGGGCGCCCGAGAAGCACGCGAGCCCGAACGCAGCGACCCAGCGCGGGTTCCACACGGTCAACTTCTTGCCCACGAGGGGTGAGAGGCCGCCAGCGATCAGGGCCTGCGGGACGAGCAGCAGCGCGGCCTGGGTCGGCGAGAAGCGCAGGACGTCCTGGGCCCAGAGCATGATCGGCAGCGCGAACGAGGAGATCGCCACACCGACCGCCGTGATCGCGATGTTGGCGAGCGTGAAGTTGCGGTCCTTGAACAGCCCGAGCGGCAGCAGCGGCTCGCCCTTCTGCACGCCCTGCCACACCACGAAGGCGACGAGCACGACGATGCCGGCGATGATGAGCGACCAGACCGAGATGACCCCGGTGATGACGCCCCAGTCGTAGGTCTCGCCTTCCTGGATGCCGAACACCAGCAGGAACAGCCCGACCGCGCTCAGCACGATGCCGAGGTAGTCGAACCGGTGCCCGTGCCGCTCGAACGACGGGACGAAGCGCTGCGCGAGCACGAACGCCACGATGCCGACCGGCACGTTGACGAAGAAGATCCACTCCCAGCCGAAGCCGTCGACGAGCAGCCCGCCGACGATCGGCCCGACCAGCGAGGCCACACCGGCGACGGCCCCCCACAGGCCCATCGCGGCGCCGCGGTTCTGCGGCGGGAAGATGCGGGTGATGACGGCCATGGTCTGCGGCGTCATCATGGCCGCGCCGAGACCCTGCACGACACGGGCGAGGATCAGCATCTCGATCGAGCCCGCGAACCCGCACCACAGGCTGGCGAGCGTGAAGACGACGAGCCCGGTCTGGTACAGCACCTTCGGGCCGAAGCGGTCACCGAGCCGGCCGGTGATCAGCAGCGGCACCGCGTAGGCCAGCAGGTAGGCACTGGTCACCCAGATGACGGCGTTGATGTCGGCGTTCAGCTTCTCGGCGATGGTGGGGGTGGCGACCGACACGATGGTCGAGTCGACCAGGATCATGAAGAAGCCGACGACGAGGGCCCAGAGGGCCGGCCACGGCTTCTTCTCGGTGGCCGCGGGGGCCGGGGCGACAGAGGTCATCGAGTGGGTTCCTTGCTGTTCGTGGAGGTCTGGTTGGGGAGGGCCGGGCCGTCCCAGGGGAGGACGCCGTCCGCGATGCGGTCGGCGGTGGCGGAGAGCCACTCGATCTGTGCGGTGAGCATGGCACGCACGTACGACAGATCCAGCCAGAAGCGCTCGGCCAGACGTTTGTCCTGGAGGCTCGTGGCGGCGACGTCGTACTCGTCGCGTCGGGCTCGCAGTGCGTCGACGCGTGCCCGCAGCGCGGTCGCCGCGTCGTCGGCGGTCAGGTTGTCGACGTGGGCGACCGCGAGGTGGAACTCGGGGTACTCGTCGGCCGGTTCGGCGATCATGCGTCGCAGGCCGGACTCGAGCGCAGCACGCCCGTGGTCGGTGATCGCGTAGGTCGTGCGTTCCGGGCGGTTACCTTCGCGCGCGGTGCCGAGGGCCTCGGCGTACCCGAGGTCGACCAGGCGGCCGATCTGGTGGTAGAGCGTGCCGGGCCGCACCTTGACGTTCTCGTCCTCACGCCGGTGGAGCATCGTCTGGAACATCTCGTAGGGGTGCATCGGCGACTCGGCGAGCAAGCCGAGCGCGGCGAACGCGAGCGGTGTGAGCGACGTCACCTGGGCCTCCTGTCCGATGATCCAACGCGACTATTCCACTTCGAATATACGCTCCGGATCAGTTCTCCACAACCGGCTCCGACGAGCCGCGCGTGCCAACTAGACTCGTCACGTCCCCAACCGACCCACCGTGCTGGAGTGAACACGTGCCAACGATCGTCGTCGAGGTCATGCCGAAGGCCGAGATCCTCGACCCCCAGGGCAAGGCGGTGGGCAACGCCCTCGCCCGCCTCGGCAAGAACGACCTGACCAACGTCCGCATCGGCAAGCGGTTCGAGGTGACCGTCGACGGCCCCGTCGACGACGCCCGCCTCGCCGAGGTCCGCGACATCGCGGTCGACGTCTTCTCCAACGCCGTGATCGAGGACGTCGTCTCGGTCAGTGTCGTCGAGGACGACGCGGAGTGACCGCGATGCGCATCGGCGTCATCACGTTCCCCGGTTCGCTCGACGACCGCGACGCCCAGCGTGCGGTCCGTCTCGCCGGTGCCGAGCCGGTCGCGCTCTGGCACGGCGACCACGACCTGCAAGGCGTCGACGCCATCGTGCTCCCCGGCGGGTTCTCGTACGGCGACTACCTCCGTGCCGGTGCCATCGCCGCGAAGGCCCCGATCATGGCCGAGGTCATCGACGTCGCCCGCAAGGGCATGCCCGTCCTGGGGATCTGCAACGGCTTCCAGATGCTGGCAGAGGCACGCCTGGTGCCCGGTGCGCACACGCGGAACGCCCACCAGCAGTTCATCCGGCGTGACCAGAAGCTCCGCGTCGAGAACGTCGGTACGGCCTGGACCTCGGGGTTCAGCGCCGAGCAGGAGATCACCATCCCGCTCAAGAACGCGGACGGCCGGTTCGTCGCCGACGCTGACGAGATCAAGCGCATCGAGGACAACGGCCAGGTGGTGTTCCGCTACGTCGGCGTGAACCCGAACGGCTCGATCGACGACATCGCCGGCGTCTCCAACGAGCGCGGCAACGTCGTCGGCCTCATGCCGCACCCCGAGCACGCGACGGAACCCGGGTTCGGCCCGGACACCCCCGCGGCGATGGCCTCCGGCACGGACGGCCTGACCTTCTTCACCTCCGTGATCGAGTCGACGCTCGTCAAGTGACGGACACGACGCCAGTGACAGGGAACAACACCACCGTGACGACCCACGTTCGCCCGAAGCCCGACACCGTGCAGGACGCCGCCGCGACGCCCGACAAGGAGCAGCCGTACGAGGCACTCGGGCTCAAGGCCGACGAGTACGCGAAGATCCGCGAGATCCTCGGCCGCCGCCCCACGTCCGGCGAGCTGGCGATGTACTCCGTCATGTGGTCGGAGCACTGCTCGTACAAGTCGAGCAAGAACTACCTGCGGCAGTTCGGCCAGAAGGTCACGCCGGAGATGCAGAAGGACCTGATGGTCGGCATGGGCGAGAACGCCGGTGTCGTCGACGTGGGCAACGGCTGGGCGGTGACCTTCAAGGTCGAGTCGCACAACCACCCGTCGTACGTCGAGCCGTACCAGGGCGCAGCCACGGGCGTCGGCGGCATCGTCCGCGACATCATCTCGATGGGCGCACGCCCGGTCGCGGTGATGGACCAGCTCCGCTTCGGCGCCATCGACCACGAGGACACGGCACGGGTCGTGCACGGCGTCGTCGGCGGCATCTCGTTCTACGGCAACTGCCTCGGCCTGCCGAACATCGGCGGCGAGACCTACTTCGACCCGGTGTACCAGGGCAACCCGCTCGTCAACGCCCTGGCCGTCGGTGTCCTGCGGCACGAGGACCTGCACCTGGCGAACGCCTCCGGTGCCGGCAACAAGGTCGTCCTGTTCGGTGCCCGCACCGGCGGCGACGGCATCGGCGGCGCGTCGATCCTGGCGTCCGACACCTTCACCGAGGGCGGCCCGACCAAGCGTCCCGCCGTGCAGGTCGGTGACCCCTTCGCCGAGAAGGTCCTGATCGAGTGCTGCCTCGAGCTCTTCCACGAGGAACTCGTCGAGGGCATCCAGGACCTCGGCGCCGCGGGCATCTCGTGCGCCACGTCCGAGCTCGCCAGCAACGGCGACGGCGGCATGCACATCTCGCTCGACGACGTCCTGCTGCGCGACCCCACGCTCACCGCCGAAGAGATCCTGATGTCGGAGAGCCAGGAGCGCATGATGGCGGTCGTCCGCCCCGACAAGCTCGATGCCTTCCTGGCCGTCGTCGGCAAGTGGGAGGTCGAGACGAGCGTCCTGGGCGAGGTCACCGGCACCGGCCGTCTCGTCATCGACTGGCAGGGCCAGGAGATCGTCAACGTCGACCCGCGCACCGTCGCCGTCGACGGCCCGGTGTACGACCGTCCGGTCGCCTACCCGAGCTGGATCGACGCCCTGCAGGCCGACGGCGCCGAGTCGCTCGACCGCCCGGAGACGGGTCCGGCGCTCAAGGCCCAGTTCCTGCAGCTGCTCGGGTCGCCGAACCTGGCGTCGAAGAACTGGGTCACGAACCAGTACGACACCTACGTGCTCGGCAACACCGCCCTGTCCTTCCCCGACGACGGCGGCATGATCCGCGTCGACGAGGAAACTGGCCTGGGCGTCACGATCGCCACCGATGCGAACGGCCGCTACTGCCAGCTCGACCCGAAGCAGGGTGCACGACTGGCCCTGGCAGAGGCCTACCGGAACGTCGCCGTCACGGGCGCAGTGCCGGCCGCGGTCACCGACTGCCTGAACTTCGGCTCCCCCGAGAACCCCGAGGTGATGTGGCAGTTCTCCCAGGCGGTGGAGGGCCTGGCCGACGGGTGCATGGAGCTCGGCATCCCCGTCACCGGCGGCAACGTGTCGTTCTACAACCAGACCGGTTCGACGCCGATCCACCCCACCCCCGTGGTGGGCGTGCTCGGGGTCATCGACGACGTCGCCAAGCGCGTGCCGTCCGGCTGGCAGGACGACGGCCACAACATCTACCTGCTCGGCACGACCTCGCTCGAGCTCGACGGGTCGGCGTGGGCCGGCACGGTGCACGGGCACCTCGGCGGTCGTCCGCCCAAGGTCGACCTGGCGCGCGAGAAGGAGCTCGCCGGTCTGCTGCAGGCAGCGACCGATGAGCAGCTCCTGACCAGCGCCCACGACCTGGCGGACGGCGGCCTCGGCCAGTCGCTCGCCGAGTCGGTGCTGCGGTTCGGGGTCGGCGCCCGCGTCGTGCTCGACGAGCTGCAGGAGCGCGACGGCATCGACGTCGCCACGGCCCTGTTCTCCGAGTCGACGGCGCGCGTGATCGTCACCGTCCGGCGCGAGGACGACGTCCGGTTCCAGGGTCTGTGCGCCGGCCGGGGCTTCCCGGTGCTGCGCATCGGCGTCACCGACGGCCACTCCCAGGCACTCGAGGTCCAGGGCGCGTTCCAGGCCTCGGTCGGCGAACTCCGCGGCACGCACGACGCCACGCTCCCCGGCCGCTTCGGCGACGTCATCCAGGAGACCGTCACCGAAGGCGTCCTGGGCCGCGGCCCGCTGGCGTCCGACGGCACGTTCTCGCCGCGCACGGACAGCTGACCCGCGCATCGTGACCGCCGAGGGCCAGACCCGCATCGTCACGCTGCCCTTCGCCGAGCTCGTCGACCGTTTCGGCCCTGTGCCGGACGGCGTCGAGCTCGACGTGTGGGACCTCGAGCAGCCGTACGGCCGCCCGGACGACGTGGCGGTCACGCTGCTGCCGTTCTACTTCCAGGGGCGGCACCGGTGGCAGTACGTCCACGACCTGCCGCACCTGCAGCTGCTGCAGCTGCCGAGCGCCGGGTACGAGCACGCGGTGCCGCACGTCCCCGACCACGCGCAGCTCGCGAACGGCCGCGGGATCCACGACGACGAGACGGCCGAGCTCGCCGTGAGGCTGGCGCTGACGGCCCTGCGGGAGATCGGGCAGTTCCAGATCGACCGGACCAACCAGGTCTGGGACGTCCGGACGACCCGCTCGCTGGCCGACCGGCGGGTCACCGTGGTCGGCTACGGCGCCATCGGCCGAGCCATCGCGACCCGGTTCGAGGCGTTCCGCACGGACGTCACCGTCGTCGCCCGGACCGCGCGCGAACAGGACGGCCGCCACGTGCACGCGTTCGGCGAGCTGCCGGACCTGGCGCGGACCACGGACGTGCTGGTGCTCATCGCGCCGCTCACGGACGAGACCGACCAGCTGGTCGACGCCGCGCTGCTGGCCGCACTGCCCGACGGCGCCCTCGTGGTCAACGTCGCGCGTGGTCGGGTCGTCGACACCGATGCCCTGGTCGCCGAACTCACGAGCGGACGCCTGTCTGCCGGCCTCGACGTCACCGATCCCGAGCCGCTGCCTGCCGGACACCCGCTCTGGACGACGCCGAACACGGTGCTCACACCGCACGTCGGAGGCAACACCGACCTCAGCGTGCCGCGGTCGATCGAGCTGATGCGTCGGCAGGTGGCAGCGCTGGCCGAGGGTCGACCGTTCGAGAACCTGATCGAGCGCTGACCCCGACCGGCATCCGGCCCGGGACGAGTCGCTAGACCGGCACCACGCAGGTGGGTGTGCCCACGGCGATCTGTGCCACGGGCGCTCCCGGCACGCCGTCCTCGCCCACGGGCAGCACCGCGACGGCGTCGGACCGCTCGTTCGCGACGAGCAGGAACCCGGGCACCTGCGCGAAGTGCCGCGGCCACGACCCACCGCACGAGACCGCCCCGACGAACGACAGGCCTCCGTCCGAGGCGTCGAGCACGGCGATCACGTCGCGACCCCGGACCGCGACGACCACCCGACCGGCCTCGTCGACCTCGATGTGGCTGAGCAGCGACGCACCGGCGACAGCCGACGCCGCAGCGGGCTCGTCGCCCTCCCACGTCGGGGCGGTGGCGACGACCCGTAGCGCACCGTTCTCGTCCCGCCGCAGTCGTGATACGTGCCCGTCGAGCTCGCCGGTGACGAAGAGGTCCCCGTCGTACCAGGCCATGTGCCGCGGACCGGCTCCCGGAGCGACGTGGTGCACCCGGACCGGCGTCAGCTCCAACGACGACGACGACGACGAAGACGAAGACGAAGACGAAGACGACGATCCCGGCGAAGACGCCCCAGACGCCCCCGACACCGCGAACTCGTGCAACGCGTCCCCACCCAGGTCAGCGACCAGCACGGTCCCCCACGGCGTCGCAGTCGACTGGTGCGCGTGCGGGCCGTCCTGGCGGTCCTCGTCGGGCCCGGTCACGTCGGGCAGCACCACGGTCGCGACCGCCTGCGGGTCGTCGACGGACACCGCGGTCACCGTACCGGACGTGTAGTTCGCCAGCACGAGCACCCCGGACGCGTCCACCCGGACGTGGCACGGCGCATCGCCCCCGGCGGAGGCCTGCCACAGGTGCTCCAGCCCGTGCCCCGGCCCGTCCCCGTGCCGACGGAAGGCGTGCACGCTGCCGTCGACGACCTCGGAGACGGCGTACACGCGGTCACCCGAGACGGCCAGGAACGAGGGGTCGTCCACCACGGCGACGGTCGCTGCGACACCGTCCCGCACGAAGGAGATGCCCGTCGCGGTGCCGCCCCCGGTGGCGGTGTACGACCCGACGAAGAAGTCCGGCAGCGCTGGCAGCGACGACGCCGGGGCGTCGTCGGCGGCGCTCACGCGCCCTCCGCGATCTGCTCGTGGTGGTGGATGACCTCGGCGACGATGAAGTTCAGGAACTTCTCCGCGAACGCCGGGTCCAGGTGCGACTCCGCCGCCAGTGACCGCAGCCGTGCGACCTGGATCTGCTCGCGTGCGGGGTCGGCCGCGGGCATGCCGGCACTGGCCTTGAGGTACCCGACCCGCTGCGTGTACTTGAAGCGTTCGGCGAGCATGTGGATCACGGCGGCGTCGATGTTGTCGATGCTCTGGCGGATGCTCCGCAGTTCCGCCACGGCCGCTTCGTCGTACTCGCTCATGCGCCGAGCCTAACGGCGCGCGCTGCCCGCGACCTCGTCGATGACGGAACCTCGCTCACGGAGTGGGAGGATGGGAGCCATGTCGGTCCTCCTCGTCATCTCGTGCGTGTTCGCGATCCTCGCCGGACTGCTCCACGTCTACATCTTCTTCATGGAGTCGATCGCCTGGACGAGCCCCCGCGTCCGCAAGACGTTCGGCATCGCCTCGGACGCCGAGGCCAGGGCCACCCGCTCGCTCGCCTTCAACCAGGGCTTCTACAACCTGTTCCTGGCGATCGGCACCTTCCTCGGTGTCGCGCTCGCCTTCGCGGGCAACGGCGCGACCGGCTGGCCGCTCGTCGTCTTCGGCACGGCGAGCATGCTCGCGGCCGCCGTGGTCCTGCTCGGGACCGGCCGCCGCTACCTCAGCACCGCGTTCATCCAGGGCTCGTTCCCGCTCATCGCGCTGCTCTTCGCCTTCCTCGGATCGACGTTCGGCGTCTGACCGAGGGCCGACTGCCTGACTGACCGGCCGATCCGAAGGCCGGCCACCGGCCGACGCAACGCACTGGAGGCCCGGCTCACCCCCGGTGGACCGCAACCGGTCCGTGGGTGGTGACCCGGGCCTCCTGGCCGTGCAGCAGCCGTGCAGCAGCCGTGCAGCAGGTCCGCTCGGCTCAGCCGAGCTTCGCCTGGAACTCGTCCGGCAGGCGCTTGAGCGCCCACTCGATCGCAGCGGTCGTGCCCATCGAGAACGCCGAGGACACGTCGGCGTCGTCGACCACGATGTCGTGGCCGGCCTGCACGGACGGGACCTTCTGGAACAGCGGGTCGGCCTCGGCCTTTGACGCGTCGACGTAGATCGGCAGGATCACGGTCAGGTCGGCGTCGAGCAGGTCGAGGTTCTCGTTCGACAGCGACACCGAGAACTGCTTGCCGGCTTCCCGGTCGATCTGCTTCGGGATCGTGAAGCCGAGCTGCTCCATGAACTGCGCGCGGCTGTCGGCCGAGGCGTAGGCGCCGAAGCCCTCGGACGTGTACGACCCGATGACGGCGGTCTTGCCGTCGAACTCCGGGTGGGCCTTGCGTGCGGCGGCGTAGGCCTGGTCGACCCCCGACAGGAGCTCCTTGCCCTCGGAGACCTTGCCGAGCGCCTTCGCGATCATCGTGGTCTGCTGCTCGGTGGTGGCGAGGTAGTTCGCGCCGCCCCTCGGGATCGCCACGGTCGGCGCGATGGCGGAGAGCTTGCTGTAGCGGTCCTTGTCGCCCGACGACTTGACGTCGAGGATCAGGTCCGGCTTGAGCTTCAGGATGTCCTCGTAGCTGGGCTCGAGCGTGTTGATGATCTTCGGCGACTTCGTGTACGCGCCCTTGAGCCACGGCCCGACTCCGTCGCCACCGAACGCCAGCCAGTCGCTCGCGCCGACGGGCTGCACGCCGAGTTCCAGTGCCGTCTCGGCGTCGCCCCAGCCGAGGGCGACGACGCGCTTGGGCTGCGACTCGATCGTCGTGGTGCCGAGGCCGGTCGTGATGGACACGGGGAACGCACCGTCGCCCGTCGCGGACGAGGTGGACTGTGCGGTCGTCGAGCCACCGGCGCACCCGGCGAGGACGAGCGACGCGGCCACGACGGCGCCTGCGGCAGCCAGCACGCGGCGCACGCGCGAAGAAGGGGAAGAGGATCGGATCACATAGGTGAGGCTACCCTAAGCACGTCCCGCCCGGCTCGGCTGGGTAGGCTCTCAGACCGTGACCCACCCCTGGCACGAACCGGACCGGACCGCGCTCGCGGTGCTCGGCTCCCCCATCGCGCACTCGCTCTCCCCCACGCTGCACCTGGCGGCGTACGTGGTGCTCGGGGTCCCCTTCACGTACGGGAGGCACGAGGTCGCGTCCGGCGGGCTCGACGCGTTCGTCGCGGGGCTGGGCCCGGAGCAGCGCGGGCTCAGCCTGACGATGCCGCTCAAGCGCGAGGTGCTGCCGCTCCTGGACCGGACGACGCCTCTGGTCGACGAGCTCGGTGTCGCGAACACCGTGGCGTTCCGGACCTCGGGCGACCGGGTGCTGCTCCACGGCGCGAACACCGACGTCGAGGGGCTGGTCCGCCCGGTCGCAGCACTGGGGCACCTGCCCGGACTCCGCCACGGCGGCACGGCCACGATCCTGGGCAGCGGCGCGACCGCGGCGAGCGCCCTGACCGCGTCCCTGCGTCTGGGCGCCTCGGTGGTCCGGGTCTTCGCGCGGGACCCCGCGCGCGCCGGCAACCTGGTGACCCTGGCGACCCGACTCGGGGTCACGCTCGAGGTGCACCCGCTCGCCGACCTGGCTGCGGCCGGACCGCTCGGGTTCGTCGTGTCGACGTTGCCCGGCGGTGCGGCCGACGGGCTCCCGCTGGTGCCGAGCGGTCCCGACGCGGTGCTGTTCGACGTGGCGTACGAGCCGTGGCCGACAGCGGCGTCGCGGGCATGGTCGGACGCCGGGGGCCGGGTGCTCAACGGCCTCGACATGCTCACCGAGCAGGCGATCGGGCAGATCCGGTTCTTCCTGACGGGCGACGAGGACGAGCTGCTGCCCGACGAGGCCGCGGTGCGCCGGGCGATGCGTCGGGCCGTGCGGCTGCCGGACACGATCGGCGGCTGAGCGCGGGGCGCGTCAGCACGCGGCCACGCGGCTCGCGTCAGCGTCGGGAGCGCGCCTCGGCATCGAGCAGTGCGACGGACACGTCCCACAGCCGGTCGGCGTCGCGGGTGTCGAGCGCCCAGGGCAGCACGCCGTACAGGCCGTCCTGCACGGCGTCGACCACGGCGGACTCGTGGCAGTCCTCGAAGTACCGGCCGGTGACGTCGGCGAGCTCGGGCGCCGTCGCCAGGAGCACGGACGTGGCCGCTCCCTGCGCCGGGGTCTTCACGACGTCGGCCGCGGCGATCTTCGTCGCCGCCAGGACGTCCGGGTCCCAGTGCTTCTGCAGCCCGGTCCAGATGCCACCGGGCATGCAGGAGTTCGCGGTGATGCCGTCGTCGCCCCAGCGGAGTCCGACCCCGACGGCGAACAGGGCGTTCGCGGTCTTCGACTGGGCGTACGCCAGACCGGGCTCGTACGGGCGCCGACGGAAGAACAGGTCGTCGAACACGACGGGCGACGAGCCGTGCCCGCTCGACGACACGGACACGATCCGGGCGTTCCCCGCCGCCGCCATGGCCTCGTGCAGCCCGAGGGCCAGCGCGAAGTGGCCGAGGTGGTTCGTGGCGAACTGCGACTCCCACCCGGCGGACGTGTACGTCTCGGGAGCGTCCATGATGCCGGCGTTGTTCACCAGGACGTCGAGCGGCCCCTGCCAGGCCGTCGTGAACGCCTCGACCGAGGTCGGTCGGTCCAGGTGCAGTTCCGCCACGGCGGGTGCTGCCCTGCCCGTCGTCGCTGCGATGTCCTCGGCGACGCGCTGCCCGGCGGCGAGGTCGCGCACGGCCAGGGTCACGGTGGCACCGGCGCCGGCGAGCGCCCGGGCCGTCTCGACGCCGATGCCGGACGCGGCGCCGGTGACGACCGCCGTGCTGCCGGTCAGGTCGATGCCGTCCAGCACCTGGGCAGCGGTGGTCTTCGCGCCGAAGGCGGTGATGTCGCGGGGCATGGTGCCCTTCCGTGTCAGGTGACGGTGCCGTCCACGTAGGACCAGCGGCCGTGCTCGCGGACGAACTCGCTCGTCTCCTCGAGCGTGCCACGCTCGGTGTCGGTGCGCCACCATGCGCGGAAGGCGACCGTGCCCCGGGAGTCGAACGGGCCTCCCGACCGGGTCGCCGTGACGTCGAGCCGCGTCCATCGCTGGTCCGGGTCGAGCTCGAGCGTGGCCGGACGCGTGGTCGGGTGCCACGTCCGGAGCAGGTACTCGGGCAGGCCGAGGGCGAAGGCCGAGAACCGCGACCGCATCAGCCGCTCGGCGGTGGGTGCCGCGGCCCCGTCGTGCAGGGGGCCGCAGCACTCGCCGTACGGGTTCCCGCTCAGGCAGGGGCAGCGCGACGCGGGGTCCATGCCGATCAGCGTGCCAGGCAGCCGGGTCAGTCGACCAGCGACAGCGTCACCGTGATGTTGCCGCGGGTGGCGTTCGAGTACGGGCAGATCTCGTGCGCGCGCTCGACGGCACGCTGCCGCTTCGTCGCCTCGACGTTCGGCGTGTACACGTCGAGCTCGACCGCCAGGCCGAAGCCGCCACTGCCGTTCCCGCCGATGCCGACCTCGGCCGAGACCTCGGCGCCGGTGGTGTCGACCTCGAGCTCCTTGCCCGCGGCGTGCAGTGCGCCCAGGAAGCACGCGGCGTACCCGGCGGCGAAGAGCTGCTCGGGGTTGGTGCCCTCGCCGCTGCCGCCCATCTCCTTCGGCGGACGGGTGTCGAGGTCCAGGCGGTCGTCCTCGCTGCGGACGTGTCCGTCGCGGCCGCCCCCGGAGGCGTGGGCGACGGCGGTGTAGACGATGTCGAGACTCATGGCAGCAGGTGAGCGCCCCTGCCTGGACGATCGCTGATGCGACCCGCACGGCCGCGGCGGGGTCCCGCACGGTGTCCCGCAGGCCGGGCGTGTCCGGGCGCGGCGCGAGTACACAGGGGGCATGTACTCGTTGGGGTGGCGTGTCTTCCGCGACCACGTCGGGCGGGCCGTCCCTGCGGATCGTCGCCGTCGATCGGTGCTCGTGGGCGTCGTCGTCGCCGTCGTGGCCGCCGCTGGGCTGGTCGCGACCGGACTGGCGTTCGGCTGGCCGGACCTCGGCAGCGCCGTCGCGGTGGTCGCGCTCGTCCTGCTCGCCCTGGCGGTCGGGGTGTTCGGCGCGGCCCTGGTCCCGCTGCGCCCCCGGACGGTCGACGGCTCGCGGGTGTACTGGTCCGGCATGGGCATGCAGGCGCCGGATCCGATCGAGCGGTACTTCCGCAGTGGGCCCGCGCCGACGATCGCCCCCGCGGACCGTGCCGCCGTCCTGCGCGAGGCCGACGTCGTCCGTGCCGGCGTGGTGCCCGAGGTGTACCGCGCCGTCCTGGTCTCGGTCGTGGCGGTCCTGGCGTTCAGCGCCGTGGCCCTGCTCCAGGTACCAGGAGCCTGGCCGGTCTGGGTGTCGCTGATCGTGGTCGTCCGCGTCGTGAGCGACGTGGGCCGGCTCGGCCGTGTCGAACGGGCCCGCGCACTGGCAGCGGCTCTGCCCGACGTCCCGCCACAGCGCACCCCGGGTCCCGTGCGACCCGGGCGTCCGGGTACCCCGTCCGGGTCGAAGCTCGCCCTGCCCGGCGACGACCGGTAGCGCGCGATGCTCCGACTCGGGTGGCAGACCTTCTGGCGGCACGTCGGTGACGTCGTCGCGCCCGAGCGCTTGCGTCGCGCGGTCGTGGTCGCCGTCCTGGCCACGGTGCTCGCTGCCGCGGGTCTGACGGCGCTCGAAGTCGCGACCCACTGGGCGGGCTCGGTGGTGGTCGTGGCGCTGTTCACGGTCGCCGTCGGGCTGGCGGCGTTCGCGTGCTGTCCACTCAGCCGACCGGTCGAGCCGCGCGCGACGATCAACGGTCGCCAGGTCCGTGCCGACACCGCCCGGACCGTCCGGTGGTCCGTCCAGCCGTACCTCGGACGTCGGCCGCCGATGATGGACCAGGACGACCGCGAGGCGGTGCTGACCGACACGGCGCTCCTCCGACGAGGGGTGACCCTCGACATCGTGCGCGGCACCACGGCGCTCGCGGCCGGCTTCCTCGCGGGCACCGCTGGTGCGGTGATGGGGGCCACGCGCCTGTGGCCGGTGCTGTTGGTCGTGTACGCGGCGAACCTGCCGGGGGCCCTGCTCAAGCTCGGGCGCGCCGAGCGTGCGCGTCGGACCGCGGAGTCGCTCGCCCCGCTCCCCTGACGCGACGTGCGCGCGGGTCCGCCGGGTCGCCCGCCGGCCTCCACCGCCGCACGCCTGTCGGCGGCGGCGAGCACACTGGGCGCATGTGTGGCCGCTTCGTCGTCTCCGACACCACCGCCGACCTGCTCCCCGAACTGCTCGGCGAGCTCGCCGACCGCACCGAGCACGTGGACGAGGACACGGGCGTCGTCGGCACGGGCCTGGTCCCGAGCTGGAACGTCGCGCCGACCGACCCCGTCGCCGCGGTACGGCAGCGGCATGGTGAGCGCGAACTCCCCCGCATCAGCTGGGGCTTCGTGCCGAGCTGGGCGAAGGACTTCACCAAGCAGCGCCCGAAGCCGATCAACGCCCGGATCGAGACCGTCGCCACGAGCGGGATGTTCAAGCGCGCCTTCGCGACGAACCGGTGCATCGTGCCGGCCCTCGGCTACTACGAGTGGGTCGTGCGCGAGGACGGCAAGGAGCCCCACTTCGTCCACGAACCCGGCGGCGCGCTGGCGATGGCCGGTGTCGTGAGCGCCTGGCCCGACCCGACCAAGCCCGAGGACGACCCGGACAAGTGGCGGCTCTCGCTGGCGATCATCACGCGGGACGCCCACGTCGCCCCGGGCGAGGTGCATGACCGCATGCCGGCGTTCCTCACTCCGGACGGCTACGACGCGTGGCTCGGCGGGGCGGACGACGACCGTTCCCCCGACGAGCTGCTCGCGCTGCTGGACCACGAGTCGCTCGCGGTCGCGGCGGGTCTGCAGCAGTACGAGGTGGCGCGCACCGTCAACAGCGTGCGCAACGACGGCCCGCAGCTGATCGAGCCGGTGGACCCCTCCGCCGTGTCCCCGTCGGCGGGCGGCAGCGCCACCCTCTTCTGACCCGCGCGCACCGCGCTCGCGCCCGTGTGACACCACGTGACGCCGCCCTGTCCTGGGCCGGACCGGTCTGCCTATGCTCCGGGAACCGGCGACCCGCGCCGGTCCACTGCTGCAGGAGTCCCCGATGCCCGAACCGCTGCTCGCCGACCAGGTCACCTCGTTCAACGAGGGCTTCACCGCCCAGATCGGCCCGTCCCTGTCAGCCGTGTTCGACCAGGAGCAGGCCGCCCTCCGCGCCGAGGGCGTCCCGGCAGACGCTCGGGGCGTCGGTGAGCGGTTCCCCGACGCCACCCTGGTGACGCCGATCGGGCAGTCGGTTGCCCTGGCCGACGTGCTCGACGGCACGCCGGCCGTGATCGTGTTCTACCGCGGCGCCTGGTGCCCGTACTGCAACCTCACGCTCCGCACCTACCAGCAGGACCTGCTGCCCGGACTGACCGCACGTGGCGTCCAGCTCGTCGCGGTCTCGCCGCAGACGCCCGAAGGGTCGGAACAGGCGATCGCGAACGGGGAGCTGGCCTTCCCGGTGCTGTCCGACCCGTCCAACGCCCTGGCGTCCGCGCTCGGCATCGTCACCGCCCCGAGCCCGGAGGCTCGTCAGGCCCACACCGCGCTGGGCTTCGACGTCGCTGACAGCAATGCCGACGCCACGGCGGCGATCCCGTTCCCGTCGGTCTTCGTCCTCGACGCAGCCGGGGTCGTCCGGTTCGCCGACGTGCAGGTCGACTACACCCGGCGGACCGAGGTCGCGACCGTCCTGGCCGCGGTCGACGCGCTGGACTGAACCCGCCGGCAGAGGCAGTCGCGGTCCCCGCGACGACACCGCTGTCGTACGACAGCGGTCATGTCGTTCGGGATCGGCGGCCCGCCGACACCACCCCGCAGACGCGCCGCCCCGCCCCGCAGCACCCGCCCCACGCAGCGACGGACGGGAGGCCCGGATCACGTCCGCCGTGTGGCGGGGGTGATCCGGGCCTCCTGTCCGTCAGCCGTTGGACGTCAGGCGCGCTGCTGGCGTCGACGCAGCATCAGCGCGAACCCGCCGAGCAGCAGCGCGAGCGCTGCCAGGCCGAGCCCGACCAGCCCGGTCGCGCCCGTGAAGGCGAGCTGTGCGGCGTGCAGCTTCGCTGCGAGCCCGACCGGGTAGACCGCGGTGATGGTCGCCTGGACGACCTGCCCGTCGCTGTCCGTCACGACGTAGCCGATCTGCAGCGTGCCGATGTGATCCGCCGTCGGGGTGAAGGTGACCACCCCGTCGGCCACGGTCCACGTGCCCCGCCCGTCGACGACCAGGCGGTCGACGCTCGCGCCGGTCGCCGGGTCGAGCAGGTGCAGGGACGCCCGCTGGAAGGTCGCGCCGCCGGTGGGGCTGTCGTTGTCGAGCGGGATGATCGTGACCGCCGCGCCCTTCTGCCCCGTCACCGAGTCGTCCGTCGCGACCGCGTGGGCGACGACCGTCATCGTGGCCGTGGCGGTGGTGCTCTGCCCCGAGGCGTCCGTCACCGTGTAGGTGAAGGCGTCCGTCCCGGTGAACCCGGCGGCCGGCGTGTACACGTACGAACCGTCCCGGGCCAGACGCACGGTGCCGTGCACGGGCCGCTTCGCGATCGCTGCGGTCAGGCCGGTGCCCAGGTCGTTGCCGAGCAGCCCGTGTCGGGCGTCCCGGACGACGGCCACGCCGGCGACCGTGGTGCCGGAGTCGTCAGCGGCGGTGATCCCGACCGTGATCGTCACCGTGCCGTCGACCTGCTGCCCGGACGCGTCCTGGGCGGTGTAGGTGACCTCGTCGACCCCGGAGAACCCGTCGGCGGGCGTGTAGACCAGCGTGCCGTCCGCCGCGATGCCGACCGTCCCGTGGGCGGCGGCGGCGACACGGACGACGCGCAGCGCACTGCCGCGGTCGTTGCCGAGCACGCCCGGTCCGCGCACCGTGAGGGTGCGGCCCGCGCTGGTCCGTGCGCTGTCGTCACGGACGGTCGGCACGACGGTGATCGTGACCAGGCCGGTGGCGGTGCCGCCCTCGGCGTCGGTCGCCGTGTAGGTGAAGGAGTCGACGCCCGACCAGTCCTCGGCCGGGGTGTACGTGTACGACCCGTCCGCGGCCAGCACGAGCGTGCCGTGCGCGGGCTTCCGGTCGACCGATGCCCGGAGCGCCGTGCCGGAGTCGCCCGTCAGCACGCCCGTGGCGGTGGAGGTCGTCACGGTGCCGTTCGTCCGGGTGGTCGCCTCGTGGTCGACCGCGCGGGTGCCGACGAGCACGGTGACCGTCGCCGTGGTCGTCTGCCCCGAGGCGTCCGTCACCGTGTAGGTGAAGCGGTCGGTGCCCGAGGTGCCGTCGGCGGGGGTGTAGACCAGACCGCCGTCGGCGTCCTCGGTCACGGTGCCGTGTGCCGCGTCCCCGTGTCCGGTGACGTGCATGCCGGTGCCGTGGTCGTTGCCGGTGAGCGTGGCCGACGGGATCGACAGCGGGGTGCCGGCCGGGGTGCTCAGTGCGTCGTCGACCGCGACCGGGGTCACGACGACGGTGACGGTCGCGGTGGCGGTGCCTCCGGTGGCGTCGGTCACGGTGACGGTGGACGTCGCCGTGCCCGAGAACCCGTCGGCGGGGACGAAGGTGACGGTGCCCGGGCCGGAGATCGACACGGTGCCGACCGCGGCACCGTCAGCCGCACCGGACGCCGTGACCGGGCCGACCGCGGTGACGCGCAGGTCGGTCCCGCTGTCGTTCCGGGTGACCGGCACGTCGACCGGCGTGCCCGCGGTGGTGCGGGCAGCGTCGGCGAGGGCCTTCGGCGCCACGGTGATGGTCACCGTCGCGGTGGCGATGTTGCCCGAGTCGTCCTTGACCGTCACGTCGAACGTGTCCGGCCCGGAGTACCCGGCGGTCGGCGTGTAGGTGTAGCCGCCGTCCTTCGCGACGACGACCGAGCCGTGGGACGGGTCCGTCGCCGAGACAGCCGACAGGCCGGTGCCGACCGCTCCGGCGAGCACGCCCTGGTCCGCGGGCACGACGAGCTCGCCGTCGGCGGTGGCCGTGCTGCCGGACGCGGCGACCACGGGGTCGATCGTCACGGTGACGGTGCCCGTCGCGGTGTTGCCGTTCGCGCCGGTCACCTCGTACGTGAAGGTGTCCGTGCCCGAGGTCCCCGGTGCCGGCGTGTAGGTCACGGTGCCGTCGCTGTTCCGGACGACCGTCCCGGTGCCGGCGCCGCGGACCGCGGTGACGGTCAGCCCGGTGCCGTGGTCGTTCGTCGTCAGGTCGCGCGAGGTCACGGTGACCGGGGTGTTCGCCGTCGTGGTGAGGGCGTCGGGCTCGGTCGTCGGCTTCACGGTGATGCTGACCAGGCCGGTCGACTTGCCGCCCTCCCCGTCCGTGGCCGTGTACGTGAACGAGTCCGGCCCGGACCACCCGTCCTTCGGCGTGTACGTGTACGACCCGTCGGAGCCCAGCGCGAGCGTGCCGTGCAGGGGCTCCTCGTCGACCGTCGCGGTCAGGCCGGTGCCGCGGTCGTTCGACAGGACGCCGTCCACCGCCGACACGGTGAGCGTCGACCCGGCTGCCGCGGTCGCGGTGTCGGGTGTCGCCATCGGGCCGACGATCACGACGACCCAGCTCGAAGCGGTCTGGCCGGAGCCGTCGGTCACGTCGTACCAGAACGACGCGGTGCCGGAGAACCCGGCGGCCGGGGTGAAGACCGGGTCGCCGTCGGCGTCGAGCGCCACCGTGCCGTTCTCCGGGTCACGGACGTCCGTGACGTGCAGCCCGGTGCCGACGTCGTTCCCCGTCAGCGTCGAGGCCGGGACGGTCACGGGCTGGTCGGCCGTGGTCGCCGCGTGGTCCGGCAGCGCGCGGGGCGTCACGGTCACGGTCACGGTCGCGGTGCGCGAGACCAGGCCGGTCCCGTCGGTCACCGTGTACGTGAAGTGGTCCGTGCCCGAGGTCCCGGTGTCGGGCGTGTAGTCGACCGAACCGTCGTCGGCGACCACCGCGACGCCCGCCGTCGGGGCGCCCACGATCGTGGTCGTCAGCTGCTGGCCGCGGTCGTTCGCCTGCACGGGGATCGTCACGGGGACGTTGGCCGGCGTGGTGGCGGTGTCGTCCGCCGCGGCGGGGACCACCGTCAGCGTGACCGTCGCCGAGGTGAGGGCACCGGCGGCGTCCTGCGCCGAGTAGGTGAAGGTGTCGGTGCCCGAGAACCCGTCGGCCGGGGTGTACCGGTAGGCGCCGGTCGTCCGGTCGAGCTCGAGGGACCCGTGCGACGGGGTGGAGTTCCCCACGAGGGTCAGCCCGGTGCCGAGGTCGTTGCCCAGGACGCCGTCCGCGCGGGACGTCGTGACGACGGGCGAACCGGCCGTGGTCGTGGCGGCGTCGTCCACGGCCTTCGGTGCGACGTGCACGGTGACCGTCACGGTGTCGCTCGAGGTGCCGTCGGTGACGGTGTAGTCGAACTGGTCCGTCCCGGAGAAGCCGTCGGCCGGGGTGTAGGTGTACGACCCGTCCGCACCCACGGCGACGGAGCCGTGCGCGGGCTGCGTGGCCGCCGCGACGTGCAGGTCGGTGCCCTGGTCGTCGGCCAGGAGGCCCGGTGCGGCTCCGGTGGTCGCCGTCCCGGCCGTCGCGGCGAGCGTGTCCGCCCCCGCGGTCGGCACCACGGTCACCGTCACGGTGGCGGTGGTCTGGTGGCCCTTCGTGTCCTGTGCCGTGTAGGTGAAGGAGTCCGGTCCCGAGAAGCCCTTCGCCGGCGTGTAGCCGTAGCTGCCGTCGGCCGCCACGGTCACGGTGGCGTGCGCGGGCTGGGTGTTGGCGACGACCTGCAGCCCGTCGCCGGTGTCGTTCGACAGCAGCCCCGACGCGGCGTCGGCCTTCGCGGTCGACCCCGCGTGCACGGTGATGGCGTCGTCCGCCGAGGTGGGGGTCACCGTGATCGTCACGGTGCCGGTCGCGGTCCGGCCGGAGCCGTCCTGCGCCGTGTAGGTGAACGAGTCCGTGCCGGAGTACCCGGCATCGGGGGTGTACGTGTACGAGCCGTCGGAGTTCACCGTCGCGGTGCCGTGCGCCGGCTTCGTGTTCGACACGACGCCCAGCCCGTCACCGGTGTCGTTCGCCAGCACGCCCTGCGCCGCGGGGACCGTCAGGGTCTCCCCCGTCTCGGCGACCCCGGTGTCCGGCTTCGTCGCGACGTGTGTGCGCTGCAGGACGTTCTGGAAGGTGACGACGACGTCGGTGCCGTTCGACGAGACCGCGTGCGGGAACGTGAAGGACGCGGTGTTCCCGGTGCCCGTCGCGACCGTGGCGCCGCCGGTGACGTCCTTCGCGGTCCACGTCGTCGCGTAGTTCGCCAGGTCGGTGGTGCCCGCCGCGGTCTGCGTCACCGTGTAGTGCTTGTCCGGGGTCACCAGGATGGCGCCGGCCTTCTGCGCCTGCACGCCGGTGTCCGAGCCGCTCGTGGTCGCGCTCGTGCCGGAGTTGGCGGTGGTGATGCCGTCACCGGAGATGGCGAGGCCGAACTGGTCGCCGGTGTTCCAGCGCGCGTCGACGCTCGCCTTGCCGGTGACCGTGTCGGCGTAGTTGCAGGTCGCCAGGTCGCTGGCGCTGAAGTTGCCGGCGACCGGGAAGTTCCGGACCGGCGTGCCCGAGGTGGGGTCGAGCTGGTAGATCGTCGTCGTGGACGTGCCGTTGGCCGTGGCGGTGTTCGACACGTACAGGTAGCCGTCGGACGAGAACGCGATGCCCGGGCTGTTCGTGCCGGCCGGCAGCGTCGCGATCTTGGTCGTCGTCAGGGCCGTCGACCCCGGCGTGGTCGGGACCGTCTCGCTGTCCAGGCGGTAGACCGTGTCCGCGGCGACGATGAACATCAGGCCCTGCGAGCTGAACGCGAAGTCGCCGTTGCCCGCCTTGAGGCCGTTGATCTGGCCGACCTGCCCGAGGTACTGCTGCTTGGCCGGGTCGTACGCGCCGAGCCAGCCGGTGTTGTCGCCGTAGTAGTAGATGCCCGACACCGGGTCGACCGCACCGCGGATGACGACACGCGTCTTGTCCGTGGGGATCGGCGCCGACGCCGTACCCGTCGCCGGGTCGAAGGAGCGCAGCGTCGCGCTCGCGTTGTTCGACGCCGCGTACAGCGCGGTGCCCTCGCGGGAGATGCCGAGGCCGTTGTTCGCCTGGGTGCCGAGGGCCGCGACGTCGACCGTCGAGCCCTTCGAGGCGCCCGAGCTGATGTCGATCGCGATGACCTTGCCGGTGCTGTCCGACGCGTAGAGCGTGTTCTGGTCGCAGACGAAGTGGCCGTCGGTGGTGGCGGTCACCGCAGCGGAGGCCGGGGTTGCGGCGACGACGGCCGTCGCGGTGCTGAGACCAGCACCCACCAGCAGGGCGGTTGCCAACAGCGCGAGGGAACGGACGCCAGGACGGCGCGCGGGCACAGGGGTGCCCCGGTGGGCAGGCAGCATGAGTCTCTTCCGGGTCGAGTTGCTCGAGCGCGTCGCGGCGGTCGTCCTGGTCAGGGAACTGGAGAACGGCCGTTCGCGCTGACGCGATCCTGACAGGTCGCAGAGCGCTCGTGGGGTCATCGACGGTCCCCAGTAGTGGGGACCTCCCCGTCCGGGTGTCAGCCGCGGTGCGGCATCCACGGACGGTAACGTCGGGCCTCGTGGACATGCCGACCAGGACCGTGGCCGCGCGGTCCGTGCTCGGGTTCGGCGTGCTGGCCGCCGTGGTGGTCGCGACGCTGCCCGGGGTGGCGACCGGGGCCGTGGCGCTGTTCCGTGCCGGGGTCGCCGCGCTCCGTGGGGCCGGGCACGGCCTCCTGTCCGTCGAGGACGGCTTCGTGACCGCCATGGTCGTCACCGTCATCGTCGTACCGCTGCCCGCGGTCGTCGCTGCGGCCGGTCGGGGCGCTGCCGCCGTCGCCGGGTGGCGGGCCACCGCCTGGGCTGCCGCGTGCTGCCTGGTCGTCGTGAGCATCCGCGCCGCGCAGGGAGCCACACCCCTGCAGACCTGGGTGTCCGGCGTGGTCGCGTGCACCGTCGGCGTGCTGCTCGGGTGCCTGGTCCTCGCCGCTGCCCGCACGCCCGCGGTCTCCGCGACGGGTCGCAGCCGCACGCTGGCGACCGCGCTGCTCGTGCTCTACGGCCTCGGCGTGCTGGTCGTCGGCTTCTGGGGCTCCCCCGTCGACGCCGGCGCGCACCCGCAGATCCTGAGTGCGCTCGACCTCGTGCACCGCCTCGGGCTGCCCGCGTGGTTCGGGTACGCCGCGCTCGAGTTCACCGCCAACGTGCTGTTCTTCGTGCCGCTCGGGCTGTTGGTCGTGCTGCGACTGGGGACCCGGGCGTGGTGGGCGGGAGCCGCTGCCGGGCTCGTCGTCAGCTCGACGATCGAGATCGGGCAGGCGCTGTTCGTGCCGTCGCGGTTCGCCTCGCTCGACGACGTCCTGGCGAACACCAGCGGGGCGGTGATCGGTGCGCTGGTCGGGGTGGTGGTGCTGGGGCGGTCTCGCCGTGCTGCTGCGCCGGCGTCCGGTCCTGGTCCTGGTCCGGGAACGACGAAGCCCCGCCGGAGTGCGGCGGGGCGTTGATCGTGCGGGTGGTCTGTGGTGCTGGCCTCAGTACTGGCGGATCACGTCCGGCAGGACGGTGTGGAGTCGCTCAGCCAGCTTGGCCTGCGCCTCTGCCAGCGACTTGAAGTCACCGACGTACTGGCCGAAGGTGTCCGACACGAAGTAGTGGGTCCCCTGCTTGTCCACCGTGCCGCCGTAGTAGCCGCCGTAGTTCGCTGCCCACAGGCCCGTGTCGGGGCGGGTCCAGAGGATGCGCGCACGCTGCGGTTCGGCGGCGGTCACGACCTCGGCTTCGATGGCAGCGATGACCTCGATGGTCTCCGTGTCGAGGGTCACCTCGGCGACGGCGGGGTGGGTCTCGGTCATGCTCATGTCGCTGCTCCTTCGCGATCCGGGGTACGTGTTGTGATGCGCTCAACGCTATGTCCTGCACCCCGGGTGACACGAGCGCTCCCGTGGATTCACGGGATCTGTCAATGCGGGGGACACCTCGATCCCTGTGTTTCCGGGCCGGTACCAAGCAGATTCGGGGTACACGCTCTGCGCGGGGTACTCGCGATCTGGACACGGTCCAACAACTGCTGCGATCTCGGAATACGCGGGGGTCGTCGTGACGCACATCTGGGTGCGTCACACTCCTCGGCATGAGCAACCGTGATCGTGCGCCTCGGCCCCCGAAGCGTCCTGGACGGACCCCGCCGTGGCTGTGGGTCGTGTTGGCCGTCGTGGCAGTCGCTGCCGTCGTGCTGGTGGTGCTGGCACTGCTCACGCGGTGACGCAACGACGAAGCCCCCGGAGCCGTGTGGCTCCGGGGGCTTCGTTCAGTGCGGTGCAGGTCAGACGGTCTCGCGCTGACGACGGACCGAGCTGCGGACCACGAGCAGGCCACCACCGAGGACGACAGCGCCGCCGCCGACCCAGAGGGCGAGGGCGGAGATGGTGCCACCGGTGAAGGCGAGGGTGCCGTTGCCCGAGGCAGCAGCAGCGGCCGCGTCAGCCGGGCGGACCGTGAGGGCCGTCGTGCCGACGTTGCCCGAGGTCGCGCCGGTCGCGGTGAGCGAGTACGTGCCCGAGGCACCGGCCGGAAGCGTGACGCGCGGCGAGACGGCACCCGAAGCGGAAGCCGTGTACGCGCGGGTGACGGTCGTGGTCGGCAGGGCGCCGAGGGTGACCGCGCCGGCGCCGGTGACGGAGACGTTGACCGTCTCGTTGCCGACGAACGACCCCGGGCCGAAGTTGATGACGGTGGTGCCGCCGGCGACGGTGCTGCCGGAGACGGAGACGTTGGACGTCGGGACGTAGCCGGCAGCGTTGGCAGCAGCCGGGGTCGCGATGAGTGCGGCGCCAGCCAGCACGACCGCAGCAATGAGCTTCTTCATGAAGTTGTTCCCCTAGTGATCTGATCCTTCAGACCCTGAGACCCAGAGCCCTGACCCCTCGCGTTGTGTCAACCGACCGGCATGGTTCCCTACGGGCAGTTGGCGAAGTTCCCTCAACCTAGCGGACGTTCACAGCGCACGTGCAAGGAATTTGTGTCGAGCACGTGAACTCCCGTGTTGGCAGAAGAGGCGGTCTAGTCCCTCCGGAGTTGACAACGAGCGCAGGTGATCAAGATTTTCCCAGATCAGAGGCGAACTCCGCCGCTTCACCGAGTTCGTGGCCCCCGATTTCTGAGCTCCAGCGGAGTCATCCGCGCGTCCCGCGACGGCCGGAAGTCCCCCACTGTGGGGCCATGCCGACGGCTAGTTCATCCAGATACCGCGGCGTCTGACCGCAAATCCTCCGCAGGACTCCGCAAGGAGTCGCTCACCCGAGCGGACTCTGGCAGTCCACGGTGAGGGGCTTCGTGACCGACTGGCGCACCCCCGGCGTGCTGCTCGCGGCGACCGGTGTCCGCGCGCTGTCTTCCGGTCCGAGGAACTCGAGCCGCAACGTCGTCTTCTGCCCTGGCGCCAGCAGTGTCTGGAACTGGGTCACCGGGTACACGCCGTCGAGAGCGGTCTGGGGCGCGGCGGGCTTCCCGTCCTGCACGGACGCGAGCAGGACGCCTGCGGGAGGGGCGTAGACAGCGACGTTGGTGCGGACCGACCCCCGCGGGACGCCGAAGTTCTCGGCACCCGTCACGTAGTCGGGCAGCGTGGCACCCGCGTCCGCCGGCGCCGAGTTCTCCAGCGTCACCTCGACGACCCAGGTCGGTCGACCGTCGTTGCGGCAGACGGAACTCCCGACGGACACCGCTTTCTGGAGGTAGTAGTCCATCTTCGCGCCCGTCGCGTCATTCAGGTAGACGCCGAACCGCTGTGTGGTGCGGTCGCTCTTCAGGAGGTCCCCGGCGACCGCTGTTCCACTGATCAGGGACTGCTGGCCGCTGTCCGCGCTCCACAGGCGAAGCCGGTCCTCGCTCGCGGCCGTGGTCAGTGCCTCGATGAGCGCGGTCGGGTCGAAGCCGCCGGACGATACCTTGGCGAACACCGCACTCGCGGCGGAAGCGAAGAACGCGTCCTGGACACGAGGATCCTGGTACTTCGCGTACGCCTCGCTCAAGAGGAGGGGCACGGCGTTGTCCGCGGTGAGTTGATCACCCGTTGCGAGTGACACCGGGCCGGTCGCACGAAGGATGTAGCCGAGCGTCACCGGATCGATTGCGACGACGCCGTCGACTTCTGTCCCGTACTGCTGCTTCCACATCTCCCGCGCGAGCCGCGCAGACAACTCGAACCTCGGAGTGAGGGTGACGTCTTGGATGTACTCGCCCGTGATGGAACCGTAGAGGCCCTGCGTGTCGGTCGAGAGTGGGAGGACTGGCTGCATCCGCTCTGGGAAGTCCGCCGTCGACGCCTGTTGCCCGAGTGCCAGGGCCCCGTCACTCGCGGTCACCTCCGCAACTGCCCCGGGGATCCCGCCCCCGGCCCGCAACTCAGCGTTGTTCTGGAAGAGGACGAGGTAGTGCTTCGTCCCGCCGTCACCGAGCATGGCCGGCGCCAGTTGCACGACTCGGTTGGCCAGCGCAGCCTGCTGCGACACCGCGCCGAGCGACGAACGGAGCTGGTCGACGGCACCATTGACGACGGAGAGCGTCTCGCTCGTGTCGATCGCGTCAGCGTTCTCGTCCGCTCGGTGGAGCGTCTTCGTGGCCCTCGACACCGCCGGTGCCGCATCCACCAGCGGACGGAGTTCGACTCTGCCGTTCTTCGGCGCGAGCGACGAGATGTCGATGTCCCCGACGACACCGGCGACCGGTCGGACCGCACCGGTCGCCACGTCGTCCACGACCACCGTGATCTCTCGGACAGCACGGAAGTTGCTGCCGAGCAGCGG
The DNA here is from genome assembly GCF_001864835.1 of Curtobacterium sp. MCBA15_001. GTDB lineage: Bacteria > Actinomycetota > Actinomycetes > Actinomycetales > Microbacteriaceae > Curtobacterium. The sequence goes on along the minus strand of NZ_MJGI01000004.1, from coordinate 41,690 downwards.
CGTGTACTGGAACGCACCCCAGACAGGATCCGCGGTCATCGCGCGCGCGCGAGCCGCCGAGTCCTCGAGGCGCCGAGCGGTCTGATCGACTCCCGCGACGTCGCCGTTCGCCAGTTGCGTCCGCAGCTGTTCAACGCTTGCGACGGACTCCTCCAGCGCGGATCGAGCAGCGAGCCCTCGAACGGCCACCCACGCCACGGCCGCGAGGACCACGAGTGCGATCACCAGGCATGCCCACAGCACGAAGCGACGCTTCGACCGAGACCGGACAGGGGTCGAGCGGGTCTCGGAGAGGTCCGACATGGGCTCAGCTTATGTGCGGCGGAGCCGCCCGACTGTGAGCTGAACGACTCGGCAGCGACGGGCGCGCGATGAGCGCACGTCTTCGCGGAAGCCGGTGAGCCACATCGAGACGGTTGTGCACGCGTGCGTTATGGTCATCCTGCTGCGAGCGGTCGGATCCTGTCCGGACCGCGGAACCGAGGGGATCGTTGGCGAAGACGAGAGCAAGATCGGTTGCGATCATCGGTACGCGGGGGTACCCCAGTTACTACGGAGGCTTCGAGACCGCTGTCCGTCATGTCGCGCCGCGCTTGGCGGACGATGGGTGGGACGTCACGGTGTACGGGCGCCCGGGGACGACGGTGACCACCGACACGGACCCACGCGTTCGTCGCGTGACGACCTTCGGTTGGGATCGGAAGTCGGCGAGCACCCTGACGTACGGCTTGACCGCGGTGCTGCACGCCGTGTGGAAGAAGCCCGATGTCGCACTCGTCATGAACGTGGCCAACGGCCCATGGCTCCCGCTCCTGAAACTCCGAGGCATCCGAGTGATCGTCAACGTCGACGGCATCGAGTGGGAACGCGCCAAGTGGGGCGCACTCGCGAAGGCAGTCTTCCGAGCAGGCGCGTGGATGACCGGCAAGTTCGCCGATCGCCTCGTGGTGGATGCCCGCGCCCTCGGCGACCACTGGAAGCGCAGGTACCGCCGCGCGAGCGTCTTCATCCCGTACGGCGGCGACTTCACACCGGCACCGGCATCCTCGATCCCCTTCGAACGGCGCCGGTACGTGCTCGTCGTTGCGCGGCTCGTCCCGGAGAACACCATCGAGGAGTTCCTCGAAGCCGCTCCGGAACTCGCGGAACACCACGACGTCGTCATCGTCGGTTCGTCAGGGTACGGCGGACCCATCGACGAGGCAGCGAAGCGCCTGAGTGCCACCCATCCCAGGGTGCACTGGCTCGGGCACGTCCGGGACGATGCATACCTCCACCGCCTGTGGGAGGACGCGGGGGCCTACTTCCATGGCCACAGCGTCGGCGGCACCAATCCCGCTCTCGTGCAGGCAATGGCCTCCGGAGCACCGACGGTGGCACGGGACACGGTGTACACCCGCGAGGTACTCGGCGACACCGGCGTCTTCGTCCAACCCGACGCTCGGAGCATCGTCGCCGCCATCAGCGCCGTGTTGGCGTCGGCCGATCAGCAGGAGGCGTTGAGCGCGGCCGCTCGAGCTCGAGCCCGAACGGAGTACACGTGGGAACGCGTAGGCGCTGCGTACTCGAACGCTCTCGAGGAGCTCCGTCGAGGGCCGACCGGATGAGGGTCGTGGTCGACGCGCTCTGGCTGCCCGACGGCCCTCCGTCCGGCCGCATGGTCGTGCGCGAGATGGTGGCCGCGTGGCTTCGGGAGCACCCGGGAGACGATCTCGTGTTGGTCGTCCACGACCAGCATGTGGCCGACGTCGCAGCGGAGTTCACCAGTGCGACCGTTGTCGGGACGTCGCTGCGCCTGCACCCGTTGGTCAACGCCGTGACGCTGCCGCGTGTCGCCCGCCGTTCGGGCGCGGACCTCGTCGTGACGCAGAACTTCGCTCCGCTCTCGAAACGTGTGCCGTCCGCGGTCTTCGTCCATGACGTGCTCTTCCAGACGAACCCGCGGTGGTTCACACGGTCGGAACGGCTCTACCTTTCATTGATACCGATGCTCCTGACGAGGGCGACCACGGTGATGACGAGTTCGGCCAACGAGGCCAACCGGATCCTCGCGCACAACCCGGGCGTCTCAGCTGTCGATCCCGTCGGGCTCGGCATCGCGGCGGCCCTGACCGGTCGCGCTCCAGCGGAACCCGTCGACGGGCTGATCCCCGACCGCTTCCTGCTGGCGGTCGGCCGGCTCAACGTCCGGAAGAACCTCGCGACGACGATCGAAGCGGCCGTCGGTTCCGGTGCTGCCACCGTCGAGCGACCACTCATCGTCGTCGGCGAAGCGTCAGGGCGGGAAGAACACCTCTCGGAGGCCGTCCTCGCGAGCGTGGCGAGCGGCTCGGTACAGTTCCTCGGCGGGGTCTCGGACGCTCAACTCCGTTGGCTCTACGAGCACTGCAGGCTGTTCGTCTTCATGTCGCTCGATGAAGGTTGGGGTCTGCCACCGATCGAGGCAGTCAGCTTGGGGGCGCCGGTGCTGGTGAGCGACCGACCGGTGTTCCGCGAGACGCTCGGAGCGGCTGCGACCTATGCACCACCTCGAGACGTCGCCGAGATCGGTCGGACGATGATGACGCTCCTGACCGCAGCCCGCCGGACGCAGACGGCACTCCCCCCAGAACGGACCAGCTGGACCCGGCTGGTCGAGACCGCTCGAGAGGCAGCAGCGAGCTGACATGCAGATCATCGCCAGTGTCTACGAGCGGCTTCGAGGCCGTCCGCTCCCGGCAGACCTCCCGGCACCGGTCGTCGGCAGGTTGGTCCTGGACAAGGGACTCGACGCGTTCCGCGGCATCTCACTCCCCCGCCGGTCAGAGCGAGCAGGGCTTCGGTTCCGAGGTGCTCGCGTGAAGATCCGCAACGTCGGCCGTCTGCGGATCGGTGCCGGCGTCGCGCTCGGGGACGGCGTCGTGATCGACGCGTTCTGTCGGCGAGGGGTCTCCCTCGGCGCGAACGTCACCGTCGGCCCCGGCGCCCGTCTGCTAGGGAGCGGGGTCGTCAGTGAGCCCGGCGAGCACATCCTGATCGGTGATCGAACTGCGGTCGGAGCCGGGAACCTCATCTGGGGACAGGGTGGGGTCACGATCGGCGCGGACTGCCTCCTCGGACCCAACGTCACCCTCATCAGCGAGGACCACGTGTTCGCCGACCCGAACGCGCTCATCCGGCAGCAAGGCTCACGACGCCAGCCCATCACGATCGGGGACGACGTCTGGATCGGAGCCGGGGCAACGATCCTCAAGGGCGTCTCGATCGGAACGGGTGCGGTGATCGCTGCGGGCTCGATCGTGACGAAGGACGTTGCACCGTTCCGCATCGTCGCCGGCGTCCCGGCGCGCGACCGGGGTCCTCGGTCCGGATCGGCTGGGAGCAGCGATGGCTGAGGCGACGACGCACATCGAGCTCTCGGTCGTGATCGTGACCTTCAACAGCCGGCATGTCCTCTCCGAGAACCTCGCGCTGCTCGCCGCACGACCACGCACCCAGGTGATCGTGTTCGACAACGCGTCGACGGACGGCACTCCGGACCTCATCAGGTCGAAGCACCCCGGCATCGACCTGATCGAGGGCGACGAGAACATCGGTTTCGCTCGAGCCGTCAACCGCGCATCGGAGCGGGCTCGTGGCGCAACGCTCATGCTGTTCAACCCCGACGCCACGATCAGCGACGTCGACCTCGCGGTCCTGATGCGCGCCTCGGCGGATCATCCCCGCGACGTCGTGGCACCGTTCATCGAACAACCAGCACCGCAGCGGATCGTCTCCGCCGGACGGATGCCCACGATCTGGCGGATGTTGACGCACTACTCGGGACTCTCGCGCATCGCGCGGCGGGTCGGAGCGCTGGAGGGTCACTACCTACTGCCGTCGCAAGCGACGGCAGCTCGTCGCGTCGAGTGGGCGACGGGCGCAGTTCTGGTCGTGCCGATGTCGACCTGGCGGGAACTCCGTGGCTTGTCAGAGCGCTGGTTCATGTACGCGGAGGACATCGAGTTCTGCCATCGAATCGGGTTGTCCGGTCGCAATGTCTGGCTCGTCCCGGAATCGCGAGCGAAGCACCTCGTGGGTGGCAGCGACAGCACGCACTCCATGTCCACGAACCCAGCATGGGTGTTGAACCTCCGCGAGTTCTACACCACCGACCTCCGTCGGCTGCCGTTCGGTGCGCTGCTCTGGACGGTCGTCGTTGCGGGAGGTCTGGCGTCCCGAGCGGCTGTCGCGGCGGCACGACGAGGCCCGAGGGACGCGGCAGCCCGGAGCCTCCGCTCCTACAGTGCAGCTCTGCTCAAGGCCGACCGGTGAGCCATTCGAGAGTGCCGGTCGTCCTCGTCACGGCCTTCGCGAGCGACCCTCGGCTCCCGAGTGAACCGACCATCGGGTGGGAGTACGTCACCGGCTGGCTGGCGGTGGCGGAGGAACGAGACCTGCACGTCGTGGCCGTCATGAACCAGCGGTCCCGCTCAGCGACCTCTGACCGGCTCCGATCGACCGGCATCGACTCGACGCGACTGACGATCGTGAGTCCACCCGAACCTCGCTTCCTCGCCTTCCTCGGGCACCACCGGATGACGAGGATCGAACACATCGTCTGGGCTTGGCGGACACCCGCTGCTGTCCGGCGCGCGGTCGCAGTCGAGGACATCGTCCTCGCCCGCCACGTCACCTTCGCGAGCGAGCTCCTCGCGCCTCCGATCACCTGGCTTCCGCCGAGTGCCTACTCGGTGTGGGGGCCCGTCGGGTCCACTGGCCGAGCGGACGCGTACCTCTTTCCGCCACGGCCCGCCGACTGGCGGAAGCGGTACCTCGTCCAGCGTCTGCGCGATCTGCTGAGCTGGTGGTCCGCTCGGCGTTCCACCAGGAAGGTCGACCTCACGCTGACGACCTCGGAAGTCCTCGCGCGACGAGTTCGCCGGGCGGGCGGCAAGGCCGAGGTGTTCCCGAACACGCGACCGATCAATGCCGCAGGAACGACCGATCGACCCCCGGTCGACCTGGGCAGGCTGCGGCTGCTCTGCGTGGGGAACCTGGTTCCCCTCAAACGGTTCGAACTCGCGATCTCCGCGCTGGCGCACCCCGAGCTGAGCCGCGCGTCGCTGCGTGTCGCCGGGAAGCCGGCACCCGGGCAGGACAACACGCTCCGGCAACTCGCTGAACAGCTCGGCGTGATGGACCGGGTGACGTTCATCGGCCAGGTACCGAGGGAGATCGTGGTCGAGGAGATGACCAAGGCGGACGTCCTCATCCACCTCTCAGCGCGCGAAGGCGGGTCCGGAGTCGTGGGCGAAGCCACCGCCGTGGGTCTCCCCGTGGTGGCCTTCGCTGGGACGGGAGCCGCCGCCGTCCTCGAGTTCGCAGGGGCACCGGGGATCACGATCGGTACCGACGTGCCGCGGACCAGCCAGACCATTGCGTCCGCGATCGTCGATGCGGCGCGACTGCCCCGACGTCCGAGCGGTGTCTGGAGCGAGACGCGGCTCATCGACAAGGAGCGGGAGTTGCTCGACCGCGCAGCCGCCCATCGGAGCCCCAGGTGACCATCGTCGCCCGCGTCCGCGGGGCAGTCGCCCATCCGATCGCACTCCGTCTCGTGGACCAGGGGTCCTGGTCGGTCGCGTTCTTCCTGTTCACGCTGACCTCGAGCCACGTCCTCGGCACATCGGAGTTCGCGAGCCTGACGGTCGTGACCTCGATCGGGGTCATCGCCGCCGCATGTTCGCGGGCCTTCGCCATGGACGGTCGGATCGTCGCGGGAGCCAGAGCCGGGATCAGCGTCACGGAGGCCCTCTCGTCTCGGTCCGTCGCGTGGACATCGGTCGCGTTCGCCGCCGCCGCTGTGCTCGCGAGTGGCGGTTGGCTCGCCCTCGGCTCGGACCGCCCTGACTTCGTCCTGACCGCGCTGGCGGCGCTCGTCGTGCTCGCGGACGGACCGCACTACCTGCTGACGCTCCGGGGACGGTTCGCGTCCGCGATCCTCGGTGCGCTGCCGTACGCCGCCGCGAGCCTGCTCGCAGTCACCCTGTCCGTGGCGCTCCCCGGATCACCGGTCGTCGTGGTCTGGATGATCGGCCTCGCGATCGCGTGTTCCCTCTCTTGGCTCGCGAGCTCGCGGCTTCCGCGGACGGCGAGGAGGGTCCCGGAGGTGACTGGGACGTCGCTCCGGATCTCGGGCGAAGCGCTCTACTCGGCACTCGGGTCACAACTCGGCATCCTCATCATCTTCCTCGTCGCGGTGCCCGCGGCCACCGCGGGGATCCGCTTGGCCTACTCGGTCGTCTTCGCCCCGGTCTTCAGCATCATCCAGGCCCTGACGCCGCTGCTCCTCGTGAAGATGAGCGATCTCGGATCGAAGAGCGGGTCTCGTCGGCCGCGCATCGCCTCCCTGTGGATCATCAGTGGACTCGGCGGCGTTGTCCTGTCCGGTCTAGTCGGGTGGCTGGTCGCCGCGACCGGGGTCGCTGGTCCCACGTACGGTCACACGGCGCCCTTCCTGGTGCCGGTCGGAGCAGCCTTGGCGGGCAACCTCGTCCTCGACACCGCGCTCCTCCTGCTCCGTTTCAACGCGGATTCCCGTGTTCCGCACCGGATCCGGCTCGTAGTGGTCGCTGTCGACCTCGCCGTCCAACTCACGTTCACCCTGACGCTGGGCCTCAACGGTCTGATCGCCGCACTCGTCGCGATGGCCCTCGTGAAGTTCATCGTCGGTGCGATGATCTTCCGACGTCAGACCCGCCCGCAGCCCGACATGGAATCGAGACGAGATTGAGCGCGATCCTGGGACTCACGAAGGAACTCAAGCGTGCGGCTCGTGACGCCTCGCTGAACGGCGTGATCGCCAGCAGCGCGGTCCCGCCGCGGGAGCGCTGGCGCCTCCTCCGAGCTGCCGGGATGCAGGTCGAACGGTGCTTCATCCAGGCGCGGTGCTTCTTCGGCGCACGGAACATCGCCATCGGGAAGGGCACGTTCATCAACTACGGGTGCTTCTTCGACGGGTCCGCACCGATCACAGTCGGGAAGAACGTCCGGATAGGGATGCAGGTCCTGTTCGTCACGGGTTCCCACGAGATCGGGTCGGCCGAACAGCGCGCCGGGGACGAGATCTCCCGCCCGATCGTGGTCGAGGACGGCGCTTGGATCGGAGCACGTGCGACGATCATGCCGGGCGTGACGATCGGCCGCGGTGCCATCGTGGCCGCCGGAGCCGTCGTGACGCAGACTGTGGGTGCACTGGAAACCGTGGGTGGAGTTCCAGCTCGACTCCTCGCGAGCTCCGATGAAGGACGGTGACATGAGCGAACGAACAGCGGCTCGACCGCTTGCACCGACTGTCGCGCAGATCCCCGGAGCCGCCACATCGCCCCCGTGGTTGATGGGCCTGTTCCTGGTCGTCGCGCTCGTGAAGATCCCCGGAACCTCACTGTTCCCGGCGCCAGGACTGCTCCTGGCACTTGCACTGAGTCCTCTCGTCGTCCGCGACGGTCGACGAGACAAACGACTGTTGCTCCTTGCCGGGGCCGGGCTCTGCGCGTTCGTCTCCGGCTTCTTCACGGCCGCCTACACACCAGCGACGGCAGGCCGACCCGGAACCGCCTTCGTAGCGGTGACGCTGTGCGCTTGGCTGCTGTGCATCCCTCTCCTCGTCGCCTTCATCCTCTGGGCCGGGAGGGCGCTGTCCATCAGGGGCGTTGCGATCGTGCTTGCCACGAGCGGGATCATCAGCGCTGTGCTCAACGAACCGCTCGCGTGGAAAGGCAGCCTGGGCGTCTACGTGACGCTCCTCGTGCTCGCACTCGTCTGGGACCGGTCGATGCTCTTCACCCGCGGCGTCCTCGTCGTCTCTGCCGTTCTCAGCGCGATCAACGATGCGCGGTACATGGCGCTCGTCGCGATGTTGACGGTGGTTGCGACCTTCGTCGGACCGTCAGTACGCCAGGCATTCGCACGCCATCCGATTCGTTGGAGCCTCCTGGCAGTCGGTGCGCTGTTGCTGCTCGCACGCGGGGCGATCCTCGCGATGCAGTCGGGTCTGTTGGGCCGAGCAATCGCCCTCCGGACCCAGAACCAGTTCGTCGGCGGCCGGTCCTGGGTCGAAGCAGCGCGCACGGAGTGGGCAGCCACACTGCAGCTCTTCTCGTCGCATCCCTGGGGATTCGGCATCGGCGAGGTGACCAACGGCGGACTCGCACGTGAGGCGATCACGCAGGTGCAGAGCGTGGGAGGTGACTACTCGTCGAGCTACTTCCTCGTGGACGTCTTCGGTGCGCGCGTCGACCTCCACTCGATGACTGCAGACCTCTGGTACCACTTCGGGATCGGCGGAGTGCTGCTGGTCGCGACGATCGCGTTGCTGCTGCTCGCGTCACTGCCGTTGGCCCTGTCCACCATCCGGACCGGCGGGGCGCTCCTTGCCTTCGCCACGCTCGCTGGAGGTTGGGATCTCCTCTTCAGCCCGATGGGGAACCTCGATCGTCTGATCTTCGCCGTCTCCATCGGGCTCCTGTTCACGCGCAGGGTCCGATCCAAGACAGACCCAGCGGGGTCGCTGCCAGCAACCGAAGAGGTCGCGCTCCGGTCCTGAGATGACGGCCGCGAGCGCACAGTTGCCGAACACTCACGATGAAGGACCCCTCATGTTATCTTTCATGAGGGGGTCTCATTGGGGAAGCACGGGTCGGCAGTTCCGCGTATCGACGGGGCCGTTTGGAGTTCCTGGACGGCATCCGAGGAGTAGCGGCGTTCCTCGTCGTGATCGAGCACACGGCGGAAGCCTGGGTACCGGGATACACGCAGTGGTCCATCGACACCGTGAACATCGGTCGGGTCGGGATCGTGGCCTTCTTCATGGTCAGCGGCTATGTGATCGGGCTCACCTTGTCGCACCAGCCGGTGCGGACGTTCGCGATCCGACGCTTCTGGCGCCTCTCCCCGATCTACTGGCTCGCGACGATCATCTGGGTCCTGGTCGATCTGCCGGACACCGATCCGTCATCGAGCTACAGCCTCTTCGTCATCGCCGTCAACGTCACGATGCTCCAGGGTGCCATCCCCGGTCTCGTCGGTATCCTCGGGCCCGCGTGGACACTCGGCGCTGAGCTCCTCTTCTACGTGCAGACCGCGGTCGCGAAGCAAGCGAATGTCCTTCGGGGCTCTGTGTACCTCGGCTAGGTGTGGCTTGCGCTCTACGGCGTCATGGCACTGTCGAATGCGACACGCCAGACCACGTACACGGCCATCGTCCCGCTCATGCTGTTCTTCGCATCGTGCGGCTACAGCCTGTAGCTACGAGACCAAGGGCCCTCGCGGGCGTGGATAGGGTACGCCGTGAGCGTTCTCGTCATTGTCCCAGCCTTGAGCATCCCGCTGCTCTCGTCGCAGGCAACGACGGATCTCGCCTGGGGTCCGTTCGGGTTTAATCTCTCCCACGCCGTCGGAGTCGTACTCTTCCTCGGGTTCTTGGCGCTGCGGGCCCGAGCGGTTCACCCTTTGGTCCTCTGGCTGGGGTCGATCAGTTACGCTCTGTACCTCGCGCACGCTTCGGTGATCGAGGTGGTTCGCCGGGTAGAGGCCCCAGCCGCGGTGGCGTTCCCCGTCGTCATCCTCGCTTCCTTGCTCGTGGCGTGGGTGCTGCACCGGGTCGTCGAGATCCCGTCGATACGGCTGGGGCGACGTCTGTCGGGACCCAGGACCGGTGAATCGGCGCGTGCGTCAGTACGCCCCTGACGAGCTCACAACGGCCCGAGCGGTCCGCCACAACAGCACGAGGTCGCCCATCATCGACCAGTTCTCCACGTAGTAAAGGTCGAGTCGCACCGAGTCCTCCCACGACAGGTCGGACCTGCCGCTGACCTGCCACAAGCCGGTCATCCCGGGCTTGACCAGGAACCGGCGATGCACGTGGACGTCGTACCGATCGACCTCGCGCCGGAGTGGTGGTCGTGGCCCGACCAACGACATGTTGCCGGCGAGCACGTTGAAGAGCTGTGTCAGCTCGTCCAGACTGAATCGGCGCATGAACGCGCCGACCGTGGTGATCCTCGGATCCGCTCGCATCTTGAAGAGGACGTCGTTGCCCTCGGCGCGATCGAGGGCGCTGAGCTCCTGGAGACGCGCTTCGGCGTCGACCACCATCGACCGGAACTTGATCATGTCGAACGGTTGCCCGTTGAGACCGACCCGTTCCTGTCGAAACAGCACCGGACCGGGTGAGGTGCACTTCACCAACAGAGCGAGGAGCGCAAACGCCGGGGACAGGACGATGATCAACACCGCCGAGCCGACGATGTCCAGCGCGCGCTTCGTGTAGCGACGCCGACCACCGTACGTCGGGGTCTCCACGTGGATGAGTGGGAGTCCCTGCACGGGACGGGTGTGGATCCTCGGCCCGCCGATGTCGGTCAGGCTCGGCGCGACGACCAGGTGCTGCTCACCCGGCTCGAGGGCCCAGCTCAGCTGACGGACTCGTTCCGGCGGCAGGTCATCAGCACTGGTGATGACGATGGTGTCGGCACCGGTCTCGTCAACAGCCTGGAGGATGTCATCGAAGCCCCCGTGTCCGCGGATGGTCGAACCCGGGATGACCCCTCGGATCCCGGACGAGACCACCGCGCCGAGGACGCGGTAACCCGCCGCGGGTGTCCTCGTGAGCTCCCCTGCGATGTGGAGCACGCTCGCGGTCGATCCGACGAGGAGGACGCGTGCCGAGTAATCACCACTCCGCCGCTTCGCGACCAACCACTGCCGCCACATCCAGCGAGAGACGAGCAGGACGAGGATGCCGATCGGGAAGGCGATCAGCACGTACCCACGCGCGAGGTCCACGTTGAGCAGGAAGGCCGCGATGGCGATCAGGCCGAACACCCGGGCGCTCGAGTCCGCGACGAGGCGGTACTCGGAACTGCCGAGACCGATCACGCGGGCACCTCTGGTGTCGTACACCGCGAGTGCGGCCAACCACACCAGGATGACGATGATCGAGATACCGGTGTAGCTGAGACGGAGTTCGCTCTGGTTCGTCGCGAGTCGGGAGTCGATCCCGAGCCACGCGATCTGGACGCCGAACACGACCCAGACCAGGACCAGGAAGTCGGTGAAGAGCACGCGACGCGCGTAGGTGCGGCTCCACTCGTCGCCCGGGTCCCGAACCGATGCAGGGCTCCGCTCAGCGGCCAGGCCGGGCTCCTGCGTCACCAGGTCACTCCCCCGTCGGTGGACACTCGCACGTCATCCCCCGCCCACAGCCACACGGCTTGCGCGGCGCGAGCAACCACGACCTCGTCGCCGGGCTCGATCCCAGCCGCGCAACCCAGCTGCGTCGTGGAGGTCTCGGGCGTCACACCGGTCGCCCGCATCGAGTCGACGCGGACTCCGACACATCCACTGACACCCGATCGGGCGATCGTGTACGCGTCGCCGGCGTCGGCCAGCGACCGGACGCCGTCGACCGGCACCGACACCCACGCGCCGGCTCCGCGTCGCCATTCGACGGACTCCGTACAGACGACTGCCGTGGTGTACTGCCCCTGGTACACCTCCCTCGGAGCGCCGCAGGGCGACGCGATCACGCCTGATGACAGGATCAGACCGTCGGGGCCTACGGCAGCTCCGGCTGCCCCTGCCGGAGCGACCACCCAGGTCGATCCACCGTCCACGGACGTGCGGACCACGGGCGTGCAGGTGTCGCCCGTGCCCGTCATCGCCGAGATGGTCGCACCGTCGGCACGGAGAGCGAGCACTGTGCGCACGTCACCCCCCAGGTCGACAGGCTGCCAGCTGGCGCCACCGTCCGTGGTCCGTTCCACAGTGGCCGAACGGTCAGCACAGGAACCGCTTGAGGCTCGCCAGGCATTCTCCGCATCGCTCGCCGTGAGCATGTGTCGACTCCCAGTCGACCCCGCGGCCGCGGTGCTGCCGGAGGTGGGCGGAGCAGAGCTCGCCGTCGCCGAGGCGGTCGCCATCGGCGAGCTGGTGAAGGTCGGAACCGGTCCCGGCGTGCCGTTCGACTCCGGAGCCGTGCGGGCAAGCGCGAGTGCGATCATCACGACGTCGAGCACCACGAGCGCGACCACGACGACCGCCACGACGACGAGGGACCGCCGAGTGCGTGGACCACCGAGGCCGCGGAGCCTCCGGGGCGAAGTCACGCCCGGTTCTCCGTCATCGCTCCGCGCCGCGAGCGGTTCGGAGCCGTCCCCGTCGTGGCTCCTTCGGCGCTTTGGGGCGGTCCACGTCCTCGTCGATTCCGTAGCCGTACGCGTAGCCGTAGCGTCCGTACCCGTAGGCTCCTGGGCCCTTGGTCGGCATCATCGTCATGACGAAGCCGGCGATCGGCGCGCCGACGTTCTCGAGCGACTGGACAGCACCGGCCAGCTGCCCCTTCAAGGTCTTGCCCGACGCCACCACGACGATCGCGCCGGACGCCTTCTTCGCCAGGATCGCAGCATCGGTGACGGGCAGCAGCGGCGGTGCGTCGAAGAGCACGTAGTCGAACTGCCCCTCGAGCGTGGTGATGAGGTCCTGCATCGCGCGGGAACCGAGCAGCTCGGACGGGTTCGGCGGGATCGGACCGGCTGGCAGCACGACCATGTTGCCGCGACCCCAGGGCGCCGCCACGTCGTCGAGCGCCGCGCGGCCGATGAGCACGTCGGTCAGACCGGCGTTGCTCTCGACGTCCATGTACTCGGCTACACGTGGGCGGCGCAGGTCGGCGTCGATCAGGATGACGCGGAAGCCGGCGCTGTCGAGCGCGATCGCCAGGTTGGCCACCGTGGTGCTCTTGCCCTCGGACTGCACCGAGGACGTCATGACGAACGTGCGAGCACCGGTGCCGATGTCGACGAACTGCAGGTTCGTGCGGAGCGTGCGGAACGACTCGGCACGCGGACTCCGCGGGTCGACCTGCACGATGAGCGGACGCTCGGCGGCCTTGTTGTCGAAGGCGATGCCACCGACGATCGGCTTGTCGCTGATCTTCTCCACGTCGGCCTCGGTGCGGACACGGTTGTCGAGTGCCTCGCGGAGCACGGCCAAGCCGACGCCGATCGCCAGCCCGATGAGCAGACCGAGCGCGACGTTGACGGGGACGTTGGGGCTGACCGGGCTGCTCGGGACCTGTGCTTCCTTCACCCGCGTGAGCTTCACAGTGCTCTCGCCGTTCGCGTCGGTGGCCTCGATGTTCTGCACGACGTTGGTCAGGCTCTGCGAGGTGGCGTTGGCGATGTCCGCGGCCTGCGCGGCGTTGGTGTCGTTCACCGAGATCGCGATGAGCGTGGTGTTGAGCGGCGCATCCGCGGTGACCAGCTTCGCCAACTGGTCCGACGTCATGTCGAGCTTCAGACTCGAGATCACTGGCAGCAGCACGATCGGCGTCGTGACGAGGTTCGAGTACGTCAGCACCCGCTGCTGGGTGAAGGTGTTCCCCTGCGCCAGGTCGCTCGCGCTGCCCGACGTCTGCGTCGACACGAAGACCTGCGCCGACGCGGAGTAGACCGGCTGCTTGAGCAGCGAGAACCCGGCCGCGGCAGCGACGCCGACCAGCGCGAGCACCAGGATGAGTGCCCAGCCCTTGCGCAGCACCGAGATGTAGTCGCGCAGTTCCACGCGGCCCGCCTTCCCCGAAGGTTCCCTGTTCGTCCGATGCCCCTGCACGGACGCGCCGGGGTTCTCCCAGCAACCAGCAGGCAAATACTGTCACACGAATGAGTCACGCTCGGGTGCTTTCCGCGTTCCGGGGCCCGAGTCCTCTACGGTGACGACATGAGCACCGCTCCGGAGCCGACCACCACCGACGTCGAAGCGGCACGACACCGCGACCTGGTCGTCCTGCTGATCGCGATGGTCGTGGCGGCCGTGCTCGAGCGGTTCGTCACCGGCTTCGCCCGGAGCGGCGGCATCCCGGCACCGGTCCTGCAGGTGGTGACCGCGGACCTGGCGGTGTGGATCCCGCTGGCCGCAGGCGCCCTGTGGGTGCTGCGCCGGGCCTCCTGGCCGAAGGCGGCCGTGCGCCTCGGACTGGGGTGGGGCGACGCGGTCTTCGCGATCGGGATCGTGATCGTGTGCCGCGGGGTGGACGCGGCGATGTCGATCGCGTTCACGGGATCGACTGGCCTCGCCCCGGTGCCGACACTCGGGACGCCGGACGTCGGACTGCTGATCGTCTCGGCGATCGGTGTGGTCGTGGTCAGCCCCTTCCTGGAAGAAGTGGTGTTCCGCGGCCTGTTCCAGCGGCGCCTGGCGGACGCGCTCACACCGCGCACGCGGTTCCTTGCGGTGCTGCTGACGGCGTTCTTGTTCGCCCTCGTGCACCTGCTGATCGGCAGCCCGGCGACCTCGCTGCTCGGGTTCGAGGTCTTCGTCACGACGTTCCTGCTCGGCCTGCTCACCGGCACCCTGGTGGCGATGACCGGCCGCATCGGGGGCGCAATCCTGGCGCACGTGCTGTTCAACGCGGTGGCGGTCGTCGCCACCTGGCCGCGCTGAACGAGCAGCATGTGCCCTCCTCTGGGGGCACGACACCCCCGGCCCGGAGCGAGCGACACTCACGTCGACTCCGAACCCCACACGTGTTCATCACCAGGACACGGATCAGGATCTGGAGGACCAGATGACGCGGACGACACTCACCTGGAGCGAGCGCTGGTCGCTCACACCGCTCGTCAAGCAGGCACCGTTCGCCGTGCTCGTCGCACTGGCCGCGGCCCTGTCGCTGACGGTCCCCGAGCTCGGCGTCCGCGAGGGGGCCGGCCTGTTCGTCGCCATCGTGCTGACGATCGTGGCGACGGCGTGGTCCGCCGTGGTGACGGTGCGCTGGCCCTCGGTCGCGGTGCTCGTCGGACTCGTCCCGGCACTCGACTTCCTGGCGCTGGGACTGCTGCGCTGGGCGACGGGCACCTCGACGTCGGTCTTCACCGCGCTCGTCGTCCTGCCGGTGGTGTGGATCGCCGCCCAGGAACCCAGACGGAACGTCGTCCTGGCAGCGGCGGGCACCGCGGTGACGATCCTGACGCCGTTCGTCTTCGACATCTCAGAGGTCGCCGCGACGACCGAACTCGTGCGCCTGGGCGTGGTGATCGTCTCGTACGGCACGCTCGCGCTCGTGGTGAACCAGCTCACGCGCCTGCACCTGAAGCAGCTGCGGCGGTCCCGCGACCGCGAGGCGCAGCAGCGCACGGAGATCGAACGCGCCGCGCAGGTGCAGCGCTCGCTGCTCCCCCAGCCCCTCGCGGACGCGACCGGGTTCACGGTGGCCGGCACGTGCCTCCCGGCCAGGACGGTCGGCGGCGACTTCCTCGACTGGTACGAGACCGACGGGGGCCTGGCGCTCACCCTGGGCGACGTGATGGGCAAGGGCGTCGGGGCTGGCCTGCTGGCCGCCGCGGTGCGAGCGGTCCTGCGGAGCTGCCGGACGGATGCGGACCCGGCCGCTGCGGTGACGCGAGCGTCACAGGGGCTCGCGGTCGACCCGACCAGCTCCGGCACGTCGTCGGGGTTCACGACGCTCTTCCACGCCCGACTCGACGGCGACCGCCTGCGCTGGGTCGACGCGGGACACGGGCTGACGGTCATCGTGCGGCGGGACGGGACGGCCGAACACCTCGCCTCGTCGCAGCTGCCGATCGGGCTCGGCCTCGACCCGGACGAGCAGTGGTTCGCCGCCGAGACCCACCTGGGCCCGGAGGACACGCTGGTCTGCATCAGCGACGGCGTGCTCGACCTGTTCGGCGGCGACCTCGAGGCCCTCGACCACGTCGTCGAGATCACCCGCCAGGACATGCGTCCCGAGGCGGTCGTCGAGCGGTTCACCGCGCTGTCCGGTTCGGTGGAGCACGGCGACGACGTCACGGTCGTCGCTTTGCGCCGGGCTGCGGTGGCCGCGGAGCGGCAGGACCGGACGGGAGGCCCGGGTCACCAGGTCGCGCCGGTCGCGATCGCGGAGACCGGCAGGGCCGCCCCCTCGGCATGCGGTTCTCCCATCACTTGATATTTCAATATGGTATGGTCTTCTCCACTGCCGCTGTGGCGATCGGAGAAGAGGACCCTCATGACCAAACGCGCGTTGATCACCGGCGTCACCGGACAGGACGGGATGTACCTGGCCCGTCTCCTGCTGTCGAAGGGCTACACGGTCTTCGGCCTGGTCCGGGGACAGAACAACCCGAAGATCCAGGCGCTGCACGACTGGGCCCCGGAAGTCCGCGTGATCACCGGCGACCTGCAGGACCAGTCGTCGCTCCTCCGGGCACTCGGCCAGGCGCAACCGGACGAGGTCTACAACCTCGGGGCGATCTCGTTCGTCGCGTACTCGTGGGAGAACGCACACCTGACCAGCCAGGTCACCGGCATGGGAGTCCTGAACCTGCTCGAGGCAATCCGGCTCCACGCCGGTACGGACATCGGCAAGGTCCGGTTCTACCAGGCGTCCAGCTCGGAGATGTTCGGTCGCGTGCAAGAGGTCCCGCAACGCGAGACCACCCTGCTCTGGCCGCGCTCGCCGTACGGGGTGGCGAAGGCGTTCGGACACCACATGACGATCAACTACCGCGAGTCCTACGGCATGCACGCGTCCAGCGGCATCCTCTTCAACCACGAGTCACCGCTGCGCGGCCCGGAGTTCGTCACCCGGAAGATCTCCTCGGCGGTCGCGCGCATCGCGCTCGGCCTGCAGGACCAACTGGTGCTCGGCAACCTCGACGCGCAGCGTGACTGGGGATTCGCCGGCGACTACGTCGACGCCATGTGGCGGATGGTGCAGCAGGACACCGCGGACGACTACGTGGTCTCGACGAACGAGACCCACTCCGTCCGCGAGTACCTGGAGATCGCGTTCGAGCACGTCGGGATCACCGACTGGCAGCGGCACGTGACCCAGGACGCCCGGTTCCTCCGCCCGGCCGAGGTCGACCTGCTCATGGGCGACGCCACCAAGGCCCGGACGACGCTGGGTTGGGAGCCCACCGTCGGTTTCGCGGACCTCGTCCGGATGATGGTGACGGCGGACCTGTCCGAGCACGGACTCGTCGGCGCCCGCTGATGCGCACTGCTCTGGTCACCGGCGCCGCCGGCCAGACCGGGAGTTACCTCGGTGAGCAGCTGGTCCGGGCAGGCTGGTCGGTGCACGGAGTCGTGCGGGACGTCGACGACGTGCTCCCGACGGGCGTCCACCGACACCTCGCCGACCTGGACGACCACGCACGCATCACGGCGATCGTCCAACGGCTCCGGCCCACCGCGGTCGTGAACCTGGCGGCGATGAGCTCGGTGGCGCTGTCCTGGACGAACCCGGTCGCGACGGCCCAGGTGAACGGGACCGCAGTCGCCAACCTGCTCCACGCCGTCGGACGACTGGCCGCCGAGGGCGCTCCGGTGCGCTTCGTGCAGGCTTCGAGCGCCGAGGTGTTCGGCCGGTCCGCCGAGTCACCGCAGGACGAGCGGACGCCCATCGCTCCGGTCAACCCGTACGGGGCGGCGAAGGCGCACGCACACCTGCTCGTCCAGGCACATCGCGCAGCCGGACTCCATGCGTCGAACGCGATCCTCTTCAACCACGAGTCACCGCGCCGACCCGAGACGTTCGTCACCCGGAAGATCACGTCGTCGGTCGCCCGCATCGCGGCCGGCCTGCAGGACCGCCTGGTCCTCGGTGACCTCACGGTGCGACGCGACTGGGGATGGGCTCCCGACTTCGCAGATGCCATCGTCCGGATGGTGGACAGCGATCACCCCGACGACTACGTCGTGGCGACGGGGGTGTCACACAGCATCCAGGACTTCGTGCAGGCTGCGTTCGCCGCTGCAGGGATCGCGGACTGGCGGGACCACGTCGACACCGATGCAGCGTACGTCCGCCCCGCCGACGCGGCCGAGCTGCGGGGTGATGCCCGCAAGATCCGGGACGCACTGGGGTGGAGCCCGACAGTGCCGTTCGAGGACATCGTCGGCCGCATGCTCGCCCACGACCAGGCCGTGGCGCTCAGCGCGACCGCGGGGTCGACGCGCTGAGTCGCGACCGGGTCAGTCGACGGGACGGATGACCGGGGGCAGCATGACGTGCAGGCGGTCGGCCAGGTTGGCCTGGGCGTCCTCGAGCGACCCGAAGTCGCCGACGACCATGCCGAAGGTGTCCGAGGCGACGTAGCGGCCGCCGAGCTTGTCGACCGAGCCACCGAAGTAGCCGCCGTAGTTGGCGATCCACTCCCCCTCGGACTCCGACGACCAGGTGAGCTTGGCGCGGGCGGGGCGGGTGCTGCTGACCGCTTCTGCCTCGAGCACGGCGATGGTGTCCACCGTGTCGGTGTCGAGGGTCAGTTCACGCTGCGTCGTGGTGGTGCTGGCGGTGGTGCTCATGGCCGTGCTCCTGTCGCGGTTCGGGGTACGTCGTGCGGTACCTCGAACCTAGGGCGTCGATCCCGGACAGCGCCATGCACCCCCGTCGATTCACGGCTTCCGTTCATCGCTTGTTCGCCCGACACCCGGAACGCCGCGGTCGATCCGGGGCACATCGGGGTACATGTCCCCCGATCCGACCGCGGTGCACCAGCGCAGACCGGACTGGCCGCGACCGGGTCAGGCGACGGCGCGTAGGGCGTCGGCGATGACGGTGAGTGCGCGGTCGATCTCGTCGGCGACGCGCTCGTGCGTGGCGTCGGAGCGGCGGTACGGGTCGTCGACGTCGTCGTCCGCGGGGTTGACCGGTGGCCGCACCGTCCCGCGCAGCCGAGCCACACGTTCGACCAGTCCCTGCGGGGTGGTGACGTCGTTCAGGTCACCAGGCTCGAGCGACTGCAGCACGCGCGCGAACTGCTTGATCGTGAAGGACCGCTTCGAGGCCCTCGGGACGAGTTGCGCCACCGCGGCACGGTGGGAGCGCTCGGCCGTCAGCACCAGGTCGGCGGCGGAGACGATCTCGGGCGTCAGGTACCGCGAGGCGTGGGTCGACGGGTCGCCGCCGAGACGGGACGACTGCGCCGCAGCCGCCCCGTCCATCGCGGCACCGTCGTCGGCGATCGTGCCGGCCGACTCGATGTCGAACGCCGACGCCGCGTCACCCAGGCGTGCCCGGAGGACCTGTGCGCCGAGCGGCGACCGGCAGATGTTGCCGCTGCAGACGAACAGGATCCGCATGCTCAGGAGTCCAGCAGGTCGTGCCGGACGACGATCGCGTCACGCCCGGGGCCGACGCCGATGGCCGAGATCCGGGCGCCGGACATCGCCTCGACCGCCAGCACGTAGTCCTGCGCGTTCTGCGGCAGGTCCTCGAACGAGCGGGCACCGGTGATGTCCTCGGTCCAGCCGGGGAACTCCTGGTAGATCGGCTTCGCGTGGTGGAAGTCCGACTGGTTGACGGGCACTTCTTCCACGCGCTCGCCGTCGACGTCGTACGCCACGCAGACCGGGATGGTCTCGAGCCCGGTCAGGACGTCGAGCTTGGTGAGCACGAAGTCCGTCACGCCGTTGATGCGCGCCGTGTACCGGGCGATCGGGGCGTCGTACCAGCCGCAGCGGCGGGGACGGCCGGTGGTGGTGCCGAACTCGAAGCCGTTGGCGCGCAGGAACTCGCCCGACGCGTCGAACAGCTCGGTCGGGAACGGGCCGGCGCCGACACGGGTCGTGTACGCCTTGACGATGCCGATGATGCGCTCGAGCTTGCCCGGGCCGATGCCGGAGCCCGTGGCCGCCCCGCCCGCGGTGGCGGACGAAGAGGTCACGAACGGGTAGGTGCCGTGGTCGACGTCGAGCATCGTGGCCTGGCCGGCTTCGAACAGGACGGTGTCGCCCCGCTCGAGCGCCTGGTGGATCTCGAGCGCGGTGTCGGCGACCATCGGGCGCAGGCGGTCGGCGAACGACAGCAGCGACTCGACCACCTCGTCCACGTCGATCGCGCGACGGTTGAAGACCTTGACCAGCAGGTGGTTCTTCTGGTCGAGCGCGGCTTCGACCTTCTGGCGCAGGATGTTCTCGTCGAAGATGTCCTGGATCCGGATGCCGACGCGGTTGATCTTGTCCGCGTAGGTCGGGCCGATGCCACGCCCGGTGGTGCCGATCTGGCGCTTGCCGAGGAAGCGCTCGGTCACCTTGTCGATGGTGCGGTGGTAGTGCGTGATGACGTGGGCGTTCGCCGAGACGCGGAGCTTGGAGACGTCGACCCCGCGGGCCTTGAGGGCATCGAGTTCCTGGAAGAGCACCTCGATGTCGACGACGACGCCGTTGCCGATGACCGGGGTCACGCCCGGGGTGAGGATGCCGGAGGGCAGCAGGTGCAGCGCGTACTTCTCGCCGCCGACGACCACGGTGTGGCCGGCGTTGTTGCCGCCGTTGAACTTGACGACGTAGTCGATACGGCTGCCGAGGAGGTCGGTGGCCTTCCCCTTGCCCTCGTCACCCCACTGGGCGCCGATGATGACTGCTGCGGGCATCTGGTTCTCCTCACGTTGGCGGAGGACCTCACGCGACCGTCGGGCCGGTGGTCCACCTCAGCCTACACACAGACCCCCTCCGGATGTCACCCTTCACATGACAGACGGGAGGCACGGTGCCAGCTGGCACCGTGCCTCCCGTCGGTCAGGTCGGGACGTCCGCGGATCAGCCGCGGAAGAAGTCGGCGTAGCTCGGGTCGCCCACGAGCGGGCTGTGGCCCGGCTCGGCGAGACGTTGCTCGACCATGGCCTGGATGACGTCCGGCGGGGTCAGCCCACGTCGACGCCACTCCATCGGGTTGGAGCGGAGCTGGTGGAGGTCGTTCTGCGTTCGCATGGGAACACCGTGTCATCGAATCACTAGTTTGTCTAACTACTTGTCCGCGAACCGAACCCGATGGCCCCCGGACAGACGGAAAGCGCCGAGTCCCGAACGGGACCCGGCGCCTTCCGGATGGACCTGACGGTCCGTGCCGCTAGCGGCGGGCGACCTTCGCGGTGGCGGCCGAGGTGGCCGAACCGTCCTGGTAGCCCTTGGCCGACGCCGTCACGCGCACCTGGAACGTGTGCCCCGCGTCGGACGAGCCGAGCTTGTACGTCTTCTCGTCGGCGCCCTCGACGGCGGTGCCGTCACGGAGCCACTGGTAGGCGTAGGTGACCCCGCGGCCGTCCCAGTTGCCGGGCTTGGCGGTCAGCTTCTTGCCGACCGTCGGCGTGCCCGACACGGTGACCGCGCTGCCCTCGCGGAGCGCCAGGACGGGCAGTGCGACCGAGGTCGCCAGCGTGTCCGCCTGGTCGCCGACCGCGTTGTGCAGGTGCAGCAGCAGCACGCGCGGCGTCGTGGTGGCGTCGGCGGCGCGGGTCACCTGGAGCGACCCGGTGTCGGAGAACAGCACCCCGGCGGTCCCGCCCTGCCCGAAGGACAGCGCCGGAGCCGACGGGTCGAACGTGGCCGTCGTGGTGTCGTCGACCGTGTACGAACCGCTCGTGGCGAGCGACGGTGCGTAGGACGACTCGGTCAGCACCGAGTAGTCGAACGCCCCGGTGACGCCGATCGCCTGCTGCGACACGGTCAGCACCTTCACCGCGCTGTCGAACGTGTTGACGTCCTGTCCGGGCGCCCCACCGTTCAGCGGCTGCGAGTCGAGCGTCTCCCCGGTGGCCAGGTCGATCGTCGTCGCGAACGTGGCGTCGACCGCGGCCGACTTGGCGTCGTACACCAGGTAGTCCGGCGTGCCGTCGCGGTTCGCGTCGATGAGCACCTCGACGTTGGTCACGGCGCCGGGGTTGGCGTCGGGACCGGTCGTCTGGACACCGAAGGCCAGCGTGCCGGCTGCCGCACTCGCACCGAATGCGCGGACGTCAGCGGCCTGCAGGGACTGCTTCGCCGAGCCGTCCGGGAACGACTCCTGCGGGTCCGTCCCACCGAGCACGAACGGTGCCACCAGGGCGCCGGTCACGCCGCGACCGGCCAGGGCGAGGTCCGCCGTGGTCTGGTCGGCGGCGAAGGTGACGTCCTTGCCGTGCACCGCGCTGACCGCCTTGGGGGCGGCGTAGGTCGCCAGGCGCAGCGGGTTGTACTTCGACTCGGTCGGGGTGAAGGTCACCAGGCCGGTGGCCGCGGCGACGAACTCCCGCTCGTAGCCCTGCTGGACCGACTCCTGCGTGGGGTCGATCGTGCGGGTGAGCTTCGTCGGGTCGGCGATCGTCATCGTCAGGGTGACGGTGGCGGTGCCGTGCGGGACGACCGTGACGCGCTGCTTGTCGATCGAGAACGCGACCCCGGTCTGGGCGACGCGCGACTGGTAGGCCACGTCGTACGTGTGGGGTCGACCGTCGGTGTTGTTGATCTGCAGCGTGCGCTTCTCGGTGGTGGGCGAGGCGACCTCGACGACGCCGAACGACGCCGTGACGAGCTGGTCGTTCTCGACGCTGCGCACCGTGGTGCCGGCTGTGACCGCCTGCAGCGCGTCGACCCGGCCCGTGCCCTGACGGAGCAGGGTCGCGTCGCCGTCACCGTCGCGCACGTCGTGCGTGGCGGTGTTCATCAGCGTCGCCTTGACGTCCGGCGCCGACCACGTCGGGTGCGACTCGAACGTCAGCGCGGCGATGCCCGCGACGTCCGGGGTGGCCATCGAGGTGCCGCTCATCGACATGCGCCCGTCACCGGTGCCGTTGGCCGCGGAGATCACGTTGACCCCGGGGCCGGCGATGTCCGGCTTGACGATGTCGTCGTACGACCCGTGCACACCACGGCTGGTGAACGACGCGAGCGTGTTCACGGTGTCGGCGTCGGTCGCGAGCTGGAAGCCCTTGAGCTCGGCGGCGAACTGCACGTGCAGGGTCCCGGCCACGGCGGCGGCCTGGAGGCTCGCAGCACTGTCACGGGTCAGCTCGGCACCCGGGATGGTCGTGTTGCCGGCGATGCCGGAGTCGAAGGTGTTGATCGTCCCGGCGAGCAGGACGCCGACACCGCCGGCTGCCTGCACGTTGGTGAAGCGGACACCCGAACCGCACTCGAGCTGCGCGTCCGTCCACTTGAGCCAGACGACCTTGCCCTTCACCTTGGCGGCCTCGTCGGCGCTGAACGCCGCGCAGCCGTCGATGTTCGTGGTCGGCGCGACGACGTCGCCCTCGACCGGCAGGGCACCCTGGTAGTTCTGCGAGTACTGCGCGCGGTAGGTGTTCGCGACGTCCGCCGGGGCGGTCGCCTTGACGCCGTCGTACAGGCTCTGGCCGGTGGCGCTGGCGGCGACCGTCAGGGCACCTTCCGCGTTGCCCGGCGAACCGCCGATGTCGGTGAAGTCGTCGGCGTTGCCGGAGGCGATGACGGGCAGGACACCGCGGGCGGTGAGCGCGTCGATCTTCGCGTTGTCGGGGTCGTCCGGTGCGCCGTAGTCCGAACCGAGGGACAGGTTCAGGACGTTGATGTCCTTGCCCTCGGTCAGCGCCTGGCCGACCCAGTCGAGGGCGGCACCGGTGACGTCGGTCGATCCGCCGGCGTCACCGAAGACCTTGAGTGCGTAGAGCCCGGCCTCGGGCGCGGTGCCCGGGCCGATCCACATGTCCTGCACGGTCTGCGTGGTGAGCGACTTGTAGTCACCGGTGAAGGTCTTCTTGTCGGCGCCCAGGCCGTACCCGGCGATGGTGCCGGACACGTGCGTGCCGTGGTCGCCGCCCTTGCCGTCGATGGGGTTGTCGTCGGGTGCCGGGACGGGCTGGTACGCGGCGCTCGACGGGTCGGCGTTGTAGGTGGGGCCGGCGAAGTCGTAGCCGCCGAGGAACTTCTCGGGGTCGTACGACCCGGCGGCCGGAGCCCCGGTGTTCGCCAGCGCCGCGGCGTAGGCCTCTGCCGTGCCCGGTCCGCCGAAGTCGGCCTGGGTGTAGTCGAGGCCGGTGTCGAGCACGGCGACGTTGACGCCCTTCCCGGTGTGCCCGGTCTGCTGCCAGGCGTCGAGCGCCCGCGTGTAGACGTCACTCGCGGCGTTCTTCGGGCTGACACCGTCGGCACCGGGCTTGACCAGGTCGGGGTCGACGCCGCTGGGGGCTGCCGTCGTGCTGTCGCTGACGGTGGGCTGGACGACCTTCTTCGGCGTCAGCGGGATCACGCTCTCGACGTCCGAGCGCTCCGCGACCTTGCGGAGGGCCTCGACGTCGGCGACGACCGCGACCCCGGGCACCGTGTACTCGGTCGTGTAGAGCTCGGTCGCGTCACCGTCGGCCGACTCCACCGCCTGACGGACCTGCTCGGTGGTCGAGGTGATCGCGGACAGGCGCTGCTTGGCGGCGCTGGACGGGGCCTTCGATTTCGTCAGGTCGCCGCCCTTCGCCTTCGCGTCGACCGCGAGGGCGCCTTCGCCCGTCGTGCGCACGAACGCCGCGATCGTGGTCTGCGGCTTGGCGTTGCGCAGCGGCTGCGCGAGCTTGAGCTCGGCCGAGGACAGGCCGGACGGTGCTGCCGAGGCAGCGCCGCCGACAGCGAGGCCGCCGCAGGCCAGTGCGCCGGCGGCGACGAGGGAGATGAGGATTCGTGGTGCCCGTTTCGAGGACTGCTGCACGGAGGTGCTCCTGCTCGGTGAGGGATGGGAAGTTCCCTGAACTTATGAGTGGTCTCGCAGGGAGCACAGTCCGCACTTTGCAGGACCCCCCGTCCGGGGGACGTACCCCGACCCGCGATCTTGCACAGCGCTGTGCACGTTAGTACGATGGGGTCCGTGACCACTCCCGAGCCTTCGACCCGAGCCCCCAGGCGCGACGCGACCGAGAACCGCGCCGCGCTCATCGACGCCGCGAAGACCGTGCTGCAGCGGGACCCGGACGCCTCGCTCGAGTCGATCGCCACGGCCGCCGGGCTCTCGCGGCGTGCGGTCTACGGACACTTCCCCTCGCGCGACGACCTGGTCCGCGCGGTCGTCACCGCCGGAGCCGCCCGTGTCGCCGACGCCATGCCCACCTCGTCCGACCTCGGCGACCTGCCGCCTGCAGCGCGCATCGCGGCCATTGCCGTCACCCTGTGGTCCGAGGTCTCCCACGTCCGTTCGATGGCCCGGATCGCGGTGCGGAGCCCCTACGGCGAGTCCGTGGCGCAGGTCTTCGCGCCGCTGCGGAACCAGGTGCGGGACGCGTGCGCGCTCGGGATCGCCGACGGGTCGATGCGCGCCGACGTCGACGCCGCCACGCTCGGCCGCCTGGTCGAGGGCGCGTGCATCGCCGTCCTCGACGAAGCCACCCGGTCGGGCACGCCGGACTCCGACGGGCGCCGCATGGTCGTCCTGTCGGCGCTCGGCATGGCCGGCATCGACTGGCGGACGGCACTGCTCAGCGAACCTGTCGAGACGACACCCGCCGCCTCGTCCACGACCACGACGACCACCACGGAGGCCCGCGCGTGACCACCATCGAGATCCAGGACGTCGGCATCGGGGACGAACCCGGCGCGGCACTCCCCCGCGTGTCCGCCGTCGCCGGGCCGCACCGCCCGGGCATCCTCGCCGTCGAGACCGAGCAGGCCCCGGTGCTGGCGTCGCTCGTCGCCGGCGGGCGGATGCGTCCAGGGCACGGCCGGGTGCTGGTCGACGGCCACGACGACACCGGCGCCCTGCGGCAGGCAGTCGCCCTCGTCGACACCCCTGGTGTCGCCGAGCCCTTCCCCGTCATGACGCTCCGCCGCATCGTGCGCGAGGAACTGGCGTTCGCCGAGCAGCGCCCGTCCCGCCAGCAGGTCGCCACCGTGCTCGACGAACTCGGCATGTCCACCTACGCCGACACCGCCATGCAGCGCGTCCCGACCGCCGTGCGCATCCGGCTGCTCGTCGAGCTCGCCCTGCTCCGGGACGGCGTGACCGCGCTCGTGGTCACCTCGCCCGAGCGACACGGCGGCGCGGTCGAGGACTGGTTCGCCGTCGTCCGTGACGTCGCGATGCGCGGCGTGACCGTGGTGCTGGTCACCTCGAAGGCCGCCGCGGCGACGGCCGAACACCTGCTGGCGACCATCCCGGTCCCGCCGGCCGACCTGCCCGCCGAGGGCAGCCCTGAACCCACCGGTCCCGACGACGCGACCTCCCCTGACGGAGGCACCAACAGCCTCCAGACCGCTCCTGTGGAGAACCGCTCGTGACCACCACCTCGCTCGTCCGCGCCGAACTGGCGCGCCTCACCGCCACCCCGCTCGCCCGCCTGGCGTTCATCGCGCTGATGATCGTGCCGCTCCTGTACGGCGGCGCCTACCTGTGGGCCAACCGCGACCCGTACGCCGCACTCGACAAGGTGCCGGCCGCGATCGTGAACCAGGACTCCGGCGCGACCCTCGACGGCAAGCACGTCGACTACGGCACCGACGTCGCCAAGCGGGCGATCGACGGCGCCGACTTCGACTGGAAGCAGACCTCGGCGACGGACGCGCGCTCCGGCGTGCGCAACGGCACCTACGACTTCGTGGTGACGATCCCGCACGACTTCTCGTCGTCACTGGTGTCCGCGCAGACGGACGACCCCAAGCGCGCCGAGCTCGTGATGACGACGGCGGACACCAACTCGTACCTGGCATCGACCATCGCGGAGCAGGCGGGCAAGACCATGCGCACCGCAGTCGCCGAGCAGGTCGGCAAACAGGCCGCCAAGACCCTGCTCGTCGGGCTCGCCGACGTGCGCGACAGCCTGGGCGACGCGGTCGACGGTGCCGGACAGCTCGCGTCCGGCAGCGCCACGGCGTCGGACGGTGCCGACCAGCTGGCGTCCGGGACGGCGCAGCTGGCGACCGGGGCGTCCACGCTCGCTTCCGGGACGGCGTCGCTGCCGTCGCAGACTGCAAAGCTGAACGACGGCGCGCAGCAGGTCGCGACCGGGGCCGGCTCGCTGTCGTCGGGCCTGTCGACGCTGCAGCAGCAGACCGCGTCGCTGCCGGACCAGGCGGCGCAGCTGAACAGCGGGGCGAAGTCGATCTCGGAGAACCTGACGACGCTCGCGCAGACGACCGACCCGGCGCTCGCCACGATCGACGCGCTCACCCCGGCGAGCCTGACGGCTGCGATCGAGCAGGCCGTCACGGACCAGGGCGTCACGCTGACCCCCGAGGCGAAGGCCGCGATCGAGGCCGGCGTGCAGGCACGGCTCGCCGACCCAACGACGCAGCAGGGCATCGCAAAGGCCAAGGCCGGGCTGCAGGGCATCGACCAGCTCCGGGACGGCTCCGGACAGCTGTACGCCGGGACCCAGCAGCTGAACGCCGCGGCGCCGCGACTGACGGCGGGGATCGCGTCGGCCGCGTCGGGCGCCTCGACGCTGTCGAACGGAGCGTCGCAGGTCGCATCGGGCACGTCGGCGCTCGCTGCTGCGGCACCGAAGCTGTCCGACGGTGCGTCATCGCTCGCCACCGGGGCGGCATCGGCGTCGTCCGGTGCGGCATCGCTGGCGGACGGGCTGCACAGTCTGCGTGACGGGTCGGCGTCGCTCGCTTCGTCGCTGGACGAGGGCCGGACGAAGATCCCGGCGTCGACGGCGTCGTCCCGGAACGACCAGGCGTCGGTCATCTCCGACCCGGTCAAGGTGGGTGACGACAACGTCGCCGCGGCGGACAACTACGGCGCCGGCCTGGCACCGTTCTTCATCTCCCTGGCGGCGTGGATCGGCATGTACGCGCTGTTCCTCATCCTCAAGCCGATCTCCAAGCGTGCGATCACCGCCGTGCGCAAGCCGCTGCGGATCGTGCTCGGCGGCTGGCTCACCCCGGTCGTGCTCGGCGTCGTGCAGATGGTGGCGCTGTTCTTCATCGTGCGGTTCGCGCTCGACCTCGGCGTGCAGCTGCCCGTCGCGACGATCGGCGTGATGGTGCTGGCCTCGGCGACGTTCGCGGCGATCCTGATGGCGCTCAACGTGCTGCTCGGGTCCGTCGGGCAGTTCCTCGGCCTGGTGCTCATGCTCGTGCAGCTCGTCACGGCCGGTGGCACGTTCCCCTGGCAGACGCTGCCCGGGCCGTTGGCAGCGCTGCACTTCGCCCTGCCGATGACGTACTCGGTCGACGCGCTGCGCCAGACGATGTACGGCGGGTCGATGAGTGCGGCGTGGTCGGACGCGGGCGTGCTGGCGTGCTGGATGCTCGGCGCGCTGCTGGTCAGCTTCGTGGTCGCCGCCCGCCAGGGCCGCTCCCGCACGCTGCGCGACCTGCGCCCGAGCCTGATCGGGTAGGCGGGGGCCAGGGCGGGCGCGGCCGGCGCGTCGGGCGGCCGCGGCCGGGGAGCGCGGTTCGCACAACCGAGAGCACTCCGCGCCACGGAATCGGGCGGTGCGGGGTGCCTCCCGTTGTGCGAGCGCGGATCGCACCGCACCGCCGAACCGCACCGCCCCGCCGAACCGCACCCGCCAGCGCGCCGACCCCGTGGGGACACACGCACCGGCGAGTACGGTCACGCGCATGGCGACGTTGCTCATCACCGGCGCGGCCGGACGCATCGCGACGGCGCTGCGCCCCCGGCTGCTCGACGCGGGACACGACCTGGTGCTGCTCGACGAACGGCCTCCGCACCCCGACCTGCGTGAGCGGGAACGGTTCGTCGAGGGCTCCGTGAACGACCGGCCGGCGCTGGACGACGCGTGTGCCGGCGTGGACATGGTCGTGCACCTGGCGGGCATCCCCACCGAGGACACCTGGGAAGCCCTCCTCGACACGAACGTCACCGGGACGAAGAACGTGCTCGAGGCCGCTGCCGCAGCCGGTGTCGCCCGCGTGGTGCAGGCGAGCTCCATCCACGCCGTCGGCCGCGTCCCCGAGTCGATCGACGCCCCTGGCAGCGTCCCCGGCGACCGGCTCCCCCGCCCGGACACGTACTACGGCGCGACGAAGGCTGCGATGGAGCTGCTCGGCAGCATGTTCGCCGACCGCTTCCCCATGGTCGTCGTCTCCGCCCGAATCGGTGCCTTCGGCGAGCGCCCGTCGTCGCGCCGGGCGCTCCTGATGTGGAGTTCGCCGGACGACCTCGCACGCCTGGTCTCCGCGGCCCTGCGCCTGACCGAGCCCGGCCACCACGTCGTCTGGGCGGTGTCGCGCAACAGCGGTTCCCCCGCGGACCTGAGCGCGGGCGAGCGGATCGGCTTCCACCCGGAGGACGACGCGTCCCAGGTGCTCACCGCCGACGAGCGGAACGCCCTGCCCGACGAGGACATGCGGTTCCTTGGTGGGGGCATGGCCGACATGGCGCTGGGGAAGCCCCGCGCCTGACGACCGCTCACGCTTCGGCCAGCGTCGCACCGATAGCATCGGGGGACGAGCTGGAGGTCGATGCCGACGATGCCTGACGCGAAACCCGCGACGATCTACGACGTCGCTGCCCGCGCGGGGGTGTCGAAGTCGCTCGTGTCCCTCGTGCTGCAGCGCTCCCCCCGGGTGAGCGACCAACGTCGGGCCGCTGTGCTCAAGGCCATCCAGGAGCTCGACTACCGCCCGTCCACCGCGGCTGTCTCCCTCGCAGGCACCCGCAGCCGCACGATCGGCGTGGTGCTCGACGACTTCCGGAACCAGTGGTTCGTCGACCTGCTGACCGGGCTCCGCGAATCGCTGCAGGACCAGGGCCACCGCCTGGTCGTGGCCGACCGCTTCCTCAACACGGGGCTCGACGCCTCACCGGTCGAGGGCTTCCTGTCGATGCGCGTCGAGGGCATCGTCATCGCCGGCGAGCCCGACACCGACCTCGCGATCCCGGCGAGCATGCCCCTCGTCATCGCCGGCGGCCGCGTCGCGATCCCCCGCGCCGACACCGTCGCGAACGACGACCGCGCCGGAGGCCGCATGGCCGCCGAACACCTGCTGGCGCTGGGCCACCGCACGCTCGGCTTCGTCGGCGGCGGATCGGCGGCGTCCGTGGAACGTCGCGCGGGGTTCGAGGCCGGGGTGGCGGACAGCGGGACGGACGCGCGGGTCGTCACCACGATCCTCCCGGACGAGCTGACGGAGGACGCGGGCCTGCACGCCGCACGCACGCTCTTCGACGAGCACCCCGACGTGACCGCGCTGTTCGCGGCCAACGACGTGATGGCGCTGGGGGCGATGTCCTCGCTGGCCGAGCGTGGGCTGCGCGTCCCCGAGGACGTCTCGGTCATCGGCTACGACGACACCCCCGTGGCGGCGACGCGGTACGTGGGGCTGACGAGCATCGACGACCGGTCGGTCGAGATCGGGCGCGGGGCCGGGGAGCGGCTCCTCGCGAGGATCGGGGACCCGTCCGTGGTGGCACGCGAGTACCTGGTCGAGCCGCGGCTGGTCGCGCGGCGTACCACCGCGGCGCGCTGACGCGCGGCCCGGCCTGGAGGCCCGGGTCACCTCCGCCCCGCCGGCTCAGCCTGCCCCTGTCCCGCGGGTCTTCTGCCGGTCGCACGACGCGCCGCTCACGTCCGCCGAGGTCGCATGGAGTGCCGCTCGGGCCGTTCGCGGGCGGCAGTTCTCGCGACCTCGGCGTCGGCCGACGGCGTGTCGCGCGACCTCGGCCGGGCTCAGGGGCGGCGCGGCACCTCGGCGTGCTGCACGATCCACGCGTGCATCACGATCGCGGCGGCCGCGGAGGCGTTGATGCTCCGCGTCGACCCGTACTGCGCGATCTCCAGGTGGGCGTCCGCGCCGGCGACGGCCTCGTCGGTCAGGCCGGGGCCCTCCTGCCCGAACAGGAACACGCAGCGCTCGGGCAGCTCGGTCGACTCGAGCATCGTCGCTCCGGGGGTGTTGTCGATCGCGACGACGGGCCGCCCCTCGTCACGCATCGCCTGCAGGAACGCCTCCACGTCGGGGTGGTTCCGCACGTGCTGGTAGCGGTCGGTGACCATCGCCCCGCGGCGGTTCCAGCGGCGGCGCCCGATGATGTGCACGGTGCCCGCCAGGAACGCGTTGGCGGACCGCACGATCGAGCCGATGTTCAGGTCGTGCTGCCAGTTCTCGATCGCGACGTCGAACCCGTGTCGGCGGGTGTCGAGGTCGGCGACGATGGCGGCCATCGACCAGTACCGGTAGCCGTCGACGACGTTGCGGGTGTCGCCGTGCTCGAGCAGCTCCGGGTCCAGCCGTGGGTCCGACGGCCACGGGCGGGGATGCGGTCCGACGCCGTTCGTGGTGCGCTCGTGCGAGGGCGCGGGAGCGGGAGCGGGCTGCGGGGTCGGCTCCGGCTGATCGGTCACCGCACCAGCGTAGGGCGGTGCACGCGCTCCTCTTGCCGCTCAGGCGAACGGCGTCGTCGATGTCATGTCCGCGTGCCCGAGCACCACGGCGGCCGCGGCCACGACGATCGCCAGCATCACCGCACGGACCCACCACCCGCGCAGCAACGACACGATCAGCAGGAGCAGCCCGAGCCCCGCGATGCCGAACAGCACGATCGTCGCGGTCACCTGCGCTGCATCGTGCGCCGTGGACAGGCCCAGGAACGCCTGCACGATCGTGACACCGAGACCGATCGCCACCGCGGGTGCGCCGAACAGCACCGCGATGACGTACGTCGCGAGGACGAGCTGCTCGGCTGCGGACTCACCACGACGTCGGAGTTGCTCGGCCCGGGTCGGCAGGGCCTCGGCGACCTCCGGCGGGAGCGCGCCGGGCAACACGAGGTAGGCGCGCAGCTCCTTCTCCGACGCGGCCGAGGCCGCACGGCGTCGCAGGATCCGTCGCTCCCGGTCGTCGAGCGACCCGGGGTCAGCGGCGCCCCACCGCGCGGACTGGTCGAGCGCTCCGATGGAACGGTAGGTCGCCACGAGCGCTCGGCGGTACGCGGGCTCACCCGGTTCACGCCGGGCCATCGTCCGCAGACTCTCCCATGCAGCGCGTCGGTCGCCGCGCTCGAACACGGCGAGCGCACGTGCCACACGCTCCTCGGCCGTCGGTCGTCCCACGGAGCAGAACGCTAGCGCAGCGCCCGATCCCACCGGGCCGCCACGTCCTGGGCAGCGCGCGCGGTCAGGCCTGGGGCAGCCGCGCGTGGATCCCCGCCAGCAGGATGTCGAGGCCGAGCTCGAACCGCGCGTCGTACGAGTGCGTGCCGAGGACCTCCCCCACCAGCGCATGCCGCTCGGGCCGTCCGGCCTCGGAGTCGCCGCGGCCCACCAGCACACCGGCGTGCCCCACGACGAAGTCGTACACGACGAAGAACGCGTACATCGCCTCGACGTCGCTGAGCCCGCCGTCCTGCAGCGCCCCGACGACCTTCGCGACGACGGCGTCCGACTCGGAGGACACCAGCGGCGCCCGCTGACTGTGCGACTCGAGCACGAGCGGGTGCGTGACCATCAGGTCGCGGAAGGTGCGGGCGAACGTCCGGACGACGTCGTGCCACTCGTCCGGCCAGACGAAAGTCGCCGTGAACTCGTCGACCGTGCGCTTGACGAGTTCGGCGTGCAGGTCATCCAGACCGCCGATCGTCCGGTGCACGGTCATCGGCGCGACGCCGAGGCGCAGCCCGAGCGCCCGGAACGACAGGCGGTCGAGGCCGTCCTCGTTCGCGATGGTCGTCGCGGCCTCGATCACCTGCTCGCGGCTCAGGGCGTTCGGCCGCCCTCGGCGTCGCGGCGCAGCAGCACCAGGGACAGCAGCTCCAGCAGCGGCAGCCGCAGCCGCGGCGGACGCGCCGACGGCAGCGGTGTTCGGTTCGACGAGCACGGGGCCTCCTGGTTGCGGTACGTGTCCCGGAAAAAACCCTACCGGTGGTCGGTCTTCATGTGGGGCACGAGACGCGCCGCTAGGGTGAAGCCATGGCATCCCGCGACGAGGTCGAGTGCTGGCTGACGGACATGGACGGCGTGCTCGTGCACGAGAACCAGGCCCTCCCCGGCGCGCCGGAGCTCATCCAGCAGTGGCTCGACGAGGGCACCGAGTTCCTGGTCCTGACCAACAACTCGATCTTCACGCCGCGTGACCTCAGCGCCCGGCTTCGGTGGTCCGGCATCGACGTCCCCGAGGACCGCATCTGGACGAGTGCCCTGGCGACGGCGGACTTCTGCAAGTCCCAGATGCCCGGCGGCTCCGCGTTCGTGATCGGCGAGGCGGGCATGACGACCGCCCTGCACGAGGCCGGCTTCATCATGACCGAGACCGCCCCCGACTACGTCGTCGTCGGCGAGACGCGCAACTACTCGTTCGAGGCGATCACCAAGGCCGTTCGACTCATCCGCGACGGCGCCCGCTTCATCGTCACGAACCCGGACGCCACCGGCCCGAGCGCCGAGGGCGTGCTGCCCGCGACCGGTGCGATCGCCGCGATGATCGAGAAGGCCACCGGCAAGCAGCCCTACGTGGTCGGCAAGCCGAACCCGATGATGTTCCGCTCGGCGATGAACCGCATCGGCGCGCACTCCGAGAACACCGGCATGATCGGCGACCGCATGGACACCGACGTGCAGGCCGGCATCGAGGCGGGCCTGCACACCGTGCTCGTCATGACGGGCATCAGCGACCAGGCCGAGATCGACCGCTACCCGTTCCGCCCCAGCGAGGTCATCTCCGGCGTGCACGAGCTGGTCCGCTCGGAGCCCATCGAAGTCGAGATGTAGCGTGCGCTGGGATCCAGCCCGCTACGCGGCCTTCAGCGACGAGCGATCACGTCCCTTCCACGACCTGGTCGCGCAGATCGGACGGGAGGCCCCGCGCCGCGTCGTCGACCTGGGCTGCGGTCCCGGGGCCCTCACGGCCACCCTGTCCGAGCGCTGGCCGTCGGCCCGCGTCGTCGGGATGGACTCCTCGGCCGACATGCTGGCGCAGGCGGAGCCCCTGACGCACCGGCACCCGGGTCTGTCGTTCGAACGCCGCGCGATCGAGGACTGGGCCCCCACGCCGGAGGACGACGTCGTCGTCACGAACGCCGCGCTGCAGTGGGTCCCGACGCACACGGAGCTGCTGCCCGGGTGGCTGGCCGCGATGCCGTCCGGGTCGTGGTTCGCGATGCAGGTCCCGGGCAACTTCGACTCCCCGTCCCACGCGCTCATGCGGGCCGTCGCGGCCGAGGGTCCGTGGGCGTCCACGCTCGAGGGCGTCCTGCGCGCGGATCCCGTGCTCGACCCCGCGGGCTACCTCGAGCTGTTCGAGGACAACGGCTTCGCGGCAACCGCGTGGGAGACCATCTACGCCCAACTGCTCCCCGGCGAGGACCCGGTGCTCGAGTGGGTGCGCGGGACGGGGCTCCGGCCGGTGCTGGCCGCGCTCGACACGGCCGACCCCTCGGGAGCCACGACCGCCGCGTTCGAGGCCGAGTACGCCGAACGACTGCGCCACGCCTACCCCGCCGGCCCGCACGGCACCGTGTTCCCGTTCCGCCGCGTCTTCGCCGTCGCCCACCGGCGCTGACCCGCCCCGACCCGGACCCGTCGATGCGCCGCCGTAATGATCCCGCGGTCGACGTCTGGAGTCCGCTCTCCGTGCCGGCGGTCGCCGAACTCCTGTCAGGAACTCCCGCCTGGCTCTCCGGAGGGGTCGCGCTCGACCACTGGCTCGGGCGGGTCACCCGCGAGCACGGCGACGTCGACGTCAGCGTGACGCGGGGGCACCTGCCGTCGTTCCTGTCGACGCTCCCCGTGTCGCTCCGGCCGTTCGCCGCGCAGGACGGGTGGCTCACCCCGCTCGACGAACTCCCGTCGCTCGCCGGTGTCGTCAACGTCTGGTGTCGCGACGACCGCTCTGGGCGCTGGTCCCTGCAGGTCAACGCGGAGGTCGGGGACGACGCGTCCTGGGTGTACCGCCGCGACAGCGCCGTGACCCTGCCCTGGTCGGACGCGGTCCTCGTGGTGGACGGCGTCCGCACCGTCGCACCGCAGGTCCAGCTGCTGTGGAAGAGCCGCAGCCCGACCGCCACCGACGAGGACGACCGTCGGCAGGTGATGCCGCGGCTCGGCCCCGCGGCCGCCGAGTGGCTCGCCCGGTCGATCCGCACCGCCCATCCGGACTCGCCCTGGGCCGCTGACCCAGCGGACGGCGACCTGCATCGCGCCGATTGACCAATCTGGTCGGCGAGACCCGGGCCCAGGGGGACCTGATCCGACGGCCGCGCCCTACTCGACCGTGACCAGCGTCCCGAGCGGCAGCGCGTCGACCGCGGCAACGGCGTCCGCGTCCAGCCGCACGCAGCCGTGCGACACCGCACCCGAAGTAGCGGCGTTCCAGTGCATGCCGATCAGCCCGCCGTCGTGACCGCCGTACGGCTCGTCCGCGGCGCTCGAGTGCAGCGAGGTCAGCTGGATCGGGTGGTCGCCCGTGCCCTGGGACGCGTCGACGTACCGCTGCTCCAGGTACCCCGTCACGCCGGTCGGCGTCGGGGTCTGCGCCGTGCCGACCCCGGCCGAGAACGAGTGCTCCACGGCGCCGGACGCGTCGACGATCGACACCGTCTGGTGCTCCGTCGAGATGACCACGTGCGACGTCGGTGTCGCAGCCGCCGTCAACGCCGACACCGGCACCCAGGCGGAGGTCTGCGCAGCCGCCCCTGACTCACCCGCGGCAGAGGGCAGCTGCTGGCGGGCCGGCGTCAGGACGAGCTCCCACGCTCCCTCGCGACGGAGTCCGACGACGGTGCTCGGCTGCTGCAGGAAGTCCCGGGCGGCGAACCGGGCGACCGGGGTCGTGCGGTCCTGGCCGAAGAGCGGCGCGTCGGCCGACAGGTGGAACACGGTGTCGCGCGTGACGGTGCTCGCGAACGGCATCAGGCCGGGGACCACGGCGGAGTACCGGGCCTCGGGCAGGGCGGCGAGCGCGGCGGCGCTGACGGACGGGACCGCCGGGGTCGCCGTCGCCGAGGCAGTGGGGGTCGCGGACACCGGTCGACCAGCGTCGGGTGCGCTCCCGAGCAGGGGGACGGTGATCACACCGGCGGCGACGACGGCTGCGGCGGCGATGCCGACGGAGGTCCAGAGGGTGCGCTTGCGCAAGAGGGTGTGCTTCCTGGGTGGGACGGGGCGGACGGGAGGCGCGTGGCGGCGGTGCGCCGGGCCTCCCGTCCGGTGGGTGGTGGCGGGAGGACCGGCCGACGCCTGCGCGCCGGCCGGTCCACCGATCAGCCGCTGACGACGGGCAGGTGGATGCCGGTCGTCGAGCCGCTGGTGCCGTTCGTGCCGGTCCCGCCGGTGGCGGGTGCCGCCGTCACCGTGATCGCGAGCGGCGTGACCAAGGCGGTCGCTCCGGACGCGTCGACCAGGTCGACGGTGTGTGCGCCGGCCGCGGTGGCTGCCGGGATCGTCACGCTGCCGGTGGCGCTGCCCGTCGCGTCGGCGGTCAGCGCGCCGACGACGGTCGGGTCGCTGTGGAGCACGACCTGGTAGGTCGCCCCCGCGGTCAGCCCGGTGCCGGTGAGCGCGAGCTGCGCGCCGGCCTGCACGGTGGTGCCCGAAGGAGCGGTGAGCACGCCGGAGACGACCTTCGCGGTCCCGCCGGTGGCGACGACCTGCACGGACCCGTCAGCGGCGACGGCGACGGTGGCGCTGGTCGCGGCCGCCAGGTCGATGCGCTCCCACGAGCCGTTCGTGGTGCCGGACTGGTCGAGCGGGTCGCCCGAGGCGATCTCGGTCTGGGCCAGCACGGCGGTGCGCTGCGCGTCGGTCAGGGTCGGGAACGTGCTGAGCAGCAGGTTCTCGGCACCGGTCGGGACGCTCGCTGCCAGCGCCGTGGTGCCGGTCTTCGCGAAGCCGTAGTCCATGCGCTCGCGGTAGACGGCGACGGCCGAGGCCCGGTCGGTGACGACCTGGGCGGTGCCGCCGGGCACCGCCTTCCCGCCGTACGGGCTGTTCCGGTACGGCTGCTCGGCGGCGATGCAGGCCGCCAGCGTGTTGCCGCACTGCTGCTCCAGGTACTTCGTCAGCTCGGCACGCGCGGGCTCGAGGACCTCGGTGCGGAACTGCGTGTCGGACCAGCGCGCGGCGAGGGCGGCCTCGCCGTCGATGCGACCGCCCATGATGTCGAGTGGGTAGTGCACGCCGAGGACGATGCGGTCGTTGCCGGCCTCGGAGGCACGGGCGAGGATCTCCGGCGCGAGCTCGGGGACGAGCGTGGCGAGGGTGATGCCCGCCTGGTAGGCCGTCGTGGTGTGGCCGCTCGGGTAGGAGCCGCCCTGGCAGATGCCCTTGGTGCCGTAGCCGGCGTCGAGCACGACGTCGCTCGGCGAGAACTCGTGCGTGGTGTCGGTCTGCACGGGCACTCGCGTGATCGTCAGGTTGCCTTTCGCATCCGCCCACGTCTTGCCGGTGCGGTTCGCCGCGAGCGAGGATGCGTTCCACGTAGTCGGGGTGCAGTTCACCTGGTCGTCGGTCGCGGGCAGCGTTGCGGAGGCGTCCGTCGGCAGGTACGGACGCGGGTAGCTGTAGTGCGTCTTCGCGTCGCCGGTGCTGACGTACGCACCGGTCGTGCCCGTGTTGCTGTTGATGAGCGCCTCGGTCAGGGGCAGCGCGCCGCTCTGTCGGCCCTGCAGGTAGATCTTCTCGAGCGCGTCACCGAGCCCCTGGCCCACCGTCGAGGACTGGTCGTACCCGGTCGGCGCGTTCTTGTACTCCGAGTCCTGCAGTGCCGTGAACTGCTGCGCCGGCGTGGCGTTCTGGTTGATCCACGACGTCAGCTGGTCGTTCTGCGCGAGCGTCGCGCCGCTGACCACGGTGCCGTGCAGGTCGTTCGAGCCGCTCGACTTCCAGAACGAGTCGTACCCGTTCAGCAGGGAGACGAGGTCCGGCTTGGTGGTGGTGCTGGGGTAGTCGGCGGCGTTCGCCGTGAACGGGTTGCCGATGACCAGGGACGTCGCGATCGCAGCGACGGTCACCCCCGTGGCCATGGCGCGTGCGGATGTGCGCATGCGTGGTTGCCGCCCCGGGCGGGGCGGCGCTCCTTCCTGTTGCCGGCCGGCGTCGATGTCCGGGCGGGATCGCGGGCGACGGTAAGGAGGCTCGGTGACGGTCCGAGGAACGGCTCGGGTCAGCCAGGTGAACCGGTCGGTGTGTCTGTGCGGCTTCGCAGGTCGTTCCGGCCCGGAACGGGTTCGCGGTGTCCGGCAGGCGCTTCGTCGGTGTCGGAGTCGGAGTCGGTGTCCGGGTCGGTCGTGTCGTTCGTGGGGACGCCGCGCCACCGTCGACGGAGGCGCCAGGGTCGATCGTCGCGCCAGGCCACGAGCCCGCCCGCGACCACGCCGAGCGCCAGGACGGCGAAGGCGAACAACCCGAGGGCGCCGGCGACCGCGATGTCGTCGAAGCCCTGACGCGAGGTCGCCGACACCGCGATCGAGCCGAAGTCCCACACCGCGTGCAGCAGCACCGGCAGCAGCAGGTTGCCGGTCAGTCGTCGGGCGACGTAGAGCGTCGACCCGAACGACGCCGCGAACACGACCTGGATCAGCGTCGGGCCGATGCCCGCGCCGGCCAACGCGTTCAGCAGGTGCAGCAGCCCGAAGAGCACGCACGACGCGATCCACACGCCGAACTCGGGCAGGCGGCGGCGCAGGCCCACCAGCAGCACGCCGCGGGTCAGCAGTTCCTCGAACAC
Organism: Curtobacterium sp. MCBA15_001; assembly: GCF_001864835.1. Lineage (GTDB taxonomy): Bacteria > Actinomycetota > Actinomycetes > Actinomycetales > Microbacteriaceae > Curtobacterium. Next base: position 3,323 of record NZ_MJGI01000004.1, on the reverse strand, counting down.
CCCGACGAACAGCACACCGACGCCGAGCAGCACGAAGTAGTGCCAGGGCAGCGCCGTCCAGTCGACCAGCGGCAGGCGTGCCAGACACACGACGGCGATGAGCGCGGGGGCGGTCCACGTCCAGCGCGGGCGCCCACGGGTGGAGTCGACCGTCGCGATCCGCCACCAGCCGAGCGCGGTCACGACCACGGCGAGCGCCAGGGCCGCAATGCCCTCGGGGACGACGAGGGCCCGCACGACGCTGTCGACGGTCAGTCCCAGCGAGGGGTAGTCGTCACTCGGGCGTGCACGCCAGGCGCTGACCGCGGCGAACGCCACGAGCGGCGCGACCCCGATCAGCAGCGAGGGCGGCACCGGCCAGCGGGGTCTGCGTGACGGCATGCCTGTTTGTACCATTGCGGTATGCGCCTCCCCTCGCTCTCGACGATGGCCGAGGACTACGTCAAGCTCATCTGGAAGGCCCGGGAGCGCGGTGACGCCGGCATCGCGACCCGCGACATCGCCGCTGCGCTGAAGGTCTCGGCCTCGACCGTCTCGGGCAACCTCCGGAAGCTCGACCGCGACGGCCTGATCGAGCACACCCCTTACTACGGCGTCGTGCTCACCCCGCTCGGGCAGCAGGTCGCCGTGGCGATGGTCCGACGACACCGGCTGATCGAGTCGTTCCTGGTCTCCCGCCTGGGCTACACGTGGGACGAGGTCCACACCGAGGCCGAGGCCCTCGAGCACGCCGTGTCGGAGACGTTCCTCGACCGGGTCGACGCCGACCTGGGGCACCCGACGCACGACCCGCACGGGGATCCGATCCCGCGCGCCGACGGCACCGTGCCGGACTCCCCCGGGACGCTCCTCGGTACCGTCGAGCCCGGGTCGTGCGGGACCGTCGACCGGGTCTCCGACGACGACCCCTCGTTGCTGCGCTACTTCGACGAGCTCGGTGTCGGCCTCGGCACTCACCTGCGCGTCGAACAGGTCCGGGACTACGCGGGCGTCATCGCGGTGTCCCGGCGCTCCCCGGACGGCACCGAGTCCCTGGTGGACCTGCCGAGCGCCGCCGCCGCCGCGATCTGGCTCGCGCCCGACGCCGACTGACCCGCGCCCGCGGCCCGTGCCCCCGCCGCGTGCGCGACATGCGTCGCGTTTGGCACGGTGCGACGTTGCGAACACGGTGCAAGCACGCGGCTCCCGCACCGTGTGCAGAACCTCGCACGTGCGCGCCGGTGCCCGCCCGTGCGCGCCGGTGCCCGCCGGTGCGCGCCGGTGCCCGCCCGTGCGCGCCGGTGCCCGCCGTCGCACAACATGCCGCTCAGGTCCGCCCAGGTCGCGGAAGGCGCCGCCCCCGGCGTGCGGCAGCGACGGACCATGCGACCTCGGCGCATCGCACGCGGCGCATCGCACGCGGCGCGTCATGCGACCCGGGCAAAGCGGCGGACGCACGCGGCGCGGGCCAGCGCCACCGCCACCCGACGGGAGGCGCGTGGCGGGCCCGCCACGCGCCTCCCGTCCGGCACGGTGCGAGGTTGCGGACACGGTGCGAGCACGCGGCCCTCGCACCGTGTGCAGAACCGCGCACGGTGCGAAGTCGCGCTGCGCTACTCCGCCGCGGCGCGCGACGGCCGGCGGAACGGCGCCGCCAGCGTCGGCACGATGTCGCGCCGGTTGATCCACAGCACCACGACGGCCACGACCAGGTGCACGACGCTGAGGATCCACCGCCCGCTGGTGTCCGTCACGACGAACTGCACCGCGAACAGCGCCACCAACGCGATCGCCGACCACCGGTGGAAGCGCAGCGCGATGATGATCGCCACTCCGAGCACGGTCTGCGAGGCGGTCAGCATGAACTCCTCGACCTGCCGACCGTCGAGCGGCAGCCCGCCCGTCGTCCCGCCGCCGAGCACGTGGGCGATCGGCAGCGACCCGACCAGCAGGGACCACTGGTTGACCTTCGACGCGATCAGCGTGCCGATCGCCGCGCCGCCCATCCCCCGCAGGGCGAACAGCGCCGCGACGATGAACTCGGGCGCCTCGGTCGCCAGCGGCGCGAGCCACTGCACCAGGAAGTAGCTGTCGATCCCGAGCGCGCTGCCGGACTGCACCAGGGCGTCGGCGAACGGTTCGGCCGAGGCCAGGATCACCGCGGCGGCCACGACGAACAGCGCCAGGATCGTCCACCGGCGCTGCCGCTGCGGCATCGACGCCAGGTTGCCGGCCATGCCGACCAGTTCCTCGTCGTCATCGTCGTCGTCCCCGGTCGCCGATGCCCGCCACAGGTACAGCACGAACGCGGCGAGGAGCACGAAGCCGAACCACAGCGGGATCGACCCCATCGCGGGGATCAGGAACGCCAGCAGTGCGAGCAGCGCCAGGAACCCGACGTCGACCCGGGCGGACCGTGACAGTTCGAGGACCCGGGTGGCCGACGACGGCAGGGTCCCGGCGCGGACGAACCGGCGGGCGACCAGCAGCGAGATGACGACGACGAGCGGCCACCCGAACCCGAGCAGCAACCGGTTGGAGCCGGTCATGTTGGCGGCGGCGAACTGCTCGTACGCGGGGTCGGAACCCGAGCGGAACGCGTAGTACAGGTCGACGGCGTACTCCGGCAGCACGGCGATGAGCGCCAGGATCGCGATGGCCAGCGCGCCGGCGATGTCCTTCTGGGCGGCCTCCGCGGCCCACGCGAGCAGGAACGACGCGGCGACGACGGCCGCACCGAACACGAGCAGGTCGACGACGGGGTTCGGGGCGAAGCCGGTCACCCGGAAGACGACGGCGGGAAGGGCGATGGCGAAGCAGATCGCGATCCGGGCCCAGGCGCTGGCGCCCATGCGGGGAGCGGGTGCGGGGGCACCGGTATCGGCGCGCTGCACGGCGATGGTGTCGGTCATGGTGGTCCTCGTGGTCGAGCCATGACGAAGCACACGGGAGGCTTCGGCCACAGCGGAACGGCCGAAGGTCTCGCTCGCTCCGACCACCGCAGACGGGCCGGTCGGAGTGGCGCACCGGGCCGATCGTCGTGATGGCCATTGTGTCGATGCGCGCGCTGGGAGCTACTCCCCTTCGGCACCCACTCTGGCGCGCTCCGATCCGCATGTGCAAGCCGATCCGGCCTGTTCGCCGCGCCGAATCCGGGTCTTGGTGCGCCCGCCCCGTGCCGCCGCGGGTCGGCCTGGAGGCCCGGCGCGACCCCGCCACGCGCCTCCCGTCCCGTGCACCCCACGCGACATGAGCGTCGCGACGACAAGTGCGCGCGTTCCCACGCGCGCACTTGTCGTTCCGGCGCGCAGATCGCGCCGGCGCCGGCGCCCGCACGGCGCCCG
>NZ_MJGI01000003.1:171114-171518 GCF_001864835.1 Curtobacterium sp. MCBA15_001 | reverse complement strand
GAGAACAGGTACGCGTTGGATGCGGCGACTTCACCGTTGACGAGGACGTCACCGTAGAGCTTGGAGGAGCCCGGGTTCACCACGAAGTTCTCCAGCGTCACGGTGGTGCTGCCCGCGGCGAGGGTGAGACCGGAACCGTTGTGGTTCAGCAGACCCTGCACGTAGGGACGGTACGACCCATCCGGGGACCAGTACGTCACGGAGCCGGCGGTGATCGGGAACGACACCGCGCCACCGTCGAGCTTCGCCGAACCCGACACACCCGGGGTCAGACCCAGGGACTTCAGCGCGTCGGTGAAGCCCGAGTCGAGCGCGACGGAGGTGGTGCCGCCCTTGACCTCGGGAACCGACGCGACCGGTGCCGGGATCTTCGACGAGCTGGACGCGACGGTGTGGACCGTGGG
>NZ_MJGI01000003.1:165568-170314 GCF_001864835.1 Curtobacterium sp. MCBA15_001 | reverse complement strand
AACCGGTTTGGACCAGTTCGAGCCCGTTATGCGTTCGTGATGAACGGGTCGTCCGGACCGTCCAGGTCGGGTGACCAACGCGCACGACGCATGTCGAGCCTCCAGGCCGTCCGGCCCCACGTCAGGGGCGTGCCCTCGACCCGGTACTGCTCCAGCGCGCGTTCCTCGTGGTGGACCGGCGGCAGCCCGCCGGACCGCACCACCCGCCACCACGGCAGGTCGGAGCCCTCGTGCGCCATCACCTTGCCGACGGCGCGCGACGCCCGCGACCCGAGGACGGCGGCGACGTCGCCGTAGGTCATCACGCGGCCGGACGGGATCGTCCGGACGACCATCGCGACCGCGGCTCCGAAGTCGGCGACGTCGTCACCGGACGAGTCGGGCACTACAGCGTCAGCACCGCGAAGTGGTCGCCGTACTGGGTCTCGCGCACCACGTCGAAGCCGATCGCGCGGAAGAAGGCCTCGGGGGAGCCCTCGCCGGGCTCGTAGACCACGGTCAGGCGCTCGAAGCCGCGCTTGCGGGCCTCGTCGGCCAGGGCGTGCACCGCGAACCGGCCGACGCCGCGACCCTGTGCGGTGCCGGACACGTTGACGCGCCAGATGCAGGCCTGCAGCTCTTCCTGCGGGTTCTCGGCGTCGAAGCTGCCGACGATGAGCCCGACGACCTCGTCGCCGTCGAGGACGACCCGCGGCCAGGCGGCACTCGGCTTGACGTCACGCTCCGCGACGCCGTACGTCGTCGGTTGCACGAACTGCTCCTGCCCCGGCTTGAGCGTCAGGGAGTTCGCCGCGGTGGCGGTCGCGGCGGAGAGTTCTTCGAGGCGGAGGTCCGTCATGCGGTCAGGCTAACGGTGCGACCCGTGCGGGGGCCAGCGCTGCGGGCTCGAACCAGGCGAAGTCATCCTCGCGGTGGAGCGATCCGCACCGCGGTATGGTCCAGACATGGCGGAACACCGACGCGGCGCAAACCTGCCGTCGATCGGCGGCTTCAACCGCACCGTCGTGCTCGACGCCGTCCGCCGCTCGCCCGACGGGCTGAGCCGGGTCGAGCTCGCCGGACGCACGGGGCTGAGCGCGCAGACGGTGTCCAACGTCACGCGGTTCCTCATCGAGGCGGGCATGATCGTCGAGTCCGGCACGGTCGTGTCGGGGCGCGGCAAGCCCCGGACGATCCTGCGGCTCGAGGCCGGCAGCCGCTTCGCGGTCGGGGTCCACGTCGACCCGGCCGTCGTGACGTACGTGCTGCTCGACCTCGCCGGGACGGTCGTCGCGTCCTCGACGACGTCGACCCCGATGGCCGACGACCCGGACCAGGTCATCCGGACCATGGCATCGGCGATCGACGGGCTCGTCACGGACGCCGAGGTCGACCAGGACGCCGTCCTCGGTGTCGGCATCGCGAGCCCCGGCCCCATCGACGTCGACGCCGGCATCGTCGTGGACCCGCCATTCCTGCCGCGGTGGCGCGGTGTCCCGCTGCGCGACGCCCTGGCGGAGGCGACCGGGCACCCGGTGTTGCTGGAGAAGGACGTCACCGCGGCCGCCGTGGGCGAGATGTTCCTGGCCGGGGAGTCGTCGGCACGGAACTTCGCCTTCGTCTACTTCGGCACCGGGTTCGGCGTCGGTCTCGTCGTCGACCACGAACCGGTGCGCGGGACCGGTGCCAACGCCGGGGACGCCGGACACCTGATGGTCGACCAGGGTGCCCTCGCCGGCACCCCGGACGGCAACGGCGACCGGGGTGAGATCGGTGCGGCGGTCGCCCCGGAACGGCTGGTCCGGCTGGCCGCCTCGCAGGGGCTCGACCTGACCGGCGGGGTGCCGGTCGGGGACGACGCGGGAGCGGTGGACCGGGCCTGGGACGCCCTCGAGACGGCGATCGACGCGGGCGACCCGACGGCGACGGCCCTCGCTGCCGAGGCCGGGACCGTGATGGGGCGCGCAGCGGTCGTCATCGTGAACCTGCTCGACATCGACCGGGTCGTGTTCGGTGGGCCGTTCTGGTCGCGGATCGCCTCGGTGGCGCTGCCCGCGGCTCGGCAGGCCATCACCGGGTCGCCGATCCTCGTGCCGAAGCACCCGGTCACGGTGGTCGAGACCGATCGTGGCGCCGACGTGGCGGCGGTGGGGGCGGCGTGCCTGGTGCTCGACGCGGCATTGTCACCCCGAGCGAGTGCGCTGCTGATCCGGCGCTGACGGGCGTCGACGCACCGGCCGTTCACCGGCGCGACACCGGCTGGTCGTCCGCGTGCTGAACAGTCATGCAGGTCCACGCCCCCTCGCTCGAAGGATCCTGCATGCCCTCCCCTGTCCTGCGCCTCGGTGCTGCCGCGGCGACGTGCGCCGTGCTCGTGGCGGGCGTCCTCGCCAGCACGCCGGCCCTCGCTGCCACGCCGACCACGTCCGAGCCCGCCGCGGCCGCTGCGCCCGCAGCCGCCGCACCTGCCGCTGCGGCGCCTGCTGCTGCTGCGGCGCCGGCCGGCCTGGTCATCAACGAGGTCGAGTCGAACGGCGATGACGTCGACTGGGTCGAGCTCGCGAACACCTCGAGCGCGCCGATCGACATCAGCGGCTTCTCGATGCTCGACGACAGCGACGCACACACCCCGTACGTCCTGCCCGCCGGCTCCGTCGTGCCTGCCGGCGGGTACTTCGTCCTGGACCAGCAGTCGACCACGGCGCCCGGCTTCGACTTCGGGCTGGGCAACCCCGACGAGGTCCGGGTCTTCGACACCACCGGCGCCCTCGTCCTCAGCTACGCCTACCAGGAGCACGCGAAGGTCACCTACGGTCGCTGCCCGGACGGCACCGGACCGCTGGTCGACACCACCGCCTCGACCAAGGGCGCGGCGAACGACTGCTCGTCGCCGGTGCGCATCAACGAGGTCGAGTCGCAGGACGGCGCACCCGGTGACTGGGTCGAGCTGACCAACATCGGCAGCACCACGGTCGACCTGGGCGGCTACGTCCTCAGGGACGCGGAGGACGACCACGCGTACACGATCCCGGCCGGCACGACGGTGACGGCGGGCGGCTTCACCGTGCTCGACGAGGCGGCGTTCGGCTTCGGACTCGGCAAGGCCGACTCCGCGCGGCTGTTCGCGCCGACCGGCGTGCTGGTCGACTCGTACTCGTGGACCGCGCACGCAGCGACCACGTACGGACGGAACCCCGACGGCACCGGCGCGTTCGCCGAGACCTCGGCCCCGACGAAGGGCGCCGCGAACCGGTTCGCGGGCGTCGTCACCGCCGAGGCCTGGCCGGGCGGCCCCGACGAGCGCGTCCTCGACCAGGAGGGCATGTTCTCCGGTGACCTGAGCGGTCTCGACTGGCAGTCCGAGCGCTCCGCGACCGGCGGCGGCGTGCTGTGGGGCGTGCAGAACGGCGACGGCCTGCTGTACCGCATGGTGTCCGACGGTGCGGGCGGCTGGACGCCGTCGAACGCCGCCGGCGCGACGCTGCACTACGCCGACGGCTCCGGGACCCCCGACGCCGAGGGCGTCACCGTCACGTCGGACGACCCCGGCGCCGTGTACGTCTCGACCGAGCGCGACAACGACGTCTCCTCGGCCAGCCGCCCCGCCGTGCTCCGCTTCGCGACCCAGGACGGCTCCGAGGAGACGCTGGACGCCACCGACGAGTGGAACCTGGCCGCGGACTTCCCCGGTCTCGGCGCGAACTCCGGCCTGGAGGGCGTGACCTGGATCCCGGACGCCTGGCTCACCGCCCACGGGTTCGTCGACCAGCACACCGGCGCGGCCTACGCACCGTCGAGCTATCCGGGCCACGGGTCGGGACTGTTCTTCGTCGGTGTCGAGGGCACCGCGAGCACGTACGGCTACGCCCTGATGGAGGACGGCTCGTTCCAGCGGGTGGCCACCATCGCCTCGCCCTTCGCGGTCGTCGCCGAGGTCCAGTTCGACCCGACGCTCGACGCGCTCTGGGTGGTGTGCGACGACGCCTGCGCTGGCCGCACCGCGCTGTACACGGTCGTCGACGGCGCCTTCACCCTCGACACCGTCCACGAGGCGCCCGCGAACGCCGACCGGAAGCTCGCCAACGAGGGCTTCGCCATCGCGGACGTCTGTACCGACGGCGCACGGGCGACGTTCTACGCCGACGACAACGACACCGACGGCTTCTCGCTGCGGACCGGTACGTACCCGTGCGCCGGTGACGGCACGACGCCGACGCCGGGTGACGGTGGTTCGACGCCGGTTCCGACGCCGGGTGGTGGCAGCACGCCGACCCCGGCCCCGGCTCCGACGCCGGGCACGTCGGTGCCGGTCGCGCCGGCGGAGTCCGCGTTCACCGCGGCGCTGCGGGGTGGGATCACGGCGCCGGCTTCGGCGCGTGCGGGGGAGACGATCACGGTCGGTGTGGGTGCGGGGCGTGCCGGGCAGCAGGTGAGCGTGTGGTTGTTCTCGGACCCGGTGCTGCTGGGCACGGTGCCGGTCGCCGCTGACGGGACGGTGCGGGTGATGATCCCGGCGGGGACGGCTCCGGGAGCGCACCGGCTCGCGGTGACCGCGGCGGACGGGTCGCTGATCGGGTGGACGTCGATCCGGGTCGACCCGGCCACGGGTGCGGTCACGGGGGAGCTGGCGTTCACGGGTGCGGAGCTGGGTGGCGGCATCGCTGCCGCGTTGCTGCTGCTCGCAGCGGGGACCGGTGTGCTGGTCGCGCGCCGTCGCCGCGTCAGCGCCGCGTAGTCACGATGCGGTCAGGAGGCTCGGTGCCAGCT
>NZ_MJGI01000003.1:0-164950 GCF_001864835.1 Curtobacterium sp. MCBA15_001 | reverse complement strand
CCAGCTGGCACCGAGCCTCCAGACCGTTGACGGCCCGCGATACGGTCGAGGGATGGTCGACGTCCTCCGGTACACCGCGTTCGCAGCCGAGCCGGACGGCGGGAACCCCGCCGGCGTCGTCCTCGATGCGAACTCCCTGACCGACGCGGACATGCTCCGCATCGCGGCCGAGGTCGGGTACTCCGAGACCGCCTTCGTCACCGGCACCACCGACGATGCGGTGTCCGTCCGCTACTTCTCGCCGGATGCGGAGGTGCCCTTCTGCGGCCATGCCACGGTCGCCCTGGCGGTGGCGCTGACCGAGCGGCAGGGCCCCGGCGACCGGGTGTTCGCCACGGCGGCCGGAGCCGTGGCGCTCGAGACCTCGCGGGCAGCGGACGGCACGGTCCAGGTCGCGATGACGAGCGTCGAGCCGGCCACGCGCCCGTTCGAGCCGGACGCCCTGTTGCAGCTGCTGGGCCTGACCGCCGCCGACATCGCCGAGGGTCACCCGCTGCTCGAGTCCTTCGCGGGGAACTGGCACCCGGTCGTGGTGCTGGCGGACCGGGAACTGTTCCACCAGTTCCGGTTCGCTCCGGAGCCGCTCGCCGAGCTCATGCGCGAGCGGGGCTGGTCGGGGACGGTCACCGTGCTGCACCCGACGGGTCCGGGGGAGTACGAGGCGCGCAACCTGTTCCCGGTCGGGCGCATCACGGAGGACCCGGCGACGGGGTCGGCCGCGGCGTCCACGGGGGCCTATCTGCGTGCTGTCCACATGGCGGTGCCCGGCGACCGGATCGTGATCCGCCAGGGGCGGCACGTCGGGCGTCCGAGCATCCTGCTCGTCGACGTCCCAGCGACCGGTGGCATCACGGTGCGGGGCGGCGCGACGCGCATCTGACCCCAGCCGATCGGCGCATCGCGGCCGAACCGTGACGATCGCCTCTTGACAACCAATAAGTCAATACGGTGGACTAACTGCGCAGCGCGGGCACAGTGGCCCGCGAATCCGTGCAAAGGAGCACCGATGAAACGCACCCGCATCATCGCTGGACTCGCAGCCGTGGCCGTCGCCGCGGTGGGTCTCGCAGGCTGCTCGAGCTCGGGGTCCGCCTCGAGTGACACCATCAAGATCGCCTACCAGAAGTTCGGCGCCTTCCAGCAGCTCGACGCCCAGATGAAGACCGTCAAGGCCGAGTACGAGAAGGCGAACCCGGGCAAGAAGGTCACGCTGGTCCCGATCCAGGCGCAGGAGAACGACTACTACACGAAGCTCGCGCTGATGAACAAGGCGGCCGCCACCGCGCCGGACGTCATGTACGAGGACACCTTCCTGGTCAAGGCCGACGCCCAGGCCGGCTACCTGCTGCCGCTCGACAAGTACACGGCGAAGTGGAAGGACTGGGACCAGTTCTACGACAACGCCAAGCAGGCCGGTCAAGGCGTGGACGGCAAGACCTACGGCATCCCCATGGGCACCGACACCCGTGCCCTCTGGTACAACAAGGACATCTTCAAGAAGGTGGGTCTGCCGGTCCCGTGGCAGCCCAAGACGTGGGACGACGTGCTCGCCGCCGCGAAGACCATCAAGGAGAAGGACCCGGGCGTCATCCCGTTCAACATCTACTCCGGCAAGGCCCAGGGCGAAGCCTCGACCATGCAGGGCTTCGAGATGCTGCTGTACGGGGCGGACGGCTCCGGCAACACGCTCTACAAGGACAAGAAGTGGGTCACCGGCTCGAAGCAGTTCGAGGACTCGCTGCAGTTCGTCAAGGACGTGTACCAGGGTGGCTTGGGCCCGACACCGCAGCAGGCGCTCGACACGAACGTCGGCACCACGATCGCGCAGACGTGGCTCCCCAAGGGCCAGCTCGCGATCGACCTCGACGGGTCGTGGCAGTCCGGCACGTGGCTGAAGTCGGGTACCGCGCCGTGGTCCGACTGGTCGAACGTGATGGGCCAGGCGCCGATGCCGACCGAGAACGGCCAGTCGCCTGGGTACAACAGCATGTCCGGCGGGTGGACCCTGGCGGTCGGCAAGAACTCGAAGAACCCGCAGGCGGCCTTCGACTTCATCTCGACGTTCCTCAACAAGGACGGCTCGATGAAGTACGACATCGAGAACTCGCAGATCGCGGTCCGCAAGGACGTCTCCGAGGACTCGGAGTACGACGCATCCAACCCGACGTTCAAGTTCTTCTCCGGGCTCGTGGAACACACGAACTTCCGCCCGGCGACGAGTGACTACTCGCAGATCTCGAACGCCGTCCAGGTCGCCATGGAGTCCGTGATGACCGGTCAGCAGACGCCGAAACAGGCGGCCGCCGCGTACGACGACTCCGTCGTCCAGACGGTCGGCAAGCAGAACACCGTCTCCGGCTGACGCACCACCCACCGGACAGGAGGCGCGGCGGACGTCGTGCCCCGCGCCTCCCGTCCGGTGCTCCCCACCTTCGGAATCCCCCTCCGCACCCGGAAGGCATCCAACCCGTGTCCACCACCCCTCTCGCGCCGACGCTGTCGGCGCCCGGTGCGCCGCAGCGCACCGAACCGCCGGCGCCGCGCAAGCGGCGGCCGCTGCGGAACGCGGGACGAGCGGTCCCGCTCCTCCCCGCCGTGGTCCTGCTCGTCATCTTCCTGCTCGGCCCCGTCATCTCGTCCTTCTACGGGTCGTTCACCAACTCCGCCCTGACCGGTGTCGGCGCCTCCGACCAGCAGTTCGTCGGGCTGAAGAACTACGTCCAACTGTTCCAGGACCCCGACTTCCCGAAGTCCGTCATCCTGACGGTCGTCTTCCTGTTCGCCTCGGCGGTCGTCGGGCAGAACGTGCTCGGCCTCGGGCTCGCGCTCCTCATGCGCAACGCCAACAAGGTCATCCGGTCGATCGTCGGCACCTTCGTGGTCGCCGCCTGGGTGCTGCCGGAGATCGTCGCCTCGTTCGCCGCCTACGCCTTCTTCAACGACACCGGTACGCTCAACGAGTTCCTCGCGCTGTTCGGCATCAAGGGCGCGAACTGGCTGTACACCTACCCGATGCTCGCGATCGTCCTGGCCAACATCTGGCGCGGGACGGCGTTCTCGATGCTCGTCTACTCGGCCGCCGTGCAGGAGGTCCCCGAGGAGATCACCGAGTCGGCCGAGGTCGACGGCGCGACCGGGTGGCAGCGCCTGGTCTACATCACGCTGCCGGTCATCCGCCGCAGCATCTCCACGAACCTGATGCTGACGACGCTGCAGACCCTGTCGGTGTTCACGCTGATCTACGTCATGACCGGCGGTGGCCCGGGCACGAACTCGTCGACGCTGCCGATCCTGGCGTACCAGGAGGCGTTCAAGTTCTCGCAGCTCGGCTTCGGAACGGCGATCGCGACGATCCTGCTCGTGGTCGGTGCCGTGTTCTCGATCATCTACATCAAGGCCCTGAAGCCGGAGGTCGACTGATGGCCATCACCGTTCCCGACCGCCCCACGTCGAACGCCACCCGCTCGGTGACCGCACCCGGCGCGCTCCACATGACCTCGCCGCGCGGCCGCACCATGCGCTGGGTGTCGAACGTCGTGCTCCTGGTGATCGCGGTGTGCTTCGCCGTGCCGCTGCTGTGGCTCGTGTTCGCCTCGCTCGACGCCCAGGCATCGCTGTCGGTGAAGCTGCCGTCGCAGTTCACCCTCGACAACTTCGCGAAGGTCCTGACCCCCGACCTGTCGTTCATCCCGCTCGCGAACAGCCTGCTGCTCTCCGGGGGCACCGCCATCGTCACGGTGGTCGTCGCGCTGCTGGCCGCGTACCCGTTGTCCCGGTACAAGATGCGCGTGAACAAGCCGTTCCTGTACAGCATCCTGTTCGGGACCGGGCTGCCGATCACCGCGATGATGGTGCCGGTCTACGCGTTGTTCGTGTCGCTCAACCTCATCGACAACATCTCCGGCTGCATCTTCTTCCTCGCCGCGACCAGCCTGCCGATGGCGATCTGGATGGCGAAGAACTTCATGGACTCGGTGCCGATCTCGCTCGAGGAAGCGGCCTGGACCGACGGTGCGTCGATGCTCACCACGCTGACCCGGATCGTGCTCCCGCTCATGCGTCCGGGCATCGCCGTCGTGTCGATCTTCGTGTTCATCCAGGCGTGGGGGAACTTCTTCGTCCCCTTCGTCCTGCTGCTCTCCCCGGAGAAGCAGCCGGCCGCCGTCAGCATCTTCAACTTCTTTGGGCAGAACGGTGCCGTCGCCTACGGGCAGCTGGCAGCGTTCTCCATCGTCTACTCGGTGCCCGTCATCGCGCTCTACGTGATCGTGTCCCGCGGCCTCGGTGGGGGCAACGCCCTCGCCGGCGGCATCAAGGGCTGACGTCCAGCGCTCTCCTCGGAAGGAAACACCTGCAATGCACAAGGACGAACCCCTCGTCGAAGCCCGGATCGCCCGCCTGGTCCGCGACCGGGTCGACCCCGCGGTCCACCGCCGGTCCGCCCCCGTGACCGTCGAGGCCTGGGAGGTGCCGGACGAGCCGGTCCCCTTCGACCAGGCCGTCGGCCAGACCTACACGCCGTTCGCGGTCGGCTCGCCGTGGGGTGGCCGGCCCTGGGGCACCACCTGGTTCCACGTGACCGGCACCGTCCCGGACGACTTCGGCACCGCGGACGGCACGGTCGCCGAACTGCTCGTCGACCTCGGCTTCACCCAGCGGCACCCCGGCTTCCAGGCCGAGGGGCTGGCGTACCGCGCGGACGGCACCACGATCAAGGCCATCGAACCGCGGAACAACGCGGTCCCGCTGCCCGTCGGCGCCGGGGGGTCCTTCGAGCTCTGGATCGAGGCCGGGGCGAACCCGGACATCGGCGGCGACTCGTTCCAGGGCGCCACCCCGCTCGGATCGCGGGCGACCGCCGGCGACGAACCGATCTACCGGCTCAAGGCGCTCGAGGTCGTCGAGCGTGACGACACCGTCTGGGAGCTGCAGCAGGACCTCTGGGTGCTGCGCGGCCTGATGGCGGAGCTGCCCACCGACGGCACCCGCGGCGCCGACATCCTGCGCACGCTGGAGCGCGCGGCGGACGCCCTCGACCCGGACGACGTCGCCGGGACCGCCGCCGACGCCCGTGCGGTGTTGGCGCCGGCGCTGGCCGTCCCCGCGAGCGGCTCGGCACACCGCGCGATCGCCGTCGGCCACGCGCACATCGACTCCGCCTGGCTCTGGCCGGTCCGCGAGACCAAGCGCAAGTGCGCCCGCACCTTCTCCAACGTGCTGGACCTGATGGACCGCGACCCGGACTTCACGTTCGCGTGCTCCTCCGCACAGCAGTACGCGTGGATCCGCGACGAGTACCCGTCCGTGTTCGCCCGGATCAAGGAGCGCGTGGCCGAGGGCCGGTGGATCCCGGTCGGCGGCATGTGGGTCGAGTCGGACACGAACCTGCCCGGTGGTGAGGCCCTGGCGCGCCAGTTCGTCGCCGGCAAGCGGTTCTTCCTCGAGGAGTTCGGCATCGACACCCCCGAGGCCTGGCTGCCCGACTCGTTCGGCTACACCGGGGCGCTGCCGCAGATCGTCCGCGCCGCGGGGTCGAAGTGGTTCGTCACGCAGAAGCCCTCGTGGAACGAGACCAACGTCATCCCGCACACCTCCTTCCACTGGGAGGGCATCGACGGCTCGCGCATCCTGACGCACCTGCCGCCCGCGGACACGTACAACTCGGACGTCTCGCCCGCCGACCTGCACCGTGGGGAGCGCCAGAACAAGGAGCGCGGCACCGCGAACACCTCGATGCTGCTCTACGGCTTCGGCGACGGCGGCGGTGGACCCACCCGTGAGATGGTCGCCGCGGCACACCGTCAGCACGACCTGGACGGCTCACCCCGGGTCGACCTCGGCACACCGGCGCAGGTGTTCGAGCAGCTCGAGCAGGAGCTGCCGGTACCCGGAGTGTGGTCGGGGGAGATGTACCTCGAGTTCCACCGCGGGACCTACACGTCGCAGATCCGCACGAAGCAGGGCAACCGCCGCTCGGAGCACCTGCTGCGCGAGGCCGAGCTCTGGGCGACGACCGCGGCCGTCCGGCTCGGGCTGGACTACCCGTACGACGAGCTCGAACAGGCCTGGCACACGGTGCTGCTCCAGCAGTTCCACGACATCCTGCCCGGGTCGTCGATCGCCTGGGTGTACGAGAACGCCGAGGAGAACTACCGGCTCGTCGCCGCGACGCTCGAGGGGCTGATCGGGAACGCGACGACCGCGCTCGCGAACGGTGGCCCCGCGGCGCTCGCCGGGGTCGCGTCCTCGTCGTCGATGGCAGGGTCGGGCAGCGCGCTGCTCGACGCGCCGTCGTCCGACGCCGTCGGCGGCGCCGGGACCACCGGGTCGGTCGTGCGCTTCAACGCCTCGCCGGTGACGGCGGGTCACGCAACCGCCTTGGGAGGTTCCGTCGGCCCGGAGCCGCAGGCCGCGCCTCCCGTCGCGCACGGTGACGGCTTCGTGTTCGACACCGGCGCGGTCACGGCGACCATCGACGCCGCCGGCCACGTCGTGTCGTTCGTCGAGCGCAGCACCGGTCGCGACGCGATCGCGCCCGGTGCGGCCGCCGCCGAGTACACGGTCTTCCGCGACACCCCGAACCAGTGGGAGGCGTGGGACATCGACCGCGCCTACCAGCGCAACGGCAACCCGCTGTCGGCGTCCTCGGTCACGATCGAGGGGTCCACGCTCGTCGTGGTGCGCTCGGTCGGCTCGTCCACGGTCACCACGCGGTACTCGGCCGTCGCCGGGGAACCCGAGCTGGTCGTCGAGACCGAGGTCGAGTGGCACGAGCAGCAGAAGCTGCTGAAGCTGGCGTTCCCGCTCGACGTGCGGGCGAGCACCGCCTCGAGCGAGATCCAGTTCGGCCACATCGACCGGCCGACCCACCAGAACACCTCGTGGGACTACGCCCGGTTCGAGACCAGCGCCCACCGCTGGGTGCACGTCGCCGAGCCCGGGTTCGGCGTCGCCGTGGCGAACGACTCGACCTACGGACACGACATCACGCGAGCGACCCGACCGGACGGCGGCACCACGACCGTCGTGCGCGAGTCGCTGCTGCGCGGCCCGACGTTCCCGGACCCGCACGCCGACCAGGGGCACCACGTGTTCCGCACGGTGCTGCGTGTCGGGGCGTCCGTGCTCGACGCGGCGGACTCCGGGTACCGGCTCAACCTGCCGGTGCGCTCGGTGGCCGGGTCGACCGAGGTCGAGCCGATCGTGGTGGTCTCGTCGCCGCAGGTGTTCGTCGAGGCCGTCAAGCTCGCCGAGGACCGGTCCGGCGACGTCGTCGTGCGCCTGTACGAGGCACTCGGCGGTCGGGCGACCGACGTCGGCGTCGACTTCGGGTTCGACGTCGCGTCGGTCACCCAGGTGGACCTGCTCGAGCGGCCGCTCGAGCACTCGTGGGACGCGGGCGAGCCCGTCGTCCTGACGCTGCGCCCGTTCGAGATCGTCACGCTGCGGGTGCGGCGGGCCTAGACCGCGGCGCCGGACGGACACGGGTGCGTCCGTCCGGCGCCGTGTCGCGCGTCGCGGGGTTGGCAGGCTCCGCACGCGCCGTCCGGCGTGCGGGTCGGTTCCGCGAGGGGCCGACCCGCGCGGTGCGGGTGCGGGTGGGTCCGCACGGGACCGCCCGCAGGTCGGTCCTCGAGGTCGTGGTCGGGTCCTCCCGCACCCCGAGCGCCAGCCTGGTCGTCGTGTGAGCACGCGCGGCCTAGCGTGACGGCATGGCAGTCACCGAGATCTGGCTCGTCCGCCACGGGGAGTCCACCGCGAACGTCGCCGCCGAGCGTGCAGCAACCGCCGGAGCGGACGTGATCGAGGTCGACCACCGTGACGCCGACGTGCCGCTCAGCCCGCTGGGCGAACGGCAGTCCCGGGCCCTCGGCTCCGAGCTGGCCGACCGGGGGGTCGGCGACGTGCCGGTCGCCCTCTGGGTCTCGCCCTACCGTCGCGCGCAGCAGACGATCGCCATCGCGCTGCAGGCCGGCGGTCTCGAAGAACCGCCACGCCGGGTCGACGAACGGCTGCGCGACCGCGAGCTCGGCGTCCTCGACCGGCTGACGCTCACGGGCGTGCGCAACCGCCACCCCGACGAGGAACAACGCCGGCAGTGGCTCGGCAAGTACTACCACCGACCCGCCGGCGGCGAGTCCTGGGTCGACGTGATGGCACGCCTGCGGTCGCTGTTCGTCGACGTCGACCGGCTCGACGGGCCCGTCCGGCTCGTCATCGCCGCGCACGACGCCGTCGTGATGCTCGCCGTCGCGGTGTGCCTCGACCTGGACGAACCCGCCCTGATGGACTTCGCCGCGGAGCACACGGTGGCGAACGCCTCACTCACCCGGCTCAGTCGCAACGACGTCGGACAGCCGTGGTCGCTCGACGAGTTCTCGGCTGTCCAGCACCTCGCCGAGGACGACGAAGCCGAGGTCACCGAGCACAGCGGCCGGAAGGACGACGTCCATGCCCGTTGAGCCGACCCCGGTCACCCCGAACCTGCTCCGGTCGTGGGCGCTCCCCGAGTCCGGGGGCAGCAAGTACGGCCGCGGGCAGGTGCTCGTGGTCGGTGGGGCCGCCAAGACCCCCGGAGCGGCGATGCTCTCGGCGACCGCCGCCCTGCGCGTGGGCGGAGGCCGGCTCACGCTCGCCGTCGCCCGGAGCGTCGCGCTGCACGTCGCGGTCGCGCTGCCCGAATCCGGTGTCCAGCCCCTGGACGAGGACGACGACGGACACGTCGCCGTCGGTGCGGTCCAGGCGCTGTCGGACGACCTGGGCAGCGCCGACGCGGTCCTCGTCGGACCGGGACTCGACGAGCCGAACGGCAGCCGCGACCTCGTGGCCGGCCTCGCCGGGCTGGTCGGCGAGGACGCCGTCGTGGTCCTCGACGCCTTCGCCCTCGGTGTCGCCGCCGACCTGCGCGACGAGCTCGCGCCGCTCCGTGGACGACTCGTGATGACGCCGAACACCGGCGAAGCCGAACGCCTGCTCGAGCACGAACCGACGGACGACCTGTCCGACGCCGTGGAGATCGCCGAACGGTTCGGCGCGGTCGTGTCGCTCGGCGGGATCGTCGCGGCGCCCGACGGACGGACGTGGACGAAGGGGACGGGTGCCGGCGGCCTCGGGACCAGCGGGAGCGGCGACGTGCTCTCCGGAGCGATCACCGGTCTGCTCGCGCGGGGTGCCGACACCGCGCAGGCGACGGTCTGGGCCACCCAGGTGCACGCGGCAGCGGGGGACCGGCTCACGGTGCAGGTCGGCCCGACGGGGTACCTGGCGAGCGAGCTCCTGGCCGAGATCCCGCGCGTCCTCGTCGAGTTCGGCGCCTGACCCCGCGCGGTCCACCACGGCGCGCAACGACGCCGACCCCGCTACCCGCGCAGGGACTCCACGGCCTTGTCGATGCGGCGCTGCCGGGTCTCCGGTGACTTCGCCTGCGCGACCGGGTCCGCCAGCGCCCGCTGCCGGGAGTTCGACAGCGTGTCGAACGCCGCCCTGACACCGGCACCGGCGAGTGCCGTCGCGAGGTCCTCGGGCAGGTCGACCGTGCGCGGCAGCGTGTCCACCTCGAGTGACACCCGCACGGTGTCGCCTGCGCCGACCCCCGACCCCGCGCGGTGCTCGGCGGACAACGGCACCAGGAACTGGTCGCCCATCACGCCGACCGTCGAGCGGTAGGTGTAGCCGCCGTCCAGCGTGACCACGACGGCCGGGCGCTTGCCGGAGCCCAACGCGTCGATGACCTCGGGTGGCACCGGCAGCCCGGTCGCCGTCTTCCGTGCCTGCAGGACCGTCGTCGTGAACTCCACCCGTGCCTCCAGTCCGACCAGTCGCTCGTCGTGAGGAACCGTACAACCGCACCGCGAGTTCCGCCATCGTTCACCACCGCAGCACGGTCCGGACAACGTTCCGGGCCACGATCATCCAGAACCCGCCGCGGCCCGAGCGCCCGACTCGACACGTCCGTCGGGACCCACACCGAACGCACCCGAAAGGCACCTCCCGTGCAGTACAAGCGCACCCTGGCCGGCCTCGCGCTGGCCGCAGCCGCAGTGGTCACCCTCGCCGGATGCTCGGCGTCCAGCTCCGCGTCGACGAGCAGCAGCGACACCGACTGGAAGACCGCGACGAGCGCCCAGGGCGCCGGCGGCATGGACGCCCTGGTCAAGGCGGCGAAGGCCGAAGGGCAGCTCAACGTCATCGCGCTCCCGCCGAGCTGGGCCAACTACGGCAAGATCATCGACGGCTTCACCAAGAAGTACGGCATCAAGGTCAACTCCGCCAACCCGAACGGGTCGAGCGCCGACGAGGTCGCCGCGGTCAAGTCGCAGAAGGGCCAGTCGACGGCACCGGACGTCCTCGACCTCGGCAACGCCGTCATGCAGCAGAACCTCGACCTGCTCACCGACTACAAGGTCGCGAACTGGGGCGACATCCCTGCAAACCTCAAGGACGCGGACGGCAAGTGGACCCGCGACTACACGGGCCTGATGTCGATCGGGTACGACTCGTCGAAGATCAAGACGGCGCCGAAGGACCTGAACGACCTGCTCGGCTCCGAGTACAAGGGCAAGGTCTCGATCGCCGGCGACCCGACCCAGGCGAACCAGGCCGCGTCCGCGGTGTACCTCGCCGCGCTCGAGAACGGCGGCTCGGCCGACGACATCACCAAGGGTGTCGACTACTTCGGCAAGCTCAAGCAGGCCGGCAACTTCCAGAACGTGCTGCCGTCGCAGGCCACGGTCGCGTCGGGTGAGACCCCGGTGGTCATCCAGTGGTCGTACAACAACCTCGCCTGGGGCCCGGCCGCCGGTGCGTCCGGCAACCAGCACTGGAAGACGGTCGTGCCCGAGGGCAAGGCCCTCGCCTCGTACTACTCGCAGGCGATCAGCAAGGACGCCCCGCACCCCGCCGCCGCGCGCCTGTGGCAGGAGTACATCGCCAGCTCGACCGCGCAGAACCTGTACCTGCAGGCCGGCGCCTTCCCGTCGACCCTCGCGGCGATGGAGCAGTCGGGCAAGGTCGACAAGGACGCCCTGCAGGCCGCCGGTGGCTCGCCGAAGAACTCCGTCGAGCTCACCGACGAGCAGGTGACCGCGGCCGCGAAGGTCCTGGCCGCCAAGTGGTCCGCCACGATGGGCTCCTGACCAGCATGACCACCGCATCGGCACCAGGCGCGCCGGCTGCAGCGAGCACCACGCCCGCAGCGACGCTCGTCACGAGCGAGAACGCCGATGCGACGGCTCGACGCGGCGCCGGACCCCGTGTCCGGCGCCGCGTCGGCGTCGCCTGGCTCGGGCTCACCCCCTTCGCCGTCTACGTCCTGCTGTTCCTGGCCGTCCCGGCGCTCATCGCCGTCGGGTCCGGGCTGTTCGACGCGGCCGGACGACCGACCCTGGCGAACCTGGCCGCGTTCACCGACCCGAGCGTCCTGCGCGCGTTCGGCGGCTCGTTCGGCATCTCGGCGGTCTCCGCGGTGATCGGGGGCGTGATCGGCGCGCTCGTCTGCTGGGCGCTCGCCGCGCTCCGCCCCGACGGCCTCGTCCGATCGATGATCGACTCCGCCGCCAGCGTCCTGGCGCAGTTCGGCGGCGTGATGCTCGCGTTCGCCTTCATCGCAACGATCGGCGTGCAGGGGCTCGTCACCGCCTGGCTGGCCTCGACGTTCCACTGGGACCCCAACGCCGGCGGCGCCTTCCTCTACACCGTGCCCGGCCTCGTCATCCCCTACGTCTACTTCCAGGTGCCGCTGATGGTCCTGACGTTCATGCCCGCCCTGGAGGGCGTCAAGACCCAGTGGGGCGAAGCCGCCGCGACGCTCGGCGCGTCACGGGCGACGTACTGGCGTCGGGTGGCGCTGCCCGTGCTCGCCCCGGCGTTCTGGGGATCGCTGCTGCTGCTCTTCGCCAACGGCTTCTCGTCGTTCGCCACCGCCGCCGCGCTCATCTCGCAGGGCGGCATCGTCCCGCTCACGATCCGCGCGCAGCTCACCAGCGAGACGATCATCGGGCTGCAGAACGTCGCGGGCGTGCTCGCCCTCGGCATGGTCGTCGTGATGGCCGTCGTGATGGGCGCCTACTCGCTGCTCCAGCGTCGGGCAGCGCGGTGGCAGCGATGAGCGCGTCGCGTCCGGCGGGCACGTCGCGTCCGGCGGGCACGTCGCGTCCGGCAGGTCCGTCGCGTCCGGCAGGTCCGTCGCGTCCGGTCCGGTCGGGAGGCCCGGCGCGGGTCCCACGCTTCGGCGCAGCCCCGTCCCGTGGCACCGCCGCGGTCGTCCTGGTCGTCGTCGGCGTCGTGTTCGCGGTCCCGCTGGTCGCCCTGGCGCAGTTCACGTTCCGGCAGGGCACCGACGGCGGGCTCACCATGGCCCACTACGCCGCCGTCGCCGACCCGGTGAACACCGCGACCTACCAGCCCGTGTTCGACGGCCTGGGCGCGTCCCTCGTCATCGCCCTGATCGCCGTCGCGATCGTCCTGCTCGTGCTGCTGCCCGCTCAGGTCATCGCGGCGATCCACCACCCGCGGCTCCGACGGATCCTGGAGTTCGTCTGCCTGGTCCCGATCACCGTGCCCGTCATCGTGCTGGTCGTCGGGTTCATCCCCGTCTACCAGGTCGTCTCGCAGGTCTTCGGGTCCGGGGCGTGGACGCTCGCGTTCGCCATCGGGGTGATCGCACTGCCCTTCGCCTTCCGCCCGATCTCGGCCGCGATCACCGCCATGGACCTCATCACGCTGACCGAGGCCGCCCGGTCACTCGGCGCCTCGTGGTGGACGGTCACCTGGCGGGTGCTCCTGCCGAACCTGCGCCGTGGCATCACCGCGGCGTGCTTCCTCACCATCACCGTCGTCCTCGGCGAGTACACCCTCGCCTCGTTCCTGTCCCGCACCACGTTCCAGACCGCGCTGCTGCTCGTGCAGTCGACCGACCCGTACGTCGCCGCGATCTTCTCGCTCGCCGCCCTGGTCTTCGGCTTCGTGCTGCTCGTCGTCATCGGTCGGATCGGACGGCCCCGTCGCGCTCGCAAGGAGTCCGCATGACCACCACCGCCCCCGTCGCTCCCGCCTCGTTGGCCGGCACCGGAGCCGTCGTCGAGCTCGACGCGGTCGAGAAGCGCTACGGCACCCACCGAGCGCTCACCGGGCTGTCCCTCCGCATCGAGCCCGGCGAGTTCCTGTCGCTCCTCGGTCCGTCCGGCTGCGGCAAGACCACGGCACTCCGGGCGCTCGCCGGCCTCGAGGCGATCGACGCCGGCGCGATCCGCATCGACGGTGTCGACGTGGCGGGCACCCCGGCGAACAAGCGCGACATGGGGATGGTGTTCCAGCAGTACTCGCTCTTCCCGCACATGACCGTCCGCCAGAACGTGGCGTTCGGGCTCGAGATGCGCCGCGTCCCCGCGCCGGCACGGCGTGAGCGGGTGGTCGAGGCGCTCGACATGGTGCACCTGGCCGACTTCGCCGACCGGTACCCGCACCAGCTCTCCGGCGGCCAGCAGCAGCGTGTGGCCCTCGCGCGGGCCCTCGTCACCCGCCCGCGCGTGCTGCTGCTCGACGAGCCGCTGTCGGCCCTCGACGCCAAGGTGCGGGTGTCGCTGCGCGAGGAGATCCGCCGCATCCAGACCGACCTCGGGATCACCACCGTGTTCGTCACCCACGACCAGGAGGAAGCGCTCGCCGTCTCCGACCGGATCGCCGTGATGAACGCGGGCAACATCGAGCAGATCGGTACGCCGGAGGCGCTGTACCGGGCGCCGGCGTCGGCGTTCACCGCGGACTTCGTCGGGCAGTCGAACCGGCTCGGTGGAGACCTGCGCGGCGGTGACGTGTTCGTGTACGGGTTCCGCGTGCCCGCGCTCGACCCCACCGCGGCCGACGGCCCCGTGCTCACCTACGTCCGCCCCGAGGACATCGCCTTCGCGTCCGAGGGCGTCACCGGCACCGTCGTGTCCTCGAGCTTCCTCGGGTCCATCCGACGCACCACGGTCCGGCTCGACGACGACACGATCGTCACCGTGCAGCACGAGGTCGGGGACCGTCGGACCACCGGCGACGCGGTCGCGGTCCGTCTGCTCGGCGCACCGGTCGCGGTGGCGCCGGTCACCTGACGGAGGCCGGGCCCGTGGCGGACCCGCCACGGGCCTCCCGTCCGGCGCGCGTCAGCGCTCGAACCGCGCCTCGGCCGCTCCCGCCAGCGCGACCCGGACGCGCTCGCGCATGTTCTCGCTCATCGGCGGCAGGTCGGTGACCGGCGCCCAGAACGCCTCGGTGTTCTCGCCGTCCGCCGGCCACGGGTCGCCGGACTCCCACCGGCACGCGAACACCAGGTCGAGGTACCGCGCCCGGTCGCCGTTGGCGTAGGTCATCTCGGGCAGGGTCTGCACCCAGGCCAGCCGCTCGGCGACGGCCACCACACCGGCCTCCTCGAGCACCTCGCGCTCGGCGGCCACCGCGGGCTGCTCGCCCGGGTCGACGATCCCGGTCACCGGGGTCAGCGCACCGGTGTCGGCCCGCCGGACGACGAGCAGCTCGTGGTCGTCGCCGGAGCCGCGGGTGACGACGGCCGTCACGCCGGTCAGCCAGAGCGGATCGGTCCCGATCTTCTCGCGCAGGGCCAGGACGAAGTCAGGTGTGGGCATGCCGCAACGCTACCGATCCGAGCGCTGTCGCGAAGTGGTCATGACCAGTAGGCTGATCCCCGTGGAGATCATCATCCTGCCCACGCCCGCCGAGGTCGGTCGGGTCGCCGCTGCGAAGATCGCGTCGATCGTCGCCGACAAGCCCACGGCGGTGATCGGGCTCGCGACGGGGTCCAGTCCGCAGGGCATCTACCAGGACCTGCAGCGCCGGATCGCCGCCGGGGAGATCAGCTTCGCCCAGGCCCGCGGGTTCGCCCTCGACGAGTACGTCGGCATCCCGCTGGACCACCCCGAGTCCTACGCCAGCGTCATCGCACGCGACGTCGTCGGACCGCTCGGGTTCGACGCCTCCCGCGTCCGCGTGCCCGACGGTCGCGCGACGGACATCGAGTTCGCGGCGAAGGAGTACGACGCGGCGATCCGCGCTGCCGGTGGGATCGACGTCCAGATCCTCGGCATCGGGGCGAACGGCCACATCGGCTTCAACGAGCCGACGTCCTCGTTCGCGTCCCGCACCCGCATCAAGACCCTGGCGCCGTCGACGCGCGAGGCGAACGCCCGGTTCTTCGACAGCCTCGACCAGGTCCCGACGCACTGCATGACCCAGGGGCTCGGGACCATCCTCGAAGCCCGGCAGCTGGTGCTCGTGGCGCAGGGGTCGACGAAGGCCGCGGCGGTGGCTGCGGCGGTCGAGGGGCCGTTGTCCTCGTTCGTGCCGGGGTCCGCGCTGCAGCTCCACCAGCACGCGACCGTCGTGGTGGACGAGGCCGCGGCCGCCGACCTGCAGCTCGGCGACTACTACCGCTACACGTACGAGCACAAGCCGGAGTGGCAGCGCTTCGAGTAGGCCGTCAGGCGCGAGCGGCGTACGCGGTGCCCAGGCGTGACAGGCCCTCGCGCAGGGTCTCCTCGGAGCACCCGAAGTTGAGCCGGGCGAAGCCGCGCCCCTGTCGCCCGAACGCCGGCCCGCTGGCGAGTGCGACCTTCGCCGCGTCGACCAGGACGGCCGCGGGGTCGTCGCCCCACGGCAGGGCCCGGAGATCCAGCCAGGACAGGTAGGACGCCTGCGGCTGCCGGTGCAGGACGCCGGGCAGCACCGTGCCGAGCTCCTCGGCGAGGATCCGCCGGTTCGCGGCCAGCTCCGCGAGCAACGACGCCAGCCAGGGTCCGCCCTCGCGGAACGCCGCGACGCTCGCGGTGTAGCCGAGGATGCCGGTGCGCTCGACGACCTCGGTGGGCATCCCGTCGAACCACGCGCGCGCCCGGTCCGAGGCGCCGATCATCAGCGCACACTTGGTGCCCGCCAGGTTCCAGGCCTTGCTCGCGCTCGTCAGGGCGACCCCGACGGCCGCGGCCTCGGCGCACGAGTCGAGGAACGGCGTGAAGGTCGCGTCGGCGTGGGTCAGCGGCGCGTGGATCTCGTCCGACACCACGACGGCGTCCCACTCGGCGGCGAGCTGCGCCACGGACACCAGGGAGGCCCGGTCGTGCACGAGCCCGAGGGGGTTGTGCGGGTTGCAGAGCAGGACGGTCCTGGCACCGTCGGCGAAGGCACGGCGGAGTCCGTCGAGGTCGATCCGCCACGCGGCGGTGGTGTCGTACGGGTCGGCAGGACCCTCCGGTGCCAGCAGGGGGACCTCGGTCACGGTCCCGCCGGCCTCGGTCACGTAGTCCCAGAACGGCGGGTACACGGGTGGCATCACGACGACCTGGTCGCCCGGCTCGATGACCCGGCGCAGGGTCTCGACCGCGGCCACCGAGACGTCCGTCGTGGTCCGGACGAGGTCGGGGTCCACCTGCCAGCCCCAGCGGTCCCGCGCGAAGTCGGCGAAGGCCTCGGGGAGCGCCCGGCCGTGTCCGACGTACCCGGTGTCCCCGGCGCTGACCGCGGCAGCCAGCGCGTCCCGGACGGGCTCGGCGAGGGAGCTGTCCATCTCGGCGACGAACATCGGCAGGACGTCCGGCGGGTACGCGGTGTACTTCTCGCTCGTCCGGGTCCGGCGGGCATCGAAGAGGGAGACCATGACGCTCATGGCCTCATCCTCGCACCGCGGGGCGCGATGCGGCTGGCCGGTGGGACCGGACGTCCTGCCCCCGGGCTGGGGTCCCGCGCTCCCTGCGGACTCCGACAGACTTGCGCAGTCCTCAAGTTCTAGGAGTGCTGTGCTCACGTCAGGAGACCCGGGTGTCCCTCGGGGACCGAAGCGACCCCGGAAGCTGCCGGTCTCGACCTGGATCGGTCTCGTCGGTACTGCGCTCCTGGCGCTGCTCGGGCTGGCGTCCGGCGGGTTCTGGTCGATGGTGCTGATGGTGTCGCTGGTGATCCTCCTGACCGCCGTCTACGGTGTCCTCTTCCGCCGGACGACGTGGCTCCGGCTCCCGCGCAAGCGGACGGCTGCGGCGCTCGGCGCTGGCCTGGCGTTCGTCGTCCTGATCGGCTCGTCAGCGGCCTACGGCTCGACCCACCCGGTCGAAGCGGTCCGGCCGGCACCAGTGGCGGCCGGAGCGCCCGCGCACCCGAGCGCGACACCGAAGCACACGAACACGCCGACGCCGACGCCGACGCCCGTCGTCACGACCGAGACCGTCACTGAGACCACCGCGATCCCCTTCACCACCACGTCGGTCGAGAGCGCGACTGCGGCGAGTGGCAGTTCCGCCGTCACCACCGTCGGCGTGGACGGCGTGCAGACGAAGACGTTCACCGTCACGTACACCGACGGCGTCGAGACCGGTCGGACCCTTGCGAGCGACGTCGTCACGACGGCGCCGGTGGCGCAGGTCACGACGATCGGGACGTACGTCGCACCGCCGCCGCCCCCGGCGCCGCCTGTCGCACCGACGTGCACGAACGGCTCCTACGTGAACGCCGCGGGCAACACGGTGTGCCGCCCCGAGGTGTCGTCGAGCGCCCCGAGCGGCGCGACCGCGAAGTGTGGCGACGGGACCTACAGCTTCAGTCAGTCGCGACGAGGCACGTGCTCGTCGCACGGCGGTGTGGCTGCCTGGCTCTGACCTGACCTGACCAGTCCGTCAGCGGAGAGCGCCGCCGAGCTCAGGCCTCGACCTCGGGGGCCGTGAGCAACCGCGCGATGGTGCTGCGCCCGAGGGCGTGCATGACCGGGTTCGTGGAGCGGTAGTACCAGACCAGACCCAGGGCCTGTTCGAGGGCCCAGGCCGCGCCGCGCAGCCACTCGACGTCGTCGCTGCCGATCGCCGCACGGAAGACGGCACGGGCGTCGGTATCGAGCAGGTGCCACCCGGCGACCAGGTCGAGTGCCGGGTCCGCCGGCGCGAACCCGCCGGCGTCGAGCACCCCCGACAGCCGGTCACCGCGCAGGAGCACGTTGGCGGGGATCAGGTCGCTGTGGTTCATCACGTGCTGGTCCGGCTCCGGCAGGGACCGTAGCCGCTGCCAGAGGTCCCGGAGTCGCTCGACGGGCAGCAGTGCGCCGCTCTGCGCGAGGCACTCCGCCACCCAGTCGTCGTGGTCCGGCAGGTGCCCGCCCCGTCCGGTGCCGGCGAAGGAGCGGCCGCCGGTGTCCACCCGGCGCAGTCGACGCACCAGCAGCGCCAGGTCCGTGGCGAGGGCCGTGCTGTCGGCGGCTCCCGACGGTGTCCCGACGTCGCCGGCGACCCACGTGTGGACGGTCCACGGCAGCGGGTAGCCGTGCCCCGGAGCGCCGATCGCGACGAGCTCGGGGGTCGGCAGCGCGGCAGCGGTCGCGAACGCCCGGGCCGCACCGGCCTCGCGCTGCATGGTGGCGAGCACCGTGTCCGCGTCGTCCGGGCGGAGCGGGCACCGGATCGCCAGGTCGTCGCCGAGCCGGAAGACCGCGTTGACCGTCCCGGCCAGGGGGAGCGCACGGAGGGGCCTGTCCCGCCAGGCGGGGAACTGACTGTCCACGAGACGACGGACGCGGGCCGTCTCGACCGCGAGTTCGTCGTCGTGCATCACGAGTGGTCGACCTCGTCACCGCTGGACAGCTCGTGCCCGTCCGCCCACACGCGCCGGACCTGGAGCGCGGGCGACAGCGCCACGAGGTCAGCGGCGTACCCGGGTGCGATGTGCCCGAGCCGCTCGCCGAGGCCGATCGCCCCCGCGGGGATGCTCGTCACGGCGGCGACGGCGTCCGGCAGCGACATCCCGGTCTCCGTCACGGCCCGCCGGAGTGCAGCGTCCTGGGTCAGGGTGGACCCGGCGATGGTGTCGGTCCCCGCGACGTGCGCGACGCCGTCCGTCACGGTCACGTCGAGCGACCCGAGCGTGTACGCCCCGTCGGGGGAGCCCGCGGCCGCCATCGCGTCGGTGATCAGGGCGACCCGGCCCGGTGCAGCCCGGAGCAGCACCCGCGCGGCTGCCGGGTGCACGTGCACGCCGTCCAGGATCAGCTCGAGCGTCACCCGGTCGTCCGCGACGGCGGCCCCGATCGGACCCGGGGCGCGGTGGTGCAGCCCGGGCATCGCGTTGAACGCGTGCGTCAGGACCGAGGCCCCGGCGTCGAACGCGGCGCGGGCCTGGTCGTACGAGCCGACCGTGTGGCCCAGGGCGACGGCCACGCCCGCGGCGACGAAGCGCCGCGTGGCGTCGAGGGCGCCGGGGAGCTCCGGGGCGATCGTGACCTGCCGCACGATGCCGTCGCCGGCGGTCAGCAGCGCGTCGACGTCGGACGGGGTGGGGGCGACCAGGAACGCCGGGTTGTGCGCGCCCTTGTTGTCGGGCGACAGGAACGGTCCCTCGAGGTGCACGCCGGCGACGAGCGGATCGGCGGCCATCACCGACCGGATGTGGTCGAGCGTGGCGATGAGCTCCGGCACGGGGTTGGCGACGAGCGACAGCACCGAGCGCGTCGTGCCGTGCGCCCGGTGCACCGCGAGGGCGGCGGCGAAGGAGGCGTCCTCGTACGCGGCGCCGCCGGCACCGTGCCCGTGCAGGTCGACGAACCCGGGGACCAGGACCGCGTCGCCGAGGTCGACGTGTTCGTCCGCCGCGGGGGCATCGGGGCCGGAACCGACCGCGGTGATCGTGGCACCGACGACCAGGACCCAGCCGTCGGCGGTGGAGCCGGCCGCGTCGACGACGCGACCGGCGCGGAGCAGCGTGCGCCGAGCCTCCAGACCGACCGCGACGGGACCGATCGAGCCGACGGGACCGGCGGACCCGACGGGACCGGCCGAGCCGACGGGCCCGTCGCCGCTCACCGGGTCTCCCGTCGGAACGCGACCAGGCCGGAGACCGCGGCCACCACGATGAAGACCACGCCGACGACCGGGTGCCCGATCGAGATCCAGGCGCCTCCGGCGGCGACGACCAACGCGAGCTCAACGATGGTCTTGCCGACCAGGTCCGTCTCGATCGGCGAACGCGAGGACCGGAACAGGTACCAGACGACGGCGGCGAACAGCGGGGCGCCGATCATGAACACCAGGCCCGGCAGGGGGAGCCGCCACGACCAGTACCCCCAGAACCCGAGGGAGAACAGGCCGAACACCATGACGGCGATCCGCAGCACGCTCCAGGCGTCGACCCGTCGGCGGGGCGTGGCGGCAGCGTGCGGGTCCGGGGTGTCCGACCAGTCCGAGTTGCTCATGGGGGTGCCTACCTGAAGATGATCGTGCGGGCGCCGTCGAGCAGGACCCGGTCCTCGGCGATCCAGCGCACTGCCTGGGTGAGCGTGCGGGACTCCTCGTCCTGGCCGATCGACACGAGCTCGGACGGCTCCTTCGTGTGGTCGACGCGGACGACGTTCTGTTCGATGATCGGGCCCTCGTCCAGGTCGCTCGTGACGAAGTGCGCGGTCGCGCCGATGAGCTTCACACCGCGGGCATGCGCCTGGCGGTAGGGGTTCGCGCCCTTGAAGCCGGGGAGGAACGAGTGGTGGATGTTGACCGCGCGACCCGTGAGCGCGGCGCAGAGCTCGGGCGACAGGATCTGCATGTAGCGCGCCAGGACGACGAGCTCGATGTCGTGCTCGTCCACCGCGTCGAGGATCCGCCGCTCCATCGCCTGCTTGCTCGCGTCGTCGGTGACCGGTCGGTGCTCGAACGGCACGGAGTAGAACGCGGCGAGCCCGGACAGGTCGGCGTGGTTCGACAGCACCAGGGGCACGTCGATCGGCAGCTGGCCGCCGCGCTGACGGTAGAGCAGGTCGTTCAGGCAGTGCCCGGCCTTCGACACGAGCACCAGCGTGCGCATCGGCCGGCCGACGACGTCGAGCTGGACGCGCATGCCGTAGCGCTCGACCACGGGCGCGAGGGCCTGCTCGAACTCGGGCCGGTCGACGGGTGCCATGACCTGCAGGCGCATGAAGAACGTGTTCGTGTCGCGGCTCGAGAACTGCTGCGACTCGGTGATGTTGCCCTGGGCCTGCACGACCGCTCCGGAGACGGCGTGGACGATGCCGGGCTGGTCGTCGCAGACCAGCGTGAGGGTCCAGTGCGTGGAGGTGCTCGTGGGCATCGGGTCGGTCACCGGTTCAGGCTACCGGGCGGGGTCGCGGGCGCGTGGCGCGCGGCGGGCCGGCGGCCGCCGGTCGGCCGGGAGGCGCGGTGCGGCTCCGGCGGGCGGGCGCGGCTGGACTCCCGCTGCGTTGCATCCCCGTACGAACATCGCACCCCGTCACGGCGGGGTGCGATGTTCGTACGGGGGTGCGATCGCGCCGCGCGCGACGCTGCGGCACGGCGGCCGCGTCAGCGCGGCGCGCCGCGCCGCGCGGCCGCGGCTCGGCCGCGTCAGCGCGCGGCCGGACGCGCGAGCGCGCGGTCGGAGATCGTCAGCGCGCTGAGCAGGACCGCGATCCCGACGATCACCCACCCGAGCACGTGCAGGTCGGCCGTGGTCGGTCCCTGCCCGAAGACACCGCCGATGAGCGAGGACGCTGCGATCGCCCCGATGTAGACACTGGTGCGCGAGAGCCCCGCCGCCGTGCCGATCGACTCCGCCGGCACGATCCGGTACAGCGCGGCCTGGTTGGACACCGACGCCAGGGCCTGGGGGATGCCGAACAGCGCCGGTGCGAGGGCGAGCAGCACGAGGGGCGATCCGGTGTGCAGCCCGAGCAGCAGCAGCCCGCCGACGATGGGCACCGTGGCGGCGACGACGAGCGGGCCGCGCACGGCGGTCTTCCGCGCGATCAGGAACGAGGCCACCCCGGCGATGACGGCCGCGGGCAGCTGGATGTACCCGGCCTGGTCGCTGGAGTACCCGGCGACGTCCTGCACCCACTGCGAGAACCCGTACGTCATCGTGTACGCGAGCATGTACACCAGGAACAGCCGGACGTAGGTGCGGCTGAGTGCCCCGTTCCGGGCGAGCATCCGCACGTCGATGAAGGGCTTCGCCGCGCGGAGTTCCCACAGCACGAGTGCCACCAGCAGCACGACCGCGACACCGAGCAGCCACCACAGGCCCGCCGTGATGTCGAGCAGGAACACCAGCAGCGCCGACACCGTGCCGGTCATCAGCACCATGCCGAACGGATCGAGGGCGGTCAGCACCGGGACGTCCTCGTCGGCACGCGGGCGCAGTCGGTCGGACGGCAGCCAGAGCCCGGCGACGACCAGCCCGAACGCCGCGAGCGGCACGTTCACCAGGAAGATCGCGTGCCAGCCGAACGCGGCGATCAGCGCGCCACCGAGCGGCGGGCCGGCCGCGGCGGACACGAGCGACGTGATCGACAGCGCCCCGAGCACGAGCGGCGGCGTCGGCTTCCCGATCCGCAGCGAGTGCTGACGGAGCGTGGTGAGGGCCGCCGGGTAGGCCGACGACGTCCCGATGCCGATGAGCACGCGGGCGAACACGGCGCCTCCGAAGCCGGTCAGCACCTCGGGTACGACGCCCGCGATCCCGACCAGGACGAGCCCCGCCATGAAGACCTTCTTCGGGCCGAACCGGTCCGCGAGCTTGCCCATCGTGGGCTGAGCGATCGCACTCGCCAGGTAGAGCGCTGCCACGAGCCAGATCGCCTGCGACGCCCCGATGCCGAGGTCGCGCGAGATCGGCGCCAGTGCGACCGACACCATCGTCGTGTTGATCGGGTTGAGCAGCGGGCCGACCAGGACGGGGACGAGCAGCTTCGGGCCGAAGCCGGAGCCGGAGGTGTCGTCGTGCTGGACGGGGACGGGTGCGGTCGAGGTGGACGTGAGTGGGCTCCGGGAGGTCAGGCGTCGGTGAGGGGGGTGAGGATCGCGACGGCCTGGGCGACGGTCTGCCGATCGGTCTCGGACAGGCCTGCCAGCCGGTCGGCCAGCACCTGGGTCCGGGTCGTCCACGAGTCCTCGCGGGCACGGGACCCAGCGTCGGTCGCGCGCACCAGGGCCCGTCGTCCGTCGACCGGATCGGGTCGTCGTTCCACCAGCCCCAGGTCGACGAGCGCCTGGACGGTCGCCCCCATCGACTGTGGACGGACCCCCTCGGCACGCGCCAGGTCGGCGACGGTGGACTCGCCGTGCCGGAGCAGTCGTCCGAGCGCTGCGGTCTGGGACGCGGTGACCTGGTCGGCTTTGCCGGTCAGCAGGGTCCGACGGATCCGCCCGTACAGCGCGAGCAGGTCGCCGGCGAGCTCCGCGTGCGATTCCATACCGCCACGGTACTGGTTGCGCAGTCGAACTTGCAAGGCTCCCTGTCGAACTCGGGTCAGGCCTCGAACACCAACCGCCGCTTGGTGACGATGAACCCGGCGCGCTCGAACGCCCGGCGCATCGGCACGTTGTCGGTGTCCGTCGTCGCGACCACGCGCGGCTCACCCGCCTCGGCGTGGATGCGGAGCGCCTCGGCCAGCAGCGCGTCCACCACGCCGCGGCCCCGGTGTTGCGGCAGGACACCGATGTAGCTCACGGCAGCGTCGTAGGCGGTCCGGGTGGCCAGCACGAACCCGACCACCAGTCCGTCGCCGTCCTCGGCGATGCGCCAGTCCTCGCGACGGCCGGGCAGGGTCAGGTAGAACTCGAGGTCGTCGACGGCGGTGCCCCGCGCACCCAGCTCGGCGACCGTCGCGCGCGTGTGGGCGTCGAGCGAGCCGACCACCACGCGGGTGAACAGGTCGGTGAACTCGTCGTCGTCACCCCCGCGGAACCGGTACTGCTGGTCGGCGGACGGGAGGCCCGTCCCCGGCTCCCACACGACGCTCACCCGCTCGGTGGTCCGGTCGTACCCCGCGGCGCGGGCCGCCTGCGCACGCCAGTCGACCGCCGCGACGGCGCGCGGGTCGTCGTGCCAGTCGACCGCGACGTCGACGACCCACTCCGGCAGCCGTCCGAAGGCGTCGGCCCCGGCACGGATCAGCCCGGCGGCGACCGCGACCCGCTCGGCCTCGGGCGCGTCCACGATCAGGTCGTCGAGGGTCGACGGGACGACAGCGTCCGGGCCACCCCACCAGAGGGCACGGCCCACGGGGACGTCGTCGCGCAGGGCGAGGAACGACCACTCCGGGCGGTAGTTCCGCGTCGCGGACTCCTGCCGGTACCGGTCCGGACCGATCCACGAGACCGGGTCCGACGTCGTGAAGGCGAGCAGGTCCTCCTGGGTGTCAGGCGTGGTGGGGCGGTACGTGACGGTCACCGTCGGGCCGTCATCGTCGTGACCAGGTGCTCCTGGACGTACCCGAGCCAGTCGTAGACGTCGCGCAGCCCGACGCCGTCGACCCCGGAGCGGGAGGTTTCCTCGGTCGCGGCGTCGACGATGCCGAGCCGGTCGGCGATGGTCAGGCGCAGGTCGGTCAGGCAGCGCAGCCAGGACTGCTCGTCGGCGGGTGTCAGCGCGCCGTCCCGCGCGCCGGTCAGCCAGGCGTGCACGGTCTCGGCGTTCGTGGACTTGGCGGACCGGAGGTCGTCGCGGGTGTAGCGGCGGAACTCGGAGCTGGCCTGTCGGTCGCCGGGGTAGGCGTCCGGGAACATCCGGAGCGTCACGGGGTCGGAGTCGAGGTCGCCGTCCAACACCTCGCGCAGCTGGTCGACCAGGCTCGTGAGCAGCGCGCGCTCGCCGGTGGCCAGACCGAGGTGGATGCCGTCACCGCGCCGGACGAACGGGATCACGCGTCGGCCGCCCGGTCGACGGTCGCCTGCAGGCCGAAGCCGTGCATGGCCTGCACGTGCCGCTCCATCGCCTCGCGGTTGCCCGTGGCGACCACCGCGCGGCCCTCGGCGTCGACCTGGTGCATCAGCCGTTCGGCCTTCGCGCGGGGGAAGCCGAAGTAGCTCTGGAAGACGTAGGTGACGTACGACATCAGGTTCACCGGGTCGTCCCAGACCACGGTGACCCACGGCACGTCCGGGCTGAGCCGGGTGCGCTGGTCCGTGTCGAGGCGCTCGTCGGCGTCGAGGCGCTCGTCGACGGACGGCGTCACCAGGGTCATGCGTCCAGGGTGACACAGACCGGGCGGCTCGGTACGATCATCAGGTCGCGACTGGCGTCGGATGGGTCACCATCAGGGAGCGACACTCGACACGGTGCGTGGCCGTACGCCTGGGCCACACCGATCCTCGCCGCCGGACGTGCTCCGGCTCGTCACCAAGGAGTCCCGTGTCCATCACCGATCTGTCCCCGTTCGCGTCGTCCACCGACGGAGCTGTCTCCGGCGCCGCCGACATCGAAGCCGCCCGTGCCGCCTTCAACGCCCCGCTCAGCGAGGTCGACCCCGAGATCGCCGCCGTCCTGCAGAACGAGCTGGGCCGGCAGCGCGACACCCTCGAGATGATCGCGTCCGAGAACTTCGTCCCGCGCGCCGTCCTCGAGTCGCAGGGTTCCGTGCTGACGAACAAGTACGCCGAGGGCTACCCGGGCAAGCGCTACTACGGCGGCTGCGAGTTCGTCGACGTCGCCGAGCAGCTCGCCATCGACCGGGCGAAGGCCCTGTTCGGCGCCGCCTACGCCAACGTGCAGCCGCACTCCGGCGCCAGCGCGAACGCCGCGGTCCTGCACGCCAT
Organism: Curtobacterium sp. MCBA15_001; assembly: GCF_001864835.1. Classification (GTDB taxonomy): domain Bacteria; phylum Actinomycetota; class Actinomycetes; order Actinomycetales; family Microbacteriaceae; genus Curtobacterium. Next base: position 139,403 of record NZ_MJGI01000003.1, on the reverse strand, counting down.
CGCCTCTGCCGGCGACACCATCCTCGGTCTCGAGCTCGCCCACGGCGGTCACCTGACCCACGGCATGAAGCTCAACTTCTCCGGCCGCATCTACAACGCGGTGTCGTACGGCGTCGACCCGGAGACGTTCGAGGTCGACTACGACGACATCCGCGCGAAGGCGATCGAGCACCAGCCGAAGGTCCTCATCGCCGGCTGGTCGGCGTACCCGCGCCAGCTCGACTTCGCGAAGTTCCGTGCGATCGCGGACGAGGTCGGCGCGACGCTCTGGGTGGACATGGCGCACTTCGCCGGACTCGTCGCCGCCGGGCTCCACCCGTCGCCGCTGCCGCACGCGCACGTCGTGTCGTCGACGGTGCACAAGACGCTCGCCGGTCCCCGTTCGGGCATCATCCTGTCCAACGAGGAGTCGCTCTTCAAGAAGCTGAACTCCGCGGTGTTCCCGGGGCAGCAGGGCGGTCCGCTCATGCATGTGATCGCCGCCAAGGCCACCGCGTTCCTGCTCGCCGGCCAGCCGGAGTTCAAGGACCGCCAGGAGCGCACGCTCCGCGGCGCGAAGGCGCTGGCATCACGGCTGACCGCCGACGACGCGAAGGCCGCTGGGATCGACGTCCTCACCGGTGGCACCGACGTGCACCTGGTGCTCGTCGACCTGCGCGAGTCCGAGGTCGACGGCAAGCAGGCCGAAGACCTGCTGCACGAGGTCGGCATCACTGTGAACCGCAACTCGGTGCCGTTCGACCCGCGTCCGCCGATGGTCACCTCGGGTGTGCGCATCGGTACCTCGGCGCTGGCGACCCGCGGGTTCGGCGACGCGGAGTTCACCGAGGTCGCCGACATCATCGCGCTGACGCTCATGCCGAACCCCGACGTGGCGGCCTTGTCGGCGCGGGTCAAGGTCCTGACCGACGCGTTCCCGCTGTACGCGTGACGCTCGCACCGCTCGCGCGCGATCGGTGGGCGGGTGCGGGCTCGGCCGTCCGCATCGACGGCACCGCCCTCGCCGCCCGCACGCTCGACGACCTCAAGGTCCGCATCGACCGGCTGCACGACCACGGGTTCCGACCCGGGCTCGGCACGATCATGGTCGGGCAGAACGCCGGTTCGGTGTCCTACGTCGCGGGCAAGCACCGTGACTCGGCGCAGATCGGGCTCGACTCCATCCGCATCGACCTGCCCGAGACCGCGAGCCCGGCGGACATCCGGGCAGCGATCCTGCAGATGAACGACGACCCCCGGGTCACCGCGTTCATCGTGCAGCTGCCGTTGCCGCAGGGCATCGACCCGATCCCGATGCTCGAGCTGATGTCCCCAGCGAAGGACGCCGACGGCCTGCACCCGACGAACCTCGGTGAGCTCGTCCTCGCTGTCCCCGGAGGTGCCGGCACGATCGATGCGCCCCTGCCGTGCACCCCGCGTGGCATCGTCGCGATGCTCGAGGCGTACGAGGTCCCGATCCGCGGGCAGCACGTCACGATCATCGGCCAGGGGCTCACGGTCGGGCGCCCGCTCGGGCTGCTGCTCACCCGGCTCGAGGCCACGGCGACCCTGACGCACTCGCTGACCGAGGACGTGGCGGCCGAGTGCCGTCGCGCGGACATCATCATCGCGGCGGCCGGGGTGGCCGGGCTCGTCAAGCCGGACTGGGTCAAGCCCGGCGCGGCCGTGATCGACGTCGGCATCAGCCGGATCGTGAACGAGCACACCGGCAAGGCGAAGCTGCACGGGGACGTCGACCCCGCGGTGGCTGACGTCGCCGGGTTCCTGTCGCCGACGCCGGGTGGGGTCGGCCCGATGACGCGCGCGATGCTCATGAAGAACGTCGTCGAGGCCGCCGAGCGCCACCTGCACTAGCGGCGCGCTGGCCGCGGGCGGCCGGCCCGCCGGCGGCGCGCCGGCGGCGCGCTTCTCCTTCGCGAAAGCGACAGATCCCGCCGGAAGTTCCGCCGGGATCTGTCGCTTTCGCGGGTTGGTCGCGGCCGACCGTCGGACTGGAGGCGCGGCTCGACCCCGCCACGCGCCTCCAGTCCGGCGGGTGGCGGCCCCAGGGCCGTTCGCGCAACGGAAAGCAGCTCGCGCCACGGAGATCCGTGGCGCGAGCTGCTTCTGGTTGTGCGGACGCGATCCGCGCCGCAGGCGGCGCTGCGCGCTCAGTCGCGCCGGGCGCCCTGCGCCGCGTGCACCGTGAACACGGTCGGCTCGCGGTACCCGGCCTCGGCGAACGCGGCCGTGACGGCAGCGCCGATTGCCTCGCGCTGGGAAGCGTCGACCAGCGCGATCGCCGCTCCGCCGAACCCGCCGCCGGTCATCCGCGCCCCGACGGCACCGTTCGCCATCGCCGTGGCGACGGCCAGGTCGAGCTCCGACACCGAGATCTCGAAGTCGTCGCGCATCGACGCGTGCGAGGCCACGAGCAGGTCCCCGATCGCCCGCGGTCCCTGTTCGCGCAGGGTCCGGACGGTGTCGAGCACGCGCTGGTCCTCGGTCACGATGTGCCGCACCCGGCGGAAGGTCTCGTCGTCCAGCAGCTCGGCCGCACGGGGGAGGTCGTCGACCGCGACGTCTCGGAGTGCTTCCACGCCCAGCGCCGCAGCCCCGCGCTCGCACGAGTCCCGACGCGCCTTGTACCCGCCGGTGGCGTGGGCGTGTTCGACGCGGGTGTCGATGACCAGGACCTCGAGCCCGTTCGCCTCGAGCGCCAGGTCGACCACGGCAGTGTCGAGCGTGCGGCAGTCGAGGAACACCACGGCGTCGCGCTCCCCGAGCAGCGACGCGGACTGGTCCATGATCCCGGTGGGAGCCCCGACCGCGTGGTTCTCGGAGTACTGCCCGACGCGTGCCAGCTGCTTGCGCGAGAGCCCGAGGTCCCACAGGTCGTTGAAGGCCAGGGCGACACCGCACTCGATCGCGGCGCTCGAGGACAGGCCCGCCCCGACCGGGACATCCGACTCGATGAACACGTCGAAGCCCGTCGCGGCGGACAGGTCTGCGCCGGCCTGTTCGCGGAGGGCCCAGGCGATGCCGAACACGTAGGCGGACCAACCGCCCATGGACGCGGGGTCGAGCCCGTCCAGTGACAGCTCGTGGACGGCGTCCGGCTCGAACGCCGACGCGACCCGGAGCAGCCGGTCGGTCCGCTGCCCGATCGACGCGACCGTGCGGCGGTCGATCGCGAACGGCAGGACGAAGCCGTCGTTGTAGTCGGTGTGCTCGCCGATCAGGTTGACCCGTCCCGGGGCGGAGTACCGCACCGTCGGCTCGTACCCGAACACCTGCTGGAACGTCATGCGCGCTCGATCCCTCCTCGGATGAACTCGGCTGCCTTCTCCGGGACCAGGTCCCCGATCCAGGCACCCATGGCGGCTTCACTGCCGGCCAGGAACTTCAACTTGTCGGCGGCCCGACGCGGCGACGTGATCTGCAGCATCAGCCGCACGGTGTCGCGAGCGGTGTGCACCGGGGCCTGGTGCCACGCAGCGATGTAGGGCGTGGGGTCGCCGTACAGCGCGTCGAGGCCGCGGGTCAGGCGCAGGTGCATGTGCGCGAGCTCGTCCTTCTCGGCATCGGTCAGGCCGGCGAAGTCGGGGACGTGGCGGTGCGGCAGCATGTGGATCTCGATCGGCCACCGCGCGGCGAAGGGCACGAACGCGGTGAAGTGCTCACCGGCCAGGACCACGCGCTCGGAGCCGCGCTCGTTCGCCAGGTGCTGCTCGAACAGGTCCGGGCCGAAGCGCTCGATCGAGTCGAGGAGCCGCTGCGTGCGCGGGGTGACGTAGGGGTAGGCGTAGATCTGCCCGTGCGGGTGGTGCAGCGTGACGCCGATCGCTTCGCCGCGGTTCTCGAACGGGAACACCTGCTGGATGCCCGGCATCGCCGACAGCGCCGCGGTGCGGTCCGCCCAGGCCTCGACGACGGTGCGGGCACGCGACTCGGAGATCGACGCGAAGGACCCGGCGGTCTCGGGGGAGAAGCACACGACCTCGCACCGGCCGACCGAGCGGAACGTCCGGTTCAGACCGACCTCGGCCAGGGCGCCGAGGGAATCGGGAGCGTCGTCCGCCTGCAGGGCCGGACCGAACGAGGGCGACCGGTTCTCGAACACGGCGACGTCGTAGACGCTGGGGATCTCGGACGGGTTCGCGGCGGACTGCGGCGCGAGCGGGTCCTGGTCGGCCGGGGGCAGGAACACGCGGTTCTGCCGGCTGCTCGCGATGGAGACCCACTCACCGGTCAGCACGTCCTGCCGCATGGTGGCGGTGACGGGCCGCGGGTCGAGGGTCCGTTCGTCGATGCGACGCTCGGCGGGCAGCTGCGAGTCCGCATCGTCGAAGTAGATGAGGTCGCGGCCGTCCGCGAGCTTCGTCGCGCGCTTCGTGATCACCAGGTCATCCTAGCCCGAGAACGAAGCGTTGCGAAAGTGATCGGAAGCAGGCGAAACTGGTTCCGTGACCGACGACGACCGCTCCTTCCTGGCCGGCGCGATGCCTGCCCCGCTGCGCCAGGACCGCATCGTGTGGATCGTCGAGGGCGCCCCCGGCATGGTGCGCACCACGGCGCTCGCCGCTGCCCTGGGCACGAGTGAGGTGACGGTCCGGCAGGACCTCGCGGTGCTCGACCGGGAGGCCCGGCTGCGGCGGGTGCACGGGGGCGCGGTCCGCCTCGGGGCGGGGTCCACCGAGCGCCCGCTCGAGGAGACCGCCGTCGAGCACCAGGCAGCGAAGGCCGCCATCGGCCGCGCCGCGGCCGCCCTGGTCCGCTCCGGCGAGTGCGTCCTGCTCGACGTCGGCACGACACCGGCTGCCGTCGCAGAGGCGCTCGTCGCCCGAGCGGACCTCGTCGACGTCACGGTCGTGACGAACTCCCTGACCACGGCACTGGCGTTGGAGCGCGCGGTGCCGCGGTTCACGGTCATCGTGACCGGCGGCACCCTGCGTCCGCTCCAGCACTCGCTCGTCGCACCCTTCAACGACACCGTCCTGCCGATGATCGCCGCCGATGTGGTGTTCCTCGGCGGCACCGGCCTCGACGTCGAGCACGGGCTGACCAACGTGAACCTGCCGGAGACCCAGGCCAAGCGGATGCTCGCCGCCGCGGCTCGGCGTACCGTCGTGGTGGTGGACGGCTCGAAGGCCGGGCGCGCCCACGTCGGGGTCGTCCGCGGCCTCGCGGACATCGACGTCGTCGTCACCGCGGAAGCGCCGCCCGAACTCGTCGAGCAGGTGCGCGCAGCCGGGGTGGAGGTCATCGTGGCCGACGACGGGCAACCAGACGGCACCGCATCGGGAAGGGACCACAGCGCATGACCGCAGCAGCACCGACCGGAGGGCAGTACCACCTCCGCCACGCCGGACCCGACGGGGTCGTGGAGGCTGTCGTCACCGAGGTCGCGGCGGGCATCCGGCAGCTCAGCGTCGCCGGCTTCGCCCTGACGGAACCGTTCCCGGCATCCGAGGCCCCGGCCGGTGCGAACGGCATCGTGCTCGTTCCCTGGCCGAACCGCGTCGCCGGTGGTGCCTGGGAACTCGACGGCGCGCGGCAGCAGCTCGACGTCTCCGAGCCGAAGTACGGCAACGCCTCGCACGGGCTGCTGCGGTTCTCGCCGTACCGGGTGGTCGCCCAGACGGAGTCCGGCGTCGAGCAGCAGGCGACGATCCACCCGCAGCACGGCTGGCCGTTCACGCTCGAGACCCGCGTGCACCACGAACTCGTCGACGACGGCATCCGCGTGACCCACACGATCACCAACCGCTCGGGCGTCCGCGCGCCCTTCGCCGTCGGCGCGCACCCGTACCTGCGTGCCGGCGACACCCCGGCCGAGGACCTCGTCGTCACGCTCGACGCCGCCACGGCGTTCACCGTCGACGACCGGAAGATCCCGAACGGCACCCAGCCGGTCGCGGGCACCGACCTCGACCTGCGGCAGGGGCGGCGTACTGGGGACTCCGACCTCGACACGGCGTACACGGACGTGGCACCCGACGCCGAGGGCATCCGCCGGACGACCCTGCACGGTCCCGAGGGTGACGGGGTGCAGCTGTGGCAGGACGCGTCGTTCCCCTACGTGCAGGTGTTCACCTCGCGCGAGTTCCCGCGGGGCGACGGCAAGGGGCTGGCGGTGGCCGTCGAACCGATGACCGCACCCGCCGACGCGCTGAACTCCGGCGAGGGGCTGCGGTGGCTCGAGCCGGACGCGTCGTGGACCGGTTCGTGGGGCATCCGCCGGGTCTGGTCCTAGCCCCGGTCAGTCGCGGACCCGGTCAGCCGCGGCGCATCCGGAGCGCTTCGACCGCGAGCGACTCGGAGTCGTACCGGCCGATCTCCCGCGCCCAGGCGGGGTCGTCGCCGCGGAGTGCGATGAACTGCTTGCGCTGCCGGCACACGTAGCCCAGCACGCTGGAGGCCGTCGCGACCTCGGTGAAGTCGCGACGGATGGCCCGGGTCGTGACCTGCGCGTTCCGGCGGAGCGTGTCCAACAGCAGCTGGTCGCTCATCGTGGTGCCGGTCGCGGCGGCGAGCTCGACGATGCGGCGCGCGCCAGCAGTGGAGCTGGTGCTGCTGGTGTGCGTGGCGTCGATCTGCTCGATCACGGTGTACCCCGTTCGTCGTGGTGTGGACGGAACGACCTCGGTCGATCCGGGAACGACGATATCGGCGCCACCCCACCAGGCCGCTGTGCGCAAGCTGGGGTGTGCAGTGCGAACGCCCAGAGCTCCCTGTGGAGGACTCGTACCCCGATGCGTCCGACGCAGTGAGTCCGACTGCACGCGCTGCGCCATCCCCCCGGGTGCTGGGGTACGGAACGTGTCCTCAGGAGTACCGATCGCGTCCTCCGTCCGGAACGGCAACACTGCTCCCGTGGGGACTCCACGACAAGAGAACACGAGGGGGGCAACATGGAGCGATCCGTGGAAGCAGCAGACGACAGGTCTCGAGCAGGACTGTCGCGACGGGGGATGCTGATCGCTTCAGCGGTGACCCTGGCCGTCGGGACCGCAGCGATGCCCTCGAGGGCGTTCGCTGTGACCGAAGCCAAGAACCTGCAGGACCTCGACAAGTCGATGCCCGAGGCCGGACCGACCCAGATCGGGCGGAGCCGAGTCGCCGCCACCGGCGCTTGGGGTGGCTACTCGAACGGTGAGATACCGCTCTCGGCGATGACGGCCGTCCCGGCTCAGGTCGGTCAGCCCTACCTGCGTCCGGACGCTGCGGTGGCGTTCTTCGCCGTGAGCAGAGCGTACGAATCGCGGTTCGGGAGTGCTGTCTCGCTCACTGAGGCGTACCGGGACCTCGCTCGCCAGAAGGCGTTGTACGCCGTGTACCAGAACGGCGGGACGCTTGCGGCTGTGCCAGGGACCTCGGTGCACGGGTGGGGCCAGGCATGCGACTTCGGCGGCGGGATCCAGACGCCCGGCAGCGTCCAGAAGCTCTGGATGAACGCGAATGCCCCGGCCTTCGGTTGGCAACCTCGAGGCGATTCCTTCTCCTCCCCTGAGGCCTGGCACTTCGAGTACGACGGCAGCTACGAGCCGGGTGGCAGCGGTGCCGCGAGTCCTGCGGTCGCCTTCGCCACCAACACCGGGGAGCTGTGGACCTGGGCCGGCGCGCCCGGGACGCTCGGGTTCGGCACGGGGACGAAGCTCGGCGTGGCAGCGAACACGAGCCCTGCAGTCAGGACCTTCGGCGACACATCGGCCGTGGCGATCAACTCCACGAACGGATCGCTCTACACCTGGTCCGGCAGAGCAGGGACGCTCGGGTTCGGTGCTGACGCGAAGGTCGGCGTGCGCCCCGGCACGAGTCCGTCGATCGTCCGCATGCCGAACGGGCAGTACGCCGTGGCGTTCCAAGCGACGGACGGAGGCCTCTGGACCTGGGTCGGAGCGCCGGGAACGGTCGGGTTCGCCGCTCCTGCCCGCGTCGGGATGAAGGACAAGACAAGCCCGTCGATCACCGTGGTCGGGGCGAAGGCCGTCGTCGCGTTCCAGGCGAACACCGGCGCGCTCTGGACCTGGACCGGCGACCCGGGCACGACCGGAGGTGCAACGTCGACGACCGAAGGGATGGCCGCAGGGACCAGTCCTGCGATCACCGCGATCGGTTCGAAGGCCGCAGTCGCGTTCAACAGTGGCGGCAACCTGTGGACCTGGAGCGGAACCCCGGCGACGATCGGCGGCGGCAGCAGCACCAAGCTCGGGATGTGGCCCGGTTCGAGTCCGTCGATGACGACGGTCGGGTCGAACGCGGCCGTGGCGTTCCGAGCATCCGGCGGCGGCGGCCTCTACACGTGGTCGGGACAACCGGACACCGTCGGGTTCGGCGCGAGCACGAAGCTGGGCATGAAGGACGGCACGGTGCCGAGCATCACGACGGTCGGCACGAACGTGGCCGTCGCGTTCGAAGCGGATTCCGGCTCGCTCTACACGTGGTCGGGCGCACCGGCCACCACCGGGTTCGGCGCGGACTCCCGCCTGGGCATGTACCCCGTCGGGGGACCGTCCATCGGTTGATCGACCGGCAGACAGCTCCGGTGCACCAGTGAGATCGACCGGTCGCTGAGTCCAGGAGCCCTTCGGGCGTCATGCGTCCGGAGGGCTCCGCGCCGTCCGGACCGCTCCGCGCCGTCCGGTGGGCGGTACCAGTGGGCCCCGTGGGGCTCGAACCCACGACCCTCGGATTAAAAGTCCGGTGCTCTACCAACTGAGCTAGAGGCCCTCTGCGGCAAGGCTATCGGACGCCTACACTGCTGCGGTGCCTCGCGATCACCACCGTCCCGTCCACTTCACCGACGCCGAGTTCGCCGCGCTGCAGGGCGGCGAGGACCCGGCGCTGGTGAACCGCGTCGCGCACGAGACCGCGAACGCGCTGCTCCACCGTGTCCGGCAGGGCCCCGACCCGCAGGTCGTCGAGCGGCTGGTGACGTACACGGACGTGCACGGCATCGAGGCCGTCGCGGAGCTCTGGGCCCGCGTGGGGCCACACACCCTGCCGGGAGCCCTGTGGCGGATCTACCTGATGCGCACCGTGATCCGGCAGAACCCGGACGAGATCGCGTTCTTCTTCACCCGCGGCACGGAGCGCATCGGCACGATCGACCAGGCCGTCGCCGGCGCCGAGCAGCCGACCGGTCCAGCCGAGATCCTCTCGCTCGCGGACAGCATCCTGCACGGGTTGTACACGGGCGACTTCGCGGTGGCGCTCGACCGCGGTGCTGCGTTCTGCCGGCTGGCCGCTGCGGGAGCGTCGAGCGTGGCGGACGACTCCGACCTGACCGCCGAGGAGCGCGCGAGCGTCCTCACCGTGCGGGCGTTCCGTCTGGCCGAGCTGGCGGAGGACCTGTCGGCGGCGGCCGCGCTGTGGCGCCGCGACGCCCTGGACTGACCAAGCGACACGCCGACAGTCCGGACTGACCAAGCGACACGCCGACAGTCCGGACTGAGCCAGCGACGGACCGGACCCGAGCGACGGACCCGAACCGAGCCTCCAGAACGACGGAAGACGCAGAACGACGGACCGCATCCGGGTACAGAAGCGCCGGGCCGCAGAAGCGCCTCTCGGCGCGAGGCCGCTCGAAGCGGCGAATTTTGGAGCCCGGGGCTTGCTGCGGCCCGGCGACGTCGAGTCTACGAGATCGATGCCGAGCGCGCTCCCGTGTTCACTCTCGGTGGACACCACCAGCGCCGGGCGTGCCGCGGCCAGCCCGCCGACCATCGCCGGACGGACGACGCGACGTGCGGGAAACCGCACCTGAGCACCCCGGGCAATCCGACTGGGCGAGGGTGCCGAATCATCAGCGTGTGACGGAACCCATGGGTCGTCACACGGCGAGGGTCACCCTGTGCGACCCGACCCGGCTCACCCGGCCGGAGTAATTCCCTGCGGGCCGCGCAGGGACCCTCGTCCCAACCGCTCTCGACCAACACACGGCGAATCGCCGGGGGTTGGTCGGGTCACCCGAGAACCGGAAGGAGGAAAACCTGCAATGCTTGCGATCGTGGAACGCGACACCGACAGCTGGAGCTCGACCGAGCCGGCACCGGTGTCTGCCGACTCCCTCCTCCTCCGGGTCGCCCAGGGCGACCAACAGGCTTTCTCCGACCTCTACGACGAGCTCTCCGGCCGTGTGCTCGGCCTCATCACGAGGCTGCTCAAGGACCGGGCCCAGTCCGAAGAGGTCACCCAAGAGGTCTTCCTCGAGGTCTGGCAGCAGGCCGCGAAGTTCGACACCGCCCGCGGCAGCGCGGCGAGCTGGGTCCTCACGATGGCCCACCGCCGAGCGGTCGACCGGGTCCGTGCCGCACAGGCCTCCCGTGACCGCGACACCAGGATCGGCATCCGCGACTTCGAGTCCGGGTTCGACCAGGTGTCCGAGTCCGTCGAGATCCGCATCGAACACGAGCGGGTCAGCCGTGCGCTCGGTCGTCTGACCGAGTTCCAACGCCAGGCAGTCCAGATGTCCTACTACGGCGGCTACTCGCACAGCGAGATGGCCGAGATGCTCGGGGTGCCGATCGGCACCGTGAAGACCCGTCTCCGTGACGGGATGATCCGTCTGCGCGACGAGATGGGGGTGACGTCATGACCGAACGACACGACGACCCCGCGCTCCTGACCGGTTCCTGGGCCACCGATGCCCTGTCCGACGACGAGCGCCACGAGCTCGAGATCGCGCTAGCCGAGTTCCCGGAACTCCGTGCCGAGGCCGACTCGCTGGCCGAGACCGCACGGGCCCTGGCCTACGCGGTCGAGCCCGTCGCGCCGCCGGCAGGCCTCAAGGCCTCGCTGATGGCCGCGATCCAGACCACCCCGCAGGTCTCCGCTGCTCCGGTCGCCCCGGCCCGTCACGTGGCCGAGAGGCCCGAGACCGTCCAGGAGGCCCCCAGCGCCTCCGTCACGTCCGTCACCTCCGGTGGGGGTGCGGCCAGTGCCGCGGCTCGCCGCCGCTGGTTCCAGCGTCCGGCAGCGTTCCTCGGTGCCGTCGCAGCGGTCGGTGTCGTGTGTGTGTCGATCGGCGTCGGTGCCGGCGGTGCGCTCTTCGGCACCCAGGACGGACCCGGGGTCAGCAGCTCGCAGGCAGCATCCGGGCTCGACCAGATCTATGCCTCGCCCGACTTCGCCCGCTCGACCGCGAAGGTCTCGGGCGGCGGCACGGCCACCGTCGTGTGGTCGGACCAGCTCGGCAAGTCGGCGGTCATCCTCGACGGCGTGAAGGCCGCACCGAAGGACAAGACCTACGAGCTCTGGTACATCGGGTCGGAGTCCTCCGGCGGCACCATCAAGTCGGCCGGCCTCATGAACGACGTCGACGGCGGCGTGCGCTCGGCGGTGCTGAGTGGCGCGAAGTCGAGCGGTGCGACGATCGGCATCACGGTCGAGCCCGCCGGTGGCTCGGAGCAGCCGACCACGACGCCGATCGTGGCCGTCCCGACCGAGTCCGCGTAGCCCCGCGCGGGCGGTCGCGGCTCGGCGGTCCCGTTCGCGGTGCAACTGCCGACGCGAAAGGACGAAGCCGCTGTCGTACGACAGCGGCTTCGTCGTTTCGCGCGTGCGGGCCGGATCGGCTGCCAGCGCCGCGACATCTCCGTTGTCGTACGACAGCGGACATGTCGTTCCGGGTCGGCAACCCGCGCCCAGGTGCAATGGCGAGGGCGCCCAGCGGGACCACGAGAGGCCCGGTGCCGTCCCTGCGGACGTGCACCGGGCCTCCTGGCCGTGCTGGAGCGTCAGCTCATCCGAAGCGACCCGAGACGTAGTCCTCGGTCGCCTTGACGGACGGGTTCGAGAAGATCGTGGCGGTGTCGCCGTACTCGATGAGCTTGCCGGGTGCACCCGTGCCCGCGATGTTGAAGAACGCGGTCTTGTCGGACACGCGCGAGGCCTGCTGCATGTTGTGGGTCACGATCACGATCGTGAAGTCCTTCTTCAGCTCCTCGATGAGGTCCTCGATCGCCAGGGTCGAGATCGGGTCGAGCGCCGAGCAGGGCTCGTCCATCAGCAGCACGTCGGGCTGGACCGCGATCGCGCGGGCGATGCACAGACGCTGCTGCTGCCCACCGGACAGGCCCATGCCGGGCTTGTCGAGCCGGTCCTTGACCTCGTTCCACAGGTTCGCGCCCTGCAGCGAGCGCTCGACGATGTCCTCGGACTCGGAGCGGCTGATGCGCTTGTTGTTGAGCTTGACGCCGGCCAGCACGTTGTCCTTGATGGACATCGTCGGGAACGGGTTCGGCCGCTGGAAGACCATGCCGACCTGGCGACGGACGATGACCGGGTCGACGCCGGGGGCGTACAGGTCGTCGCCGTCGACCTTGACCGAACCCTCGACGTAGGCGCCGGGGATGACCTCGTGCATGCGGTTCAGCGTGCGGAGGAAGGTCGACTTGCCGCAGCCGGACGGGCCGATGAAGGCCGTCACCGTGCGGGGTTCGATGGTCATGTCGACGCCCTCGACGGCGCGGAACTTCGAGTAGTAGACGTTGAGGCCGTCGACCTCGATGCGCTTGGACACGGTGATCCTTACTGTGTTCGGTGCTCGGGTCGCGGCTAGCGCGAGAGCTTGGGGGCGAAGAGTCGGGTGATGAAGCGGGCCAGCAGGTTGAGCAGCATCACGATGAGGATGAGCACGAGGGCTGCGGTCCAGGCCCGGTCGACGAACGGCACCGGGTTGGCGCCCTGCTGCGAGTACTGCGTGTACGCGAACACCGGCAGTGTCATCATCGGGTTGCCGAACAGGTCGTAGTTCATGCTCGTGGTGAAGCCGGCCGTGACCAGCAGGGGAGCGGTCTCACCGATGACGCGGGCGATGGCGAGCATCACGCCCGTCGTGATGCCGGCGAGCGACGTGGGCAGCACGACCTTGACGATCGTCAGCCACTTCGGCACACCGAGCGCGTACGACGCCTCGCGGAGTTCCATCGGGACGATCTTCAGGACCTCCTCGGTGGAGCGCACGACGATCGGGATCATCAGCACCGCGAGGGCGACCGAGCCGACCAGGCCGAAGCGGGCACCGGGACCGAGGAAGAGCGCGAACAGCGAGTACGCGAACAGACCGGCGACGATCGAGGGGATGCCCGTCATGACGTCGACGAAGAACGTGATGCCGCGGGCCAGGGCGCCGCGACCGTACTCGACCAGGTAGATCGAGGTCAGCAGGCCGATCGGCACGCTGATCAGCGCCGCGAAGAGCGTGATCTCGAGCGTGCCGACGAGGGCGTGCACCGCGCCACCGCCGACCGAGATCACGCCGCGCATCGAGTACGAGAAGAACGCGGCGTCGAACCGGGCGAGGCCGTCGGCCAGCACGGTCCAGAGCAGCGACACGAGCGGCAGGACGGCGATCACGAACGCGGTGACGACGAGCGAGGTGACCAGGCGGTCGACGGCCTTGCGGCCACCCTCGACGATCCGCGAGACGACCACGATGAGCACGTCGAACAGGACCGTGCCGAGGAACAGCGCGGCGACGATGTTGAAGTCCTTGACGGCGCCGCCCGCGTTGAGCAGGGCGAAGACGAGGGCCAGGGCGACCCAGCTGCCGCCGAGCAGCAGCCACGGGACGGACTTGTGCAGCTTGCCGTTGGCGAAGACGTTGCCGGCGGACTGACGGAGTGCGAGGGACATCGGGTGCGACCTCTCAGCTGACGCGCTTGCGCACGATGTACCGCGCGAGCATGTTGATGACCAGGGTGATGACGAACAGGATCAGGCCCGTCGCGATGAGTGCGTTCAGGGCGGTGCCCGACGCCTCCGCGAACTGGAGCGCGATGTTCGCGGCGATGGTCGACGGGTTGAGGGAACCGATCAGGTTGAACGTGACGTTCGTCGAGACCGACAGCACGAGCGCGATCGCCATCGTCTCGCCGAGCGCACGGCCCAGGCCGAGCATGATCGCCGACACGATCCCGGACTTGGCGAACGGCAGGACCGACAGGCGGATCATCTCCCACCGGGTGGCACCCAGGGCGAGCGCGGCCTCTTCGTTGAGGGTCGGCGCCTGCAGGAAGATCTCGCGCATGACCGCGGTCATGATCGGGATCGCCATCACGGCCAGCACGATCGAGGCGGTCAGGATCGTGCGACCCGTGCCGGACACCTGCCCGGAGAACAGCGGGATCCAGCCGAAGTGCTCGTTGAGGAACGCGTAGAACGGCTGCACGAAGCGCGCCAGGACGACGATGCCCCAGAGGCCGTAGACGACCGAGGGCACGGCGGCGAGCAGGTCGATGACGTAGCCGAGCACCGGCGCGATGCGGCGCGGTGCGAAGTGTGAGATGAAGAGCGCGATGCCGATCGAGAGCGGCACGGCGAAGACCAGCGCGAGGAACGCGGACCAGATCGTCCCGAAGACCAGCGGCCCGACGTAGTCCCAGAAGTTCTTCGCCTGGTTCGGCAGCTCGCCCGCCTTGGCCGAGAACGCGGGGACGCTCTGTGCGACGAGGAAGGCCGCGACCAGGGCGAGGACGACCAGGATGAGGCCGCCGGAGATGACCGAAGCGGCGGAGAACACGCGGTCGCCGACACGGACGACGGGCTTGGGCTTCGGCGGGGTCACCGTGGAACCCTGCTGGACGGGTGCGGTCGTCATGGGGAGTGGGACTCCTGTCGGGAGACGGGGAAGCGCCCGGACGCCGGTCGGTCGTGCTGACCGGCGTCCGGGCTCTCGGTGAGGAGTTACTTGATGGAGGCGACCGCGTCAGCGGCCTTCTTGCCGAGGTCGCTCGACAGGGCGGCCGACTTGGCCTCCGAGGCGGCGGCCTTCTGCGCGTCGTCCGACACGGCGTAGGTCAGGTACGCCTTGACCAGGTCGGCCTTGGTCGAGTCCTTGTACTCCTGGCACGCGATGGCGTAGGAGACGAGCACGAGCGGCCAGGCGCCCTTGGCGGTGTCCTTGCGGTCGATGTTGATCGCCAGGTCGTTGTCCGCACGACCGGAGACCGTCTCGGAGTCGGCGACGACCTTGGACGCGCCGTCAGCCGAGATGGTGGTGGCGGTGTCGCCGACCATGAGCTTGGCCTTCGACAGGTCGCCCGCGCCGGAGTCGTCGATGTAGGTGATGGCGTTCGAGGCGCCCTGCATGGCCGAGGCCACACCCGAGGTGCCCTTCGCGCTGTCGCCGACCTGGTACGGGAAGGTCTGGCTCGGGGCAGCGGTCCAGACGTCGCCGGCGTTCTTCGACAGGTAGTCGGAGAAGTTCTGCGTGGTGCCCGAGTCGTCGTTGCGGTGCACGACGGTGATGTTGGCGTCCGGCAGGTCGGCGCCCTTGTTCAGGGCCGTGATCTGGGAGTCGTTCCACTTGGTGATCTTGCCGGCGAAGATGCCGGCGATCGTCTTGGCGTCGAGCGTCAGGTCCTTCACGCCGTCCACCTTGTAGGCGATCGCGATCGGGGAGATGTAGACGGGGATGTCGATCGCCTTGGAGTCCGCGGCGCAGTTGGCGAAGGTGCCCGAGAGCTCCTCGTCCGAGAGTGCGGCGTCGGAGCCGGCGAAGTCAGCCGCGCCGGCGATGAAGTTCTTGCGGCCAGCGCCGGAGCCGTCCGGCGAGTAGTTGACCGTGACGCCGGAGGCCTGGTCCTGGAAGCCAGCGGCCCAGACGGTCTCGGCGGTCTGCTGGGCGGAGGAGCCCGAGCCGGTGAGCGTGCCCTTGAGGTTCGAGTAGTCGACACCCGAGGCCGAGGCCGACGTGGTGCTGCCCGCGCCGCCTTCGTTCGCCGCGCACGAGGAGAGCACGACCGCGCCGGTGATCGCGACTGCCGCGACCATACCGATTCGCTTGATGTTCACAGGGGTCCCTTCGGGAAGTGAGAGCAGGTGGGACCGCTGTGTGGTCCCGCGGGCCGGTGCCGACCCGCGAGCGACTGTAGGGACGCGAAGTGACCGGATTGGTCGTCATCGGTGAACGGCAGGTGAACGAGGGGTTCACCCGGCGCGGAACGGTGGCAGAACGGTCGTTCCAGGAGCATGCTCGGGAACAGCGTGCCTGGCGACGGTCTGGAGGCTCGGGTCGTCCGGGCAGGCCGGTCCGGCCCGGCGCCACCCGGGTCCGCCGCTGCGTGGCCCGGGGCCGCCGGCGTGGGGTCTGCTACGCCGAGACGGGGTTGCGGTGCGTCTCGACCGCGATCAGCGTCCCGCCGGCGATGTGCAGCACGGCGAAGTCACCGACGGACAGCATCGCGGCCCGGCGCAGGTCGAAGCGGCTCGCGTCGTCAGCGGTGTCCGTGGCGATGCGCGCGACGATGTCCGGCAGCACCGGACCGTGCGAGCAGAGCACGGCGGACTTGCCCTTGGCGAGCCGCTTGCGCACGACGCCCTTGACGTCGTCGGTGCCCTGGTCGTGGGCGTCCTGGCTGATGCCCGGGGTGCTCGACACCCCGACCCGGACCGCGTCGGAGAGCGGCTCGACGGTGGCCAGGCACCGCGCGGCCGTGCTGCTGAGGATCTTGCGCGGGCCGTACGCCGCGACCGGGGCCGCCACGGCCCGGGCCTGCGAACGACCGACGGGCAGCAGGGGCCGGGTGGCGTCGGGGCCGTGCCAGTCGTGCCCGGGCGTGGTCTTGGCGTGCCGGAGCGCGATGAGGGCGAAGGTGTCGTGCTGCCCCTGCTCGGCGCGCTCGGCGAAGCGGTCGAGGATCTCGACGTCACGGGCGTAGGTCAGCCGCGCACGGGCGTCGTCGATGCCGACCCACTCGACCGCCGCGACCTCGTCGTTCGGGCGGAAGGCGCCGGCGCGCTCGTGCTCCTTCGCCGAGACCCGGGCCGCCCAGTAGTGGACGACCTTGTCGCGGCCGTTCGGCAGCAGGTACTCGGCGGTCCCGAGCGGTGCGCCGAGGTGGACGCGGTAGCCGGTCTCCTCGTCGATCTCCCGCACGGCGGCGGTGGGGATCGCCTCGCCCGGGTCGACCTTGCCCTTGGGGAACGAGACGTCGTTGTGGTGCTCGCGGTGGATGAGGAGCACGAGCGGTATGCCGTCCTGCTCCCGCCAGACCACTGCGCCCGCAGCGACGACGGGGCCCGAGGGTCCGCCCTTCACCGTGCAGAGCGCTTCCGGGACGAGATCTTCCGCATGAGGACATTCTGCACGTCCTCGAGCGGTCGGCCGTCGTCGTCGGTGGAGTGCCGCGTCCACTCGCCGTCGGACTCCAGGTGCCACGAGCTGGTGGTCTCGGCCATCGCGAGGTCGAACATGTCGGTGACCTCGGTGACGTGCGCGGGGTCGGACAGCCGCACGAGGGCTTCGACCCGGCGGTCGAGGTTGCGGTGCATCATGTCGGCGCTGCCGATGAACACGTACGGGTCGCCGTCGTTGTGGAACGCGAACGCGCGGGAGTGCTCGAGGTAGCGCCCGACGACGCTGCGGACGCGGATCGTCTCGCTGACGCCTTCGATGCCGGGCTTGAGCGAGCAGATGCCGCGCACCCAGATGTCGACCGGCACGCCGGCCTGGCTGGCGAGGTACAGCGCGTCGATGATCTGCTCGTCGACCATCGAGTTCACCTTGATCCGGATGCCCGAGGGCAGCCCGGCCAGGGCGTTGTCCGTCTCGACCTGGATCCGCTTGAGCAGGCCCTTCCGCAGGTGCAGCGGCGCGACGAGCAGGCGCTTGAACTTCTTCTCGATCGCGTAGCCGGAGAGCTCGTTGAACAGGCGGGTCAGGTCCTTGCCCACGGTGTCGTCCGCGGTGAACAGGCCCATGTCCTCGTAGATGCGCGAGGTCTTCGGGTTGTAGTTGCCCGTGCCGATGTGCGTGTAGTGCTTGAGCGTGCCGCCTTCCTGCCGGATGACGAGCACGAGCTTGGAGTGCGTCTTCAGCCCGACCAGGCCGTAGACCACGTGGACGCCCGCCTTCTCCAGCTTGCGGGCCCACGTGATGTTGTTCTGCTCGTCGAAGCGCGCCTTGATCTCGACCAGGGCCAGGACCTGCTTGCCGGCGGCGGCCGCGTCGATCAGGGCCTCGACGATGGGGGAGTCGCCGGAGGTGCGGTAGAGCGTCTGCTTGATGGCGAGGACGTTCGGGTCCGCCGCGGCCTGCTCGAGGAACGCCTGCACGCTGGTCGCGAAGGACTCGTACGGGTGGTGGACCAGGACGTCGCGCGTGGCGATCGCCCGGAACAGGTCGGGCTTCGTGTTCGGTTCGCCCGGCTGGAACTGCACCGGGGTGGTCGGCACGTGCTTGGGGTAGTGCAGGTCGGGGCGGCTGATCTTGGAGATCTCGAACAGGCAGCCGAGGTCGAGCGGCGACGGCAGCCGGTAGACCTCTTGTTCCGTGATGTCGAGCTCGCGCACGAGCAGCCCGAGCGTGACCGGGTCCATGTCCTCGGTGATCTCGAGACGGATGGGCGGGCCGAAGCGGCGACGGAGCAGTTCGCGCTCGAGGGCCTGGATGAGGTTCTCGGCCTCGTCTTCCTCGATCTCGACGTCCTCGTTGCGGGTGACGCGGAACACGTGGTGCTCGAGGACCTCCATCCCCGGGAACAGGTCGTCCAGGTGGTTGGCGATCAGGTCCTCGAGTGGGATGAAGCGCATGCGGCCCGAGCTGTCGTCCGGCAGCGGGATCAGCCGCGAGAAGTTCTGCGGGACCTTGAGACGCGCGAACTCCTGCCGCTGCGACTTCGGGTTGCGGACGCGGACGGCCAGGTTCAGCGAGAGGCCGGAGATGTAGGGGAACGGGTGTGCCGGGTCGACCGCCAGCGGCATGAGCACCGGGAAGATCTGCTCGGCGAAGTAGTCGCGCATGGTGAGCCGGTCGGCCTCGGCCAGGTCGGACCAGTGCTCGATGTGGATGCCAGCCGCGTCCATGTCGGGCTTGAGCGACCCGATGAACGCCTGCGCGTGCCGGTCCTGCAGCTCGTGGGCCTTGCGTGCGATGTCCCGCAGCACGTCGCTCGGGGCACGGCCGACGTTGGTCGGGACGGCGATCCCGGTGTCGATGCGGCGCTTCAGCCCGGCGACCCGGACCATGAAGAACTCGTCGAGGTTCGACGCGAAGATCGCCAGGAAGTTGGCGCGCTCGAGCAGGGGGACCGTGCGGTCCTCGCCGAGTTCGAGCACGCGCTGGTTGAACCGCAGCCAGCTGATCTCACGGTCGAAGTAGCGGTCCGTGGGCAACGACTCGTGCTCGGTCTCGACGACCTCGTCGAAGTCGTCGAGGTCGTGCGAGACGGAGTCCCCGTCGAGCTGCGGTTCGGTGTCCATGCGCACATCCTGCCACCCGCCGGTGTCCACGACGCCACGCTCCCGTGGCCTGTGGATGGATGTCAGCGCCCCGTGGCCTGTGGATGGATCTCAGGGCGCGGCGTACTGCACGTCGATCGCGTGCTGCGTGAACCCGGACCGCCGGTAGAGCGCCAGGGCCGGTTCGTTGTCGCCCTCGACGTAGAGCGCCTGCGCCTGCAGGTCGCGTCCGAGGAGCCGTGCCGTGCCCGCCCGCATGAGCACGCCGCCGAGGCCCCGCCCCTGCAGGTCGGGACGGACGGCCACGGCGTAGAACTCGCCGATGCCGCCCTCGACCTTGAGCCAGCACGACCCCGCCAGGTCGCCGGCGGCGTCACGCAGGAGCAGCAGGTCGTCGCCGTCGAACCACCCCTCGGCTTCGCGTGCCCGCAGGTCGTCGAGCGTCATCGACCCCTGCTCCGGGTGGTGCGCGAACGCCGTGGCGTTGAGCGCGAGCCAGTCCGACTCGTCGGTGCTCGGCGCGGAGGCGCTGCCGGCCCGGAACGCTGCCAGCGCGTACCCGGACGGGAGGCCCTGGTCGGCTCCGACCGTCGGCACCGGCGCGCGCAGCTGCAGCAGCGTCCGCGTGGCGGCCCATCCCAGCCGCGTCGCGATCGCGCGTGCCGCCGGGTGGTCGCCGTGCGCCCAGGCGAGCCGGGGAGCGGCCCCGCCGCCCAGCGCGAGCGCCTGCTCGACGAGCCGGGTCCCGACACCGCGGCCACGGGCCTCCAGGGCGACGACCAGCTCGAGCTCGCCGTCCCTGGCCACCGCGACCCCGTCGGGTTCCGCGGCGCCGTCCGGTTCGGAGAGAACCACCGCACGACCGGCGCGGACGTCGACCAGGGTCTGGTCGGAGAAGGGCGGGGCCTCGCCGGGGGCGGCGAAACGCGTGAGGTCGGGCACCCCTACTGGCCCATCAGGCGGTCGGCCTCGTCGTCGTAGACGTTGAACCGGTAGCCGACGTTGCGGACGGTGCCGATGAGGGACTCGAGGTCGCCGAGCTTCGCGCGGAGCCGTCGCACGTGCACGTCGACGGTGCGGGTGCCACCGAAGTAGTCGTAGCCCCAGACCTCGCTGAGCAGCTGCTCGCGGGTGAACACGCGCGAGGGGTGCGTGGCGAAGAAGCGCAGGAGCTCGAACTCCTTGAACGTCAGGTCGAGCGGCTTGCCCCGGACCTTGGCGGAGTAGCTGGCCTCGTCGATGACCACGCCCGACGCCTGGATCTTCGTGCCGGTCTGGTTCTTGGCGGCGCGCCCGGAGCTCAGGCGGATGCGGGCGTCCACCTCGGCGGGCCCGGCGGTCTCGAGCACGACGTCGTCGACGTTCCACTCGCTGGTCACGGCGGTCAGGCCGCCCTCGGTCACGACGAGCACGATCGGCGTCGTCGAGCCCGAGGTCGACAGGATCTTGCAGAGCGCCTTGGCGCTGACCAGGTCGGAGCGGGCGTCGACGAACATCAGGTCGCACTGCGGGGCGTTCACCAGCTGCGCGGCCTCGGCCGGGACGTGGCGGATCCGGTGGCTCAGCAGGCCGAGGCTCGGCAGGACGTCGCCGGGCGCGGCCGAGGTGAGTACCAGGAGCTGTGCCACAGGACCTCCAGAACGGGGTTGACGTCTGCGCAACATCCTAGTGATGCTCGGGAAGTGGCCCGACCCGCCCGGAGCGCAGGGATGCTGCTGTCATGATGGGGGCGTGACCGAGCCCGTCCCGCCCACCGACCAGCGCCGCCTGCGGCTCACGTCGGTGCTGCCCGTCTGGCTGCTCTCGATCGTCGGGGCGGTGCTCGTGTTGACGCTCAGCGAAGGGGACTCGTTCGCCTGGCTGCTGCTCGTGTTCGTCGCCTCCGTGCTGGTCAGCTTCGTCCTGCAGCTCATCACCGCGACCAAGGACGGGCTGGTCGAACGCATCAGCATCGCCTCGTCCGGGTCGTTCGTCGTCGTGCTCGTCACCGCCGTGGTGCTCCTGGCGCGTTGAGCCGCTCCGCGTAGACTCGCAGCATGGATTCGCTGCTTGCCCTCGAGCTCTTCTACGTCGGTCTGCTGGGCCTGGCGTCGCTCGCGATCGCGTTCATCTCCGTGACCGTCGTCGTCAAGCTGTTCAAGGGCCAGCGGTGATCGAACTGCCCGAGGGCCTGGCCCCGGAACTCGTCCCGCTGTCCTGGCTCGTCGGCGTCTGGGAAGGCACCGGTGTCGTCGAGTACCCCGTCGGCGAGGGCGAGGAACCCGACGTCAAGAACTACGAGTTCGGCCAGCGTGTGAGCTTCAGCCACGACGGCCTGCCCTACCTCAACTACTCGTCGACGACGTGGCTGCTCGACGAAGCGCACACGCCGCTCGCCGCCGAGATGGGCTACTGGCGACTCGACCGTCCGAGCGAGCCCGGCGACCGCGGCCCGGCGATGCTGCTGGGCGAGGGCGTCGTGCCGTTCGGGACCACCCAGAGCGTCGAGACCCTGCGCAACACGAACGACGGCTTCGACATCGAAGCGGCGATCATCCACCCCACGGGCGTCAACGAGCTCTACGTCGGGCAGGTCCGCAAGGGCCGCATCGACCTGGCCACGGACGCCGTGATGCGCTCCGCCAACGCCAAGGACTACGCCGCGGCCACCCGCATCTACGGGCTCGTCGAGGGCAAGCTCTTCTGGGCGTGGGACATCGCCGCGCTCGGTCGTGCCCTCACCTCGCACGCCTCGGGGCAGCTCGCGAAGGTCGACTGATGACGGGCTCGGTGTTCGTCGGCCGGCCCGGGTTCGTCGCGTCCGACGTCGGACCCGCGGCGCACTTCGGCAACCCCCTCGGTGAACAGCGCGCGCTCGCACAGGGAGGCGCGGTCGTCGAGCTCGGGCTGGGCGTCGTCACGGTCACCGGGCCGGACCGCCTGTCGTGGCTCAACTCGATCACGTCGCAGCTGCTGCTCGGGCTCGCACCCGGTGTCGGCACCGAGACCCTGGTGCTCGACCAGTCCGGACGCGTCGAGCACGCCGCCCGGGTCGTCGACGACGGCACCACCACCTGGCTGCTGACCGAGGCGTCCGACGCGGCACCGCTCGCCGACTGGCTGTCGTCGATGCGCTTCATGCTCCGCGTCGAGGTCGCCGACCGGTCGGCGGACTTCGTCACGATCGGCGCCTTCGCCGATGCGGCCCCGGTGGACGGCACGGTCGTCGAGTGGGTCGACCCGTGGTCGTCCGTCACGCCTGGTGGATGGGGCTACGCCAGCCTGGAGGCCCACCCCGGCTCCGACTGGACGCTGCGGATCGCCGTGCTCGAGTCCACTGCCGCGGTCGCGCTCGCCGCGTCCGACCAGCCCGCAGCGGGGCTCCTCGGGTACCAGGCGCTGCGCATCGCCGCGTGGCGTCCGGCCCTGACCGACACCGACGAGCGGACGATCCCGCACGAACTCGACTGGCTTCGGTCCGCCGTGCATCTGTCGAAGGGGTGCTACCGCGGGCAGGAGACCGTCGCGAAGGTCCACAACCTCGGGCACCCGCCGCGTCGCGTCGTCATGCTGCACCTCGACGGCTCCGACGCCGTGCTGCCGGAACCGGGCACCCCGGTCTCGCTGGACGGCGCTCCGGTCGGCACCCTCGTCGCGTCGGCGGTGCACCACGAGCTCGGGCCGATCGGCCTGGCGGTGGTCAAGCGCTCGCTCGACCCGACGGCGGTGCTCACCCTGAGCGCGGACGACGTGGTCGTGACGGCAGCGCAGGAGACCATCGTCCCGCCGGGCGCCGGCGCGACGGCGAACGTGCCGCGGTTGCCCCGGCTCGGAGCGGTCCGCCGCAACTAGTCGTCAGCCGCGGCTCGGCGACAGCCGTTGCTCGGCGTCCGCCGGGGCGACGGCGGACCACGGGACGCTGAGTTCGCCCAGGCGCCACCGCGTCGTGCCGTGCAGCACCGGCCAGCCGCGCTCCCGCATCCCCGACACCGCCGCCAGCCAGCGCTGCCGCGGTCCGTAGGTGCCGAGCGGTGCGGCCACCGCCCACGCCAGGTCGAGGTCCCGCAGGAAGTCGTGCACGCGCTCGCCGGGCACGTTCCGGTGGATCAGGGCCTTGGGCAGCCGTTCGGCGACGATGCTCGGTACGTCGAGGCCCGCCAACCGGAGCGCGACCGTGAAGGTCAGCGGCTGCCGGTCGTCGAGTGTCACCCACGAGGCCACCCGGCCGACCTCGTTGCAGGTGCCCTCGACGAGCGCGCCGCCCGGTTGCAGGCGGTCCTGCATGATCCGCCACGACGCGGCCACCTGGGACTCGTCGTACTGCCGCAGCACGTTGAACGCGCGGATCACGGCCGGGCGTCGGCGACCGGGGGTCGGTGTCTCGAACCCGCCGAGCCGGAACGTGACACCGTCGCGGGTGCCGGCGTTCGCCAGGGCCACGCGGGACGGCTCGATCTCGATCCCGGTGACCTCGACGTCGGGTCGGACCCGGGCCAGGCGGTCCCGGAGCTCGAGCGTCGTCGTCGGACTCGCGCCGTAGCCGACGTCGGCGACGAGCGGGTCGTCAGCGCGGCGGAACGCCGGCAGGGCCGCGATCCACCGATCGACCCGACGCAGACGGTTGTGCCCGGTCGTCCCGCGCGTGACGGAGCCGATCGGCGAGGGGGTCCCGGGCATGGGACCAGGCTACGGGGAGCGGGGCGCTCGGTAGACTTCCGGCATGACCTCCACGCTCGTCCTGCTCCGTCACGGCAACAGTGACTGGAACCAGAAGAACCTGTTCACCGGTTGGGTCGACGTCCGGCTCTCCGAGCTGGGCGAGAAGGAGGCGAAGCGCGCCGGCGAGCTCATCGCCGAGTCCGGCATCGTCCCCGACGTCCTGTACACCTCGCTCCTGACCCGCGCGATCCAGACCGCCGACATCGCCCTGCTCGAAGCCGACCTGGCGTGGCTGCCGGTCAAGCGCGACTGGCGCCTCAACGAGCGCCACTACGGCGACCTGCAGGGCAAGGACAAGGCCCAGACGCTCGAGCAGTACGGCGAGCAGCAGTTCATGGAGTGGCGCCGCTCGTTCGACGTCCCGCCGCCCCCCATCGCCGACGACGCCGAGTGGTCGCAGTACGGAGACCGCCGCTACGCCGACCTGGGCGAGGACCTGCCCCGCACCGAGTCGCTCGCGCTCGTCATCGAGCGACTGCTGCCCTACTGGGAGTCCGACATCACGAAGGACCTCGGTGCGGGCAAGACCGTCCTGGTCACCGCGCACGGCAACTCGCTGCGCGCGCTGGTGAAGCACCTCGACGGCATCTCCGACGACGACATCGCGGGGCTCAACATCCCGACGGGCATCCCGCTCGTGTACGAGCTCGACGACGACTTCCGCCCGACCGGCCCGTCGCGCTACCTCGACCCCGAGGCTGCCGCTGCCGGAGCCGCCGCGGTCGCTGCCCAGGGCGCCAAGCAGTAGCCGCTCCGCCCGACACCGCACACGGGCCCACCCCACGCAGGCCCACCCCACGCCTCTCCGCGAAAGCGACAGTTCGGCGCCGAAGATCCGCCGCGATCTGTCGCTTTCGCGAGGGGGACGAGGGCGCAGCGCGTCGAACTGTCGCTTCCACGATGGGAGCGGGAGCGGGAGCGGGCCGAGCCGGGCGCGTCAGACGAAGTGCGACGCGATCTCCTGCACCAGCGCGCCGACGTCGTACGGCGCGGTGGTGTCCACCCGGACGACCGGACCGACGCCCATCGGTCCGGCGTCCGTGCCGTGCTCGTCCCAGAACGCTTGGATGTCCGCCAGGTCGCCGTGCACCTCGTGACGGACGGGTGCGCCCGGGTCGTACCGGTCCGCCAGCCGCTCGCGTGCGGTGGCCGCGTCGACGTGGCACCACACCTCGACGACGCGCGGTGACCCGGCGGAGGCGAGCCCGGCCTCCAGGAAGGCCCGGTCGCGCGACGGCAGCCAGACGGCGTCCAGGACGACCCCGTTCTCGACCGCGCCGGCCATCTGCCACATCGTGGTCATCGCGATCGCCCCGAGCTCGCGCGACGGGATCATCGGCCCGGCGATGTCTGCCAGGGGCTCCTTGATCCGGTCCTTCGACAGGAACGGGCAGCCGAGGACCTCGGCGAGGGCACTGCCGATCGTGCTCTTGCCCGAGGCGGGCATCCCGTTGACGATGATCGCGACCTGTGCCATGCCACGATCCTGACAGACCGGAACGGGCCTGACAGACCGGAACGGGCCTGACAGACGGAACGGGCCTGACAGACGGAACGGGCCTGACAGACCGAACGGGCCCGCCGGACCCCGCAGGGCCGACGGACCCGTCGGGTCGGACCGCTCAGACGCTCGCGTTCGAGCTCGCGCCCACCCAGTCGCCGGTCGCCAGGTACTCGACCTTCTTCGCGATCGAGACCGCGTGGTCGGCGAAGCGCTCGTGGTAGCGCGAGGCGAGGGTGGCGTCGACGGTGTCGATCGGCGCGCCCTTCCAGGTCTCGCCGAGCACGAAGTCGAAGACGCTGGCGTGCAGCTCGTCGATGGCGTCGTCCTCGTCACGGATCTCGCTGGCGAGGGCGATGTCCTCGGTCGCCAGCAGGCGGGTCAGCTTCTGCGCCATCGCGACGTCGAGCTGCCCCATCTTCTTGAAGGTGCCGCGCAGGCCCTTCGGGACGACCTTCTCGGGGAAGCGCTGGCGGGTGAGCTGGGCGATGTGCTCGGCCATGTCGCCCATCCGCTCGAGCGACGAGCTGACGCGCAGCGCGGTGACGACCACGCGCAGGTCGCGGGCGACGGGGGCCTGGCGGGCGAGGATGTCGATCGCGATCTCGTCGAGGCTGTTGGCGGCCTCGTCGATCTTGGCGTCGTCGGCGATCACCTCTTCGGCGAGGGCCACGTCGGACTCGCTGAACGACTGCGTCGCGCGGGTGATGGCGGACTCGACGAGTCCGGCGATCTCGGTGAGACGCTCTTGGACGTCCTGGAGTTCCTGCTGGAAGACTTCGCGCATGGGGGATGGCCTCTCTCTGCGTACCGGGAGAGTGTCGTCACCCCAGGTGAACGAACGGTGTCCCACGCCTGAACGCTTCGCGATCCGGCCTGCGAACGGGGGTGAACGGTGCTGGAACCCCGTGTGACCACTCCTACACTGACGGCATGGACAACGCGTGGCTCGTGCCACTGTCGATGCTCCTCGGCGGGGTCTTCGGCGCGGGTGTCGTCGGGCTCATCATCACCGCCGAGCGCACGGCACGGGCAGCCGACGTCGCTGAGCGCACCCTGCCGGACGGCGTCGCGGCGGTGATCGCCACGATGCACAACCCCGCCGTGGTCGTCGACCCGTCGAACACCGTCGTGGCCGCCTCGCCGCAGGCCCTGACGATCGGCCTGGTCGTGCGCCGCCGGCTCGTGCACGACGAGCTCCGCAAGCTGGTCGACCGGGTCCGGTCCAGCGGCGAGATGGGCTCCGAGGACATGGAGCTCCCGCGCGGCCGTCGGGGCGAGCTCGTCGGCTACCTCAGCTTCCGCGCCGCGCAGCTCGGCAACCGCTACGTGCTCGTGACGGCGGACGACCTGACCGAGTCCCGGCGCATCGACGAGGTCCGGCGTGACTTCGTCGCGAACATCTCCCACGAGCTGAAGACCCCGATCGGCGCCATCGGCCTGCTGTCGGAGACCCTGATCGCGGCCGCCGACGACCCGGTGCACGTGCGGAAGTTCGCCGCGCAGCTCGTCACCGAGTCCGAGCGCCTCGGGGCCCTGACGAAGGACATCATCGAGCTGTCCCGGCTGCAGTCGGTCGACACACTCGAGTCGAGCGAGGACATCTCGATCGACAAGGTCGTCTCCGCCGCCGTCGACGCGAACGAGGTCGTCGCCCGCGCCCGCGACATCGAGATCGTGCGTGCGAAGAAGTCCCGGCTCCGCGTGATGGGGGACCCCGGCCTGCTGCAGGTCGCGGTCTCGAACCTCATCGCGAACGCCGTCAAGTACTCCCCGGACCACACCCGCGTCGGCGTGGGCATCCGGAGCAGCAAGGGGTTCGTCGAGATCGCGGTGACCGACCAGGGCGTCGGCATCCCCGAGGCGGACCTCGACCGGGTGTTCGAGCGCTTCTACCGCGTCGACCCCGCACGCTCACGGGCCACCGGAGGCACCGGCCTCGGGCTCGCGATCGTGAAGCACGTCGTCGGCAACCACGGCGGCGACGTGCGCGTGTGGTCGCAGCCCGGCAAGGGCTCGACCTTCACGGTCCGCCTGCCCGAGGCGGACACCGAACTGACAACAGCACTCGAAGAGCAACTGGAAGAGCAGCCATCGTGACCAAGATCCTCATCGTCGACGACGAGCCGGCCCTGAGCGAGCCCCTGGAGTTCCTGCTGCAGCGTGAGGGGTACGAGACCTCCGTCGCCGCGGACGGCGTGACCGCCCTGTCGAAGTTCGACAGCGAGAACCCGGACCTCGTCCTGCTGGACCTGATGCTGCCGGGGCTGTCCGGCACCGAGGTCTGCCGACAGATCCGCACACGGTCGAACGCGCCGATCATCATGCTGACGGCGAAGGACTCCGAGGTGGACATCGTCGTGGGGCTCGAGCTGGGCGCCGACGACTACGTGACCAAGCCGTACTCGACGCGTGAACTCCTGGCGCGCATCCGTGCGGTGCTCCGACGCCGTACCGAGGACGACCCGGCCGACAGCGGCATCCTGCAGGTCGGCGGGATCCGGATGGACGTCGAGCGCCACACGGTCTCGGTCGACGGGTCGGACACCCCGATGCCGCTCAAGGAGTTCGAGCTGCTCGAGCTGCTGCTCCGCAACGCCGGGCGGGTGCTGACCCGCGGACAGCTCATCGACCGGGTGTGGGGCTCGGACTACTTCGGGGACACGAAGACCCTCGACGTGCACATCAAGCGCATCCGCTCGAAGATCGAGCGCATCCCCTCGACGCCCGAGGTGCTGGTCACCGTCCGGGGGCTGGGGTACCGGATCGAGGCGTAGGCGCCGCCGCGGCGGCGTGGGACGGTCGTTCCGTCACAGACAGGAGGCCCGGTGTGCCGGTCCGTGGGACCGGCACCGGGCCTCCTGTCTGGTCGCGGCCGGGGCCGCCTGTTGCGTCAGCCTGCGGGCGTCGCCGTGGTGTCGTCGCTCGGGGTGCCCGTCGCGCCGTCGGCCGGCGTGGCCGAGTCGGTCGGCTCGGAGGTCCGGGTCGGCGTGGGCGTCGGTGCGAGGGTGTTGTACTCCTCGAGCGCGCTGGTGAGCACCGGCACGCTCGCCGAGACGCCCTCGGCGCCGGAGTACGAGAAGTAGGCCTTGACGAGCGAGCCCGGCGTCACGTCGGCGCCACTGAAGACGATGTCGTCCGAACCGGCCCCGCGGGTGCCCTGCTTCTCGTCCCCGGTCTGCACGCTCGACTCGGCGCGTCCGGACGAGGAGGACGGGTCGACGTGCGAGTTCGCCGGGACCACGACGGTCTGGGCGATGTCCGCAACCTCGATCGTCAGCGTGATCTCCTTCGAGCTCGAGTTGACGATCGAGCCGACGAAGCGGGCGTTCTTGCCGGAGTCGGAGATGAGGAGGGCGTTGCGGACGTCGATCTTGCCCGTCGAGACGTTCACGCCGTCGGTGATCTGCCGGATCTCGCCGGTGGACGCCGGCGACATGAACTCACAGCCGGTCGCGCCGAGCGCGATGGTTGCCGCAACGGCGACGGACACGAGTACCCGAGCTCGCAAGAGAATCCTCCGAAGATCACGATGCGTCGGCCGTTCGGTCCGATGCGCCTCCATCCTAGCGATCACCTGATGGGCCTTCCGGTCACGGCCCCTTACCCGGACACCCCTTGTGGTAAACTGAGTGTTGCGGAACGGAGCTTCTTACATGCAATTCGAAGTCGGCGAAACCGTCGTCTACCCCCATCACGGGGCGGCAACCATCTCTGAAGTCAAGACCCGGGTCATCAAGGGCGAGGAAAAGGTCTACCTCAAGCTGCGTGTCACGCAGGGCGACCTGACGATCGAGGTCCCGGCGGACAACGTCGACCTGGTCGGCGTCCGTGACGTGATCGGCAAGGAAGGCCTCGACAAGGTGTTCGAGGTCCTGCGGGCACCGTTCACCGAAGAGCCCACCAACTGGTCCCGC
Organism: Curtobacterium sp. MCBA15_001; assembly: GCF_001864835.1. Classification (GTDB taxonomy): domain Bacteria; phylum Actinomycetota; class Actinomycetes; order Actinomycetales; family Microbacteriaceae; genus Curtobacterium. Next base: position 110,120 of record NZ_MJGI01000003.1, on the reverse strand, counting down.
CGGTACAAGGCGAACCTCGAGAAGCTCGCGTCCGGTGACGTCATCAAGGTGTCCGAGGTCGTCCGCGACCTGTGGCGCCGCGACCAGGACCGCGGCCTCTCCGCTGGCGAGAAGCGCATGCTGGCCAAGGCCCGGCAGATCTTGATCTCCGAGCTCGCGCTGGCCGAGAAGACCGACGAGGACAAGGCATCGACCGTCCTCGACGAGGTCCTCGCCTCCTGAACGAAGCCCGTTCGACGACCCCACCGACCGATCTGGTCCGTGGGGTCGTCGTCGTTGCGGCGGGGTCCGGCACGCGGCTCGGGCTCGGGACCGCCAAGGCGTTCGTGCCCGTCGCGGGCCGCGTCATGCTCGCACGGGCGCTCGAGCCGTTGTTCTCGCTCGCGGACCCCGTGTTCGTGGTCGTGGTCGCTCCGGCCGACCGGCTCGACGCGTGTCGCGCACTCGTGGCCGACGTGGCCGGTGTCGCGTCCGGGTACACCGCGGTGGTGGCCGGCGGTGCCGACCGGCACGCGTCCGTGCAGGCCGGGCTCGCGGCGCTGCCGGCATCGGTCGAGACCGTGCTCGTGCACGACGCCGCCCGTTGTCTGACGCCGGCTGCCCAGTTCGAGTCGGTGTTCGCTGCGGTGTCGTCCACCGGGGACGGGATCATCCCGGCGCTCCCCGTCACCGACACCGTGAAGCAGGTCTCCGGCGACGTCGTGGTGTCCACCGTCGACCGGTCGGCGCTCGTCGGGGTGCAGACGCCGCAGGGCTTCCCGCTCGCAGCGCTCCTTGCCGCGTACGCCGCGTCGTCGCAGTCCGAGACCGATGACGCCGGCGTGTACCAGGCGGCCGGCGGCACCGTGCGGTTCGTCCCGGGCGACGCGGACGCGTTCAAGATCACGACCCCGTGGGACCTGCGGCGTGCTGCGGCCGTCGTCGCGGAGCGGAGCGGTTCCGCGGCGGGGGAGACGGCCATGCGCGTCGGACTCGGGGTCGACGTCCACGCCTTCGACCCGGCCGCCCGGTGCCGCGTCGGGCTGCTCGAGTTCCCGGACGAGCCGGGCCTGGCGGGGCACAGCGACGGCGACGCGGTGGCGCACGCCGTGTGCGACGCCCTGCTGTCGGCCGGCGGCCTCGGGGACATCGGCGGCCGGTTCGGCACCTCGGACCCCGCGTACGCCGGTGCCACCGGGGACGTCTTCGTCCGGGGGGCCGTACAGGCGCTCGCGGACGCCGGACTCGTGCCGTCGTCCGTCACGGTGCAGGTCATCGGCAACCGCCCGCGGATCGGCGCGCGGCGGACCGAGATGGAAGCGGCGCTGTCCGCGGTCGTCGGGGCCCCGGTCGCGGTGTCCGGCACGACGACGGACGGCCTCGGGTTCACCGGGCGCGGCGAGGGGCTCGCGGCGATCGCGACGGCACTCGTCCACAGGGCCTGAAACCCGGCCTGCCCGCCGATTAGGGTTGAGGGCGTGACCGTTCGCCTCTACGACTCCCGCGCCGCAGCCGTCGTCGACCTCGTCCCGCTGGTCGACGGTCAGGTGAGCATCTACGTGTGCGGTCCGACGGTGCAGTCGTCCCCGCACATCGGGCACCTGCGTTCGGCGCTCGTCTACGACATCTGGCGTCGCTGGCTGACCCACCGCGGGTACGACGTCACGCTCGTGCGCAACGTGACGGACATCGACGACAAGGTCCTCGACCTCGCAGCACGGACGAACGAGCCCTGGTGGGCCCGGGCGTACCGCGTCGAGCTCGAGTTCACCGCCGGGTACGCCGCACTCGGGATCCTGCCCCCGACGTACGAACCGCGCGCGACCGCGAGCATCCCGCAGATGCAGGAGATCATCACCACGCTCATCGAGCGCGGCCACGCGTACGCCGCTGGCGACGGCTCGGGCGACGTCTACTTCGACACCGCGAGCTGGGGCACGTACGGTGCGCTCACCCGGCAGCGTCGCGACGACATGGTCGAGGCCGCCGATGCCGACCCCCGTGGCAAGCGCGACGCCCGTGACTTCGCCCTGTGGAAGGGCGCGAAGTCCGGCGAACCGACGACCGCCAGCTGGGACTCGCCCTGGGGCGCCGGCCGTCCGGGCTGGCACATCGAGTGCTCGGCGATGTCCAAGCGCTACCTCGGCCCGGCGTTCGACATCCACGGCGGGGGACTCGACCTGCGGTTCCCGCACCACGAGAACGAGCTCGCGCAGTCCACCGCCGCCGGTGACCCGTTCGCGTCGTACTGGTTGCACAACGGACTGGTGAACGTCGACGGGCAGAAGATGTCGAAGTCGCTCGGCAACTCGGTCTTCGCGGCGGAGTTCCTGGCTTCGGCCCGACCGGTGGTCGCCCGATACCACCTCGGCGCCGCACACTACCGCTCGACCATCGACCACCACGACGGGTCCCTGGCCGAGGCCGAAGCCGCGCTCGACCGCATCGCCGGGTTCCTCGACCGCGCCGCCGCCCGGCTCGAAGGGGTCTCGCTCGCCGATGCTCCCGGCGTGCCCGAGGGGTTCGCGGCTGCCATGGACGACGACCTGTCGGTGCCCCAGGCGCTGGCCGTGCTGCACGAGACCGTCCGTGCCGGCAACGCTGCGTTGGACGCCAACGATGCGGATGCGCTCGGGACCGCGTACCATCAGGTGGCTGCGATGGTGGAGGTGCTCGGCATCGACCCGCGAGCATCGCACTGGGCCGGTGCCGGTCAGGACCCGTCCGCCGCACCGCTCGCCGCCCTCGTCGAGCGCCTCGTGCAGGAGCGCTCGGACGCCAGGGCGTCGCGGGACTTCGCCACGGCCGACCGTGTGCGCGACGACCTCGCGGCCGCGGGCATCACGATCGAGGACACACCGTCCGGAACACGATGGAGCATCGCCTGACCACGGCAGTGCCGAACAGGAGAGAACCATGAAGAACGTCTCGGGGAACAAGAAGGGCCGTCCCGGCGCCGTGCGCTCCGGCCGCAAGGGCAACAAGCAGGTCGGCTCCGGTGGCCAGGGAGCCCAGGCGCTCGAGGGCCGCAAGCCGACGCCCAAGGCCGAAGACCGCCCCTACCACCCCGCAGGCAAGCGCAAGGCGGCCAAGGAGCGCTTCGACGCCGCGCGCACCCGCCACGGGGCGTCGAGCTCGCCGAGCAACCGCACCGGGCGTCCGCCCCAGCGCAAGAGCGACGACTCCGAGCTGGTGACCGGCCGCAACTCCGTGCTCGAGGCGCTGCGCACGAAGACCCCGTCGACGACGCTGTACATCGCCGCCCGCATCGAGGTCGACGACCGCGTCAAGGAGATCCTGGCGCTCGCCAACCACCGTGGTGTCCCGATCATCGAGATGATGCGCCCGGAGCTCGACCGCATCACCGGGCACGACAGCGTGCACCAGGGCGTCGCGCTCAAGGTCCCCGCGTACGAGTACGCCGTCGCCGAGGACATCGCCGAGCGCGCCTTCTCCCGTGACCAGGTCCCGCTCATGGTCGCCCTCGACGGCATCACCGACCCGCGCAACCTCGGTGCGATCATCCGCTCCACCGCGGCGTTCGGCGGGCACGGTGTGATCGTGCCGCAGCGCCGTTCGGTCGGCGTGACCGCCTCGGCGTGGAAGACCTCGGCCGGTGCGGCCGCTCGGACCCCCGTCGCGATGGCGCCGAACCTGACGCAGACCCTGAAGTCGCTGAAGTCGATGGGCCTGTTCGTGCTCGGGCTCGACGGCGACGGTGACGTGCAGCTCGACGCGCTCGAGCTCGCCGACCGCCCGATCGTGATCGTCGTCGGGTCCGAGGGCAAGGGCCTGTCGCGCCTGGTCACCGAGACCTGCGACGCGATCGTCTCCATCCCGATCTCGTCCGCGACCGAGTCGCTCAACGCGGGCATCGCGGCCAGCGTGACCCTGTGGGAGGTCGCGCGGCGCCGTCGCGCCGAGTAGCGCGGCACCGAACGCAGCGCATCGGAGGCCCGGTGCCGGTCCCTGGGACCGGCACCGGGCCTCCTGTCAGTCGCATTGGTTGTGCTCCGGTCGCGGTCGAGGTGCCGAGACTCGCCGCTCATGTCCGCCGAGGTGCCACGGGTCGCTGGTGCGCACGCTCGAGGTCGCGGAATTCTGGAACCTCGAGCGGGGGAGGCGAGGGGGGACGTGGGCGGGAGGCGCAGCCCGCGTCAGACGTTCGCGCGCCAGTCCTCGACGTCCTCGGCCTCGTCGACGTCGGCGTCGTTCTCGACCAGGGGGATCGGCAGCGTCATCGAGGACGTCGGCGGGTTGATCAGCAGCCGCTCGTCACGGCGGTGGCGCAGCACGTCGTTGATGTACGCGGTCGTGGCCTCGGGCAGCGAGACCGAGCGCTCCTCTTCCTGCGACATGAACCAGCGGTGCTCGAGCAGCTCGTGGAACACCTCGGCGGGCTCGAGCCGTCCGCGGAGGTCACGCGGGATCGAGCGGATGACGGGCTCGAACACCCGGGAGACCCACTCGTGCGCGACCATCTCCTCGTCGAGCTGGTCGCGGCCGTTGCGCGCGCGGTACGCGTCGAGGTCGTTGAGCAGTCGTCGCGCCTGGTTCTCGCCCGCGTCCAGCCCGGTCAGGCGGAGCAGACGGCGCTGGTGGTGCCCGGCGTCGACGACCTTGGGCTGGATGCGGACCTGCGAGCCACCCTCGGTCGTGTGGATCGAGAGCTCCTCGATGTCGAAGCCGAGCGCGTTGAGCCGTTCGACGCGGTCGTTGATGCGCCAGCGTTCCTTGACGTCGAACTGCTCGGTGCCGGTCAGTTCCTTCCAGAGCGTCCGGTACTGCGCCACGATGCGGTTCGACACGTCCACGGGGTCGGCGTTCTCGTCGAGACGGCCGCCCGCTTCGAGGTCGAGGAGCTCGCCCGCGATGTTGACCCGCGCGACCTCGAGGTCGTTCTCGCGTTGCCCGTTCGACAGCCCGCCGGGGTAGAGCTTGCCGGTCTCGGCGTCGACCAGGTACGCGGCGAACGAGCCGGCATCGCGACGGAACAGCGTGTTCGAGAGCGAGACGTCGCCCCAGTAGAAGCCGATGACGTGCAGGCGCACGAGCAGGAGGGCGAGGGCGTCGACGAGTCGGGTCGCCGTGTCGGGGCGGAGCGTCTGCGAGTACAGCGCGCGGTAGGGGAGCGAGAAGCGCAGGTGCCGGGTGACGAGCACCGGGTGCAGGGGTTCACCGTCCGCGGAGGCCCGGTTCGTGATGACCGCGACCGGGTCGACGCACGGCACGTCCATGCGCTGCAGCGTGCGGAGCATGTCGTACTCGCTGCGGGCGATCTCTTCGCCGGTCTCCTTCACCGCGGCCACGTACCCGCTCAGGTGCACGAAGCGGACCAGATGCCGCGAGATGCCCTTCGGCAGCGCGACGATCGTCTCGTCGGGCCAGGCGTCGAGCGGCAGGTCCCACGGCAGGTCGAGCAGCCCCGGATCGACGGTGGCGGCGGTGATGGCGAGCGAGTCGGACAACGGTTGCTCCTGCGGTGCGGTGTGGGTGTGCGAGACGGGAGGAGCGTGGCAGCGTCGCCACGCTCCTCCCGTCCGGTGGGTGGAACGACGGAAGCCCGCCACCCGCCCTTGTGAGGCGGGCGCGGGCTCCCGGGTGGTGCGGTGGATCAGGCGCTGACGACGGCCTTGTCGTCGAGGCGCTCGCCCGACTCGGCGTCGAACATGTGCACGTGGCCCTGCTTCGGGCTCACGACGATCGTGTCGCCGATCGACGGGTGGTTGCGGCCGTCGACACGGGTGACGATGTCGGTGCGCGTGCCGTTCACGTCGGCGTGACCGTAGAGGTAGCCGTCGGCGCCGAGCTCCTCGACGACGTCGACCGTGACGGGGAGGCCCTCGCCGCCCTGCGACACGATGATGTCCTCGGGGCGCACACCCACGGTGACCTGCTTGGAACGCGCGTTGCCGAGCGTCTCGCGGTCGACCGGGTGGTTGAGCGACCCGAAGCTGATGCCGCCCTCGAGCACGGAGGCAGGCAGCAGGTTCATCGCGGGCGAGCCGATGAAGCCGGCGACGAACACGTTGTTCGGCTTCTCGTACAGGTCGCGCGGCGAGCCGACCTGCTGCAGGATGCCGTCCTTGAGCACCGCGATGCGGTCGCCCATGGTCAGCGCCTCGGTCTGGTCGTGCGTGACGTAGACCGTGGTGACACCGAGACGACGCTGCAGCGATGCGATCTGCGTACGGGTCTGGACGCGGAGCTTGGCGTCGAGGTTCGACAGCGGCTCGTCCATGAGGAACACCTGCGGCTGACGGACGATCGCACGGCCCATCGCGACGCGCTGACGCTGACCACCCGAGAGCGCCTTCGGCTTGCGGCCGAGGTACTGCTCGAGGTCGAGGAGCTTGGCGGCTTCCTGCACGCGGGTGGCGCGCTCTTCCTTGCCGACGCCGGCGATCTTGAGCGCGAAGCCCATGTTCTCGGCGACGGTCATGTGCGGGTACAGCGCGTAGTTCTGGAACACCATCGCGATGTCGCGGTCCTTCGGCGGGACGTCGGTGACGTCACGGTCGCCGATGCGGATCGCGCCGGAGTTCACTTCCTCGAGCCCGGCGAGCATGCGGAGCGAGGTCGACTTGCCACAGCCCGACGGGCCGACGAGGACCAGGAACTCGCCGTCGGCGACGTCCAGGTCGAGGGAGTCCACCGCGGGGCGGTTGCCTCCGGGGTACAGACGGGTTGCCTTGTCATAGGTGACGGACGCCATGAGCGTTCGGTCCTTTCTCCACCGGCAGGTACGTGCCGGACGATCCGAGTGAAGCGGTGCGCCCAAGGGGCCCCGGACGGTCGTCGTCGACCATCGAGGCTCATACAACACGACTTCCCTGGTCAGCGCCAGTGCCCGGTGCGGATTGTGCGGTTCCCAGAGCCCGCCGGTACCATCGACGGGGTCCGTCCGCCGTGCTCGGGGGGTGAGTGTGGTCGGGCCCCGATCAGGAGGACGACCCACGCATGACGAACCGCCCCGAGGGTGATGCCCGCGCCGAGCGGAACCAGCGCCGAGCCGCAGCTCGTGAGCGCGCCCAGCGTGCCCGAGCCCAGCAGAAGCGCCGACAGCGTGGTGTGCGCCTCGGTCTGCAGGTCGGACTCGGTGTGGTGTTGCTCGCTGCGGCCACCGTCGTCACCCTCGTGCTGGTGAACTCGACCGGCCCCGCCGGCCCCGGCCCGTCGTCGATGTCGCGCGGCGGCATCACGATCGGGCAGGACTTGAAGGCCGTGTCCGGGACATCGCCGTCTTCGTCATCGTCGTCGTCCCCCAGCGCGAGTGGGACCGCCGCCACCGACTCGGCGACGCCCGTCCGGATCACGATGTACGTCGACTACCTGTGCCCCGAGTGCGCCGCGTTCCAGAAGGCGAACCGCCAGTACATCGAGGGGCTGATCGAGTCGGGTGTCGCCACGGTCGACATCCACCCCGTCGCCACGTTGTCGAACCGCTCGCAGGGCACCAAGTACTCGCTGCGGTCCGCGAACGCCGCCGCCTGCGTGGCGCAGTCGTCGCCGGACGCGTTCTGGGGCGTCAACCAGGCGCTCTTCGCTGCGCAGCCCGAGCAGGGCACCGCCGGACTGACCGACGCGCAGCTGAAGCGGACCGTCGACCGCGTGTCGGGCATCCGCAACACCACGACGATCGACCGCTGCATCGACGACCAGCGCTACGGCAAGTGGGTCGACGAGCGGACGAGTGCCGTGACGGGCGGGGACATCCCCGGCACGACGCTGACCGAGTTCCCCGGGGTACCGCTGGTGCTGGTGAACGGGGAGCGGTACGAGTACTCGCAGCCGTTCACGAACGAGGAGTTCCGCACGTTCGTCATCACGGCCGCCGGGTCGAGCGACCAGACGGAGACCCCGACGCCGAGCCCGTCGCCGAGCGCTTCCGCGTCCGCTTCCTGACCGGACGCGACCGCTGGCGGGTCCGGCGGGGCCCTGTCCGAGGTGCCGGAATTCTGGCATCTCGAGTGCTCCACGTGGGCACGAGTGACACCTCGACGGTCATGCGCGGCGAGTCGTGGAACCTCGGCGATCTGCAGGGGCGCGTCAGAGGGACGACGCGGGGATGCTCAGCGTGTCGCAGGTCGTCGCGCCCTGCTCGTAGCCACGCGTGAACCAGCGCTGCCGCTGCTCGCTCGTGCCGTGCGTGAACGAGTCCGGGTCGACCTGCCCCCGCGAGCGCTGCTGGATGCTGTCGTCGCCCACGGCACTCGCGGCGGACAGCGCGTCGGCGATCTGCGCCCGGGTGAACGGCTCGAAGAACGTGGTGCCGTTCGCCGACTCTGTCGTGGCCGCGTCGCCCGCCCAGGCGCCGGCGTAGCAGTCGGCCTGCAGCTCGACGCGGACGCTGCCGGACGAGGCGCCGGTCCCGCTGCGGTCGGTGTCGGCGAACGTGCCCTGCAGCTGCTGCACGTGGTGCCCCCACTCGTGCGCGACGACGTACATCTGCGCCAGCGGACCCCCGGACGAGCCGTACTTCGACTGCAGGTCGTCGTAGAAGGCGGTGTCGAGGTAGATCGCACGGTCCGGCGGGCAGTAGAACGGTCCGGTCGACGCCGAGGCCGTCCCGCACGCGGTGTCCGTCGACCCGTCGAACAGGAAGAACTCCGGCGTCGAGTACCGGATCCCGAGCTGCCGGCTCTCGGCCGTCCAGTAGGTGTCGAGCGACTCTGCGGCGCCCTCCATCCGGCAGTCGATGCTGGCGTTCGCGTCACGGCCGGTGCGGCACTCGGCCACCGGCGATGCTTCGCTCCCGGCGCCCTGCAGCTGCGTGAGCCCGTCCCCGCCGCCGAGCACCCCGCTCAGGTCGACGCCGGTGAACTGCGCGATGAGGAACACGACGATCGCCACGCCGCCGACGCCCCCCGCGGCGATGCCCGTGGTGCGCCCGCGGCGCTTGACCTTGCCGCCGCGCAGCTGGGAGTCGTCGTTGAACGTCATGCGTCGAATGTACGGACCATGCGGGCAGTGTGCCCGGGCGGCGGGGTCAGGTGCGGACCAGGGGCTCCACCGCCGCCAGGTCCGCGCCGATCCCGACGTCGACCAGCTCGATCCGCCCGGCCAGGGTCGCGCCGGGTCCGCGGAGCAGTCCGGCCTTCACCCCGCCGAACGTCACGGTGACGTAGGCGTGCAGCACGTGGTCGTCGGCGACGGCCCCGGTGTCGACGTCGATGCCGCTCGGCACGTCGACGGCGACGACGAACGGCGCCCGCTGGTCGCGGGCCAGCTCGCGGATCGCGTGCACGACCTCGCGCGCCGGGGAGCGGAGCGCAGACGCGCCGTGCACCCCGATGCCGAGGACTGCGTCGAGCACCAGGTCGGCGCGGAGCGCCGCGTCCGTCGCCACCTGCGCTGGGTCACCGGCCAGGAGGACCGCCCCGGCTCCCAGCGCCGCTGCCAGGCCCGCCTCGTGGACACGCGAGCCGACGCGCAGGACCTCGACGTGCCTCCCGTCCGATGCCAGGCGCGCACCGGCGAACAGGGCGTCACCGCCGTTGTCGCCGCTGCCCACCAGGAGCAGGACGGACCCTGGTCCGTCGCCCGGCCGCTCGGCCGGGTCGTCGAGCAACCCCGCGACGATCGTCGCGAGCCCGTCCGCCGCCCGCTGCATGAGCGGTTCACCCGCATCGAGGTGCGGCCGTTCCGCCGCTCGGACCTGATCGCCGCCGTAGCCGTCCATGGGGACCACAGTGCGCCGATACGCTGGGAGGTCATGTCTCTCGTCCCCGCAGCGCCCAGCCCCCGCTTCGTCATGTCGCCCGACGGCCGGCAGCTCGCCACCTACGACTTCGGCGACCCGGACGCCCCCGTGGTGGTCGCCGTGCACGGGTTCGCCTCGGCTGCCCTGCTCAACTGGCACGCCTCCGGGTGGACGCGGGACCTGCTCCGCGCCGGGTACCGGGTCGTCGCGCTCGACCAGCGCGGGCACGGTGCCTCGGCGAAGCCGCACGAGCCCGACGACTACTCGATGGACCTGCTCGTGGCCGACGTGACCAGCGTCATCGACACCTACCTGCTCGACGACGTCGCGTTCCTCGGCTACTCGCTCGGTGCCCGCGTGGGGTGGCACACGGCCGAGCGCATCCCGGACCGGATCTCGCGTGCGGTGTTCGGCGGGATCCCGGACGCCGACCCGATGCGCCGAGTGCGAGTGGACCAGGCCCGGGCGTACCTCACCGACGGCACGCCGATCGAGGACCGCGTGACCAACGGCTACCTGCAGATGGCCGGGAACGTCGCGGGGAACCACCTCGGGGCGCTCGTCGCGATGGTCGAGGGGATGCGGAACAGCATCGAGCCGACCCCCGCGAACGCGCCCGCGCAGCCGATCCTGATGGCGGCGGGCAGCGAGGACGGCATCCGGGACAGTGCCGTGCGCTTGGCCGAGGCAGCTCCGGACGCATCGTTCTTCGAGATCCCGGGGCGGAACCACTTCAATGCCCCGACGTCGCGGGCGTTCCGGGAAGCGGCGATCGCGTTCCTGGACCGCACCGCCCTGTCCATCGCGCGCTGACCGGTACTCGCAGGGCCTCTCGACCCGCAGCGGGCGCGGCGTAGCGTCCGGCGCATGGAATACAGACTCCTCGGGAACAGCGGGACATCGGTGTCCTCCCTGACCCTCGGCACCATGACCTTCGGCAGCGAAGCCGACGAAGCCACCTCCCACGAGATCCTCGACGCCTTCGTCGCGGCCGGCGGCACCCTCGTCGACACGGCGGACGTGTACTCGGGCAACGAGTCCGAGCGCATCATCGGCCGGTGGCTCGCCGCCCACCCGACCGAGGCGCAGCAGGTCGTCATCGCGACCAAGGGGCGCTTCCCGCAGGGCGACGGTCCGAACGACCTCGGACTGTCGCGCCGGCACCTCCGGGTCGCCCTCGACGCCTCGCTCGAGCGCCTCGGCGTCGACCACATCGACCTGTACCAGATGCATGCGTGGGACGCCCTGACGCCGATCGAGGAGACCCTGCGCTTCCTCGACGACGCCGTCGCCGCGGGCAAGATCGGCACGTACGGGTTCTCGAACTACCTCGGGTACCAGATCACGAAGGCCGTCTACGAGGCGAAGTCCCACGGGTGGGCGCCGCCTGTCACCCTGCAGCCGCAGTACAACCTGCTCGTGCGCGACATCGAGCACGAGGTCGTCCCCGCCTGCCTGGACGCCGGCATCGGCATGCTGCCCTGGTCGCCCCTGGCCGGCGGCTGGCTCTCCGGCAAGTACCAGCGCGACGAGGCCCCGACCGGCTCGACCCGTCTCGGCGAGAACCCGCAGCGCGGCATGGAGGCGTGGGAGGCCCGCAACGGCGACGAGCGCACGTGGCAGGTGCTCGACGCCGTGTCCGCGGTCGCCGAAGCACACGACGCCTCGAAGTCGCAGGTCGCCCTCGCGTGGCTGCTGGCCCGTCCCGCGGTGACGAGCGTCATCCTCGGCGCCCGGACCGTCGCGCAGCTGCAGGACAACCTCGGCGCCGCCGACCTCGTGCTGACGGACGACGAACTCGACTCGCTCACCGACGCCAGCGCCCCGCGGATCGACGACTACCCCTACGGCACCGCCGGTGTCGCCCAGCGGGAGCGCAAGATCAACGGCGGTCGCTGAGGCGTTCCTTGCGGGAAGCCGCGAGGTCGGGCAGGAGGCCTGGACGAGCCCCGGCGCGGGATGTCAGTATCCCGGTACGGCCGGCTGGTTACCGTGCTGAGCGCCAGGAACACTCCTGATCCGTGTTCCACCTGCGCCGAGAGCCCCGAGCGACCACGTCGCTCGGGGCTCTCGTTCATCTGGGGCCAGCAGCGGGACTTGAACCCGCAACCCCCGTATTACAAGTACGGTGCGCTACCAATTGCGCCATGCTGGCTGACCCGCTCATCCTACCGATGCGCGGGTCGAGAACTCACTCGGCGTTCGTCTTCTCCGAGAAGTTCAGCGACAGCGAGTTCATGCAGTACCGGTCACCGGTGGGGGTGCCGAACCCGTCGGGGAACACGTGCCCCAGGTGTGAGCCGCAGTTCGCGCACCGGACCTCGGTACGGGCCATGCCCAGCGAGTTGTCCTCGATGAGCTTCACGGCGTCCGGGTCCACCGACTCGTAGAACGACGGCCAGCCGCAGCCGGAGTCGAACTTCGTGCCGCTCTTGAACAGCTCGGCGCCGCAGGCCGCACACGTGTAGATGCCCGCGCGCTCCTCGTCCAGCAGTTCGCCGGTCCACGGGCGCTCGGTACCGGCCTGTCGGAGGACGGCGTACTGCTCCGGGGAGAGTTCCTCGCGCCACTCGGCGTCGGTCTTCTCGACGTTGTATGCCATGGGTTCCTCCTGCTTCCGGCCGGGGTTGTCGGCCACTCCAGTAAACTCGCTGCGATGTCCGAGCATTCCGTGCACCGCACTCGATGGACCGGCCTGACGACGGACGAACTGTACGGCATCGTCCGGTTGCGGAACCGCGTCTTCGCGCTCGAACAGCGCGTCACGGACGAGGACTTCGACGGCCGCGACCGCGAGCCCGACACCGAGCACTGGTGGTTCGGAACCGATGCCGAGACGGTGGGGTACCTGCGGCTGATCCGACCCGCGCCGGGGGAGACCCACCCGTCCGACACGGCACCGCCGGCCTGGGTCATCGGCCGGGTCGCCACCCACCCTGACCACCGCGGGACGGGCATCGCCGGACGGCTCGTCGCCGCCGTGGTCGCCGAGCACGGGCACCAGCCGATCACCCTGCACGCGCAGGAGTACGTCGCCGGACTGTACGAGCGCCACGGGTTCGTCCGCTTCGACGAGCCGTACGTCGAGGCCGGCATCCGGCACGTCGGGATGTACCGCGCGTGACGACCCGCCAGCGGTACGCGGCGTACGCCGACCGCATCGCAGCGGTCTCGCCGTCCTACGCCGCCTGGGCGCGGTCGCTCGACGACGATCTGGTCGCCCTGCTGGACCAGGTCCCGCCGACACGACGGCAGCCCGAGCTGCTCTTCGCGGTCGCCCGGCGCCTGGGTGCGGACCCGGCGGACCCGGCAGCGCTGCGCGCCCTCGGACGGGAGGCCCGCCCCGCCCTGGTCGCGGCCCTCGCCACCGCCACGGTGCAGGCCAACGACCCGCGGAGGCTCGGTCCGGTCGTCCCGCTGGTCGCGGCGGTCGCCGGGTCCGTCGACCGGCCACTCGGCCTCGTGGACGTCGGCGCGGCTGCGGGCCTGTGCTCGATCCCGGACCGCGTGACCCTCGACCACCGGAGTGACGAGGGCACCGTGCGGATGCACACCGCGCCCGAGGACCCCTCGGTCCACCTGACCGTCGACGTGCGCGGTGTGCTGCCGCAGCCCGCCACGGTGCCGATCCGGATCGCGGCGCGCGTCGCCCTCGACCCGCACCCGATCGACCCCGCCGGACCGGACGCGCTCGACCGGCTGGTGCAGGCGGTGCCGCCCGAGGCCCTGGACCGGATCGCCCTGATGCGGACGGCGCTGTCGGCGACGCGCGCCGTGCCTCCCGTCCGGATCACCGGACGCGTGCCGGACGACCTGGACGCGGCGCTCGACGCGCTGCCCGACGGGTGCGAGCCGCTCGTGCTGACCACCGGGACGCTGGTCTACGTGCCGGGCGCCCAACGGCAGCGGTTCGTGGACCGCGTCCGCGAGCGGGGCGTGCGGTGGATCGCGCTCGAACGGACCGGGATCCTCGACGACGTCGCGGCCACGCTGCCCGCCGACGTCGACCCGACCGACCCGGCGGCGTTCGCGACGCTGTCTCTCGACGGACGCGCCCTCGCGGTGTCCGACGCGTTCGGCACCGTCGTGCGGTGGCTCCGAGCGGTCTGAGAGCCCCCGCGGCGGATTCCGCGACAGTCCAGGGGCATGCCAGGGTCGGCGCCCGCGGCACCCCTACGATGTGCGAGACCCGTACCCCGAATGCGATCGGACCCGTCGTGACGACCATCCCCGCGGACGAGCTCAGCGAGCTCGCCAAGCACGTGCTCGCGTTCGAGCACGAGCGAGCGCGGCACGACCGGACCAAGGAAGCGGAGATCCGGGTCGAGTTCGACATGTCGCCGACGCGGTACTACCAGGTGCTCAACCGGGTGATCGACTCGCCCGCAGCACTGGCGTACGACCCGCAGCTCGTCGGGCGCCTCCAGCGGCTGCGACGGTCACGCGCGGCAGCGCGCGCTGCCCGTCGGTTCGTCGTGACGGCCCCGCAACCCGAAGAGGAACGATGACGAGATTCCCCCATGACCGTTTCGACGACGTGACCGACGGTCCGCGCGTCGGAGCGCACCGCGGCATGCACCGCCGCGGTCGCGGATGGATCGCGTTCGCCTGGGCGGCCCTGGCCACCGGTGTCCTGGTCGGGATCGGGGTGCTCGTGCTCGCGCTCCTCAACGGCAGCTACTCGTTCTCCGGCTCGTCCTCGTCCTCGTCGCCGTCCGCCAGCGCGTCGGCGTCGGCATCGGCCGCGCCCTCCGAGTCCGCGGCACCGTCCGAACCCGCGGCAGCGGCGCCGTCCGACCAGGGCTCGACGACGCTCGTCGTGCTCAACGGCACCACCACCGGCGGCCTGGCCGCCAAGGGCACCGCCACGCTGACCGCCGCTGGCTGGAAGGTCACCTCGAGCGGCAACGCGGGGACCACCGGGTCGACCTCGACCATCGTGTACTACCAGCAGGAGTCGCAGAAGGCGCTCGCCGAGGGCATCGCGAAGTCGCTCGGCACGACGGCCGTGGAACAGTCGGCTGCATTCCCGAACGCGGACGTCAGCGTGGTCCTCGGAGCCGATTTCTCCCGGTGAGCCGGTCGTTCCACGGACATTCCCGACACGCATTTGTGACGGGCGTGTTTCGGGCACGTTGAGTTCCGTCGGCCACGGTGCGAAATGTGCGTCACACCCCTTGCCGGATCGTCGTTCCTGATTAGAGTCACAAGTGGTCACCGGAGTGATCGGAACGTCGTCGGACCTCGGTGCGCACGCCGAGCGCATCCGGGTGCACGACCCGACGGCGTCACCCGACGGCCCCGTCGTTCGCAACAGCAGTACCGCAGGGAGCAACAGATCATGGCCAACGGAACCGTGAAGTGGTTCAACGCCGAGAAGGGCTTCGGCTTCATCACCGTCGATGGAGGGGGCCAGGACGTGTTCGTCCACTACTCGGCCATCGACATGAGCGGCTACAAGGTCCTCGAAGAGGGACAGGCAGTGACGTTCGACGTCGGCACGGGGTCGAAGGGCCCGCAGGCGGAGTCGGTGCGTCCGGCGTAGTCGCCGAACCACACGAGCGCGTCGTCCCCTCGGGGGCGGCGCGTTCGTCGTGTCGGGGGTGTCTCTTGGGTTGTGGGGGTGCCTGGCAGGGTCCCGGGGCGTGTTGCACTCTCGGGGGTCGAGTGCCAGAATCGCACTTGGCACTCGGCCGTACTGAGTGCCAAGCGCACGGGCGTGACGCTGCGTGCCAGAAGACCCCCACGTTGTCCGGGAGGGACGAGAAACTCACATGGCTAAGATCATTGCTTTCGACGAGGAGGCCCGCCGTGGCCTCGAGCGCGGCCTGAACCAGCTGGCCGACGCCGTGAAGGTGACGCTCGGCCCGCGCGGCCGCAACGTCGTCCTCGAGAAGAAGTGGGGCGCCCCCACGATCACGAACGACGGTGTCTCCATCGCCAAGGAGATCGAGCTCGACGACCCGTACGAGAAGATCGGTGCCGAGCTCGTCAAGGAGGTCGCCAAGAAGACCGACGACGTCGCCGGTGACGGAACGACCACCGCGACCGTGCTCGCCCAGGCGCTCGTCCGCGAAGGCCTGCGCAACGTCGCAGCCGGCGCCGACCCCGTCTCGCTGAAGCGCGGCATCGAGAAGGCCGTCTCGGCCGTCTCCGACCAGCTGCTCGCGAACGCCAAGGAGATCGAGACCAAGGACCAGATCGCCGCCACCGCGTCGATCTCGGCCGCGGACCCGACCATCGGCGCGCTCATCGCCGAGGCGATCGACAAGGTCGGCAAGGAAGGCGTCGTCACCGTCGAGGAGTCGAACACCTTCGGCACCGAGCTCGAGCTCACCGAGGGCATGCGCTTCGACAAGGGCTACCTGTCGCAGTACTTCGTCACCGACCCCGAGCGTCAGGAAGCCGTCTTCGAGGACGCGTACATCCTGATCGTCAACTCGAAGATCTCGAACATCAAGGACCTGCTGCCGGTCGTCGACAAGGTGATCCAGGCAGGCAAGCAGCTCCTCATCATCGCCGAGGACGTCGACGGCGAGGCCCTGGCCACGCTCGTCGTGAACAAGATCCGCGGCATCTTCAAGTCCGTCGCCGTCAAGGCCCCGGGCTTCGGCGACCGTCGCAAGGCCATGCTGCAGGACATCGCGATCCTGACCGGTGGCCAGGTCATCTCCGAGGAGGTCGGCCTCAAGCTCGAGAACGCCACGCTCGACCTGCTCGGCAAGGCGCGCAAGGTCGTCATCACCAAGGACGAGACCACCATCGTCGAGGGTGCCGGCGACACCGACCAGATCGCGGGCCGCGTCAAGCAGATCCGTGCCGAGATCGAGGCGACCGACTCCGACTACGACCGCGAGAAGCTCCAGGAGCGCCTCGCGAAGCTCGCCGGTGGCGTGGCCGTCATCAAGGCGGGTGCCGCGACCGAGGTCGAGCTCAAGGAGCGCAAGCACCGCATCGAGGACGCCGTCCGCAACGCCAAGGCCGCTGTGGAAGAGGGCATCGTCGCCGGCGGTGGCGTCGCCCTGATCCAGGCCGGCAAGGTCGCGCTCGACTCCCTCACCCTCGAGGGCGACGAGGCGACGGGCGCGAACATCGTCCGCGTCGCCATCGACGCGCCGCTCAAGCAGATCGCGCTCAACGCCGGTCTCGAGCCGGGTGTCGTGGCCGCCAAGGTCCGCGAGCTCGAAGCTGGCTGGGGCCTCAACGCCGCATCCGGTGAGTACGTCGACCTGATCGCCGCGGGCATCATCGACCCGGCCAAGGTCACGCGCTCGGCGCTGCAGAACGCTGCGTCGATCGCCGGTCTGTTCCTGACGACCGAGGTCGTCGTCGCCGACAAGCCCGAGAAGGCGTCGGCCATGCCGGCCGGCGACCCGACGGGTGGCATGGACTTCTGATCCAGTCCTGACACGGCAAGGGCCCTCGCACGCAGCGCGTGCGGGGGCCCTTCCGCGTGCTGGGGGGGTGTTGCGTGCGCCCGCGCCCCGGGTCGCACAACACGCCGCTCACTTCCGCCGAGGTCGCTCATCGTGCCGCGCGAGTCGCGGACGAGCGGCATCTCGTGCGACCTCGACGGGCAGGCGACGGCGTGTCCTGCGATCACCAGCACGTCCGGTTCTCCTGCACAGGAGGCTCGTGTGCGTCTGTCTCCACAGGTTCCGTCCGACACGACTGCGGTGCACCGCCCGTGGCGATCCTCGGAGCATGCCTCACCCCCGTCCGCTGCCGCTCGACATCTCCGACGGCCCGTTCCGGGTCGCGGACGCTCTGAGGGCCGGAGTCACCGCCGGTCGGCTCCGGCGCCAGGACGTGCACGTCATCGTCCACGGCGTTCGGTCGACCGAACGAGCTTCCGCGGTCCGGGGACTCGCCCTGGTCATGCGGAGCGACCAGTTCTTCAGTCACACCACTGCCGTGGCGCTGTGGGGACTCCCGCTGCCGCGTCGGGTGCGGGACCGGTCGGATGTGCACGTGACGACCGCCGGATCAGGACCGTTGATGCGACGACCGGACGTCGTCGGGCATCGCGCACTCGTCGAGGACGAGAACGAAGTCACGGTTGTGGCTGGCCTGCGGGTCAGCAGTCAGGCAAGGGCGTGGTCCGAGAGCGCGGCGCTGCTCGACTTCAGGGCGCTCGTCGTGCTCGGCGATGCGATCGTGGGCGCGAGCGACCGGAGGACGATCAGTGACCTGGCCGCGCAGATCCGACCGGGAGGACGCCACGTCCGCCTCGCGCGAGCCGCTCTCGAGCACGTGCGGGTCGGGTCAGAGTCGCCGATGGAGACCGGGCTCCGGCTCGACGTGGTCGACGCTGGGTTCCCGGAGCCCGAGTTGAACGTCGACGTGCACGACGAAGACGGGCGCTTCCTGGGTCGCGTCGACATGGCCTGGCCGGAGTACCGCATCGCACTGGAGTACGACGGGGACCACCACCGTGAGCGTGATGCGTTCCGACACGATCAGCGTCGCGGGAACGGCTTCGCGGTGAGCGACTGGCTGGTCATCCACGCGACCGCGGCGGACGCCGTACGCACCGCGGTCCTGCTCGAACGGCTGCGCCAGGCGTTCGCGCGCAGGCGGGGGTTCCTCGCATGACACGCCACGGGCGTTTGTCGAGATCGCAGAAGTCTCCGCTGGCCCACGCCGCAGGACACGCCGCAGACGAATCGTCGAGGTCGCAGCAGATGCCGCTTCCGACGTGTCCGGGCGGCAGATCGTGCGACTTCGGCGAAGGTGAGCGGCGGGTTGTGCGACTTCGGCGCGCCGGGCGTCAGGCCCGGGCGTCAGGAAGCGGGGGACTCAGGCGCAGCGGGGGTTGCCGCGGGCGTGGGGGCCCAGTCGCGGGGGAGCAGGGGGAGCCAGATGCGGAAGGTGGCGCCGCCGCCCGGAGTGTCGATGACCTCGACGGAACCACCGTGCGCCGCGACGATGCCCGACACGATGGCGAGCCCGAGCCCCGAGCCGCCGGTGTCCCGAGCGCGCGAGGTGTCCGCACGCCAGAAGCGCTGGAAGATCTTCTCGCGCAGCTGCGGCGGGATGCCCTCGCCGTGGTCGATGACGTCGATGTGCGCCATCCCACGGTCGTCGTCCACACCGATGCCGATCTCGATGGGGTCGTCGTGCGCGGTGAAGCGCATCGCGTTGCCCATCAGGTTCGTCACGACCTGGCGGATCTTGTTCTCCTCGGCCAGGACGATCGGCGGGCGCTTCGGCAGCACGATGGTCGGCAGCGGGGTGGTCTCGGTGCCGACGGGCCCCTCGACCTCCATCGCCCGGTTCCGTCGGGCACGCAGCCGCGCCAGGGTCTGGCGTGAGAACGCGATCGGCCCCGTGGTGTTGGCCGACGGCGACATCGGCGGCGAGTCGGCCGACGTCGGGGTGACGGCACCCGGCCCGAACGCCGACGGCGCGCGGACTGCCTGTGGCACGTTCTCGCCCGTCACCGAGTCCTCGACCAGGACCTGGATCTCGCGGTCGGGGTTCGAAGCCATCGTGTCGAGCGCGGAGTCGCGGGCGATCGACACCAGGTCGACCGGGCCGAGCTCGAGCGGCTTGGACTCGTCGATGCGGGCGAGCTGCAGCAGGTCCTGCACGAGGAGCCCCATGCGCTGCGCCTCTTTCTCGATGCGCTCCATCGCCTGGGCGACGTCCTCGTCCTTGCGCAGGGCGCCCATCCGGTACAGCTCGGCGTACCCGCGCAGCGACACCAGGGGCGTCCGGAGTTCGTGCGAGGCGTCTCCGACGAAGCGCCGCATCTGGGCGATGGTGCGCTCGCGGTCTTCGAACGCGCTGTCGATCCGCTCGAGCATGGCGTTCAGGGAGCGGTTCAGTCGGCCGACCTCGGTGTTCGGGGTGTCCGCGTCGAGGCGCTGGTTGAAGTCGCCGGCGGCGAACCGGGCGGCGGTGTCCTCGACGTCGCGCAGCGGGTCGAACGTCGCGGTGACGAGCAGTCGTGTGAGCATCGCACCGAGCAGGATGACCGAGACGCCGAACCCGAGGAAGATCACGGTGAAGCGGGCGATCGTCTGGTCGGTGTCGGCGCTGGACACCGCGACGAGCACGTACCCGGTCTCGGTGACGCCCGTCGACAGGTTCTGCAGGTTCGCGGGGATGACCTGCGCGCGCCACTCGTGGTTGTGCTGCTTGTCGTAGAGGCTGAACGGGCTGTTCGCCTTCGTGGCCGCAGCGAAGTCCACCGACGAGATGTCCGGCTGCGAGGTCGACTGCGTGTCGCAGATCTGCTTGCCGTCCCCGTCGTACGCGGCGACGTACGAGCTCTTCTCCAGCACCATCGTCAGCTTGCAGTACTGCTCGCCGTCGCTGATGTTCTGGCCCTCGAGCTGCGACGCCGTGGTCGTGACCTGGTTGTCCAACCGGGACACGAGGTACGTCGACAGCACGGTCATCGTGCCGAGGCCGGCGACGAGCAGTCCGAGCGCGACCAGGAGCACCGTGATCCCGGTGATCTTGGTGCGCAGGGAGATGCCGTCCCACCAGCGGTTCATCCTGGAGTGCATGTTGCCCCAACGGTAGACGGCGCCCGCCCGGCGAAACCGGACGAGCGCCGTGAAGACCCGAGCGCCGTGAAGACCCGAGCGCCGTCAAGACCCGAGCGCCGAGAACGCGGACCAGGGGCCTACGAGGCCTTGGACGCCTTGAGCATGTAGCCGAAGCCGCGCTTGGTCTGGATGATCGGCTCGGTGGAGTACTGGTCGAGCTTGCGGCGCAGGTACGAGATGTAGGACTCGACGATGCCGGCGTCGCCGTTGAAGTCGTACTCCCACACGTGGTCGAGGATCTGCGCCTTCGACAGCACCCGGTTCGGGTTGAGCATGAGGTAGCGCAGCAGCTTGAACTCGGTGGGCGAGAGCTCGATCTGCGCGTCGCCGATCGTGACCTCGTGCGTGTCCTGGTCCATCGTGAGCTCACCGGCGCGGATGATCGCGTCTTCCTCGTCGTTCATCGTGCGACGCAGGATCGCCTTGATGCGGGCGACGATCTCGTCGAGCGAGAACGGCTTCGTGACGTAGTCGTCGCCGCCGACCGTGAGCCCGGTGATCTTGTCCTCGGTGTCGTCCTTCGCCGTCAGGAAGAGGATCGGCGAGGTGTACCCGGAGGACCGCAGACGCTTGGTGACCCCGAAGCCGTTCATGTCGGGGAGCATGACGTCGAGGATGATCAGGTCCGGCTCTTCCTCGAGCACGGCGGAGATCGCCTGTGCGCCGTTGCCGACGGCACGGACGGCGAACCCGGCGAAGCGCAGCGACGTCGTCAGGAGGTCGCGGATGTTCGGCTCGTCATCGACGATCAGGATCTTGGGGCCATCGCTCATGGTCCCATCCTCTGACTGTTGTCTAAATGTTCCCTGTGAGTGAAGGGGACGCGCCCTGGATCTGATCGGCGTCGAGGATCGTGTACGCGTACCCCTGCTCGGCCAGGAACCGCTGCCGGTTCTGCGCGAAGTCCTGGTCGACGGTGTCCCGCGTGACGAGTGTGTAGAACGACGCCGGCAGACCGTCCTTGTTCGGTCGTAGCAGCCGGCCGAGGCGCTGGGCCTCTTCCTGCCGGGACCCGAACGACCCGGACACCTGGATCGCCACGGTGGCGTCGGGCAGGTCGACGGAGAAGTTCGCCACTTTCGACACCACGAGCACGTCCAACGCGCCGGTGCGGAACTCCTGGAACAGCCGCTCGCGCTCGTCGACGGGCGTCGCACCCGTGATCTCGGCGGCGTCGAGCGACGCGGCCAGGGAGTCGAGCTGGTCGATGTACTGCCCGATCACCAGGATCTGTTCGCCGCGGTGCTTCTCGATGAGCGCACGCACGACGGGGGTCTTCGCCGGGGTCGTCGCGGCGAGTCGGTAGCGCTCGTCGTCGCCCGACGCTGCGTACTCCAGCCGGTCCTCGTGCGGCAGGTCGATCCGCACCTCGTAGCACTCGGCGGGGGAGATGTAGCCCTGGGCCTCGATCTCCTTCCACGGGGCGTCGTAGCGCTTCGGGCCGATGAGCGAGAACACGTCGCCCTCGCGGCCGTCCTCGCGCACCAGGGTCGCCGTGAGCCCGAGCCGTCGACGTGCCTGAAGGTCCGCGGTCAGCTTGAACACCGGTGCCGGCAGCAGGTGCACCTCGTCGTAGACCACGAGGCCCCAGTCGAGGGCGTCGAGCAGCGACAGGTGGGTGTACTCGCCCTTCCGCCGTGCGGTGAGGATCTGGTACGTCGCGATCGTGACCGGACGGATCTCCTTGACGCTGCCGGAGTACTCACCGATCTCGTCCTCGGTCAGGGACGTCCGCTTGAGCAGCTCGGTCCGCCACTGCCGGGCTGAGACGGTGTTCGTCACGAGGATGAGCGTCGTGGCCTTCACGGTCGCCATCGCGCCCGCGCCGACGAGCGTCTTGCCGGCGCCACAGGGCAGCACCACGACGCCGGAGCCCTGCGCGAAGAAGCTCTGCACGGCGTCCTGCTGGTACTGCCGCAGGTCCCAGTCGGTGGTGTCCAGGTCGATCGCGTGCGGCTGACCGGGCGTGTACCCGGCCAGGTCCTCGGCGGGCCACCCGAGCTTGACGAGCTCCTGCTTGACCTGCCCGCGCGCCCACTGCTGCAGCTCGATGGCGGTGTCCGAGCGCTTGTCGCCGAGCAGCGGCTTGATCCGCTTGGATCGCGTGACCTCCGCCAGGATCGAAGGGTCGGTCGCCGTGAGCAGCAGCGTCGGCTGGCGCTCGAGTTCCTCGGCGGGGGAGTTCGCGATCACCGGGGCCTCGGCGGGGTCCTCGCGGCGGATGACGAGCCGGCCGTAGCGCCCCACGGTGTCGCGGATGTCGACGGTCACGCTCTGCGGCACCGGGAACTTGGCGAACCGCTCGAGCGTGTCGATCATGCTCTCGGCGTCGTGGCCCGCGGCGCGCGCGTTCCACAGTCCGAGCCGGGTGACGCGGTAGGTGTGCACGTGTTCGGGGGCACGTTCGAGCTCGGCGAAGACCGCGAGCTCGTGGCGTGCGTCCTCGGCGTCGGGGTGCGCCACCTCGAGCAACACCGTGCGGTCGCTCTGGACGATCAGCGGTCCGTTCATGACCTGCCAGCCTAGTGGTGCGTGCCTGGGTCAGGCTTCGCTGTCGACGGACACGACGAGCGAGAGCGGCAGGGTGCGCTCGACGTCGGCCGTGGTGTCCTTGCCGCGGATGCGTCCGGCGGCCACCGAGGTCGGCACGATCGAGAAGGGTCGCTCGGATCCGTCCGGCATCCGGACCACGACCCGGATCGGGGTGCGGCCCCGGACGGCCAGGTCGATCTGGCGACCGAGCCACTCCTGCTCCGGTTCGGCAGCGCCGCGTTCGGTGGTGAGCCGCAGTCGTCCGACGACGGATCGGGCCGCTGCCTGCGGGTCGCGGCTCGTCACGCGGCGCCGGCCGGGAGGCCCGTGGTGCGGCTCGGGGCGGGCGCCGGGTTGCAGCACGGCCGGGTAGCGCTGGTCCTCCAGCGCCGCGTGGACGACGTGCGCCGGGTAGCGGGTCACCAGGGTGGTCAGGTCGGGACGCTCCCACGCCATCTGGCGGAGCTCGGCGTCCACCCCGATCAGGTCGAGCTGGTCGGGGGTGCCCCGGACGACGGCGCCCAGGCCGTCCGCGGCGCGGTCGACCACGATGCTGCCGTCGCGCGCCGCGACCTCGTCGACCAGGTACGCCAGGGGCTGCGGAACGCCCGTCAGGCCGATGCGGTCGAACAGGGCGACGACCTGGTCGCGGGACCGGCCCGCGCGCAGGGCCCGCCGCAGCGAGTCGTCCGACACCCGGTAGCGCGCGGCGAGCCCGGGCGCCTCGAGGTCGGCCACGCTGCGGAGTTCGGCGTCGGCCTCGGGTGCGAGCGGCCCCGGGGCGATGACGGTCAGGTCGTGCTGCAGGTACACGCCCTCGACGGTCTGCGGCAGGTCGGCGGCCGCGGCGCGGTGCGCGGCGGACGGGTCGTCCCCGAGGAGCGCCGCCCCGGTGTCCGTGAGCACGCCGTCGACCGTCAGTCCGAGGGCGTTCGCGGTGCCGCCGACGTCGAGCAGGGTCGCGTCGAGCCACCGTGCCCCGGCCGGGTAGGCCCAGCGGCCGAGGGTGACCAGGTCGCCCCAGTGGGTGCCTGCGAGCGCGAGGACCTCGTGCACGGCGGGGTCGAGGGCGTCGTGCCAGCGGGTCACGAGGTCGGTCCACCGCTCGGGCCACGCCGTCGTCAGCCAGGCGCGTCCGGCGTCCGTGAGGGTCCACGTGCCATCGTCCGGCGTGGTGAAGCGGATGTGCGACAGGAGGGCGAGCCGGTCGGGGACGACGTCGGCCTCGGCGCCGGAGCGGTCGGCGAGCACCCGTGCGAGGGGGGAGCCGATGCCGCCCTTGACGAGTTCGCGCACGCCGCCGTCGTCGACCGCGCGCAGCAGTTCGGCGAGCACGGTCATCGTCGCGAACGCGTGCTCCGCGCCGGTCGCGCGCGCGGTGTCGGCGTCGACCGCCCGCGGTGTCGGGGCCGCGGGGCGGACGCCAGCCGGGCCTCTCCCCACCGGCACGGCCGTCCCGCCGCTGGCGCGTCGGTCCGGAACCGGCGGCGTGGGCCCAGTCAGTTCCGTCAGGTCGGGGTGGGCGGCCACGCGCGCGGCGACCGCGTCGTCGACCTGGCCGTCGTCGTCCGCGAGCCCGAGGGCCACGGCCGGTGCGAGGTCGTCGCCCGTGGTGCCCGATGCCAGGGCGGCGAGGGTGCGTCGGGGGAGTCGTTCCACGGCGGCGTCGACGGCGGCGTCGGCGCGGAAGGCCTCGGCCAGGTCGAAGAAGTCGGTGATGCTCTGCGGGCCGGTCTCACCGAGCACCGCGGCGGGCAGCCCCCGCGCGACGATGAGCCGTTCGAGGTCGTCGTCCGGCATCGCCCGCAGTCGGGCGGCCAGGTCGGCGGTGGTCGTCATCGTCCGTCGCCTGCATCCGGTCCGGTGCGGGACCTCAGCGCGCTTCCTTCCGGTGTTCGCGGGCCTTGCGGACCGCGATGACGACGACCATCGTCAGCATCAGCACGATCGCGATCGGCGGCCCGACGTAGATGACGCCCAGGGCAACCGGCCAGATGCCGTTGCCCGGGATGGTGTGGAGCGTCAGCCAGCCCACGATCATGACGCCGAAGCACAGGATCGTGAACAGGATGATCCCGCCGACCATGAAGGCGAGCACACGTTCGGTACGATTGAACGTCGCCGGGGGTTCTGCGGAGTTCCGCGTGTCCCCGGGGGATCGGGTCGGCTTGGCCATCTGCCCAGGATATCCGCACCACGGCCGCACACACATCGAGGAGTCCACGCATGCCCACCGGCAAGGTCAAGTTCTACGACGACCAGAAGGGGTTCGGGTTCATCACCGGCGACGACGGCGACCAGGTGTTCCTGCACGCGTCCTCGCTGCCGGACGGCCTGACCACCGTGAAGGCGGGCGCGCGACTCGAGTACGGCGTCGTGCAGGGCAACAAGGGCTCGCAGGCGCTGTCCGTGCGGCTGCTCGACCCGAAGCCGTCGCTGGCGAAGATGTCGCGACGCTCCGCAGACGACATGGCCGTGATCGTCGAGGACCTCGTGAAGGAGCTCGACCGGATCAGCGGGGACCTGCGGCACGGTCGCTACCCGAAGAACGGCACCCGCATCGCCGCGATCCTGCGGCACGTCGCAGACCAATTGGACGCATGACCATGACGACCGAGCAGAACGACCTGACCGAACTGGCGCGCACCGCGCTGCTCGAGGTCACCCCGGAGTCGACCGTCGGCGCTCCCGCCGGCACCACGGACGAGGGCGACGGGGTGGTCTCGGTCCTCTTCGCGAACCGGATGCCCGGGTACCCGGGGTGGCGCTGGACCGTCAGCATCGCTCAGGTCGAGGGCGACGAGCCGACCGTGCTCGAGGTCGAGCTGATGCCCGGCGACGGCTCGCTGCTGGCGCCGGAGTGGGTGCCGTGGTCCGAGCGGCTGGCGGAGTACCGCGCGGCGCAGGACGGCGAGGGGCACGGCGAGTCGGACGACGACGAGTCCGATGAC
The DNA here is from genome assembly GCF_001864835.1 of Curtobacterium sp. MCBA15_001. Classification (GTDB taxonomy): domain Bacteria; phylum Actinomycetota; class Actinomycetes; order Actinomycetales; family Microbacteriaceae; genus Curtobacterium. Next base: position 84,396 of record NZ_MJGI01000003.1, on the reverse strand, counting down.
GACGACGAGTCGGACGAGACCGACGACGAGGACGCCGACTACGACGAGTCGGACGACGACGAAGCCGATGACGACGAGTCCGACGAGGACGATGACGAGTCAGACGACGACGAAGATGACGATGACGACGACGAGTCGGACGACGACGCGCCGATCCGCGCTCGCCACGGGTCGCACCGCGGCAGCGCCTTCGAGGACGACGACGAGGACGACGACTTCACGGACGCCGACGAGGGTGACCTGGACGAGTCGGACGACGACGAGATCGAGGGCGTCGACGTCGACCAGCTCGCCGACCACCGCGAGCAGGACTAGCGCGCCAGCGCATCAGCGAACGCAGAACGGCACCGCGGAGATCCGCGGTGCCGTTCTGTTCCCGGGGGGGGGGGGCGGTCGACGGGGTTGCTCGGCGTCAGCTGCCGAGCTGCCCAACCACGTAGGTGATCGCGCGCACGAGCTGCTGCACGTCGTCGGGGTCGATCGCCGTGAAGGTCGCCACGCGCAGCTGGTTCCGCCCGAGCTTCCGGTACGGCTCGGTGTCGACGATGCCGTTCTGCCGGAGCGCGGCGGCGACCGCGGCGGCGTCGATCGCGTCGTCGAGGTCGATCGTCGCGACGACCTGCGACCGGTGCGCGGGGTCGGTCACGAACGGGGTGGCCCAGTCGACCGACTCCGCCCAGTCGTACAGCGTCGAGGACGAGGTCTTCGTGCGGGTGTCCGCCCAGGCCAGGCCGCCGGAGCCGTTGATCCACGAGACCTGGTCGTCGAGCAGCAGGAGCGTCGAGATCGCCGGGGTGTTGAGCGTCTGGTTCAGTCGCGAGTTGTCGACCGCGTTCTTGAGCGAGAGGAACTCGGGGATGTACCGGCCCGACGCGGCGATCCGCTCGACGCGCTCGATCGCGGCGGGGGAGAACAGCGCGAGCCAGAGCCCGCCGTCCGATGCGAAGTTCTTCTGCGGCGCGAAGTAGTAGACGTCCGTGGCGCTGACGTCGAACGCCGCACCACCGGCAGCGCTGGTGGCGTCGACGACGGTCAGCGCGCCCGGGTCGCCCTGGGCGCGGACGACCGGTGCCATGACGCCGGTCGAGGTCTCGTTGTGCGGGTAGGCGTACACGTCGACGCCCTCGACGATCTCGAGCTCGGAGCGCGAGCCGCCCGGTGCCTGGACGACGTGCGGTGCCTCGAGCCACGGAGCGGCGGCGGCCTTGGCGAACTTCGAGCCGAACTCGCCGAAGGACAGGTTCTCGGCGCGGCGCTCGATCAGGCCGAACGCGGCGGCGTCCCAGAACGCGGTCGACCCGCCGTTGCCGAGCACGACCTCGTAGCCGTCCGGCACCTGGAAGAGCTCGGCCAGGCCGTCGCGGACGGAGCCGACGAGGTCCTTGACGGGCTTCTGCCGGTGGGAGGTCCCGAGGATCGTCGCCCCACGGGTCACCAGGGACTCGAGCTGCGCGCCGCGGATCTTGGACGGACCACAGCCGAAGCGTCCGTCGGTCGGGAGGAATTCGGCGGGGATGACGATGTCTGCCATGCGTCGATCCTACCGATCGCTGGTATCCCAACCGATCCGGTGCGCTGCGGGTGAACCGGTGCGGGTTCGTCGGGGCGAACAAGTAGTGTGGACGCGCTGGAGCCGTAACAGGAGAGGCGGACCGTGACCGATCTCGTCGACACAACCGAGATGTACCTGCGCACGATCCTCGACCTCGAGGAAGAGGGGATCGTCCCGCTGCGCGCGCGCATCTCCGAGCGTCTGGGGCACTCCGGTCCGACCGTCTCGCAGACGATCGCCCGCATGGAACGCGACGGCCTCGTGGTGGTGTCGGGCGACCGGCACCTCGAGCTCACCGTCGAGGGGCGGTCCCGCGCCACCCACGTGATGCGCAAGCACCGCCTGGCCGAGCGACTGCTGTCCGACGTCATCGGCCTCGACTGGGCGTTCGTCCACGACGAGGCCTGCCGGTGGGAGCACGTCATGAGCGAGCAGGTGGAGATCCGGCTGCTCGAGATGCTCGGCAACCCGACCGAGTCGCCCTACGGCAACCCGATCCCCGGACTGGCCGAGATCGGTGGTCCGGACGCGGGCGGGTTCCTGGACGGTGTCCGCAACATCGTCGCCGCGACCGAGGGCACCGACGCGGTGGCGACCGGTGTGATCCGGCGCCTCGGCGAGCCCGTCCAGTTCGAACCCGAGCTCCTGCACCAGCTCCGCTCAGCCGGTGTGATGCCCGGACGGCTCGCCAGTGTGCAGCGTGCGGGCGCCTACGTGGCCGTCCGCGTCGACGGTGAGGACGCCGGCATCGAGCTGCCGTCCGAGGTCGCGCAGCACGTCTACATCGACGCCGCGTAGCACCGTCGGGGTACACCCTCGGGGGACGACGTCGAGCGGTTGACGCGACCTCCTCCACGGATTCAGATCTGCGCCCTGACCAGGGCTTCTCGGGATGACCGTTACCAAACCGTGTTTTCGTCTCGACAAGGTAACGGCGCACCCGTACACTCGACGAGTCCCCGGGCTGACAGCGGCCCGAGAACCCGTGGCAGGACGTCTCACGCCCGTCTCCTGCCTCGATCGGAAACGATGACGAACGGATGGGGTCGTGCACGCCGGGCCCTGTCGGCGCGTGACGACGAGACGCCGGAGACCTCCCCCTTGACGCAGACCGGTTCCGCCGCGGACACCACGCCCGCCAACCCGACGAACACCGAGAACGCCGCTCCGACGGACGCCCTGCTCACCCGGCGGGCCGCTCGCGAGGCCGAGGGCCGCGCGCCCCGCCGCTCCGCCGCCACCAGCGCGATGCGCGCGACCGGCACCCACGCCGTCCGGAAGGCCGCCCCGGCAGCCGGCACCGCCTCGGCCAAGCCCTCGTCGAGCTCGCGCAAGCGTCGCTTCATGGCGCCGATCGTCCTGACCGTCGCCGCCGGCATGTTCGGCACGATGGCCGTCCCGGCCGCGTTCGCCGCCACCGCCCCGACCGGTGCATCGGACGCCGCGACCGCCCAGCAGGCGATCCGCACCACCGAGAGCCAGCAGCTGTCCGTCTCCGACGTCGCGGCCCTCGCCGACACCAGCCGCGACGGCTACGGTGCGACGTCGCAGGCCTCGCTCGACTCGGCCAAGCACGCCGCCGAGGTCGCCGCCGCCCGCGCCGCAGCTGCCGCGCAGTACGCGTCGTACACCGGCCCGACCAAGACCGACTACCTGGCGTCCGCGAAGACGACAGCGACGAGCACCGCCGCTGCCCCCGCCGCTGGCACCCCGTTCTCGCTGCCCGCCGTGGTCGCCACCGCGAAGCAGTACATCGGCACCCCGTACGTGTTCGGCGGCGCCACCCCGGCCGGTTTCGACTGCTCGGGCTACGTGATGTTCGTGTACGCCCAGTACGGCATCAACCTGGCGCACTCGGTCCCGCTGCAGGACCAGGCGGGCACCACGATCCCCACGTCCGAGGCGCAGCCCGGCGACGTCGTGATCTTCAACAACGAGGCGCACGACGGCTTCTACATGGGCAACGGCATGATCATGGACGCCCCGAAGCCCGGTGGCTCCGTGTCGATCCGCCCGATCTGGACCAGCGACTACCACATCGTCCGGATGGGCATCTGACGCCCGACCAACACCTGAACACTCTCCGAACCGGCCCAGCACCCCTCGTGCTGGGCCGGTTCCTGGGTTAGCCTGAGCCCGTCGGCCCGCAACGGCCCGAACAGGAGACCAGATGTCAACGTCACGCACGACCCGCACCATGGGTCGGCGCGCGCACGTCGCCACATGGTCGACGACGTCCTGTGTGCACACGCACGTCGTGCACATGCACTCCCCGGTCTGACCGAGAGCACTGCCCGTCCGGGTGGTGCTCTTCTTCGTTCCGAGGGCAGGACGCCCTCACCCGTTCGTCCCGACCGGTCCGGCACCCGCACCGCCTGGAAGCCGTCCAGGCTCGTCGGAAGGGAACCCATGCGCACTCTCGTCCTCAACGCCGGTTACGAGCCCCTCGCGGTCATCTCGTTCCGACGGGCCCTCGTGCTGGTCATGAACCAGAAGGCCGCCATCGTCTCCGCTGACCTCGAGCACCCCGTCACGGGGTCGACGTCGACCTACGACCGACCGTCCGTCATCATCCTGACCCGGTACGTGCGCATCCCGCACTCGCGGCTGGTGCCCGTGTCGCGCCGCGGTGTCCTGCGCCGTGATGCGAACCGGTGCGCGTACTGCGACCGGCACGCCACCACGATCGACCACGTGCAGCCGAAGTCGCGCGGCGGAGCCGACTCGTGGGAGAACCTGGTGGCCTGCTGCCTCGCCTGCAACAACACCAAGGGCGACCGCACGCCGCGTGAGATGGGCTGGCAGCTGCGCTTCCGGCCGCGCGCACCGCACGGCTCGAGCTGGGTGGTCCGCGGCGTGGAGCGCCCGCAGGCGGAGTGGGACGAGTACCTGGTGGCCGCGTAGCGACCCACGGTCGGACGGGAGGCCCGGTGCCAGCTGGCACCGGACCTCCCGTCCGTCGCGTGTCCGGTCACGCGCCGGGCGTGAGCCGGTAGACCAGGCCGGCCTGGTCGTCGGTGACGTACAGGGAGCCGTCCGGGCCCGGGACGGCGTCGACGGACCGACCCCAGCGCGATCCGGACGCCGTCTGGAAGCCCTCGACGATGGTGTGCGGCTGCCCGAGGGTCCGTGAGGCGTCGTCCCATGCGGTGTACGACACCGACGGCGGTCGGGGTGGCTGCCGGTTCCACGAGCCGTGCGTCGTGATGAGGGCTCCGTCGGCGTACGCGGTCGGCAGCACGCTGCCGCGGGTGAACACGAAGCCGACCGGGGCGCTGTGTGCAGGGAGCCCGACCATCGTCTCGGTGACCGTGCCGCAGTCGAGTGCCGAGCCGTCCGGGTTGTTCGCGGGCTGCCGGACGTACCCGAGCCCGAGAAGGTCGGGCTTGCCGCGCGAGTCGGGCACGCAGTACGGCCAGCCGAGCTCCGCGCCGGGGGTGATCCGGGTGACCTGGTCGTTCGGGTGCTCGTCGATGTACGCCGGGACCCGCTGCCCGTACCGGTCGGTGCCGTCGCGGAACGGGTACGGCTGTTGGTCGGCCTGGTTCACGGCGGTGAACAGGGTGCCGTCCGGGGCGTGGGCGAGCCCCTCGCCGTTGCGGACCCCGGTGGCCAGCAGGGTGTCGTGCGTGCCGTCGAGGTCCACCTGCCGGATGACGGCACGATCGGGGTTCGCTCTCCGGTCGGCGCCGCTGTCGTTCGTGCCGGAGCCGATGTCGTACGTGACGACCCCGTCCCGCACGGCGACGAACTTCCCGCCGTGGCCGCCCGTCGGCAGGACGTCGGCCAGGACCCGACGGTCGGTGAGCGCGCCGTCCTGCCAGTGCCAGGTGACGATCCGGGAGCCCTCCCCGAGCACGACGACCGTGTCGCCGTCGTGCTGCGTCACGGCGATGCCCTGGGGGTCGTCGAGCCCCGTCGCCAGGCGCTGGACCACGGGCGCCCGGTCGCCGCTGCGGAGCTGCAGCCGGAGGAGTCCGCCCTGGCCCCCGGTCGTCAGGAGCATGCTGCCGTCGGGGAGCCACGCGGCCATCCGGGCACCGGGGGCGTCCGCCCAGACCTCGGCGCGCCATCCCTCGGGGACGCGCAGGGAGTGGCCGGCGGCCGCTCCGGCGTCCGTCCCGGTGGCCGTCGTCAGGTGGACGGTGTGCAGGCCTGCGTCGGGGTTGCCGGTGACTGCTCCGCTGCTCGCGGTGCTCGCACTGCTCGTGGCGGTGCTGCTGCCGGTGTGGGCGGTGCAGGCGCTGAGGGCGGCGACGACCAGTGCTGCGACTGCCGTTCCGAGGATCCGGTGGGTCGACATGGGATGTCCTTCCGGTGGACGGGGGTGTCCGTGTCCGAGTGTTCTCCTCGGTGGCACGGCAGACGCTGCGTAGGGTCGCAGAACAGGACGACGCCGAGGTCGTCCGTACACGGAGGGCACCGCATGACATCCCCGTTCAGCCTGGACGACCGCACCGCCGTCGTCACCGGTGGCAACCAGGGTCTGGGCAAGGCGTTCGCCTTCGCGCTCGCCGAGGCCGGTGCCCGGGTCGCGATCGTCGGGCGCTCCGCCGAACGCAACGCCGCGGTCGCTGCCGAGGCGGCTGCCGCCGGACACGCGTTCGTCACCGTCACGGCGGACATCACCGACGACGCCCAGGTGGCACGGATGACCGACGAGGCGATGACGGCGTTCGGGCGCATCGACGTGCTCGTCAACAACGCCGGGACCTGTGTCCACAACGAGGCGTTCGCGGTCACCGACGACGAGTGGTCGAGCGTGTTCGACCTGAACGTCCGGGCGCTGTGGAAGGCGACGATCGCGGTCGGCGCGCACATGCGGGACGCCGGAGCCGGGTCCATCGTGAACATCGGCAGCATGTCCGGCATCATCGTGAACCGCCCGCAGTGGCAGCCCGCCTACAACGCGTCCAAGGCCGCGGTGCACCACCTGACCAAGTCGCTCGCCGTCGAGTGGGCGCAGTACGGCATCCGGGTCAACGCGCTCGCGCCCGGGTACGTGAAGACCGAGATGGCGCCGGTCGACCGGCCCGAGTTCCAGCGGTACTGGGTGGAGGACACCCCGCAGCGCCGCTTCGCCCTGCCCGAGGAGATCGCCCCGAGCGTCGTGTTCCTGGCCAGCGACGCGGCGTCGTTCATCACCGGGTCGGTGCTCGTGGCCGACGGGGGCTACACCGCGGTCTGAGGGATCAGGTCCGCGTGGGCTGTTCTGTCAGCTCCGCGACCAGGGCCTGGACACGGCGGTGGACGTCGTCGCGGATCGGGCGGACCGCCTCGAGCGGTTGGCCGGCCGGGTCGGCGAGGTCCCAGTCCTCGTAGCGCTTCCCTGGGAATACGGGGCAGGCGTCGCCGCACCCCATCGTGACGACGACGTCAGCCTGACGGACGGCGTCGGTCGTCAGGACCTCGGGCTGCTCGCCCGCGATGTCGATGCCGACCTCGGCCATGGCCTGCACGGCGACGGGGTTGACGTGCTCGGCAGGTTCGGAGCCCGCGGAGAAGACGTCGACGCGGTCGTCGGCCAGGTGCCGCAGGAAGCCCGCGGCCATCTGGGAGCGGCCGGCGTTGTGGACGCAGACGAACAGGACGGCGGGCTTCGTGGTCATCAGGTCCTCGGTCCTTCGGGTGGCGCCCCCGATCGTAGCCGGGACGGGTGTCGGCGGCGGTGCGTAGCGTCGCGGCATGACCGGGATGTGGATCGACGACGACACCATCAGCGACCTGCGCACGCGACTGCGCGCCACGCGGTGGCCGGACGCCCCGGCCGGGACGGGGTGGTCCCTCGGCGCCGACGTCGACGAGCTCCGCGCGCTGGCGACGTACTGGTCGGACGGATTCGACTTCGACGCGCACCGCGACGCCCTCGCCGCCCTGCCGAGCCGTCGGGTCGACGTGGACGGCATCGGGGTCAACGTCCTGGTCGAGCCGGCCAGCAACGCCGGGGCCGACCGTGCTCCTGCCGCAGGCGACGCTGCTGCGTTGCCGGTCCTCCTGGCCCACGGATGGCCGGACTCGACCTGGCGCTACCGGAAGGTCCTGCCGCTCCTCACCGCCGCCGGGTTCGACGTCGTCGTGCCGGACATGCCCGGGTACGGCTTCTCGGACATCCCGCCCGAGGTGCTCGACGCCCGCCAGGTCGCCGGGATGTGGGCGGAGCTGATGACGTCCCTCGGGTACGACCGGTTCGCCGTGGCCGGCGGGGACATCGGCACGCACGTCGCCCGCTACCTGGCCCTCGACCACCGGTCACGCGTGGTCGCCGTGCACCGGACCGACGGCGGCTTGGCGTGGCCGGGCATCGACGTCTCGGTGCTGTCGCAGCCCGAGCAGGACTTCGTCCACGCCACCGCCGCCTGGCGCGACGCCGAGGGTGCGTACGCCATGATGCACCGCACCAAGCCGCAGACCGCCGCCGTCGGGCTGACCGACTCACCCGCCGGACTGCTCGCGTGGATCGTCGAGAAGCTGCGGTCCTGGAGCGACTGCGACGAGGACCTGTGGTCGGTGTACACGCGGGACGAGGTGCTGGCGCTCGTGACCGAGTACTGGGCCACGGGGACGATCGGGTCGGCGATGCGGATGTACCAGGCGAACGCGGCGATCCCGGCGGCGCAGTCCGCTCGTCGGGTCGAGGCGCCGTCGGGGTTCTCGCTCTACCCGGGCGACCTGGTGACGGCCCCGCGGGAGTGGCTCGAGCGGACGACGAACCTGGTGTCGGTGACGTACCCGCCGCGGGGTGGGCACTTCGCGCCGGTCGAGCAGCCGGAGTCGTACGCGGCGGAGCTGGTGGCGTTCCTCGACCCCTACCGTCAGGCGGTCGTTCGCTAGAGTGATCGGGCTGGCCTCTGTAGCTCAATGGAAGAGCAGTTCCGTCCTAAGGAAAGGGTTGGGGGTTCGAGTCCCTCCAGGGGCACTGACTTTGCCCCCAACCAGGCGTAGCAGCCTGGTTGGGGGCAACAGTGACCCGAACGGCCTGCTCATCAGGGAAATAGTCCAGGCGCAGTCCCAGTCGGTCGTAGAGCCTCGCTCGCTGCTCTCGGCTGGCGAGGCCCATCACCACTCGCATCTCACGTCCTACAAGCTCAAACAGCCGCAGAGCGTTCTCAGCGTTGGCATCCGTCATTCGGACGCTCTCGATGCGCGTCAGCACCTCTTCCAGCTCCTGTTCACGCTGCATGAGCAGGTCCTGCACCCGCGCGGAACCTTGCCGTTCCAGAGCGCCAAGGAGGTTGCTGATAAGGGTCTGCAACGAACGCTGCTGCTCCTGCAACCGCTCCACCTCCCGTCGCACGAGAGGGCTGTTCTCTTGGAGCTGGCGACGGATGTGGGGCATGTTGCGGCGGGAGAACGTCTGGCCAAACCAGTTGGCAACGGTGGCTTCCAGCTTCGCTTCGCTGATCGTGATGGCAGTCGTACCTGCCGAGCGATCACCACGGAGTCGGAAGCGGATGTTCCCGCTCTTCACGATGACATCGGCCTCCATCTTCTTGCCTTCGCAGTAGACGCAACTGCGAAGCGGGATGACAACCTTCGTTTTTCGTTCACGTGTGGCTGTAAGTCCACGGGAGCGTTTCGCACCCAGCAGCTTCTGCACTGCGACGTACTGCGCTGTTTCGATAATCTGGGGGAAGACAGGGGCTGCGGATGGTTCAGCACGAGTCCCTGTTCGGACACGCAGAATGCGATCACCCATCGCAGGGTTGTTCTCATCGAACGGGACACGAGTTTTGTGTTGCTTCCCGTAGATGCGATAGCCCGTGTAGGTGAGATTCGTGAGCAGGTTCTGAATCACCGACACATGCCATGTGACCTTGCCTGTGGGAGAGGGGATTCCTCGCTCCGCCAAAACACCGCTGATCTGGCGAAGGCTCTTGCCCTCGGCAAACAGGGTGAAGATATCCCTCACCGTTTGAGCGGTCGCAGGATCGAGTGCGAGGGTGTTTGTGTAACCCTTCGCGCTCCTGCTGAGCTGTTGGTCCTCAGGGAGTGGGGTAAGAACGTAACCGTACGGCGCGTTGCCACCCATCCACCTCTTGTCATCCCCGCGGAGTGCAATCTCACGCATGGAAGCAGCGACACGTTTGCTGATGGTTTCGCTCTCAAACCGCCCCATCAGGCCGTCCATCTGAGTAAGCAGACGGTGACTGATGTTCGTGTGGTCGTACCTGCCGATGTCGGGTAGCCAGAGTTGCACGCCCGCAGAGTGGAGGATGTTCCAAACATCCTCCAAGGCGCGCCCGCTGAACATACGCTTCGTTTCACCAACGACGATCGCGTCAAACTGGTGTTCGCGGTTCTGGATGCGACGCAGCAGTTCCGCTGCGTTTGGCCGTCGCACCCAGGGCATGGAGCGGGAGATTTCGTCAAAAACTTCTTCTACGATAACGCCGCCCTCGCAACCCGCAACAACTTTGCGGGCTTGCTCTCGCTGCCACCCTTGCGAGTTCAGGCGACTCTGCAACCCTCGTTCCTCCTCGGTGGAGACTCGTCCAACAAAGACAAAACGGGTAGTACCACGGGCGGTTTCAGGCGTGGATCGGTCAGGGATGGTGCTGAGAAGGAGCGCAAGTTCTTCGCTGTGGTCGGTCATTCGCTCTGCTCCTGAGCCGCTTCGGGCGTGGGAGCAGGAGCCGCCAAGTTGCCGAGGATGTCGCGGATGCTGTCCACCACGCCATCACGGGTGATGACCTCCGCCCCAGAGGGACGGGGAGGCAGGATTCGGAGCGTTTCCGAGCTGTCTGGCTGGATGAAGCGGCTGAGCCTGTCCCTACCCAACCGCTCGTTGATCAGCGCTTCCAGCTCGGCTGCGGTGCCTGGCAGGTCGGGCTGATCTTGGCTCACCTCTGCATCGTAGTAGGTGCGGACAGAACGCCCCAACCTGCCAAGAGCGGCCGAGGATGGTCCCGCCCTGCCAGCGATAGCGCCCCCGCGTGTCGCAGCGCTTACTCGGCGGATTCGTACTCGCGGAACACCAGGTAGATGTTGCGGCTGTTGTAGTGGAGATTCACCCGCACGCCCGCCTCGGGACGCTCAACGCCGAGCAGCTGAGGGGTGAACTCAGCGCCGGTAACAGGTAGCTCGGTGTTCATTTGCGCCGTGAATACCACCGCCTCAGGCGGCAGGGCGAACAACAGTTGCTGTTCCTCAGCAGAGAGCGGGCGCAATGCATCCCACGTCCAAAAGTCGCTGCGGAGGAAGCTCAACTTCTCAGGTAGCTCTTCCCGCTCGGGGAGTTCGTCCAGAATCTCGCAGGCGATGCGCTCCTCCTCCGTGTGTGCAACAGGGAAGTAATCCCGCTCTTGCTCTTGCTCTTGCTCTTGCTCTTGCTCACCCTGAACCATGCGAAGGCCCTCACGTGCTTCTGCGTAGATGACACGTTCCACACCTGCGTCGTTGTACACCGCGCTGAGCTCCGCGTAATCGGGGAACTGTGCGAGCAGCAGGAGGGCTGCGACACGGGTGATAGCTGGCGTGGTGCCGCCGAAATCAGCGACGTACTCACCGCTCTCAGAGCGCTGCGCGTCGTTCAGATGAAGGTGCAAGTCCTCGCTGCTGAGGACTGCGGTAAGGCGTTCGGGGAGTCGTTCCAGCCCTTCCTGGCTATGGCTGTGAACGTGAATCTGGGTGCTGTACATGGTGTTCTCCTGTGTTCGTTCGTCTCCTATTCCTATCTGTTAGCACCGACCTTCCCCGACGTAATCGCTAAATCTCGGGAATGTCGGCAGTCTGGGTTATCATGCAATCAGAGAAAGTTACGAGACTTTCGCCGAAAACCTCGTAGTTAGCCGATAATGCAGGTAACGGAAACAAACCCGAAGGATTGAACTCATGAACAAGAACAAGAAGCTCGCAACCATCGTCGGAAGCTCCGCAGCGGCGGTAGCTGTCATCATCGGCGCGGTGTTCGCTGTGAACCTCAGCGCACCCCACAGCACTCACGGCGGACCTGACTTGAAGGCTGGGACCACTCAAACGAGCGGCCCTGACCTCAACGCAGGTAGCACCGCACCTTCCGCAACAGCGACCACTCCTGCTGCTTCTGCAAGCAGCGAGCCTGCTGCTGACAACAGCGGGGACTGGGCATCGGGGGTCGGCAGCGTCACCTTGAATGTCAACTTCAAGGACGGACAGACCTCCGCGACCATGGGTGGGAAGACCATCACCTGCGACGCGGCAGCAGCTCCGATTGACGGCGCAACTGCGTCAGGCGCATCCTTCACCTTCGCTTCCGCCGCGGATAAAGCGGCTCAGAAGAACGCCACCGACGCTGCGTGCCTTTGGAGCGGGGACGCAATGGACGATTTCTTCCAGAACCAGAACGGCTGATACGCCGCCTCGTCCAAGTACGCAGACACATCAAAAGGACATCATCATGAAAACCACCATAAGCAATATTACCTCTGTCGTCGTCATCGGGGGTGCGCTCATCCTCGGAATGCTCGGATACATGAACGTCGCAAACCACCTACAAGACTTGACAAACGGGCATTACGAGACCTTCGCCAACGGGCAGGTCGTGCATGTGAATAGCCACGGATTGAGCGATGAGGTTGAACTCATCGGCCCTGCACCAGACCCAATAACAACACCATCAGCACCAAGTCAAGGATAGAAATGCTACGAAAACAAATCCAGAAAGCGCTCACCTCAGTAGTTGCAATCATCGCCGTCATAGGGGCAACGGCGGTCGTCGCAATCGTTGGGGCGGCACCAGCAGAAGCAGCAGGCACGATTGGGTGCGGTTCCATCAGTTGTTCTGTCACATCAAAAGTCGTCGCTTCCTCCTCCTCTGATGGAGGCTCAGGGAGCAGCGGAGGCGGGACTGGAAGCGGCAGTGGAGGTGGCTCGTCCGCGCCGAAGTACCAATACTCGTTCCAGAAGTGCGCGGGATGGCTGGCCTCAAAAATGGTCACAGACCCCGCTGATGGGAGTATCTATAACGGGCAGGGTGCCTACCCAAACCCTGACCTCACGGCTCAGGCGAGCTGGAACTGCACCATCTGGAAGGGTGGTTATTCCACCATCAACTGCCCGTTCGTGAACGGCAAAGCGGCTTACGGCGTGTACTGGGAGTACGCCCTGAGCGACACAAGCAAGAGCAACCCGCTCGCTTACTGGTGCAGCTACCCTCTCGATTCGTACCTCACTCCGCACCTCACCAACTACAAGGTGGTCACGGGCGGCACGGGGCAGTTCGTAAAGGTGAACAGCACCAGCGGAGCGTCGTCTTACACGGCAAGCGGAATCGTTACGGATAAGACTGGGTACCGAAAAACAGGTTACGTCTACGGGAATCCTGCCACGTTCAACGCATCGCTCAACGTAGATTTTGATGCGCACACGGGCGTAACAGGCAACCCTCAGCAGCCCGCGTATGGCTACTACTCCCTCCGTTGGCACCGTGATTACGCCCTTTGGCAGAAGAAGAGCTGGCAAGGTTGGATGGGGGCGAAGGACTCTTACTCCTTCAAGGGGACCACTTCTGACAACTCCGCCGACCCCTTCACGTACAGCTGCTCCCTGTCGCCAGCACTGGTTCCTGGCATCCGAACGGGAGTGAGCTTCACTCCTGCGGACTGCGCAAAACAGCAGAAAAAGTGGCAGTGCAGCCCAACGAGCGCTCCGAAAATCATGGGTACGAGCAAGAACGTCACGGTCATGAGGGATGGGAACGAGGTGCCTGTCGTCCGCGGGAACATAGTCGCCAACGGCTCGGGAATCAGAAACATCCGTGAACGCAAAGAGTTCAACAGCATCGTGACGAGCGGTGATACGGCTGTCTCACCGCTGAACGGGAACGACCCAAACGGGGCCAAGCAGTACTTCAAGAGTGACAACTGGCAGTGGAACACGTGGACTGCGTACAACCCGAACAGCAAGGGAACACTGCACTTCTATTGGAGCAGTGACAACGGCAAGTCCTGGAAGTACTCCACGAAGTACCACTTCACCGCGGACTTCCTGGTGCCAGTGCAGGGCAGCATCAACGGTCCTGCAAGTCAGCAGTGGGTGACCGACCAGGCCGACTGCGGCAGCGTCACGAGCAACACCGTCACGGTCGTCAGGAGTGCGAACGGCTGACCTACACCATCATGAACCCCTCTCACGATGCTCGTGAGAGGGGTTCGTCTGTCGCTGCGCCGTTCTCCGAAGTGCTGCCTCCGCTGGGCAGGCGGCGAAGCCCGCTACGGTGCTGCTGGGGGAGCCTGAACATCCCCACGAAGGGATGAGACGCATGACTGACACGAGCGGAGAGGCGAAGAAACAGGAGGTTGTTCAGCTACTCAGAGGCGATGGCTTCGGGTACAGGCTGACAATCCCCATGGACTCGTTGGCTCCCGCGCAGGACATCGCGCGGGCAGCTGAGATGAGCTTCCACGTGATCGCTCTCGTAAACCATGTAACGAACGCTGATCGCGCGGATCAGCGGTTATCGTTCGCTGGAAGCTCCGTGGAGTACGCACGGGTGCTTCGGGCGGGCTACGGGAGTCCGTTCTGGATGGACGTGATCCAGGCGTTGAAGGCTGGCGGCTGGGTCGTTGGTATCGCAGCGGGCGTGAAACTCATTGCCTCCGCCGTGGAATCACTGGCGGTCCTGCCCGCCAAGATACAGCGCCCGTACCTGGAAAATCGCAAGCTTGATGCGGAGACCCGAAAGCTGGAAGCGGAGATTCGGGAGCTTGAACAGGCACTGCATCAGGAGCAAGGCAGGGGCGCGGACGAGGATGGCGACGAGGAGAACCTCAACGAGTCGGGTCCTGTTCTCGCCCATATCGGAACCGAAGGACCAGTTCCTGAACTTGCCCCTGGCATCGGAACTGGTGGCGTTATGGACGCGTGCGACTGGCTTCTGGACAGCGCGCAGGATGACGGCTCACCCGAGTACTCCGTCTGGGAAGCGACGCTTCGGAGGGCGCGGCGGGACGCTGAGCAGGGGCGAACGACGAACGAAGTCCAGGCAATCGGCTACCTGTTCAGGTTCGCGGGGAGTGATGGAAGGATCACTGAACGGGACGATGAAGCAGCCTGACGAGGTTGCCTTCCCGCGCCGAAAGACACGAAAGTGAGCAATCGGGTACTCAATCCATGTCCCCGTGTTGGCGCTGCACGCATGACGAAACCCCTCCCGCACCACCACGGGAGGGGTCCAATCGGGTACGCGCAAGGGATGCTTACCGAGTCGTGAAGGCTTGGTAGACGAACCGCGCGGGGAGCTTCCGCACTTGCCAGCGGTCGCCCATGTCGTCCGATCCCGTGTTCACGGATCGCAGCAGGTTGGCGATGTCGGAGCGGGGAGTGAACCACACGACACGCTCGTACATGTCTCCATAGCGTGAGTAGGCACGATGGATCGCGCGGTACTCATCAGTGGATTTCGGAGTCAGCTCAACCTCCACAGCAACATGCCGCGGGTGTCCGTCTTCGCCTCTCGGACGGGCGGCAACGAGGTCAGGAACATGCTCTCCCGTGCCTGTTGAGTCTCGGTAGATGATGAACAAGGCACCCGCGCCGAGGTTCAGTTCAGGTGCGTCAGGGTCTGCTGAGGCGACTGCAACAGCGCGTCGCATCTCGTCGCGGCTCCGCTGCGCACGAAACGCATCAAGCCCTGAACGAAGCTGTCGCTCCGTCAAAACAGTCTCCCCGTAGCCTGGCGCTACGCCCTCGAACGGCTCGTTGAAGAGCATCTCGTTGTGAGGGAAACGGGACCGCATCGGGAACGAATCGCCCTGCCGAGCGACTCCCAGCACGTCGGAAGCGTCGTTCGGTGTGATGCGTTGCAGCTCTGCTGAGACAGCTGCTGCGGCGTACTGATGGCGGAACAGTGCGTCCTTCACTCCACCTCTGGTGATGGGTAGGTCGAGTCCAGTGAGCAGGCTCGTGTCAGTCGTTGGGAGCCACACGAGCCGACCTGCATCCATCGCTACGGAGGTCGTCCAGAACCCCTTGGCGAGCTTCTTCATTCGCTGCTGTACGGCGCTTTCGGAGTCCCCTGTGAGTCGTGAGAGGTGACTGGCGAGGGCGAAACCGTGCTGCTCCACGAACGTGAGCAGCTCGACATCCCGAGGCTGGATACGCAGCCCTGCTCGTGCTTCCGAGATGGTTCGGGAAGCCTCTCGGCCATTCTTGCGGTACTGGATTTGGGAAGCGTCAGGTGTATAAGCCCCATCTTCCCAATCGTCAAAATCGTCGCTAACGGCGTTTGGGGCTGGGTGCATCTGCTGGTGTGTGAGGCTCGTGGAGCCTGGAAATGGTGTGTTCATTGCTGTATCCTTCGGTCGTACAAAAGTCGTGTTGGAACCTATGTTGATTCCTATCGGCTTGCCGAGGGGAAGCTGATGAGAAGCCGAGAAAGTTCCAATCACCCACGTGCTCACCGAAAGCCCTTGAAAACGCGAAAACTCAACCCTCTCGCTGCGATAGTCAACCCCTGTATGTACCCGTGTTGCGCTGCTACCCCAACAGTGCAATAAAACATAGGTGTAAACAATGGCCTGCAAACACACCATGTGCGCAGTGAGTTCACTCCTCAGCAAGTGATGGTTCCTGCGGAGCATGGAGAAGTGAACACGCGTTCACTGTTCATTTACACCGACGAATCAAGAAGAGCGTTCCTACGGATGTGAACATGCAGTGCGCATGCCTGCTACCAGTTCACAGAGTGAACATCGCACTGTGAGCAATTACCAGCAGAAGTAGTAGAAGAAGAGAAAAAGAAGAAGAGAAGCAGAAGTGGGTGCCTGAGTACCGCAGGAACGGAACCTTGGGTAGGGGAGGGGGACAACAACAACACAGCGGCTACGCCGCAAAGTCAGAGGACCTGACGTAGGGGTTGCAACCCCTACAACCCTGCTCACTCTCTGCACATGTGAACAAGGTGCGCAGGGTGACCACTGCGGTCACGCGGGGGCCAGCCTCCCCGCGAACATCCCCACAGCAGCGAACGCTGCTTGACCCCGTTCGCAGTGTCCACCACTGCGAGAGTGCAAGAGGGGCGTACCACCCTCTTGATTCCCCCCAAGCTCTCAGACGGCGAGCTTTGATGCGCGCCTTGTTGTTCCCTGCGGGGCTGTGTGGGTTTGGTTATTTGGTGCGGGGGCGTGTGTGCTGGCGCAAGCTGATGTCGGGGGAGGAGATAGTTTCTTTTGAGGGCGAAGCCCGAATGTAAACGGGTACCCAAAAGGGACGGCTTTGACAGGAGTTTGCGGCGCGGTGAGGTGTTAGTAGTAGGTGAGCGGGTGGTTCAAGGATTCGCCATCTGCTTGTCTGCGATTGCTTGCATCAGCGGAGACGTTCTTGTCGTATTGAAGATGAACGAGAGGGTTGTTGAGGCGCGGCTTCTTGAAATCGTGGCCCTCGGGCCGCTTGCGCGAGTTCAGGGAACGATCCAGCTCGCTCGATTGGCAATCGGCGCGAACTGGTTCGTGGTAAACCCCGACTGAATGTGTATGAGCAGTCGGGGTTCTCTGGGACTGAACAATATAAACGGGTACCCGTAGGGGGACGAGAAAAAGGGGTACCCGTAGGGGACGAGTCCGAATATAAACGGGTACCCAAAACGATGTCCCCTGTGTATGAAGAAAGCTCCACACGCTGAACAGGGAGTCAGTGTGTGGAGCTTCGAGCTGATAGCTACGCATCGCGGCGGGCATGGCGGGCTGCCACACCAACCGCCACAGCACCGAACCCGAGGATGAAAGCCTCAGAGTGCTTTCTACTCTTGACGAGGCGCATTGCCGCCATGCTCATGTTCAACGCTGTTCGCAACTTCTGGACACCCTGCTCGCGGCGGAGGGTGGCCTCGCGCTTCCGCTGCATCTCCGCTCCGTGCTGCTCTTGCAGTTCCTCCAAGCTGAGTTTCAATAGAGCCTTCTCGCGCATTGCGGCTCCCACCTGCTCGTAGTCTTCTTCGTCTCCCGTACCACGTTTGAGGATGATGACTCGTTCCAAGTCGCGCATGCGTTCCTTACACTGTGCAATCTGCTGTTCGGCGCTCACGCGCTGCTGCACAAGTTCGCGGCGGTCACCCTCGGGGATGTGCAGCCATGCTTCGCGGACCTGGCGAGCATCTGTCCCCATACTGAGAGGATGGCGGCGCACGTCTTCCTCCGTGAGCTGGCGGCGAGCGTACTCTGCTTTTGGCAGCCCGTAGTGGGCCGCTTCCACTTGAAGCACTGCGTCTTCTTCCTTGGTCAGACTCAGCTTCATCTTCATCGGAGCGGGGCTACCTGATGCGGGTGTTCGGCTACCTGGCTGCTGTTTGTTCTGCTCCTCGGTAGCGTTGATCGCTGCTGATTCGGAGGCAGCGATCACCTGCGCGAGGGAGCGCTCAGTAAGGAACGGTGTGCTTACGACACGATTGTGGGCCGCCTCAGGCGTTACCTGCTGCGCCAGTAACCAGGATTGCTGCTGACGGGTGATACGAACCGTGACTCGCTCGCTCCGCTTCTTCGCATTACGTCGTTCTTCTTCCAAGCGGAGAAGCTCGTCCTGCTCCTCAACGGTGAGTTCCTGCCACTCTTTTTGATGCGCTCGGCATCTGCGCCCGCCGTGTTCTTTCGCTCTGCACATGATGGGATACTTCCTTTCGATTGCGTTCGTCTATTTCCTTTATTCCTATCGGCTAAACGGGTACCCGATGTCATGTCCCCCTTTTATTGCATGCGCTTCGTTCACCCTCATTCCCGTAGTTTCGAACGGGTACTCAAAAGGGACCTGACTGCGCGATACAATCGGGTACGTAAAAACATGTCCCCAAGAGAAGAAGAACCCCCTCACCTGTTTCAAGTGAGGGGGTTCTCGCTACCGAGGGAAGGGAGCCGAAGAAGCGGGCTTGCTGTTCACCTTCACCTTCGGCTTCGGGCTATGGGGCTGAGCTGATGGGCTTCCACTGCTCGGGTTGAACGGCGGCTTCCCCTCAGCTCGGGCAGGCTTCGGCGCTGGTGGAACTGGCGCTGCCGCGGTCGGCTGCGGGTTGGCTTCCTGCTGCCCATGTTGAGAAAAGACATGCCGTTGAGGCTGCGGGGTAGGAGCAGGAGCAGGAGCAGGAGCAGGAGCAGGAGCAGGAGCAGGAGCAGGCTGCGGCTGTGCTGTTCGCTGTACTACTGGCGCTACCTGCTGCACGACCTCCACGGTGCGGGCGGGAGGAGCCGCTGGGGTAGGGGAAGAAGCCGCGGCTCTGTTCACCTGTCGCCCCGCATCAAACAGCGGCTTCACGTCGGCCACGGGGGAGCCGTTCCCTCCTCCGACCTTACCGCCCTTCGGCGTGAACGCTGCGGCATCTTCCTTCGCCCTACGGGCTGCGGCCATGCCAGCGAAGGGGTTACCCGTGGCGAGAGCTACCCCGCCTCCCGAGAGAGCTGCGGTGAGCTTGCCAGCACCTGGCAGCCCGAAGCGCGCATCCCCACCGAAGCGAGCCGTACTTGCTGAGTTCAGGAAGCCGCGCATCTTGAAGATGGTCAGCCCGAGAGCGATGGTGAGGACCACCACCAGGATGGTGGGAACGTTCGCTGACATCATCAGCCCGAACACAAGCATGTAGATAGCGAAGACCGCGATGTTGACGATTGAGCGGATACCGATGTTTGCGAGCAGCTCAAACCAGCGCAGGATAACTCGGGTTCCCCAGCTCGGGATGATGCCGAGGAGTAAGAAGAACGGCGCGAGTGCAATCGCAAGCAGCGTGAGGATTTGCAACATGAGGCTGGTGAGGCTCAGCAGCAGCGGGAACGAGCAGACTGCGAGGGCCGTGATGTTCATCATCACTGCCTGCGTAATCTGACCCTGCGAATCCCCAGCCCACAACCCGTTGCTCCCAGTGCCGAGTTGTGTGTACGCCACCTCGGAAACCTGCAAGGCTCGGTTCGTGGATGAGCGGTCCAACTGGAACTCAGCCCAGTTGCTGAACTTGACGTTCTCTTTCCCACGGGCTGCAACGTAGGAGGAGTTCTTCAAGATGCCCCGCGGGTCGGTGGTAAGGGCTGAGCCTGTCGCAGTGGAGGTTGTTCCGAACTGGCCTGAAACCCAAGGCTGGTAGATGGCGGCTTCCCAGAGGAGGCAGGCGCTCTGCCGAGAGGTGACGTTCTCGCCGCTCGCCTTGCAGAGAGAGTCGGACGGCTGGCTGACGTTCACACCGTCGTTCACAATCACTTTGACTTTTTGAACAAAGCCGTCCACATAACCAGGAACCAGTGAGGGTTGCGCGAGGAAGACAGTTCCCATCGAAACGGCT
Organism: Curtobacterium sp. MCBA15_001; assembly: GCF_001864835.1. Taxonomy (GTDB): domain Bacteria; phylum Actinomycetota; class Actinomycetes; order Actinomycetales; family Microbacteriaceae; genus Curtobacterium. The sequence continues at coordinate 64,612 of NZ_MJGI01000003.1, read as the reverse complement.
GCAACCATCCACACAGTCCCTTGCAGAGCGACGACAGCTGCACGCTTGACGATGCCCATGTAGCCGACCCAGACTGCGCCGAGCAGAATCACGGGGATGAGGAACGGAACGAAGAGGGTGTCCCTGAGTCCGCCCTTGCCCGTGATGAGGGTGTCCACGACCTTTACGAGGGGATGCAGAACCGAGTCCTCATCACTGATGCCCTGCCCGAGGGTGGAGGTGAACACCTGTGCGGTCACGGTGACCAGCAGGCGAGCAGGAACAGAGAGTGTGTTGGCGGCAAGGGTGGTGACTTCACCGCTCAGGTTCGTGCAGGCAACGGGGTTACTGGTGAAGAGCTTGCTGCTCCCTGCTTGCAGCTCCTCACTCCCAGCAGCGGTTCCCACACTCACGTTCCCCGAGCCGTCCTGAGCGACACCCGCATCACGCGCTGCCACTCCGTGGAAGGTGAAGCCGCCCGAGTCCTTGAAGCCAGGAGTCCAACTGCTGAACTGAGGGTTCGCAGCCCCGTAACGTTCAAGAGCAGTGACGGTGTACTTCTTCGGCAGAGCGGTGACAGCCCCCGCACTGTTTGGGATGAGGAGCGCGTTCAGGTTGGTGGGGTGCTTCTTCGTGCCAGGGAGAACTTCCCTCATGGAAGCGGTGGAACCACCAAGTGCCTTGAACTGCTCGGACTTGGAGAAGCTGCCTGCTTCGGAGCCGTCGCTCACACTGACGCACACCAGGTCCGAAATCACGTTGGCGCGAGCCTGTTGCGAGGTAGCAGCGGTTGCCGTGAACGCCGCGGTCAGAAAAGACACGAAAGTAGCCGCCAGTAGAACACCTGCGGCGAGCCTGGTGAGTTGCTGCTTTCTCCTACTCTGAACTTGACGGCGAAGAAGCTGCTTGCTGGTGTGCGGTGAGTGGATGTGGAGCGCATAGCCCGAGCTGATTGCGTGAAACATGATGTAGTTCCCTTTCGTTGGGTGCTGTATTCCTATCGCCGTAGGGCGAATCAGCAATCAAACGAGAGGTTTTTCCAGCCCGAAGTGGGAGTGCAATCGGGTACTCAAAGGGGACATGGCCTGTATCGTGCTGGGCGTGCAATCGGGTACTCATCAACCCGTCCTCTCAGTACCCGACACCCACCCCACCGACCCATTCGCCACCGCATGAACGCGGAATGTGCCTCAGCAAGCCACCGGAGGGCCGCTGGCGTGTTTGTAGCGTTCTCGTGGGTCGTTGCGTCAAAACGGACTTCCAAGCCCGCAAAACGGCTGCTACGCTTCCAATTGCTGCAACCAGCAGCACCACATCCTCGGGATGGAAATCCTGGCACGGCCTCCCGCAGCTCAGTTGCAGGGGGCCGTGCTGGTTCCGATAGATATCAAAAGTGGGTGGGAGTTCAACCTTAACCTCTCGGTCTGTTCTCTACCTCCCACCCACATCAGCCAGCAGATAACGGCTTTTGAGTGTTCAAGTTGTTCACTCATTCCATTTGATGAGCTGGTGGGTCCAAATCAACCCCTCAGGTGCTACTTGCCTGAGGGGTTGATTCATTTGAGGGTACGGAAGGCCCTTCAAGGGAATATCCTGACTTGGGTGTGTACCCCCCTGAGGTGAAAGTAACGAGCGGGGAAAGTGATGGGAAGCGGAATGAGTAGCCGATAGTAATAAGTATGTAGGTGTGATGCCCTGCGAGGGGAACACAAGGCCCCACTCTTGGAGATAGAAGTGAAGCCCACAGCTCTTGTAGCTGTGGGCTTTCTTCATGCCAAATCGCTGAAAATGTGACGAAACGTAAAGATGTGAGAGACTGCCGATAGTTATATGCAAAGCGCAGATGCGCTGGATTCATCACCAGCTCATACAGACAGTCAACGAAAGGAACACACGCACATCACCAGGAGAAAACATCATGCTCACCGCCGACGACTTCACCGATTTATGGAATCCTCGCTACCCGCTCGCAAGTAACGACCCGAAGCGGCTCGGGTCGTACCGCCGTAGCCGCTCAGATGCGCTCAGCTACCGCCTCATTGAAACCACCGCAAAGCAGGCCCCGAACTGCATTACCCTTGATTTGGACCACCCTCAGGCTTCCTGGGCGGTGAAAACCGCCGTATGGGAAGACGGCATCATCCCTGAGCCGAGCCTCACCACGGTGAGCCGAGCCAGTGGTCATGCTCACATCCGCTTCAACCTCGCAGGCTTCATGGGAACCGAAGCTGCGCGCCGCTACCGCAGCGACATCATGCAGCGCCTCAGAGCAGCACTCGGAGCGGATGCGAAGTACACCGAACAGCTCACCAGTAATCCCTTCCATGATGCGTTCATCACCGAGTGGGGCACTGACCATCTGTTCCCGCTGTCCGAGTTTGAGCCGTTCACTCCTCGTACTGCCGCCACCGAACACTCAACCCTGACGGAATCAGGGGAAGGCAGGAATAGCACCACCTTTGAGACGGTACGTACCTGGGCGTACAAGCAGCGAAAGTTCCACCAGCACTACGACAGCTTTCTGGAAGCAGTAACCGTTGAGGTTCACCGCTTTCATGATTACTTCTACCCTTCCGAGCAGCAGTTGAAGAGCAGCGAGCTGTACACCATCGCCCGCAGCATTGCAGGTTGGACATGGAAACACATCACCCCTGAGGGTTTCTCCGAACTGCAAGCCTTCCGTTCCTCCCAAGCTCCGCACGTGAAAGCAGCGCCCGAGCGTTACCGTACGGCTCTCGCCCTCACCGAGGCGGGCTTGACCACACGCGAGGTTGGGGAAAACATGCAGCTTTCACGCGAGGCAGCCAAGCAGCTATTACGTAGAGCCAAAGCTTGGGAAGCGAGTAGAAAGTAGCCCTTTCAGGGAATATCCTGATTTGGGTGTGTACCCCCCCCCCCCCGATGAAGAAAGTAGGTAGAGCGGAAGCAGCGGAAGCAGCGTGAGTAGCCGATAACGGAAGTACGCAAGTGCTTGCGTGTTCATGATGTAGTTCCCCCGCCATTCCCTGGCGGGGGAACTTTCTTTTTCGGGAAGCAGCGCGTAGCCGCTCTGCCGCCCGATAGGGATAAGAAGTAGAGCGGCGTGGTGGCTGCGGAGAACATTATGTTCCCTTCATTGGTTTGGATAGCAACCACCACGCCGCTCTTCTGCATTTCTTGCACGTTTGTGTGAAACAGCCGATAGATATACCACAACCAATGAAAGGTATATCATGCAAACTTCCCTCCTGTCTCGTGCGAAACGCACTGCCTCCGCCCGCTCGCTCCGCTCAACTTTCGTTTCTGAGAACGGCGCGATTGACCTTGCCTCAATCATGGTCGGTATCATCGTCATCGGTCTCATTGGTGGCGTGATTGCAGCAACCGTGTTCGCTGTGATTCCATGGGCGCAAGACAACGCGGCGAAAGCGTCCCTCGCTTCCGTCGTTACAGCGGAGAACGTATACAGCGGCCTCGCTGCTTCTCCTGACGCTGACAACAGCGCCTCACTCGTTGGGGCAAGCGTCAGCACGCGCACTGTTGCGCAAGCCGAATCTGGTAAGAACTTCGCTACCTATGACCAGCTGCTGGACCAGGGCTTGATTGGTAAGCCTTCCCAATATCTTGGGGCTGCAACTGGGCAGGATGGCAGTTGTTACGTAGCGGCCTCGCTCTCTCAGACTGGCAAGGTGTTCTACACCGAAAATGGCGGCAAGACTCAGCAGACCACCGCTGAGGAGCTTCCAAACCCTGACTGCACGGGCGACTTCCCCGTGATTGAGAAGCTTGGTAACACGCCGAACCCATCTGACGGTTCGGGTAGCGGTGGCAGCACTCCCGTTGATTGCTCACATGGAGGCCCGAACTGCGGTTCAGGCGGCGGCGGAGGTTATGTTGCACCCGTGCAGTTCAAGTTCTCCGTGATTAGTACGTACATCTATCCGATTGACTCTGACGGCACCGAAGGCGATGCAGACGCGCACTACTGGAATATCCTGTGCACCCAGAGCGATGGAGGTTGTGAAGTGGAGGAGAAACCAGGGACCTCGGTCGTACCTCAGAACGTGCGTGATGATGCTGCAAAGCTCTATACCGAATCCTACGTAGCGAACGCAGCTGCTGATGCAACCGACGCTTGCGGATTTAAGGACACGTCTTGCCTCAACAAGGAACTCAGTAAGAGCTTCCCCGAATCCACCATCTCCTATGGAGATGGCTCCCGCCTTGCGAATCTCGGCTTGGTTGGCCTCCGCGCCATCTCAAACGACTGATACTCACTCAGCGAATGAAGGGAGGCTATGCCCCTGAAAGCGAACGTATTGTAGGTTTCTGAAAACCCCGCTGGATGCGTTACCAGCGGGGTTTTCGCATCCATACGCAGCCTTTCGCGTTCCTCCCGATAGGAATCAAAGAACCAAAGAAAGGAACTGCATTATGTTTTCATACATTGGGGGAGCGACTTCGCTTCTCCTTCTTCCGCTTCTTGCACTGGCTCCTGCTTTGAACAGCACCAGCAGCACCAGTAGTAGTGCAAGCCCTGAGCTGCCTCCTGTGCAGTATCAGAACAGCGCCTCCCAGTACTCACCATGGGATGGCTGTACCACCTACACACCCAGCTCCCTCACCTCTCCTGGCTTCGCGGGAGGGATGGAACAGTGCGATGGTTCCAGTTCTGAGGGGCTGGACGGCGTGACCGATTTCGAGAACGTCCCAGCCTCAGTCTCCGTTCCTCTCACACTCGGGGCGGGCCAGTGGGAACAACTGGAAGTAGAGAGCGTGAGCGCTACACCTCTCACGCCTGTCCAGTGGAAGAAGCTGGCCCCTGACGGCGCTGTTGCTCCTTCCACGAGTGGGAAGGTCACCTCCTTGAAGCCTGACGTGACCGCTATTCTCAGCGACTCGACAGCGGTGGTGAAAAAAGACATGAGTACGGAGGAGCGCGTGAACGTCAAGTTCGCGGCTCCCTCCTTCAAGGAGGAGACAGGCTCCAAGCTGAACCAGGTGGGCTGGTTGGCTCGCGTGGACGTTCACGTGACGGCCACCGCTGAGAGCGGGAAGCAGTACCAGCTCACCCTCTCTGAACTCACCAGTGTGCAGGGCGACAGCTGGTACGACCTCCCTGCATGGAAGCAGGCCAAGGGTGATGAGGGTGTGGACTGCAAGGAGGGCGAGTTGTGCGCTGGTGGGGTCGTGTACCCACTCACCAGCACCAGCTACTCCGTAGCCGAGGCGAACGATTACGCGGCCGAGCCAGGTGACAGTGGGCCAAGCACCGACCCAACTGCTCCTGCAACGAGTGAGCCAACTGCTCATGCAAGCACTGAGCCAGCCACCCCTACTTCTCCAACCGCGCCAACGAAGCCTGCGGAGCCAACAACGAAGCCAACTGCTCCCGCTCCTCCGCTGGTCAGCGGGCCAACCGTCCCCGTTGTAGCACCAACCACCCCAACCGCGCCAGCAACCCCTGAAAAGCCGTCTGCGCCTCTTGCGGAGCCTTTCGCTCCTGGCACTCCTACTGAGCCTGCAAGTGGCCCTACGAAGCCAGCAGTAGCTGTTCCAAACACACCAGCACCTCCTGGGAAGAGCGCACCAACACGTACCAATGGGAAGCCTGAACTTGGCCCCCGCGAGAGCGAACCTGTTGCAGCGAATGGCAGCAGCGCCAGCGATGCGAACAATGCGCCGAGCAGCCCGAACGGAACCGCAACCGCTGAACCGAAGCAGGAAACAGCAGCTGGCCAGGTGAAAGCAGTGGGAAGCCCTGACTCCTTGAAGCTCTCAGCCGCGCAGCAGGTGCAGCTCACTCTTCTCTTCCTCATTCTGCTCTATATCGCCTTCATTTCCCTTGTGGCAATTATGCGCCATGGCGCAGTGCGTCGGAAGAAGTTGCAGCAGCTCAGCAATCCGCCGCGTCTTTCACAAGAGGAAGCAGCACAAATCTATAACCGAGGAGAGAACTCATGATTACTTTGTCCACCAGCCCACTCGTCATCTACGGCTTGCCCACCCTGCTTGTTCTCGCAGCCGTCATTGCTGTCTTCGTCACTATCATCTTCCATTTAATGAGAGACAGACCCGCGGACCGCAACCAGTTCGGGCAGACACTTGAACAGCAGCAGGAACACGCGGCAGGCCAGGTTCTGCTCAACAAATAGTCAAGGCCCCCGCCCCGAGAAGGCCCCGCATTGAAAACAGTGCGGGGCCTTGTGCATGCAATCGGGTACTCAAAGGGGACATGTTGATGGTTGTATCTATGCCGATCACGCCCCCTTTGAGTACCCGATTGAAACTTTTCGCAAGGTATCTACGAGAACATCGCCGAAAATGAGGTAAACGAACAGATAAAGGTAGTGTAACAAAAACCAACAAAAGGAAAGACAATTGCCAAAAACACATCAGAGCGTCTTCGCAACGCTCCCAGCTGAGGTAGCGGGTGAGTTCATCGGTGTACCAAATGCGGACCGCCTCGCGCTCGTGACCGATCTTCCTGCACGAACTGCCGAATCCGAGAAGCAGCACCTACAACGAACGTTTGTGAACTATCTCAACCAACACAGCCGTGATTCGGCGGTGGTGCGGGTTGAGATTCCCCTGCGGGCCTATGCCTGGGTACAGGAGCAAGCTGAGTGTTACGGGCTTAGTGCAAGCATGTTCACCGCATTTCAACTGCTTGAAGCAGACCCGCGCGGGTTCATTCCAAGTATGCCGTTCGCAACTGCGTTGCGGCGTTATGCGGAGCGAATGAATGCCCAGCCGAAATAAGTACGAGAGTTTCACGGAAAATCACGTAGAACAGCAGATAACCCCTGGTAGAAGCAACATCATCTACCAGGGGTTATCTCATGCAACCAACACCACAACTACCGAGCTACACGGAGCGCGTCACCTACCGCCACGGCGGGAAGTTCCACTGTTGGCACCGCATCTGGGCTGGCACAAGATTCAAGCCTGGGCTGAACGGGAGGAAGTACCTCGGGGACTTGAACCTGCTGCTTGCTTGTTTGGCTCCTGCCTCACGTGAGGAGTGGGAGCGGCTATGGGTGCAGTTCATGGGGGAGCGCTTGCAGCAGCATGCTGAGCGGTTCAGCGCCCGAACAAAGAGCAAGCTCAGCATCACCGATGCGCTGAAAGTCATTCTGTGGCACGCGGTGGATGAAACATGGCAGGGGTACTGCATCAAGCGACAGGCTCTCACATGGCTGCAAGAGCAGTTTGGCAGCGATGAAGCTCCCGAGCTGGTGGAAGAAGCCGTGGGTGCGCTCGTGGGTGCTGCTGAGGACCACAGGGGAGTGGTCCTCTCTTCCGAGGAGATAGCTCGGGTTCGCGATGAGGAGCAGCGAGCCTACGATTCCCGTGCCCGTACGTTCCGCCTCGCTGAGCCTTGGGAGGTTCAGTTCTGGAACGTGCAGGTGGTGGAGGAGCGAGCAGGTCAAGTTGTGACGGGTTTTTTCGTTCGCCCTCGCTCCTACCTCGCTGAGGGCGGCGATGCCGAGGGCAAGGGGAATGATGCTCCGAAGGTGGTGGGCTTCCGCCATCACTGGCAGGGCAAGCAGGGGGCCGTTCCAGCAGCCGTGTTCCTCACCTACAACCTGGACCGCGCTACGCAACAGGCGCAGGGCTGGGAGTTCGTCAGTGCGTGGGTAGCTCTCGCGGAGGTGCTTCGGCCATCAGTGCAAAAAGACACGAAAGTTATCAATCGGGTACCCAAAGGGGACATAGAAAACGGTGGGCAGCATCTGCGAGCGGTTGAGCCTAAGGAACTACGAGAACGGGAGCAACAGGCTCGCCATGCAGAGCAGCATGTAGTAGCACCCACCGCACAGGAGGAACCAGGGCATCCAACGCTCTTCTGAAAGAAGTTCGAGGCGGAGGGTTGCAAATGTCGGAGGTTGTGAGCACCATTTCGACCCATGCAGCTTCCACCCTTCACCAGCCGCACAGATTCCTTCCGTGATCGGCCGTTCATGCCTCCCGAGGAGGTGTTGCGCGGTATCCCTGCGCTGTACGCCACAGAGGACGTTCTCGTAGAGCAGAAGCTCGTTCATGCTCACTATTTCATCCCTTCGCAGCAGCTCCCGTTCGACTGGTTCGTGATGGAACTGTCGCCCGAGCAGAACTACACCGCGTTCGGTTTCGTGTGCCTGCAAGGAGACACCGCGAACGCCGAGTTCGGCTACTTCGCACTGTGGGAGCTGGCAGACATCTTCCTGGCACCAGGGCATCCCGCCGTTATCCGCAACGAGGAGCTGACTCAGGCCACCCCTTGGGCGCAGGTGCGGCAGGAGTGGGGGCGGAAGTTCGCATGAGCCACACGAGCGTCAAAAAGGAGCAGAGCAACAGCACCGAGCAGAACAACAAGGAAAACCCCATGAACGCCACCGCCACGGTTCCCACAGCCACGAAGCCCGCCGAGAGCAAGCAGGAGGAGAAGGTGAACAGCAAGCCACAGGCCGCCACCGCCCCGCAGAAGGCGCAGGAGAAGCCACGGAACACCGCTGTGAAGCCCGAGCAGAAGCAGGAGCGGCAGCAGGCTACGGTGACCGCACGCGTCGCTCCCGAGGCGGTTCAGAAGCCGCAGGAGCCGAAGGAGGACACCCTGAACCTCTCCCAGGTGGCGGCGCTCACGGGCCGCTCCTACGCAGGCGTGAACGCCTCCGCCGAGAAGCTGGCTGCTGCTGGTGCAAACACCAGTGGTAAGGGGAAGGAGTGGAAGGTGACCCGCTCGCACCTCGTGCAGGTCGGTTGGCTGGACGCGCAGGGCAAACCCGTCGCGCCGCAGCGGGGCCGTGGTGCAAGCAATCCCCGCATGGCGGAGGCGACCACGCCTTCGGCTCTCAGTATCCCCGAACTGGTGCTGGCGGCTGAACTGGCAGAGCAGGTGGCTTCGGAGAAGAAGGCTGAGGCGGCTGAGGCATCTGCCGCTGCCCGTGCAGCTCGCCGTGCCGTGGAGGAGGCGGTGCAGAACGCGGAGGCTGAGTTCAAGCAGGCAGAAGCGAACCTGGCGGCTGCTCGCTCCATTATGGAGGAGAAGAAGTCGTAGTTCTCCTCGCAAGCGAACCCCCTCATCAGGAACCCGAATCCAGGTGAGGGGGTTCTTCTATCTGTTCATGTCTTTCTCGGGTGCCCGATTGGAAACTCATCCGCGTACCTACGAGAAAATCGCTGAAAATGAGGTGGAATAGCCGATACTGATATTATGAAAGCATCAACGAAAGGGAAGGACATCATGGCAGAGCAACAACTCACTCTCAGTGGAGTGAAGGAGCGAACTGGTTGGACGGACGCAGCAGTCAAGAGGTTTTTGGGTCAGCCCGACGCAACTCGCAGTAACCCGCGATACCGCTCGGCTGCTCCCATGAAGCTCTACGATCTTTCGCGCGTGGAGAAGGTGGAAGCGTCCCCTGCTTGGAGCGAATGGACGGCGAAGAGTACCAAGCGTTCCCTGACCGCGGCAGACGCTGCTCAGCAGCGGCGGCGCAGGGCGGCAGAAGCAGAGGAAGCGGCGGCGGAGAAGTTCCTCTCGGAGTTCGGAACGCCAGAAGTGCACGTTTTCTTCAATGGCTCACACGAGCAGCTTATCGCTTATGCTGTCGCAGAGTACAACGCAGCACGTGAACTACAACCGTGGGATCGGAATTATGCGGACGCAGCTTCCAGCGCTGAGTTCCTCGGTCGGATCACAACCAACTATCTCCGCCATTCTTGTACGAACTATGATGCGCTCGTCAGACGGTGCGAAGGCCAACCTGGGGGCGATGAAGTATATGAGCGTGTGGTGGACGCTGTGAGTGATGCCATGGATGAAGCCTTTCCAGAGCTGAGCAAGCATGTCTTCCGCTACCAACTCGGAAAGCAGCTTGCTCCCTCGATGTGAGGGACATCCTTTTGAGTACCCGATTGAAGGAAACGGGTACTCAAAAGGATGTCCCCTGCTGATGCCCGATAGGAATCAGGCATGAACGAGCAACAGGGCATGCGGGAGGAACTGGACAGCATCCTCCACTCTTTGGGGCGCGTGAATAGTAGTGCCGCCCTCCTCAACGTCGTGCAGCTCGCGTGCGTCCTCATCCGCGCAGACACGGTGCAGCGGTACAGCTTCGTCCCCGAGGGCCGGGCCGCTACCGCGTGCTGGCGCGCCGTGGTGGACACTTGCTGCTCGCACCCGCAGCTTGTGAACAGCTACATCCTTCTGTTGTTGCAGCAGGTGTGGAAGGACGCGGCTGGTTCGCTGCGCCCCCTTGATGGAGTGGACCGCCTGATGGCGATACCGCAGGGGGAGGGAGAGCTTCGTCGTTGGCTCCGAATCGCTCGGCTCACTGATGCTGAGGCGGAGCGCTGGGTTGCTGCTGTCCGCAACCCAGGCCGATCCTCACGCTTCCTCCGAGCGGGCTTGCGAAAGGCGCAACGAGCAGTCCGAAGACTGGACTTCGCCTACCTACCTGACCTTGACCAGGCGGGAGCGTGTCGAGTAGTCGCTGCCGCAGTGTTACTGGAACCGAGCAGTAAAGAGCAAACCCGTCGTTCCGCATGGACGCTCATCAACCGCATCCACGAGCGGGAGCAGGCCGCGGGGAACTGGCGAACCAGAAACGACCCCCGAAGTTTTTGACGGGGGTCGTTGTCGGGTTGGGTTCAGTCTGAGTCGCGCAGCGCTCGTGACACGGTGGATTGGTTCACTCCGAGCTGGGCCGCTATCTCACGTTGCGAGAGCTTGTTCACGCGGTACAGCTTGCGAACCTTCTTCACCTGCTCCGTGGTGAAGGCGGGCCGCTGCCCGCCGATTCTCCCTTGTGAGCGAGCGTGTTCCAAGCCCTTCCGCGTCCGTTCACGGATGAGTTCAACCTCAAACTCAGCGAAGCTGGCGAACAAGTTGAACACCAGCCGTCCCTGCGAGGTGGTGGTGTCAATGTCCTGATCCAGGATACGGAGCTGGATTCCTCGGTCATGAAATCCGTTCACCTGATTTACGAGGTCAATCAGGCTTCGCCCGAGGCGGTCAATCTTCGTCACCATGATGACATCCCCTGCTCGTGAAGCATCGAGCATGCTGTCCAACCCTGGGCGGTGAGTCTTTGTTCCGCTTTCGGCCTCGTCTGTGTAGATGCGCTCCGCTCCTGCGGTTGTAAGTTGTTCTACCTGTGCTTCTGTGTCCTGACTGTTCGTGCTGACGCGCGCATAACCAATGTTCATGTTGGTCCTTTCGTGTTGGTTATGCAATTCCTATCGGTGAGGGTTTCTGCATCAGGCCATGTGCATCAAGTTCTGCATCATATTTGGGGTGGAATCATGCCAGAAATAGATCGCGAAAAAGTTGATGCACAAACGGTCGTTTCTGCATCAACAACCGATAATGCTTGTAACCAACCGAAAAGGAAACATTATGAGCATCATCACACTCACAGCAGTACCAGCATCTCGCCGCGCCCTCAATGAGGAGGAGCGCTACGAGTTCTACAACAACATCCTTGAACACTGGCAGCACTTCCAGGAAGGCATCTTCACGGAGTGGGGGCTGCCATCAAATCGGGTCCGCGTTCAGCTGTCCCTCGCAGAGGCCACAATTTTGTTCACGCTTATCTACTGCTGCGAGGAGGCTCTGACAGATAACCCAGGCAAGGACGTTCACACGCTCACCGAACATGCAGCCGTCATCGGGTTCAACGAATCACTGACCACCGAAAAACTGTCCGTCGTTCGGCAGCTGGTGAGCTTCCACCGCACAACCGAGCATTGGAGTGAGCATGAACAAGAAGTGGCAAAAGCAGGAAGCCCTCGTGGAAGTTGAGGATTGGGACTGGCCTGAGCAGGAGCCAGCGTCTGACCTGAACGAATGAGCCGACGACACCACTGATGATGAAGAACCATCAGGGATGTCGTTCGCTCTGTGTAACCTGCACATGTGACTGGACCCGACGACTGGCAGCCTCCCGTACCGACAGGAGCGGAGGGGGTGTTGGTTGACGACTTTCCGATCTGGCTTCGTGAAGCTCTCGTCCCGTGGTTCAAGCGGCGGCTCGTGCCGCAGGGGAAAAACTGGTTCAGTTCCCAGCTTCTGACCGACTTCCAGTTGGCGATGAAGGGCAGCTTCGGCTTCACCGCTGAGGACGTGCACTGGTCCAGCCAAATGGTTCCCTGGTTGCGGACGGCGGAGGACAAGACGTTCCTCCTGTTTCTCCACTACGTCCTTTGGTCGCGCTCGCAGTACCAGGGGAACGACGCGCAGGTCGCGGACGTTGAGCAAGTGCTGAGCAGTGCTGGTAGCAAGTGGACGGCTGGTGTGCTTGGCGGGCGGAGCGTCATCGTGGAGCGGGTACCTGAGGGTGTTGCTCTCGCCGTCACCGAGGCTCTGGGTGCGTCGGACGTTGCAGCGCAAAAGTTGCAGGAAGCCTGGGTGGATGCGTTCGGTACGAACCCGCGCGCGTCTGTCGCCTACTACAACGCGGTGGTCGCGGTGGAGAGCGCAGCCTTCGCCGTCATCTCTGTTGGTATGCCCGAGCCGACCCTTGCGAACCTCTTCTCGGTGCTGGAAGCCGAGAACCCGAAGTGGAAGCTGACGCTCCGCGACTCGGACAAGGCTCCTGGGGCGAAGAGTCTTGCTGCGATGCTCCGCACGCTCTGGCGGGGCCATGACTCGCGGCATGGGGCGAAGGAGTATTCAGACGTGACGATTGAGCAGGCGCGAGCCGCCGTGATGCTCGCAGCGACACTGGTGTGGTGGTTCCGCAGCGGAGTCGTCGTAGAAGCGAAGTGAAGTCCTTGAACTGACACTGTGCTGCAACCGCAGCTGAGCTTGTCGGGACTCGGCCGATCGCCGGCTATGGTCCAGTTTCGTGACCGATGCTCGCCCACTCCCGTCTCCGTACAGTGACGAGCTCGTGACCGCGTTGAAGCGGAGGAGCCGAGCCAGCCTCGCTCATCAGCACATCTACGCTTGCCTGTACGAGTGGCGGCACAACCCGCCAACGGACAAGGAAATCAGCGACTACGTGGCTGCGATAACTGGCGTGCGTAACTCTCAGCTGCAACGTCGTCGCCGTGACCTCAAAGAGGTTTTCTTCATAGAGAACTTGAAGGGTCATCGGTACCACCTGGTCGGGTGGCTCCCTGAGGAACTTGCTGAGGCGACTGGCATCAGCAACCGTGTTCGCTTCCATGTGCTGCAATCGGGAGCGTGCAAGAACTGCGGACGCACTGTTCGGGAGGACGGCGTGAAGCTCGCGGTTGACCACATCCTGCCGCAAGCATGGGGCGGGTCCGACGCGGAGGAGAACCTTCAACCTCTGTGCGTGGATTGCAACGCTGGCAAAAAGGACTACTACGGCGAGTTCGACCAGTACGGGCAGCAGATTCAGCAAGCGGCAACTTACGACGAACCGCACCGCCGCATCGCCATGCTCCTCAAAGCCTTCGACGGAGGGCTTGTGCCATCAGAACTGCTTGGCGCGGTCGCTTCTATGAAGCAGTACCAGGAGGACTGGCAGAAGAGAACGCGTGAGCTTCGTGAGCTCGGTATCGACTACCAGACGAAGAAGCGAAAGCTTCCTTCTGGTCGCATCGTGACGGACTACGCCCTGACGAGGTGGGTACCGCTACCCGACGAACCACTCGCTCCTCTGATCCGTCGCTTGGAGCGAGAGAAAAAGAGCGACGGCCTCAGCTGACCGCTGAGAGCAGAGGGACAGCTCGTTCCTCGTGGCGCTGCACCGCCACTCCGTGGAGTGCACGCATGATCTGCGAACCGACAGCAGCTGCAACGGGCGGAGGGAACGCGTTCCCGATCTGGCGGTACGCCGCGGTCTTGCGGCCCGCAAACTCCCAGTCGTGCGCGAAGCCCTGAATAGCTGCCGCCATCGGCAGGGTCAAACGAGGGATGTGGTTGTGCGGAGTGTCCTCATTCGGCGCTTCGTCCGCGATGCCGCGTCCATCAACTCCGAGGGTCAGCCATGCGGCCTTCGCCCTCGTCGGGCCGAGGTCGGCTCCTCCGTGCTTCTTGCTGCCGCCCACAAGGGTGGGAGCAACACGGTTCGCACGAGCAGCCCAAGCATCAGCGCCGCTCCAACCCTCGGCAGCCATGAAGGGGTGCAGCGCCTCACCAACAGTCGTGGTGATGCCCTCGTGTACACCCCAGGTGAACTTACGGAAGTACTTCCGCTTCATCCCAACGAGGATGAACCGAGGACGCAGCTGCGGCACACCGTACGAAGCGGCTTCAAGAAGCTTCCAGTCAGCGTCATACCCGAGCTGGTCCAGCTCTTCAAGGATGGATTGGCGGTACGGAGCGAACCGAGCCGAAGCCAGCCCCTTCACGTTCTCCAACATGACAGCAGCGGGTCGTGCTTCACGCACGAGGCGCAGCGCCTCGGGGAAGAGGTCGCGCTCGTCTGCCTCGCCAAGCTGTTTGCCAGCAACGCTGAACGGAGGGCAGGGGACACCGCCAGCGATCAGGTCGATGCCCTTGTAGTCCTTGCCGCTGACCTCGCGCACGTCGCCCTCGTGAACGTTCCACTCGGGGCGGTTGAGGCGCAGCGTGGCCGCGGCAGGAGGTTCGATCTCAACGGCCAGTTCGTGGTTGAAGCCTGCGGCTTCAAGCCCAGAAGCCTGACCACCAGCACCAGCACAAATCTCAACGCTGGATAGCTCAGCAGTCACAGGGGGCTCTCCTTCGGATCGGACGGTCCCTCTATTGTGAGGTACGCGGGCGAAGTCTGTCGGCAACCGCCGACACTGGCCGTCATCCCAGCACCCAACTGTGTCCCTCGGCGTGAATCGTGACGGCCTGCTGTTGCCCGCCGTTTGCGCGTTCGGCGGTGAACTCGTAGCCGATCACGGCGTTCTGAGGGGCATGCGTGAGCATCGGCGGGATGTACGGAAGCTCCCCGCGGTGGGTCTGCACGGTGTCGGCGATGATTCTCCACCTCTGCCCGTCCACCACGAGCCGAGCGGGTTCGCCGTTCACGAACCACACGGCCACCTCCTGCTGGGCTGCTCGCTCCCGCTGCAACATCCGCGTCTCCCTCAGTTCGAAAGTATGTTCGAATAGGGTGCAGCGTACGCACCAGCAGGCAGGAGGAGCAACACGATGAGCAGCAAACGGCCACCATCACCTGCCGCACTCAACGACTTCATCACCAGGCCCCGCCCCGTCAGCCTCAGTGAGCAGGAGTTGGAAGGGCGACCCGTGGTGGAGGAAGAGACCCCTGTTCCCGTCACCGCCTGGGTGAGGTATCCCGAGACGGCTGTGCAGGTAGAAGGGCGAGTCATCGCTCATACCAGCAAAGCGGTCCTCGTGCAGTACACAACGCACGGCGGAGCGACCCACTCCGTCTGGGTGTGGGGGAGCGCCGTCAGTCGGCGGTAAAGCCGCAACCGCTCACGAGACTGTGGAGTGGAACTGCCCGTCTCGTCCGATGCAGAGCTGCTCACCCTCAAAGTCACCGCTGAGGTCGCGAGCGAGTTCGGAAGCGGCGAAGTCACTGAGAAGTCCTGAGTCCGTTTCAAGCTCCCGCAGAGCGACCACTCGCACTGTCAAGAGCGAAACCTGCCCGATGAGCCAGGTGTGCACCAGGTCAGGTAACTCGCCGCGGTCAAAGTGCTTGATGCCGTTGTAGTTGTTCGCGACTGCCCTCGCCAGACCAACAGTGCTGTCTGCGAAAGCAGAGAAGTTCAGCCCCGTGCGGGCCAGGCACCGTAGGACCCAGGTGGCGGTCGTCGGGCGTGTCCCGCCCACACACGTCTCTTCTTCGTTAGGAGCAGGCGGGAGGAGATGACCAGCGGCCTCCAAGCTCAAATTGGTGCTGATGACAACATCCTCGACAGTGGGTCGCTCGCGCATGAGAAGCCCGACGGTGGGGTCAATCACCCGCTTCCACTGGTCGGGTAGCTGCGCCCAACGCTCCAACCCGCCCACTTCAACGTCCGCGAGGCCAACCAAACCGTCTCTGCGCAGCAGGTTGCTGTCAGGGGTGGCGTTGGACTGCTCACGAACCGTGGACCTCGTAACCAGATGCTGCCAGTCAAGGAGGCTCAATCGGGGTTCATCGTCAGAGAGGGACTCGGGGCCGAACGCCTCGTCCTTCACCTCATGCTTACGGAAGTAGATGCCCCTGCCGAAGATAAGGACGAGGAGGGAGCGGACCTTCCGATGTTGAGCCAGGTGGTCCTCGACCGACCTGCTCTCTCCGAAATCACTGGCCAGTGTCACCGACTCGTCTACGTGCAAGCCTGCGCGACCGTTCCGTCCCTCCCAGTGGGTCGTCAGTGTCATGCGAGCATCGCCCTGCGTCCAGGAGAACTCTTCAAGAGTCTCCACCGTCGCGGTGATGCTCCTGATGCGCCCATGCTCGTTGAGCGTCGGCTCCCAGTCGGAAGCCTTGAAACCAGTCCACTCCGAGAGGCCATCGGCGTGCGAACGAAGAGCGCGAACGAGCAGCGGAGCGTCCAGGCTCCCACGACGAATACCCACCACCGCCTCCCGTGCGGCAACGGTTGCGGATGGAACCCGTCCCCCGCCCCAATGCCTGGCCGTCTGGGCGATCGAGCATTGGAAGAGGGAGACTGAGCCTCGGTCCGAGTGGAAGAGCATCCCAGGTGATGCTTGTCGGCTCCTCAACCAGTCATCGGTCGGCTTGAACTGACCTGTCTGGTCGTGGACGAGGAACGGGAAGCGCACGCGAACGCCCCGAGCGGGGTCCAACGTCAGCAAGCCGCCGAGGTAAGGGCTATCCGCTACGCCGTCTACCAGGATGCCGAGGAGCGGCTCCTGTTCCTCGATAGTCTTCAACGACTCAACCATGGGCGCAGGATAGCTTCGTCATCAGATCGTCAGGCCGCCTCGTTCAGTCGTACCAGACCCGAGAGAACGGTGGGGTTGGGGGTAAAGTTTTGCTCCCCCCAGGGGCACCAGTGGTGCGAAGCCCACGCTCCAGCCAGGGGACTTCTCCACAGGTGGAGCCGCCGCGTGTACCACCGCGACTCCTCCTGATGTACTGGTACTTCACCTGATCAAGGGCAGGAAGTACTTCCGGGGGAAGTGTCCCTGCGGAGCGCACCTGAAGACCGTGCACCGCTCGCCGTCAGACCCCAACTCCCTGACCAACCTGCGGCACCACCTCGCCCGACTACACCGCTGGACACAGGAGGCAACCCCATGAACGCGTTCTTCCTCCGCATCGGCTGCGTCGCACCGGACGTGTCAGCCGAGCAGCTCGAGGCTGACTTCACTGATATCGCCGATGCGCTGTTCGATCTCCCGGGCATCACTGACCCCGATCTCGAGCTCGACGCGAACGAGCACTCGCTGACGTTCTCGATGACCCTCGAAGCGGCCGGTGAGGCCGATGCGATGGTGCTCGCGATCACTGCAGCGCGCACTGCGCTGCACATGGCCGGCAAGGGGACGCCCGGCTGGGAGGACCACTACCGGATGGCCACGCAGGACGTCGCTCGGCAGACCAGTCACGACCAGATGACCGCCTGACCGAGACGAACAGGACGCGACCCGGAAGCACGAACTCCGGGGGCAAGTCATCGCGCCATCGTGTTTCCCGATGGCTGCGACCCGGAGTTCGGGCTTTCTCGGCGCGGCATCCGCGGCCACGCTGATCGCATGCAACTCTCCTCCCGCTTCACCGCTCGGAACAGTGACCGCTTCCGGTTCGTCAAGGCCCCCGGCGTCGACGTCCCGCCGGCGCAGCGCGACCCCGAGGTCGAGGCCACGGTCAGCCGGATGCTCGCCGAGATCGAGCGCGACGGCATGGACGCGATCCGCCGCTACGCGCAGGAGCTCGACCGCCAGGACGCCCCCGTCGAACTGACGGCAGCGCAGATCGCGGCGAGCGGCGACCGCCTTGCTCCGGACCTCCGCGCCGCGATCGAGCTCGGCTCGACGCGGACGCAGCAGTTCGCCGCGATGCAGCGCGAGCACCTGGTCGACTTCGAGGCCGAGCTCGCCGAGGGTCTGGTCGTGGGACAGCGCTACGTGCCCGTCGGGGCGGTCGGTGCCTACCTGCCCGCCGGCCGGTTCCCGTTGACGGCGAGCGCGTTCATGACCGTGGGCGTCGCGAAGGTCGCCGGTGTCCCGACGGTGGTCGCGTGCACGCCGCCGCAGCCCGACGGTGGGGCCAACGACGCGGTCACCTACGCCGCGCACCTGTCCGGCGTCGACCGTCTGTTCGTGCTGGGCGGCGTGCAGGCGCTCGCCGCGATGGCGTTCGGGCTGCTCGACACCGACCTGGACCCGGTCGACATGCTCGTCGGCGCGGGCAACGCCTTCGTGGCCGAAGCGAAGCGCCAGCTGTTCGGCACGGTCGCGATCGACCTGCTCGCCGGGCCGAGCGAGGTCGCCGTGATCGCCGACGACACCGCGGACGCCGAGGTCGTCGCCGCCGACCTGCTCGGGCAGGCCGAGCACGGACCGAACTCCCCGGCGGCGCTCGTGACGACCTCCGAACGCCTGGCGCACGACGTGGTGGCCGCGGTCGAGCGCCAGCTGCCGACCCTGTCGACGGAGCCGATCTGCGGCCCGGCCTGGCGGGACCACGGCTCGGTGGTGCTCGTCGGTTCGCGCGAGGACGCCGTCCGGGTGATGGACGAGTTCGCGCCGGAGCACCTCGAGGTGCAGACGGCCGAGGACGACTGGTACCACGACCACCTGGCGAACTACGGGTCGCTGTTCCTCGGGCACTGGAGCACCGTGGCGTACTCCGACAAGGGCATGGCCGGGACGAACCACACCCTGCCGACGGCCGGGGGCGCGAAGCACAGCGCCGGACTGTCGGTGTCGCGCTACCTCAAGCCGCTGACCTACCAGCGCATCGCCCGCGAGGCGACGCCGTCGGTGGCACACGCGGTGGACGTGATCTCCACGAGTGAGGGCATGAGCGCACACCGTGCGACCGCGACGATGCGCCTGGACACCTTCGCCCCGGTCCCCGCCGACCACTGACCCACCCCCCCCCGAAGCCCCCGACCCCCGACCGCATCGGAGCCAGCGATGACCACCGAGCACCACCCCACCCCGGCCGCTCCCGGCCTCAAGCGTGAACTCAAGGTCGCCGACGCGGCAGCCTTCTCGGTCGGGTTGATCGGACCGGTCGGCGTCATGGCGCTGCTCGGTGCCGGCGCCGCCGGGATCCTCGGACGCGGCGCCACCTGGGCGTTCGTCTTCGCCCTCGTGGCCGTGTCACTGGTGGCCTACGGGTTCGTCAAGCTCTCGCGGCACATCGCCCACACCGGGTCGGTGTACGCCACGGTCGGCCTGACACTCGGCGCCCGCGCGGGCTTCATCGCGGGGTGGGCGCTGTTCTTCGCCTACGTCACGATCGGTGCGGGATCCGGGATCGAGATCAGCCTGTTCGTCACACAGCTGCTGAACGACCTCGGGCTCGACGTCGCGCCGGACTGGATCTGGATCACGGTGGTCGCGCTGGCGGTGGTGGTCCTGCTCGGCCGACGCGAGGTACACGTCATCACCCGCTCGCTCCTGTACGCGGAGCTCATCGGCGCGGTGCTCGTCACCATCCTCAACGTCGTGGTCCTGGTCCGCCTGGGCGTCGGTGCCGCACCGGCCGGTCGGCACCTCAGCTGGGACTTCCTGGCGCTGCCGAGCGGCACCGACGTCGGGCTGATCGCCGGCGCCGCGGTGTTCGGGTTCCTGGCGTTCGCCGGGTTCGAGGGCGCCGCCACCCTCGGCGAGGAGACCAGCAACCCGAAGCGGGACATCCCCAAGGCCCTGAAGATCGCGATCGTCGTCGTGGGGGCGTTCTACCTGCTCTCGATCATCGCGCAGTCGCTCGGCTACGGCACGTCGGCCACCGGGGTGAAGCAGTTCGCCGGTTCGGCCGCGCCGTACGGCGACCTCGCTCGCACCTACGTCGGCACCTGGCTCGCGGACCTGCTCACCCTGGCCGCCGTGGTCAGCCTCTTCGCGATCTTCCTGGGCACCCTGTCCGGCGCGGCCCGCGTCCTGTTCGCGCTCTCCCGCGACACCGGGCTCGCGCGGCCGGTGTCGAAGCTGTCCGCGCAGGGGTCGCCGGTCAACGCCCTGAGCGTGGTGGCCGTCGTCGCGGTGCTCATCGTGATCGGCGAGCGGCTGTCCGGTGCCGCGGTGCTGGACGCGACGTACTGGGCGCTGACCGTCGGCACGATCGCGCTGCTGGTCGCGTACGTCCTCGCGACGGTCGGTGCCGTCCGGTTCCTGTTCTTCTCGGGCCGTGCCGCGACGCCGAAGTGGCAGATCGTCATCCCGGTCCTGGCACTCGCGCTGGTGCTGTACACGATCTACAAGAACGCCGTCGGGCTCGAGGCCCCGTACAGCTGGTTCCCGTACATCGTCGCGGCCTGGTTGCTCATCGGCCTGGCGATCACGTTCCGCACGGGGCTGGTCGAGCGGGTCCGGGCCGCCCTGACGGCGTCCACCGGCACCGGCCAGGAGGCTCCTCCAGCGGCCCCAGGGACCGCTCCGGTCGGCGGACCCGACCGTCCCGCCCGTGACGGCGCCGAGGACGTGGTCCGGTGACCCGCGTCGCCGCGGTCCAGCTCGCGCCGGTGGTCGGCGAGCTCGCCGCGAACGCGGCGACCGTCCAGGCGGCGCTCGACGCGCTGCCGGACGACGTCGACGTGGTCGTCCTGCCGGAGCTCGCGACCAGCGGCTACGTCTTCCGGGACGCGGCCGAGGCCAGGTCGTGTGCCGTCCCCGCGCACGACGCGAGCGTGACCGCGTGGGCGACCACGGCCTCCCGGCTGTCCCGTGGCACCGGCGGCATCGTCGTCGGTGGCTTCGCGGAGCTGGGCGACGACGGTGCCGTGTACAACGCCGCGGCCGTCGTCGACCGGACAGGCGTGGTCGGCGTGTACCGCAAGGTGCACCTGTGGGACGGGGAGAAGGCGTGCTTCACGCCGGGCTCGGAACCCCCGCTCGTCGTCGACACGGTGCACGGGCGGATCGGGGTGTCGATCTGCTTCGACGTCGAGTTCCCCGAGTGGACGCGGATGGCGGCGCTCGACGGCGCGGAGCTGCTCGCGGTCCCGACCAACTGGCCGTGGGTCGACCGGCCGGAGGGCGAACGTGCGCCGGAGGTGCAGATCGCGATGGCTGCTGCGCGGGTGAACCGGATGGCGATGGCCTGCGCGGACCGCTGTGGGACGGAGCGGGGCGTCGCTTGGAACGAGGGCACGTCCGTCGTCGACGCCGACGGCTGGGTCGTCGCCAGCACCGGGCCCGGCCCGGGGGCGGCGATCGCCGACCTCGACCTGGCGGCGAACCGCGACAAGACGCTGACGCCGAACGCGGACCTGCACGGCGACCGACGGCCGGACCTGTACGGGCCGCTCAGCCGCTGAGGAGCTCCCGCGCCAGCCGTGCGAGCTCGGCGGTCGCGGCGGACAGCACCTCGCCCTCGCGCTCGACCAGGGCGACCGTGTCGTACACCGGGTCCGCGAAGGAGGTCCAGTGCAGACCGCGCGCGACGGCGGCCTCGGCCACGGCACGCGCCACGAAGGTGTCGCCGAGACCCGAGGCGACGAGGGCGAGCGCGGTCTCGACCTGCTCGACCTCGACGTGCGGTTCGAGCGTGACACCCGCGGCTCGGGCCCGCTCGGCGAACTGCCGGCGTGTGGGGTCGCGCCAGCCGTAGTGCGCGTCGTAGAGGACCAGCCGGCGTGCGGCCATCTCCTCGATCGTGACGGGGTGGTCGGTGATCGACGGGTCGCGGCTCACGAAGACGACCTCGTCGCGGCGGAGTGGTGCGACCCGGAGCCCGTCGGTGTCGATCGGCAGGACGACCAGGCCCGCTTCGAGGCCACCGGACGCGACCTCGTGCGCGACCTCGACGGAGTTCAGCCCGATCACCCGGAGTCGGACCGCCGGGTGCGCGGTGTGGAACCGCGTGAGCAACTCGTCGAGGGCGTAGTACTTGGCGTTCCGCAGCAGTCCGAACGAGGCCGTGCCACCGACGAGCGAGGTGACCGCCCGGAGGGCACGGTCCGCGGCGTCGGCCTCGGCGATGATGCGCTCCGCGATCGGCAGCAGGACCGACCCCGCGTCCGTCAGGCCGAGTCGACGGCCTCCGCGGACGAACAGCCGGGTGTCGTACGCGCCCTCGAGCCGACGGATGAACTCGGAGACGGAGGACTGCGACATCAGGAGCGTGGTCGCCGCGGCGGTGAAGGAGCCCAGACGAGCCGCCGCGACGAAGACGCGGAGCTGCACGAGGGTCATCGCGGCAGCCTACGGTCTCGCCCGGTCGGGCGGTCAGGCGGTAGCGCGGTCGTGCGGTCGTCAGGTCGTGCGTCGGTAGTCGCTGGTGGACGTCCGTGTCCCGCAGGACGGGGGAGGAGGGTCGTGACCGCGGCCCCCACAGCTGCGGTCACGACCCATCGGACTCCCCACGCCCCTCCACCCTGCCGTGGTCGAGTGACTGTCACATCCTCCTGGAGACGGAAGTGTGTCCTCGGACACAGGTCACGGTGCCGGACGCTTCCGACGGGGCTTGGCCGACCGCGGCGGCACCGTGCGCATGTGGTCCCGCACCGTCCCGAGCACCCGAGCGAGGTCGGCGACGTCGTCGGGGGAGAGCGGGGCGAGGAACAGCTGCCGCAGCACCTCGACGTGCCCCGGGAACACCGCGGCCAGGACGTCACGGCCGGCGTCGGTGATCGTCACGGTCACGCCCCGCTCGTCCTCGCGCGACTGGCTCCGCGCGACGAGCCCGGCGTGCTCCAGCAGACCGACCTGGTAGGTCAGCCCGCTGCGGCTGTAGACCACCCCGTCGGCCAGATCGGTCATCCGCCGACTGCCGTCGGACGCGTCACCCAGGGTGGCGAGCAGCTGGAACTGCACGTAGCTCAGGTCGCCGGCGTCCCGGAGCTGCTGCTCGACGGTGTGCCGGAGCAGGCTGCTCACCTCGATCAGGGCGAAGTAGGCGCCGAGTTCCTCCGGACGCAGTCCGGCGCCGTGCTCGTGCTCGTGCGGGCGCGGGCCGGCGCCGTGCTCCTGCGGCTGGTCGTTCGTCATCGCCCGAGTCTAGGTGCTTCGAATCAGAAGCACGCAGTACGCGTCCCGGACAGCCCGTTGCGAGCGCGCGCGGACCGTGGTGGCAGGATGAGCGCTGGCCGTCTCCCTGGCGGCACAGATCGGGAGTGATCGAGCGTGACCGAGACCCACTCCGCGGCACCCGTCACCGAGGACACCGCGGCTCCGGAGCACGGCGGCCGTACCGGCGTCACCGCGCTCGCGCTCGCCGCCCTCGGGGTCGTGTTCGGCGACATCGGGACGAGCCCGCTGTACGCGCTGCGCACCGTGTTCACCATCGACGGCGGGATCGTGAAGCCGATCCCCGAGGACGTCTACGGCGTCATCTCGATGATGTTCTGGAGCATCACGATCGTCGTGTCGATCAAGTACGTCCTGGTGCTCATGCGCGCGGACAACAACGGCGAGGGCGGGGTGATGGCGCTCGCCGCGCTGGCGCGTCGGCTGTACGCGCAGCGCCGTGGTGGGGCGACCATCTTCCTGGTCATCGGGATCATCGGGGTCTCGCTGTTCTACGGCGACTCCGTGATCACCCCGGCCGTGTCGGTGCTGTCGGCGGTCGAGGGCCTGCAGACCGCGACCCCGGCGATCGGTCACCTCATCGTGCCGATCGCCGCGGTGATCCTCGTCGTCCTGTTCGCGGTGCAGCGCTTCGGCACCGGCAAGGTCGGCACGCTGTTCGGGCCGATCATGCTGCTCTGGTTCGTGGTGATCGCCGTCGCCGGACTGCCGTTCATCGTCCAGCACCCCGGTGTCCTGCAGGGCCTCTCGCCGACCTGGGCGATCGCGTTCGTGTTCGCGCACCCGGTCATCTCGTTCGTGGCGATGGGGGCCGTGGTCCTCGTCATCACCGGTGCCGAGGCGCTGTACGCCGACATGGGCCACTTCGGCCGGGTGCCGATCCGTCGGGCCTGGTTCTTCGTGGTGTTCCCCGCGCTCGTCCTCAACTACCTCGGGCAGGCCGCCCTGGTGCTCGAGCACCCCGAGGCGACGAAGGACCCGTTCTTCCTGCTCTTCCCGAACTGGGCACAGTTGCCCGTGGTGGTCTTGGCGACGGCCGCGACGGTCATCGCCAGCCAGGCGGTCATCTCGGGCGCGTTCTCCCTCACCCGCCAGGCCGTGCAGCTGGGGCTCCTGCCGCCGCTGACGATCCGCCAGACGTCCAAGCGCGAGGGCGGTCAGATCTACCTGCCGGCCGTGAACCTGCTGCTGTTCATCGGCGTGATGGCGATCATGCTGGCGTTCCGCTCGTCCGCCAGCCTGGCCACTGCGTACGGGGTGTCGGTCACGGGCGCGCTCGTCACGGACACGATCCTGCTGCTGCTCGTCGTCAAGCCGCTGTGGCACTGGGCGACGTGGAAGCTCGTCGTCGCCGCAGTCGTCTTCGGCGGCCTCGAGCTGACGTTCCTGGCGGGCAACCTGTCCAAGGTCGTGCACGGCGGGTGGGTGCCGCTGCTCATCGCCCTGGCCGTGATCACCGTGATGACCACGTGGCGCCGCGGCCGCCAGCTCGTGCAGGACGAGCGCCGCGAACGCGAGGGCTCGCTCGAGGCGTTCGTCGCGAAGATCAACACCAAGCACGTGCCGCGAGTCCGGGGCATCGCGGTGTTCCCACACCCGAACAAGGAGACGACGCCGCTGGCCCTCCGCGCGAACGTGGAGCACAACCACGTCGTGCACGAGCGGGTCATCATCGTGTCGGTCATCACCGCGAACGTGCCGCACGTGCCCCACGCGAAGGCGTTCACCCGTGACGACCTCGGCTTCACCGACGACGGCATCGAGCACGTCACCATCAAGTTCGGCTTCTCCGACGACCAGGACCTGCCGCACGCCCTGCACGCCGCGTGCCTGGCCGAGGTCCTCGACCTGGACCCCGACGCGATGCAGGACGCCTCGTACTTCATCTCCCGCGGTGCGCTGCGGCCGATGCGCGGCAACGGCGGCATGGTGAACTGGCGGAAGCGCCTGTTCGTCGGGCTCGCCCACAACGCGGCCGACCCGTCGTCCCGCTTCGGCCTGCCGCCGCAGCGCACGGTGACGATGGGCAGCGACGTCGAGATCTGACGACGTCGGGCCCCAGCCACGCCGCGGCCCGGCGTCGCCGCGCGGGGTCAGGCCGTCTGCGCCGGCGCTCCCGCCACGACCGCGGCGCCACGCACCGCGTTCCGCACCACCCGCGCGACGTCCTGCGAGGTCGACGACGCCGGCCACGCGACGACCGTCGTCGCGAGCGGCGCGTCGAGCACCGGCACCGCGACGTGCTCCGGCCACTGCAGCGTCCTGCTGGACCTCGGGATGACGATCACGGTGTGCCCGAGCGCGACGAGCTGGGCGAGCTGCGCCTGGGAGCGCACCTCCGGCCCCGGACCGTCCGGGTAGGACCCGTCGACGCGCGGCCACCGTGCGGGCGGCAGGTCGGGCAGGTCCCGCACCTCGGCCAGGGACAGTGCCGAGCGCGCGGCGAGCGGGTGGGTGCGCGGCAGGATCGCGACCTGCTGCTCGGTGCGCAGGTCCTCGGTGTCGAACCCGGTCAGGTCGTCGTAGGTCCGGTGCATGATCGCCACGTCGGCGGTGCCGTCGCGCAGGAACGCGCCCTGCTCGTGCACCTCGCCGAACCGCACGTCGAGCGGCAGGCCCAGCGGATCGGCCTGCTGCACGTCGAGGAGCGCCTGCAGCAGGTCGTGGTCGGCGCCCGCCTTGACCGCGAGCACGAGCCGTCGCGTGGTCGCGCCCGCCCGTCGCGCGCGGCGCCCGGCCGCGGCCACCGCTGCCAGCGCAGGCCGGGCCTCCTCGAGCAGCACCGCACCGGCCGGGGTCAGGACGACACCACGCGGTGTCCGCTCGAAGAGCGGCGTCCCGATCCGCCGCTCCAGCTGCTGCACGGCGCGGGACAGCGGTGGTTGCGACATCGCCAGGCGGGCCGCGGCCCGCCCGAAGTGCAGTTCCTCGGCCACGGTGACGAAGTACCGGAGTTCACGCGTCTCGAGGTCGTCCACGTCGACGAGCCTACGTCCGGCGATACCGCGCGGGTATCACCAGCCACCCGACGGGTCTTGGACGCGGTCACCGACGCAGCCGGAGGATCGGGACATGACAACAGCAACAGGCACAGCCACGAAGACGGCCCTGGTCACCGGGGCGAACAAGGGCATCGGGTTCGCGATCGCGCAGTCGCTCGGGAGGCTCGGGATGCGTGTCGTCGTCGGCGCACGTGACGAGACGGCCGGGTCCGAGGCCGCAGCACGGTTGGTGGCCGAGGGCATCGACGCGTCGACGGTCCGGCTCGACGTCACCGACGACGCGAGCGTCGCCGCCGCGGCCCGGACGCTCGACGAGCACTTCGGCACGCTCGACGTCCTCGTGAACAACGCCGGCATCTCGGGGGCGTTCGACCCCGTCACGTGGGAGCAGGACCCGACGACGATGGACCTCGATGAACTCCGACGCATCGTCGACACGAACGTGTACGGCGTCGTCCGGGTCACGAACGCGGTGCTGCCGTTGCTGCGTCGGTCGTCGGCGCCCCGGATCGTGAACACGTCGAGCAGCATGGGGTCGCTCGGACGGCAGCCGGGGCCGGTCATGGCGGCGTACTCGTCCTCGAAGACCTTCCTCAACAGCATCACCGTGCAGTACGCCCGTGCGTTCGCGGACTCCCCGGTGATCGTGAACGCTGCCTGCCCGGGGCTCGTCGCGACCGACTTCAACGGGTTCGCTGGCGACCGGTCGCCGGAGCAGGGGGCTGCGCCGGTGGTGCGGCTGGCGACGCTGCCCGACGACGGCCCGCGCGGCGGTCTGTTCGACGAGGACGGCGTCGTCCCCTGGTGACCCGCCGCGTCGGGACCGCTGCGTGACGCGGTTCCCATGAACGGCCCATGAGCCTCCGATGGATGCTCCCAGGTCCCGGACACGCGCGGCTCCCGCGACCTACCGTGGCTGTCATGAAGCTCTCCCGCACGGTCGTCCTCACCTCGGCCATGACGCTGACCGTCGTGGTCGGGCTGGTCGGGTGGGACGCGGCCACGAGCACGACGAGCACGTCGGCGACCTCGGCGGGCTCCACTGCGAGCGGGACCTCGACCGCAACCGCGTCCGGCACCGCGACGCCGACCCTGCCGGCGTCGACCGCCCAGGGCGCCCCCGTCGACGACGACGCCGCGATGGTGACGATCGGCGACTCGATCATGGCCGGGTACGGGCTCGACGACGCGTCGGACGCCTGGCCGGTCCTGCTCGGGGCGCAGACGGGGGCGTCGGTCACGAACGACTCGTGCAGCGGCGCGGGCTTCGTCGCGGTGGGCAGCTGCGGGTCGGACTACGCCGGCCTCCTCAGCGCCGCCGTGGCCGCCAAGCCGGGCATCGTCCTCGTGGAGTCCTCGGACAACGACCTGGGGGAGGACCCGACGGCGCTCGCCTCGGCCACGACGACCACGATCGCAGCGCTGCACGACGCCCTGCCCGACGCGCGCATCGTCGGGCTGAGCACCCTGTGGGACCAGCCGGGCACGGTGCCGGACGAGGTCGCCGACAGCAGTGCGGACCTGCAGCAGGCGGTCCAGGCCGTCGGCGGCACGTTCGTCGACGTCGGGCAGCCGATCGCCACCGGCACCGGTCTGCTGCAGGCGGACAGCGAGCACCCCACGGTCGCCGGGCAGCAGGTGCTCGAGGGGGCCGTGCTCGACGACCTGCGCGCAGCGGGCGTCGAGGGCTGACAGGATCGGGCCCGCCAGAGCCGGGTCGTGCTGGGAGCACACCACGCTGACTCGGAACACCCTCAGCCGCCGCCAGCATCCCCAGAACCTCCCGAGAGCCCGCTGCGAGCCGGCGGGTCGAGGGTGTCCGGCATGGAGAACAGAACGCGGACGTGGACGACGGTGGCGCTGGGCGTCACGGCGGTCCTCGTCGTGGGTGGTGTGGTCGTCGTGGTCCTGCCGGCGCACGGTGCGTCCGCGCGGACCCAGCTGACGGCGACGGTGCAGCAGGGCACCGTGTCGAGCTCGGTCACGGCGACCGGTTCGCTCGCCCCGGTGTCGGAGACCCAGGTCGACTTCGCCGTCGGTGGCACGGTGAGCGCGGTCGCCGTCGCCCCCGGTCAGACCGTGCAGGCCGGCCAGGCCCTCGCGACGCTGGCGACCACCACCCTGGCGGGGCAGGTCACGGACGCGCAGACCACCCTGGCGAACGACGAGACGGCCGAGGCGGACGAGCGCACCGTCGCCGACGCCGCCACCACGACGTCCTCGTCGCCGGGCGGGTCCGCGCAGTCCAGCGCCTCGTCGTCGGCGCAGGCCCAGACGACGCTGCTCAGTGACGAGTCCAAGGTCACGAACGACGAGACCGCGCTGACGACGGCGCAGACGGCGCTCGCCGACGCGACGCTCACGGCCCCGGTCGCCGGTGAGGTCGTCGCCGTCGGTGGTTCGGTCGGCCAGCAGGTCTCCGCCGGGTCGACCGAGACCGCCAGCACGGCGGCCAGCAGCGGCAGCAGCTCCGGCGGGTCGGGTTCCGGCAGCGCCGGCTCCGGCAACTCGGGTTCCGGCAGTGCCGGCTCCGGCAGCGCCGGCTCCGGCAGTGCGACGGGAGGCTCGTCCGGCTCCCAGGGGTTCGTCACGATCGCGGACACCACCGCCGACACCGTCACCGCCGAGGTCCCGGAGGCCGACGTCGCGTCCCTGGCGACCGGCATGACCGCGGCAGTGACGTTCCCGGCGGCGCCCACGGTCACGGCGCAGGCGAAGGTCACCTCGATCGCGCCGGTGGGCACCTCGACGGACTCGCTGGTCGAGTTCCCCGTCGTCATCACGCTCGACGCCCTGCCGACCGGTGTCCGGTACGGCGAGACCGCGGACGTCGCCGTCACCACGAAGTCGAGTCCCGCTGACGCTCTCTCCGTGCCGACCGCGGCCGTGCACACCTCGGGTGGCACCTCGACCGTGACGCTCGTCGGCAAGGGCGGGTCGACCTCGACGGTCCGGGTCACGACCGGGATCGTCGGCGATGACGGCACGCAGGTGTCCGGCACCGGGATCCACGCCGGCGACGAGGTGTCGATCGGCACGGTGGACCCGAACGCCACCACGTCGTCCGGCACCGGCGGGACGGGCGGCTCCGGGTTCGGCGGCGGCTCCGGGTCCTTCGGCGGTGGTGCGGGCGGGTTCGGTGGCGGCAGCGGTCGCGCGGGCCGGACCGGCGGCACCGGAGGAGGCGCTGGAGCCGGCGCCGGCACCGGAGCAGGCACCGGCGGTTCCCGATGACCGGCCACCCCGCGATCGAACTCGTCGACGTGCACCAGGTGTACGGCAACGGCGAGAACCAGGTGCACGCCCTGCGCGGGATCGACCTGCGCGTGGAACGGGGCGAGTACCTGGCGATCATGGGGCCGTCCGGCTCGGGGAAGTCGACGCTGATGAACATCCTCGGCTGCCTCGACGTCCCGACCCACGGCTCCTACCGCCTGGCCGGCGAGGACATCGGCACCCGGAGCGACGACGAGCTCGCCCGGATCCGCGGTCGGTCGCTCGGGTTCGTGTTCCAGTCGTTCAACCTCATCCCGCGCATGACCGCGCTCGCGAACGTGGCGCTCCCGTTGGCCTACGCCGGGGTCTCCCGCGCCGAGCAGCGGGACCGGGCCACGGCCGCCCTCGACCGCGTCGGCCTGGCTGCGCGTGCCGAGCACCGACCCGCGGAGCTCTCCGGCGGGCAGCAGCAGCGCGTCGCGGTGGCGCGGGCGCTCGTCACCGAGCCGACCGTGATCCTGGCCGACGAGCCCACCGGCAACCTCGACAGCGCCTCGACCGAGGACGTGCTGACGGTCTTCGACGAGATCGCCGACGCGCACCGGACCATCGTCGTCATCACGCACGAGGAAGAGGTCGCCGCCCGGGCGGACCGGGTCCTGGTCGTCGGTGACGGCCTGGTCGTCGCCGACCGACGCGTCACCCGGGTCGCACGGTGAAGACCGGCGAACTGCTGCTGTCCGCGCTGCACGGTGTCACCGCGAACAAGCTCCGCTCCGTCCTGACCCTGCTCGGCGTGATGATCGGCGTCGCCGCAGTGATCCTGCTGCTCGCGGTCGGCAACGGCTCGGCGCAGGTGGTGTCGAGCTCGATCGACTCGCTCGGCACGAACACGCTGACCGTCCGGCCCGAGTCCGCCGGCGCGGGCGGCGGGCGTGCGGCGACGGCATCAGCCACGCGACCGATCACCACGACCGTCGCGACCCGGCTTCAGGACGCCGGCCTCGGGCACGTCGCACGGGTGGTCCCCGAGGCCACGACGACCCAGACCGTCGCGACGACCAGCGCCTCGGAGACCGACATCAGCGTCATCGGCACGACGCCCGCGTACTTCTCGGTCAGCGCGGCGAAGGTCGCAGCCGGTGCGGCCTTCGCGACGAGTGCCACCGCGCAGCAGGGCGCCGTGGTCGGACCGACCCTGGCGCAGGAGCTCTTCGGGCGGACCAGTGCCGCGGTGGGACAGCAGCTCACCGTCGCCGGCGTGCCCTTCACGGTGACCGGGGTCCTCGCGGAGCAGACCGCGACCGGGTTCGTCGACCCGAACAGCGAGGTCGTGCTCCCCGTCAGCGCGGTGCAGCGCTCCTTCACCGGCTACGGGTCGCTCTCCGGGCTGCTCGTCTCCGCGCGCTCCGCCGCCGACGTGACCGCGGCCGAGAGCGAGGTGCAGATCGAGCTGGACCAGCTCGTCGGGGCGACCACGGCCTCCAGTCCGTTCACCGTCACCAGCCCGTCGGCGCTCCTGCAGACGCGCGCCGCGAGCGCGACGAGCTTCACCGTCCTGCTCGCCGCCGTCGCGGCCATCAGCCTGCTGGTCGGCGGGATCGGCGTGACGAACGTGATGCTGGTCACCGTCACCGAACGGACCCGTGAGATCGGCATCCGCAAGGCCGTCGGCGCCACGCGTCGGTCGATCGCCGCACAGTTCCTGGTGGAGGCCGCCGCGCTGACGCTCACCGGCGGCGTGCTCGGCGTGCTCGTCGCGGTCGTCGGAGCCCAGTTCCCGATCGACGGCACCCGCCCGGTCCTGGTGCTCGCGAGCATCCCCCTGGCGCTCGGGGTCTCCGTCGCCATCGGCGTGTTCTTCGGTGTCTACCCCGCGTCGCGCGCCGCGTCGATGCGACCCATCCAGGCGCTCCGCAGCGTCTAGCCCGAGAGGAACCCCATGTCCGCCCTCCCCACGCCCAACGGGCCCGCTCCCCGACGCCGCACCACGGTGCTCATCCCCGCGCTCGCGGTCGTCGTCGCCCTCGGCGCCGGACTCATCGGCGGCGTGTTCATCGGACGGCACGAGTCGTCCACGACGGCGTCGGCCGGCACCACACAGCAGTTCGGCACCCGCTCGGGCTTCGGGACGGGAGGCGGCACCAGCGGTGGTGCCGCTGGTGCCGGTGGCGCCGTGAGCGGCACCATCGCCTCGGTGTCCGGTTCGACCATGACCGTCACGACCGCCAGCGGGTCGACCGAGACGGTCACGGTGCCGTCGACCGCACGGGTCAGCAAGACCGACACGAGCTCGTTGTCCGCGCTGACGAAGGGGGAGCACGTCACGGTGATCGGGACGCCGTCCGGGTCGAGCGCGATCACGGCACGCGCCGTCACCGAGGGGACCGGCTTCGGTCGCGGTGCACGGACCGGCTCCGGGAACGGCACCGGCTCCGGGACCGCCGCGAACGGGTGACGTGTGCGAGGCGGTCCCCGGCGCTACCGTGAGCGGGTGACCGACCCGACGACCATGCGCACGCGGCGACGCGCCGTGCCGCTGACTCGCCGGGAGCGCACCGCGAAGCGCCGGGCGGACGAGCAGCCGATGTGGCTGCCGCAGCCGTTCCGGTGGATCTGGACGTACCTGGTCCGGCCGGTCGTGATCGTCGTCCTCAAGATCGTGCTCGCGGTCCTCGACGCCTGGTCCTGACCCGCCGGGCTCAGGCGGGGCGGTGCAGCGTGGAGATCCGGTCGTGCAGCGGCTCGGTCTGCCAGCGTGCACCGAAGGTCCCTGCGTCCGGGTCGCAGCGCACCCAGAGCAGGTGTGGGGTGTCGACGAACCGCACGGCCACGAGGACCCGTCCGTCGGACTGGACCGCGGCGCTCGCGGCGGTCGCACCGGAGACCGCCCACGACCCCTCGCCGAGCGGAGCCCGCACGGGCGAGCCGTCCTGGGTCAGGGTCGCGGACCAGCCGTCACCGTCGCGCTCCAGCACCACGGTGTCCAGGCCAGGGACCGCGGTCCGGTCGGCGACCGTGAAGGTGACCCGGTCCTCCCGGACGGCGGTGCCGAGCCGCTCCCCGTCCACCGGCGGCAGCGCCAGGTGGGCCGTGACCTCGGCGAGGGCGTCGTCGTCGACCGGACCGTTGCCGTCGATGGCCGGCAGCAGGTGGGCCCAGACGGCGTCGAGCACCGCCTGCATGTCGAGGCTCTGCCCGGTGATCGCGAGGACCACGTCGTGCTCGGGCAGGACGACGCAGAACTGGCCGTAGGCGCCGTCGCCGCGGAACCCGTGCCGGGCCATCCAGAACTGGTAGCCGTAGCCCTGACGCCAGTCGGGGTTCTCCTCGTCGGGGTTCTCGACCTGGGTGCGGGTGGCTGCCGCGACCCAGTCCTCGTCGAGGATCCGCTCGCCGTCCCAGACGCCCCGCTGCAGGTACAGCTGGCCGAGCTTCGCGACCGACTCCGTCGTCGCGTAGCAGCCGGAGAACCCGAGCTCGCCGCGGCCGTCCCGCTTCCACGAGACCTGCTCGATGCCGAGCGGGTCGAACAGCCGCGGACGCAGGTACTCGACCAGCGTCGTGCCGCTCACGCGACGGACGACCTCGGCGAGCGTGTAGGTGCAGGGCTGGTTGTAGGCGAAGACGGTGCCTGGGTCCTGGTCCGGGGGCAGCAGCAGGAAGCCGCGGACGATGTCGTCCGGGTCGATCGCCCGTGCACGCTCGAGGGTCTCCTCGTGGTGGCCGCTCGCCATCGCCAGGATGTTCCGCAATGTCATCGACCGGCTGCGGGGGTCGGTGACCTCGGCGTCGAGCTCCGGGAAGTGGCTGATGACGGTGCTGTCGAGGTCGAGCAGCCCCTCGCGCGCGGCGATCCCCACCGCGGCCGCCGTGAAGCTCTTGCTCAGCGAGTACAGCAGGTGCGGGCGCTCGGCCGAGTACGGGGCCCACCAGCCCTCGGCGGCGACCTGGCCGTGCCGGAGCAGCACGAAGCCGTGCGGTTCCACGTCGGTCGTGGTCTCGAGGGCACGGACGAGGGAGCTGACCCCGGTCGCGTCGATGCCGAGGGCGGACGGGGTGCTGCGCGGGAACGTCGTCGTCACACCGTGAGCGTAACCACCCGCACCCTGTCATCATCGACAGGAGCGTCCGCTTCCGCACCGCGCCGCCGTCATGACGACAAGGATCCGCATGCCCTTCTTCACTCCGTCCGCCCTCACCCCGAGCGACGCCCCGGCGTCCGGAGCGCGGAAGGCGTGGGCCGACGCGTTCGGCGGACTGGCGACCCGGTGCCTGCAGGTCATCATCGTGCTGGTCGTCGTGATCGGCATCGTCTACGCGGCGTCGACGATCAGCGTCGTGACGATCCCGGTGCTCATCGCGCTCATCATCGCCTCGGCGATGCACCCGGTCGTGTCCTGGCTGCGGAGGCACCACGTGCCGTCCCTGGTCGCGACGCTCGCCGTCCTGCTCGGGGTGCTCGCGGTGCTGGCCCTGGTCGGGTGGCTCATCGTCGTCGCGGTCGAGAACCAGTGGTCCGACCTGCAGGCATCCGCGGTCGACGGCTTCCAGCAGCTCCAGGGATGGGTCACGTCGCTGCCGTTCTCGATCTCGGACCAGCAGATCGACGACGCCACGAAGGGCGTGACCGACTTCGTCACGAGCGCGCAGTTCGGGTCCGGGGCGCTCGCCGGGGCATCCGCCACCGCGAACTTCCTGACCGGGCTGGTCCTGATGATCGTCGTGCTGTTCTTCTTCCTCAAGGACGGTCCGAAGATCTGGGAGTTCCTGCTCCGGCCGTTCACGGGCGCCCGGTACGCCCGCGCTCGCCGCGTGGGTGACCGGGTGGTCTCGACCCTCGGCGGCTACGTCCGCGGCACGGCGACCGTCGCCGCGGTCGACGCGATCGGCATCGGTGTCGGCATCGCGATCGTCGGGGTGCCGCTCGCACTGCCCCTCGCCGTCGTCGTGTTCATCACCGCGTTCATCCCGATCGTCGGTGCGACCGCGGCCGGGGTCCTCGCCGCGCTGGTCGCCCTCGTGACGCTCGGCCCGGTGCAGGCGCTCATCGTGATCGGCATCGTCGTCCTGGTCAACCAGCTCGAGGGCAACCTGCTCCAGCCGGTGCTCATGGGCCGGACGCTGCAGCTGCACGGCCTCGTGATCCTGGTCGGCCTGACCGCCGGCACCGTGCTCGCCGGCATCACCGGCGCCGTCATGTCCGTCCCGCTGCTCGCGGCGGCGTGGGGCGCGGTCCAGGTCTGGGACGGTCCGGACACCCCGGCCAAGCCGTGGCGGCAGAAGCGTTCCGAAGAGGTCGGGGCCCGCTGACCGGACAAGCCCCCGAACAGGGGTATCGCCCTTCCCCGGGGAGTCCCTTGTAGATTGCACAGCAACCGGATCCGGTCCCCACAACGGTGGACAGGGCCGGCCGACACGGTCTCACCATCCGTGTCCGACAGCGCGACACTGATGTCGCGCCGTCCCGGGAGGATCAGGGATGTCACGCCCACGGACCGAGCGAGCGCAGCACGCGCCCCGCTCCGTCGGCGAGCCGCGCGGATCCGTGCGGCGTGACGTCACCGGGGGAGGTCGCGCCGACTAGTCCGACGAGCGCACGCCCGCGCATCCCAGACATCCGGGAACCGCCTCACCAGCGGTCCCGTCGGATCCCTCGTTCACCACGGGGGATGGATCAGCGGCGGACCAGGTCCGCCGGAGGAAGAGGCATCGATGCCACGCACTGCACTCCGTCTCGCGCTCCGCGCCGGGGCGACCGCCACCGTCGCGGCCGTCGTCATCGGCGGCGCCGCACTCCCAGCGAACGCGGCCACCGCGGACGCGACCCAGGCCGAGGGTCGGCTCGTCGCCGGCAGCGGCTCCGTCGACCTGGACACGATCGCGGCCCTGGCCGGGTCCTTCGCGGCCACCGCTCCCGGAGGGGTGGCGGCGTCCGAGACGGACCCGCTCGACCTCGCCGTGCTGGACACCGTCGGGGTGCAGGTGCCCGGGGGCATCCAGCTGCTCGGCGCCAACGGCCTGGTCGACGTGGGCGTCGCCGGCCAGGTCGCCTCGACGACCACCACGGGCGCGCTGGCTGCTGCCGGCGCCGTCGGTGGGGACGGCGCGATCCAGGTCGGGTCGGCAGTGCCGGGCACCGGCGCCTCGATCGACCTCGGTCCGCTCGTCGCCGGCCTCGGAGCCCAGGACGTCGTCAGCGACGTGGCCGTCGGGTTCGGAGCGCTCTCGTCGCGCGCCGAGGCACAGCGGACCTTCACCGGCGCCACGACGACGACCGACTACCAGGTCGCCGGGGCCCAGGTTCGGCTCGTCAGCCCGGCCGTCCAGGCCCTGGTCGCCGACCTCGACACCGCGCTCGGCACGTCGAGCGACACCCTGAACGGCCTGCTCGGCGAGGACGGCGTCACCGACGGTGCGGTCGCGGCCCTGACCGGCCCGCTGACCACTGCGCTCAACGGACTCGGCCTCGGTGCGCTGACCGTCTCCGACACCACCGCGCAGGTCACGGCGGACGTCGACCTGCAGCAGGCGCTCGCAGCGGCGACGCAGCAGCCTCTGACCTCGGGCGCGTCACGCTCGACCTGTCCACGGGCACGGTCCTGATCGACCTCGGGCAGCTCTACACGCTCAACGACCTACCGGCGGACACGACGCTGCTGCAGGACGCCACCGTCAACGCACAGATCACCGGGGCGCTGTCGGACATCCTGACGACGCAGCTGCCGGACCTGCTCACGGCGAGCATCACCGACGTCCTGGACGCCGCCGCCGTGCAGGTGCAGCTCTCGTCCGGCGTCACCGCGCTGGGCATCCCGGCCGCGACCGTCGACCTGACCGTCGACACCACCGTCGGGCAGCTGCTCGGCACCGGTGCCGGCACGCCGACCCTGACGGTCGCGGGCGATGGCCTCGTCGGCCCGGCGGTCGGCCTCCTCGACGCGGCGCTGCAGCCGCTCCTGGCGACGACCCTGGTACCGGCACTCGTCGCCGGCGTGGGTGAAGTGCTCGGTGGTGACGTCGTGCAGGACACCGTCGCGACGCTGCTGACCACCGTCACCGAGACGGTGACCGCACTCCAGCCGCTGCTGGCGACCGTGAACCAGCTCGTCAGCATCACGCTGAACTCGCAGACCGCGCCGCGCTTCACCGAGCCGACCGCGGACGCCACCGGGGCCACGACGGTGCGGGCCGTGCGCCTGCAGCTGCTGCCGGCCGCCGACCTGGCGACCGTCGACCTGGCGAGCTCGACCGTGCAGGCGGACCCGTTCGCCGGCATCACGATCACCGACCCGGAGGACGGCACCGAGATCCCCGTCGCCACGGACGACGACACCGTGGACGTCCCCGTCGTGGGCACCGCGGAGCCCGGCGCCACGGTCGACGTGACGCTCGACGGCGGGACGCCGGTCAGCACCACCGCGGACGGCACCGGCTCGTGGACCGTGACGTTCCCAGCGGTCGGCACGGGTGACCACGTCGCATCGGCGACCGAGACGATCGGTGGGCTCACCAGTGGGCCGGTGGCCGTCGGCTTCGTCGTCGTCGCCGACCCGGGGACCCCGGGCACGCCCGGAACACCCGGAACGCCCGGAACGCCGGGCGCCCCGGGTGCGCCTGGTGCCGATGGCCCCGCCGGGCCGCAGGGACCGGCCGGGCTGGCCGGCCAGGTCGGACCCGTCGGGAACGGCACCGGTCTGACCGGTGGCGGGACCCTCGCCTACACCGGCGCTGAGGGCATGGGGATGCTCCTGCTCGTCGCCGGTCTGCTGCTCGCCGCCGGTGGTGGGACGTTCGTCCTGCGCCGGGTGCGACGCGGCTGAGTGACCGGGCGGTGCGACGGGCGTTCGGGCGCCCGCCGCACCGCCTCGCCGGTCGCCACCACCGCGCTGACGCCACCGACGAACGACCACACCGACGAACGACCACGAGAACGACAGGACCACCGTGCACACCCACGACACGCACCCCCACGACCGCATCGCCGGCCCCGTCCACGCCGAGCGCTTCCGGCTCCTGACGACCCCCGGCGAGACGCTGCACGTCGTCTGCCGGTGCGCCATCGGCGTCGACCACGACAACACCGTCGCGCCACTGGGCGCACCGCGCACCTGACGGCCCGCTCGGTGTCCTGACACCGGAGGGCACTGCGAGGGATACTGGAGCGGTGCGCGAACAGCAGGCGGCCATCGCCGCGGAACTCAACGTCCAGCCCGACATCGACCCGGCCCACGAGGTCGAACGTCGCGTCGCCTTCCTGCGCGACTACCTGCTGACCACCGGTGCGAAGGGCCTCGTCCTCGCGATCAGCGGTGGTCAGGACTCGTCCCTCGCCGGGCGCCTGTGCCAGCTCGCGATCGAGTCGCTGCGGGCGGACGGGCACGACGCCACGTTCACCACGGTGCGGATGCCGTACCGCGTGCAGGCGGACGAGGACGACGCCCAGCTCGCGCTGCGCTTCATCGCCGCGGCACCCGGCATCACGGTCAACATCGAGCACGGGGTCGACGGGGTCGTCCGTGACACGCTCGAGTCGGGCGTCGAGCTGAGTGACTTCGTCAAGGGCAACGTCAAGGCCCGGATGCGCATGGTCGCCCAGTACGCGGTCGCCGGGCAGCAGGGTCTGCTGGTCGTCGGCACGGACCACGCGGCCGAGGCCGTGACCGGCTTCTTCACGAAGTACGGCGACGGCGGCGTCGACCTGACACCGCTCACCGGCCTGACGAAGAGCCAGGGCCGCCAGCTCCTCGAGCACCTCGGGGCGCCGGCCCGCCTGTACGAGAAGGCCCCGACCGCGGACCTGCTCGACGACCTGCCCGGACAGACCGACGAGGCCAACCTCGGCATGCAGTACGCCGAGATCGACGCCTACCTGCAGGGGCGCGACGTGCC
Organism: Curtobacterium sp. MCBA15_001; assembly: GCF_001864835.1. GTDB lineage: Bacteria > Actinomycetota > Actinomycetes > Actinomycetales > Microbacteriaceae > Curtobacterium. Next base: position 26,494 of record NZ_MJGI01000003.1, on the reverse strand, counting down.
GGTCGAGGTCGCCGAGGCGATCGAGGCCCGCTACCACGCCACGGAGCACAAGCGGCAGGTCCCGGCGACGCCCTTCGATGCCTGGTGGCGTTCCTGACGGACCGTCCCGTCTGACGGTCCGTACCGACTGACGGACAGGAGGCCCGGTGCCAGCTGGCACCGGGCCTTCCGTCCGTCAGGGTGGGCGCCTCAGGCGCCGAGCGCTGCGTACCGGTCGGCCAGTGACGCGCCGAGACCGGCTCGCACCGCGCGCGTCAGTTCGTCGGCGAGCACCTCGGGCTCGCCCTGTTCGAGGCCGTCGAACACGGCCGTGACGACCTGCTCGGGGGTGTTCTTCGGGGCGTCGACTCCGTCGGTCATCGGGGTGTCGGTGTAGCCGAGGTAGGCCCCGACGACCTGGACCCCGTCGCCCGCGAGCTCCATCCGGGTGGAGTCCGTCGCGGACCAGAGCCCGGCCTTCGAGACGCCGTACGCGCCGCTGCCGGCGAGCCAGCTGAGCACCGAGGCGACGTTGACGACGGCACCGTGCGCGCGTCGCAGGGCGGGGGCGAACGCGCGGGTCACCAGCAGCGGTCCGATCAGGTTGGTCTCGATCTGGGCGCGGACGTCCTCCAGCGGGCCGTCGACGAGTCCGCCCGGGCGCAGCTGTCCGGCGTTGTTGACGACGACGGTGACGTCGGCTGCCTCGGACGCTGCGAGGGCGACCGATGCCTCGTCGGCGACGTCGAGGACGAGCGGGACGACGCGGGCGTCGTCCCAGTCGCGAGGTCGGCGTGCTGCGGCGTACACCTTCGTCGCGCCGCGCTTCAGGGCCTGGCGGACGAACTCGGTACCGAGTCCGCCGTTCGCTCCGGTGACCAGGACGATCTGTCCGGCGAGTGTGGTCATGGTGGGTTCCTTCCGTCGGGGCATCCGGCGATGCTGCTGTGGAGGTCAGCAAAACGACCGGTCGTCTCATTCCCGGAGTGCGAAGATCGGTGCATGCCGAAACCGAGCCTGCGCGATGCCATCGTGGATGCCGCCCTGGTCGAGTTCCACCAGCACGGGTACGCCGGCACCGGGGTCGCCGCGATCACCGGGGCTGCCGGTGCACCGAAGGGCTCCTTCTACAACCACTTCCGGTCCAAGGCCGACCTGGCCCGCGAGGTCGCGGACCGGTTCGCTGCGGCATCGCCGATCGACGTGCTCGATGACGACTCCGTGCCGCGGGCGCTCGACCGGATCACCCGGTACTTCGACGTCATGCTCGACCGCCTGGCCGGGATCGACTTCCGGTACGGCTGCCTGCTCGGCAACCTGGCCGTCGACACCGCCACGGACGAACCCGCGGTGGCCGCCCACGTCGACGGGCTGTTCGACGAGTGGGTCGACCGGCTGGCGAGTGCGGTCCGGCAGGCGCAGGCGCAGGGCGACGTCGGCGCCGACCGGGACCCCGACCTCCTCGGCGCGCAGCTGGTCGACCTCTGGGAGGGTGCGGCGCTGCGGGCCAAGGCGCGGCGGGACGGTGACGTCACGCGCCGCGTCGTGACGGACGGGGTGCGTCGGCTGCTCGTCGGGTGAGCGGCGGCCAGCGGGTGCGGCTCGTCGGGCGGGGCCGGTCAGGCGGGGACGGTCGTGCGGCGGTGTGCGGCGGCCGGGTGCGACCCCGGGAGCCGAGCGGAGCCTCCCGTCACGCGCTCGCGCAGGGTCTCGCCGTCGGTGTACCGCTCGGGCAGACGCCCACGCTCGCGCAGCAGCGGGGTGACGTGCGTGCCGAAGTCGCGCACGGTGTCGAACGAGTGGTACTGCCGCAGGTTGATGCCGTCGATCCCGTCGTCGTCCAGCCAGCCCTCGATCTGCTCGGTGACCGCCTCGGGCACGCCGGCGGCCCAGAACGCACCGTGCCAGGCCTCGTCCACCCGGTCGAGCAGCTCGCCGACGGTGGCGTCGAGCGCGACGCGGCCGACCAGTCGCTCACCGCCTGCGACCCCCTCCGCCTCGAGGGCGTCCCGCACCGTGCGGCTCCGCGGGTGCGACAGGGCGTCGAAGGGGACGCTCCCGTGCACGAGTGGACCCTCCTCACTGGCGAAGGCCCGGTACTGCGCGACCTTGTCCTCGACCTCGCGCTGGGTCGGTGCCGTGATCACCGCGGCCTGCGTGACGAACCGGACGTCGTCGCGGTCACGTCCTGCCGACGCCGCGGCGTCACGGACGGCATCGGCGGTCCGTTGCACGCCGTGCCCGCCGGTGAAGACCACCTCGGCGTGGCGTCCAGCGCGGGCGATGCCGGCGGGGGAGCCGGTCGCCAGGAAGAGCGTCGGGGTGCGCTGCCGTGACGGCTCGGAGAGGTGCGGGCCAGCGACGCTGAAGTGCGGTCCGACGTGGTCGATCGGGTGCACCTTCGTCGGGTCGGTGTACACACCCTGGTCGGCGTCACGGAGCACGGCGTCGTCCTCCCACGAGCCCTCCCACAGCTGGTAGACGACGTCGAGGTACTCGTCGGCGATCTCGTACCGGGTGTCGTGTGGGATCTCCGTGGCGAGCCCGAAGTTGCGTGCGGCGTTCGGCAGGTAGCTCGTGACGACGTTCCAGCCGACCCGGCCGTTCGTCAGGTGGTCGAGCGTCGACATCCGGCGGGCGAACGCGAACGGCGGCTCGTAGCTGGTCGAGGCCGTGATGCCGAAGCCGAGGTGCTCGGTGACCGCCGCCATCGCCGGGACGACCAGCATCGGGTCGTTGTTCGGGATCTGCAGTCCCTCGCGCAGTGCCGGCGCGGGGGAGCCGCCGTACACGTCGTAGGCGCCGAGGACGTCGGCGATGAACACCGCATCGAACTGGCCGGCCTCGGCGGTCCGGGCCAACTCGGTCCAGTAGCGGATGTCCGTGTAGCGGTGCCGGTTGTTGCCCGGCAGGCGCCACAGGCCGTGGGTGATGTGCCCCACGCAGTTCATCTCGAAGACGTTGAGCAGCAGTCGCTTCGGCATGGCGGCAACGCTACGGAACGTCCGCCGACGCGTGCTCGTTCGTGACCGCGTGTGTCAGCGTTCGTCGGACCCCGGGCGTCGGTGCTCGTCTGAGCCGCGACCGCGACCCTCGTCGGCGGTGTCCTCGGTGTCGCGGCGGGTGTCCTCGCTCGACCGCTGGCGTTGGTCGTCCGAGGCGCGGCGCTGTTCGTGGTGCGGTGCGTCCTTGTCGTGCTGTTCCGGCAGCCCCGCGGCGAGCTCTGCCTCGTTCCGGTCGCGGTCCGCCGCCATCCGCTCCTGCCACACGATGCTGCGGGCAGCGCCCTCGAGCACCTCGTCGACCGGCCGACCGGTCTGTGCGGCGAGTGCCCCGCTCAGGCCCGCGGTGAGCGTGCCGCCGGCGGACGCGAGTCGCTGGACGACCTCTTCCTGCCGGTCGGTGAGCGGTTGGTCGACCATGCCGTCGACGGTCTCGCGGATGTTCTCCTCGCTGGCGTCGAGAGCGGACTCGTCACCGGAGTGCAGCGCTGCTGCCTCACCGACAACGACGAGTCCGAGACGTGCGGCGTCCTCTTCGGGACGGTGGCTTGCGTGCTCGTCGTTCATTGGCTGGACCGTACGCGCGGGACCAGCGCGCTTCCTGGACAGATGGGGGACCGGAGCTCGTCCTCCGCGGATCAGTTCCGGCCCCCGCGTCGCTGCAGCCAGGCCGCCGCGGCCAGCCCCTCCGCGCGCTGGAAGGCCCGGTTCGTGGGCATGGCCGGCGGCGCGGGCATCGCGGCCTTCTCGAGGAACATGCCCGCGAGGCCGGCGAGCACCGCGTCGACCGAGTCCGACGACAGCCCGGCGAACACCGGGTGCGAGGACAGGTGGTGCTCCACGTCGACGTCCTCGCCCCGGACGAGCGTGTCGAGCAGGTAGGTCAGCGGGTCGAGCCAGTGCGCGCCGATGCCGGCCCACGGCCAGTCGACCACCCAGACGACACCGTCCTGGTCGACCAGCAGGTTGTCCGCCCGGCAGTCCAGGTGCACCAGGTGCTCGCCGTCGACCGCTGCTGCGGCAGTCCGCGCCGCCACCGCGAACGCTGGTGCGTCCCGAGCCACCTCGGCGGGGACGACGTCCGGGAGGCCGTCCGCCAGCATCCGGTCCCACGCCGCGATTTCCGGGGCGAGGTCCGGCCCCGCGTGCGGCAGGTCGGCGAGGTCCCCGGTGGCACGGGGCAGCGTGTGCAGCGCGTCGAGGACAGCGGTGACGTCGGAGCCGTCCCGGGCGAGGCCGGGGTGGTGTCCCTCGACGTCGTCGAGGACCAGCGCGATCCAGCGGTCACCGTCGACGTCGGCGGTGAGCGCCGCCCGGAGCCGGGGTGCCTGCACGCCGGACGGCAGCGCGGACACGACCCGGGCCTCCCGTTCGTGGAAGGCGAACCCGTCCGGGTTCCGCGCGCGCGAGAGGGTCTTCACGAACGCCCGGATGCCGGTCTCGGTGACCACCCGGTCGGCACCGCCGGGGGAGTACCCACCGGGTTGCGACGTCGCGCCGACCACCCTGCCCCCGAGCACGTCCTCGACCTTCGTCCGGAGCTCGACCGGTACGTCCCCCCACGTCGTCCTCACCATGACGACCGACCGTAGCGGACGACTTGCTGAAGGAGCACTCACGAACCTGCGGTGATGGCAAGATTGCGTTGCCCGCAACACTGCTCGTGATGTAAAGTTGCAGCGTCTGCAAAGAGGCGGACCGCACTCCACACGAACCGCTCTGAAGGACTCCCCATGTCAACAGCCACCGCACCCGTCGAGGTGTCGCGCGGGCGATCGGCAGCATCGGCGACCACGCCGGGCAAGCCGATCATGTCGCACCGCCAGATCCTGCTGGTCATCTACGGCCTGATGGCCGGGATGTTCCTGTCCTCGCTCGACCAGACGATCGTCGGCACCGCGATCCGCACCATCGGTGACGACCTGCACGGGCTCGACCAGCAGGCCTGGGTCACCACGGCGTACCTCATCGCCAGCACCATCACCACGCCGATCTACGGCAAGCTCTCCGACGTCTTCGGACGCCGGCCGCTCTACATCTTCGGCATCGCGGTGTTCATCATCGGCTCGCTGCTGTCCACGATGTCGACGTCGATGGTCATGCTCGCGGCGTTCCGCGCCTTCCAGGGCATCGGTGCCGGCGCGCTGATGTCGCTGCCGCTGGCGATCATGGGCGACATCCTCGCCCCGCGTGAGCGTGCCAAGTACCAGGGGTACTTCCTCGCCGTGTTCGGCATCTCGAGCGTCATCGGCCCGCTCATCGGCGGCCTGTTCGCCGGCGCGTCGAGCATCCTCGGCATCACCGGCTGGCGCTGGGTCTTCCTGGTGAACGTGCCGATCGGCGTGGGTGCCCTGCTCATGGTCATCGCGTTCCTGCACCTGCCGAAGTTCGGTGACGCCAAGTCGAAGCCGCGCATCGACTGGTGGGGTGCGACCTCGGTCATCGCCACGCTGGTGCCGCTGCTGCTCGTCGCCGAACAGGGCCGCACGTGGGGCTGGGGTTCCGCCGGCGCGATCGCCTGCTACGTGATCGGTGCCGTGGGCCTGGTCACCTTCCTGGTCGTCGAGACGCTCATGAAGGACGACGCGATCATCCCGCTCAAGCTGTTCCGCTCGGGTGTGTTCTCGATGGCGACGGTGCTCGGCTTCCTGGTCGGCTTCGCGATGTTCGGCGCCATGCTGACCATCCCGCTGTACCTGCAGATCGTCACCGGTCTGACGCCCACCGAGTCGGGCTTCGCGACCCTGCCGATGATCGGCGGGCTGATGATCGCCTCGATCGCGTCCGGCCAGATCGTCGCCCGCACGGGCCGCTACCGGATCTTCCCGGTCATCGGCACGGCGCTGGTGTCGCTCGGGTACGTCGTGCTGACGTTCATGACGATCGACAAGCCGCTCTGGTTCCTGATGGTCGGCATGTTCCTGATCGGCCTCGGGCTGGGGCAGCTCATGCAGAGCATCACCCTGGCGTCGCAGAACTCGGTGCAGCCGCGTGACATGGGTGTGGCCACGTCGTCGGCGACCTTCTTCCGCCAGATCGGTGGCACACTCGGCACCGCCGTGCTGCTCTCGATCCTGTTCTCGGTGATGCCGGCGAACATCCTCAGCGCCACCGCCGACAAGGGCAACCTGACGGACGGCCTCGACGCTGCGCTCAACCCGACCGTCGCGTCGGCGAAGGCGAACCAGGGCGTCATGGACCAGATCTGGACCCCGATCGTCACCCCGATCAAGCAGCAGGTGTCCGAAGGGCTGGCGTCCGGCACCACGGCCGCCAAGCAGGCAGCCGACCAGGCTGTCACGCAGCAGGTCACCGCTGCCGTGCAGACGCAGGTCGCCGCCGGCACCGTCCCCGCAGCGGCCGCACAGTCGGTCATCGACCAGCAGGTCGCCGCAGCCACCCCGTCCGCCGAGGCCTCCGCGCTCGCCGCCGCGGCCGACAAGGCGCACGCCACCGTCCAGGACGGCACCCTCGTCGTCGACTGGTCGAACGCGTCCGACCGGCAGTACTACGTCGACCAGGTCGTCCCGTCGATCGTCAAGCAGCTCGACAAGGGCACCGGGTCGTCGTCGAGCTCGAGCGCCGACACCAGCGACACGTCGTTCCTGAACGGCGCCGCACCGGCGCTGACCCGCCCGTTCATGTCCGGGTTCAACACCTCGGCCGTGACCGTCTACTGGGTCGGCTTCGGCGTGATCCTGCTGGCGTTCGTCCTCAGCTGGTTCTTCAAGGCGCCGCCGCTCCGCAAGAGCTCGGCCCTGCAGGAACAGGCCGACGCTGACGGCACCGCCGACGACCTCGAGGTCCAGGCCGTGTCCGCCGCGAACACGATGGGCTCGCCCACGGCGCCGTCCACCGGTTCGATCCCCGTCCAGCGCACGCGCTGACGACCAGCACCCTCGGGGCCTCCCACACCAGGTGGGAGGCCCCGACCCGCACCAGGAGCACCCCGTGAGCAGCATCACCGAACCGGACCTCGAGACCTGCGGCCTCCGGGAGCGCAAGAAGCAGCGCACCCGCCAGGCCATCCACGCCTCGGCGCTCCGACTCGTCACGGACCGCGGGCTCGCGGGCGTCACGGTCGAGGAGATCTGCGACGACGCGGGCGTCTCCCCGCGCACGTTCTTCAACTACTTCCCGTCGAAGGGGAACGCGGCGCTCGGCCTGCCGACCGTCAGTGTCCCCGCCGATGCACGCGCGGCCTTCGTCGCTGCGACCGGCTCGGTGGTCGCCGATCTGTGCGACCTGGTGGCTGGGACCCTCGAGCTGCCGGCGGACCGGGCGCGGATGAAGGTCCTGCTGCGCGCTCGGCCCGAGATGGTCCCGACGATGCTGCAGTGGATGGCCGACGCGCGGGTCGCGGTGCACCAGGTGGCGTGCGAGCGCACGGATGCCGACACCGCCCGGACCGCCGTCACGCTGGTCATGGCAGCGGTCATCGAGACCGCGCACCGGGCGACGGTCGGCTCGTCGGAGGAGTTCGCCGCCCGCGTCCGCGCGGTCGTGCGCGAGATGGGCGTGCTCGCCGCCTCCTGATCCGGCGGCGGTCGCGCGCAGTGCCGGACGGGAGGCGCGGGTCCAGCCGCCCCGCGCCTCCCGTCCGGCTCGTCGTGCGTCCCGGACCGCGCGCGTTCCGTCCTCCCGCGCGCGTTCCGGCCCCGGAAGTCATCGGACGCTTACGCTGCAGAATCCGCGCAATCGTCACGAAAGAAGTGCTTGACGCGGTAGACATCCGATGTTTTGATTGCCTCGTTCGGTCGACGGTGACCGGACGGGCAGGAGCAACGATGAGCCGCATCACCGGTCTGCGGGTCCGCGACATCCGGTTCCCCACCTCGCGGGAACACGACGGATCCGACGCGATGAACCCCGACCCCGACTACTCCGCCGCCTACGTCGAGGTGACCACCGACGCCCTCGACGGCCACAGCGGCTCGGCGTTCGTCTTCACGATCGGCCGTGGCAACGAGGTGCAGGAGGCAGCGATCGCCGCCCTCCGCGGGCACGTCGTCGGCCGGGACGCCGAGGCGCTGCTGGCGGACATGGGCGGCACGTGGCGGAGCATGGTCCACGACTCGCAGCTGCGGTGGCTCGGTCCCGAGAAGGGCGTGATGCACATGGCGATCGGCGCCGTGGTGAACGCGCTGTGGGACCTCCGCGCCAAGCGTGCCGGGCAGCCGCTCTGGGCGCTGCTGGCCGGCATGACCCCCGAGGACCTCGTCGAGCTCGTCGACTTCCGGTACCTGACCGACGCCATTACCCCGGACGAAGCGCTGGAGCTGCTCCGCCGCGCCGAACCCCTGCGTGCCGAACGCCGCCGGAAGCTCGAGCAGCTCGGGTACCCGGCGTACACGACCACCCCCGGCTGGCTCGGCTACGACGACGACAAGCTCGCCCGCCTGTGCCGCGAGGCCGTCGAGGAGGGCTTCACCCAGATCAAGCTCAAGGTCGGCGGCGACGTCGACGAGGACGTCCGACGTCTGAGCATCGCGCGCGACGTCGTCGGCCCGGACATCCGCATCGCGATCGACGCGAACCAGCGGTGGGACGTCGACGCAGCCGTGGCGTGGGTCGACCGGCTGCGGGAGTTCGACATCGCCTGGGTCGAGGAACCGACCAGCCCGGACGACGTCCTCGGCCACGCCGAGATCGCCCGCCGGATCGCCCCGATCCCGGTGGCGACGGGCGAGCACATGGCGAACCGGGTGATCGCGAAGCAGCTCATCCAGGCGGACGCCATGCGGGTGCTGCAGATCGACGCCACCCGGGTCGCCGGCGTCAACGAGAACATCGCGATCCTGCTGCTGGCGGCCAAGCACGGCGTCCGGGTCTGCCCGCACGCCGGCGGTGTGGGCCTGTGCGAGGCGGTGCAGCACCTGTCGATGTTCGACGCGGTCGCACTCACCGGCGAACTCGAGGGGCGCTACATCGAGTTCGTCGACCACCTGCACGAGCACTTCGTGACCCCGGTCGACGTGCACGGCGGCCGGTACTGGCCCCCGACCGCCCCCGGAGCCGGTACCGAGATGCTCGCCGACTCCCTCGACACGTACACCTACCCCGACGGCCCGGTCTGGGCGGCGGCCTCGGCGGCCGACCCGGTCCGCGACGCGATCCGCGTCGCCTGAGCCGGCGCGGACACCAGCGCACCCCCGACCCGCCTGAACACCCCCGACACATCCCAGCACCACGACGAAGTGGAGACACCGATGCAACGACGTTTCATCGCGGGGCTCGCGGCAGCAGCTGCCGCGACCCTCGTGCTGACAGGCTGTTCCTCCGGCAGCAGTGCCAACGGCAGCCAGTCCAAGGACTCGATGACCTGGTCCATGTGGATCGCCGGGAAAGAGGACCAGGCCGCCTGGCAGAAGGTCGCCGACACCGTGAAGAGCGAGGACGGCATCACCCTGAAGATCCAGGGCGCCCCGTTCGAGAACTACTTCACCAAGCTCAGCACGCAGCTGAGCACCGGCAGCGCCCAGTGCGTCGTCAGCATGCAGTCCCTGCGTGCTGCGAACTACACCGAGTCGCTCCTGCCGCTCGACGACCTGGCGAAGAAGGACGGCACCGACCTGTCCGCCTTCGACAGCACCGCGCTCGACGGCATGAAGGTCGACGGCAAGCTCTACGGCCTGCCCTACGACACCGGCCCCATCATGATGTTCTACAACAAGGACCTCTTCAAGCAGGCCGGCGTCGCCGACCCGGAGCCGGGCTGGACGACCGACCAGTTCGAGCAGGCCGGCGCGGCGCTCAAGGACAAGGGCATCACCGAGTTCGGCTCGACCGTGAGCGACCTGAACCTCGAGTCGATGATCTACGGCTACAACGGCGGCCGCGTGATCACCTCCGGCGGCAAGATCGACGCGACGGACAGCAAGTTCGCCGACGGCCTGGACTGGCTCAGCACCCTGGTGAAGAAGGGCTACGCCTCGCAGGCGTCGTCCGACTCGTCGCAGTCGAGCAACGACTTCGCCGCCGGCAAGGTCGCGATGTACACCGACGGTCCGTGGTCGCTCATCAGCCAGAAGGCCAAGGTCAAGTTCGACCTCGGCGTCACGACGCTGCCGTCCGGCACGTCCGGCCCGTCGACGTTCGCCGCCGGTTCCGGCTTCGGTGTCTCGAAGCAGTGCAAGTACCCGGAGCAGGCGTTCAAGGCCGTCCAGACGATGACGAGCGAGAAGGTCCTGACCTCGCTCGCCGAGCAGGGTCGTGCCTTCCCGGGTCGCACCGCGGCACAGGCCTCGTGGTACTCCAGCGCCGGCATCCCCGGGGCCGAGGACGCGCTCAAGGCCGCGCTGGCGAAGTCGTCGCCGCTGCTCGGCAACAAGCAGAGCGACCAGCTGTCGCAGCTGTTCACGCAGTACGCCCTGCAGGCGGTGAACGGGCAGTCCACCGGCAAGGAGACCATGTCCTCCATCGCCGGCCAGCTCGGCACGCAGTAACCAGCGCACCACCCGTCGGACTGGAGGCGCGGGTCGACCCCGCCCCGTGCCTCCCGTTCCGTCCCACCTCACCTGCAGACCCCGCGAACGACGAGGAGGTCGTCGCATGACCACCATCCAGGACCCACCGGCCGAGGCAGCGGTCCCCGCCGTCCCCGCGGTGGCCACCGCCGTGGCCGGCTCGGCTGCGCCGGGCCGGACGGGCGGCGAGGACAGCTCCGCCGGCCGCCGCTCGTGGTGGGGCGCCGCCTTCGCCGCGCCGCACTCCATCGGCCTCGTCGCCTTCACGGCGTTCCCGATCATCGCCTCGCTCGTCGTGAGCTTCATGAACTGGCCGACGCTCGGTGCCCGCTCGTTCGCCGGCATCGAGAACTACGTCCGGCTGTTCTCCGACCCGGTGTTCCGGACGGTCACGCTCAACACCACGCTGTTCGTGGTGCTGTACGTGCCGCTCAACCTCGTGGTGTCGCTCGGCCTGGCCGCCTGGCTGACCCCGCGGATCGCGGGACGCCACGTCTTCCGCGTGCTGTTCTTCATCCCGACGATCACGCCGATCGTGGCGAACGTCGTCGTCTGGCGGATGCTGTACCAGCCCGGCGGCGCGATCGACGCGTCGCTGCAGTCGACCGTCGGGGTGCACGCCCCGAACTTCCTGGCCGACGAGCACTGGGCGATGCTCGCCATCGTCGCGATGAGCGTGTGGCAGGGCTTCGGCTACAACATGCTGATCTTCTCGGCCGCGCTCGACGGCGTCCCGGAGAACCAGATCGAGGCCGCGCAGCTCGACGGGGCGAACGCCTGGCAGACGTTCTGGGCGATCAAGTTCCCGCTCATCTCGCCGTCGGTGTTCTTCGCGACGATGATGACGCTCATCACCTCGTTCCAGGTCTTCGTGCAGCCGTTCGTCCTGACCAAGGGCGGGCCGGGCACCGCGACCGAGACCCTCGTGCAGTACATCTACAACACGGGCTTCCAGAACCAGCAGCTCGGACTCGCGTCCGCCGGGGCCTGGGTCCTGTTCGTCATCATCCTCGGGATCACGGCCGTCCAGTTCCTCGGGCAGAAGCGGTGGGTGCACTATGAGTGAAGCGGTCCGTTCGCGTCTCGGCGCGACCACCTCGAACCGGACGGTCAACCCCCGGTCCGTCGCCCGCACGAAGTCGGCACCACGGCCCGGCCGGGTCCGGCACGCGATCGGCTACGCGCTGCTGTGCCTCGTCGCGCTGCTGTTCGTGTCGCCGCTCATCTACATGGTGGCGACCAGCCTGAAGCCCGCCGACCAGGTGTTCACCACGCCGCCGACGCTGTGGGGTCGCTCGCTCGAGTGGGACAACTACGTGCAGGCGTTCACGTACCTGCCCTTCGCGCGGTTCATCCTGAACGGCGTGTTCGTCGCCGCTGCCGGCACCGCGATCAACGTCGCCGTGGCCGTGCTCTCCGGCTACGCGTTCTCACGGCTGCGCTGGCGCGGTCGGAACACCGTCTTCCTGCTGTTCCTGGTCACGCTGATGATCCCGCAGGACGTGCTCGTCATCCCGATGTACGTGATGATGCAGGGCTTCGGGTGGGTCGACACGTTCCAGGCGCTCATCATCCCGTGGGCGTTCACCGCGCTCGGCGCATTCCTGATCCGGCAGTTCTTCCTCACGGTGCCGCAGGAGCTCGACGACGCCGCCCGTGTGGACGGTGCCGGTCCGGTCCGGACGTTCTTCTCGGTGATGCTCCCGCTCGCCCGGCCGACCATGGCGGTCCTCGCCGTGTTCTCGTTCATCTCGTACTGGAACTCGTTCCTCTGGCCGCTCGTCGTCGTGAACGACGTCGAGGCGCACGGCACGATCCCGCTCGGCCTGCAGCAGTTCTTCGGGCAGCAGGGGAGCGAGTGGAACCTCGTCATGGCGGCGTCGGTGATCTCGATGCTGCCGACCGTGATCCTGCTGATCCTGCTGCAGAAGCACCTCGTCAAGGGCATCGTCACCTCCGGCCTCGGCGGCCGCTGACCATCTCCACCTCCACGAAAGGAACTTCGGGTCCCATGACCATCACCGCACCCGCCCAGCCGCAGACCGACACCGACGCCACGGGCCTCCCCGCCTGGTTCAGCCACGACCGATTCGGCATGTTCATCCACTGGGGGCTGTACGCCCTGCCGGCTCGGCACGAGTGGGTGAAGAACCACGAGCGCATCACGGACGAGGACTACCAGCGGTACTTCGACCACTTCGACCCTGACCTGTTCGACCCGGCCGACTGGGCCCGTCGTGCCCGCGAGGCCGGCATGAAGTACGTCGTCCTCACCACGAAGCACCACGAGGGTTTCTGCCTGTGGGACTCCGCGCTCACCGACTACAAGGCCACGAACACCCGCTTCGGACGGGACATCGTCCGCGAGTTCGTCGACGCCGTCCGCGCCGAGGGGCTCCGCGTCGGCTTCTACCACTCGCTGATCGACTGGCACCACCCGGACTTCACGATCGACGGGGTGCACCCGCGGCGCGACGACAGCGCCGAGGAGATCGCCCGGCTCAACGAGGGCCGCGACATGGCCCGCTACCGGGAGTACCTGCACGGCCAGGTCACCGAGCTGCTGACCGACTACGGCCGCATCGACTACCTGTTCTACGACTTCTCGTACCGCGACAACGACCACGAGGACCGCTGGGGCGGCAAGGGCCGCGACGACTGGGGCTCCGAGGAACTGATGGCGCTGACGAAGCGCCTGCAGCCGGGCATCATCGTCAACGACCGGCTCGACATCCCGGGCGACATCGTCACACCGGAGCAGTACCAGCCGGACAAGCCGATGGAGCTCGACGGGGTACCCGTGCCGTGGGAGGCGTGCCAGACCCTCAACGGCTCGTGGGGCTACGACCGTGACAACCTCAACGTCAAGAGCGTCGACCTGCTCGTCCGCATGCTCGTCGACGGGGTGGCGAACAACGGCAACATGCTGCTCAACGTCGGGCCGACCGGCCGCGGCGAGCTCGACGGGGTGGCCCAGCACGCACTCGCCGGCATCGGGGAGTGGATGCGCCGCCACGACCGCTCCGTGTACGGCGCCGGTCCCTCGACGTTCCGCGCACCTGCCGGCACGGTGTTCACCCAGCGCGGCGACCGGCTCTACCTGCACCTGTTCACCTGGCCGTTCGAGCACGTGCACCTGCCCGACCTGGCCGGCAAGGTCGCGTACGCGCAGCTGCTCAACGACGCGTCGGAGATCCACTTCCGCGAGATCCCGCCCGGGACCCGCGCGCAGAACACCGGCCTCGGCGGGCAGCCGGCGGGCACCCTGACGCTGACCCTGCCGATCGTCCGACCCGACGTCGCGGTGCCCGTCGTCGAGCTCTTCCTGCGCGACTGATGCAGCGCATCCTGTCGCGGACCCGCCTGCGCGCCGGCCGCGAACACGAGTACGACCAGACCCACGCCACGATCCCGCCCGAGCTCGCCGAACGGCTGCGCGGTGCCGGGGTTGCGAACTGGAGCATCTGGCGCGACGGGCAGGACCTGGTCCACCTGATCGAGGTCGAGGACTACCGTGCCATGCGTCGGTCACTGGCGGACGACCCGGTGAACGCCGCGTGGCAGGACGTCATCAACCCGCTGCTCGAGGCCGACGACGACTACTCCGGCAACGACGACGGCGTCCCGCTCGTGTGGACGCTCGAAGGGCAGGCATGAGCGACGTGGACCTCGACCGCGGACCGTTCTGGTTCGGCGGCGCGGGCATCGGCAACCTGCTGCGCGAGGTCACGGACGACCAGGCCCGCGCCACGGTCGATGCCGCCTGGGAGGTCGGGGTCCGCGGCTTCGACACCGCTCCCCACTACGGCGTCGGGTTGTCCGAACGACGGCTCGGGGACGCGCTGGCCGGTCGGCCCCGCGGCGAGTACGCGATCTCCACGAAGGTCGGACGGCGGCTCGTCCCTGGTCCCGGTGACGGCGTCGACGACGACGGGTTCGCGGTGCCGAACGACCCCGTGCGGCAGTGGGACCCCACGGCCGACGGCGTCCGACGGTCGCTCGACGAGTCCCTCGGGCGGCTCGGGCTCGACCACGTCGACATCGCCTACCTGCACGACCCCGACGTGTACGACCTGTCCGCCGGGCTCACCCAGGCGCTGCCGGCCCTGGCGGCGCTGCGGGACGAGGGCGTCGTCCGCGCGGTGGGCGTCGGGTCGAACTCGGTCGCGGCACTCACCGACGCGGTCGCGACCGGACTGTGCGACGTCGTCATGCTGGCCGGTCGGTACACGCTGCTCGAGCAGCCCGCGGCGGAGCTCGTCGCGCGCTGTGCCGACCTCGGCGTGGACGTCGTCGCGGTCGGCGTGTACAACTCCGGGCTGCTGAGCCGTCCGCTGCCCGCTGCCGACACCACGTACGACTACGCCCCGGCGCCGGCGCAGCTGGTCGAGCGGGCCCGGGCGCTCGCCGCGGTCTGTTCGCGGCACGGTGTCACCCTGCCCGAGGCCGCACTGGCCTTCCCCCGACGGGCTCCGGCGGTCCGTGCGGTGGCGGTCGGGGCGCAGTCGGCGGAGCAGGTGCGCGAGAACGCTGCCCGCGCCGCCGCGGCCGTCCCCGAGGCGCTCTGGCAGGACCTGCGCGCCGAGGGCCTGCTCACCGCCTGACCCGCGGGACCCGTGCGGTGACCCGTGTGCGGGCGGCGGCGCGGTTCGCGTTCGCACAACCGAAAGCGGCTCGCACCACGGGATCCCGTGGTGCGAGCCGCTTCTGGTTGTGCGAACGGCAGCGGCGCTCAGCGGCCCTGCGGCTCAGCGGCGCGAAGCGCTCCGACCCGCAAACCGGGTGTACAGGAACAGCACGATGACGGCGCCGATGACCGACCCGATGATGCCGGCCGGCTGGAAGAAGCCGTCCATGGGGTCGTGCTGGAAGATCAGGAACCCGAGGAACCCGCCGACGAACGACCCGACGATGCCGAGCAGGATCGTCATGGGGATGGACAGGTTCTGCTTGCCGGGGATGATCAGGCGCGCGAGGGCGCCGGCGATCAGGCCGATGATGATCAAGCTGATGATGAGACCGATCACGGTGTCCTCCTGGTGGTGGGGCTGCGACCCGGACGGGTCAGTCCGAGTCGATGTCAGCCCCTGAGTGAACACGCCGCTCGCTGGTCACGTGCACATCTGCGCGGATCGGACCCCGCGACGGGTTCAGTCGAGCGACCGGCGGAGCCACCGTTCGACGCCCTCGACGTGCGCCACCACGAGGGCCTGCACGAGCTGCGGGTCGCGCCGCCGGATCGCGTCGACGATCGCCGCGTGCTCGTCGAGCGTGCGCTGCACCGAGCCGTTCTGGGTGAGGCCACGCCAGACCCGCACGCGCACGGTCTTGCTCGACAGTGCGTCGAGCAACCCGGACAGGTACTGGTTGCCGCCGATGCCCGCGATGGTGGAGTGGAACAGCAGGTCGTGCGCGACGAGCTCCTCGACCCCGGTGCTGTCGTCGACCGTCGCCATCAGGGTCGCGAGCTGGTCGATCTGCTGCTCGGAGGCGCGCGCGGTCGCCAGGACGGCGGACGCCGGTTCGAGGATGCGCCGGACCTCGAGCAG
Source organism: Curtobacterium sp. MCBA15_001 (assembly GCF_001864835.1). Classification (GTDB taxonomy): domain Bacteria; phylum Actinomycetota; class Actinomycetes; order Actinomycetales; family Microbacteriaceae; genus Curtobacterium. Next base: position 10,498 of record NZ_MJGI01000003.1, on the reverse strand, counting down.
GTCGACCAGGGACCGGTCGTGGTGCATGTCGACCACGAACGAGACCGCCTCGAGGAGCACCGACGGCTCGAGCGAGGTCACGTACGTCCCGTCGCCCCGTCGGACGTCGAGCACGCGGATCAGCTCGAGGGCCTTCACCGCTTCGCGCAGGCTGTTCCGCGACAGCCCGAGGGACTCGCTGAGCTCCTTCTCGGGCGGCAGCCGTTGCCCCGGCGTGAGCTCGCCGGTGACGATCATCTCCTGGATGCGTGCGATCGCGTCGTCGGTCAGCGAAGCCATGGCGGTCCCTCCACCCGACCACGCTGGGTCGGGACGGCTCGACGATACCGGCACCGGGCCTCTCCCCACCGGCACGGCCGGCTCGCCGCTGGCGCGTCGATCCGGAACCGGCGGCGGGGGCCCAGGCAGAGCAGCATCATTCCGGCCGGAGCCGCAGCGCCTGCATCCCGCCGTCGACCGCCAGGTCGACACCCGTCGTCGACTTCGCCATCGGACTCGTCAGGTAGGCGACGGCTTCGGCCACCTCCTCCGGGGCGACGAGCCGCCCGTGGGGCTGCCGCGCCTCGAGCGCCGCGCGCTCCGCAGCCGGGTCGTCAGCGGACTCGAGCAGGCGACCGACCCACGGGGTGTCCGCGGTCCCCGGGTTCACGGCGTTGACGCGGATGCCCTCGCGCAGGTGGTCGGCGGCCATCGCCCGGGTGAGCGCGGCGATCGCGCCCTTCGTCGCGGAGTACAGGGCACGCTGGGGCAGCCCGGCGGTCGCGGCGATCGAGCAGGTGTTCACGATGGAGGCCCGGGTCGACTCCCGCAGGGACGGCAGGCAGGCGCGGCTCAGCCGCACCGCTCCGAGCACGTTGACCTCGTACACGCGGCGCCACTCGTCGTCCGGGTTGTCCTCCACGGTGCCCTGCGCGCCGATGCCGGCGTTGTTGACGAGCACGTCGAGCCCGCCGAGTGCCTGGACCGCGGCGTGGACGGCTCGGCGTACCGAGGCGTCGTCGCCGACGTCGCACTGCTCGGCGACGGTGCCGTCGGGCAGGCCGTCGACACGGAGGTCGAGCACGGCGACCTCGGCGCCGCGGTCGCGGAGGGCCTGGACGATCGCGGCGCCGATGCCCGAGGCGCCTCCGGTGACGATCGCGCGCATCCCGGCGTGCGAGCCGGCCGCTGCAGTGCTGGCCGCGTCGGCGCCGGCCATCAGGCGGCACCCATCGTCTGGCGCTGCGACCCGAGGCCGTCCGCGCTGAGCTCGACCACGTCGCCGGGCTGCAGGTACGGGGCACCGCTGCCGAGCGCGACGCCCGCTGGGGTCCCGGTGCTGATCACGTCGCCCGGGTACAGGACCATGAACTGCGACAGGTACCGCACGACCTCGCTCGGTCGGAAGATCATGTCGGCGGTCGAGCCGTCCTGCCGGACCTCGCCGTTGACGCTGAGGTGCAGCGCCAGGGCGTTCGGGTCGAGTCCCTCGTCGGCGAGTGCCTCGGGCGTGACGAGCCAGGGGCCGAGCGGGTTGAACGTCTCGCAGGACTTCCCCTTGTCCCACTGGCCGCCGCGCTCGATCTGGAACTCGCGCTCCGAGACGTCGTTCGCGATGACGTAGCCGGCGATGTGGGTGAGGGCCTCGTCCTCGGACTCGCAGTAGCGGGCGGTCGTGCCGATCACGACCGCGAGCTCGATCTCCCAGTCGGTCTTGCGGCTGTTGCGGGGGACCAGGACCTCGTCGTCGGGTCCGATGACCGTCATCGGGTCCTTCATGAACACGATCGGCTCGGTGGGGATGTCCGCGCCCGTCTCCGCGGCGTGGTCGCGGTAGTTCAGGCCGATGCACACGACCTTGCCGGGCCGCGCCACTGGTGCGCCACGCCGTTGGGAGTCGGCGTCGGGCAGCAGCGGCAGGTCGCCGGCCTCGATCGCGCGCCGGACCGTCGCGACGGGGTCATCGGCCAGGAACGCCCCCGAGACGTCGGACGTGACCGGACGGAGGTCGTACGTCGTGCCGTCGGGGTCGATGGCCACGGGGATCTCTCCACCCGCCGGGCCGAGTCGTGCGAACCGCATTGTTCCTCGCTCTCCGCGCTGCTCCGCTGCAGCGACCGCGACCCTCGAGCCGCTTCACGGTCTCGGTGACCGTGCAGACATCCTATGTCTGGGGTGCGGGGTCGGCAAGGTAGACGCGTTCGGCCGTCCGGTGGAACACCGCCTCGCGTTCGTCGTGGGACAGGTCGGCGAGGGCGTCGGTCGCGGTGGCCAGCACCGTGCGGTAGTCGGCCTGCAGCGTCGACACCGGCCAGTCCGAACCGAAGAGGGAACGGTCCGGGCCGAACGCCTCGACGGCTTCGCGGGCGTAGCGGGCGACCGGTCGGTCCTGCCAGTCCGGCCCGGCCTCGGTCACCAGCCCGGACACCTTGCACAGGACGTTCGGCCGGGCGGCGAGGTCGTCCATGCGGGCGCGCCAGGCGATCTGCACGTCGGTGTCGTCGTGGGCGATGTCCGGCTTGCCGGCGTGGTCGAGCACGAACACCCCGTCGGGCACGGCGTCCACCAGGCTCACGGCAGCGGCGTGCTCCCGGTTGCGGATCAGCAGGTCGAAGGGCATCCCGGCGGCGGCGAGGACCCGCACACCCGCGACCACGTCGTCGCGGCCGAGCCAGTCGGGGTCCGGCTCGTCGTGGGCCAGGTGCCGGATGCCGACCAGGCGGGGGCCGCCCGGCTGCTGCAGGTCGACCAGCGCGGCCAGCTGCTGCACGACGTCCGGCGCGGTGAGGTCGACCCAGCCGACCACGCCGACGACGGGGGACGGCTGCGTCAGGAGCCAGGCGGTCTCGGCGGGGTCGTGCACGGCCTGGACCGCGATCGTGGCGGTGACGTCCGTGCCCGCGATCGCCGCGCGCAGGTCGTCGGTGTCGAACCGCCGACGGATGGGCGCGACGGAGTCGTCCATCCACGGGTAGGTGCGGTCGGACGGGTCCCAGAGGTGGTGGTGCGCGTCGAGGATCACGCCGCCATCATGCCCGACTGGTCGGATGTCTGCCCGGCGGCGCTGCGCGCCCGGGCTCGCCCCGGCGAGCCCGGCGGTGCGTCAGACGATGCCGGACGCCTCGAGCTCGGCGCGCAGCTCGGCGTCCGATGGCTCCACGAAGTGCTTGCCGTTCGGCAGCACCACCACGGGGATGTTCTTGCGCCCGCTGATCGCCTCGGCGCGCTCGGCCGCCGACAGGTCCTGCTCGACGTCGACGTAGGTGTAGTCGATCCCGAGTCCGTCGAGCAGCGCCTTCGAGCGCCGGCAGTCGCGGCACCAGTCAGCGCCGAACATGGTCACCTGGTCGTACGTCGTGTCGGTCATGCTGAGAACCTACGTCCTGGACGGTCAGGACATTCCCGCCCTGGCCCGGATCAGCAGCCGCTCGGGCGAGCATCCTGGGCTGATGAGCGCATCCGACCTCCCCGTGGACCACCCGCACCACCGGCACGGCTGGTGGTGGAAGACGCTGCTGGTCGGGTTCCTGCTGTGGGTCGTGACGATCGTCGTCACGGTGATCACGAGCAACGTCAACCTCGTCCCCACGATCATCCTGCTCGGGAGCTTCCTGGTGCCGTTCACCGTGGTGCTCTTCGTCATCGAACGGGTGACGGGCACGGTGAGCACGATGCAGCTCGTCACCGCGTTCTTCGTCGGCGGGATCCTGGGGGTGCTCGGCGCGTCACTGCTCGAGTCAGACCTGCGCCAGGGGGCACTCACGTACCTGGGTGTCGGGCTCGCGGAGGAGTTCGTCAAGGGCGTGCTGCTGCTCGTCGTGGGGTGGCGCGTCCGCCCGAAGACCGCGCGGCAGGGCGCCCTGCTCGGTGCGACGGTGGGTGCGGGCTTCGCGGCGTTCGAGTCGGCCGGGTACGCCTTCAACGCGGCGATCACCACACGTGGCATCGACCTGGTGTCGCTGCTGCAGACCGAGGTGCTCCGCGCGATCCTGTCGCCCGTCGGTCACGTGCTGTGGACGGCGATCCTCGGCGCGGTGCTGTTCGGCGTCGCGCACGGACGGCCGCGCTTCCGCTGGTCCTGGGCGGTCCCCGTCACGTACGTGGTGGTCTCGGTGCTGCACGGGCTGTACGACTCGAACTCGACGATCTCGACCCTGCTGGCGTTCCTCGTCACGGGGACACCCCTGGAAGCGGCGCAGAACGGGACGGTCCCGGCATCGATCGCTGGTCTCGCGACGACGCTGTACCTCGTCGGGCTGGCGATCGTGTCCGCCATCGGGGTGGTGCTGCTGATCAGCGTGCAGGTGCACTACCGGAGACGAGCCAGGGCGCAGGCCGTCCCGGCGCCGACCGACGCGGGCGGCTGGAGCGACGCCCCACCACCCCACGCGCTGCGCTGAGGCGCACCAGACGCACCAGACGCCCTGCGCGCAGGCCCGCCCTACGCTGGACCCATGCCGCTGCGCCCCGACCCCGACACGCTGGCATGGGCCTCCCGAGCGGTGCGGCACGTCGCCCGCACGACGAACCTGCTCCTCGCCGCCCGCCGCTTCCGCATCGTCGGCGGTGACCCCCGCGACGCAGCAGTGCTCGACGGCCTCTTGACCGGCCTCGGCGCCCGAGCCGCGACGGCCGACGAGCCGACCGACCAGCTCTGGTGCCTGGGCGACCCGGACGCCAGCACCGCGGCCGTCGAGCACGAGACCGACCGCCCCCGCGGCGCCACCCTGCTCGTCGTCGACGCGGGCCGGTACCAGCCCGCCGTCGACGAGGACGCCTTCGGCCCCGTCGCCCCCGTCCGACCCGGCGTGCTCGGCGTCCCGATGACCTCGGACGACGTCTTCCTCGTCTCGACCGGTCGCGAGCCCGAGGACGACCCCGCCGCCGCAGCCCGCCTGCGCTGGGCGCGCCGCGCGATGCCGGTGTCGCGAGCGGTCGCCGCCGAACTCCGCGACCAGGGCCTCCTGCGGGGCACCCGGGTCGGCGTCGCGATGGTCCTGGAACCGAAGACCGCCGTGCTGAGCCTGCTGCTCCGCGAGGCCGGCGCCGAGGTCGTCGTGTACGCCCACGCCGACGAGACCGACGACGCCGTGGCCGAGGTGCTGCGGGACGCGGGGCTCACGGTGCACGCTGACAGCACGGCGACGCTGACCGAGCAGAAGGCCCTCGCACTCGCGATGCTCGACACGCGGCCGCACCTCCTGCTCGACGACGGTGCCCACGTGATCCGGCTCGCCCACCAGGAGCGCCCGGACCTGCTGCCCACCATGCTCGGCGCGGCCGAGGAGACCACGAGCGGCCTGCGGCCCCTGCGCGTGATGGCAGCCCGTGGCGAGCTCGGCATCCCCGTGGTCGCCGTGAACGACGCCCGCACCAAGACGTTCTTCGACAACCGGTACGGCACCGGGCAGTCGACGGTGTTCGCGACGCTCGACCTGGTCGACGCGCTGCCGTCCGGCACGCATCGGGTCCGCCCAGGAGGCCCGGCGGCCGTCGCCGGGTTCGGGCACGTCGGCGAAGGGGTCGCCCTGGTGCTCCGCGCGCTCGGCTTCCGGGTCACGGTCGCCGAGACGGACCCCGTCCGCGCCCTGCAGGCGCGGTTCGCCGGGTACGCCGTCGCACCGCTCGTCGAGGCCGTGCGCGACGCCGCCCTGGTGATGAGCGCGACCGGCGTCGCGGACACGATCAGCGTCGACGTGCTCCGAGCCTGCGCTCCCGAGGCGGTCGTCGCCGTCGCGGGTGGGGTCGACCAGGAGGTCGCGATCGACCAGGCCCTCGCCGCCGGTGCGGACCGGACCCCGGTGGGGCGGAAGGCCGAGCGGTTCACCTTCGTCGGAGCCGACCACGGCGTGCTCGTGCTGGACGATGGCGGGTGCATCAACATCACCGCTGCCGAGGGCAACCCGATCGAGATCATGGACCTGTCCTTCGCCGTGCAGCTCGGCGCGGTGCGGATGCTGCTCGAGCGCGGGGACGAACTCGACCGTGCCGTCGTGCCGATCGACCCCGCGGTGGACGAGGCGACCGCCCGCGCGGCGCTCGCCGCGTTCGGGAGCAGCGTCGAGCCTCCCGTCCGACCAGCCGAGCACCCGGCGGACCGCGAGCCGACCGTCCGGACGACCCGTTTCGGGGACCCCGCGTGAGCGAGACGACCGTCCACTCGGCGCGCATCGTCGTCCCGATGACCGCGCCACCGATCGCCGACGGGGCGGTGGCCGTGCGCGACGGGCGGATCCTGCACGTCGGCGATCGCAGCTGGGTGGTCGACCAGCTCGACAGGTCCCCCTGGACCGAGCGGCGGTGGCGGGGTGCGCTGCTGCCGGGGCTCGTGAATGCGCACACGCACCTGCAGTACACCGGCATGGCCAGTGTCGGTCGTGGCCAGTACGAGGGTTTCGAGGACTGGGCCGCCGCCTTCAACACGGTCTACGCGGGCGAGCACGACTGGCGTGCCGAGGCCGCCGACGGTGCCCGACGATCGCTCCTGGCCGGCGTGACGAGCATCGCGGACGTCGTCACCGACATCGAGGCGGCCACGGCACTCGAGACGTACGGCCTCGGCGGGATCGCGTACTGGGAGGTGATGGACTGGGAGAACGCGGCGTGGCAGGACCACGGGCGCGACCAGGTCCTCGACGAGCTCGCGCGCATCCCGATGACCCCGGGTGCCGGCCTGTCACCGCACGCGCCGTACTCGCTCGACGTCGCGCCGCTGCTGGAGCTGCCCGACATCGTGCGGCAGCGCGGCCTGCGACTGCACCTGCACCTCGGCGAGGCCGCCTTCGAGGGCGAGCGGCTCGCCGGCCCTGACGAACACGGGACCGACTGGCACCTGGCGAACGTGCCGTCCTTCCGGGCCATGCGCGCGCTCGGGTTCGGCGCGAGCGCGACGTCCTTCGTGGACCGGCTCGGCGTGCTCGGACCCGACTGCCACATCGCACACGGCGTCTACATGACCGCCGCCGACCGGGCGCTCCTCCGTGCCCGCGGGACCGCCGTCGCCCTGTGTCCACGGTCGAACGCCGTCATCGGGCTCGACCCGCCGCCCGTCGCCGACTACCTGCGCGAGGGCAGCCCCGTCGCGATCGGCACCGACTCCCTGTCGTCGTCGCCGTCGCTCGACTTGATGGCCGACGTCACCGCGCTGCACCGGATCGCCCGCGCGCAGGGGTACGGCGAGCGCGACCTGCACGAGCGGCTGCTCGCGGCGGCGACGCTCGGGGGTGCCAACGCGATGGGGCTCGCGGTCGGGCCGGACCGGATCGGGCACCTGGCGGTCGGTGCCCGCGCGGACCTCGCGGTGTTCGACGTGGACGCGCGCACGGTGCCCGACGCGCTCGCCGAACTGGTCGAGGACGGCGCCGGACGAGCGGTCGCGACGGTGGTGCGCGGACGGGTGCGCGCGGAGGACGGTCGTCTCGCGGGATGATGGTCGGATGAACGGGCAGATGGCACGACGGACGGTCGACGGCGAGCTCATCGAGTGGCTCGACGTCCCGAAGCGGGCCGCGGCCCTCGGCATGGAGCCGCACCCCGAGGGCGGGTGGTACGTCCGGACGTGGACCTCTCCGGCCTCGGTGTCGACCCCCGGCGGCGATCGCCCCGCAGCGACGCTCATCCACTTCCTGCTGCCCCCGGGGGAGTCGTCGGCGTGGCACCGGGTCACCAGCGACGAGATCTGGATGTGGCACGGGCCGGACGCCGTCGAGCTGCAGCTCGGTGGCGACGGGGACGCGCCGGAGCCGGGTGCGACGATCACGCTCGGGCCGGACGCCGGACGCGACCGGGTCAACGACGCGCAGGCGTTCGTGCGGGGCGGCGTCTGGCAGCGCACGCTCCCCGGGGACGGCGAGGTCCTGCTGAGCTGCCTGGTCTCGCCCGGCTTCTCGTTCGACGACTTCACGCTGGCCTGAGCGCCGACGTGAGCGCTGCCCCGCGCGGGTCAGCGTCGCGCGGTGACGCCCAGGTCGCCGTGGTGTACCAGTTCCCCGTACGCTGATCGCTGCCCCCACCCCCTCTCGCGAAGGCCCGACCGTGACTCGATCGTTCCGTCTCTCCCTCGTCCTGGCGACCGCCGCGGTCGCCGCGCTCGCACTGTCCGCGTGCTCGGCCGGAGGCAGCAGCGGCTCGGACGGCGCCGTCACCCAGGGCAAGCTCACGATCGCGACCGGGCAACCCGCGTACTCCCCGTGGGTGGAGGACGACAAGCCGCAGTCCGGCAAGGGCTTCGAGTCCGCCGTGGCGTACGCCGTCGCGAAGGAGATGGGCTACGCGAAGTCCGACGTCGTCTGGAAGCGCAGCACCTTCGACAGCGCGGTGGCGCCGGGCCCGAAGGACTGGGACCTCAACGTCCAGCAGTTCTCGATCTCGTCGCAGCGCAAGAAGGCCGTCGACATGTCGACGCCGTACTACACGACCACGCAGGCCGTCGTGACGACGCAGAAGTCGAAGGCCGTCGCGGACACCACGGTCGCGAAGCTCAAGCAGGACACGATCGGCGTCGCTGCCGGGTCGACGAGCATCGCCAGCGTGAAGCAGGTCCTCGGCGTCACCCCGCAGGTGTTCAACTCCAACGACGACGCCGTGCTCGCGCTCAAGTCCGGCCAGATCGACGCGATCGTCACCGACCTGCCCACAGCCTTCTACATGAGTGCCGCGCAGCTCGACGACGGCACCGTGTCGGCGCAGTTCCCCGCCGACGGCTCCGGCGACCAGTTCGGGTTCGTGCTGCCGAAGGGGTCGGCGCTCACGAGCAAGGTCGACACGGCCCTGAAGAAGCTCGACTCCGACGGCACCCTCGCCGCGCTGCAGAAGAAGTGGCTGTCGTCCGAGACGAACACGCCCGTCCTGAAGTAGCCGACCGTGTCCGTGCCAGCAGGGGCCGGTGCCCCGGTGACTGACGCCTCGGCGGCCCCGGCGCCGAGCCAGGTCGAGGTCGAACGGCGCATCTGGCGCCGCCAGCGAGGCCGCCGCGCGGTCCTGGTGTCGGTCGCGTCGACGCTGGTCGTGCTCGTGATCGCCTACTTCGGCGTCGTGAACACCCCCGGCTGGGCCGCCGTCCAGCAGTCGTTCTTCGACCCCGGCGTCGCCGCGTCGACGTTCCCCGACGTCCTGCTCGGGCTGTGGCTGAACGTGCGGATCCTGTTCTTCGCATCGATCGGCGTCGCGGTGTTCGGCACGCTGCTCGCCGTGGTCCGCGGCCTGCAGAGCCCGGTGTTCTTCCCGCTGCGGATGCTCGCGACCGGGTACACCGACCTGTTCCGCGGCCTGCCGCTCATCATCGTGCTGTACCTGGTCGGTTTCGGGTTGCCCGGCCTCGGGGTCTTCCCACGTCTGGCCCCCGAGGTCTGGGGCACGATCGCGATCGTCCTGACGTACTCGTCCTACGTCGCCGAGGTGCTCCGCGCCGGCATGGAGGCCGTGCACCCCTCCCAGCGCCTGGCCGCCCGGTCGCTCGGCCTGTCCCACACCCAGACGCTGCGGTTGGTCGTCCTGCCGCAGGCGATCCGCAAGGTCACGCCCGCGCTGATGAACGACTTCGTGTCCATGCAGAAGGACGTCGGCCTGGTGTCGATCCTCGGCGCGGTCGACGCCGTCCGGAGTGCGCAGATCGCGCAGGCCGACACCTACAACTTCACGCCGTACCTGGTCGCCGGCCTGCTCTTCGTCGTGATCAGCCTGCCGCTCATCCGGGTCACGGACGCCATCGCCCGACGCCAGCAGCGGCGTGAACAGATCGGCGGTGCGGTGTGACGTCCGACGACTCCCTCCCCGTCCTGGAACTCCGGGGCCTCCGCAAGGCGTTCGGCGACCAGCAGGTCCTGCGCGGCATCGACCTGACGCTCCACCGGCACCAGGTCATCTGCGTCATCGGGGCGTCCGGGTCGGGGAAGTCGACGCTGCTGAAGACCGTGAACCTGCTCGAGGGCATCGACGACGGTCAGGTCCTCCTGCAGGGCACGGACGTCTCCGACCCCCGCGTCGCCGTGGACGCCACCCGTGCGCGCATCGGCGTGGTGTTCCAGCAGTTCAACCTGTTCCCGCACATGACCGTGCTCGACAACGTGACGCTGGCGTCGCGGAAGGTGCACGGGGTCGACCGGGCCACCGCGGAGCAGACCGCCCGACGGCTGCTCGACCGGATCGGGCTGGCCGACTTCGCCGGGGCGTACCCGGACCGGCTCTCCGGCGGGCAGCAGCAGCGCGTGGCGATCGTCCGCGCGATCGCGTCCGACCCCGAGCTGCTGCTGCTCGACGAGGTCACGAGTGCCCTGGACCCGATGCTCGTCGGGGAGGTCCTCGACCTCGTCCGCGAGCTCAAGCAGCAGGGCTCCACGATCCTGATGACCACGCACGAGATGCACTTCGCGCGGAACGTGGCCGACCGCATCGTGTTCCTGCACCGCGGCGAGGTCGTGGAGCAGGGCCCGCCCGCCGCCGTGCTCGACGCCCCGCAGCACCCGGCGCTGGTCGAGTTCCTGGCGCGCGTCGGCGCCTAGCCGCCTGGAGGCCCGGTGCC
>NZ_MJGI01000002.1:107501-121815 GCF_001864835.1 Curtobacterium sp. MCBA15_001 | reverse complement strand
AGAACTGTCGCTTTCGCGGATCGGAGACCGGAGGGCGCACGGACGGACGGGAGGCCCGGTGCCAGCTGGCACCGGGCCTCCCGTCCGTCCGCGGTCAGCGCGTCAGTTCGGGTGCGTCATCGACAGCACGTCGAGCGCCTGGTCGAGCTGCTGCTCGGTGACCTCGCCCCGCTCGACGTGGCCGAGCGCGATGACCGCCTCGCGCACCGTGACGCCCTCGGCCACGGCGTACTTCGCGACCTTGGCGGCGGCCTCGTACCCGATCGCACGGTTCAGCGGCGTGACGATCGACGGCGACGACTCCGCGAACGCCCGCGCTCGCTCGAGGTTCGCCTGCAGCCCGTCGATGGTCTTGTCGGCGAGGACCCGCGAGCTGTTCGCCAGCAGCCGGATCGACTCGAGCAGCGCGGTGCCCATGACGGGGATCGCGACGTTGAGCTCGAACGCGCCGGACGCACCGGCCCAGGCGATCGTGGCGTCGTTGCCGATCACCCGGGCGGCCACCATCAGCGTGGCCTCGGGGATGACCGGGTTGACCTTGCCGGGCATGATCGAGGACCCGGGCTGCAGGTCCGGGATGTGGAGTTCGCCGAGGCCGGTGTTCGGCCCCGATCCCATCCAGCGCAGGTCGTTGTTGATCTTCGTCAGGCTGACGGCGAGCACCTTGAGCGCTCCGGAGGCCTCGACGAGGGCATCGCGCGCACCCTGGGCCTCGAAGTGGTCGAGCGCCTCGGTGATCGGCAGGCCGGTGTCCTCGGCGAGCTGCGCGATGACCTGCTGCGGGAAGCCCTTCGGGGTGTTGATGCCGGTGCCGACCGCGGTGCCGCCGAGCGGGACCTCGGCGACGCGGGGGAGGGTGGCGTTCACGCGGTCGATGCCGAGGCGGATCTGCCGCGCGTACCCGCCGAACTCCTGCCCGAGGGTGACCGGGGTGGCGTCCATCAGGTGCGTCCGTCCGGACTTCACCGCGTCGGCCCACAGCGTGGCCTTCGCCTCGAGCGACTCGGCGAGGTGCTCCAGCGCGGGGACGAGCGAGCGGATCAGGGCGTCGGTCACGGCGACGTGCACCGAGGTGGGGAAGACGTCGTTCGAGGACTGCGACGCGTTCACGTGGTCGTTCGGGTGCACGGCCGTGCCGGCGACGTCCGAGGCCAGGGTCGCCAGGACCTCGTTCATGTTCATGTTCGACGACGTGCCGCTGCCGGTCTGGTAGACGTCGACGGGGAACTGGTCGTGGTGGTCGCCGGCGATGATCGTGTCGGCTGCGCGCTGGATCGCCTGGGCGACGGTGCCGTCGATGATCCCGAGCTGCCCGTTCACGATGGCCGCAGCGCGCTTGATCCGGGCGAGCGCGACGATCTGCGCGGACTCGAGCCCGGTGCCGGAGATCGGGAAGTTCTCGACGGCACGCTGCGTCTGCGCCCGGTAGAGCGCCGAGGCCGGCACGCGGACCTCGCCCATCGTGTCGTGTTCGATCCGGTACTCGGCGGTCGTCTCGGTGGTGTCGGTCACGTCGTCGTGGTCCTTCCTGGTGGTGCGCCGGTCGCGGTCGCGTCCGGTGGTGGTGGTCGCTGACTGGTGGTCAGGCGTCGGTGCTGGTCGTGTGTCGGTGCTGGTCGTGTGTCGGTGCTGGCTCTGCGTCCGTGCTGCTCAGGCGTCGCCGACGACCGTGTCGATCGACACCTGGCCCGTGGCCAGGTCGTAGGTCGCGCCGACCACGGCCAGGCGCCCCTCGGCGATGGCGTCCGAGACGGCCCCGGAGCGCTCGAGCACGGCGCGCAGGGTGGCTTCGAGGTGCGCGGCGCCGATCGACTCCTGCGGGATCTCGGGGTCGGTCGAGCGGACCCGTTCGACGCTCGGGGTGATGGCGTCGACCAGGGCCTGCAGGTGCGGCGCGGGCACGGGTTCGCCGGAGCGGGCGGCAGCGACGGCACCGCACTTGGTGTGCCGCAGGACCACCACGAGCGGGGTGCCGAGCGCGACGACGGCGAACTCGATCGAACCGAGCACGACGTCGTCGACGATCTGTCCGGCGTTGCGGATGGCGAAGACGTCACCGATGCCGGCGTCGAAGACGTGCTCGAACGGCACGCGCGAGTCGGAGCAGCCGAGCACCGTGGCGAAGGGGGCCTGCGACCCGGCGAGCTCGCTGCGACGCTCGGGGTCGGTCCGCCCGGTGCGGCGCTTGTCGGCGGCGAAGCGGGCGTTCCCCTCGACGAGCATGCGGAGGGCCTCGGCGGGCGTGGACGCGGCGCGGTCGGTCATGGGGTCGGCTCCTCGGGTGCTGGTTCGGGTGTCAGGAGGGGTGGTGGGTCAGCCGAGCTGCTCGGTGACGGCAGCCGCGACGGTGCGGAACGAGCGGTCGTCCGCCGTGCCGGCCAGCACGATGGTGTTCCGGCCGAACGTGGTCACGAGGGAGTACGCCTGGTTGCCGGCACCCTTGCCTTCGTCGCGACGGTCGTACACGGTCCACTTCGTGCCGTCGATCGTGCGGCTGCCGGTGGCAGCGTGCTGGTCGAGCTGGTTCGCGACCCAGGTCGGGTTGGCGTCGATGCCCTGCTGCAGCCCGATGAACTGCTTGTCGGGCGTGAGGAGCCCCACGGTCCAGACGTCGACCCCGTCGGCGCCGCGGTCCTTGTAGTCCGCACGGTTCGACGCGTACGAGTCGGGCAGGTCGGGCACGGCGAGCGTGACACCGGGCACGGCTGCCTGGGACGCGACCTGGCGGTAGTCCACGTCGCGGTCGACGGTCGTGTCCGGTCGGGCGACGACGGCCACCAGGAAGACGACGATGCCGAGCGACGCGATCAGGGCGAGGACCAGGTTGAACGCGGTCTGGTGCTGACGACGAGCGCGGCGGGCGGTGTCCTTGCGCGCCCAGGTCTCCTCAGCGGTCTCGGGTCGACCGAGTTCGGCGACGACCGGGCGGCCGGTCTCCGGGTCGGTCATCGGGCTGTCCCACCGTCGACGCCCGCGACGGCGCCGTCCGCGCGGTCGCTCGCGGCACGGGCAGCGTCGAGTCGGGCACGGGCCCCGACGAGCCACTCCTCGCAGCGCGCCGCCAGGGCCTCGCCGCGTTCCCAGAGCGTCAGCGAGCGCTCGAGCGTCGCCGACCCCTGCTCGAGCTCGGCGACCACGCGCACGAGTTCGTCACGGGCGGCTTCGTAGCTCAGGGAGCCGACGGCTGCGGGCTGTTCCTCGGATGACACGCTCCGATCCTACCGAGGACCCATGACCGTCGGGCGCGTCCCGAGCGACTGTGGAGAACCGACCGGGACCGACGCCGACGGCGCCGCCCGGCCCGTCACCGGGACCGACTCAGGCCGCGCCGTCCGGCCCCGGTCCCTCGGGCTCGAGCGTGCCCGTCGCGGTCCCGGCGCCGAGCGTCACCCGGACGTCGGTCGCGCCGCCCAGGTCGGACGCCGCACGGACCAGCGCGCCGTCGGTGGTCTGCACGATGGCGTAGCCGCGGCGCAGGGTGTCCCGCGGCGAGAGCGCCCGGAGCCGCCCGGTCAGGTGTCCGACCTCGGCGTGGGACCGCTCGATGCGCCGGTCGAGCAGTTCGCGGGCGCGGGACAGGTCGCGCGCCACCTCTTCCGCCCGGGTGTCGACGAGCCACGCGGTCGACGCCAGCGCCGGACGCGAACGCAGGGCTGCGATCCGGTCTGCCTCGACCGACAGGGTGTGTGAGAGCCGCAGGCCGATCCGGGCACGGGCCTGCCGCACGTTCGCCAGTTCCTCGGCGACGTCGGGCACCACGCGCTTGGCAGCGTCGGTCGGGGTGGACGCCCGCAGGTCCGCCACCTCGTCGAGGATCGGCCGGTCGGCTTCATGCCCGATGGCAGAGACGATCGGGGTGGTCGCGGCAGCGGCGGCCCGCACGAGTCCTTCGTCGCTGAAGCCGAGCAGGTTCTGGAAGTCGCCACCACCACGGGCGACGATGATGACGTCGACGTCCGGGTCGGCATCGAGCTCGAGGATGGCGGCCGTCACCTCGGCCACGGCACGCTCACCCTGCACCGCCGCGTGCACCGTCCGGAACTCGACCTGCGGCCACCGCAGCTGCGCGTTCCGCTTGACGTCCTTCTCGGCGTCGGAGTCCTTGCCGGTGACCAGTCCGATCCGGTGCGGCAGGAACGGCAGGCGCTTCTTGCGGGCCGGGTCGAACAGGCCCTCGTCCGCCAGGGTGCGGCGCAGGCGTTCGAGGCGTTCGAGCAGGTCGCCCAGCCCGACGTGCTTCATCTCGACGACCTGCATCGTCAGCGAGCCGCCCTTGACCCAGTAGTTCGGCTTGACGGCGGCGACGACGCGAGCGCCCTGCTTCAGGTCGGCGGGGACCCGGGCCCGCACGCTCGACCAGATCGAGAACGACACCGTGGCGTCGACCTCGAGGTCCTTGAGCTTGCCGTACACGTTGCCGCCAGCGACGTTCCACTGCGTGATCTCGCCTTCGACCCACGCGGTGCCCAGGCGGTCGATCCAGTCCCGCATCTTGGCACCGAGCAGCGCGACGGGCCACGGGTCGTCGGCCGTCGGTGGTCCCTGTTCGATCGCCATGCCCCCATGCTGCCGCATGCCGACGACACCACCGCCCAGTCCGTGCACCCAGGCCCCGCGGCTGCCCGGCACCTATCATCGGGGGCGTGACGATCACGAACGGCCACTCGGTCCCCCTCGCCCCGCCGCGCAGCCCTGCGCCCCGCGGGCGGCTGCGGGACGAGCCGGTCGCGGCGACCAAGAAGGTCCTGTTGGCGGCGCCCCGTGGCTACTGCGCCGGCGTGGACCGCGCGGTCGTCGCCGTCGAGAAGGCGCTGGAGCAGTACGGCGAGCCCGTCTACGTCCGCAAGCAGATCGTCCACAACGTGCACGTCGTGTCCACGCTCGAGCAGCGCGGCGCGGTCTTCGTCGACGACGTCGCCGAGGTCCCGCGCGGCTCGCACGTCGTCTTCAGCGCCCACGGCGTCTCGCCCGCTGTCGTCGCCGGCGCCGCCGAGCGCGACCTGCACGCCATCGACGCGACCTGCCCGCTGGTCACGAAGGTGCACCGCGAGGCCACCCGGTTCGCCCGCGCCGAGCGCACGATCATCCTCATCGGCCACACCGGCCACGAAGAGGTCGAGGGCACGATGGGCCACGCGCCCGAGCAGACCATCCTGGTGAACGGACCCGAGGACGTCGCGAGCCTGCAGGTCGACGACCCGGACAACCTGGTCTGGCTCTCGCAGACCACCCTGAGCGTGGACGAGACCATGGAGACGGTGCGGTTGCTGCGCGAGCGGTTCCCCTCGATCCAGGACCCGCCCTCGGACGACATCTGCTACGCCACCCAGAACCGGCAGGTCGCGATCAAGAAGGTCGCGCCCCAGGCGGACCTGGTGATCGTCGTCGGTTCCGCCAACTCCTCCAACAGCGTCCGCCTGGTCGAGGTCGCGCTGGAACACGGCGCCCGCGCGGCCCACCGCGTCGACTACGCCGAGGAGATCCAGCAGTCCTGGCTCGACGGCGTCGCCACGGTCGGGGTCACCAGCGGCGCGTCCGTCCCCGAGGAACTCGTCCACGAGGTGCTCGAACAGCTCGCCGACGCGGGCTACGGCAGTGTCGAGGAGGTCGTGACGGCACACGAGGACCTGATGTTCTCGCTGCCCAAGGAGCTCCGCACCGACGCGGCGGGGAACCCCACGCGGGCACTCGGCGGGCGTCGCGCATGAACCGCGACGACTGGTCCGCCGTGCCGGCCCGAGACCCGGGCACCGTCCCGGACGCACACGTCGCCCACGGCGACCGAACCGGCCAGGAGGCCCGGCACGGCTCCGCCACGTCGGCCGCCCTGGCAGCGGGTCGCGTCCACGGCCGCCCTGCACCGCAGTACGGCGAGTACGCGCCCGCCGGGTGGGTCAACCCCGTCCTGGCAGACCAGGCCCGCGCCGCGCAGGAGCACGCCGCTGCCACCCCGCCGGCTGCCCGGCCCGCTCAGGTGCGGACCGGGCGTCCGGCGCCGACGCGACCCGGTGGTCGGTCGGCCGCGCCGGTGAAACGGCTCGGAGCGTCCCAAGGCGACCTCTTCCTCACGCTCATGCTGCTCGGACTCGGGCTGTGGTCGGTCATCGGGTACTTCCGCACCGGCGAGGTCGCCACCGCGGTCCGCCGGGCGATCGAACAGCAGTACACGGCGCTGTCGGACCCGTCGGCATTGTCCACCGCGGCGAACGTCAACCTCGTCGGCGCCCTGACGATCCTGGTGTTCACGGTGTGGTGGAGCGTCACCCGGTTGCGCGCCGGCAAGCGGTCCGTGTGGGTGCCGCTGCTCGGCGGTGTCGTCGCCACGGTGTTCAGCACCGTCGTCTTCATGGTCGTCCTGTCGCACGACCCGGCCTTCGCGGCCTGGTGGGCCCAGCGGAACGGCTGACGCTGCGGACCGGATGACGCGCTGGTCCTCAGCCGTGGAGCACGGAGCGCATCCGTTCGGCTGACCGGTCGAGGTGGACGCTGAACGGCTGGTCCGCGTCGTCCGAAAGCCACCCCTGCAGCGCGGTCTGGAACAGCTCGACGCTCACGCCCGCCAACACCTCTGCGGTGAGCGCGTCCTCGCCCCGGTCGAGGAACCCGTCCCGCACGGCCCGGCGCAGGTCGGACTGCTTCCGCAGGTCGCGCTCGCGCAGGGCCGGTTCGGCGTCGATGATGCGCCGGGCCTGGCGGATCTCGGTGCGTCGGGGCTCGAACCGGCGTGCACCCAGGTCCCGGAGCCCGTCGAGCACGACGGCGAACGCGTCGGCGTCCCTCGGTGCGGCAGCCAGCATCCGTCGGGCGAGGTCCGGGATCTCGTCGTCGCCGAAGAACACCTCGCGCTTGTCGGTGAAGTGCCGGAAGAACGTGCGCTTGGTCAGCCCGGCCCGCTCCACGATCTCCGGCACGGTCGTCGCGGCGAACCCGCGTTCGGCGAAGAGCTCGAGCGCGGCAGCACGCAGACGTTCGCGTGTGTCCGGTGCCCACCTGCCCATGCCAGCAGCATACGACTGATGACACCAGGTGTCATCCCGTGTAGTGTGACGACACCAAGTGTCATCACCACGGAGGTCGACCATGTCCCAGAACACCGCAGCCGTCCTGCCGGCACCGAGAGCAGCCCTGGTCGTCCGTCCGGCGCCGATGCCAGAACCGGCTCCGGACGAGGTGGTCGTCCGGGTCCGAGCCGTCGCCGTGAACCCCGTCGACTGGATCATCCAGGGCACCGGGTCCGTGACCTACCGGTGGCTCCGGACGCCGGCGGTCCTGGGGTCCGACGTCGCGGGTGAGGTGGTCGCCATCGGGTCGTCCGTCGCGCGCTTCGCGGTGGGGGACCGAGTCGTCGGCCTCGCCACCGGGACGGACCGCGGTCGTGACCCGCAGCACGAGGGCGCCTTCCAGACGTACACGGCGCTGCTCGAACGGCTGACCGCGCCGGTGCCCGACGGCATGTCCGACCAGGACGCTGCCGTCCTGCCGCTGGGGGTCTCCACCGCTGCGTGCGGCCTGTTCCAACCCCGGCACCTGGGACTGCGGATGCCGGGTGACGTCGGCGACACGAGTGACCGCGGCGTGGTCGTCGTGTGGGGCGGATCGACCAGCGTGGGGATGAACGCCGTGCAGCTGGCGCGGGCCGCCGGCTACGACGTGGTCAGCACCGCGTCCCCGAAGAACGCCGACGCGGTCCGCGCACTCGGGGCGGACGTCGTGGTGGACCACCGTGACCCTGCGGCCGTCGACGACCTGGTCCGCGGGATCGCCGGACGCCCGGTCGTCGGGGCGATCGCACTCGGGTCGGGATCAGCCCAGGCATGTCTGCGCGTCCTGCGCCGGACGGGTGGGACCGTGCTGGCGATGGCGAGCACCCCGGTCTCCCTGGAGGGCCTGGCGGGCCGTCGTCGACTCTTCCCCGCGATGCTGCCGGTCTTCAGCAGGATCGGCATCACGATGGCGCTGTTGACGCTCCGTGCACGTCGAGCCGGGATCCGGACCGGGTTCATCTGGGGCAGCAGTCTGCGTGACGACGCCATGGGGCAGCGGCTGTGGTCCGAGGTGCTGCCCGCGGGCCTGGCCGACGGCAGCATCCGCGCCGTCCCGACGCCGATGGTCGTCGGCGAGGGACTCGGCGCGGTGCAGGGAGCGTTCGACCGACAGCGTGCCGGGGTGTCCGCGACGAAGGTCGTCGTGACGCTCTAGCCCGCCAGGAACGCGGCGACAGCGCCGTGCAGTGCTGCCAGGTCGTCGACGTGCACGAGCTCGCGGACCGAGTGCATCGACAGCAGGCCCACGCCGATGTCGATCGTCGGGATGCCGAGTCGGGTCGCCGCGATCGGACCGATCGTCGAGCCGCCCGGGATCGTGTTCACGTTGACGAACGGCTGGAACGGGACGCCCGCGGTGGCACAGGCGGCAGCGAACACCGCCTCGCCCTTCGCCTCGGTCATGTAGCGCTGGTTCGCGCTGATCTTCAGGAGCGGGCCACCACCGGGACGCGGGCGGTTCGTCGGGTCGTGCTTCTCCGGCTGGTTCGGGTGCACCAGGTGACCGGCGTCGCTGGACAGCAACCACGAGGCGCGGAACGCCCGGGCGGCCTCGGAGCGGGTGGCGCCGAGACCTTCCTGCACGCGGCCGAGGACGTCCTCGAGGAACGGTCCGCCCGCGCCGGACGGCGTCGCCGACCCGACCTCTTCGTGGTCGAACGCCGCGAACACGGGGACGTGGTCGCCGTCGGCAGGCGCGTCGACGATCCCGCGGAGCCCGGCGTGCACGCTCGTCAGGTTGTCCATCCGGCCGGACGCCAGGAACTCCCGCTCGATGCCGATCCGCGCCGGCGCCTGCGTGTCCGCGAGGAACAGGTCCCACGACACCGCGTCGCCGACTCGGGCACGGAGCCACGCGAGGACGTCCGAGCCGCCGTCGTCGCCCCCGACGCCGACCACCGGGATGGTGTGGCGCTGCCGGTCGATCTCCTTGCCGTCGTTCACGCCGCGGTCCAGGTGGATCGCGAGGTTCGGGATCCGCGCCACGGGGCCGGTCGACACGAGCCGCACGGAGCCGTCGGCGTCGACGACCCGCCCGGCGATCTGCAGGTCGCGGTCGAACCACGTGGACAGCAGGGCACCGCCGTACACCTCGACGTTGAGCTGCTCCCACCCGAGGGTCCGGACCACGGGGTTCGGCTTGACGCGGAACGTGGGGGAGTCGGTGTGGGCGCCGAGGATGCGGAAGGGCGTGGTGGCGGTCGCGCCCTGTGGCAGACGCCAGGCGATGACGGCACCGTCGCGGACGACGACGTAGGCGCCGGCCTCGGTCGGCCAGGCGTCGAACTCGGACAGTTCGGTGAACCCCGCTGCGACGAGCTGGTCCCGTGCCACGGCCGCCGCGTGGAACGCGGTCGGGGACTCGGTGACGTACTGGGCGAAGGCAGAGGCGATGGCGTCGGAGGTCACCCGCCCATCGTGGCACGGGTGGTGGCGGCGACCGGACGCGGAACGGGGCGCGTCCGTCGGACGCGCCCCGTTCCTCCTGGCTGGTGCCTGCCGGACTAGCTCTTGCTGTTGCCGGCCGAGCCGAGGACCTTCGCGGCCTCGCCGACGCGGGCGGCCATCGCCGTCTCGGCGACCTTGCCCCAGGCACGCGGGTCGTACTGCTTCTTGTTGCCGACCTCGCCGTCGATCTTCAGGACGCCCTCGTAGTTGCTGAACATCGAGCCGGCGATCGAGCGCGTGAACGCGTACTGCGTGTCCGTGTCGATGTTCATCTTGATGACGCCGTTGCGGACGGCCTCGTTGATCTCGTCGTCGGTCGAGCCGGAGCCGCCGTGGAAGACGAGGTCGAGGGGGTTCTCGCCGGTGCCGTGCTTGGCGGCGACCGCTGCCTGGATCTCGCCGAGGAGCTCCGGGCGCAGCTTGACGTTGCCCGGCTTGTAGACGCCGTGCACGTTGCCGAAGGTGAGTGCGGCGATCCAGCGACCCTTGTCACCCAGGCCGAGCGCGTCGACGACCCGCTCGACGTCGTTCGGGGTCGTGTAGAGCGCGTCGTTCGTGCCCTCGTGCTCGACGCCGTCCTCTTCGCCGCCCACGACGCCGATCTCGACCTCGAGGATGGCGTTGATGTTGCGGGTCTTCTCGATCATCGTGCGCGCGATCTCGATGTTCTCGTCGAGCGGCACGGCCGAGCCGTCCCACATGTGCGACTGGAAGATCGGGTTGCGGCCGTGGCGGACCTCTTCCTCGCTCGCCGCGATGAGCGGGAGCACGAAGCCGTCGAGCGCGTCCTTCGGGCAGTGGTCGGTGTGGAGCGCGACCGTGATGGGGTAGTTCTTGGCGACCTCGTGCGCGAACCTGGCCATCGCGAGGGCACCGGCGGCGCGGTTCTTCACGGTGTGGCCGGCGAAGTAGTCGGCGCCGCCCGTGGTGACCTGCAGGATGCCGTCGGAACCGGCCTCGGTCAGCCCCTGCAGGACCGCGTTGATGGTCTGCGACGAGGACACGTTCACCGCGGGGTAGGCGAACTTGCCGGCCTTCGCTCGTTCGAGCATCTCGGCGTACTGTTCCGGCGTTGCGATGGGCACGTGGATCTCCTTCGACTCGGTGGCGTCCGGTCCGATCGTAGTCAGGGCCGGTTGACTGTTGCGCGGGTGCGGTGCGGTGCGGGTTGCGCGGTTGCGTCGCATCGTGCACATCCGTCCACCGCGGCGGCGTCGCCACCGCCGCTCGGTAGTCTTGTCGGCGTGACTCCCACGACTGAGACCGGCTCCCTGTTCCTCCAGCCTGACCGCA
The DNA here is from genome assembly GCF_001864835.1 of Curtobacterium sp. MCBA15_001. Taxonomy (GTDB): domain Bacteria; phylum Actinomycetota; class Actinomycetes; order Actinomycetales; family Microbacteriaceae; genus Curtobacterium. The sequence continues at coordinate 111,031 of NZ_MJGI01000002.1, read as the reverse complement.
ACCTGGCGCTCGAGCTCGTGCGTGCGACCGAGGCGGCGGCGATCCGGGCGCAGCCGTGGGTGGGTCGTGGTGAGAAGAACCTCGCCGACGGTGCCGCGGTCGACGCGATGCGCAAGTTCCTCGGCACGGTCAACTTCGACGGCGTCGTGGTCATCGGTGAGGGCGAGAAGGACAACGCCCCGATGCTCTACAACGGCGAGCACGTCGGCAACGGCCACGGCCCCGCGTGCGACATCGCGGTCGACCCGATCGACGGCACCTCGTTGACCGCTGCCGGCCGGCAGAACGCGATCTCGGTGATGGCCGTCTCGGACCGCGGCTCGATGTACGACCCCTCCGCGGTGTTCTACATGGACAAGATCGCCGCCGGTCCCGAGGGGCGCGGGGTCCTGGACCTGGAGAAGCCGATCGGGGAGAACATCCGCGCGCTGGCGAAGGCCAAGGGCAAGGACCTCGAGGACATGGTCGTCGCCGTCCTCGACCGTCCCCGCCACGACGAGCTGATCCGTGCGATCCGTGCCACCGGCGCCGGGACCCGGTTGCTGCTCGACGGTGACGTCGCGGGTGGCATCGCTGCGGCGCTGCCCGGATCGAACATCGACATGTGCGTCGGTGTCGGCGGGACGCCCGAGGGCATCATCACCGCGTGCGCGATCAAGGCACTCGGTGGCGTGATCCTCGGCAAGCTGCAGCCCAAGGACGACGAGGAGCGCGAGCGCGCCGTCGCTGCCGGGCACGACCTGGACAAGGTCCTGGACCAGGACGACCTGGTCACGGGTGACAACACGTTCTTCGTCGCCACGGGTGTCACCGACGGTGTGCTCGTCGACGGTGTCCGCCGTTCGCGCGGCGTGATCCACACGGACTCGCTCGTGCTCCGGTCCCGCTCGAACACGATCCGTCGCATCCAGGCCGACCACCGCGCCGAGAAGTGGTTCTGATCCACAGCGTGTGAGCAGCGGGCGTCGTCGGTCTCCGGCGGCGCCCGCTGCTCGTTCGTGACAGGTCGTCGCGTCAAGGCACGCTCTGTCCCGGTGCCGGCTTCGTCTCGGTGCAGTGCTCGCCCCGGTGCCGGCTTCGTCCCGCTGCCGACCTGCCCGTAGGGTCGGAGCATGAGCGTCGCCACTGCACGGATCGTCGGACTGGACACTGCGGGCATCCGCCGCACCCGCGCGGAGGCCGATGGAACCACCGACCGCCTGCCGCACGTCGTCCCCGTTGCGCCGGACCTCGGCGTGGTCCTCGCTGACGACAGCGGGGCGCTCCTGACCGAGCCCGCGCTCCGCGAGCTGGGCTGGACCGACGATGACGTGGTGCGAGCCGCGGTCGAGGTCGCGCAGCAACAGGCCGACGGGGACGTCGCGGTCGTCCGTCCGGGAACGGTCGTGGTGCAGGACCCTGACCTCGCCGTGCTGCTCGTCGCCGCACCGTCGAGTCTGCAGGGCATCGACCTCGAGGGGGCGCCGGTCCTGTTCCCGGTCGCTCCGACCACCTTCATCCTGACCGGAGCCGACGACGCGACCGGACTGCAGACGGCTGCCGGGTTGGCGGCGCAGATCCTCGCCGACGAGGACGGCGGCGTCCTGAGCGGGCCGCCGGTCGTACTCGGGTCGGACGGGTGGCAGCCGTTCCGGCACGACGGTGTCGACGCGGACCTCCGGACCATCCGAGCGCTCTGGACCTCGACGGCCGCGAACCTCCAGCAGGAGGCGCTGCAGGCGGTGCTCGAACGCCGGGGCGAGGACGTCCACGTGGCACCGGTGTCGGTCGCACGCCTGGACGACGGAGACGCCGCCTTCGCCTACTCGGCCTGGACCGAGGACGTCGAGACGATCGTTGCGGCCGTCGACACCGTCGTGCTCGTGACCCTCGACGGCCAGACACTGCCGATGCCGTTCAGTCGTCTGCGGGAGCTCGTCCCCGGGAACGTCGACGAACTCGCGGTCCGGCCGGTGCGCTACCGGCTGCACGGGTACCCGGACGTCGAGGGGCTCCGCGCACAGCTCTGAGCAGGTCTTGCAACGACTCGGAGCCCAGCCTGCCTCCTGCTATCGTCGCAGTCGCACTTCTGTGGAGAACTTGGCCAGCAGAGCGACCTGGGGAGGGATGATGGGGCGACCGTCGGGGTGGGATGTCGTCGATCAGGGGGACGACCCGGTCAAGGGGGATCCCGCGACGATCCGGATGATGGGTCGGGAGTACCAGCGCATCTCCGATGCCGCCGCTGATGCGTCGACCCGGCTCCGGTCCGTGAAGGGGTCCGGCTGGTTGACGGACTGGGAAGGCGACGCTGCCGACGTGTTCGTCGACGCCATCCAGGACACCCGTCGGATCTGAGCAAGCTCGTCGACTCCTACGAGCTCGCCGCGACCGCCCTGTCGGGGTGGGCGGACGTGGTCGATGACACCCAGTACCGCGCTGACGGGGCGTTGGCGGACGCGAAGGACGCCGCCGGGGACCTCACCGCCGCGCAGGGCCGGTTGAGCGATGCGCAGTCGACTCTGTCGCACTACCAGTCCACGGCCCGGTCGTTGACGTCCGTCGCGGACCAGTACCCCACCGGATCCGAGGTGCCCGCCGGGGTCGACGTGCCATCGCCGGCGCAGTTGCGGGCCGCGTCGGACAACACCACCGTCGCGCAGGGGTCCGTGTCGAGCGCGACCAAGACGGTCGTACCGCTCTGCTCCACGTCGTTCTTCGGGCTGTCCCTTCCTACGCGCGATCGGGACGACCGGAGATCAACGGTGCTCGAACGGCCGTGCGACTCCTGACGGCGGCTGGAGCGTCGCCGCTCGACGCCTCCGACGACGGGTCGACTCCGCTCGCCATCGCCACGGACTACGACCTGCGTGAGCTCGTCGAGGAACTCGAGCGATGAGCGATCTACCCCGAACTCTCCAGGACGCAGGGTGGATCGCTTCGTTCTTCGGCTCCGACCTCGACGCGACGCAGAAGGTCGGGGAGGTCGAGGGCATCAACATCACCCCCTCGAGGGACCCAAGGAGCCGTTCGTTGCCGTGATGACGGCAGGTCTCGCGGAGGCGGTGCCAGGGGGCCTTGCGCGGCAGGAGATCCTCGTCACGGTGCACCCCCTGCAGTGGGAGGCGGCGAGGATATTGGTCAGCGCCACCACTTCCACAATTCTGGAGCGAGGGCGCGGCCTGATCCGTGGAGACGTTGTGACGTCGGATGAGCCACTTCTCGCAGGCACGGAGATCGGTGGGGTGCTTGCTGCGGTGAATCCGTACCTCCCCGAGGAATCATCGAATCGTCCTTCGGAGACCGGCGGCGTCGAGACCGAGTTCATGTCGCTCATCCCGCTGACGGTTGCGGAAGGCTCTTGGCTCGCTGCGAGTCCAGAAGCGGACCTGGGCGCACGTCAGGTCCGGCTGCTGGAACTGCTCGACGACGAATCGGTCGATCTGCTGGACGTGCGGCGAACGTCCGTACTCACTCCGTTGCCCTGACGGCAGGCAATGTGCTCGACAGCCGATGATCGGGCCGACTTCCGACTGTGATCGGGGGGGGGG
>NZ_MJGI01000002.1:105945-106761 GCF_001864835.1 Curtobacterium sp. MCBA15_001 | reverse complement strand
GGGGGGGGGGGGGGGGCACGACGGCGGTGCAAGGATGTTCCCCGTGATCCCTGGGCACCGTGAGTCTGCGATGAGTCTGTCCCGTCGAAATGGCGTGCTGACACCCCGGGCGGAGCAGTTCAACGGGCGCTACTGGCAGGGGGCGCTCGACATCACCTTCGCCAAGTGGGACGGCCGCGTTGCCGCGGCGGGACTTGCAGCAGATCTGGACCGGCGACGCAGGGCAGTTCGTGGAGCATGGCACATGGGTCTCCGCTACCTCGCCGCGCAGTACTCAGCAGGGCGACCCTTGGAGGAGGTGGGCACGACCGTCAGGTCCGTAGCCACTTCGTATGCCGAGTGGGTCGAGCTCGAATCCGAGACTGGTACGCCATCTCCGACCCTTGCGAAGAGCAATGAGTACTTCATCAGCGTGCTTCGCTTGGTCGGACTCGCGACTGGAACCGGGCAGATCGACAGTGCCCGTGCTGTCCTCGCCGCTGCTTCGGAGCATGACGCCGATGCGCTGATCAGAGCACTTGCGACCCTGCACGGCACTCCTGTCGCTGGAGAGGTGGGAGATCCGGTGCCGCCTCCTCGATTCGCGCGTCCGCTGCTGGCTGCGATCGAGCATCCGTCTGGAGCAGCATCGTCCATCACGACCTACCTCGCCGACTGGCCGACGCGGATGAGGTCCACCGACTGGATCGGTTCGCTTGACCGGGTTGCTCCCGGTGACAGCTACGGGGAAGGCTTCTTCGGGTACTGGGCGTTCGAGCTGGCGGCGCTGAACGTCGAGGGGCGGAGCGCGGCCCTTCGATCCGGGTCACCGCTCGT
>NZ_MJGI01000002.1:57774-105281 GCF_001864835.1 Curtobacterium sp. MCBA15_001 | reverse complement strand
CTGCACCCATGATCGATGTTGCGATGGTCCGGAAGGCGGTCGACCCGTCTTCGCTGTCTGTCAAGAAGCCTGTGGCGGCCGAACTGCAGAGGATCATGAGGGTCAAGTCGTTCGCCAGTGACCGCGGCGGCGCTGCGTTGATCCGAGCGTCGGCGCTCATCGCCGTGTTCGCGGGACGTGAGCGCAGCAGAACCCTCGCTGAAGCGCTCCGGGTACCGGATCAGGATCTGTCGCATGTTCAGCGGGGATGCCAGCGAGAGGCGTACGCCACCGGCTGCTGTGCCTCCGCTCGTGGTGCGACGCCGCCGACGGTGGAGGATCGGACACTCGGCTGGTCAGTGAAGCAGCCTCTGATGGATGGGCTCGGGCTGCGTCATCACATCGACCGATCTCCCGAAGAACGTCAACTGGACGAGTTCATGCCCGTGTCTGGGCACCTCGATCTGTACGCATCGGACATGACGATCCTGTCGACGATGTGGCTCTTCGGAGGATCCGAGGAATGGCCCGTCCCGCGGATCGAAGACGAGTGGAACCGCAATGCGACCGCCATCCGGAATCTCCCCGGACACCTCCATGACTGATCGCACGCTGCATCCGCAAACAGGAGGCAGAGATCCCGTCCACCGAGTGATTCTCACGCTGCGGAGGCGGCTGCACCCATGATCGATGTTGCGATGCTCCGGAAGGCGGTCGATCCTTCGTCCTTACGCGTTGCACGACCAGTCGTCGCGGAACTGACGAAGATCGCCGCGTTGAAGTCGTTCGGCAACGACCGGGGAGGCGCTGCCTTGCTCAGGGCTTCGGCGCTGGTCGCCGTGTTCGGGGGTCCGGAGCGAAGTGCGTTGCTCGCAGCCTCGCTGCGGGTTCCCGATCCGACGCTGCCGCACACGCAGAGGACTCGGCAACGCGGGGCCTACGCCACCAGCTGTTTCGCCGCTGCGCGCGACGACGTTCCACCGCCTGTGGAGGACCGGGTGTCAGGCTGGAGCGTCAGGCAACCGCTGCTGGACGGACTCGCGCTTCGGCACTACATCGACAGATCCGCTGCAGAGCGGGAGGTGGACGAGTTCATGCCGGTATCGGGTCACCTGGATGGCTCCGTGTCGGACATGGCGATCCTGTCGACGATGTGGCTCTTCGGAGGTTCCGAGCACTGGCCCATCCCGCGCATCGAGGTCGAGTGGGACCGCAACGCCAACGCAATCCGAGGACTCCCGGGGTACCTCGCCGACTGATCGCGCGCGGCGCGAAGGACGGTGGTTCTGCGGTGCTTCCCCCATGATCGTCGCTTCGACAGCGGTCGGCAGCGACGGCTCAGTCCTCGTCGAGCGCCCCGACCAGCTCCGGCGCCGTGAGCAACCGCGGCTCGTCCTCGATCGACGACGGGTCGGTGATCACCTTCGACTCGTCGAGCAGGGACAACCGCCGTGCACTCGGCAGCACCTGCCGTTCGAGCGACCCCACGAACCGGTTGTAGTCGACGACGCTGCCGCGGATCGAGCGCCCGAGCTTGTCGACGTGCCCGGCCATCGTCGACAGCCGGCCGTAGAGCTCCCGCGACACCCGGAACAGCTCGCGCGCCTCGGTCGTGACGACGTCCTGCTGCCACGAGAACGCCACGGTCTTCAGCACGGACCAGAGCGTGACCGGTGACGCCAGGGCCACGCGCTTGCGGAAGGCGTGGTCGAGCAGCCCGGGGTCGGCGGCCAGGGCACTCGCGATGAGGGACTCCGACGGGATGAAGGCGATCGTGAGTTCGGGGGAGGCGTCGTACCCGGACCAGTACTCCCGCGCGGCGAGGGCGTCGACGTGTGCCCGGAGCGCCTTGACGTGCTGCGCGACGAGGGCGTCCCGCCGAGCCCCCTCGGCACCGGTCGCGGTCGCCGGGATCTCGGCGGCCTGCAGGTAGGCGCTGAAGGGCACCTTGGCGTCGACGGCGATGCTCTTGCCGCCGGGCAGGTGCACGATCATGTCAGGTCGTGCGGCGCCGGCCGAGGTCGTCACGGAGGACTGCACGTCGAAGTCGACGCGTTCCAGCAGCCCGGCGGCCTCGACCACGTTGCGGAGCTGCGTCTCGCCCCAGACCCCCCGCGTGCTGTTCGAGGACAGCGCGCTCGCCAGGGTCTCCGCCGTGGCGCGGAGCCGTTCCTCGGACTCGGCGGCGGACCGCAGCTGCGTGGAGATGGCGCCGTACTGCTCGCTGCGGGACCGTTCGAGCTCGGCGATCTTGGCGCGCATGACGTCGAGCGTCTCGGCGACGGGGCTGAGCGCGGTGAGCACCTTCGACTCGCCCTGGGCCCGGACCGACTCGGCGCCGTGCATGCGCTGCACCAGGTGTTCGAGTTCGGCGGACCGGCGTTCGAGCGAGTCCACCTGTCGCCGGTACTGGGCGTCCTGCGCGTCGAGTCGTTCCTCGGCGTCGCGCCGGACCTCGTCAAGGCGCGTGCGCAGCGCCTCGGCGGTCGCTGCAGCGGCTTCGGAGGCGGTCGCCGCGGAGACGGCGCGGGAGCGCGCGAGCGACCAGGCGACCGTGGCGCCCGCCAGGGCGCCGACGAGCAGGCCGATCAGCAGGCCGGTGAGCAGGGCGGTGAAGTCCATGGTCAGACCTTCCCAGGTCCCACCGACAGCAGCGTGGCGAGGCCGTGGCGAGCCTCCAGACCGACCTCAGAAACCATGTAATGACATTAGGCCAATCAGCGTGTACAGTCGTGATCGTCCGCCGATGAAGCCGCACGGAAGGTCCCTCGCGTCGCATGACCAACGAAGCTCCCCACGCCTACGACGTGATCACCATGGGTCGCGTGAGCGTCGATGTCTACCCGCAGCAGACGGGACCGCTCGAGGACGTCACGACGTTCTCGAAGTCCGTCGGCGGCAGTGCCACCAACGTGGCCATCGCAGCCGCTCGGCACGGCGCGGACGCCGCGGTCATCACGCGCACGGGCAACGACCCGTTCGGCCGGTACATCGCGCGGACGCTGCCCGAGTTCGGCGTCGCGAACGCGTTCATCGAGACCGTCGACGGGCTGAACACCCCGGTGGCGTTCTGCGAGATCCTGCCGCCGGACGACTTCCCGCTCTACTTCTACCGGGCGCCCAAGGCCCCGGACCTGATGATCACGACGAAGTCCCTGCCGCTCCACGAGATCGAGCGGGCGCGGGTCTTCTGGACCACCGTCACGGGGCTGAGCGAGGAGCCCAGTCGGAGCGCGCACCACGCGGCATTGAGGGCGCGGAGCGAAGCGGAGCTTGCCCGAGGGATGTATACAGTGTTGGACCTGGACTACCGGGCCATGTTCTGGTCCTCGCCCGAGGCCGCGACGCGCGAGGTCGCCGGCGCGCTCGAGCACGCCACCGTCGCGGTGGGCAACCGCGAGGAGTGCGAGGTCGCGGTGGGGGAGACCGACCCGGTCCGCGCTGCCGACGCCCTGCTCGAACGCGGCGTCGAGGTCGCCATCGTCAAGCAGGGCCCCAAGGGCGTGCTGGCCAAGACCCGGGACGAGTTCGTCGAGCTCCGGCCGCACACGATCGACGTCGTCAACGGCCTGGGGTCGGGCGACGGGTTCGGCGGTGCCCTCACGCACGGTCTGCTCGCCGGTTGGGGCCTTGAACGGACCCTCGCCTTCGCGAACGCGGCCGGTGCGATCGTCGCCACGCGCTTCGAGTGCTCGACCGCGATGCCGACGAGTGACGAGATCGAGCAGTTCCTGCAGGAGAACCCGACGGAGGAGGCAGTCCGTGCCTGAGTCCACCAGCACCAGCACCATCGCCGGCACCGCGATCAGCAGCGGCGCCTTCCAGCGGCTGCGCGACGTCCGCGCCGGCTCGCCCCACGTCGTCGCCGAGACCCTCGCTGCGCGCGTCCGGCGTCCCCTGCTCGGCGACGACGGCAAGCTCTTCATCGTCGCCGCCGACCACCCGGCCCGCGGTGCGCTGGCAGTCCGTGACGACGCGTCCGCGATGGCCGACCGGTACGACCTGCTCGAACGGCTCGTCGTCGCCCTCGGTCGGCCGGGCGTCGACGGGGTGCTCGGCACGCCGGACATCCTCGAGGACCTCGCGCTCCTGGGCGCACTGGACGGCAAGGTCGTCGTCGGGTCGATGAACCGCGGCGGGCTCCGCGGCGCCACGTTCGAGATGGACGACCGGTACACCGCGTACTCGGCCGCCGCGATCAAGCAGGCCGGGCTCGACTTCGCCAAGCTGCTCGTCCGCGTGAACCTGTCCGACGCCGGCACCGCGCCGACCCTCGAAGCGACGGCACGCGCCGTCTCCGAAGCCGCGGCGCACCGGCTGCCGATCATGCTCGAGCCGTTCATGTCCGACTGGCGCGACGGCAAGGTCGTCAACGACCTGACCGCCGACGCGGTCATCACGTCGATGGCGATCGCTGCCGGGCTCGGGGAGTCCAGCGCCTACAGCTGGCTGAAGATCCCCGTGGTCGAGGACATGGAGCGCGTGATGGCGGCCACGACGCTGCCCACCCTGCTGCTCGGCGGGGACCCCTCGTCGCGGCCGCTGGAGACGTACGCCCGCTGGGCGAACGCCCTGGCCCTGCCCGGCGTCCGTGGCCTGGTCGTCGGACGCACCCTGCTGTACCCGCCGGACGGGGACGTCGCGTCCGCCGTGGACGTCGCGGCCGGGCTCGTCCACAGCCAGGAGGCCCGGCGCGGGTTCTCCACATCTGCTCACGACGGCGGTGCGGAGCGCGATGCGTCCGCCACGATGAACACGCCCGTCCCGGAAGGAAGCAACGCATGACCATCACCGACCAGACCACCACGACCGTCGGCCACTGGATCAACGGCAAGCACGTCGCATCCTCCTCCGGCGCAGCGCCCGCCAGGGTCGCTCCCGTGTACGACCCCGCCCTCGGTGTCGCCACGAAGCAGGTCGCGCTGGCCGACGAGGCCGAGGTCCAGGCGGCGATCGCGAGCGCGAAGGCGGCGTTCCCGGCCTGGGCTGACCTGTCCCTCGCCAAGCGGCAGCAGATCCTCTTCGCCTTCCGCGAGGTCCTGAACCGCGACAAGGCCGAGCTCGCCGAGATCATCACGAGCGAGCACGGCAAGGTCATCGACGACGCCCTGGGCGAGATCGCCCGCGGGCAAGAAGTCGTCGAGCTGGCGACGAGCATCCCGAGCCTGATGAAGGGCGAGTTCAGCGACCAGGTGTCGACCGGCATCGACGTCTACTCGATCCGGCAGCCGCTCGGCGTCGTGGGGATCATCAGTCCCTTCAACTTCCCGGCGATGGTGCCGCTGTGGTTCCTGCCGATCGCGATCGCGGCCGGCAACACCGTCGTGCTCAAGCCGAGCGAGAAGGACCCGAGCGCCGCCATCTGGCTGGCGCAGAAGTTCCAGGAAGCCGGGCTGCCCGACGGCGTCTTCAACGTGCTGAACGGTGACAAGCTCTCCGTCGACGGGCTGCTCACGAGCCCCGACGTCGAGTCGATCTCGTTCGTGGGGTCCACGCCCATCGCGCAGTACGTGTACGAGACCGGGACGGCGCACGGCAAGCGCGTGCAGGCCCTCGGCGGCGCGAAGAACCACATGCTCGTGCTGCCCGACGCCGACCTCGACCTGGTCGCCGACAACGCGATCAACGCCGGGTTCGGCTCCGCGGGTGAGCGCTGCATGGCGATCTCGGTCGTCGTCGCCGTCGAGCCGGTCGCCGACGAACTGATCGCGAAGATCAAGGACCGCGCGGCGACGCTGCGCATCGGTGACGGACGTCGTGGCTGTGACATGGGCCCGCTCGTCACGAAGCAGCACCGCGACAAGGTCGCCTCGTACATCGAGGTCGCCGAGCAGGACGGTGCGACCGTGGTGGTGGACGGCCGCACGGTGCAGCCCGACGGCGACGAGAACGGCTTCTGGCTCGGCCCGACGCTCATCGACAAGGTGCCGACCACCAGCCGCGTCTACACCGAGGAGATCTTCGGCCCGGTGCTGTCGGTCGTGCGGGTCGCGTCCTACGAGGAAGGCCTCGAGCTGATCAACTCCGGCGCGTACGGCAACGGCACCGCGATCTTCACGAACGACGGCGGCGCAGCCCGACGCTTCCAGCGCGACGTGCAGGTCGGCATGATCGGCATCAACGTGCCGATCCCGGTCCCGGTCGCGTACTACTCGTTCGGCGGCTGGAAGAACTCGCTGTTCGGTGACCACAAGGCGTACGGTGCCGACGGCGTGAGCTTCTTCACCCGGCAGAAGGCCATCACGTCCCGCTGGTTGGACCCGTCGCACGGCGGCATCAACCTCGGCTTCCCGTCGAACGGCTGAGCACACCGATGACGAACGACAGCTGGTTCATCCCTCGGGGCAGTCGCTCCGAGGACGGCTGGACCGACGTGGTCGACGGCCGCATCGCGGGCTGGGCGCACACCGGTCTGCGGACGGCGACGCTCGAAGACGGGCGTGAACTGCGCCTCCAGGCCGCCGCGGTGGAGCGCATCGTCGTACCGCTCGCGGGGAGCTTCGACGTGACCTACGCCGGTGCCGCCGGTGACGGGTCGCAACGACTCGAGGGGCGTGCCAGCGTCTTCGACGGCCCGACGGACGTGCTCTACCTGGGGTCCGGCTCGTCCGCCACGATCACCGGGACGGGCCGGTTCGCCGTCGCCGAGGTCCCGACCGACCAGGTCGCCGCGAGCACGTACATCCCGCGCCAGGCCGTCCCGGTCGAGCTCCGCGGCGCCGGCCAGTCGAGTCGTCAGGTGCACAACTTCGGCACCCCGGCAGCGCTCGACGCGGTGAAGGCGATCGTCTGCGAGGTGATCACCCCCGCAGGCAACTGGTCCTCGTACCCGCCGCACAAGCACGACACCACCGTGCCCGGGCAGGAGTCGGACCTCGAGGAGATCTACTACTACGAGTCCGACGTGGCACGTGGTGTGGACGCCCCCGACGCCGCCGAGCCCTTCGCCCTGCACCGCACCTACGCCTCGGACGACCGGCCGATCGACGAGTTCCGTCAGGTCCGCACCGGCGACATCGCCCTGGTGCCGTACGGCTGGCACGGTCCCGCTGTGGCCGCACCGGGCTACGACATGTACTACCTCAACGTGATGGCCGGGCCCGACCCGGAACGCGTCTGGAACATCACCGACGACCCGGCGCACGGCTGGGTCCGCAGCGTGTGGGCGAGCGAGCAGCTCGACCCGCGTCTGCCGTACGAGAGGGAGAACGCGTGAGCACCGCGCAGCGCCAGTCCGGAACGACACGCCGGATGACCGTCGGCCAGGCCCTGGTCGAGTTCCTGGCCAACCAGTGGACCGTCGACGGCGACGTCCGCGAGCGCACCATCCCGGGGATCTTCGGCATCTTCGGCCACGGCAACGTCGCCGGCGTCGGGCAGGCGATCAAGCAGCTGCACGTCGAGCAGCCCGGGTTGCTGCCGTACCACCAGGCCCGCAACGAGCAGGCGATGGTGCACGAGGCCGTCGGTTTCGCCCGGATGCACCGTCGCCGTGCCACCTTCGCCGCGACGGCGTCGGTCGGCCCGGGCGCCGCGAACATGCTGACCGCCGCTGCCCTGGCGACGACGAACCGGCTGCCGGCGCTGCTGCTGCCGTCGGACACGTTCGCCACGCGCACCACGGACCCGGTGCTGCAGCAGATCGAGTTGCCGCACGACACCTCGTTGCAGGTGACCGACGCGTTCCGCCCGCTGTCACGCTACTTCGACCGCGTGGAGCGCCCCGAGCAGCTCTTCTCGATCGCCCTGGCCGCCATGCGGGTCCTGACCGATCCGGCCGAGACCGGTGCGGTCACGATCGCCCTGCCCGAGGACGTCCAGGCCGAGCAGCTCGACGTCCCCGTCGCGTTCCTGCAGCCGCGCGAGTGGCACATCCGGCGCCCGCTGCCCGAGCGCAGACCGCTCGAGCGTGCCGTGGCCGCGATCCGCAGTGCTGCCCGTCCGGTCATCGTCGCCGGCGGCGGGGTCCTGTACGCGGACGCCGCTGCCGAGCTGCGCGCCTTCGTCGAGGCCACCGGCATCCCGGTCGGCACCTCGCAGGCCGGCGGCGGTGCGCTCGCCTGGGACCACCCGCAGTACCTCGGCGGCATCGGCGCCACCGGCACGGCGGCCGCCAACGCGATTGCTGCCCAGGCCGACGTGGTGATCGGGATCGGGACGCGCTACAGCGACTTCACGACCGCGTCGCGCACCGCGTTCCAGAACCCCGACGTCACGTTCGTCAACGTCAACGTGGCCGCGTTCGACGCGTACAAGCACGGCTCGCAGCTGCCGGTGGTCGCGGACGCCCGGGAGGCCCTGGTCGCCCTGTCCGCGTCGCTGACGTCCGACGCGGCGTTCGTCGTGGACGCCGAGTACGCCGCCGAGATCGCGGCACGGAAGTCCGCATGGGACACGGCCGTCGACGCCGCGTTCGCGCCGTCCGGCAACGCCCTGCCCGGCCAGCCCGAGATCATCGGCGCGGTGCAGTCCGTCTCCGATCCCCGCGACGTCGTCGTCCAGGCAGCCGGATCGCTGCCCGGCGACCTGCACAAGCTGTGGCGGGTGCGTGACGAGCTCGGGTACCACGTCGAGTACGCCTTCTCGTGCATGGGCTACGAGATCGCCGGCGGGATCGGGGTCCGTCGCGGTGCCCCCGACCGGGACACCATCGTCATGGTCGGCGACGGCTCCTACCTGATGCTGCACACCGAACTCGTCACCGCGGTGGCCGAAGGCATCAAGATCATCGTCGTGCTCATCCAGAACCACGGGTACGCCTCGATCGGGCACCTGTCCGAGACCGTCGGGTCCGAGCGCTACGGCACGCGGTACCGCTACCTGGACGAGACCCAGTCGTTCGAGGACGGCGCCCCGCTGCCGGTCGACCTCGCCGCGAACGCCCGGTCCTACGGCGTCGACGTGATCGAGGTCCAGCCGGGTCCGGATGCGATCGAGGACCTCAAGGCCGCGGTGCGCCAGGCCAAGGCGAACGACCACACCACGCTCGTGCACATCAACTCCGACCCGCTCGTGTACGGCCCCGAGGGCGACGGGTGGTGGGACGTCCCGGTCGCACAGACCTCGACCCTCCCGAGCACCCAGCAGGCCCGCGCTGCGTACGAGCGGCAGGTCGCGGCACAGCGCCCCCTGCTCGGCTAGCCACCCCGACCACCACCGCAGAGAGACCCACGTCGACATGACCGAAACCCCCGCCGCCTCCATCCGCATCGGCACCGCCCCCGACTCGTGGGGCGTCTGGTTCCCGGACGACCCGAAGCAGGTGCCGTGGCAGCGCTTCCTCGACGAGGCGAGCGCCGCCGGGTACGAGTGGATCGAGCTCGGCCCCTACGGCTACCTGCCGACGGACCCGTCGCAGCTGTCCGACGAGCTCGAGTCGCGCGGACTCAAGCTGTCGGCCGGCACCGTGTTCACCGGGTTCCACAAGGGTGACGACCAGTTCCAGCGCGCCTGGGACCAGGCCGTGGCCGTCGCCGGACTCGCCGCGGCGCTGGGCGCCGAGCACCTCGTGACCATCCCGGACCTGTGGCGCTCCGACGCCACCGAAGAGGTGCTCGAGTCCCGCACGCTGACGGACGACCAGTGGAAGCGCCTGGGTGCGGGCCACGACCAACTCGGCAAGGCGCTGCTGGAGGAGTTCGGGGTGCACCAGCAGTTCCACACGCACGCCGACAGCCACGTCGGCACGTACAAGGAGACCGTGCGCTTCCTGTCGGTGACGGATCCGCAGTACACGAACCTCTGCCTGGACACCGGGCACTTCGCCTACTACGGCGGCGACAACCTCAAGCTCATCGCCGAGCACCCCGAACGCATCGGCTACCTGCACCTGAAGCAGGTGGACACCGACCTGCTGTTCGACGTGCTGAAGAACGACGTGCCGTTCGCCACCGCGGTGTCGCAGGGGATCATGACCGAGCCGCCGAACGGCACGCCCGCGCTCGCGCCGATCATCGAGGCCGTCGCCGCGATCAACCCGGCGATCTTCGGCATCGTCGAGCAGGACATGTACGGCTGCTCCGTCGACGCCCCCGGTCCCATCGCCGAGCGCACGTTCCAGCACATCTTCGGCTCGACCTCGGCCGCCCGCGCGTCCTGACGGCTGAGCGACCCACCACACCACTGCAGGAGAACAGCATGAGCACCACTGACAACCTCCGCGTCGCCGTCGTCGGCGCGGGCGCCATGGGCAGCGACCACATCCGCCGGATCACCTCGACGATCGCCGGTGCCGACGTCGTCGCGATCGTCGACCCCGACACCGCCCGTGCGACCGCGGCGGCCGAGAAGGCGCCCGGTGCGATCACCGCCGCCTCGTTCGAGGAAGCGCTCGACGCCACCGCGATCGACGCCGTCATCGTCGCGACGCCCGGGTTCCTGCACGAGCCCGTCCTGGTGCCGGCGATCGAGCGCGGACTCGCGGTGCTGTGCGAGAAGCCGCTGACGACGAGCGCCGAGGACTCCCTGCGGATCGTGGAGCTCGAGCAGGCGTCGTCGGACCGCCCGAAGATCCAGGTCGGCTTCATGCGCCGCTTCGACAAGGGGTACCAGGAACTCCGAGCCCTGCGCGAGTCCGGGTCGAACGGCGCCCTGCTCGCCCTGCACCACGCGCACCGGAACCCGACCACCCCGCCGAACTTCAGCGAGTCGATGCTGATCCACGACTCGGTGATCCACGAGATCGACATCATCCCGTTCATCACCGGTGAGCCGATCACGAGCGTCGAGGTCAAGAAGCCCCGCAGGAACTCCCTGGCGCCGGCCGACCTGCCCGAGCCGCAGTTCGTGCTGTTCACCACCGAGTCCGGCACCATGGCGATCGTCGAGATCAACGTGAACGCCCAGTTCGGTTACCAGGTCACCACCGACGCCGTGTTCGAGTCGGGTGTGGCCTACATCGGCCGCGAGACCTCGCTCAACCTGGTGTCGCACGGCGTCTCCGGGCAAGGGGTCACGCCGTCGTTCGTCGAGCGCTTCGGTGCCGCCTACGACGAAGAGGTCCAGCGCTGGGTCGACGCCGCCAAGCAGGGCGGCATCGACGGGCCGAGCGCCTGGGACGGCTACACCGCGTCCGTCGTCGCCGAGGTCGCGGTCCGTGCGCAGCAGTCCGGTGCGCTCGAGACCGTCACCTACGCCACGGCGAAGCCGGCGTTCTACGAGACCACCGCCGCGCTGCAGGGGGCGTAGTCCGTGCCGAAGATCGCCCTCGACCCGACGCCGTTCCACCACGACCTGTCGCTGCTGGAGTTCCCGCAGAAGGTCGCCGACCTCGGCTACGAGTACCTCCAGCTGACCCCGCACAGGGACTTCATCCCGTTCTTCCGACACCCCAAGGCCGACGACGACCTGGTCGACGCGTTCGCTGCGGCCTGCTCGGACGCCGGAGTCCAGGTGGCGAGCGTGCTGCCGGTGCTGCGCTGGTCCGGCCCTGACCGCGATGCGCGAGAAGCAGCCGTCGCGAAGTGGAAGCGCGTCATCGAGATCACGAAGCGGCTCGGCGTGGACACCATCAACACCGAGTTCTCCGGCCGGCCTGAGCGCCCCGAGGAGTCCGAGGACGCGTTCTACCGCTCGATGGAGGAACTGCTGCCGATCATCGAGGCCGCCGACCTGCGCGTGCTCATCGACCCGCATCCGGACGACTTCGTCGAGGACGGGCTCGAGGCACTCCGGGTCATCCGGGGGCTGAACTCCAAGCACGTCGGCTTCGTGTACGTCGCCTGCCACACCTTCCACTACGGCGGCAACATGGACGAGGTCATCGACGCCGCGGGCGACTCGCTCCAGTTGGTCCACGTCGCCGACGCCTACGACCACCACCGGTCGCACGGGCTGCGCTACATCACGAACCCGCCGGGCAACCCCGTCCGCGTCCACCAGCACCTGCCGGTCGGCCAGGGCGACGTCGACTTCGACGCGTTCTGGGCCGCGCTCGACCGGGTCGGGTTCTCCTCCCGACCGGACACCGTCGCCGTGTCCAGCGTCTTCGCCGAGGACGAGCACGCCGACGAGGTCTCGCGCTTCCAGCTCGACACGATCACGAAGGGACTGCACCGATGACGACTGCACCGATCACGACTGCACCGACGAGCGCCACGCTCGAGACGTCGACCGAACGCGTGGTCGACACCCGCCCTGTCACCCTGCAGGCAGCAGAGCAGACCGTCACCGCGCTGTGGAACGACTCCGCCGATCCGCGAGAGCTGTCGACCGCGATCCACGAGTACGGCGCGGTGGGAGCGACGTGCAACCCCGTCATCGCGTACACCTGCATCAAGCAGGACCCGGGGACCTGGGTGCCGCGCATCCGGGCGATCGCCGAGGAACACCCGACCGCGGGGGAGTCCTGGATCGGGTGGAAGGCCGTCGAGGAGCTCTCGATCGCCGCCGCCGCACAGTTGTTGCCCGCGTTCGAGGCCTCGGGTGGTCGGAACGGTCGGCTCAGCATGCAGACCGACCCCCGCCTCCACCGCGACGCCGACGCGCTCGTCGAGCAGGCGGTGCGCTTCTCGGGCCTCGCCCCGAACATCATCGTGAAGATCCCCGCGACGAAGACCGGCATCGCGGCCATCGAGGAAGCCGCCTACCGCGGGGTGTCGATCAACGCGACGGTCTCCTTCACGGTGGCGCAGGTCGTCGCCGTGGGGGCGGCGATCGAACGCGCGCTGGACCGTCGTGCGGCGGAAGGGCTGCCCGAGCAGGAGTTCGGCCACGTCGTCACGCTGATGGCCGGGCGCCTGGACGACTGGCTGAAGACCGTCGTCAAGCGCGACCACGTCCTGATCGACCCCGGGTACCTGGAGTGGGCGGGCGTCGCTGCCGTCAAGCATGCGTACCGGGTCTTCCAGGAGCGCGGCTACCGCGCACGGGTCCTCGTCGCTGCGTTCCGGAACGCGTTGCAGTGGTCGGAGTTCCAGGGCGGGGACCTCGTGGTGTCGCCGCCGTTCCAGTGGTCGAAGGACATCAACGACAACGCGTTCCCGTTCCGTCCGGACGCCATCGACGACGCGGTCCCCGCGCACGTACTCGACGCGCTGCGGGCTGCCACGCCGGAGTTCGCGCGCGGGTACGACGTGGACGGCATGACCATCGACGAGTTCGAGCGGTTCGGTGCGACGGTGACGACCCTGCGGCAGTTCCTGGACGCCGATGCGCAGCTCGACGCCCTGGTCCGGGACATCATCGTCCCCGTCGCGTAGCCCGCCCGGTACCCGGCCGCCGCCCGGTCTGGTCCAGCTAAGCGACAGTGCTCGCGCGACATCCGCGCGAGCACTGTCGCTTTTCCGACGCAGTTCATGTGCTGACAAACTCGGGCACGCAGGCTAGAATCGTTGTCGCGCTCCAACGCGCCACTGAACGAAGGAGTTCTCATGGACACGATCGGCGTCGGCCTGGTCTCGGTCGGGTGGATGGGCCGACTGCACTCGCGGGCCTACCGGGCGATCCCGGACCACTTCCCAGAACTCGACGTCCGCCCCCGGCTCGTCGTGGCCGCGGACCCGATCCCCGAGGCCCGCGCCCAGGCCGTCGAGCGGCTGGGCTACGAACGCGCCGTCGCCGACTGGCACGAGGTGCTCGCCGACCCCGACGTCGACGTCGTGTCGATCTGCTCGCCGAACTTCCTGCACCGCGAGATGGCCGTCGCCGCAGCGGCCGCGGGCAAGCCCTTCTGGATCGAGAAGCCGATGGGCCGGTACGCCAGTGACTCCCGTGCGATCCACGAGGCCGTCCAGCAGGCCGGCATCGTCACGAGCGTCGGCTTCAACTACCGCCACGCGCCGGCGATCGAACGCGCGCGCGAGCTGGTCCGCAGCGGACGCCTCGGACGCATCACGAACGTGCGGGGATCGCTGCTCGCCGACTACTCGTCCGACCCGGACGCTCCGCTGACCTGGCGCTTCGAGCGGGACCGCGCCGGCTCCGGCGTCCTCGGCGACCTGCTGTCGCACGGCCTCGACCTGGCGCAGTACGTCGTCGGACGGATCGCGAGCGTGACCGCGCTCGCCGAGACCTTCGTCACCGAGCGCCCGCTCCCCAGTGCTGGCATCGTCGACCGGTCGGCCGCGGCGACCGGCGAGCACAAGCCGGTCGAGAACGAGGACTACGCGGCACTGCTCTTCCGCTTCGGGGACGGCGCCGTCGGCACGATGGACTCCAGCCGCGTGATGCACGGCCCGCACGCCGAGTACACGTTCGAGGTCTACGGCACCCGGGGCTCGGTGCGCTGGGACTTCCAGCGGCTCAACGAACTCGAGGTCGCCCTCGACGGGCAGGAGCTCGCCGGGTACGCCACCCACTACGTCGCACCGGGGGACGGCGACTTCGCGCGCTTCCAGCCCGGTGCCGGCACGGCCATGGGCTACGACGACCTGAAGACGATCGAAGCGGCGCAGTTCATCGCCAGTGTGCGACGGGGCGAGCAGCTCGCACCGTCGGTCGCCGATGGCCTGGCTGCTGCGTCCATCGTCGAGGCGGCCGAGGCCTCGCTCGCCGACGGGGCGTGGCACGAGGTCGCACGGGTCGACGGGCCGCTCACCTACCCGGAAGCGACACCAGTGCTCTAGGGGTGCCCACGGGCAGAAGGACGGGAGGCGCGGTGCCAGCTGGCACCGCGCCTCCCGTCCGTTGTCGGGGCGCACTGCCTCGTGGTACTTTGTCCTAACAAAGTCCCGAACCGCAGGAGGCACCATGCCGCTCGTCCGCATCGACCTGAACACCGGACGCACCCCCGAGGCGGTGCGCGCCATCGCTGACGCGATCCACACGGCCATCGTCCAGGTCTACGGGATCCCTGAGCGCGACCGGTTCCAGGTCATCACCGAGCACCCGGCGCAGCAGATCATCGCGCAGGACGCCGGGCTCGGGTTCGAGCGCACCGACGGCGTCGTCATGATCCAGGTCTTCACCCAGCGCGGACGGAGCGACGAGGCGAAGCAGGCGCTGTACGCCGCGGTCCACGACGCGCTCGCCGCGGTCGGCGTCGCATCCGAGGACGTCTTCATCGGCTACGTCGAGAACGGCCCGCAGGACTGGTCGTTCGGGTTCGGCCGCGCGCAGTACGTCACCGGCGAGCTCGCCACACCCTCGGCGAGCTGAGCCCCGCGTTCGCCTGGGTCGCGCTGGCCTACTTGTCGACGAGGGTGACCTCGAACGAGTACCGGTCGGGTCGGTAGCAGTGCACGCCGTACTCGACCGCCCGGCCCGAGGCGTCGTACGCGGTGCGGCTCATCGTCAGCACCGGGTCGCCGTCCTCGATCTCGAGCAGGTCGGCCTCGTCGCCGGTCACCGCACGGGCGCCGATCCGCTGCTTGGCCACCCGCATCGTCACGCCCCGGCCCCGCAGCAGCTGGTAGAGCCCGTGCGCCTGCAGGTCCTCGTCGGTGATCTCGAGGAACTCCGGCGGTAGGTAGTTCTCGAGGATGGCCATCGGCACGTCCTCGGCGAACCGCACTCGCCGGATGTGCGCGACGACCGTGCCGGGCTCGACGCCGAGGGCCTCGGCGACGGCCTTCGGTGCGGGGACGTCGTCGCGCGTCAGGAGCTTCGTCGCCGGCTGCTGGGCGCCCTGGGCCAGGTCGTCGTACAGGCTCGTCAGCTCGACCTTGCGGGTGACCGGCCCGTGCACGACCTGGGTGCCGATGCCGCGACGACGGACCAGCAGCCCCTTGTCGACCAGGTCCTGGATCGCCCGGCGGATCGTCGGGCGGGACAGGCCGAGCCGTTCACCGAGCGCGATCTCGTTCTCGAGCCGTGCACCCGGGGGCATCGCTCCGGAGCGGATGGACTCCTCGATGCGTGACGCGACCTGGAAGTAGAGCGGCATCGGACCCGACCGGTCCAGGTCCAGGAACAGGTCGGACGGCAGCTGGCCTTCGTTGGGCATCGCGGTCCTTCGGGGAGTGCGGTCGTGCGGCACCGGTGCCACGCGTGGATTGTCGTGACAATACCATCGGGCCGGAGCGGGCCAGGCCATCAGGCCGGAGCGGGTCCGCGTCGCGCCGCGGTCAGCGCCGGAGCGGGTCCGCGTCGCGCCGCCGTCAGCGCCGGGCGGCAGTGTCGAGCTGCGCGAGGCCTTTCTCGAAGTCCTTGCCGATGAGGTCGTCGAGCCGCAGGACCTTGCCCATCACCCGGGACATGAACGTCTGCGGTGTCGTCATCGTCCACACCACGCGCGTCCCACCCGACACCGCGTGCAGCCGGAAGGCCGCCTCGCTCGTCGACCGGAACGGCGCCGTGAAGCGCAGGTCGACGTCGACGACCGTCGGCTCCGACCGGGTCAGGACCATGCTGCCGGCGCCCGCCTTGCGGTTGCCCTTCCACGTGTACGAGGACCCGACGACGCCCGGGACACCCTCGTACGAGCGCTGGAGGTCGCGATCGGTACCCTCCCACGGCGACCAGTCGACCCAGCGGTGGAAGTCCGCCAGCAGGGGCGTGATCTGCTCCGGGCGGGCGGCGATGACCCGCTCTCGCTCGATGATGGTGGGCAGTGCCATGCGATGAGGCTAGTGCCCCGCGGGAGATGCGACCGGTCAGTCCGCGAAGATCATCGGGCGGTTCGACAGGCGCGGCTGGTTCACCGGGCGGGGCTTCTCGGCCCGCATCCGCACCGGGTCGATCGTGACGCGGACTGCTGCGCCCAGCGCCTCGACCGTGTCGGCGTCGTGCCGGCCCGCGGCGTGCACGACGATGGCGGCGCAGGCCTCGGCGTCGGCAGCGGCGTCGTGGTGCTGGAAGCCCTGGTACCCGGCAGCCATCGCGGCGACGGGCAGCCGGTAGGAGTCGAGCGTGTACGTCCTGCGGGCCACCTGCAGCGAGCACATCGAGTGGTGCTCGGACAGGGTGGTCCCCGTCGCGGAGCAGCCCCCCGCGATCACGCCCATGTCGAAACGGGCGTTGTGCGCGACCAGGACGTCACCCGCGGTGAAGGCCACGATGTCGGCGTACTGCTCCGCCCAGCCCTTCGCCCCGATGACGTCCGACGCGACGATGCCGTGGATGCGGGTGTTCCACTCGAGGAAGGTGTCGTGCCCCTCCGGCGGGCGGATGAACCACGACGCCCGTTCGACGACCCGGCCCGCGCGGACCTTGACGAGGCCGACCGAGCAGGCGCTTGCGGGCGAGCTGTTGGCGGTCTCGAAGTCGATCGCGGTGAAGTCCAGTGACACGGTCCGATCGTCGCACGGGGTTCCGACATCCCCCGAACCGACGACGGCGTTGCGCGGTCAGCGCCCCGCCCGGAAACCGTCCGTCAGCGAGGAACGGCCCGTCAGCGCCGCCGGGTCCGCCGCGCGCCACGGCGTCGACGCGCGGTCGTGCGCCAGGTCGCCGCCCGCCGGGTCCGCTCCGCCGCCCACCACGGGTCCAGCAACGTGCCGACGAGCTCGAACGCCACCGCTGCCGCATCCAGACGCCAGCGCATCGGCAAGGACTTCACGTGCTCGGCGAACCCCGACGCGAACTCGGAGGTCACCGGCGGGAAGGCCGTCTCCGGCGGCGGGGTCGCAGCGCGCCAGCGGTCCTCGTCCTCGTGGTCGATCGCCGCGTCGTCGGGGTCGTACTCCACCAGGACGTCCGCCTCGAGCTCGGCCAGCGCGTCGTGCAGCGCCTCGAGCTCCCGCGGCGGCAGTGCCTGCAGCGCGGTGACCGTCTCGGGCGCGAAGTGGCGCCGTTGTTCCCGTGCGTCGAGTCCCACCGAGTGGACCCCCAGCCCGTCGCGTTCGAACCACATGGTGCAACCTTCCGTCCGTTCGTCCCCACGACCAGGCTGGCACGACGAGGGTGGCTGCGGCTGGGTAGCCTCGCCGGATGGAGAACGACGCACCCCCGCTCGTGCTGGTGCTCGCCGGCGCCGGGTACGGCCAGCAGGCGCCGCTGCTGTGGTGGACACGCTCGATCGCGCAGGCCGCCGGGTGCGAGGTCGTCGCACCCGCCTGGGTGGTCGACGACGCCGCCGGCGCAGACCCGGTCCCGTTCGTCGAGGCCGCCGTGCACGCCGCACTCGGCGACCGCCTGCCCGACCTCGTCGTCGCGAAGTCGTTCGGCTGCGCCGCCCTGCCCTGGGCGCTGCGACACGGCGTGCCCGGCATCTGGTTGACCCCGGTCCTGACCGACGGCGCCGTGGCGGCCGCGCTCGCCGCGGCCACCGACGCGCACGTCGCGATCGGTGGGTCCGACGACCCCGTCTGGCGGCCGGAGCGTGTCTCGGGGACGGCTGCGCGCCTCCAGACCGTCGACCGCGTCGGCCACACGCTCGAGGTGCCAGGGGACTGGCGCGCGTCCCAGCGCGTGCAGGCGGACGTGCTCGCGCACGTCGAGCAGCGGGTACGCGCGTCGGTCCGCTGACTCCAGTTGTCCACAGCCTGGAGGCCCGGGTCGGCTCCGGCAGGCGGCCCCGGTAGGCTGTCCTCCCGTGGCTCTCACCATCGGAATCGTCGGTCTCCCGAACGTCGGCAAGTCGACCCTGTTCAACGCCCTCACCAAGAACCAGGTCCTGGCGGCGAACTACCCGTTCGCCACCATCGAACCGAACGTCGGCGTGGTGAACCTGCCCGATGCGCGCCTCGACCGCCTGGCCGAGCTGTTCCACTCCGAGAAGACCGTGCCCGCGCCGGTGTCGTTCGTCGACATCGCCGGCATCGTCAAGGGTGCGAGCGAGGGTGAGGGGCTCGGCAACAAGTTCCTCGCGAACATCCGCGAAGCCGACGCCATCGCGCAGGTCGTCCGCGGGTTCACCGATGACGACGTCGTGCACGTGGCGAACAAGGTCTCGCCGAAGGACGACCTCGAGGTCATCAACACCGAGCTGATCCTCGCCGACATGGAGACCATCGACAAGGCGCTCCCGCGGTACGAGAAGATGCTCAAGCTCAAGCAGGCCGAGCCCATCGTGCTCGACACCGCGCGCGAGGCCCGTGCCGCACTCGAGCAGGGCACGCTGCTCTCCGCCACCTCCATCGACCTCGAGCCGATCAAGGAACTCGGGCTGCTCAGCGCCAAGCCCTTCATCTTCGTCTTCAACGTCGACGAGGCGATCCTGACCGACGCCGACCGCAAGGCCGAGCTCGCCGCCCTCGTCGCTCCCGCGCAGGCCGTGTTCCTCGACGCCCAGGTCGAGTCCGAGCTGATCGACCTCGACCCCGCCGACGCCGCCGAACTGCTCGAGTCGACCGGTCAGACCGAGTCCGGGCTCGACCAGCTCGCCCGCATCGGGTTCGACACCCTCGGGCTGCAGACGTACCTGACCGCCGGGCCCAAGGAGTCTCGGGCGTGGACGATCGGCAAGGGGTGGAAGGCGCCCCAGGCTGCCGGGGTCATCCACACCGACTTCGAGAAGGGCTTCATCAAGGCCGAGGTCATCTCGTTCGAGGACCTGGTCGAGACGGGCTCCATCGCCGAGGCCCGGTCCGCGGGCAAGGCGCGCATCGAGGGCAAGGACTACGTCATGCAGGACGGCGACGTGGTGGAGTTCCGCTTCAACAACTAGATCGTTGATCTGGTGCGCATCGAGCCGCGAAATCTGACACAGATTTGACTGCAAATATGGCTGCAAACGAAGATCCCAAGCAGGTATTTGCACCCACTTGCCCTCCTCGTGGCGGATGAGGAGGTCAGCTCCGCTGCCCTCCAGGGGGGAGAAGCAAAGCGCCGAGCTGCGCTCGTCGAATCGCAGCTCCGTTGCGAGCTGCAGCCTGCCGTGGGCAGTCTGTGGGAAGCGGTGCTTCCCAGCGAAGGCCGCAAGCGCTCTTCGCTATCCCGCTGGAAGGATGTTGGCACCCTTCCAACCCGCCCTCGGGCCGTTGCCACTCCGAGACCCCGCCGAAGGCTGCACCAGCAGACTTCGCTCCTCTCCACTGCGAACCCGCCCAGTGGTCTACGGAGATGCGCACACGCCTTCACTTCGGGCTCCGCTCGTTCCCAACTGCGGAGGGCAGTTCCATGTCCACAGCACATGGAGTGCTGGAAACTGTCTCCAAGGAGCCAACACCTTCACTCAATGCCCCTACTCGACTCCAGACGATGAGCCGAACTAACAGGAAATCTGAGCTTCAAGCACGGAAGCGGGAGCGGCGGCAGCGGCGATGGTCCGCGGTGATTTTTCTTCTTTTTGCTCGCGGACCGTAGGAGAGCAGTTCTGAGCCTAGGGTCAACAGCCGTTGTCACCGATGAGCCAGGGGTCAGCAGGAGAACAACTCTCCTAGGTTCCTAACTGCGCCGATGCACTCGACAATCAGCTCTCGAGTTCGTCCAGAGCAAGCGACACATCATGCAGCTCTTCATCGATTGCCCGCACTCGCCGCTCCCAGACGGCCGCCATCCGTTCCTCTCGCGGTTCACGCTCTCGGATACCGCGCTCCAGGGCTTCTCTCCGCTTAGCCAGGTGGGCGAGTCGAGTCTCTACTGCTGCGCGCTCCTCGTAGGTAGCTGTGACGCGGTGCATGTGCTGCTCGTCCCGGTAGGTAGGCTCAAGTTCGTCCACCTCGTTGACTAGCCTGCGTCCTTGCGCTTCCAAAACCTGTCGTTGTGTCTCAAGGAACCGTTGCTCCTCAGTCAGAACCGCAAGCTCCGTATGCATGTCTGCGCGCTGCCGCGAGGTCGAGCCATCGGAGCGATGCCGTTCGATGTTGCGCAGCTGACCCTCTCGGAGCTGGACAAGCTGTTCTCGGCGCTCGTGAAGGACACGCCGCGCGCGCTCATTGCCGCTCGATACCTCTTGCACCTCGTCCAGTGAGTTGTCGCTAACCGCGATCTGAGTTCGTTCCTTCGCATGCTTGAGGAACTGGAGGGGTTCATACAGATGAATGCGCCGCTCGGCTGCCGCCCAGTACTCATCGATGAGTTCGGGCCGCGCCCCTTGCGTTTGGCCTCGTTCGATGAGCCACCAATCTTCCTTCGCGTCGTCAGTAACGAAAATGACTGGTTTCTTCATGGCCTCGCCGAGCCGCAAGATCTCCTTCCATATGACAAGATCGCCGTACTCGTTACCGTTCGTCTTATTTGCATCTTTGTAGCCCGGCGGGACTTTGTGCTCGTAGCGCTGCTTGCCATCTTCCTCAATGGCGTCCAGTTCCTCGCGGCTGAAGCCCTGCCCAACCCGCTGGTCGTAGAGGTCGCTAATGCGGAAGAAGGTTCTTTCTGGATCGCCGTCTCCAGCAATCCACTCCGCGTGCTGTTCCGCTTGGGCGTCAACCTTGGCGGAGAATCGCTCGAAAAGCTTATCCAGCTGCTTCGTCAACTCGTTACGGTTCAGCGACGGATGATGCTTGTACTCGTTTAGCTTGCCAGTAACGGCATTTCGCGCTGTGCCAACGGACGCCTTGACCTTCGAGAAGGCATCGGCGGTGTTGCTGATCACTTCAAGCCTGCGACGCTGAAACTCTAGGCCGACCTGGTGAGGAATCCAGAGCGAGTCCTGGAGGCTTTCGAGCACGCTCAAGAACTCATCGCGAGTGCTCGGCGTGTAACGGAAGAAGTTCAGCAGGGTGTTGGTGTCCAGCACGATGATGCCCTCCGTCCAGAGAGCATCAAGTTCCTGGCCGGCTGGCGCGTAGTACGCCCTGAACACATCTCGCATGGTCATCCCTCCACCGCTGAGCGTTACTCATCCTAGCGGCTCGGCAGTACCACTCTCGATAGTTAGTCTCGGAGGTGGTGAACGATGAATGACACGCCACTACTCGGAGAACGGGTCGGGTTCCATGTGGACATCGGTTGGCCGCGCCCTAACCCGTGCTGGGGCGACTGTAGCTACTGCGCTCAGGGCCAGTACCGCTTCAAGGATGAGCAGACAGCTCAGCGACTTCTCGACCTTCTACGGTTCTGGCGTAACTGCGCCGACAGTATCGATATACCTCCTCGACTGAGGAGGTCATGATGCCCTTTCACCACCTGTTCAAGAAACAGTCTTCATCTGTTTGGGACGAGATGCTGAGTTGCGCTCGGCCGCCGCGCTTGCTTGCGTGTCGAGGTGAGTGAGTGGTGAGGCCGGAAGGTCCTATGTTCGCTCATGCTTTGACAGAAAAGGTCTCCGCGCATCACGGCAAGGCGAGCTTCGCGTATGGCGCTTCCACGATGCGCCTTCAGCCTGTCGTGAAGTCACGTTGCTTGCTTGGGGAGAGGTGTTGACCGCGTTCGCGGTAGATGGAATGCTGGCTGCATGGAGCGCATCGTCGTCTGGGACAGAAGTACCGAGGATCTTGGGTTTGCTGAAATAGAGGTCAAGAGCATCCGAGCGCTACACGGCGGTAGTACCGAGGTCGTCGAGGTGCCGTCCTCCGTTGATTGGGAGGATCTTGGTGCCTTCGTCGGCTCGGTAAAGCCAACTGTATTTCATTTCATCGGTCATGGATCGGCGAATGGATCGCTTGCGCTGTCCGAGGACCTTCGTCGTTCCTCATCGGATCTCATTCGACTTGTTCGTGCAGCCTATTCGGGCCTGCGCGGGGTGTTCTTGAGCGGTTGTTTCACCGCGAATCCAGGTCCAGAATTGCTGGCGGAACTCACTCCGGCAGGCGGATGGCTGGTTGGAACCACTGCTGCCGTGGAGGATGAGCTCGCTGCGCAATATGCTGGGCATTTCTACAGACAGCTCCTAAATGTGAACGCGGACCCTGCTCGTGCAGATCAGGTGGCTTCTGCATACGTTGTGTCTGATTGGGTGGAGCTTCCTCCGCACCGAGTGTGGGTATCGCACTCCAACCTACCGCCAGTGTCACAAATGGCACAAGACATTCACATCGCTCTAAGACAGATCCTGGACCGCCCTGCGTTCAAAATCGAAATGCGTCAAGAATTTTCTCTCCAGCAGGTTCTAGACGCCCTCGACGACGTGAGTCACGCGCTCGGTACGGGCCAAGTGCGCTCAAGGAGGTGGCGCACTGTTGTCGATCCTGCTTCATTCCCTCCAGAGTGGCTGCAAGATCGAGCTATCCAGAAGTTCGTGGGGTCGGCACATAGGGCCATTGTGAATGTGCGACACGCACTCGCTGACCTCGACGGCTTTTTGAACGGGGCAGACAATGTGGGGAATGTCGTCGCGCAACTCACTGATAAAGAGTTGACGGCGGTGATGGAGTTGTCGAATAAAATTGATCATTCCAGGAATGTCATTCTCAAGGAAGTAAACAGGCTGTTGGTGTCAAGGCAAGTGCTACCCCTCCCTCCGATACCTTTGTCTTTCAGTGCGCAAGAGCTTGCGGCGGCGAGACGACTGAGCAACGGTGACTGAGCAAGTCTGTGGCGTGAGAACTTCGCCGCGACGGACTATGAGCGCTACCGTGCTCCCATGACGTACACGGTCGACTTCGTCGATGTCTCCACGACGGGCCTCGAGACCTCCCCGGTCGCCGACGCCCTAGCCGGCCTCCGCGCGAACGAGGCCCGGTACTACAAGAACAAGTACGACCGCGTGTTCGTCACGAGCACGGTCGACGAGGCGCCCGAGGTCCTCGCGTACATCGAGAAGGTGCTCAAGGACGAGCGCGACATCGTCATCGCGTCACCCGCGCTCGAGGTCTCGGCGTTCGAGGTCGACGGCCTGAAGATGGCGTACGTGTTCTACGAGTCGGGCCTCGCGATCAACGTGATGTACGCGATCGAGGACGGCGGCAAGCGCGCGGTCGGCTTCAAGCTCTCGATGGGCATGGACGTCCCCGACGAACTGAGCTCGTTCAAGTTCGCCCGGCAGCGGTCGAAGTTGGCTGGGGAGATCCGCGGCTCGTACTTCGTCGTCAAGGGCCAGTACTAGGAACGGGCAGTACCAGGAACGGACAGGGCTAGCCCCGCACCGTCAGCACCTCGGCGCCGTCCTCGGTGATCGCGATGGTGTGCTCGCTGTGCGCCGTCCGCGCTCCGGTGGCACTCCGCAGCGTCCAGCCGTCGTCGTCGGTGACCAGCTCGTCGGTGTCGGCCATCACCCAGGGCTCGAGCGCCAGCAGCAGCCCCGGCCGCAGGGTGTAACCACGCCCCGGACGCCCGTCGTTCGCGATGTGCGGGTCGCCGTGCATGGTCGACCCGACGCCGTGTCCGCCGAACTGCAGGTTGACCATGAACCCGGAGGACCGCAGCACCGCCCCGATCGCCGCTGACAGGTCACCGATCTTCGCGCCGGGGACCGCGGCGGCGATGCCGGCGGTCAATGCGCGCTCGGTCGTCTCGATCATCGCCAGGTCTGCAGGGTCGGCGGTGGTGCCGACCACGAAGCTGACGGCGGAGTCGGCCACGACCCCGTCGAGCGACACGGCGAGGTCGAGCGTCAGCAGGTCGCCGTCGCGCAGGACCTGGTCGCGGGGGAGGCCGTGCAGCACGGCGTCGTTCACCGAGGTGCAGATGTAGTGCGCGAACGGTCCGCGCCCGAACGACGGTGCGTAGTCCACGTAGCAGGACACCGCACCGGCCTCGAGGATCATCGACTTCGCCCATGCATCGATCTCGAGCAGGTTCGTCCCGACACGGACGCGCTGCTGCAGCGTGTGCAGGATGCGTCCGACGAGTGCTCCGACCGCGCGGGCTCGGGGGAGTTCGGATGGTGTGAAGACCTCGATCATGCCGACAACTGTACCGGTATTAGTATGGGCGTCATGGTCCGTCTCCCGCTCACACCCGCCGACGTCGAACGTGGGCGGCGGCTCGGGGAGATGCTCCGTCGAGCACGCGGCGAGCGGTCGATGCTCCGCGTGGCACTCGACGCCGGGGTCTCCCCGGAGACGCTCCGCAAGATCGAAACCGGCCGTGTGGCAACGCCGGCGTTCCCCACGATCGCAGCGATCGCCGACGTCCTCGGGCTCTCCCTCGACGCAGTCTGGTCCGAGATCTCCGACCGCACATCCGCCCAGCGCGCCTCCTGAACGCCCACGCAACAGCCGATGCCTAAGGTCCACGCAGGAGGTGGATCGTGAAGTACATCAACTACGACGGCAGCGTCATCATGACGGGCGACCGCATCGCCGAAGCGCTCGCTGACTACGCGGCGGTGCTCGGCGCCAACGGACGGACCGACTCGGTCCACGTCCCGACGATCGGCGCGGACGGATCGGTCGAGTCGACGACGGTCCTGGTCGGGCCGGCGAGCGAGCTCGTCCTGACCGCAGCGCCCGACGACGAACTCGACATCGAGGACCGCGACTTCATCCGCCGACTGCGTGACGCAGCGGCGCACGCCGGCCCGGACCTCCCGCTCAACGCGGACGGCCGCACGCCCTTCGAGGGCGCCGACGGCCCCTGACCGGCAAGCGACCACCCATCGAGAACGACAGAACGCCGCCCCGAGGGACGGCGTTCTGTGCTTCGGCGCGGACGAGGATCCGGCCGGGAGGCTCCACTCAGGCTGCGAGCGCGAGCTCCGACCGGCGGATGGTCGCCGCCTGCAGCAGGGTGCGGCTCGACTCGCCGAGCCACGGCCGTCCGGGGACGGTCCAGCCGGCCTCGCCGTCCACCGCGACACGGGTGCCGGGGGTGACGAAGACGTCGAGCGTGTCGACCGGCACGCGCACGAGGTACTCGCGCTGGGTGCGGTCGTCGCGGACGGGGAACTCCGCGATGCGGTCAGGGGTGATGACGGGGGCCGACGTGGCGGTCCCCGCGATGGTGATGCGTTCGTTGCTGGTCATGGTGCTGTTCTTCCTGGTCTTCTGGCCTCTCCGCGATGCGGTCCGGTGGACGACTGGTGTCGCATCGGTCGCTCGTGCGGGGGCATGCACGTCGGAGATCGACGTGCTGCTCGGCCTGGTCCAACGAGTGGACGTGCGGCGGAGCGGTGGTCCCGTGGGAATGCGACTCGGGTGAGTCGGCTTCGAGACGGTTCGGTGTGCGCGAGTCAGATGGGTTCGCTGCAATGCACCAACTGAGAACTGTACACGAAGAACGCCCCGGCGTCCACACTCGACCGGAAGACGGACGGGAGGCGCGTGGCGGACCCGCCACGCGCCTCCCGTCTGGTCGGTCGGTCAGTTCAGGGCGGGGGTGTCCTCCGGCACGACGCCACCGCCGTACAGGTCGGTCGCCAGGTCGCGCAGCGCGCGGAGCGCGACGCGCTGCGTCAGCGGGCCGTAGGAGATGCGGGCGACCCCGAGGGCTTCGTACTCGGCTGCGGGCAGGGCGCCGGGCAGGCCGATGACGCTGAGGTTGCCGTGGCCGAGTCCCTCGACGAGGCGCTCCACGACGTCACGCTGGATCGCGCCGGGGACGAAGACCAGCGGCGCGCCGGCGTCGAGGAAGGCCTTCCCGCGGGCGATCGCGTCCGCGATGCTCTCGTCCAGCGGTCGGTCGCCGCCCTTCGCGATGGCGTCCGTCCGGGCGTTGAGCTGGAACGGGACGCCCTCCTGCTCCGCGGCGCGCATGATCGCGGCCACGCGGTCGACGGCCTCGTCGAACGGACGCAGGCGGTCCTCGACGTTCGCGCCGACGACACCGAAGCCGATGGCACGGCGGATCGTCTCGGCCGGGTCCTCGTACCCGTCGTCCAGGTCAGCGGTGACGGGCAGGTCGACGGCCTCGGCGACGACCCGTGCGCCCTGCAGTGCGAGGTCGAGGGGCATGCCGCCGTCGTCGTACCCGTACGACGCGGCGATCGAGTGTCCGGCGGTCGCGATCGCGCGGGTCTCGGGCAGGGCTGCGACGGTCTTCGCGCTGATCGCGTCCCACACGTTCACGACGCGGAGGATCTCGGGGGCTTCGTGCAGGGACTTGAGGGTCGACGCCTTGTCGGCGGTGCTCGTGCTCATGGCACCGACAGTAGGCGTGCGTGCCGCAGGGCGGCCGGAGGTCCGGATCACCCGCCGTGGTGGAACGGGTTCCGCAAGCGGTCGCGGTCGGCCAGGTGTCGCGCGGTCACCGACTCGTCGCGGCCGACGGCGGCTTCGCTGACCGCCGAGCGGACGGCGTCCCGAGTCGCACGGCGCACGGCGGTCTCGTCGGTGGCGTCGCCGTCGATCCAGAGCGCGACGAACACGAGCACCTCGTTCGTCGCGGGGACCAGTCCGTCCGCGGCGGCGTCGAGCGCGCCCTGCGCAGCTCCGAGCTGTGCGGCGCCGGAGACGAGCCCCGCGGCGTCGGGGGTGACCGGCGCGGTCTTGTTGAGGAGCAGGACCGGCGGCAGGACGGTCTCGTACGAGGGCTGGTCCGGGCCGACCGTCGCGAGGATCGGCGTGAACCCCTCGCGCGGCTGTGTCAGGGCGCCGAGGAGCGAGGCCGCCGTGGGGGAGCCGCGTCGGGCGAGGACGACGTTCACGTGGACGCCGT
Organism: Curtobacterium sp. MCBA15_001; assembly: GCF_001864835.1. Taxonomy (GTDB): domain Bacteria; phylum Actinomycetota; class Actinomycetes; order Actinomycetales; family Microbacteriaceae; genus Curtobacterium. Next base: position 78,065 of record NZ_MJGI01000002.1, on the reverse strand, counting down.
TCGGGGCGAACCCGCCCCAGCCCTGGGCGATGCGGCCGTCGAGGTCGTCGAGGTCCTGGAGGTCGTCGAGGTCGTGGGTGTCGTTGCGGGTGTTCATCGGTGGTTCCCTTCGCGGCGGACGAGGTGCGGGCCGACGCCGGCGATGCTGCCGGTCTCGGTGAGTGAGCGTCGGGCGGTCTCCGGGGCCAGCCGCAGCGAGACGACCCCGCCGACCAGGCACACGACCACGAGGACCGCGAGCGTCCATGACAGTCCGAACGCCCCGAGTGCGACGGGCAGGAGGAACGTGCCGATCGCCGCGCCGACGCGGGACATCGCGCTCGCGAAGCCCATGCCGGTGGTCCGGATCGCGGTCGGGAAGACCTCGAGCGGGTAGACGCCGGGCAGGATGCTCATGACGCCGTAGAAGAGCAGGTAGCCGAAGAAGCAGACCACCGTCACGGCGACGGGCAGGTGCAGGGTGCCGCTCAGCGCCACGACCGCCAGGAAGACCGCGGTGGCGAACATCGGGATCACCAGGAGCGGACGTCGGCCGACCCGGTCCACCAGGAGCCAGCCGGTCGCCGCACCGACGAGGGCGACGAGGGTGCCGAGCAGGGCGGCGCTGATCGGGTCCTCCAGGCCGATGACCCCGAGGACCTCGGACTGGAAGAACGCCAGGGCGAAGTACGGCACGACGATGCACATCCAGAAGACGCTCACGAACACCGTGCGGGCGAGGTAGTCGCGGACGAACAGCGACCGGAAGGCCGTCGGGACGGAGCCGTCCTCGCGGTAGTCCTCGTCGTGGATCGTCGCCCCGACGGCGGCGAGCGACGCGGTGGCCTCGTCCACACGGCCCTGCGCCACCAACCAGCGGGGTGACTCGGGCAGGCCGTGCCGCAGGCAGAGGATCACGATCGCCGGGACGGCTGCGGTCGCGAGTTCGACGCGCCAGAGCTCCGGGTGCGCGCGGAGGAGCACGAACCCGATCAGGAAGGACAGGACGTACCCGACGTTCCAGAGCAGCTCGAGGAGCCCGAGGTGGTGCCCACGGTCCTGTGCGCGCGTGTACTCCCCGAGCAGCGGGGAGCCGATCGCGTAGTCGCCCCCGACCGCGACACCGAGCAGGACCCCGAGCGACACGACGTGCCACAGCTGGGTGACCCCGAGCATGAGCACCGCGGCGACGAGGAACACCAGCAGGTCGACGATGAACATCGTCTTCCGGCCGATGCGGTCGGTCCAGTACCCGATGGCGGGCCGCCGACGATCGTCCCGATGAGCGTCGACGAGGACACCAGCCCGAGCTCCGTCGGCGTGAGTGCCAGGTCCTCGCGGATGCTGCCGGCGGCGATCACGGCGGCGATGGCCGCGAAGACGAAGCCGTCGAGGAACATGCCGCCCCCGGTCGCGGCGGTGAGGCGTCGGAGGAACCGCTTGCGCTGTGCAGCGCCGGTCCCGGACACGTCAGCGCCGCTTCCGCCGCCTGCGCGTGCGGTCGTGGCGGTCACGAGCGGTCCACCGCGAGGTAGACGGTCTCGAGGTACTCCTCGATGCCCACGTGCCCGCCTTCGCGACCGAGCCCGGACTGCTTGACGCCGCCGAACGGTGCACCTGCCTCGGACACCAGCCCCCGGTTCACGCCGATCATGCCGGCCTCGATCCGGGTGCCGAGGTCGAGCGCCCGGGCGACGTCCCGGGTGTAGACGAACGCCGCCAACCCGTACTGCGTGGCGTTCGCCAGGGCGACGGCCTCGTCCTCGCTGCCCACGACCGTGATCGGCGCAACCGGCCCGAAGACCTCTTCGCCCGAGATCCGGGACCCCGGCGCGACGTCGGTCAGGACGGTCGGGCGGTAGAAGTACCCGGCACCCTCGACGCGGGAGCCGCCGGCGCGGACGACCGCCCCGTCGGACACCGCGGCCTGCACGAGCGCATCGACCTTCTCGACCGAACGAGCGTCGATGAGCGGCCCGATCGTGGTGGTCGGGTCGGCGCCCGGGCCGGGCACCAGTGCTTCGACCCGCTCGACGAACCGCGCGGTGAACTCCTCGGCGACCGCGGCGTGCACGATGAACCGGTTCGCCGCGACACAGGACTCGCCGCCGTTCCGGAACTTCGCGAGCATCGCGCCCTCGACCGCAGCGTCGACGTCGGCGTCCTCGAGCACGATGAACGGACTGTTGCCGCCGAGCTCCATCGACGTCCGGAGCACCTGGTCCGCAGCCTGGCGCAGCAGCGTCCGGCCGGCACCGGTCGATCCCGTGAAGCTGACCTTGCGCAGGCGCGGGTCGGCCATGAGCGCTGCCGACTGGGCGGCCGCGTCCGTCGTCGGCACGAGGTTGACGACCCCGGCGGGGACGCCCGCTGCCTCGAGCACCTCGACCAGGAGCGCCGAGGTCAGCGGGGTCTGCGCGGCGGGCTTCAGCACGACCGTGCACCCGGCGGCCAGGGCGGCCCCGATCTTCCTGGTGCCCATCGCGAGGGGGAAGTTCCACGGGATGACGAGGTACGACGGCCCCACCGGACGCTTCGTCGTGAGGACGTGGAACGCTCCCGACGGCGCGGTGCCGAAGTCGCCGTGGACGTGGGCGGTCTGCTCGGCGAACCACCGCAGGAACTCCGCGCCGTAGGCGACCTCGCCCCGGGCCTCGGCGAGCGGCTTGCCCATCTCGGCGGTGATCACCGCGGCGAAGTCGTCGGTCCGGCGGACGACCTCGTCGAAGGCCCGGCGCAGGACCTCGGCGCGTTCGCGTGGCGCCGTCCGTCCCCAGGCGTCCTGCGCCGCGTGGGCGGCGTCGAGTGCTGCGAGTGCGTCCGTGACGGAGCCGTCCGCGACCTCGGCGAGGGGGTGCATGGTCGCCGGGTCGTCCACTGTGAAGGCGCCCGCCGCGCGGCGCCACACGCCGCCGACGAACAGGCCCGTCGGGACCGAGACCCCCACGACGTCTGTGCGTCCGGCCCGGCTCACCATGCGATCGCCTCGTCGTGCACGATGACGCCGCGGCTGAGTCGGCCGGCAGCCATGTCCTCGAATGCCTCGTTCACCTGGTCGAGCCGGTAGGTCTTCGACACCAGCCGGTCGATCGGCAGCGCGCCGCGACGGTAGAGCTCCAGGATCCTGGGGATGTCGACGGACGGCCGGCTCGAGCCGTACAGGCACCCCGTGACGACCCGTTCCGAGCGGACCAGGTCCGGTCCGGGGAGGGACGGACGGGCGTCCGGCCCCGGGACCCCGACACACACGACCGTGCCGCCGGGGACGGTGGCGCGGAAGGCGGTGTCCAGGATCCCCGGAGCACCGACGGCGTCGATCGCGACGTCCGCGCCGTCGCCGTCGGTGAGCGCGAGGACACGGTCGACCAGGTCGTCCCCGGGAGCGAGCGTCGCGGTGGCGCCGAACTCGACGGCGACCGCGCACTTGTCCGGCACCGGGTCGACGACGATCACCTGCGCTGCGCCGGCGAGTGCGGCACCCATGACCGCGGAGAGCCCGACACCCCCGGCACCGAACACCAGGACCGACTGCCCCGGCTGGACCCGTGCACGGTTGACCGCCGCGCCGTACCCGGTCAGCACGGCGCACCCGACGAGGGCGGCGAGCCCGAGCGGGACGTCCTCGGGGATCTTCACGGCGCTCGCCGCGGGCACCACCGTGTGGGTCGCGAACGTCGACAGGAACGAGTAGTGGTTGACGTCCTGACCCTGGTGGTGGAGCCGGACCGTGCCGTCGAGCATCGTGCCGGCCAGGAGCGCCGGAGCCGCCGCGGTGCAGAGCACCGGACGTCCGGCGGCGCAGTGTCGGCAGTGGCCGCAGTTCGGCATCCACGACAGCGCGACGTGGTCGCCCGGCTGGACGTGCTCGACGTTCGCCCCGGTCGCGACGACGACTCCGGCGCCCTCGTGCCCGAGGACGGCCGGCAGCGGCGACGGCGTGTGACCGGACCGCGTGTGGGCGTCGGACGCGCACACGCCGCTGGCAGCGAGTCGCACGAGCACCTCGTTCGGGCCGGGGTCGTCGAGGTCGAGCGGGACGATCCGGAACGGCGCGTCCGTGTGGGTGAGCAGGGCGGCTTCGATCTGCAACGCAGTCTCCTCATCGAGCTGTGGTTCGGTGCGGGCGGCACCGACACCGGAACGCTACCATTTCAGATACTGGTCGTGAAGACGGGCACCCAAACGACGTGCGATGACGTGCGGACTCGCGCCGAGCCTCCTGGCCGGTGCATCCTGGGACGCATGCCGCACGACGACCAGGACCCCGTCGGCACGCTCCGCGGGGTCCGCACGAGCATCAAGTGGACGCGCTACGCGCCCGACGTGCTGCCGTTGTTCGTCGCGGAGATGGACCACGAGGTCGCGCCGGAGATCCGGCAGGCGCTCGTGGAGCGGGTGCAGCAGTCGGACCTCGGCTACCTCGACGGTCCCGGGCCGCTCGCGCCGGCCTTCGCGCGGTTCGCCGCGGACCGGTGGGGCTGGGACCTCGACCCGGCGCGGGTGTACCTGGCGACCGACGTCAGTGTGGGCATCGTCGAGACCCTGCGCCTGGCGCTGCCGGAGGGCGGGCGTGTGGCGATCACGCCGCCGGTGTACCCGCCGTTCTTCGAGCTCGTCGAGGAGGCCCGATGTCAGGTCGAGGAGGTCCCGCTCACGGAGCAGTGGGGCGTCTACCGGCTCGACCTCGCCGGCCTCGAACGGGCGTTCGCGGACGGGGTCGGTGTGTTCCTGCTCTGCAACCCGCACAACCCGATCGGCCTGGTGCACGACCGCGCGGACCTGATGGCGCTGGCCGAGCTCGCTGCGCGGTACGACGTGCTCGTCGTCTCGGACGAGATCCACGCGCCACTGACCCACCCGGGCGTGCAGTTCACCCCGTTCGCGTCGATCGCGGCGGACGCGGGCGCTCGCAGTGTGTGCGTGACCTCGGCGAGCAAGGGGTGGAACCTGGCCGGGGTGAAGTGCTCGGTGATCGTCGCCGGGGACGACCGGACCGCGGCGCTGCTCGACACCCTGTGGGAAGAGGTGGCCTGTCGGACGAGCATCCTCGGCCTGCACGCCAACCTCGCGGCGTTCTCGCTCGCGGTGGGGTGGCTCGACGACGTCATCGACCGGATCGTGGCGAACGACCGGCTGCTCGCGAAGCTCCTGGCCGAGCACCTGCCCGGGGTGGTCTACTCGCGGCCGCGCGCCGGCTACCTGGCCTGGCTGGACTTCCGCGGGCTCGGGCTGGGGGAGGACCCTGCGGTGCAGCTGCGGGAGCACGCCTTCGTCGCGCTGAACTCCGGACTGCCGTTCGGCGCCGAGGGGCGGGGCTTCGCGCGGATCAACCTGGCGTGCTCACCGGACACCCTGCGCGAGGCCGTGCTGCGGATCGCCGCCGCCTACCCGTCGAGTGCGCAGGAAGCGGTGGTCTGGCACACGGCCTGACCGGCAGGGTCAGGCGTCGATGTACTGGTTCCGGCCGACGACGCGGATCGACAGCTCGACCTCGCTGGACGGGACCTCCTCGGTGAGCGACACCCATTCCCGGGCGACGAACCCGACCGACGGCCAGCGGGACACCTCGGTCACCAGGAACCCGTCGATGAACACCTGCCACATGCCTGCGTCCCGGACTGCCTGGACCTCGTGCGTCGCCATGCCGGAATCGTAGCGGGACTGGTCCGTCAGAGGTCGAGCACCATCGCGACGTCGGCCCGGGCGTAGGGGCTCACGTGCCGTTCCTCCGGTGCGAGGTGCCGGAAGCCGGACGTCTCATAGAGGTGCACGGCGCTCCCCAGCGCGGAGTTCGTCTCGAGCGTGACCCGGCGCGCTCCGAGCTCCCGCGCGCGGTCGATCGCCGCCCGGATCAGCCGCCGGCCGGTGCCGTGTCCCTGGTGGTCGTCGGCGACCGCCATCTTCACGAGCTCGAACACGCCGTCGCCCTCAGGCGCGATGCCGACGCACCCGACGACCACGTCCCCGAGGCGGGCGACGAACACCGCGCCGCCCGGCTCCACGACCCGGCCGACCGGGTCACCGAGGATCGCACGGTCGGCGTCCTCGAGCGCGAAGAACCGGGTGATCCACGCCTCGTTCAGCGTGCGGAAGGCCACGGCGTCAGCGGGGGTGGCGAGGTCGTCGATCACGACGGAGGCAGTGTCGGGCATGCCTCCATCCTGCGACGCCGAAGAAGTCCGGTCCAATACTCGTTCACGCCGATCGATACGCTGTGTGCATGGATTCCCGCGACGTCGACCTCCGGCACCTCCGCGCCTTCCTGGCGGTGGCGGACACACTGCACTTCGGTCGCGCGGCCGAGCAGCTGCACATGGCGCAGCCGGCGCTGTCGCAGCAGATCCGGCGCACCGAGCGGGCACTCGGCGTCGACCTCTTCGTGCGCACGTCGCGCAGCGTGGCGCTCACCCCCGCCGGTCGGGTGCTGCAGGGCCGCGCCCGGTCACTCGTGGCGCAGGCGGCACGGGACCTGGACGAGGCGGTCCGCGTCGGGCGCGGTGAGGTCGGCCGGCTCGACGTCGGGTTCGTCGTGTCGGCGCTGCCGCTCGGGCCGATCGAGCGCGTGCAGCGGTTCCGCGAGCAGCACCCATTGGTCCGAGTGGAGCTCACCGAGGGCTACACCTCGCGGCTGCTCGCCCGGGTCGTCCGCGGCGAGCTCGACCTGGCGGTGGTCCGCGACCCGGACCCCACCGACGGCGTCCGACTGACCCCGTTCCGCCGCGAGCGGTTCGTGGCAGCGGTCCCGCGCGGGCACCGGTTCGCCGACCGGTCGGCGATCGCGGGCAGCGAGCTGGTCGACGACCCGTTCGTGTTCTTCCCCGCCGAGGCCGGGTCGCTGGCGACGGCGCGCAACCTCGCTCCCGTGCTCCGGGACGGCCGGGGTCCGGTGGTGGTGCAGGAGGCGACGACGTGGGCGACCGTGCTGCACCTGGTGGGCGTCGGCCTCGGTGTGACGGTGGCGCCGGCGAGTGCGACCCTCGCCGCGCCGGACACCGTCGTGCTGCTGCCCCTGACGGGGACCCACGAGAGCGAGCTGTGCTGGGCCACCCGCGCCGACGACGACCGGCCGGTCCTGCACGCGTTCATCGACGCCGCTGACTGAGCTGCCGCCCGGGCCGGGATCAGCCCAGCGGCAGCACCGGTGCGCGGTGCGCGCCCAGTTCGTCGTCGCGCCAGGGTCGCCGACCGCGCAGCGCGAGCCCCACCTGCGTCAGCACGAACGCCACGTGCGGTTCGACGTCCGGGTCCCACGGGCCCTCGACCCCGAGCCCGAACGACCCGAGTTCGTCGTCCGCCTCGTCGGTGATCGCGAGCCGCCAGCGTCCTTCGCCGAGGTCCTCGACCACGGCCCACCGCGCCGTCGCGAAGCGCCCGGTCACGCCGTCTTCATGATGTCCGCCGTGAAGTTCTGCACGCGCTGCAGCAGGGCCTCGCCGCGCATGGCGATCGTCGCCGGCGGGTTGAGGTGCGGTGGCGCGGTGCGGATGAGCATCGAACACCCGAGGTCCTCGCAGATGTAGGTGCCGATGGTGTTGCCGTTCCGGCCGGACTCGCCAGCGCGCGCGGCGGAGAACAACCGCACCTGCGTGGCCGGCTGCGGGGAGTGGCAGAACGAGCACATCGCCGCGATGCCCGGTCGCAGGGAGCCACCCGCCGAGCGCACGACGATGCCGACGGCTCGGTCGTCGATCCACGACACGATGTACCCGCGGCGCGCGGCCTGCGGGTCGCGCCAGCCGAGGAACTCACGATCGCCCCAGAGCATCTCGTGCAGGCCGGGGATCGGGAGCTGCGCGAGTTCGTCCGGGGTGGCGTTGACGAACGACGAACGGATGTCTGCTTCGGTCAGTGGCTTCACGGTGGGATCACCCTATGCCTCGGCTCCGACACGCGTCGCTTCAGGTCAGACGGGAGGCTCGGATCGCCGCGAGCGCGCTGGTCGCGTCCGCCACCAGGACGGCCCGTCGCACCGCCTCGCGTCCGACCCGGCGCGCGGCCGCGTCGTCGGCGGCGAACTCGACGAGCACGCGCGTCGAGCGCGCCATGGCGCGCGCGCCCGGCACCCACGGGACCGCACGCTCGATCGACTCGGCGACCGCGACGACCGCCGCGTGGTGCTGCTGCAGGTGGGCGCGTTCGTGGGCGACCACGGCCTCCAGTTCGTCGGTCTGCAACCGCGCGGCCAGCCCGGAGCTCACCAGCACCCCGCCGCTGCGTCCCGGGACGGCGCAGGCGAGCGCGTGGTCCGCCTCGACCACCGCGACGAGCGTGCCGTCGATCTCGCGGTGTGGGGCGGCGCCCTGCCGCATCGCCTCGCGGACGGCACGGTGCTCGGAACCGGGGCGGACGCGCACGGCGACGACGAAGGCGACGACGGCCAGGACAGCGACGCCGACGTTGAAGCCGTGGGTGGGGGAGTCGCCGATCGCGAACGGGTCGCTCAACGGACCGTCGGCGAGGACGACGAACGCGATGCCGAGGACGAAGCCGACCACGCCGACGACCACCGCGAGCGACCACGCGAGCAGGGCCGTCCGGGGCCGGTCGATCGTCCAGGCGGACCGCGTCAGGACGCGCGGGGCCAGGACGACGACGGCCAGGGCCATCGCGACCAGGACGACGCCGGTGACGACCACGCTGCGTGCTCCCGCCGTCGCTGGGTCAGGAGCGGGCGCGGGCGTCGAGCGCGCGACGCAGCACGTCGAGGTCGTCCGAGGCCAGTGAGCCGGTGAACTGCAGGAGCGCTGCCTCGCGGTCGGACGCGGCGGCCAGGGCGGTCGACATCAGCGACGCGGTCTGTTCCTCGCGGGAGTGCGTCGCGCGGAAGGTCAGCGGCGCCTCGGCGTGCTGTTGCCGTTCGACGGTGCCCTTGCGGCCGAGGCGGTCGAGCACGGTGAGCACGGTGGTCAGTGCCGGGCGGGGCTCCGGGAACGCGTCGAGGACCTGACGTGCCGTCAGCCCGCCGTCCGCCGACCAGAGCGCGTCGAGCACCGCCTGTTCGAGCTGCCCGCGCGGGCGTTGCCGTTGTCCTGCCACGGAGGTCACTCTACGAGATGTCGAAGGGTCCGGACGGTGCCCGGCCGAACGCCCGGATCCGTCACGTGCTCGAAACGTTCGCTCGGTAGAGTGTGGGGACAACAGAACATCGAGGCCGATCACCCGCCGCGGGAGACGCCGTCCGCCACCGCTCGTCGGTGCGTCCGGCACCGAAGGAGCAACCTCCCCGCCAATCTCTCAGGTCCAACACCGCAGCGGGCAGGCCACTCTGAAAAGCAGTCGACTCGCGTGCCCTCCGGGTGCGGACCGACTCGCCCACGGTGAAAGCCGCCGGACCTCACGGGCCGCGGTGAAACTCTCAGGCCCATGACAGAGGGGGAGTTCGTGCCCGACGACGGTCGTCGGGTCCTGCCCGTCAGGAGAACTCCGTCATGTCCGATCCCCTCGACACACCCCTGCGGTCGTCGCCGCTCGAAGCCGTGCACGAAGCCGCCGGTGCCGCGTTCACCGACTTCGCCGGGTACCGGATGCCCGTGCGGTACTCCTCCGACCTCGCCGAGCACCACGCCGTCCGCCAGGCCGCCGGGGTGTTCGACCTGTCCCACATGGCCGAGATCGGCGTGAGCGGCCCCCAGGCCGTGGCGTTCCTCGACCACGCGCTCGCCGGGGCCTTCGGCGCCATGACCGTCGGCCGGGCGAAGTACTCGCTGCTGCTCGGCGAGGACGGCGGCATCCTGGACGACCTGGTCGTGTACCGCACCGACGACGACGTCTACCTGGTGGTCGCGAACGCCGCCAACCGGTCCGTCGCCGTCTCCGCGCTGCAGTCCCGGGCGGACGGCTTCGACGTCGTCGTGTCGGACGACTCGGACACCACCGCGCTCGTGGCGATCCAGGGTCCGGCGGCCGCGGGAACCCTCGACGAACTCGTGGTCGAGGACCGGTTGCAGCTGGAGACCCCGCTCGACGAGCTGCGCTACTACCGCGTCCTGCACGCCACGTTCGACGGCTCCGAGGTGCTCGTCGCCCGCACCGGCTACACGGGCGAGGACGGCTTCGAGGTCTACTGCGCCCCCGACGTCGCCCCCGTGCTCTGGGACGCCCTGCTCGAGGCGGGTGCCCCGCGGGGGGTCGTTCCCGCCGGGCTCGCCGCGCGGGACACCCTGCGGCTCGAGGCCGGCATGCCGCTCTACGGGCACGAGCTCGGCGTCGACGTCCGTCCCGCGCAGGCCGGACTCGGCCGGGTGCTCGCTGCTTCCGGTTCCTACGTCGGGTCGTCCGGCGTCGCGCCCGCAGAGGACGCACCCATGCTCGTCGGGCTCGTGATGGAGGGCCGCCGCGCTGCCCGTGCCGGGTACTCGGTCCTGCACGAGGGTGCGACGGTCGGCACCGTGACCTCCGGCGCCCTGTCCCCGACCCTCGGGCACCCCGTGGCGATGGCGTTCGTCGCGCCGTCGGTCGCCACCGGGGGACAAGTCCTCCACATCGACGTCCGCGGTACGGCCATCCCCGCGACCGTCACCCCGTTCCCCTTCTACCGCCGCCCCGCGCTGCGCTCATCAGAATCGAGCTAGATCCATGACCGACCAGACCGCGCTGCAGTACACCAAGGACCACGAGTGGCTCTTCGTCCAGGGCGACGTCGTCACCGTGGGCATCACCGACCACGCCGCCGAACAGCTCGGTGACGTCGTCTACGTCGAGCTCCCCGCCGTCGGCACCGCCGCCACCGCGGGCGACCAGCTCGGCGAGATCGAGTCGACCAAGAGCGTCGGTGAGCTCTTCGCCCCGATCGAGGGCGAGGTGGTCGAGGTCAACGACGCCGTCGTCGACGCCCCGGACACGGTCAACCACGACCCGTTCGGCGCCGGCTGGCTCGTGAAGATCAAGGTCGAGGGCACCGACTTCCCCGGCGACCTGATGGACCACGACGCGTACCGGGCGTTCGTCGCATGACGCGCGACGACCGGAACCTGCAGACCACGTTCGCCGACCGGCACATCGGCACGACCCCGGCCGACCAGCAGACCATGCTCGACGTGGTCGGACGGACGTCGCTCGACGCCCTGGTCCGCGCGGCCATCCCCGAGTCGATCCACGCTGCGCCCACGCACGCGTCGTCGATCCCCGCAGCCATCGGGGAGACCGAGGCGCTCGCCGAACTCCGTGCGATGGCGTCGAGGAACACCGTCCGGCGGTCGATGATCGGCCTCGGGTACCACGGCACCCACACCCCCGCGGTGATCCAGCGCAACGTGCTCGAGAACCCCAGCTGGTACACCGCCTACACGCCGTACCAGCCCGAGATCTCGCAGGGCCGACTCGAAGCCCTGATCAACTTCCAGACGATGGTCGCCGACCTGACCGGCATGGCCACCGCCGGGGCGTCGATGCTCGACGAGGGCACCGCCGTGGTCGAGGGCATGCTGCTCGCCCGACGCGCGTCGAAGGTCAAGGGCGACGCCTTCCTGGTCGACGCCGACCTGCTGCCCCAGACCCGCGCCCTGCTGGACCACCGCGCCGACGCCGTGGGGATCAGCCTGCGGACCTTCGACGTCGTCGACGGACCCACCGACGCCCAGCTCGACGGTGCCTTCGGTGTCGTGCTGCAGTACCCGGGCGCCTCGGGCCGCGTCGTCGACCCATCCGCGGTCATCGAGCGTGTCCACGCGGGGGGCGGGATCGCGGTCGTCGCGGCGGACCTGCTCGCGATGACGCTCCTGGCGAGCCCGGGGGACCTCGGTGCCGACGTCGCCGTGGGGACCTCGCAGCGCTTCGGCGTCCCCCTCGGCTTCGGTGGCCCGCACGCCGGCTACCTGGCCGTCCGCGCCGGCCTCGAACGCCAGCTGCCCGGCCGTCTGGTCGGGGTGTCCTTCGACGCCGACGGCGACATGGCCTACCGACTCAGCCTGCAGACCCGCGAGCAGCACATCCGGCGCGAGAAGGCGACGAGCAACATCTGCACCGCGCAGGTGCTGTTGGCCGTCATGGCGTCGATGTACGCCGTCTACCACGGGCCCGAGGGTCTGCGCTTCATCGCGAACCGCGTCGCACGCTCGGCCTCGGCGCTCGCCGACGCCGCGCGCGAGGCCGGCGTGCAGGTCGTCTCCGACGCCTTCTTCGACACGGTCGCCCTCCGACGGGCCGGTGGTGCGGACGCGATCGTCGCCGCAGCAGCCGAGCGCGGGTACCTGCTGCACCGCGTCGACGCCGACACCGTGCAGGTGTCCGTCGACGAGACGACCACCCCGGAGGACCTGCGGGCCGTCATCGCGGCGCTCCATGCCGCTGCCGCTGCCGGGGTGGGACCGGACCAGCAGGCCGCCGAGGCCGCCGTGCGGGACGCGACCCCGAGCCTCCCGGCCGACCTGGCGCGGCAGAGCGAGTACCTGACCCACCCGGTCTTCAGCGCGCACCGCAGCGAGACCCGCATGATGCGCTACCTCAAGCACCTGGCGGACAAGGACTACGCGCTCGACCGGGGCATGATCCCGCTCGGCAGCTGCACGATGAAGCTCAACGCCGCGACCGAGATGGCAGCCGTCACCTGGCCCGAGTTCGCGAACGTGCACCCCTTCGCCCCGATCGAGGACGTCACCGGGTACCTGGCGATGATCGGCGACCTCGAGACCTGGCTGGCCGAGGTCACCGGCTACGACACCGTGTCCCTGCAGCCGAACGCCGGCAGCCAGGGTGAACTCGCCGGACTGCTGGCCATCCGCGGGTACCACCGGTCCCGCGGCGACGACCAGCGCACGGTCTGCCTCATCCCGTCGAGCGCCCACGGCACCAACGCGGCGTCCGCGGTGCTCGCGGGCATGCGGGTGGTCGTCGTCGCGTGCGACGAGAACGGCAACGTCGACCTGGCGGACCTCCGTGCCCGCGTCGCCGAGCACGCCGACACCCTCGCAGCGCTGATGATCACCTACCCGTCGACCCACGGTGTCTACGAGCACGACATCCGGCTCGTCTGCGACGCCGTGCACGACGCCGGCGGTCAGGTCTACGTCGACGGCGCGAACCTCAACGCCCTGCTCGGTCACGCGCGCTTCGGTGACTTCGGCGGCGACGTCTCCCACCTCAACCTCCACAAGACCTTCTGCATCCCGCACGGCGGCGGCGGCCCGGGTGTCGGACCCGTCGCGGCGAAGGGGCACCTCGCACCCTTCCTGCCCGCGCACCCCATGGCGCAGCAGGACGACCGTCGACCGGGCTCGTCCTCGTCCTCGTCCGATCGGCTGGCGCACGCCGGCGGACCGGTGAGCGCTGCGCCGTACGGCAGCCCGAGCATCCTGCCGATCACGTGGGCCTACGTCCGGATGATGGGCCTCGAGGGGCTGACCCGGGCGACCGAGGCAGCCGTGCTCGGTGCGAACTACATCGCCGCACGCCTGCGTGACGCCTACCCGGTGCTGTACACCGGCGCGTCGGGCCTGGTCGCGCACGAGTGCATCCTCGACCTGCGGCCCCTCCGCGAGTCGACGGGCATCACCGTGGACGACGTCGCCAAGCGCCTGGTGGACTACGGCTTCCACGCCCCGACCATGTCGTTCCCCGTCGCGGGCACGCTCATGGTCGAGCCCACCGAGAGCGAGGACCTGGCCGAGATCGACCGGTTCGTCGACGCGATGCTCGCCATCCGCGCCGAGGCAGCCGCCGTCGAGCGTGGAGAGTGGCCGGCGGACGACAACCCGCTCGTGGGCGCTCCGCACACGGCGTCGTCGGTGATCTCGGGTGAGTGGTCGCACGCCTACACCCGCGAGCAGGCCGTCTACCCGCTGCCGGGGATCGTCGGGCGGAAGTACTGGCCGCCGGTGCGCCGCATCGACCAGGCGTACGGGGACCGCAACCTGGTGTGCGCGTGCCCGCCGGTCGAGGCGTTCGCGTAGGGACGGTCGCGTCCGAACGCAGTGCGAAGGCCCGGAGTCGGTGACTCCGGGCCTTCGTGCCGTTCTGGTGTGGGGCTGTGGGGCTGTGGGGATGTGGGTCATCCTGCTCTGGGCGCTCCGACCCCTACACCATCACGGTGTCCGGATGGAGCGGTCCTTTCGTCCAGAGTGTGGATTGTTGCATCGAGCCGTCGCCCAGCGCGCTCATGGCACGCGCTGCACGATGCCCGCCGAAATGCGGACCGTCCGGTGCGTGACACCACCCCCGGACGAGTGGCACACTGCGAGGAAGTCTTCCGAACTGCAACGAAGATGATGCACATGCAACAAACCAGCTTGTTCTGCCCAGAATCGCGGACTTCTTGCACGTCAGTGCAAGGATCCTGCAAGTTGGTTACCAGTGTGTAACCGATCGTTCCTGAGTTTGGCGCGTGATCGCCGTGCTGCCTACGCTGCAGATGTCACACGCGCCCGGCGACACCTCTGTGCCTGGCGCGACCCATGCACCAGGAGGAACTCTTGATCAAGAAGCGCGCTGGGCTCGCAGCCCTCGCCGTGCTCGGGGCCACAGCACTCGCCCTGGCCGGCTGCTCCAGCAACAGCGGCGGCAGCGGCTCCGGCTCCAGCTCCAGCTCCGGCTCGACGAACGCCGCAGGCATCGTCACCACCAACGGCAGCGAGCCCCAGAACCCGCTCATCCCGTCGAACTCCACCGAGACCGGTGGCGGCAAGATCATCAACGCGATGTTCGAGGGCCTCATCTCGTACGACGCCAAGGGCAAGCCGGTCAACGAGATCGCGAAGAGCATCACCACCGATGACTCGAAGACCTACGACATCAAGCTCAACACGAACTTCACGTTCACCAACGGCGAGAAGATCACGGCGGAGTCGTTCACGAAGGCGTGGAACTGGGCCGCTCAGTTCTCGAACGCGCAGGGCGCGAGCTACTTCTTCGAGAACATCCAGGGGTACAACGCGGACGCTGACTCCGAGCTCACCGGCCTCAAGGTCAAGAGCGACGACGAGTTCACGGTCACGCTGAACTCGGCGCAGTCGGACTTCCCGCTGTCGCTCGGCTACTCGGCCTTCATGCCGCTGCCGTCGGACTTCTACAAGGACACCAAGGCGTTCGGTGAGAACCCGATCGGCAACGGCCCGTACAAGTTCGCCTCGAGCTCGGCGTGGACGCACAACCAGTCCATCAAGCTCGTCACGAACAAGGACTACGAGGGCAAGCGCAAGCCGAAGAACGGTGGTCTGACGATCACGTTCTACACCTCGCAGGACACCGCCTACGCCGACGTGCAGGGTGGCAACCTCGACGTCCTCGACGCGATCCCGGACAGCGCCTTCCAGACCTACAAGTCCGACTTCCCGGACTCGAACGTCAACCAGGCGGCGGCGATCTTCCAGGGCATCTACCTGCCCTACTACCTCGACCACTGGAAGGGTGAAGAGGGCCAGCTCCGTCGCGAGGCGGTCTCGATGGCGATCAACCGCAAGCAGATCACCGACAAGATCTTCGACGGCACGCGCACCCCGGCCAAGGACTTCACCTCCCCGGTGATCTCCGGCTGGAACGGCGACCTCAAGGGCTCGGACGTCCTCGAGTACAACAAGTCCGAGGCGAAGAAGCTCTGGGCCGAGGCCGACAAGATCTCGCCCTACAACGACACCCTCACCATCTCGTACAACGCCGACGGCGGACACGAGGCGTGGGTGACCGCGGTCACGAACTCGATCTCGAGCACGCTCGGCATCAAGGCGCAGGGCAACGCGATCCCGACGTTCCAGGAAGCCCTGGACATCCAGAAGAACGACAAGCTCACGGGCGGCAGCCGCACCGGTTGGCAGGCCGACTACCCGTCGCTGTACAACTTCCTCGGCCCGACCATGGGCAAGGGCTCGTCGAGCAACTACGCGCGCTACGACTCGGCGGAGTACAACAAGCTCCTCGCTGAGGGTCGCTCGGCGTCGTCGGTCGAAGAGGGCAACAAGATCTTCGACCAGGCCCAGGAACTGCTGTTCAAGGACCTGCCCGAGATCCCGCTCTGGTACTCGAACGTCACGGGTGTCTGGTCCGCCGACAACGTGTCGAACGTCAAGTTCGGCTGGGACTCCGTGCCGCTGTACTACGACATCGAGGTCAAGAAGTAACACCAGGCTCTCCACGGAGATCCACCGCTGAGCAGGTATCCTGCTCCGCGACCACCGGACGGGGGTTCGGAGACCGACGGTCTCCGGGCCCCCGTACCACGGCGGAACCACCTTCCCCACCACCGCGGGCGCCGCCGCCCGCACCGGACACCCGTGCCGACCCTCGGACCGTCCACCCTCACGACAATGAACCTGAACCACATGCGCGCTGCGCAGGACCGGGCGATCTGATGCTCTGGTACCTCGGCAAGCGCCTCCTGCAACTCATCCCGGTCTTCTTCGGGGCCACGTTCCTCATCTACTTCATGGTCTTCTCGCTGCCGGGTGACCCGATCGCCGCGCTGTTCGGCGATCGCCAGCCGTCGCCGCAGGTGATCGCGCAGCTGCGTGCCGAGTACAACCTGGACAAGCCGTTCATCATCCAGTACCTGCTCTGGATCGGCGGCGTCTTCCGCGGCGACCTCGGCGTGACCTACTCGGGTCTGCCCGTCTCGCAGCAGCTGGCGCAGGCGTTCCCGATCACGGCACGCCTGGCGATCCTCGCGCTGGTCTTCGAGTCGGTCGCCGGCATCGTCGTCGGCGTCGTCGCCGGCCTGAAGAAGGGCAAGTGGTTCGACGCCACCGCGCTCGTCGTCTCGCTGCTGCTCATCTCGGTCCCGACCTTCGTCGTCGGGTTCGTGCTGCAGTACGTGTTCGGCATCCAGCTCGGGTTGTTCCGCGTGACGGTGTCCGGTCAGGCGCCGTGGTCCGAGCTCGTGCTCCCCGCCATCGTGTTGGCATCGGTGTCGTTCGCGTACATCGTGCGCCTGACCCGAGCCAGCGTCGCCGAGAACATGAGCGCCGACTTCGTGCGCACCGCGACCGCGAAGGGGCTCGCCCGTCGTCGTGTGGTCGGCGTGCACATCTTCCGCAACTCGCTGATCCCGGTGGTCACGTACCTCGGTGTCGACATCGGCAACCTGATGGTCGGTGCGGTCGTCACCGAGGGCATCTTCAACATCCGCGGCGTCGGTGGCACCGTGTTCCAGGCCGTCAAGCTCGGTCAGGGTCCCACGGTCGTGTCCTTCGTCGCCGTGATGGTCATCATCTTCATGCTCGCCAACCTCCTGGTCGACCTGCTCTACGCCGTCCTGGACCCGAGGATCCGCTATGCCAAGTAACGCCGAGTCCCGATCCGCGACGCACTTCGTCGCGCCGCTCGAGGAGACCCCGCTCCAGGCGATCGACCAGGTCGACGAGTCCGAGAAGACCCGCTCGCTCTGGACGGACGCGTGGGACTCCATGCGGACCCGTCCGACGTTCTGGATCTCGTCGGCCCTGATCCTGCTGATCATCGTGGTCGCGCTGTTCCCCGGCCTGTTCACGCACGTCGACCCGCGGGCCGCCGACCTCAACAACAGCGACGGCGGTCCCCGTGCCGGCCACATCCTCGGCTTCACCCGCCAGGGCAGCGACGTGTTCGCCCGTGTCATCTGGGGAGCGCGCAGCTCGCTGATCGTCGGCATCGTCGCGACCGTGCTCGTCTCGATCGTCGGCATCGTGATCGGTGCACTGGCCGGCTTCTACGGCGGCTGGCTCGACACGATCGTGTCCCGCATCGGCGACATCTTCTTCTCGATCCCCACCGTCCTCGGTGCGATCGTGATCATGTCGGTGATCCCCGCTCGGAACGCCATCACGGTGTCCCTCGTGCTCGCCGCCTTCGCCTGGCCACAGATCGCCCGCATCATGCGCGGCGCCGTGCTCAGCGCGAAGCAGGCCGACTACGTGATGGCCTCGTCGGCGCTCGGTGTCAGCCGGTTCGCGACGCTGGTCCGCCACGTCATCCCGAACTCGCTCGCGCCGGTCATCGTGGTCGCCACGGTGTCGCTCGGTTCCTTCATCGTGGCCGAGGCCACCCTGTCGTTCCTCGGCATCGGTCTTCCGCCGTCGGCCCTCAGCTGGGGTCTCGACATCGGGACGGCCCAGCAGTCGATCCGCACGAACCCGTCGACGATCTTCTGGCCGTCGGCAGCCCTGTCCATCACCGTGCTCGCGTTCCTGCTCCTCGGCGACGTGGTGCGCGATGCGCTCGACCCGAAGGCGAGGGCCCGTCGATGACCGAGACGCTCACCGAACCCACCACCAGCCGTCGTGGGACCCCGGGCACGCCGCTGCTCGAGGTCAAGGACCTGCAGATCGGCTTCCGCACCCAGGGCGGCTTCGTCCAGGCCGTCCGCGGCACGAGCTTCACGCTCGAGCAGGGCGAGCGCCTGGCGATCGTCGGCGAGTCCGGCTCCGGCAAGTCCACCAGCGCGCAGGCGATCATCAAGCTCCTGGCCGGCACCGGCGAGGTGACCGGCGGCTCGATCAAGTTCAACGGGCGTGAGCTCGTCGGACTGACCGAGAAGGAGATGTCCGAGATCCGCGGGAAGGAGATCGGCTACGTCCCGCAGGACCCGATGTCGAACCTCAACCCGCTGTGGTCGATCGGCTTCCAGGTCGAAGAGGCGATCAAGGCCAACGGCATGGCCACGGGCAAGCACGCCATCCGTGCCCGCGCCGTCGAGGTGCTGCAGGAGGCCGGCCTCGGCGACGCCGCCACCCGCCTCAAGCAGTTCCCGCACGAGTTCTCCGGCGGCATGCGGCAGCGCGTGCTCATCGGCATCGGTCTGTCGAGCCGCCCGCAGCTGCTCATCGCCGACGAGCCGACCAGTGCGCTCGACGTCACCGTGCAGCGGGTCATCCTCGACCACCTCGAGACCCTGACGCGCGACTTCGGCACCAGCGTGCTGTTCATCACACACGACCTCGGCCTCGCCGCCGAGCGGGCCGAGAAGCTCGTCGTGATGTACAAGGGCCAGGTCGTCGAGTCCGGGCCGTCGCAGGAGATCCTCGCGAACCCGCAGCACCCGTACACGCAGCGACTCGTCGCCGCGGCGCCCTCGCTGGCGAGCCGACGGATCCAGTCCAAGGTGCAGCACGCGTCGGTGGACATCGCCGACGCCGGCAGCGACGACGCCGAGCTGATCGCCCGCGCCCAGCAGCGCGAGCACCAGCCAGCGAAGGACCTCATCGTGGTGAAGAACCTCGGCAAGGTCTACAAGCTGCGCGGCCGGAACCTCGCCACGCGTGAGTTGAAGGCCGTGGACGACGTGTCGTTCGCGATCCCGAAGGGCACCACCACGGCGCTCGTCGGCGAGTCCGGCTCGGGCAAGTCCACCGTCGCCAAGCTCGTCCTGCAGCTCGAGAGCATCACGAGCGGCACCGTCCAGTTCGACGGCATCGACATCGGCGCGCTGAAGGGCAAGGAGCTCTTCGACTTCCGCCGCCGCGTCCAGCCCGTGTTCCAGGACCCGTACGGCTCGCTCGACCCGATGTACAACGTCGGCAACACGATCGCCGAGCCGCTCGCCACGCACAAGGTCGGCGACAAGGCCAGCCGTCGAGCCCGTGTGCTCGAGCTGCTCGACCAGGTGGCCCTGCCGAAGTCGATGGTGAACCGCTACCCGAACGAGCTCTCGGGTGGGCAGCGGCAGCGCATCGCCGTGGCTCGGGCGCTCGCGCTCAAGCCCGAGGTGATCGTGCTCGACGAGGCGGTGTCCGCGCTCGACGTGCTCGTCCAGGGGCAGATCCTCGACCTGCTGACGGAGCTGCAGTCCGAGCTCGGCCTGACCTACCTCTTCATCACGCACGACCTGGCGGTCGTCCGCCTCGTCGCGGACAACGTCTGCGTGATGCGCAAGGGGCAGATCGTCGAGAAGGCGACGACCGACGAGGTCTTCGCCAACCCGAAGCAGGAGTACACCCGCGACCTGCTGGCCGCCATCCCCGGCGCCAGCTTCGAGTTCGGTCGCTGACCGACCTGGTCGCCACACGGAACGCGTCGTCCCACTGCGGGTCGGCGCGTTCCGTCGTTCCGGCCGCAGCTCCGGCCTGGAGGCCCGCCCCACCCCCGCCTCGCCCCGCACCCGGTCACGCCCACGACCCACACCCCTGCCTCGCCTCGCCTCGCCTCGTCACGCGAGCGGGCGGAACACCAGCGTGCGACGCATCCGGCACCACGAGTTCTCGCCCGCTCGCGCTCGGCAGCCGAGCGACCTCCGCTCGGCCGTTCCGCGAGCGGGCGGAACACCCGCGTGTGCGACGTCCCGACTGCGCGTTGTCGCCCGCTCGGATCCGGGCGGGCGGGCGTCAAGGGAGGAACCGGCCCGGGCGAGCGGGCGAGGACGGGCGCAGACGGGCGCGGGCGAGCGGATGGGCGCGAGCGAGCGGGCGAGGACGGGC
>NZ_MJGI01000002.1:0-56961 GCF_001864835.1 Curtobacterium sp. MCBA15_001 | reverse complement strand
CCGGGCATCGCGAGCGGGCGGAAGCGCGGAGTGGCCGGCGGCGCGACTGCGACACCTCGCCCGCTCGCGGGTGACGGGGCGGTGGCGCGGGTGACGAGGAGCGGGCGGACGGGTGCTGAGCGGGCGGAACGGCGGAGTGCGAGAGCGCGACACCGTGCAGAAACGCCCGCTCGGCGTGGGATGCGCACCGCCAGGCAGTCCGCCAGCGTCGGGGGAGCGAGTGGGACTACAGGCGCGCGGCAGCCATGGACGCGGCGATGCCGAGGATGATCATCGCGAGGATCGACCAGCCGTGCACCCTGTGGACGATCGGCAGCGCGGCCACGGTCGCCGGAGGCGGGCCGTCCTGCGCGGCCGCCACGGGGACCCGGGCGAGCACCTCAGCAGCCGCGGTGTCGACGGTTGCCGGCACCGAGCCTCCCGGCCGGTCGATCCGCAGCCGCGCCGTCGGACGCGGCGCGATCCAGGTGCGGCGGTCGGGTTCGGTGGACTGGACCTCGAGGCCGTACTTCGTCCGGACGCCGGCGACCCGCGGCCAGGCGTAGGACGAGGTCCGGCGGACGTCGACCACGACGAGGGCGTCGTGCGTGAGCTCGAGGCGCGGACGCCAGAGCACGGCCCAGGCGACGAACGCGATGCACGCACTCGGGACCGGGACGAGCCACGCGGACGTCTGACCGCGCACGACGAAGCCGAGCACCAGGAGTACGACGGCGACGACCCACAGTGCGACGGCGAGGGTCCGCATCCCGGGGGCGACGATCCGTGTGGTGTCGGGTCCGGGGGAGGCGCTCATCCTGCAATCGTAGGAGTACGGCAACCGGAGGAGCGCAGCACGGGCGAGTCCGGTTCGGGCGAGTGCCTCCCCGGGGACGCCTGCCGAGCGGACGTGAAACGCCTTGCGCGTACCAGCTGGCGACCCGATTCCCCGGGGAGACAAGCCCTTTCGGGACCTCTCGTACCCACGATGGTCCTGGACCCCAGTTCGGGTGTCAATACCTCAGATCGAGAAACTTGCCGGTACGACACGCCGAAGGGTCACGCGACCAGCTGCTCGATCTGTGCGCGGATCGCGGCGGCCTTCGGGAAGCGCAGACCCACGAGTCCGACGTGGCGCCAGCGGAGGATCCCGTCCGGCCCGATCACGAAGACGGATCGACGCAGACCGAGCCCTGGCACGTGGACGCCGTAGTCACGGACGACCGCGCTGGCGATGTCGCTGAGCAGCGGGAACGTGAGCGACGCGCCGCGGGCGAAGGTCTCGTGCGAGTCCAACGCCTGCGGGCTGATGCCCCACACGACGGCGCCCAGATCGTCGAAGTCGTCGAGCTCCTGCTGGTAGCTGCAGAGCTGGGCCGTGCACACCGGAGTCGCATCGCCGGGGTAGAACGCCAGCACGACGGTGCGGCCGTACTCGGACGCCAGGTCGTACTCGGCGTCCGAACGCACGCCGTCACGGATGATCATGCCCGGGAGGGTGAACGTCGGTGCCGGGTCACCGACCGCGGGGATGCTCATGGGCACACGGTAGGACCCGGGCATGTGCCCCGACCGACGGCGCGCTGCACGGCACCCGGGAACCGGGAGCCCGCACCGAGCACGACGGGGCCGGACGCGCGGTGCGTCCGACCCCGTGGTGTGCTGCTGGTGCTACTTGGTGAAGCCGACCTTGGTCCAGTCGATGTTCTGTGCTCCCGCGAAGGCGCCGTAGTTGGCGAGCTTCGGGTTCTGCGCGACGAGCGCGGGCTTGGCGGTGATCGGCATGGAGTGCCCGATCGCCCAGACCTGCTTGTCGATCTTGTTCCAGATGACGTTGGCCTTGTCCGAGTCGGGCTCGGAGAGGGCCTGCTTCGTCAGCGTGTCGATCGTGCTCGAGCTGACGCGGCCGTAGTTCTGGCCGACGTCACCCGACGTGTAGATCGTCGCGCTGCTGGAGTGGAAGCCGGTGCCACCCCAGACGAAGATCGTCATGTCGTAGTTGCCCGGCGTGACGTACTGGGTGAAGAAGTCGTCGGTGGCGACGGACTTCAGCGTGAGCTTCACGCCGATCTCCTTCAGCTGCTGCTGCATGACCTGCGCCAACTGCTGCGAGGTCGGGGCACCGGACGGGATCGTGATGGCGATCGCGAGCTGTTTGCCGTCCTTGGTGCGGTAGGTGCCGTCGGTCTTCCACCCGTCGTCGTCGAGGATCTTCTTCGCCTTCTCGACGTCGAAGGTGGCGTTCGGGTCGATGTTCGACTTGTAGCCCTTGTCCGTGGACAGGAACAGGTGGTTGTCGAGCGTGCCGAGCTTGTAGGGGAGTGTCCCGCCGATGACCTGCGCCAGGGCGTCGCGGTTCACCGCGTGCTGGATCGCCAGACGGAGTTCCTTGTCCTTGAGCAGACCGTTCGTCGAGAAGTCGACGTGGGTGTACTGCGCGGACGTCGAGGCGAGGATCTTCGTGTTCTTCGCGTTCTTGACGCGGTCGAAGCGCTCCGACGTCGTCGTGAGGACGGAGTCGATCTCCTTGTTCAGGTACGCGTCCACGTCGGCGTTGCCGTCGAGCGAGCGGAAGATGACCTGGTCGAGCTTGGGCTTGTCACCCCACCAGTTCTCGTCCGGCTTCATCGTGACGGTGCCGGCGGTCTCGTTGAGGTCCGTGATCTTGTACGGACCGGAGGAGACCGGGACCTTGCCCTTGTAGTTGTTGTTGAACTGGTCGGGCGTGCTGGTCTGGCTGGCCGGGTAGAGCGGGCTGAACAGCGACTTCCAGTCGGAGAACGGGGTGGCGAACTTCACCACGACGTCCTGCTCGGTGGCACCCTGGGTGACGGAGTCGATGTCCTCGTACCCGGTGGACCCTGCGATCAGGTAGTCCTTGTCGGTGCCGTTGGTGGTCTTCCACTCGTTCTCGAAGTCACGCCACGTGATCGGCGAACCGTCGTTCCACTTCGCCTTGTCGTTGATCGTGTACTCGATCGTGAGCGGGTCCTGGCTGGTGACCTCGGCTTTGGACACGTAGTCCGTGTCCAGCGTCGGGGCGCCCTTGCCGTCGATCGTGTAGATGAACGGCATCGTCGCCTGTTCGATCGTCGAGGCGTCGACCAGCGGTCCGTCGACCTGGTTGTAGTTCCACTGCGAGACCCACTGCGAGATCGGCAGACGGAGCGTGCCGCCGTCCTGCAGGTCCGAGACCGGCTGCGCGTTGATCTGCGCCGAGGTCGGCAGGGTCTTCTTGCCGGAGTCGCTCGAGCTGGAGCCACCGGAGCCGCCGGATCCGCCGGAGCAGCCCGTGACGGCGAGTGCGATCCCGGCGAGGGCCGCCGTCACCGCGAGGAATTTCCCGTGCTTCATTGTGTTCCCCTCGTGAAGTTGGGACTCACCTTATGACCCTCCCGCGGGGGTGAGAGAACATTTCGCGTTCGAACCATCAATCGTTACCCGGCCGGACGGTCCGCGTGATCTGCCGGAAACAATCGGGGTCGTAAGGTGTCGGAATGATCCGCTTCCTGGCGCGTCGATTCGTGTACTACGTCGTGCTCGTCTTCATCGCGACCTCGCTGACCTACTTCCTGGCGTCAGCCACGTTCAGTCCCCGCTCCGTGTACGCGCAGCGCAACCCGGCGCCCTCGGCACAGGTCATCGACGCCAAGCTCGACGACATCGGCGTCAACGACAAGACGCCGGTCGTCATCCGGTACACGCACTGGCTCGGGGACGTCGTGCACGGCGACCTCGGCCAGACGATCCAGGACCGTTCGGTGAACGAGCAGTTCTTCCCGCGGCTGGGGGTGAGTCTCCGGCTGCTCCTGGTGGGGTCGGTCGCCGGCATCCTGCTCGGGGTGCTGCTCGGCGTCTGGAACGCGATCCGGCAGTACAAGATCTCCGACCGGGTGAGTGCGGCGATCTCGATCATCCTGTTCTCCACACCCGTGTTCCTGACGGCGGTCTTCCTGAAGATCGGGGCGACGAAGCTCAACCAGGACGCGGGCAGCCAGATCATCAACTTCACGGGTGAGGCCACCCCGGGGCTCGACGGGTCGGCATGGACGCTCCTGCTCGACCGCGGCGCGCACCTGCTGTTGCCGACGATCTCGATCGCGGTGGGGTTGATCGCGATCTACAGCCGGTACCAACGCGCGACGATGCTCGACGTGCTCGGCTCGGACTTCCTGCGGACGGCACGGGCGAAGGGGCTCACCCGCGGTCGGGCCACCTTCAAGCACGGGCTCCGAACGGCGCTCATCCCGATGACGACACTGTTCGCCTACGGGTTCCTCGGGATCCTGACCGGCGCGACCCTGACCGAGAAGATCTTCGCGTGGAACGGGTTGGGGTCCTGGTTCATCGACGCGGTGAACAACAACGACGTCAACGTCGTGACGGCGTACACGCTGTTCGCGGCCGTGGTGGTGCTGATCGCCGGGTTCCTGGCCGACGTCGCCACCGCCGCACTCGACCCGCGCGTCCGGAGGGCCTGACATGACCGACACCCGCATCGAGCCCGTCGACCCGACGCTCGTCGCCCGGAGCGACACCCCGGCCCGCGCCGTCCGGCAGGGCAACCGCTTCACGCAGACCGCCCGACGCCTGTTCATGAACCGGGGCGCCGGCGTCGGCACGATCGTGGTGCTGCTGCTGTTCGCCTTCGCCTTCATCGGCCCGCTGGTCAGCCCGTGGCAGTACTCGCAGATCGACTACACGTCCTTCACCCGACCGCCGAGCGCCGCGCACTGGTTCGGGACGAACAACATCGGGCAGGACGTCTTCGCGCAGACCGCCCGCGGGATGCAGAAGAGCCTGCTCATCGGCCTGCTCGTCGCCGTGTTCTCGACCGCCATCGCCGCGATCACCGGCGCTGCCGCCGGGTACTTCGGCGGCTGGGTCGACCGGATCGTGATGTTCTTCGTCGACATGCTGCTCGTGCTGCCGTCGTTCCTCATCATCGCGATCATCAGCCCGCGCATCCAGAACGCCGGCTGGATCGTCCTCGTGGTGCTCATCACCGTGTTCGGCTGGATGATCACCGCGCGGGTGGTCCGGTCGATGACGCTGTCCGTCAAGGAGCGCGAGTTCGTCCGAGCCGCCCGCTACATGGGGATCGGCCCGTTCCGGATCATCTTCCGGCACGTGCTGCCGAACGTGGCCTCGTTCCTCATCATCGACGGCACGATCCAGGTCGCGACCGCGGTGCTCGGTGAGACCACCCTGAGCTACTTCGGCTTCGGCGTGCAGGCGCCCGACGTCTCGCTCGGCACCCTGATCGCCCAGAACCAGGACAACGCGCTGACCAGCCCGTGGCTGTTCTACTTCGCAGCGGGTGCCCTGGTGGTCTTCGCGATCGCCGCGAACCTGATCGGTGACGGTCTGCGGGACGCCCTCGACCCGACGTCCACGACCGGCAAGCGTCAGAAGCGGAACCGTCGTCGCGACCAGAACCAGGCGGCCGTCGACGTGGCCGCGTTGAACACCCAGGCCGGAGCGGGCGCATGACCGCCGCACCGGGAACCGGAGCGGGCGCATGAGCACCGAAGCAACGACACCGACCCGCTCGACGGGCACCGACACCGACACGATCCTGCGCGTCCGCGACCTGCACGTCCGCTTCCCGACGCCGCGGGGCGAGGTGCACGCCGTCCGCGGCGTCGACCTCGAACTGCGGCGCGGCGAGGTCCTCGGCATCGTGGGGGAGTCCGGCTCGGGCAAGTCCGTCACGAGCCTGGCCGTCCTCGGGCTGCTGCCGGACACCACGCGGGTGGACGGCTCGATCGAGCTCGACGGCGAGCAGCTGGTCGGCCGGAGCGACAAGCAGATGAGCCGACTGCGCGGCGCGAAGGTCGCGATGGTCTTCCAGGACCCGCTGTCCGCGTTCACGCCGGTGTACACGATCGGCGAGCAGATCGCCGAGACCGTCCGCATCCACCGCGGTGGCACGAAGCAGCAGGCCCGGGCCCGGGCGATCGAGCTGCTCCAGCTCGTCGGCATCCCCCAGGCCGACACCCGGGTCGACGCCTTCCCGCACGAGTTCTCCGGTGGCATGCGGCAGCGCGCGATGATCGCGATGGCGATGGCCAACGACCCCGAGGTCATCCTGGCCGACGAGCCGACGACGGCGCTCGACGTGACGATCCAGGCGCAGATCATCGACGTGCTGCGGACCGCGCAACGCGAGACCGGTGCCGCGCTCGTGTTCGTCAGCCACGACCTCGGCGTGATCGCCGGGATCGCGGACCGGATCGCGGTGATGTACGCCGGCCGGATCGTCGAGACCGCCAGCGCCGTGGATCTGTTCGCCCGTCCCCGCATGCCCTACACGATCGGTCTGATCGGGGCGCTGCCCCGGCTGGACGAGTCGACCGGAGGGCCGCTCGTGCCGATCCCGGGATCACCGCCGTCGCTGATCGGCCTGCCTGACGCCTGCCCGTTCGCCGACCGGTGCCCGCTGGTTGCCGACGTCTGCCGCGGGACCGAGCCAGCCCTCCGCGTGCTCGACGTCGCGACCGGCCGACCGGCCGAAACCACGAGCACCGGCACGAACGCAGCAACCGGGACGTCCCCAACAACCAGCACGAACGCAACAACCGGCACGAACGCAGCCACCGGTACCGGCACCGGCACGAACCCGAGCAACAGCGCCGGCACCGCGACCCCGCACGCCGCCGCCTGCCACCGCACCGACGAGGTCGCAGCGGCCCACGCCGACGCCGGCGCGATCTTCCACCTCCCGGAGATCGACGCCGTCCCGACCGCGCACGTCCCGCGCGCGGACCGGACCCCCGTCGTGCAGGTCGAGGGCCTGACGAAGACCTTCCCGCTCGTCAAGGGCGCCGTGTTCCGCCGCAAGGTCGGCGAGGTCTTCGCCGTCGACGGGGTCGACCTGGACATCCGGCAGGGCGAGACGCTCGGCCTGGTGGGGGAGTCCGGATCGGGCAAGTCCACGACGCTGCACCAGCTCATGGACCTCGAGGCGCCGGAGCACGGCTCGGTCGAGCTCTTCGGCGCCCCGGTGGACACGAGCAAGAGCGGGGCGCGGGCGCTGCGCAAGCGGATCTCGATGGTGTTCCAGGACCCGGCCGCCAGCCTCGACCCGCGCATGAGCATCCACGACGTGGTCGCCGAACCGCTCCGCGCGGTGGGCGCCAGTGCCGACCGGATCCAGGATCGCGTGCCCGAGCTGCTCGAACTCGTCGGACTGCGGCCGTCCGAGGCGGACCGCTACCCGCACGAGTTCTCCGGCGGCCAGCGGCAGCGCATCTCGATCGCCCGGGCGCTCGCGACCGAGCCCGAGCTCGTCGTCCTCGACGAACCGGTCTCGGCGCTCGACGTCTCGATCCAGGCCGGCGTGCTCAACCTGCTCGCCGACCTCAAGGCCCGACTGGGACTGTCGTACCTGTTCGTCTCGCACGACCTGTCCGTGATCCGGCACGTCGCGGACCGGGTCAGCGTGATGTACCTCGGCCGCACCGTCGAGGAAGGGGCGGTCGACGAGGTCTTCGAACGCCCGATGCACCCCTACACGGCAGCGCTCATGTCGGCCGTCCCGGTGCCGGACCCGGTCCTCGAGCGGAGCCGGACGACGATCCTGCTGCCCGGCGACCCGCCCAGCCCGACCGAGCGGCAGACCGGATGCCGCTTCCGGTCGCGGTGCCCGCTCTACGCGATGCTGCCGGACGCCGACAAACGCCGCTGCCAGCAGGAGGTCCCGGAGAAGGCCGCACACCGCGGCGGATCGGTGGACCACCGGGCCGCGTGCCACTACCCGGAGCGGGTCGCGACGCTCGTCGCGTAGCCGACGACAGACGGACGGGAGGCCCGGTGCCAGCTGGCACCGGGCCTCCCGTCCGTCATGTGGTCTCGGCAGACCGCGCACCGCGGCCTACGAGAACAGCTGCGGGAACGCGTGTGCCACGAACGGGTACCCGACGAACACGGCCGCGTCGAGCAGGCAGTGCGTGACGATGAGCGGCATCAGCCGTCCCCACTTCGTGTAGATCCAGCCGAACACGATGCCCATCACCGCGTTGCCGACGAACGCTCCGAAGCCCTGGTACAGGTGGTAGCTGCCGCGCAGCAGCGCCGTCGACAGGATGACCTGCCACCGCCCCCACCCGAGCTCGCCGAGCCGCCGGTACAGGTAGCCGATGACGATGACCTCCTCCTGCAGGCCGGACCGGATCGCCGACAGCAGCAGCACGGGGACGGTCCACCAGTACGAGCCGAGCGCCGCGGGGTCCACGTCCACCGTGAAGCCCATCGCCCGCCCGGTGAAGTAGAGGGCGAGCCCGGGGATCCCGATGCCGAGCGCGATGAGCACCGGCAGGCCCAGGTCGGTCCGCACCCGGAACCGGTCGATGCCGAGCGCGCCGAGGTGCGGGCGAGTCGTCCGCCAGAGGAGGTAGCAGACCAGCGCGACCGGAGCCAGGTCGACCGCGATGCCCACGAGCTGCCGCGCGAGGTCGACGTACTGCACGGTCGTGGTCGACGTGTTGAGCGCGGTGGACTGCTGCCCGAGCGGGGTCGTCTGCGACAGGTCGTCGATGATCTGCAGCACCGAGTACAGGGCGCTGCCACCGAGCGAGAGCAGCAGGACGATGGTGATCTCGACCCACGTTCGCCGTCGGCTCATCTGGTGGACTCCTGAGGGTTGCGGACTACCGGTAGACTGGTGTGTCGGGCGTTCTGCCCACGGGTGCGGTGCGGTCGAACCACTGTTCGACCACTGGCCCGACACTCTCCCAGAATCTGAAGGATGTCCTGTATGGCGCTCGCCACCCGGTCCGACCTGCGCAACGTCGCCATCGTGGCACACGTCGACCACGGCAAGACCACCCTCGTCGACGCGATGCTCACGCAGACCAACTCGTTCGACGCCCACTTCGAGGGCGAAGACCGCATGATGGACTCGAACGACCTCGAGCGCGAGAAGGGCATCACGATCCTCGCGAAGAACACGTCGGTGCTCTACAACGGCAAGCACGCGACCGAGTTCGGCGCGGACGGCCCCATCACGATCAACGTCATCGACACCCCCGGCCACGCCGACTTCGGTGGGGAAGTCGAGCGCGGCCTGTCCATGGTCGACGGTGTCGTCCTGCTCGTCGACGCGTCCGAGGGCCCGTTGCCCCAGACCCGCTTCGTGCTCCGCAAGGCGCTCGCCGCCAAGCTCCCGGTGATCCTGCTCGTCAACAAGACGGACCGCCCGGACTCCCGCATCGACGAGGTCGTCTCCGAGTCGCAGGACCTGCTGCTCGGCCTGGCCTCCGACCTGTCGGACGAGGTCGACGACCTCGACCTCGACGCGATCCTCGACGTGCCGGTGGTCTACGCCTCCGGCCGTGCCGGTGCCGCGTCGCGCAACAAGCCGGCCGACGGCTCACTGCCCGACAACGACGACCTCGAGCCGCTGTTCGAGGCGATCCTGCAGCACGTCCCGGCCCCGAAGTACGACGACGAGCACCCCCTGCAGGCGCACGTCACGAACCTCGACGCGTCGCCGTTCCTCGGTCGTCTGGCGCTCCTGCGCATCTTCCACGGCACCATGAAGAAGGGCCAGACGGTCGCGTGGGTCAAGCACGACGGCACCGTCGTCAACGCCCGCATCACCGAGCTCCTCATCACGAAGGCGCTCGACCGCTACCCGGCCGAGTCCGCGGGCCCCGGTGACATCGTCGCCGTCGCCGGCTTCGACACGATCACCATCGGTGAGACCCTGACCGACCCCGAGGACGTCCGGCCGCTGCCGACCATCACGGTCGACGACCCCGCGATCTCGATGACGATCGGCACGAACACCAGCCCGCTCGTGGGCAAGGTCAAGGGCCACAAGCTGACCGCCCGCATGGTCAAGGAGCGCCTCGACCGCGAGCTCGTCGGCAACGTCTCGCTCAAGGTCCTCGACATCGGCCGCCCCGACGCGTGGGAGGTCCAGGGCCGTGGTGAGCTCGCGCTCGCCATCCTGGTCGAGCAGATGCGTCGCGAGGGCTTCGAGCTCACCGTCGGCAAGCCGCAGGTCGTCACCAAGCGTGACGAGAACGGCAAGCTGCAGGAGCCGTACGAGCACATGACGATCGACACGCCAGAGGAGTACCTCGGCGCGATCACGCAGCTCATGGCCGCGCGCAAGGGCCGCATGGAGAACATGACGAACCACGGCACCGGCTGGGTGCGCATGGAGTTCATCGTCCCGTCGCGTGGCCTGATCGGCTTCCGCACCTCGTTCCTCACGGAGACCCGCGGCACCGGCATCGCCAACGCGATCTTCCACGGGTACGACGAGTGGGCCGGCGCGATCCAGACCCGCATCAACGGCTCGATCGTCTCCGACCGCTCGGGTGTGGTGACGCCCTTCGCGATCACCAACCTGCAGGAGCGCATGTCGTTCTTCGTCAACCCGACCGAAGAGGTCTACGAGGGCATGGTCATCGGCGAGAACTCGCGCGCCGACGACATGGACGTGAACATCACCAAGGAGAAGAAGCTCACCAACATGCGGTCGGCCAACGCCGACACCTTCGAGTCGATGACGCCGTCGCGTCAGCTCTCGTTGGAGGAGTGCCTCGAGTTCGCCCGCGAGGACGAGTGCGTCGAGGTCACCCCCGCCGCGGTGCGCATCCGCAAGGTCGAGCTCGACGCGTCGGCTCGCCAGCGCTCGTACGCCCGCCTGAAGCGCCAGGACGCGTAACACCCGCGCGGAGTTCGCGCTGAGGAGGTCGAGGGATACGGTGGATGCCGTGACTCTCGACCTCCTTGCGCTGTACCAGGACCTCCACGCCCACCCCGAGCTCGGCTTCCAGGAGCACCGGACCGCCGGGATCGTCGCCACCGAGCTCGAAGGGCTCGGGCTGGACGTCACGACGGGCATCGGCGGCACCGGTGTCGTCGGGGTCCTGACGAACGGCGCGGGGCCGGTCGTGTGGCTGCGCGCCGACATGGACGGTCTGCCGGTCGAGGAACAGACCGGACTGTCCTACGCCAGCACCCACCACGGCACCGACGAGACCGGCCACGAGGTCCCGACGATGCACGCCTGCGGGCACGACATCCACGTCACCTGGCTGCTCGGCACGCTCGAGCGCCTGGTCGCCACCCAGTCGGAGTGGCACGGCACCGTCGTCGCGGTGTTCCAGCCCGCCGAAGAGGTCATCTCCGGCGCCCGCGCGATGATCGACGACGGCCTGGTCGACCGCTTCCCGAAGCCCGACGTGGTCCTCGGCCAGCACTCGGCGCCCGCACCCGTCGGCATGGTCGCTGTGGGCTCCGGCCCCGTGATGGCGTCGAGCGACCGGCTGACGGTCACGTTCAACGGTCGCGGCGCGCACGGCTCCGCCCCGCAGGCCTCGCTCGACCCGGTCGTCACGGCAGCCTCGGCGGTCGTGCGGCTGCAGACGGTCGTCGCACGCGAGGTCGCCCCCAGCGACGCCGGGGTCGTCACGGTCGGCAGCTTCCACGCGGGCACCCGGGCGAACATCATCCCGGACAAGGCCGTCATCGAGATCTCCACGCGCGCCCGGAACGAGGACACGCGGGCCCGGATCATCGCGTCGATCGAGCGCATCGTGCACGCCGAGAGCGCCGCCGGCGGCCTGGACGCCCCGACCATCGAGCGTGCCCCGGGCGCGGACGTGCTCGTCAACGACTCGGCGAACGCGGCGAAGGTGCTCGACGCCGTCCGCCCCGTCGTGGCGAAGGCCGTCGACCTCGAGTCCGGGCTGGCCATGGCGTCCGAGGACGTCGGGCAGCTCGCCACCGCCGCGGGAGCTCCGATCGTGTACTGGTTCACCGGCATCACCGACCCCGAGCTCTTCCGCACCGGGGCGGACATCCCGAGCAACCACTCGCCGTTCTACGCGCCCCAGGCCGAGACGGCGATCCCGGTGGGCGTCGAGGCGCTCGTCGCGGCGGTCGGGGCCTACCTCCGGTGAGCACAGCCCTGCGCTGACGCGCGGACCGGACGGGAGGCCCTGGTCGCGCCCGGCAGGGACGTGACATTCCCAGGGAACTCAGGTCGGGCCTCCCGGCTGGTCGGTTACGGTCGCCGCATGCGTTCTTCCATCCGCACGCCACTCGTCGCCGCCGTCGCTGCCGGCATCGCCCTGGCCGGCCTGACCGGCTGCTCCAGTGAGTCGGTCAAGCAGGCCACGGACCTCGGGTCCTCGGTGGCCTCGAGCGTCAGCGAGGGCGTGCAGCACATCGACGGCAAGGCGATCGAGCAGGGCATGGCGAACGTCGCCGGCGGCATCGACGGCGCGCTCGACACGGCGCTCAAGGGCGCCGACGTGACCAGCGACGGCAAGGTGCCCGACGGCTTCCCGACCACGGCCGTGCCCCTGGTCGACGGGACCGTCCTGGGCGGTGGCACCGGTCCGAACGGCTCCGGGTGGGTCGTCCAGGTGCGGGCGTCCTCGGTCGACGACTTCGCGGGGGCGGCGCAGCAGCTCACCGACGCCGGGTTCACGGAGTCGGCCAAGCGTGCGGACGCCTCGAGCGCGTTCGGGATCTTCCGGAGCGACGACCACCGCGTCGTGCTGACGTTCTCGAAGGGGGACGGCGGCGCCACGGCGACGTACATCGTGACCCCGCGCTAGGCGAAGTACCCTGGGCGTGATGTCCAAGGCCTCCGCGACGCGCCCCGAGCGCGTGCTCCTCGTCCACGCCCACCCCGACGACGAGACCCTGTCGTCCGGCGGGACGATCGCGACCCTGCTCGAGCTCGGCGCCGAGGTGACGGTGCTGACGGCCACCCGCGGCGAACGCGGTGAGATGCTGACGCCCGCGCTGGCGCCGCTCGCGGGCAACGGGCCGCGGGTGGCCGCACACCGGGAGACCGAGATCCGTGCCGCACTCGCCGCGCTCGGCGGACCAGCGCACCTGTGGCTCGGGGGACCGGGCGCCCGCCCGACGGACCTGCCCGAACGGCGCTACTCCGACTCCGGCATGCAGTGGGGGCCCGACGGCCGCGCGGTCGCGGCCGACGACGCCCCGGCCGACTCGCTGACCGCCGCCGACCTGGGCGAGGTCGTGGACGACGTCCGTGCCGCGATCCGCTCGACGATGGCCGACGCCGTGGTGAGCTACGCCGACGACGGTGGCTACGGGCACCCCGACCACGTGCGCGTGCACCACGCGGCCCGGTACGCTGCCCGCGCCGAGGACGTCCCGTTCTCGATGATCGTCGACCCCGACTCGGCCGAGGGCA
This sequence comes from Curtobacterium sp. MCBA15_001, assembly GCF_001864835.1. Classification (GTDB taxonomy): domain Bacteria; phylum Actinomycetota; class Actinomycetes; order Actinomycetales; family Microbacteriaceae; genus Curtobacterium. The sequence continues at coordinate 43,787 of NZ_MJGI01000002.1, read as the reverse complement.
CCGACCTGACGATCGACGTCCTGCCCGTGCGCGCGAAGGTCCGTGCGGCCGTCGAGCAGTACCGGTCGCAGGTCACCGTCGACCCGGTGGACCCCGCCGACCCGACCGCGCTGTCCTGGGTGATGCCGCACGGCGTCCGGCAGCACGCCCCCGCGGTGGAGGCCTTCCGCCACGACGCCCCACCCGTCGCGCCGGCGCCGGAGACCTACGCGGACATGTCCCCGGCGGGCAAGGTGACCTCGGTCGTCGTGGCGCTCGTGCTCGGGTTGCTCGCCGGTGGGCTCGGCACGATCACCCACCAGCAGACCCTCGGCGCCTTCCCGGTCGGCATGGTGCTGACGACCCTGATCGCCGCCGGGCTGACCGTCGGCGTGCGGTTGCTGTACCGCTCGCGTGCCATGGTCGCCGCGGTCGGGATCGGGATCATCGTCGCGACCCAGGTGCTCGTGTCCGTCGGCGGGCAGAGCTCACCCCTCGTGCTCGCGAACACCGCCGGGTACGTGTGGACCTTCGGGCCGGCCGTCATCGCGATGCTGGCGCTCGCGTGGCCCGACCTGTCCGGGATCCGGGCCGGTACAGGTGCAGGGGCGGGTGACGGCGCCAGCGCCGTCGGCAGCAAGGCGACGGGTGTCGCCGGGTCGTCACGCTCGTCCCAGCCGCACGAGTAGACTTCAGAGGCTCAGTTCGAAGGGAGCACCCCGACCGTGACCTACGTGATCGCCCAGCCCTGTGTCGACGTCAAGGACCGTGCGTGCATCGACGAGTGCCCCGTCGACTGCATCTACGAAGGCGACCGGTCGCTGTACATCCACCCGGACGAGTGCGTCGACTGCGGCGCCTGCGAACCGGTCTGCCCGGTCGAGGCCATCTACTACGAGGACGACCTGCCCGACCAGTGGGCGGACTACTACAAGGCGAACGTCGAGTTCTTCGACGAGGTCGGCTCCCCGGGCGGCGCCGCGAAGGTCGGCGTGATCCACAAGGACCACCCCGTCGTCCTGGCCGAGCCCCCGCGCGGCTGACCCGGTCCGTCCCGTGGCGCTCGACCTCCCCGACTTCCCCTGGGACCAGCTCGTCCCGTTCAAGCAGCGCGCTGCCGAGCACGAGGGTGGCATCGTCGACCTGAGCGTCGGTTCGCCGGTCGACCCGACCCCGTCGCTGGTCCGGACGGCCCTGGCCGAGGCCACCGATGCGCACGCCTACCCGCAGGTCGCCGGCACGCCTGCGCTGCGGCAGGCGATCGCCGACTGGTACGGCCGCCGCCACGGGGTCACGCTGACCGAGGACCAGACCCTGCCGACGATCGGCTCGAAGGAGTTCATCGCCGGGCTCGCGCTGTGGCTCGGCATCGGCCGTGGGGACACGGTCGTGTTCCCCGCCGCCGCGTACCCGACGTACGAACTCGGTGCGGCGCTCGTCGGTGCCACGGCCCTGGCGTCGGACGACCCGACCGCGTGGCCGTCGTCGACGCGGCTCGTGTGGCTGAACTCGCCGGGCAACCCCGACGGCCGGGTGCTCACGATCGAACAGCTCCGTGCGGCCGTGGCCCGGGCACGCGAACTCGGCGCGGTCGTCGTCGGTGACGAGTGCTACGCGGAGCTCGGCTGGGAACCGCCGTACGACACCGAGCCGACCCCGACGATCCTGGACCCGCGGGTCGTGGGCGACTCCGTCGACGGCGTGCTCAGCGTCTACTCGCTGTCGAAGCAGTCGAACCTGGCCGGGTACCGAGCCGCCTTCGTCGCCGGGGACGCGCGCCTGCTCGCCGAGGTCCTGGCGGTCCGCAAGCACACCGGCATGATGCCGCCGCTGCCCGTGCAGCAGGCGATGGTCGTCGCCCTGGCGGACACCGCCCATGTGCAGCAGCAGAAGGCGCGCTACCGTGCCCGTCGCGGCATGCTCCGCCGAGCGCTCGAGGGCGCCGGCTTCCGCATCGACCACAGCGAGGCCGGCCTGTACCTGTGGGCCACCCGCGGCGAACCGGCGCTCGACACCGTCGCCTGGTTGGCCGATCGGGGCATCCTGGTCGCGCCGGGCACCTTCTACGGCACGGCCGGCGGCGAACACGTCCGGGTCGCGCTCACCGCCACCGACGAACGGATCGCCGCCGCGGCTCAACGGCTGACGAGCGGTCGGCGGCTCGCCGGGGCGTGACGCGACGCCCGGACCGCACGGCCGCTAGTCGTGGTTCCCACCAACTCTTCATCCTCCGGGTGTGCACGAGCGACAGACGGCACGATTAGGCTGGGGTGGTGACTGACACTGCCAACGACGTCCAGAAGACGGCCACACCCCCCACGACGCCCGTCCCCGTGAGTCCGGCTGCCGACCAGGCGACCGAGACCGCCACGCTGACGTACCCGGGCGGCAGTGCAGAGTTCCCGATCCTGCCGAGTGTCGACGGCGCGTCCACGGTGGACATCTCGACGTTCAAGAAGCAGACCGGGATGAACACCCTCGACTACGGCTTCGTGAACACCGGCTCGACCAAGAGCGCGATCACCTACATCGACGGCGACCAGGGCATCCTGCGCTACCGCGGGTACCCGATCGACCAGATCGCGTCGAACTGCACGTTCCTCGAGGTCGCCTGGCTGCTCATCTACGGCGAGCTGCCCACCGCCGCCGAGCTCGAGGGCTTCGACGCGCGCATCCGCCGCCACACCCTGCTGCACGAGGACCTGCGTCGGCTGTTCGACGCGCTCCCGCACTCGGCGCACCCGATGTCCGTGCTCTCCAGTGCCGTCAGCGCGCTGTCCACGTACTACGAGGACGACATGGACGTCGACGACCCGGAGAAGGTCGAGCTGCAGACCGTGCGGCTGCTCGCCAAGCTCCCCGTCATCGCCGCGTACGCGCACAAGAAGGCGATCGGCCAGGCGTTCCTGTACCCGGACAACTCGCTGTCGTTCGTCGACAACTTCCTGCGCCTGAACTTCGGCACCATGGCCGAGACCTACCAGCCGAACCCGGTGCTCTCGCGGGCGCTCGAGCGGCTGCTGATCCTGCACGAGGACCACGAGCAGAACGCCTCGACCGCCACGGTGCGTCTGGTCGGGTCGACCAAGGCGAACATGTTCGCGTCGATCTCGGCCGGCATCAACGCGCTGTACGGTCCGCTGCACGGCGGGGCGAACGAGGCCGTGCTCGAGATGCTCCAGCAGATCAAGGACTCGGGCGAGCCGGTGCAGCGCTTCGTCGAGCGGGTGAAGAACAAGGAGCGCGGCGTGAAGCTCATGGGCTTCGGGCACCGCGTCTACAAGAACTACGACCCCCGCGCCAAGCTCGTCAAGGAGTCCGCACACGAGGTCCTCGACGCGCTCGGTGTGCAGGACGACCTGCTCGACATCGCCATGGAGCTGGAGCAGATCGCGCTCGAGGACGAGTACTTCGTCAGCCGCAAGCTCTACCCGAACGTCGACTTCTACACGGGCATCATCTACAAGGCGATGGGCTTCCCACCGCGGATGTTCACCGTGCTGTTCGCGATCGGGCGGCTGCCGGGGTGGATCGCCCAGTGGCGCGAGCTCAACAACGACCCGCTCAACAAGATCGGGCGCCCGCAGCAGCTCTACGTGGGAGCGCCCGAGCGCGACCTCCCCGCACGCTGAAGCATCGCACCCGCTCACGCACATCGCGCCCCGTCCCGACGGGGCGCGATGTGCGTCCGGGGGTGCGGAGCGCGCGGACGGGAGGCGCGGGGCCGGCTGGCACCGCGCCTCCCGTCCGTCCGACCTGCGCCGGGCGCGACCGGCTACGCGTGCAGCGCGGTGTTGAGCTGGATGCCCTCGCCCTGGCGCTGCAGCGCCTCCACCGCGCCGGAGAGGCTGTTGCGACGGAACAGGACGTTCGGCGTGCCGGAGAGCTCCGCTGCCTTCACCGTCTTCGGGGTGCCGTCCGGGTTCGGGGCCGCCCCGACGAGCACGACCTTGGTGCCGGCGGTGACGTAGAGGCCCGCCTCGATGACGGAGTCGTCGCCGAGCGAGATGCCGAGGCCGGCATTCGCCCCGAGCAGCGCGCGGTCGCCGAGCGACACCCGGTGCGTGCCGCCGCCGGAGAGCGTGCCCATGATCGACGCCCCGCCGCCGATGTCGGTGCCGGCGCCGACGACGACGCCCTGCGAGACCCGGCCCTCGATCATCGCGTCGCCGAGGGTGCCCGCGTTGAAGTTCACGAATCCCTCGTGCATCACGGTGGTGCCGGGGGCCAGGTGCGCTCCGAGGCGGACCCGGTTGGCGTCGCCGATGCGGACACGGTCCGGCACGACGTAGTCGAGCAGGCGCGGGAACTTGTCCACCGCGTGCACCGCGATCCCGGCTCGCTGAAGGGACGGTCGCAGCCGCGTCAGGTCGGCCGGGAGGACCGGGCCGGCGTTCGTCCACGCGACGATCGGCAGGTGCGCGAAGACCCCGTCCAGGTTGACGGTGTTCGGCTGCACGAGCAGGTGGCTGAGCAGGTGGAGGCGCAGGTACGCGTCCGGCGTGCTCGCTGGCGCGGCGTCGATCTCGATCTCGACCGTGACGGCCTCGATGCGGACGGCACGGCGGGCGTCCTCGCCGAGGTGCTCCTGCAGGTCGATCGGGAACGACGCGTCGGCGGGCAGCGCACCGAGGTGGGTCTCCGGGAACCAGGTGTCGAGCTCGGTGCCGTCCGCGGCGATCGTCGCGAGGCCGTGGCCCCATGCGTGTGTGGGGCGGTCGGTGGTGGCGGAGGTGTCGGTCACCGCACCAGGGTACCGACGGGGTGGACCCGGCCACCCGTCCGGCCGGACGGGTGATGCCGACGCGCACCATGCCTCCCGGCCGGCAGCCGGTCGCAAGCGGCTGCCGATAAGGTGACCGCATGCCGGAGCAGCTCGACCTCACCGCCTCGTCCATCGACATCACCCGTGCCATCTGCGACATCGAGTCCGTGTCCGGCAACGAGCGGTCCCTCGCAGATGCGATCGAGGCGGTGCTCGCTCCGCTGCCGCACCTCGAGGTGGTCCGTGACGGGGACGCCATCGTGGCGCGCACGAACCTCGGCCGTGACCGTCGGGTGGTCATCGCCGGTCACATCGACACCGTGCCGTTGAACGACAACCTCCCGACCGAGTTCCGGACGGCGGAGGACGGCACCGAGGTCCTCTGGGGCCGCGGCACCGTCGACATGAAGGCGGGGTGCGCGGTGCAGCTCAAGCTGGCGTCCGAGCTGACCACGCCGAACGTCGACGTGACCTGGGTCTGGTACGACCACGAAGAGGTGTCCGACGCGCTGAACGGCCTCGGTCGTCTGGCCCGCACCCGACCCGAGCTGCTGGCCGGGGACTTCGCCATCCTCGGGGAGCCCTCCGGCGCGCAGATCGAGGGCGGCTGCAACGGCAACCTGCGTGCCGAGGTCCGGGCGTACGGCAAGCGCTCGCACAGCGCGCGGAGCTGGATCGGCGACAACGCGATCCACAAGGCTGCATCGATCCTGGCGACCCTGGCCGCGTACGAGCCGCGCACGGTCACCGTGGACGGACTCGAGTACCGCGAGGGCCTGAACGCCGTGGGGATCACCGGCGGGATCGCGGGGAACGTCATCCCCGACGAGGTGATGGTCCACGTGAACTACCGGTTCGCCCCGTCGCGCTCGGCTGACGAAGCCGTGGCCCACATCCGCGAGCTCTTCGACGGGTACCAGGTGGACATCGTCGACCTGGCCGCGGGCGCCCGACCCGGGTTGGACGCCCCACTCGCGCAGGACTTCGTCGCGGCCGTCGGGGGACCGGCACCCCGACCGAAGTACGGTTGGACGGACGTCGCCCGGTTCTCGGCGCTCGGCGTGCCCGCGGTCAACTACGGCCCCGGCGAGCCCGTGTTCGCGCACCACGACGACGAGCAGGTACCCGTGGCCCAGATCACCGCGGTCGAGGACGGTCTGCGTCGGTGGCTGACGGCCTGACGACCGGTTCGCTGCCCACGCACCGCCCGCACGCCCGGGCGGTGTGGTGGCGCGCTCGCTACCGCGTGGTGCCGTGGTGGCTGCGCATCACCGTCGTCTACGTGCTGGCCCGGATCGTCACCGGCGTGCTGATGACGGGTTTCGCGAGCATCCAGGCCGCGAACTCCTTCACGCTGCAGCACCCGAAGTACCTGTCGTTCGCGTCGATCTGGGACGGTGCCTGGTACCGGGTGATCGCCACGAGCGGCTACCCGTCGACGCTGCCGGTCGACACGGCGGGCCACGTGACCGAGAACGCGTGGGCGTTCATGCCGGCGTACCCGTTCCTCGTGCGCGGGCTGATGGTGCTGACCGGTGGGTCGTTCGAGCTGATGGCCGTCTCGGTCTCGCTGCTGACCGGCTGGGGGGCGGCGCTGGTGTTCCGCCGGTTGATGGGCCGCTTCCTCGACCCGGCGCGGGCGACGTTCGCCACGGTGCTGTTCTGCGTCGCGCCGGTGTCGGTCATGTTCCAGGTCGCGTACGCCGAGGCGATGGGGCTGTTCCTGCTGCTGGTGGCGCTGCTGCTGCTGGTCGAACGACGCTTCTGGACGATGCTGCCCGTCGTGCTGCTGCTCGGGATGACCCGACCGACCGGGCTCGCCTTCGCACTGCTCATGGTGCTGTTCATCGGGGTGTGGGTCATACGTCCGGCCTGGCTGCGCGAGCGTTCGGCCCCGTCGGTGCGGCAGCTCGTCCCGGCCGCCGTGGTGGCCGTCGTGTCGGGGGTGGTGGGGCTGGCGTGGCCGGCGATCGCGTGGGCCGTCACGGGGGTGCCGCGGGCGTACACCGACACGGAGCTCGCCTGGCGCTCGTCGTACATCGGGTGGAAGGAGCTGGTGCCGTTCACCCCCTGGGTCCAGGGCTTCGGCTGGTGGTTCCGGCAGCCGGCCGGCTCCGTCCTGCTGGTGCTGGTGCTGGTCGGCTTCGCGGCCTTCGTGCTGATGCCGCCCGCCCGTCGCATCGGGCTGGAGCTGCGACTCTGGTCGGTCGCGTACCTGGTGTACCTGCTCGCGGTGTTCTTCCCGCAGTCGAGCACCTGGCGGATCCTGCTGCCGATCGCCCCGCTGCTGGGCATCGTCGCGCTGCCGCGGTCACGGGTGTACCGCGTGTCCGTCGTCGTGCTGTGTGTCGTGCTGCAGTGGGTGTGGCTCTCCTGGTGCTGGTGGGTCGATGGCTACGACTGGACCCCGCCGTGATCGGCGCCGTCCGACGTGTCAGCGGACGTGCCGTCCGCCGCTGACCCGACCGACAGGTCCGCGTCGTCGGGCTTCCAGGCAGCGGCCGCGGTCACCATCGCGTTCACCGTGGCGATGAACGGCACGGCGAAGAACGCCCCGACGACGCCCGCGATGGTCGTGCCCGCGGTGACGCCGAGCACGACGCCGAGCGGGTGGACCTTGACGGCGCTGCCGGTCAGGAACGGGTGCAGCACGTGGCTCTCGAGCTGCTGCACCAGGAGCACGATGCCGAGCATGAACAGCGCGGCCACCCAGCCGTTGAACACCAGCGCGATGAGCACCGCGACCGAGCCGGCGACGATGGCGCCGACGACGGGGACGAACGCGCCGAGGAACACGATCACGCCGATCGGGATCGCCAACGGCACCTGCAGGATCAGCGCGCCGATGACGATGCCGAGCGCGTCCGTGACCGCGACGACGAGCTGCACGCGGATGAAGCTCGTCAGGGTGTGCCACCCGGCCGCACCAGCGACCTCGATGCGGGGCCGAGCGCGCCGCGGGAAGATCCGGACGACCCATCCCCAGATGCGCGGGCCGTCGATGAGCACGAAGATCGTCGTGAACACGACGATGAACAGGCCCTCGAGTGCGTGCACGAAGCCGCTGCCTGCCTCTTGGAACCCGGAGGCGATCGACGACGCGTGTGACTGCAGGTAGGACGTGCCGGTCGAGATCCAGTGGTTCACGTCCTTGACCGTGATGCCGAACGGTTCGCTGTCGAGCAGTGCCTGGAACGACGTCGCGGTCTTGTGCAGCCGCTGTTCGAGTGACGGCAGCTCGTACCGGATCTGCGCGGTGACGATCAGTGCGAAGACCGCGATGACGAGCACGACGACGATCAGGCTGGACAGCACCGCCAACCACTTCGGCCAGCCGTGCCGCCGCAGGAACGCCGACAGTGGCGCGAGGAGGGCGCAGAGCAGCAGGGCGATGAGGAACGGGATGACGATGTCCTGCAGCACGATGACGAGTGCCACGACCACGGCCAGGGCGGCACCCACGATGAGCAGCCGCCACGCGAACGCCGCACCCGTGCGGAGTCCGGCTGGGACGGCTTCGACGGCGCGGTCCGGCTCGCTCGGACGGCGCTTGGAGGGAATGATCGGCATGCACACAGCGTAGGAACGTGAGCCGCGAAAAGGTCGCGATCCGGACCCCACAACCTGGGCGGTTTCGCAGTTCACCCCTCCGTACGGGATAATGGCGTTGCATGTACTGCGCGAAAGGGGACATCTGATGGCAGCAATGAAGCCGAGGACCGGTGACGGGCCGATGGAGGCTGTCAAGGAGGGTCGACTCATCATCGTGCGGGTTCCGCTCGAAGGTGGAGGCCGCCTGGTCGTCTCGGTCAATGACGCCGAGGCTCAGGAACTCCACGACGCACTTGCCGAGGTCGTCTCGGCCTAGTTCGTCGAAGCACCACCACGCACCACCACGAACACCCCCGGATCCCACGTGGACCGGGGGTGTTCGTGCGTCGTTCTGGCACGATGAGCGGATGCAGCCGCTCCTGCCGGTCCGCCGAATCGGGGAACACCCGCTCGCGCCGATGCCGCGCGACGTCTGGCCGGCGACCCTGGCGCCGGTGCGGCAGCTGCTCGACGACGGGCTCCAGCTCGGCGCCGTGACGGTCCTGGTGGGCGACAACGGTGTCGGCAAGTCGACGCTGGTCGAGGGCCTCGCGCTGGCCTACGGGCTCAACGCCGAGGGCGGCACCGTGAACGCGAGGCACCAGACGCGGCGCTCGGAGTCCGTCCTCGGCGACCACCTGCAGCTCGAACGCGGTGCCGGTGCCTCGAAACGCGGGTTCTTCCTGCGTGCAGAGACCATGCACGGGCTGTTCACCTACCTGGAGTCCATCGGCGACGTCGCCGCGTACCACGAGCGCTCACACGGGGAGTCGTTCATCGACGTCGTCATCTCGCGCAGCAGCGTGCGCGGGCTGTGGCTGCTCGACGAGCCGGAGTCGGCGCTGTCCCTGCAAGGGTGCCTCGCGCTGATCGGCCTGCTGCGGGACCTCGTCGAGCGGGGGTCGCAGGTCGTGCTCTCGACGCACTCGCCGATCCTCGCCGCGATGCCCGGAGCGGACCTGTACGAGGTGGGCGAGTGGGGCATCCGCGCGTGCGCGTACGACGACCTCGACCTCGTCCGGAACTGGCGCGCGTTCCTGGACGCGCCGGACCGGTACCTGCGCCACCTGGACTGACGGCGGCGGAGCTGGCGGCGAAGCCACCTCGGCTGACATTGCGCCAGCTGCTACGCGGTGACCTTCGTCATCTGCAGGAGCCCGTCACCCGCCGGCGACAGCGCGCTGGTGACGGCGCCCGAGGTCGACACCTCGGTCAGCAGCAGCCGGAAGTCCGTCGTCGCCCGGTCACGTCGCACCGGATCCGCGACCCGGCCCCGCCACAGCGCGTGCGGCACCAGCACGGTCCCGCCCAGACGCGCCAGCCGCAGGCCGTGCTCGACGTACTCGATGACGTGCTCAGGATCCGCGTCGACCAGGACCACGTCGTACGAGGCTTCGTTCATGCGGGGGAGCACCTGGTTCGCCCGGCCCGGGATCAGCCGGATGCGCGACGGCGCGGTGCCGGCCGCGATGAAGGCGTCACGGGCGTACTGCTGGTGGTCGACCTCGACGTCGATCGTGGTGAGCGTGGCGTTCGGAGCACCGCCGAGCAGGTACAGCCCGGAGACGCCCAGGCCCGTCCCGATCTCGATGATCGCAGTGGCCCGCGACGCGGCCGCGATGACGCTCAACTGCGCGCCGATGGCGGGCGAGATGGCTTCCACGCCGAGCTCCAGCGAGTGCTCACGCGCTCGGGAGACCACCTCGGACTCGGAGACGATGTCCTCCGCGAACTTCCAGTTCGACTCTTTCTCTGACACGCACACTCCTCGGTGGACAACTCTAGGTGAGCGCGCGGCCCGACACGTTACGCTCGGTGCGTGTCCATCGACTTCAACAAGATCCTGATCATCGGGATCATCGCGGTGCTGCTGCTGGGACCGCAGCGCCTGCCGATGTACGCACAGAAGCTCGCCGAGTTCGTCAAGGCGATCCGCCGGTTCGCGGACACCGCCAAGGACCGCATGCGGGACGAGATGGGTCCCGACTTCGACGAGGTCGACTGGCAGAAGCTGGACCCGAGGCAGTACGACCCGCGCCGCATCATCCGCGATGCGCTCATCGACTCCGCCACCGGCGCGAACACGGCGGACGCCGTCGCACCGCAGGTGACGGCGAGCAAGGTGCGCGCGCCCGCACCGATCGTGCCGCTCGCGGCGGGGGAGTCCGCACCCTTCGACGGCGAAGCGACCTGACGCCCCCCACGTGACCCCGTGACGGACGGAAGGCCCGGTGCCAGCTGGCGCCGGGCCTCCCGTCTGAGCATGGTTGCGCCCACAACGCCCGCGATGGAAAGCGGAATCGCGCGTAGGGGGTCGGGAGAACCAACCACCTGCGCGCGATTCGACCCGCTACCGCAGGTCGGCCAGGAACCGGTCGGTCCAGGCCAGGGCCGCCGTCCCCGTGACGGAGCTGCACGTGGCGGACGCGGTGCTGGTCGGGGTGGCGCAGGAGGTGTCACGGTCGAGCGACCACATGTGCACTCCGGCCAGGCCGTGCGACTTCGCGTACGACGACACCGTGTCGGCGTCGGCGAGCGTGAAGACCTCGTCCGACGCGTCGTTGACACCGAGCATCGGCGTGACCTCGATCTTCGACGACGCGATGCCGTACGTGTGCTGCAGGTTGGTGACGGCCTGGATCGTCGACTGCCCCATCTCGCAGGTCGACCCGACGATGACGCAGTTCGCCGCGGTGGCCCGAGCGAAGTCCATCGTCATGAGGTTGACGGTGTAGTTGGTCAGGGTGGAGGCCTTGATCGCCTTCACGGTGACGTCACCGGTGCTGTTCAGCCCGCCGTACGAGCCGTCCGACGCCGCGAGGGTCGCCAGCGTGAACGAGAACCGCAGGCCCGGGTACTTCGTCTGTGCCAGGGCCGCGGCGTTGACCAGGTTCTGCACGTCGGCCGCGGACTGCCCGCTCTCGATGTCGAAGTCGACGCCGATCATGTGCGGGGACGCGTACCGCGCGATGAAGCTCTGCAGCGCCGTGCCGGAGCACTTGAACGATCCGGCTGCTCCACCGGTGCTGACGATGTAGTTCACCCCGGCGGCGTCGAGCTTCGGGATGTTGGCGCTCGCGAAGGCGTCGGCAGCGACCCCACCCCAGTTCTCGCTGCCGCAGGTGCCGGTGGCGAAGGCGAGGGTGATCGCCTTGAGGCCCGGTTCACGGGTGGACACCAGGCTGTTGCTGGAACCGACGACCGGGATGCGCGTACCCGTGACCGCGGTGTTCATCACGTTCGTGTTCCAGTCGAGGTTGACCGTGACGTCCTTGTACGGGCTGAAGACCAACCCGCTCGCCGTGCCGGTGCTCCCGTTGCCCGGCGTGGTCGTGCCCCCGCCCGTGCCGGTCCCGCCCCCGCCCGGTGTGGTGGTGCCGCCCGTGCACGCGCCGTTCGACGTCCACGGGGCGCCGCTGCCCGTCGCGCCGCTGTGGGTCGCGGGGTCGTCGCCCTGTGTCCACCAGTTGGCGGTGTAGTTCGTCCCGTTCTCGCTCACGGTGGCGCCGCCGGTGTAGGCGGTGCCGGACGACCATGCGGTCGCGCACGTGGTGGCGGCCTGTGCTGCGCCGGGAGCGGCGACGATCGCGCCTCCGACGATGGCTGCGGCGACGGCGCCGACGGCACCGATCCGGATCCTGGTGTTCCTGGTCACGCGGTTCTCCTGTTCCTCGCTCGGCTCCGTTGCCGAGAGGGTGGAACTCCTGCGCCTGATTCCGCAGGAGCATTGCGTAATGCTCTTGCATAATTGCCCCGGGCACCGATCGAGCACCATGAGGAGACGCACAGGAAGGCGCCTACCGGATGGGTGGACCGTGCCGGGTCAGGTGGTGGACAGGCCGAGCTTGCGGCCGGCCAGGCCGCGCCCCATCGTGCTGATCCGGTCCGCGATGCCGGCGAGCGCCTGCGCCGCGGGATCGATCGGGTCGCCGACGACGATCGGGACGCCGGTGTCGCCACCTTCGCGGAGCGCGACGGACAACGGCACGCTGCCGAGGACCGGCACCGCCACGTCCTGCCCGCGGGAGAGCCGCCGGGCGGTCTCGTCGCCGCCGCCCTCGCCGAACAGGTGCAGCACGGAGCCGTCCGGCTGGACCAGGCCGGACATCGTCTCGACGACGCCGATCACCCGCTGCCCGGTCTGTCGGGCGACGACCCCGCTGCGTTCGGCGACCTCGGCCGCGGCTGCCTGCGGGGTGGTGACGACCAGGACCTCGGCGTGGGGGAGCAGCTGCCCGACCGAGATCGCCACGTCGCCGGTGCCGGGCGGCATGTCGAGCAACAGCACGTCGAGGTCGCCGAACCACACGTCGGACAGGAACTGGTTCACGGTGCGGTGGAGCATCGGCCCGCGCCAGGACACCGCGGTGCTGGGGTCGTCGACGAACATGCCGATCGAGATGACCTTCACGTCGTGAGCGACCGGCGGCAGGATCATCTGGTCGACCCGGGTCGGGCGGGGCGCGACGCCCTGCTCGTCCGTCAGGCCCATCAGCCCCGGGACGCTGAAGCCGTGCACGTCGACGTCCACGATCCCGACGCGCAGGCCCTTCCGCGCCATGGCGACGGCGAGGTTGACGGTGACGGTGGACTTGCCGACGCCGCCCTTGCCGCTCGTCACCGCGATGACGCGGGTCAGCGAGTCCGGGGTGAACTGGACACCCTGGGGTCGGCCCGCTCGCAGTCGGTCGGTCAGGGCCTTCCGCACCGCGGGGTCCATCACGGACACGTCGACGTCGACGGTGGCGACCCCGGCGACCGAGCCAGCGGCGACGCGGACGTCGCGCTCGATCGTGTCGGCGGCCGGGCACCCGACGATCGTGAGCTGCAGGTCGACGCGCACCGCGCCTCCTGGCTGGACGTCGACGCCACGGATCATGTCGAGCTCGGTGACGGGCCGACGGATCTCGGGGTCGATGACGCGGCCGAGCGCAGCGAGCACCGCGGTGCCCAGCTGTTCGGTGTCGAGACCCGGTGTGGCGTCAGCCACGGATGTCCGCGCGACGCTCCGGGTCGCCGTCGTCGATGGCGTCGCGCCGGTCGAGCTCCTCGAGCAGCGAGCGCAGCTCGGCGCGGATGAAGTCCTTCGACGCCATGTCGCGCATGGCCAGGCGCAGGGCCACGACCTCGCGTGCCAGGTACTCGGTGTCGGCGAGGTTCCGTTCCGCGCGCTGCCGGTCCTGCTCGAACTGCACCCGGTCACGGTCGTCCTGCCGGTTCTGCGCGAGCAGGATCAGCGGCGCCGCGTACGAGGCCTGCAGCGACAGCACCAGGGTCAGGGCCGTGAAGCCGATCGCGGCGGAGTCGAACTGCAACGCCTTGGGCAGGAGCGTGTTCCACCCCATCCAGACCGCGCAGAACAGCGTGAGCCCGATGAGGAACCAGGGCGTGCCCATGGCGCGTGCGATGCCTTCGGTGGCGCGGCCGAACGCGTCACCGCTGCCGTTGCGACGGCGGGTCGGCAGGACGCTCGTGCGCATGCCCTTGGGGGAGTCCAGCCGGGTGGTCTCATCCGTTCGTGCCACGGGTGGTCCTCCTTCCCGTGGTCGTCACGGGGGTCCTGCGAGCTCGGGAGCGGGGGCGTGGGGAGTCGTCGTCACCCTGACTCCGCCAGTCGTCGGGCAGGACGTGGTCGAGCACGTCGTCGATCGTCACCACCCCGACCAGGCGGTGGGCGTCGTCGACCACGGGCACGGACACCAGGTTGTAGGTCGCCATCACGCGCGTGACCTCGGCGGCACTCGCGTCGACCCGGACCGGTTCGGTCTGCTGGTCGATGAGCGTGCCGAGGCGTTCGTTCGGCGGGTAGCGGAGCATGCGTTGGAAGTGCACCAGCCCGAGGAACCGGCCGGTCGGCGGCTCGTAGGGCGGCAGCGTGACGCAGACGCTCGCGCCGAGGGCCGGCGCGAGTTCGTGGCGACGGATCAGCGCCAGGCCCTCGGCGACGGTGGCGTCGGCGGAGACGATCACGGGCTCGGTCGTCATGAGCCCGCCCGCGGTGTCCGGCTCGTACTCGAGCAGCATGCGGACGTCCTGCGCCTCTTCCGGCTCCATGAGCTGCAGGAGCGCCTCGCTCCGTTCGTCGGAGAGCTCGGCGAGCAGGTCGGCGGCGTCGTCGGGCTGCATCTGGTCGAGGACGTCGGCGGCGCGGGCGTCCTCGAGCGAGGACAGGATCTCGACGCGTTCGGTGTCGGGCATCTCCTCGAGCACGTCGGCGAGCCGGTCGTCGGGGAGTTCCTCGGCGACCTCGAGCCGACGCTCGACGGGCAGGTCGAGCAGCGTCGAGGCCAGGTCGGCCGGCACCAGGTCCGAGTACGCCGCGATGACGTGTTCGGCGGACTGCGACTCACCGGGGAGCTCGTCCTCGGTGACCTCGTTCCACGTGGCGAACGTCGTCGGGCCCTTGCCGAACGGCGACGGCGTCGTCTTGGGCTTGCGGAGGAAGAGCTGTGCGACCTCCCAGTCGCCCTGCCCGCGGTCCTCGATCGCGATGTCCTCGATCGTGGCGCGGATGCGGTCCCGGGTGATGAGGACCTTGCGCCCGAGCATCTCCGCGATGACCCGGACCTCGCCGCCGCGCTGCTCGAACCGCCGCATGTTGACCAGCCCGGTCGTGATGACCTGGCCGGCGCCGATCGAGGTGATCCGACCGATGCTGACGAAGATGCGCCGTTTGCCGGGGACCTCGACGATCAACCCCACGACGTGCGGGGGATCGGCCCGTCGGTAGACGACGAGGACGTCCCGGACCCTGCCGACGCGATCGCCAGCGGGGTCGAAGACGGAGCACCCGGCGAGGCGGGCGACGAATACCTTCGTGGCGCTCACCAGGCCAGCGTAGCCGGTCGCCCGGTCGGTTCCCTGGCGGCTCTCGAACGATTGCAAGGGGAACGGTGGATGATGACTGTGTGAGCACTCAGAGCCCCTTCCGCGGTCGTACGGCGCAGGTCTTCCCCACGCTGCCCCGCGGCGACGTCCTCGGCACCTTCGACAGCTACCCGGAAGCGCAGGCGGTGGTCGCCAAGCTCGCCGAGTCCGACTTCCCGGTGAACAAGCTCTCGATCGTCGGCAACGACCTGAAGACCGTCGAGCGTGTCACCGGAAAGATGACCTACGGCCGCGCCGCCATCGCGGGCGCCCTGTCCGGTCTCTGGCTCGGCATCTTCTTCGGCATCGTCCTGACGCTGTTCTCCCCGACCGCCGGCGGCCTGATCCTGGCCGCCGCGATCATCGGTGCGGCGTTCGGCATGCTGTACGGCATCGTCTCGTTCGCGATCACCAAGCGGCAGCGGGACTTCACGAGCGTGCACCAGGTGCTCGCCACGAACTACCAGATCATCGTCGACCCGCAGCTCGTCGGACAGGCGCAGCGGATCCTCGGCCAGTCCGGTGCCACCCCGCACGCGGCGTGGAACCACGGCCAGCAGCAGCCGTACCAGGGGCAGCAGCAGCCGTACCAGGGCCAGCAGCAGCAGCCGTGGCGTCCGGGTCCCGGTCCGTCGGGGCACGCGGGTCCGCAGCAGGGCTCGCCGTACGGCGGCCACTCGACCCCGCACCAGCAGGGCGCGCAGCCAGGAGGCCCGGGGTACGCCCGTCCGTCGGCTCCCGGTCCCGAGTCCACCGGTGGCCAGCCGCGGTACGGCACGAACGACGGGCCCCGCTACGGCACGAACGACGGGCCCCGCTACGGCGAGGTCGTGCAGCCGGGCCAGCAGGCGCCGACGCAGTCCGCGCCCGTGCAGCCTGCGCCCCACCAGTCCGGCCCGGTCGCGCCGCGCGCTGACGAGGCCCCGCGCTACGGCGAGCGGGTCGCCGGAGCTACGCCGCCGGCCCCGACGTCGTCCGATGCTCCGGCATCGTCATCGTCCTCGTCCGACGCTCCCGCGAAGGGCACCGACGAGTCGCAGTCGCGCTGACGCGTCGGGCGGGCGTCGTCTCCTCGCCGAGGTCGCACGACTCGCCGCTCACGTCCGTCGGGGTCGCACGTCGTCTCTCCGTCGAGGTCGCACGACTCGCTGCTCACGTCCGTCGAAGTCGCTCGATCCGCCGCCCAGCAGCTCGGCAGGCGGCACTTCGAGCGACTTCGACGAGCGGTACGCGGCAGGTCGTGCGACCTCGGACGGGCGCGGAGACGGGCGCGGAGAGGACCGCGCGACCGCGCGACCGCGCGTACGGTGCTCGACGTCGCGCTACAGGACCTTGGAGTAGCAGGCGGACAGGGGCGCGCCGGCGTAGGGGCCGAAGTTCGCGATGCGGGTGAACCCCTCGCGCTCGTAGAACCGGATGGCGCGGGTCTGCGCCGGGCCCGTCTCGAGCACGAGCGCCGGTGACCCGAGGTCGAGCGCTGCCTCTTCCAGCCGACGCAGGATCTCCGTCGCGACACCGGCACCCCGGGACTCACGACGGACGTACATCCGCTTGATCTCGGTGATGCCGTCCTCGACGATGCGCAGACCGCCGCAACCGAGGGGCGTGCCGTCCTGGTCCCGCGCGACGAAGAACACCGCGATGGAGTCCGCCGTGGGCTTCTCGCCGGGTTCGGTGTCGCCGCCGTAGGTGCTGTCGATCTCGATGCGCTGGGCAGCACGCAGCCGCATCGCATCCGGTGAGTCGAAGTGCTCGACGTCGATGACGATGCTGCGCGGCTCGGTCTGCTGCGTGTCCGTGTGCTGCGCAGCGGCGTCGGGTGTGCTCACCCGCTCAGGCTAGCGCCCGGTGCGGGCGATCCACCCCTCCACTTCCGAGGGGGTCCGGGGGATGCCGACCGACAGGTTCTCGGCGCCGTCGGCCGTCACCAGGATGTCGTCCTCGATCCGGACACCGATGCCGCGGAACTCCTCGGGCACGGTCAGGTCGTCCTGCTGGAAGTACAGGCCGGGCTCGATCGTGAACACCATGCCGGCCTCGACCACGCCGTCGATGTAGAGCTCGCGACGGGCCTTGGCGCAGTCGTGCACGTCGAGACCGAGGTGGTGGCTGGTGCCGTGCACCATGTAGCGACGGTGGAACTGGTTGTCGGGCTGCAGTGACTCGTCGGCAGACACCGGCAGGAAGCCCCACTCAGCGGTCTTGCGCGCGATGACCTCCATCGCGGTGGCGTGCACCTGGCGGAAGGTGATGCCCGGCTTGACGATGGCGAACGCGGCGTCGGCGGCTTCGAGGACGGCTTCGTAGACCATGCGCTGGACGTCGGTGAAGGTGCCGCTCACCGGCAGGGTGCGGGTGATGTCGGCCGTGTAGAACGAGTCGACCTCGACCCCGGCGTCGATGAGGATCAGGTCGCCGGGCTGCACGGCGCCGTCGTTGCGGGTCCAGTGCAGGATGCAGGCGTGGTGCCCCGAGGCCGCGATGGTGTCGTACCCGACCGTGTTGCCGTCGGCACGGGCGCGACGGTTGAAGGTGCCCTCGACGATACGCTCGCCGCGGGGGTGGGCCAGGACAGCGTCGAAGTCGGCGATCACGTCGTCGAAGCCGTTCTTCGTCGCGTCGACGGCCTTGCGGAGCTCGTTGACCTCGTACGGGTCCTTGACCAGGCGCAGCTCGGACAGGTCGCGCGCGAGGACGTCGTCGGACGCGGGGGCGTCGTCGGCCTCTGCGACACCACCGACGGGCGTGCCGAGCCGGGCATCGAGCGCGCGGGTCAGGTCCGTGTCGGCGTCGCGGACGACCAGTACCGAGGCGTCGACCCCGTCGAGCACGGCGTCGAGCTCGCCCAGGTCGGCGGTCGCCAGGCCGAGGTCGGCGGCGACTTCGTCGAGCGAGGGACGCGGTCCGACCCAGAACTCCCCGATCTCGGGGTTGGCGTAGAACTCCTCGGAGTCGCGGCCCGCGGTCGCGCGGAAGTAGAGGGTGGCGTCGTGACCGTCGCCGTTCGGGGTCATCACGAGGACGGAGCCGACGACCGTGTCGGTGCCCCAGCCGGTCAGGTGCGCGAACGCGGAGTGCGGACGGAACGGGTAGTCACAGTCGTTCGACCGGACCTTGGCGGTGCCGGCCGGCACGACGACGGTGCGACCGGTGTGCTTCGCCGAGAGGGCCGCACGGCGGTCGGCCGCGAACGGCGCCTGCTCGCGCTGCGCGGGGACGGTGCGGTCACGCTCGGCCCACTGGGACCCGATGAAGTCCTTGAAGGTCGAGGAGCCAGGGGTCGTGGAGCGGTTGCTCGTCGCGCGGGGAGTCGTGTCGGCCATGCCTCCATCATCGCACCGCACCGGACCGGCCGTCTGTGCGTCCCCACACCTGTGGATAGGATTCATCGGTGCCTGATCCGTTCATCGACCTGCACACGCACTCGAGTGTCTCCGACGGCACCGAACCCCCTGCCGCACTCGTGCGGGCAGCGGCAGCCGCCGGACTCGACGGCGTGGCCCTGACCGACCACGACACCACGTCCGGGTGGTCGGACGCGGTGGCCGCGGCGCGCGACCTGCCGCTCACGCTCGTCCCCGGGCTCGAGCTGAGCACCCGCGTGGGCCCCCGCAGTGTGCACGTCCTCGGCTACCTGGTCGACCCCGAGGACCCGGGTCTCGTGGCCGAGACTGAGCGCATCCGCGACGGACGGCTCTCCCGCGCCCGCCGCATCGTCGAGCGGATCAGCGCAGACCACCCGATCACGTGGGACGACGTCCTGGCCCAGGCCCGCCCCGACGCCACGATCGGTCGGCCGCACATCGCCGACGCGCTGGTCGCACGCGGGCTCGAGTCGGACCGCAGTGCAGCGTTCCGGGGGATCCTGCACCCGGCCTCGGGCTACTACGAACCCCACGAAGCGCCGACCCCGCTCCGGGGCGTCGAACTCATCCGTGCCGCGGGCGGCGTCCCCGTGATCGCGCACCCGGCCGCGACCTCGCGGGGCATCGTCATCGACGAACCCGCTCTCCGGCAGCTGGTCGACGCGGGCCTCGGCGGCCTCGAGGTCGACCACCGCGAGAACCTGGCCCACGGCAAGCGCACCCTGCTCGAGTGGGCCGACCGCTACGGCCTGTTCGTCACCGGCTCGAGCGACTACCACGGCACCGGCAAGCCGAACCGACTCGGCGAGCACCGCACCGCGCGGGCGTCCTTCGACGCGATCGTCGCGCAGGCGACCGGCTCCGTCCCGGTCGTCGGCCCGGGTTCCCGCCTGGCCTGACCGCCCGCCGTACGCTCTGTCGGCATCGCCAAAGCGACAGATCGCGTGCGGTGCGCCCGGTTGTCTGCGCCGAAGCGACAGATCGCCGCGAACGCCAGGGGGTGATCTGTCGCTTTGGCGAGATCGGGGACGCCGCCACACGACGTAGGCCCGCCACCTGAGGTGACGGGCCTTCGACCGGACTGCCGGGAGGCGCTACTCGCCGTCCGACGCCTGCTGGGGTGCCGAGGCGGTCGCCTCGCCCCCCGTGCCGGCTCCGCGACGACGGCGGCGGCGACGCCGCTTGGGCGCCGAACCGTCACCGGTCTCGCTGTCCGGACCGGTGCTCTGGACCTGGGGTGCGGCTTCCGCAGCGGTCGCGGCGGGCCGCTCAGAGCCTCCGCTGCGGGTGCGACGACGCGGACGCGAGTCGCTGCTGGACTCGCGCGGCGGACGCGAACTGGCGCGCTCGGGCGCGCCGGCGGACGCGGCGTGCTGCGACGACCCGGGCAGCCGGCCCTTGGTGCCGGCGGGGATGTCGAGGTCCTCGAACAGGTGCGGCGACGACGAGTAGGTCTCCATCGGCTGGGGGATGCCGAACTCGAGGGCCTTGTCGATCAGCGTCCACTTGTGCAGGTCGTCCCAGTCGACGAACGTGACCGCGATGCCGGTCTTGCCCGCACGGCCGGTGCGGCCGGCGCGGTGCAGGTACGTGTCCGGGTCGTCCGGGATCGTGTGGTTGATGACGTGCGTGACGTCGTCCACGTCGATGCCGCGGGCGGCGACGTCGGTCGCGATCAGCACGTCGCGCTTGCCGGCCTTGAACGCCGCCATCGCGCGCTCGCGCTGCTCCTGGTTGAGGTCACCGTGGACCGCTGCGGCGTTGAAGCCACGGTCCTTCAGCTCTTCGACCAGCTTGGCCGCTGCACGCTTGGTGCGGGTGAAGATCACGGTCTTGCCGCGGCCCTCGGCCTGCAGGATGCGGGCGATGACCTCGTCCTTGTCGAGCGAGTGCGCCCGGTAGATGAGGTGCTTGATGTTGGCCTGCATGAGGCCCTCGTCCGGGTCCGTCGCGCGGATGTGCACCGGGCGCGTCATGAACCGACGGGCGAGCGCGACGATCGGCGCGGGCATCGTGGCCGAGAACAGCATGGTGTGCCGGACGGCGGGCACGGCCTGGAAGATCCGCTCGATGTCCGAGAGGAACCCGAGGTCGAGCATGCGGTCGGCTTCGTCGAGCACCACCTCTTGCACGTGCGACAGGTCGAGCAGGCGCTGGCGGTGCAGGTCGATCAGGCGCCCGGGGGTGCCCACCACGATCTGCGCGCCCGCCTTGAGCTGTTCGACCTGGCCCTCGTACGCCTTGCCGCCGTAGATCGAGACGACCGTGGTCGGGCGATTCGACGCCGCGAGCTCGAGGTCCTCGGTCACCTGCACCGCGAGTTCACGGGTCGGCACGACGACGAGCGCCTTGACACCGTGTGCGGGGTCGGCGCCGAGCCGCTGGATGAGCGGCAGGCCGAAGCCGAGGGTCTTGCCCGTTCCGGTCTTGGCCTGGCCGATGATGTCTTGGCCGGTGAGGCCGAGGGGGATGGTCTGTTCCTGGATCGGGAAGGGCTCGATGATGCCCTTGCCGGCCAGTGCATCGACGATGTCCTGGTCGATGTTGAGGTCTGAGAAAGTCAAGAAGGTCACCCTGTCCTATCGGGGAGTCCGCACCAGTCTACCGGCGTGCGAGGAGCGTGCCGTCGCGGCCCCTATGCTGGTCGCGTGGTGTCGTGGTGGAACCGGAAGCGCGCGGCGCAGCTCGCAGCACAGTGGCTCGCGTCGCGGAACCCGAAGAACGCCGCCCAGACGGAACGTCTACAGCTCGACGACGTCAGTCCCGAGCTCGACGTGTACCTCGGGCAGGCCGCCTACCTGCAGCTCTCGCTGTACGAGACGATGGGGCGTGCGGGTGCCTCGGCGCCGACGCTGTCCGGTCGGCTGGTCACCGGGGTGCTCGCGACGACCGCACTCGAGCGACACCGGTCGATCGTCGCCGAGATCGAACGCACCGGCGCCGACCCGGCCGAGCTGATGGCGCCGCACCGCGAGGCGATCGACCGCTTCGTCGAGCGCACGAGCGGTGCCGACTGGTACGAGTCGATGTTGACCGGGTACGTCACCGCAGGCATCCTCAACGACCTGTTCGCGAACCTGCTGCGCTCGTTGCCGGCCGACGTGCAGCAGCGCCTGAAGACCGTGTTCGACCCGCGTGAGGAAGCCGCGGTGGTCGAGGAACTGAGCGCCCGCATCGACGAGGAGCCCCTCGTGTCGTCCCGTCTGGCGATGTGGGGCCGTCGGCTCGTCGGGGACACGTTGCTCGTCGCCCGCTCGGCGCTGGCGTCGCACGCGCGTGAGGACCAGTCGCGGCTGGAGCCGGTCTGGACCGAACTGATCGCGGCGCACACCCGACGTATGGACGCACTCGGCCTCACCGCCTGAGCCGGGGTCCGTGCGGCTCGTCGTTCCTGTTGGTCAGGCCGTGCGGTTGCCGCTGGCCTTGACCGCCGCGTACCAGGCGTCGTCGGCCGCGGTGCGTCGGCGTCCGAGCAGCCACCCGACGGCGAGTGCGACGACGCCGGAGCCGACCAACGTGACGACCCAGATCCAGGTCGCGTCGTAGCGCCAACCGGCCCACGTCAGGGCCTCCCACAGGAGCGCCGCCGTGGCCCCGCCGACGCTCGCGCCGAGGAACTGGCCGCGCGTCGAACGCCACGGCAGCACCAGGTGGGCGACCGCGCCGCAGATCAGGCCGCCGAGGACGGCGAACAGGAGTTCCACGCCGGTGTTACGCGACGAAGCCGATGCGGCGGGCTTCCTCGGCGCCGAACTCGACGTAGGCGAGGGCTGCGGCCGCGACCACGTACTTGCGGCCCTTCTCGTCCTGCAGCGACAGGTGGGTCTGGGAGGTCAGCGCCTCGGAGACGGCCTGCTCGATGTCCTCGGCCGACTGCTTCGTCTCGAAGGCGAGCTCGCGCGGGCTGTTGATGATGCCGATCTTGATGTCCACGTGCTCACCTTATCCGAGGGGGTCCGGGCGGTCCTCGGCGTTCGCCGCGGGCGCACGCGGCTGTGGCCTCGTTCGTCCCCGCGGTGGGGCGCCCGTCGATGTCGGCTGCGCTCGGTACCGTGGCCACGTGCCATCGACCACCCTGACGCCCGCTCCCGCGCCGACGGGGGTGTCGCGCGCGCTGGTCGCCGACCCGGCGCAGCAGGCCGTGCTCGACCTGGCCGACGGCGTGCACGCCGCGGTGATCGGGGCGCCCGGCACCGGCAAGACGTCGACGCTCGCACGGCTCGTCGCCCAGCGGATGGGGCGGCCCGGTGCGATCAGCCCTGACGGACACGCGACCGTCCTGGCACTGACGTCATCGCGCACCGCTGCCACCGCCCTCCGTGACCAGCTGGCGGCCACCGTCGGGCGGGTCGTCCCCGGCGCCCTCGCCCGGACCGTCAACTCGCTCGCCTTCCAGGTCGTCGCGCACGCCGCCGCGGTCCAGGGGCAGCCGGCGCCGACCCTGCTGACCGGCGGCGAACAGGACCGCATCCTCGCCGACCTGCTGGCCGGACACGAACTCGACGGCACGGGCCCTGCCTGGCCGGAACCGATCACCGCGGTCGTCCGCGAACGGGCCGGGTTCCGGACCGCGTTGCGTGACGTGATGATGCGCTCCGTGGCCGCGGGGGTCGAGCCGGACGACATGCGTGAGCTCGCCGACGACCACGGTCGGCCCGAGTGGCGTGCGGTCGGGGACCTGGTCGACGAGTACCGGGCCACCCTGACCGCGTTCCGCACCACGAGCCTCGACGCCGCCGAACTCGTCGCCTTCGCCACCGCCGCCGTCCTCCGTGGCGAACTGCCCCCTGCGGTCGCGGCCCTGCGCCTGGTGGTCGTCGACGACACGCAGGAACTCGTCGAGGGGGAGATCGCGCTGCTCGGCGCCCTGGCCCGGTCGGGCGTGCAGGTCGTCGCGTTCGGCGACCCCGACATCGCGGCCTCGGCGTTCCGGGGCGCCGAACCCGACGTGCTCGGTCGCCTGGCCGTGCGGCTCGGGGTCGGCCGCGTGCAGGACGTCGTCCTCGGCACCGTGCACCGGCACCCGGCGGCGATCCGGACGCTCGTGTCCGCCGTCACCGCTCGGGTCGGCACCGCGGCTGCCGGGCGACATCGCACCGCGGTCGCTGCCGACACCGACGGGCGGCCCGACTCGGTGCTGCACCTGGAAGCGGGGAGCCGTTCGGCGCTGGTCGTCGCCGTGGCCCGACGGCTGCGCGAGCACCACCTGCTCGACGGCGTGCCCTGGCACCGGATGGTGGTCGTCACCCGGAGCGGCGCGGCCATCCCCGAGCTGGTGCGGGCGCTCTCCGTCGCCGAGGTCCCCGCCACGGCGGGCGCGGCCCCGACCAGACCGCGCGACGACAGCGCGTCGCGATCGCTCATCGACGCCGCAGCCGTCGCCCTCGGGGTCTTGCCGCTCGACGCCACGCTCGCCACGGCGTTCGCCACCGGGCCGCTCGGCGGACTCGACACCCTCGCGATGCGGCGGTTGCGCCTGGCGCTCCGCCGGGAAGAGCTCGCGGGGGACGGGTCCCGGACCGCGGACGAGCTGTTGGTCGAGGCGCTCGGCGCACCGGAACGCCTGGCGACGATCGACGCCGCGTTCGCCCGCCGAGCGACCCGGCTCGCACGCAGCCTGGTGCTGGCCCGCGCGGACGCCGAGTCCGGTGCGAGCATCGAGGAACTGCTCTGGGGCTTGTGGGAGCGCAGCGGACTGGCCGGCATCTGGGGTGGGCAGTCGGCGGACGGCGGCGTGGGTGCCGGTGAGGCCGACCGGCACCTCGACGCCGTCGTGGGGCTCTTCACGGCCGCCAAGCGCTTCGTCGAACGGACCCCGGACGCGCCGGCACGGGTGTTCGTCGACGACCTGCTCGGGGCCGACCTGCCCGAGGACAGCATCGGGCCCGACCGCACCGCCGGCCGCGTCCGTGTGCTCACCCCTTCGGCGACGATCGGGCTCGAAGCCGACGTGGTCGTCGTGCTCGGGCTGCAGGACGGCGTCTGGCCGAACACCCGCGTGCGCGGCAGTCTGCTCGACCCCGACGGTCTGGTGCGGGCCGCGCAGGGCATCGCCCACGTGGCCGTCGACGACCGCGCGGCCGTCGTGGCCGACGAACTCCGGCTGTTCGCCCGCGCCGTCTCCCGCGCCACGACGCAGGTCGTCATCGGCACGATCGCGAACGACGACGAAGCCCCGTCCCCGTTCGTCCGGCTCGTGCCCGTGCCGCCCGACCGGCAGCCCTCGGTGCACCCGCTGTCGCTCCGCGGCCTCGCCGGGTCGCTGCGTCGCCGGGTGGTGACGAGCGGCGACCACGAGGCCGCGTCGGCCCTCGCCCGGCTCGCCCAGGCGGACGTCCCCGGTGCGTCCCCGGACGACTGGTACGGCACCGCCGAACCGACGACCGAGGACCCGCTCGTCGACCTCGCGGGCGACCCCGTGGACGACCCGGTCACCGGCGAACCGACGGCCCCGACGGTCGCGGTGTCGCCGTCCCGCATCGGCACCTTCGAGACCTGCCCGGTGCACTGGTTCGTGCAGACCTTCGGCGGCGGCGCACCGAGCCCGGCGATGGGCATCGGCACGATCGTGCACGAGGCGATGGAGCACGCGACCGCGATCGACGTCGAGTCCCTGTGGGCCAGCGTCGACGCCCGCTGGGGGGAGCTCACCTTCGAGTCGCCCTGGATCGCCGATCGCGAACGCGCTCGTACCCGCCGGATGGTCGAGGGCCTGAGCGACTACCTGCGGACCTTCGCCAGCGCCGGCCGCCGGGTCCTCGGCGCCGAGACCTCGTTCGCGCTGGTGACCGGTCCCGCCCGGGTCCGGGGCAGCATCGACCGCATCGAGGTCGACCCCGAGGGACGCGTGAGCGTGGTCGACCTGAAGACCGGTCGGTCGATGCCGAGCGAGAAGAACGACATGCCCGACCACCCCCAGCTCGGCGCGTACCAGCTCGCGGTCGAGGACGGCGTGGTCGAGGGCGTGCCCGCCGGAGCGCCGATGACCGACGCCCGCCTGGTGTTCGTGCAGATGCCGAAGGGCGCGCACGCCTACTCCGAGCGCACCCAGCACGCGTTCGACCCCGAGGCGCGTGAGGCCTACCGCGAGCGGCTGCACACCGTCGCGCACGGCATGGCCGGCCGGACCTTCGTCGCGAACGTCGACGACCACTGCGAGAAGGCCCGGACCGGCGTGGAGTGCCGCATCCACGTCGTGGGCGAGGTGACCTGGTGACCGACGAACTCCTGACGACCCCGGCCGACACCGCCGCCACGACCAGTGTCGCGGGCACGCCTGTCGCGACCGGCACCGCTGCCCGGGGCGCCGACGCGATCGCCGACGCCCTCGGCCGCCCCCGACCCACCGAGCAGCAGCGCGCCGTCATCGAGTCGCCCCTCGCGCCGGCCCTGGTCGTCGCCGGCGCCGGCAGCGGCAAGACCGAGACCATGGCGTCCCGCGTCGTGTGGCTGCTGGCGAACGGGTTCGTCCGTCCGGACCAGGTGCTCGGCCTGACCTTCACCCGCAAGGCCGCGGGCGAGCTGTCAGTCCGCATCAACGACCGCATCCGGGCGCTCGAGGACGCCGGCCTGATCACCCCGGGCGACGCGTTCGAGGCGCCGACCGTCTCGACCTACAACGCCTTCGCGAACAGCGTCTTCCGCGAGAACGCGCTGCTGGTCGGTCGCGACGGCGAGTCCCAGGTACTCACTGAACCGTCCGCCTGGCAGCTCGCACGACGGGTCGTCGTCGCCGCCCGGGACGACCGCCTGGCCGGGCTCGACCGCAACGTCGACACCGTCACGGCGGCGGTCGTCGCACTCGCCGGGGCCGCGTCCGAGCACCTCGTCGAGCCGGCGCGGCTCCGACGGTTCGCGATCGAGTTCACCGGACTGCTGGAGCTGCCGGGCAACCGTGGCAAGCCCTACGCCGCGATCACGCAGGCGGTGGCCGCGATCGGTGCGCTCGAGCCCCTGACCGACCTGGTCGAGGAGTTCCGTCGCCAGAAGGTCGACCGCGGGTTCGTCGAGTTCTCCGACCAGATCGCCCTCGCGCTCGCCGCGGCCCAGGCGGCACCCCGGGTGGTCGAGGACCTGCGAGCGCGGTTCCGCGTGGTGCTGCTCGACGAGTACCAGGACACCTCGGTCGTGCAGACCCGGTTCCTCGCGCGGCTGTTCCGCGACCACCCGGTGATGGCGGTCGGTGACCCGCACCAGTCGATCTACGGCTTCCGCGGGGCCAGCGCGGCGAACCTGGCCCGGTTCCCCCGGGACTTCGCTGGTGGGCGGGACGGAGACGGCGAGCGGGATGGCGCCACCACACCACGCACCTTCGCGCTGTCGACCAGCTGGCGGAACCCGGTGGACGTCCTCGCCGGGGCGAACGCCGTCGTCGCTCCGCTGTCCGAGGCGTCCGA
Source organism: Curtobacterium sp. MCBA15_001 (assembly GCF_001864835.1). Classification (GTDB taxonomy): domain Bacteria; phylum Actinomycetota; class Actinomycetes; order Actinomycetales; family Microbacteriaceae; genus Curtobacterium. The sequence continues at coordinate 16,824 of NZ_MJGI01000002.1, read as the reverse complement.
GGTCGACGTCGAACGCCTCGCGCCCCGGCCCGGTGCCGACGCCGGGGTGGTCGACGCGGTGTTCACCGAGACCCTGCCCGAGGAAGCGGCGGCCGTCGCCGCCTGGTTCGCCGACCACCGCCGGCGGAACCCGTCCGGCTCGATGGCGCTCCTGCTCCGTGCCCGGAAGGACCTCGCCGCCTTCACGGGCGCGTTCACCCACCTCGGCGTGCCGTTCCATGTGCTCGGCACCGGCGGGCTCCTGCAGCGTCCGGAGATCGTCGACCTCGTCGCGTGCCTGCGGGTGCTGCACGACCCGGCGGCGGGCAACGACCTGATCCGCCTGCTCGCCGGTGCACGGTGGCGGGTCGGTGCCGCCGACGTCGCCGCGCTGCACGCGCTGGCGTCATGGCTGTTCAAACGGGACCACACGCAGCAGCGGCTCGACGACGACGTGACCGCCGCGTTCCGGGCGTCGGTCGCGGCCGGCGAGCACGGCTCGGTCGTCGACGCGCTCGACTTCGTCGCCGTCGCCCCGGACGACCACGGTGCGCTCGCGGGCATCACCCCGGCTGGCCGTGACCGGATGCGGCGACTCGGCCAGCAGCTCGCCGCCCTGCGGTCCCGAGCCGCAGGGGACCTCGTCGACTTCGTGACGCTCGTCGTGCAGGAGATGCACCTCGACATCGAGGTCGCCGCGCACGAGCAGGGCAGCGCCGCCTACCTCGACGCCTTCGTCGACGAGCTCGCCGGGTTCGTCGCGACCGACGACCGCGCGGACCTCGGGGCGTTCCTCGGCTGGATCGACGCCGCTGCCCGCCGAGACGACATGGGCCCCCGGTCCGAGGAGCCCGAGGCCGGCACCGTGCAGATCCTGACGATCCACGGTTCCAAGGGCCTGGAGTGGGACGCGGTCGCCGTGCCCCGACTGGTCGAGGGCGCGCTGCCGGCCCGTCCACAGGAGGGCTCGTCCGGGTGGCTCGGCTTCGGCCGCCTGCCGTACGAGTTCCGCGGCGACGCCGACGAGCTGCCGCGGCTCGACTGGCGCGGGCACGACACGCAGAAGGACGTCACCCTCGCGATCGAGGCGTACAAGGACGAGGTCAAGGCCCGGAACGAGGACGAGGAACGTCGGCTGACCTACGTCGCGCTGACCCGGTCACGGCACGAGCTGCTGGTCTCCGGGTCGTTCTGGGCAGGTGGCGTGAAGCCGATGCAGCCGAGCCGGTACCTCCGCGACCTGGTCGACGCCGGCGTGGTCGAGGGGTCCGCGGTGCCGGAGACCACCGGGCACGAGACGAACCCGCTCGGTGACGCCGGCGCGACCCAGACCTGGCCGCACGTCCCCTACGGCGAGCGTGCTCCGCGCGTGCTGGCCGCCGCCGACCGGGTCAGGAACGCCAACCCGGGCGCCGCGGGACGGTTCGCCGCCGACATCGACCTGCTGCTCGCGGAGCGCCAGGCCACCCGGTCGGCGAAGCACCGCGTGGTCGTGCCCCACCGTGTCCCGGCGTCGGGCTTCAAGGACTACCTGAGCCGGCCCGACGCGGTCGCCGAACGGCTCCGCCGGCCGATGCCCGAGCGTCCCTACCGTGCGACGCGCCTGGGCACCCTGTTCCACCAGTGGGTCGAGCAGCGTGGTCGTTCCGGGGGAGCGCTCGAGACGCTCGACGTGTGGGACGGGGAACTCGACCTCGACCCTGACGAGGAGACGGCTGCGGCACCGGACGCCGTGGTGAGCGACGACGACGCGCGCCGCCTCGGTGAGTTCCAGGCGACCTTCGCCCGTTCACGATGGGCGGAGCGCACCCCGGTCGAGGTCGAGCGCGAGATCCACATCCCGTTCCTCGGCCACAGTGTGGTCTGCAAGCTCGACGCCGTCTACGAGATCGACGGGCGGATCGAGGTCGTCGACTGGAAGACCGGCAAGGCCCCGTCGAGCGCCGAGGACCTGGAACAGCGCCAGCTGCAGCTCGCGCTCTACCGGGTCGCCTACGCCGAGTTCACCGGCCGTCCGGTCGAGGACGTCGACGCGGTGTTCTACTTCGTGGCCGACGACCTCGAGGTCCGGCCCGTCAGCCTGCTCGACCGAGCCGGTCTCGAGCAGGCGTGGACGGCAGCGGTCGGCTGACCCGACCGCCGCATCGCGTGCGACGGAGCCGCACCGAGCCTCCAGACCGGAACGACCGGAACGACCGGAACGCCCGGAACGCCCGGAACGACCGAGCCGGGCCAGGCCGATCGGCCGGCTCAGCCGTGCTTGCGCTCGGTCGACGACAGCAGCTGCTCGACCTCGCCGATCTCCATCGTGTCTGGCGACACCGACTGCAGCGGGGCCGCGGTCGGCGCGTGCACCGCGTCCACCAGCCGGTGCATCATCGCGACCGCGTCGTCGACGACCTCGGTGCTCTTCGCCTGCACGCCGTGCAGCAGCCACTGCGCGGTCTCGAGCTCGTGGTAGACCCGGGCACGCTGGGCGAGCTGGCGGTCGCGTCCGCCGCCGTTCGCCTCGTAGGCGCTGAGGACGGTGGGGAAGGCCTCGCGCGGGCCGGCCAGCACCCAGGCCAGGTCCTTCGCCGGGTCGCCGAGCCGCAGCTCGCCCCACCCGAGCATGCCGGTGACGGTGTCGCCCTCGACGAGCAGCGCGTCCGTGCCGACGGCGCCGTGCACGACGGTCGGGGTGAACTGCCAGAGCTGCTGGTCACGGGCTGCGCCCTCCCATCGCTCCTGCAATGCAGCCGGCACGAGCTTGGTCGCGACCGCGCGGTCCATCGTGGAGACGGCGGAGCGCAGGACCTCGAACGGCGTGAGCGAGGGCAGCCCGGCATCGGTGACGAAGCTGGTCGGCAGCTGGTGGACCGCCGCGAGGGCGCGGCCGACGCTGGTGGCGAGCTCGGGACGCTCGCCGAGCGCCCGCAGGGTCGGGTGTGCGCCCGGCACGTGGCTGGTCACGATGGCGCGGGTCGAGCCGATCGGCGCCTGTCCGCGGTACTCGGCGACGGCGAACGGGAGGCGCGACCGGATCCCGGCGCTCAGCGCCCGGATCGCGACGAGGTCGGCCGACTGCCGTGCCTCGGCCCGCTGGTTGCGCGGCCGTCGGATGGTCGAGAGGACGCCGTCGGCGTGTCGCACGAGCGCCGACTCGTAGTCGCCGGACGCGACGGAGCCGAGGGTGCGCGTGCCCGTGACGACGAGTCCTGGGACGGCCGTCGTCGCCAACGCCGCTAGAGTGAACTGGGATCCCGCCATGCCCTCAGGGTAGGTCCGCCGAGGACCCAGACGGTGCGCGCCACACCGTGGCACCCGGCTCGACCGCCTCGGTCGGCTCGGTCCTGCAACGACACCGACATGAGGAGTCCCACGTGACCGTGGAGTTCGCCGCCCGCCTGCCGCTCGCCCGCAACGAACTCGACCGCGACGCCGAGTTCCGCACCGTCCCCGACGTCGGGCGTGTCCTGCGCGACGACGTCGACACCCGGTTCCTGCCCGTGCACCGGGCCGCGATGCTGCGGAACGCCGACGGCACGCTGCGCTTCGTGGCCGCCGCGGACGTCCCCGAGTCGGCGCCGCTGGTCTACCTCGGCCGCTCGCTCGCCGACGCCGCGGACGCGCCCGCCGGCACCCGGTTCGCGGCCGCGCTGGTCGACGACGAGACCGCGCGACAGATCGAGCCGGAGGACGCCGCGTGGGAGAACCTGCGCATGTTCGGCACCGAGCTCTCCGCGCGAGACCAGGGGCTGGCGGTCGAGGCCGTCGCGATGGCGAACTGGCACGCCGTGCACGGGTTCTCGCCGCGGACCGGCTCCGACACCGAGGTCGTGACCGGCGGCTGGGTGCGCCGCGACGACCAGGGGCACGAGCTCTTCCCGCGCACCGACGCCGCCGTGATCGTCGGCGTGGTGGACCGCGACGACCGCATCCTGCTCGGCTCGAACGCCGCGTGGGACCAGGACCGCTACTCGTTGCTCGCCGGGTTCGTCGAGCCGGGGGAGTCGCTCGAGGACGCCGTCCGACGCGAGGTCTTCGAGGAGTCCGGCGTGCACGTCGAGGAACCGGAGTACCTCGGCTCGCAGCCGTGGCCGTTCCCCGCCTCGCTCATGGTGGGCTTCCGCGCCCGGGCGCTCGACGGCGACCCCTCGACCGTCCGCCCCGACGGGGTCGAGATCCTCGACGTGCAGTGGTTCTCGCGCGAGGACATCCGCGAGCGCGCCGGTGACACGCTGCACCTGCCCGGTCGGACGTCGATCGCGCGGGCGATCATCGAGGAGTGGTACGGCGGCCCGCTGGACCTGCCGTGACGGTTCCCGAGGGGCGTGAGCCCGACGGGCGTCGCGCCGCCGCGCCGCCGCGTGCCGAGGGGCGCCGCCCGGTCGCGCCGCCGAGCCCCGAGGCGCTGCTGGCCGCGCTCGACGCCGAACAGCGGGGAGTCGCGACGACGCTCCTCGGTCCGGTCGCCGTGCTGGCGGGCGCCGGGACCGGCAAGACCCGGGCGATCACGCACCGGATCGCGTACGGGGTGGCCACCGGCACGTACTCGCCGGCCCACGTCCTCGCGCTGACGTTCACGACCCGAGCGGCCGGGGAGCTGCGGAGTCGCCTGCGCGCACTCGGCGCCGGGACCGTGCAGGCCCGGACCTTCCACGCGGCGGCGATGAGCCAGCTGAGCTACTTCTGGCCGGACACCGTCGGCGGGCACGCTCCGAAGATCGTCGAGTCCAAGGCCCGGATCATCGCGCACGCGGCGGACTCGGTCGGCATCCACGTCGACAAGCCCGTGCTGCGGGACCTGGCGGCCGAGGTCGAGTGGCGCAAGGTGCAGCGGCTGACGTACGACGAGTACGAGTCCGCGGCCGCCGACCGGGTGATGCCCCGCGACACCGCGCCCACGAAGGTCATCGACCTGATGCGTGCCTACGAACGGCTCAAGGACGACCGTCGGCAGATCGACTTCGAGGACGTCCTGCTCGCGACGCTCGGGATGGTCGAGTCGGAGCCGCGCGTGGCCAGCTACGTCCGGCAGCAGTACCGCTTCTTCGTGGTCGACGAGTACCAGGACGTCTCGCCCGTGCAGCACGACCTGCTCAAGGCGTGGCTCGGCGACCGGCAGGACCTCTGCGTGGTCGGTGACGCCAGCCAGACGATCTACTCGTTCGCCGGGGCGTCCAGCCGGTACCTGCTCGGGTTCGGGTCGGAGTTCCCCCGCGGCTCCGTCCTTCGGCTCGAGCGGAACTACCGGTCCACGCCACAGGTGGTGCACGCCGCGAACGCCCTGATGCGCGGGCAGCCGGGCGCGCTCGACCTCGCCGCGCAGAGCACCGAGCCCGGCCCGGAGCCCGTCGTGGTGCCGTGCGTGCACGACGGTGACGAGGCGCAGACGATCGCGCGCCGCATCACCGAGCTCGTCGGCGGCGGGGCGGCGTTCGGCGACTGTGCGGTGCTGTTCCGGGTCGGTGCGCAGTCCGCGGCGCTCGAAGCGGCACTCGGTCGCAACGGGATCCCGTACCGCGTGCAGGGCGGCACCCGGTTCTTCGACCGACCCGAGGTCAAGCTCGCGGTGCACCACATGCGCGGCGAGGCGATCCGGCAGACCGACGACGAGCTGACCCGACGCGTCGGCCTCGTGCTGCAGATCAGCGGGTGGACGCCGACCGCTCCCGAGGGCACCGGAGCGGTCCGCGAGCAGTGGGAGGCGCTCCAGGCGATCATGGGCCTGGCGGAGGACGCCCCCGCCGGCACCACGATGCAGGAGTTCACGCAGGACCTGGTCGACCGCGCGGCCACCCACCACGAGCCCGACCTGGACGCCGTGACCCTGGCGACGCTGCACTCGTCGAAGGGGCTCGAGTGGCCGAACGTGGTGATCGCCGGCGCCGCCGAGGGACTGCTGCCGATCTCGCACGCCACCACCGACGACGAGGTCGACGAGGAACGCCGCCTGTTCTACGTCGGCCTGACCCGAGCACGCCGGACCGTCACCGTCACGTGGTCACGCCAGGGCTCCATGCGCGGGGGGTCCCGGGGGCCGAGTCGGTTCCTGGCAGCGCTCGACACGCACACCGCGGGTGCGGGGCCGTCGACCGTCGGGTGACCGACAGGTCGTCGCGCTCGAACACGAGCTGCTCCACCCCCGGTGCCGTCGAGGTGCGGGGCAGGAGCTCGACGACGAGCCGGGTGACCGCGGCGGCGACGGCTGCGGTCCGGTAGGGGGAGAGCGGCGCGGCCGGCCGGCCCCACACCTGCGCCGCGATGGCCGGCCACGCGGGGTCATCGTCGACGCGGGCGTACTCCAGGCACTGCAGGCACGGGCCGACGCCGGGCACGATCACCGGACCGACCCGGACACGCCCGTCGCTCACGACCACGGGCAGGTGCGGCAGGCCGCGCCGGGTCCAGGCGGCTCGGAGCGCGGGGTCGACGACGTGGTCGGCGACCACCACGCCGAACTTCGGGGTCGGTGTGGGCAGCGTGACCGGACCACCGCGGGGTGCGCTGGTCCGGACGACGGTGACACCTTCGCCGGTGAGGAAGGTGTCGAGCGTGTCGGCGACCGCGCCGGACCCGTGCACCTGGGTGCGGACGAGCGGCTCAGGGAGCATGTCGAGCACCGCGGGCGAGGCCGCTCCCAGCACGTGCGCGGCGACCTCTGGGCGGCAGCCGACGCTCGCCGCCACCCCGGCCAGGGCGTCCCGACCGGTCTCCGCGCGCAGGGCGAGCAGGAAGCGTTCCTGGTTGGTGGTCGGGACGGCGACCACAGCGCGCGGGGGGTCGACCCCGAGCTGCACCGTCGACGGGTCACGCCAGACGAACTCGAGGTCCGGATCGATGCGGATGCCCATGCAGCAACCGTGTCGGACCCGGCCCGCGCGCGGGGACCCGGCGTCAGATCTGTGGAGAACCCTTCGGCCCGGAGCCAGGCCCGGACCCGGCGTCCGACCCGTCGTCCGGCCCGGAGCCGTCGTCCGGCCCGGACTCGTCCTCGACCCCGCCGGACTCGTCCTCGTGCGGACGTGCACCCGTGGTGTCGTTGAGCAGGTCCTCGAGCGCCCGGTCGAACTCGTCGTCCGCGGGCGTCTGCCCGGGGTCCCGCAGCCGGGCCACCAGGGACTCCGGCGCGTCGATGTCGTCGCTGCCGGGCACCAGGTCGAACGCGGCCCACAGGGCGTCGCGCTGCTCGGCCCCGAGCTCGTCGGTGACGCGTTGCCACATCGCAGCGGCCTCACGCAGTCGACGCGGCCGGAGCTCCAGCCCGACGAGGGTCGCGAACGCGGACTCGGCCGGGCCACCCGACGCGCGACGACGGCGGACCGTCTCGGCGATCGCACCCGAGCGGGGCAGGCGTGCCGTGGCCGCGGCGGTGACGGTGTCGACCCAGCCCTCGACCAGCGCGAGCATCGTCTCGAGCCGGGCGAGTGCGGCGTCCTGCTCGGGGGAGCGCGGCGGGATCAGCGCGCCGGAGGCCAGGGCGTCCCGCAGCTGTTCCTGGTCGGTGGGGTCGATGTCCGCGGCGAGTTCCTCGACCCGGTCGAACGGGATGTGGATGCCGCGGGCGTACTCGGTGATCGAGGAGATGATGTGCAGCCGGAGCCACCGAGCCGAGCGGAACAACCGCGCGTGGGCGAGCTCGCGGACGGCCAGGTAGATCCGGACCTCGTCCACGGGGACGTCGAGCCCCTCGGCGAACTCGGCCACGTTCTGGGGCAGCAGCGCCGCGACCTGCTCGTCCAGCAGCGGCACGCCGACGTCGCCGCCGGACACCACCTCCTTGGAGAGTTGCCCGACGACCTGGCCGAGCTGGATCGCGAAGAGCGCCCCGCCCACGCCGCGCATCGCCTTCGAGACGTCGCCCAGCATGGCCTTCAGCTCTTCCGGTGCACGCTGGTCGATCGCCTCGGTCAGGGCGTCCGCGATGCTGGCCGCCACCGGTTCGGCGATCTGCGTCCACACCGGCGCCGTTGCCTTCGCCCACTGTTCCCGCGTGTACAGACTCGGCGTCGCGGTGAGCTCGGCGACGGTGGTGACCTCGTCGAGCCAGAGCGCGGCGACCTGGAAGGCCTGGTCGCTCGCCTGGCTGGTCGCGGGGTCCACCCCGTGCGAGCCCTCCTTCGCGATCGCGACGGCCCGCTCCGAGGTCACCGAGAAGTCGATGCCGTCCCCGCCGTTCTGCGCGGCCTGCTGCAACTGGCTCATCAGGTTCGCGACGAACGCCGGGTCGTTCGGCAGTCCGGCGGCACCGGCCAGTTGCGAGGGGTCGATCTGCCCCTCGCCGGCGAGGAGCTTGCGGAGCATCTCCTGGAAGTCGTCGTCCGGACCCGGCTGCGGTTCATCAGGCATGCGCACTACGCTAATCCCCGCTCGTGGAGCCGCACCTGGGACGGCCCCGCGGGAGTGCCCATCCGGCTGCGCCGAGGGCGAACACCCGGGCCGCGTCCGCCGGCCGACACCTCGCAAAGGACCTGTCGTTGAGCCTCTTCGCCCCCGAGCCCCGTCGTCGCTCCCGTTCCCGCACCGTCGGCTGGGTGCTGGTCGTCGGCGCCGTCGTCCTGGCGATCGTGGCGAGCGTGCTGCCGAGCCCGTACGTCATCGAGCTCCCCGGACCGGTGTTCAACACGATCGGCACGCAGCAGCAGGGGACCGGCAAGGACGCGAAGGACGTCAAGCTCATCCAGGTCGAGGGGCGGCAGACCTACCCGACGTCGGGCGCGCTCGACATGCTCACCGTCAGCGTCGAGGGCAACGCCGACCAGCGTCCGTCGTGGACGAGCGTCATCCGGGCACTGTTCACGAAGTCGCAGGCGGTCGTGCCGGCGTCGGAGCTCTTCCCGCCCGGCGTGACGACCGAGCAGGTGAACCAGCAGGACGCCGCCGACATGTCGAACTCGCAGCAGTCCGCCGTGGCCGCCGCGATGATCCAGCAGGGCATCGCGGTCCCGACGAAGCTCGAGGTCGGCACCGTCGGCACGGGCACCGCGGCCGAGGGCACCATCCGCAAGGGCGACGTCATCACGGCGTTCGACGGCACGTCGCTGACGACCGACGCGGATGCCTCGACTCTGCGCGACCTCGTCGCGAAGCACGGCACGTCCTCGCCTGCCACGGTCACGATCACCCGTGACGGCGCTTCGCGCGACGTGCAGGTCACGCCCCGCGAGCAGAGCGGCACCGCACTGCTGGGTGTCGGCGTGGTCGAGCGGTACGACTTCCCCTTCGACGTGTCGATCAAGCTGCAGGACGTCGGCGGCCCCTCGGCGGGCATGATGTTCGCGCTCGGGATCATCGACGAGATCACCCCCGGCAAGCTCAACGGCGGCAAGCACGTGGCCGGCACCGGCACGATCACCGCGGACGGCGAGGTCGGCCCGATCGGCGGCATCCGCCAGAAGCTCTACGGTGCGAAGGACGCCGGGGCGACGGTCTTCCTCGCTCCCGCCGACAACTGCAACGAGGTCGTCGGGCACGTCCCCGACGGCCTGGACGTCTACGCCGTGAAGACACTGGACCAGGCGGTCACCGACCTGCAGACGGTGGCGAGCGGGAAGAGCACGGCTGGTCTGGCGACCTGCGGGTCCTGACCCGCGCCCTGCGGTCCCCACCTGCGCGACGCACGGTGCGATGCGGGGTCTCCCGTGCCTCCCGTCCGGACGGGAGGATCGGGGTGCGTTCCTGAGTCCGGGTACAGCTTCGCTGTCGGTGACGTCCCATAGGATCGTGGGACTGACGGCCCGGTGCGCCGGGCCGGCCGGTCCGACACGTCTGGAGCACATCACGTGACGACACCCTCGTCCACCTCGTCCACCGCGGGACGGCGTTCGCCGCGTGTCCCGATCGTGGTCACGATCATCGTGCTCGCAGCACTGGTGATCGCCTTCTTCGTCTTCGCCAGCCTGTACACGGACTACGCGTGGTTCGCGCAGCTCGGGTTCCAGCAGGTCCTCACCACCAGGTGGCTCGCAGGTTCGGCGATGTTCGCTGCCGGCTTCCTGGGCATGGCGGTCCCGGTCTACGTCAGCATCCTGCTGGCCTTCCGGCTCCGACCCGTCTACGCCAAGCTCGGCTCGCAGCTCGACCGCTACCAGCAGGTCATCGAGCCGCTCCGTCGCGTGGTCATGATCGGCATCCCGGTCGTGCTCGGCATCTTCGCTGGCCTGGCCACCGCACCGCGCTGGAGCATGGTGCTGGAGTACTTCAACCGGACGCCGTTCGGCAAGACCGACCCGCAGTTCGGGCTCGACATCGGCTTCTACGTGTTCGAGCTGCCCTTCTGGCGCTCCGTCGTCGCCTACGCGTCGGCCGTCGTCCTGATCGCCGGGCTCGCCGCGCTCGCCGCCTGCTACCTGTACGGCGCCATGCGCTTCGGTGGCCGCGAGGTCCGCATCTCCCGCGCCGCGCGCGTCCAGCTCTCCGTCACCGCAGCCGTCTACATCGCGCTGCAGGCCGTCAGCCTGTGGCTCGACCAGTACGCGGCCCTGACCAAGAGCAACTCGCTCATCACCGGTGCGCAGTACACCGAGGTCAACGCGACGATCCCCGGCCGCGAGATCATGGCCGGGATCGCGGCGATCGTCGCGATCCTGTTCATCGTCACCGCTGTGATCGGCCGCTGGCGGATCTCGGTCGTCGGCACCGGGCTGCTGCTCGTCTCCGCGATCGTCATCGGCGGCATCTACCCGTGGATCGTGCAGCGGCTGCAGGTCGCCCCGTCGGAGCGCTCGTACGAGTCGGCGTACATCCAGCGGAACATCGACGCCACCCGCGACGCCTACGACGTGGCCGGCGTGAAGGAGTCCGACTACGACGCCACCACCGAGACCGCTTCGGGTGCGCTCGCGCAGGACGCCCAGACCACCACGAACATCCGCCTGATCGACCCGAAGATCGTCTCGGACACGTTCAGCCAACTGCAGCAGTCGCGCCAGTACTACCAGTTCCCGAACGAGCTCGACGTCGACCGGTACGACATCAAGGGTCAGACCGAGGACACCGTCATCGCGGTGCGCGACATCGACCTCGACGGCCTGAGCAGCGCCGCCAACACGCAGTACAACCGCACGTTCGTGTACACCCACGGCTTCGGTGTCGCCGCTGCCTACGGCAACCAGCGTGCGAGCGACGGCAAGCCGGTGTTCCTCGAGTCGGGCATCCCGTCCTCCGGAGCGCTCGGTGACTACCAGCAGCGGGTGTACTTCGGCGAGACCTCGCCGCCGTACTCGATCGTCGGCGCGCCGAAGGGCACCAAGAACGTCGAGCTGGACTACCCGTCCGGGTCCGACGACTCGAACGACGCCAACGGCGGCAACGCCACGACGACGTACCAGGGCGACGGCGGCCCGAGCATCGGCAACTTCTTCAACCGCCTGGTCTACGCGGCGAAGTTCCAGTCGGAGCAGATCCTGCTCTCGAACGCCGTCAACCCGGACTCGCAGATCCTCTACGACCGCGACCCGATCACCCGCGTGCAGAAGGTCGCGCCGTACCTGACGCTGGACAGCGACGCCTACCCGGCGATCGTCGACCACCGTCTGCAGTGGATCGTCGACGGGTACACGACGTCGGACGCCTACCCGTACAGCCAGAGCCAGAGCCTGGCGGACAGCATCAACGGGACCGAGTCCTCGACGTTCCGCACCGACCAGGTGAACTACATCCGGAACTCGGTGAAGGCCACGGTCGACGCCTACACGGGGAAGGTCACGCTCTACACCTGGGACACCAAGGACCCGGTGCTGAAGACGTGGCAGAAGATCTTCCCGACGGCGACCGAGCCGGTGTCGCAGATGAGCGCCGAACTGCTCGACCACGTCCGGTACCCCACCGACCTGTTCAAGGTGCAGCGCTCGATCCTCGGCACCTACCACGTCACCAACGCGAACTCGTTCTACTCCGGTGACGACGCGTGGACGACCCCGTCCGACCCGACCGCCACCTCGAACGACAGCGAGTCGACCGCGGTGACGAACACCACGACGACGAACGCGCTGGGCACCCAGACGACGGCGACGCGGGCCGACCAGCAGGACCCGTACTACCTGACCATGAAGGTGCCCGGGCAGGGGACGGCGTACACGCTCTACACGACGTACATCCCGCAACAGACGGGGTCGAACGCGCGGAACGTGCTGACGGGGTACCTGGCCGTGGACTCGGACGCCGGAGGGGCCGGCAAGGGCAAACGAGCCTCCGGGTACGGCAAGCTCACGCTGTTGACGATCCCGAAGACGGACAACATCCCCGGTCCGCTCCAGGTGCAGAACCTGTTCAACTCCGACACCACGGTGTCCCAGGAGCTGAACATCCTGAAGCGCGGGAACAGCACCGTGAAGCAGGGCAACCTGCTCACGCTGCCCGTCGGTGGTGGCTTCCTCTACGTGCAGCCCGTCTACGTGCAGTCCACGTCGAGTGGCTCCTACCCGCTGCTGCAGAAGGTCCTCGTGGCCTTCGGCGACAAGATCGCGTTCGAGGACACCCTCGACGAGGCGCTGAACCAGCTCTTCGGTGGCGACTCCGGGGCCTCCGCCGGGGACTCGGGCGCTGCGAGTGGCTCAGGATCCTCGGCCGGGACCGGTTCGGACGCCGGCACGGGGTCGTCGGACGGCTCGGGTGCGGCCGGATCCGGGTCGGGTTCGTCCGGCGCCGGGACCGGCACTGGTTCGGGGACGCAGAGTCCCGCGCTGCGCCAGGCCCTCGCGGACGCGAGTGCTGCGCTGCAGGACCGCCAGCAGGCCTACGCCGACAACGACCTGGTCGCGGCGGCCGAGGCGGACAAGCGTCTGCAAGAGGCGATCAGCGCCGCGGTCGAGGCCGAGAACGACACCAGTTCGGGCAACTGACACTCGGGCGGGGCGCTCGATTTGGCGCCCCGCTCGAACCCGTGTAGTGTTACAGACGTGCCGCGGGGTGGAGCAGTTCGGTAGCTCGCTGGGCTCATAACCCAGAGGTCGTAGGTTCAAATCCTGCCCCCGCAACCAACGCGTCACAAGAAGCCCCGGTCCTTTCGGACCGGGGCTTCTTCGCGTGCCCGGGGTCTTTGTGTGCGCGGGGCTGTCGCGTGCCCGGGGAGCTCCTTCGTGCGCCCCGGGCTTCCTCATGTGCCCCGGTCTTGTGTGCGCGAGTTTCTTGTTGCCGGGGCACTCCTCCGTGCGGCCGTCCGACGAGCGCGCGTCCGTGCGTCTTCTCGCGAGCGGGCGAAACACCCGGGTGCCCGCTGTCACGACCGCGCGTTCGTGCCCGCTCAGCGTCCGGGGTGACGGGCCCGCCCGTCCGTGAGTCAGTGGCGTGCGCGCCCCTCGATCGCGCGAGCGGGCGGAATGTCAGCGTGCGTCCTGCCCCGACCCCACGGGTCCGCCCGCTCGGCGCGTTCGGGTCGGGCATGCGCGGGCGGGTATGCGCGGGCAGGCATGCGTGCGCGGGCATCAGGGAGCGGGCGAAATGCGAGCGTGCGCCGGATGCCGACCCCGCGGATCCGCCCGTTCGGCGCGCTCGGGACGGGCATGCGCGGGCAGGCACGCGTGCGCGGGCATCAGGGAGCGGGCGAAATGCAAGCGTGCGCCGGGCGCCGACCCCGCGGATCCGCCCGTTCGGTGTTCGGCGGAGTGGGATCCTGGCCCAGGATGCACGAGCGGGCGCATTGGCTGGGTGCGTTCGACAATCACCCCGAGGTTCCGCCCGCTCGGCATCGGGTGGACTTCGGGGAGCGGGCTGGCGGGCGCGAGCGGGCGGATCGGCGTTGTGCGTCCGGCGCTGACCCCGACATTCCGCCCGCTCGGCGCATGGAGGAGAGGGCGACGCCGCGAGCGGGCGGATCGGTCGGGTGTGATCGGCGTGGACCACGGCATTCCGCCCGCTCAGGGTGAGGGAGGACGGGCGAGGGCGACGGGCGAGGGGGACGGGTAAGGGGGACGGGAGCGCGGGCGCGGGCGAGGGCGGGTGCCACGGGGGAGTCGGTAGGGTCGGGGCATGTCAGCCCTCACGATCGCGGCGGCGCAGTTCGCCCCAGTGGACGATCCGGACGTGAACCTCGAGACCGTCCGGTCCGACGCGCGGGATGCGGCAGCACGGGGCGCGGACGTGCTCGTCACCCCCGAGTACACCTCGTACTTCACGCCGGACATCGACGACCGCTTCGTCGGGGCAGCGCAGCCGCTCGACGGACCCTTCGTCACCGGCCTCCGAGCGATCGCCCGCGAGCACGGCCTGGCACTCGTCGTCGGCGTGGCGGAGACGGCCGACGATCCTGATCGGTTCCGGAACACCCTCGTCGCCGTCGATCGCTCCGGCGAGATCGTCTGCACCTACCGGAAGGTGCACCTCTACGACGCGTTCGGCTCTCGGGAGTCCGACCGCATCGACGCCGGCGACCCCGAGCAGCTCCCGGTGTTCGACCTCGACGGCGTCCGCATCGGCCTCGAGACCTGCTACGACCTGCGGTTCCCCGAGGTCACCCGACGCCTGGCCGCCACCGAGACCGGTGCCGCGGACGTCGTGGTCCTCCCGGCGGAGTGGGTGCGCGGTCCCGGCAAGGAACACCACTGGCGCACGCTGCTCACGGCTCGTGCGATCGAGAACACGGTCTGGGTACTGGGGGCCGGACAGGCGCCGCCCATCGGCATCGGTGGGTCCGTCCTGCTCGACCCGTCTGGAGTGGCGACTGCTGCGCTGGGAGCCGAGCCGGGCCTCCTGGTCGGTGCAGTCGACACCGACGTGACGGACGCGGTCCGGCGCGTCAACCCCTCGCTGTCACTCCGCCGGTACGACGTGACGACGCGCGCGTCGTGACGAGCCACTAGGAAGAGCGCAGCCCGGCCAGGCGCGCCGCCGCGTCCTCGAGCACACTCCGCCGCTTGCAGAACGCGAACCGGACGAGCGAGCGGTACCCTGCGGCGTGGTCGGGCCGCACGAACGCCGACACCGGGACGCCGACGACGCCTGCCAGGGCCGGGAGCTCGAGGCAGAACGCCCGAGCGTCCGCGAAGCCGAGCGGTGCGACGTCGGCGATGACGAAGTAGCCACCGTCCGGCGTCATGACGTCGAGGCCGGCGGCGACGAGCCCGCCGGACAGCAGCGCGTGCTTGCTGCGGAGGTCCGCGGCGATCCCGGCGAAGACGGCGTCCGGGAGTCGGAGTCCGGCGGCCACCGCGGGCTGGAACGGTGCGCCGTTGACGTACGTGAGGAACTGCTTGACCGACACGATCGCGTCGACGAGCGCTGCGGGTGCCGTCAGCCAGCCGATCTTCCACCCGGTCGTGCTGAAGGTCTTGCCAGCGCTCGAGATGGTGACGGTGCGGTCGCGGGCACCCGGGAGCGTCGCGATGGGGACGTGTCGGCGGTCGAACACCAGGTGCTCGTACACCTCGTCGGTGACGATCACCGCGTCGTGCTGCTCGACGAGCTCGACGACCGTCCGGAGGACCTCCGTCGGCAGGACCCGGCCCGTCGGGTTGTGCGGGGTGTTCACGAGGACGGCACGCGTGCGGTCGGTGAACGCCGCGCGCAGGGTGGCCTCGTCGGGTAGGAAGTCCGGCGAGGCGAGCGGCACCGTCACGTGGTGCCCGCCGGCGAGGCCGATCAGGGCGCCGTACGCGTCGTAGAACGGCTCGAAGGTGATGACCTCGTCCCCGGGCTCGACGAGCGCCAGCAGTGTCGCGGCCAGGGCCTCGGTCGCGCCTGCGGTGACGAGGACCTCGCGGTCCGGGTCGACGTGCAGCCCGTACCAGCGCTCCTGGTGCTCGGCGATCGCGAGCCGCAGGTCCGGCGTGCCACGACCGGGCGGGTACTGGTTGACGCCGTCGCGGATCGCCCGGACAGCGGCTTCGAGGACCTCGGCCGGGCCGTCCTCGTCCGGGAAGCCCTGCCCGAGGTTGATCGCTCCGGTGCTGGCGGCGAGGGCGCTCATCTCGGCGAAGACGGTCGGTGCGGGGACGCCGTCCGGACCGAGGAGCATCGCCCCGGCCGCCGCACGGGTCCAGGGTCCGGACTGCCGCATGTGGTTCCCTCCGAGAGCGTTCACGCCGATCGGACCCCAACCTAGTGCGTGCCCGGGAACGCGCCGGGAGGGCATCCACAGCCGACGCATAAGATCGCCATAGGGCTCTCGCAGCGCCACCAGGACCATCGCCCAGGTGCGTCCGACAGACTGCACGGGCTTGGAAGGAGCACGTTCAGCATGACCGACACCACGCCCCACGGCCACGGCGACGACCACCGTCCGGACGACACGACCCCCGAGGTCGCGCCCGACGGTGCCGCGCAGCAGGCGGGCGACGCCGGAGCGTCGACGCCGAGCGACTCCCACACACCCGACGCGGACCACATGGCTGCGTCCGCCGACGCGGACCACAGCGACGACCACCGCAGCGACGCCGACCACACCGACGCAGACCACACCGACGTGATCGAGCCAGCGCAGGCGAACGCGACCGAGCCGTTCGGCAGCGACCAGCACACGGACCAGTACACAGCGCCGTACCCCACCACCGAGTACGGCCAGGCCCAGTACGGGCAGGAGGCCCAGTACGGTCAGCAGACCGGCTCCGGCCAGCAGGACCAGTACGGCCAGAGCCCGTACGGCCAGTCCGAGTCCGGCCAGTCCCAGTACGGGCAGTACGGCCAGAGCCAGTACGGCCAGTCCGAGTCCGGCCAGTCCCAGTACGGGCAGACCGGCCAGCACGGCCAGGGCAGCCAGTACGGACAGGGCTCCCAGAACGGGCAGTACGGCCAGAGCAGCCAGTACGGCGAGAACGCGCAGTACGGCCAGACCGGTCAGTACGGCCAGACCAGCCAGTACGGGCAGACCGGTCAGTACGGTCAGGCGCCCCAGTACGGCGAGAACGCGCAGTACGGCCAGACGTCGCA
>NZ_MJGI01000001.1 GCF_001864835.1 Curtobacterium sp. MCBA15_001 | reverse complement strand
CCAAAAGGAATTGTCTCCGACTCGACCAGCAAGCTGACCGAGCACGGGGTCAATAAATTGGCATTGACAATGTGCACGCTGTTGAGTTCTCAAGGACCAGACGCACTCCCCACTCGACCCCACGAAGAGGTTCCGCCAGAGAGGCATTCGTACTTGGCTGCCACCGGAGCAGGACTCCGAGGCTGGTTGCCTGAGCGGGACCCCGTCCGGACTGCGTCTCAAGGCTTGCACCCTGTGACCGTCTCGGCCGTTCCGTTCTCCGCCTCAGCGGCAACGAGTGATTACTCTACACAGGCCCTGGGGGCCCCGCCAACCGTCGTCCCGCCCGGGCGTGTCGCACCCGGGTGAACGCGGGGCGTCGCTCCGGTGACGGGCTGTCGACGCGTCGGGGACGGGTGGTGGACCGGCCCCGGGAACGACGGGAGGCACGGTGCGGAACCGCACCGTGCCTCCTGTCCGAGCGCCGTCAGGCGTCCGGGGGTCTCACTCCGCGGCGGCGAGCTGACCACACGCGCCGTCGATCTCCTTGCCGCGGGTGTCGCGGAGGGTCGTCGGGATGCCGGCGGCGTTGAGTCGGCGGACGAACTCGTCCTGCACGTGCACCTCGGACGAGGTCCACACGGAGCCCGGCGTCGGGTTGAGCGGGATGGGGTTGACGTGCACCCAGCCCTTGCCGCGCTTGTTGAGCTTCTCGGCGAGCAGGTCGGCTCGCCAGGCGTGGTCGTTCATGTCCTTGATGAGCGCGTACTCGATCGAGACCCGCCGACCGGTCTTGAGGTAGTAGTTGTGCGCGGCGTCGATGGCCTCGTCGGCCTTCCAGCGCGAGTTCACCGGGATGAGCTCGTCGCGCAGTTCGTCGTCCGGCGCGTGCAGCGACAGCGCGAAGGTGATCGGGATCCCCTCGTCGGCGAGCTTGTTGATCGCCGGCACCAGGCCGACGGTCGAGACGGTGATCCCACGGGCGCTCATGCCGAGGCCGTGCGGTTGCGGCGCGACCATGGTCCGGACGGCGTCCATCACCCGCTTGTAGTTCGCCAGGGGCTCCCCCATGCCCATGAAGACGATGTTGGTCACCCGTTCGGCATCGACGCGGTCCTTGCCGCCCTTGCGCGGATCACCGCCGAGCTCCCCTGCGGCGATGGCGGCGTTCGCCCGGACGATCTGCTCGATGATCTCCGCCGTCGACATGTTGCGCGTGAGGCCCTGCTGCCCGGTGGCACAGAAGGGGCAGTTCATGCCGCAGCCCGCCTGGGACGACACGCACAGCGTGATGCGCCCGGGGTACCGCATGAGCACGGACTCGACCAGGGCGCCGTCGTGCAGCTTCCAGAGGAACTTGATCGTGTCGCCCTTGTCCGTCGCCAGACGCCGGGTCTCGGTCAACAGCGGTGGGAGCATGCCCGCGACGAGCTGCTCGCGCTGCGCGGCCGGCAGGTCCGTCATCCGGTCGGGGTCGGACGTGTGGTGCGTGAAGTAGTGCGTCGACAGCTGCTTGGCACGGAAACCCGGCAGGCCGAGCTCCTTGACCTTCGCCTCGCGCTCCTCGACCGACAGGTCGGCGAGGTGCTCCGGCGGCTTGCCGCGCTTGGGCGACGCGAACTGCAGGAGCGGCCGGCCCTCACCGTCGGTGGCCTGCGTCCAGCCCTCGGTCCGCGGGCGCACCTGCGGGCGCGCAGAGCGCTGCTCTTCGAACGGGGTGCGGGTGTCGGCGGCCATCACTCCAGCTTACGGGACGCGTGGCACGGGCCGGCGTCCGGTCAGGAACCGGCGGGCAGCAGCCGTGCGAAGTGGTGCGCGGCGGAGTACATCGGCACGATGTCGACGACCTCGCCCGGGTGCGGCGCCTGCAGCACGAGGCCGTCGCCCAGGTACAGCCCGACGTGGTCCTCGTTGTCGTACACCACCATGTCGCCCGGCAGCGCCTCGGACGCGGAGATCGTCGTCGCCGCGGCGTCCTGGGTGGGGACGTAGTGCACGAGCTGGATGCCGACCGCCTGGTACGCCACCATCGTCAGGCCCGAGCAGTCGATGCCCGAGTGGCTCGCGCCGCCCTCGACGTACGGGTCGCCCATGTACTGCAGCGCCGTCTCGAGCACGGTCGCCCGGTCACCGCCGGCGGAGAGTGCCGCGGAGATGGCCGACTCGGCCTGCGCGGTCGTCACGCCGAAGCGGGTCACGAGCGTCGGGTAGGACACGACGGTGGTCGTGGTGGTCGCGGTCATGCTGTCGGTCGAGGTCACCGGGATCTCGACGTCGTGGGCGACCGTGTAGTTCTGCAGCGGCTCGGACGCGGTCGTCACCGAGGGGCCGGGAGCCGCGGGGGTGGCGGCGTTCGCGGGCATCGACAGGGTGAGCGCGGAGGTGAAGGCCAGGGCCGGCGCCAGGATCAGTGCGGCGCGCTTGGCGTTCGCGGCCCGGCGCACGTGACGCGGGTCCAGCGCCCGTTCGGCACGGAGCGAGCCGGTCCGCGAGACGAACGCGGCCGGTGCAGTGGACGTCGGGGAGGCCGGGCTCGGCTTCCGCGCCGGGTGCAGCGCGACGACGCGGGCCGGCTCGCGGTGCTCGACGTAGCTGGACCGTGCGATCGCGGGTCCGGTGGCAGCGCGGCGTCCGCGGGTGCGGGCAGTCGGAACGGAGGGGGACGGAGCTGGGGCTGACTGGCGGTCGTCGGCGTCAGCGGGCAGAGCGTGGCGTCCCATGGTTCCTTCCGGGTTCGGGTCCGTCCTCGCTGGAGGGGGACACGAGAAGATAACGTATTGGTCACGAACCGGGCCCTGGCTGAGGAAGTGACCCCGGTTCCTGCGGTGGGTCACAGGCTCGGGCGGGGCTCCTGGTGCGTCAGCGGGAGGCAGCGAAGAGCTCTTGCGCGCGCGCCCGGACCGCTGCCGAGTCACGGTGGGCCCAGAACGCGAAGTGTGTGCCACCCGGCAGCAGCACGAGTTCGGCGTTCGGGATCTCGGTCGCGGCGCGGACGCTGTGCGACTCGTCGACCTCGGTGTCGGCATCGCCGTGCACGACGAGCACCGGCGCGCTGATCCGTTCGAGCTCGAGGGAGTCGATCGCGGCGAACGTGCGCAGGTCGTTCCGCCACCCGGCACGGTGGGGGCCGGAGCTGTTCCCCGTCGCGGCCATGTCGAGCATGAACGCGCGTCGGTCGGCATCGCCCAGGACGCCCGCGACGTGCCGCCGCAGCAGCCGACCGTGCAGGTTGCTGACGCCTGCGACCGCTCCGCCGACGACCGCGCGCGGCAGGTGCCGCACCGCGAGCGCGGCCAGGCGCGCACCGAGGGCGGTGTGCGCCACGAGGTAGGTGAACGGGCCGATCGGTCCGGGCACGTAGCGACCGCTGACTGCCGACACCGCGACGAGCGCCGAGACGCGCTCGGGGTACCGCGCTGCCAACCGGTACGCCACGGGGCCGCCACCGGACCAGGCGAGCACGCCGACGCGGTCGATGCCCAGGTCGTCGAGGACGGACACGAGCAGGTCGGCCTCGTCGTCGATGGACGCGTGGTCCGGGTCGAGCGGGGTGTCGAGGTACCCCGGCCGTGAGACCAGGACCGTGTGGAAGCGGTCCGAGGGGAGGAAGCGACCCATCACCTCGGCCGCGTCGATGCCGCCGGGCGACCCGTGCAGCACGAGCACGGGCGCACCGGTCCCCCGCACGGTGGTCTGCACGCGCGCAGTCCCCGTGTGGACGAGCGGATCGATGGTCATGGACCGAAGCTAGTCGCGGAGCCCATGGACGGGCCGTCACTGTCCGGAGACGGCGCTCAGGTCGGCGCTGTCCATGCACTCCGAGGTTCTCCGCATTGCCGATCCGGCAACATCGCTTGCCTCAGTGGTGGCGCCTGTGCGTCACTGACGACATGCACGAGCACACCGCTTCGGAGGACCTGCCCGACGCTGCGACGTACTGGGAGTCCCGGTACGCCGACCAGGAGCGGATGTGGTCCGGACGGGCGAACGCCGTGCTCAGCGAAGTCGCCCGCACCCTGCCGTCATCGACCGCGCTGGATCTGGGCTGCGGCGAAGGCGGCGACGTGATCTGGCTGGCGGCGCAGGGTTGGCACGCGACGGGCGTCGACCTCTCCCCCACCGCGACCGAGCGCGGGACGGCGGCCGCCACCGCGGCGGGTCTCGGCGACCAGGTCCACCTCGTCGCCGCTGACCTGGCGTCGTGGGACACCGACGAGCGCTTCGCCCTGGTGACCGCGTCCTTCCTCCAGTCCTGGCCGGTCGAGATCCCTCGCGCGGCGATCCTGCGCCGGGCGACGCGGTTCGTGGCGCCGGACGGACACCTGCTCGTCACGGCCCACGCGACGCCTCCCGGCGGGATGCCCGAGGGGCTCGAAACGTACCGGTTCCCGACGCCCGAGGAGGACCTCGTCGCGCTCGGCGTCGCTGACGATGCCGACTGGCAGGTGGTGGTCGCCGAGGTGCGACCCCGGACGGTCACCCGGGACGATGGCAGTGTGCACGACGTTCGGGACAGCGTCGTGCTGGTCCGGCGTCGATGACCCTGGGCCCGGTAGGTTCAGTGGCGTGACGAGCGACGCCGTGCTGCACCGCTGGCGCGTCCCTGATCGGCACGGCGCCGCGGCCGAGGTGGCGACGGAACTCGACGGCGGCGGCACGGCTCGCGCCTCGGTCCCGCGGCCGTACCTGCATCCCGTCCGGACGCTCGGGGGCACGGTCCTGAGTGCGCACCACCCGACAGACCACGACTGGCACTGCGGCGTCGGCACCGCGATCCCGGACGTCGACGGCATCAACTGCTGGGGCGGTCCGACGTACGTCCGCGACGAGGGCTACGTCCGGCGCGACGACCACGGCACCGTGGCCCTCGAGCGGGCCTCGGTGGTCGGCGACACCCGGACCGAGGAGCTCCTCTGGCGCGGGCCGGACGGACGCCCGGTCCTGCACGAGGAACGGACGACGACCTGCACCGGTCTGGGTCCGGACGCGTGGGAGCTCCGGACGACGTCGACGTTCCGGCCGGCGGGCAACGCCCCGGTCCGGCTCGGCGGCCCGGGCAGCAACGGCCGCACCGGTGCCGGGTACGGCGGCTTCTGGTGGCGGTTCCCCGACTGCGCCGGGGTCGATGTCCGGACGGCGACCGCGACGGGCGAGGCTGCGGTGCACGGGTCCGTGGCGCCGTGGGTCGCCTGGTCCGCGACCTTCGGGGACCGTCCGGCGACGGTGGTGCTCGAAGCCGTCGGGCACCAGGACCCGTGGTTCGTCCGGGTCGCGGAGTACCCGGCGCTCGGCTCCGCGCTCGCGTGGGCGTCGGCGGTCACGGTCGCCCCGGGCAGCCCGCTGGTGCGCGCGTTCCGCGCGGTCGTGGCGGACGGGCTGGCTGATCCCGTCGACCTGCTGGGGCGCTGATCTGACACCGTGACGGACGGGAGGCCGGTGCCAGCTGGCACCGGGCCTCCCGTCCGTCACTGGCACGAGGTCAGGAGAGCGGCTCCGCGTAGACGCGGAAGTCGCCGCGGTCCGTGTGCATCGACCAGAGGTGCTCGGCGACCGCAGCGGCCGCGTGGTCGTCCTGACCGTCGTCGATGCCGAACGGGATGATGAGCTGGCCGACGTGGATCGACTGGTCGGCGAGCGCCTCGTGCAGGAGCTGCGCGTAGGCGCTCTCCGCGGCGAACGCGACGGACGTGCCGGTCACCTTGTCGGCGGGCCGGACGGCGCTCGCGCCGTTGACGAACAGCAGCGTGCCGTGCCCGATCGCCCGCATGCCGGGGATCGCCTGGCGTGCGGCAGCGACCGACCCGTAGACGGAGAACTCGATCGGGCCGACCAGGTCGGCCTCGGTGGTCTCGAGGACCGGCCGCATGTACTCCTTGGCCGGCAGCGGGCTGTACTGCAGGACCTCGATCGGGCCGAGCTCCTCGGTGGCCCGCTCGAGCGCGTGGCGGATCGACTCCGGGTCGCGCACGTTCGCCGTGTAGCCCGCGGCGCTGTGGCCGTCCTGTCGGAGCTCGGCGGCGAGCGCGTCGACGCGGTCCTGGTTGCGGGCGACGAGGGCGACGGCGAAGCCCTCGCGGGCGAAGCGGCGGGCGACGGCCAGGCCGAGGCCCTTGCCGGCACCGATGATCGCGATGGTGGTCATGCGGGTCCTTCCGTGGTGGGGGTTCGTGTCGACTCTGCTCCGCGTGGCTGGGTCGCTCCGGCAGGGTCGTCCTGGCGCTCGTGTTCCTGCGTGGCGACCCAGCTGGCGAGCAGGCGCAGCGCGTCCTCGCTGGGCGACCCCGGCGCCGCCGAGTAGACCAGGAAGTTCAGGCCCGGGTCCCCCATCGGCTCCATCGCCTCGTACACCAGGTCGAGGTCGCCCACCACCGGGTGGTGGAAGTGCTTGTCGCCGTTCGCGTGGTGGCGCACGTCGTGGGCGCCCCACCGGGTGCGGAACTCCTGGGAGCGGGTGGAGAGCTCCCCGACCAGGTCCTGCAGCGCCCGGTCGTGCGGGTTCCTTCCGGCCTCGGTGCGCAGGATCGCGACGTTGATGTCGGCGGCCTGGGACCAGTTCGGGTAGAAGTGCTCGGCGTCCTCGCGGTGCAGGAACGTGAAGCGCGCGAGGTTGACCGGCCGCTCGGGCAGCGCGTACATCCCCCAGTAGAGCCCGCGGAAGAGCTGGTTCTCGGCGAGGACGTCCATCCGTCCGTTGCGGACGAACGCCGGGCCCGCGGTGAAGCCGTCGAGCGCCCACTGCATGCTGGTGCGGACGTCCTTCGGGGACGGTCGACGGCGGCGGCGCACCGGGGACGCGTTCGCCTCGCGCGCGAGGTCGAGCAGGTGCTCGCGTTCGGCATCGTCGAGCAGCAGGGCGTCGGCGAGCGCCACGAGCACCGTCTCGGAGACCCCGACCAGGTCACCGCGCTCGAGCTTGGCGTAGTACTCGACACTGACGCCGGCGAGCATCGCGACCTCGGTCCGGCGCAGTCCCGGCACGCGTCGCCCCGGGCCACCGGGCAGCGCGACCCGGTCGGGCGTCACGCGGGCTCGGCGGCTGGTGAGGAACTCCTTGACGTCGTCCTTGTTCGACATGCCCCAACGGTACGAGCCAGTCCGGCGGCGTGGCGTGCCCTGGTGGTACACCCCGGCGGCTGCAGCGAAGGCTGACAGGTCGGCGGACCGCGTCGCAGCCGGGTGGGATGCTGACCGCGTGGACATCACCCCGCACGCACACCGCCCGGAGCGGTACCGCCACCGTCTCGTCCTGATGCTCGTCGTCGGGGTGCTCGTCGCCGTCGTCGCCGGCGTCACGGTCGGGCCGCGGTGGGCGGCGTCGATCGGCTGGGCCGCGGCGTGCGCGACGTACGTGGCCACCGCGTTCCCGCTGCTGCGCTTCGACGCGGCCCGGACCGGGGCGCACTCCGCCCGGGAGGACCCCCGTCGGACGGCGTCGGACCTGCTGCTGGTCGGGGCGGCCCTGGCGAGCGTGGTGGCGCTGTTCGTGGTGCTCGGCAGCGCGAAGGGCCTGCACGGTCAGGCGCAGGACGCGGCCGCGGCGCTCGGTGTGGTGAGCGTGTTCCTGTCGTGGCTGCTCGTGCAGACACTCTTCACGCTGCGGTACGCCGAGCTGTACTACAGCGGGCAGCCGGGCGGCATCGACTTCAACCAGGACGAGCCGCCGCGGTACTCCGACTTCGCGTACTTCGCGGTCACGGTGGGCATGACGTACCAGGTCTCGGACACCTCGATCCGGACCTCGACCATCCGGAGCGCCACGCTCCGGCACGCGCTGCTGTCGTTCTTCTTCGGGACCGTCGTGATCGCGAGCGTCATCAACCTGGTCGCCGGTCTGGCGTCCTGACCGGCCGCCCGACGGGCCGGTACGGTGACGGACCGGTACCGACAACGGACTGGAGGCCCGGTGCCAGCTGGCACCGGGCCTCCCGTCCGTCCGGGGTGCGCGACGAGCGCTCGGTTCAGCCCGAGAACGCCTGCAGCTCCGCCAGCCCGACGTTCCGCGTCGATCCACTGACCCCGGTCACGGTGAACGTGAGCGAGGACACCGTCCGGGCCGCGAACGACACCGTCGTCGCCGCTCCGGCGTTGTCGAGCGACCCGACCGGGACGGTCGTGCCGTCCGAGAAGGTCACCGTCCCGCTGGTGACCTGGTCGTCGGTGTTCGGCCGGTCGAAGAACACGAGCCGGCCGAGCGTCACCGGGGACGCCCACGTCAACTTCAGGGTCGAGCCGGTGCGCCCGCCGTTCGTGGCCCACTCGGCCGAGGCGACGCCCGGGTAGCCGTCGACCACGCCGTCGATCGCCTTCGCGGCGGTCTGCCCGGTCGAGGGCGACTCCGAGGACGCCACGGCCGTCGCACTCGTGGCCAGGTTCGTCGTCGACGGGGTGGTCGTCGGCGGCGTCGTGACCGGCGGCGAGGTCGTCGAGCCGGGCGTCCACGCCTGCATCTCGGCGAGTCCGACGTTCTTGGTCGACGCGCTGACCGCGGTGACGGTGAGCCGCACGCTCGTGATCGACCGGGTGCTGAAGGACACCTCGGTAGCGCTGCCGTCGTTCGCCAGGCTCGGCACCGTGGCGGTCGAGCCGTCCGAGAACGTCAGCGTGCCCCCGGTCACCTGGTCGTCGGCGTTCGGCCGGTCGAAGAGCACGATGCGGTTGATCGCGATGGGCTCCATCCAGGTCAGCTGCACCCAGGTGCCGGCTCCCCCGCCCTGCGAGGCCCACTCGGCGGCCGCGTTGACCGGGTAGCCGTTGGCGTTGCCGTCGATGACCTTGACGGCTCCCTGCCCGTCGGCGAGGTTCTGCGACGACGCGGTGACCTGCGCCGATGCTGCGGCGTTGCCGGCCGCGGTGCCGGTGCCGCCGGAGGGGTCGGTCCCCGTCCCGGTGCCGCCCGTGCCGGTCCCGCCACCCGTCCCGGTCCCCGGGGACGTCAGGTCGGACACCGGGTGCATCCGCGGCAGCCACTGCTCCTCGGGCTTGCCGGCGCAGGCCACCGCGGTCTGGCAGATGAGCGAGTCGTACGGGGTGTACGTGTAGAACGCGGCCGTCTTCGCCGCCAGGTCCGAGCCGGAGACGTTCGCCGGCAGCTGCACCGTCGGGTACCCCAGGTACGGCGTGATCGGCACGCTCGACGCCACGGCGTTCCGCGCCTGGAGCGTCAGCGCGCCGACCGCGTGGTGGTCGCTGTGGTCCGTGTCGGTGCCGAACCCGTGGACGTAGTCCATCGACCGGATGATCGTGGGCGCGGCCTTCGTCATGAGCGCGCCGATGGTGCTCACCAGCGATGCCTGCGTGTACGTCTGCCGCGCCGACCCGGCCGTCGTGATCGACGGGATGTAGCCCACCATCAGCTGCTCGAGGCTCTGCGACCCGGTCGCGGCGAACCCGCTGCCGTCGATGTTGCCGTCGGGCAGACGCATGAAGACCAGCTGCACGCTCGGCATCGCCGTGAGCGTCGAGCGCTGCACCGTGCGTCCGGCGTCGACCTCGCTCACGGTCGTCCAGGCGTTCTTGACGTTCGTCATGTTCGCGTACGCAGCTCGGAGGCCGGCCTCACGCGAGTTCGCGTAGGTCGTCCCCTTGCCGGCGTCGCCGGAGGTCACGACCACCGTCGTCGTGCACCACCCGGCGGCCTGCGTCTTCGCGAGCACCGCGGGGTTCATGAAGAACAGGTCGTCGTCCGGGTGCGCGGTGACCTCCAGCTGCGAGCCGGCGGAACAGGATCCGGCCGCCTGCGCGGTCGCGGCGGAACCGACGACGGCCGTCGCGGTCAGGACGGCGGCCAGCAACAGGGCTGCAGGGGTCGCCAGACGGGGGCGCGCGGACGCGCGCAGGGAGAGTCGCATGGGTCGTGTCCAGGTCCGCGCGGTCCCAGGGTGGCCGCGATCCTCACAGCGAACCACCGCAAGGACGCAGTGCGGAAGTACCGGGGACGAACCATGCGTCTTGCCGCACCGCAGAGAACCCCGCAACGATGGGGCTGCGCGCGCCGGTCGGGGCGTTGCGGGGCGCCGGTCGGGAGGCTCCGGTGCCGTCCGGCGTCGACCCCGGCGTCCGTCAGGCGGTCAGGACCGACGCGAGGTGAGCGTCTCGCTCACGTCCCACAGGCGCTCGGCCGCCTCCGGGGCCAGGGCCCACGGTCGCACGCCGACGAGGGGCTGGTCGTCGGTCGCGGGCACGGCTTCGTTGCAGTCCTCGAAGTAGCGGCCACCGATGCCCTCGACGAGCGGCGACGCAGCGAGCAGGACCGAGGTCGCCGCACCCTGCTCGGGCGTCTTGAAGCCCACCGCGGGCGAACCGTCGGCGTCCACGATGCCGATGGCGAGGGCCTGCTCGTGCGACAGGTGGCGCGACAGGTCGGTCAGGATCCCGCCCGGGTGCACCGCGTTGGCGAGGACCCCCTCGGCAGCCCAGCGCCGGGTGGCCTCGACCGCGAAGAGCGCGTTCGCCGTCTTGGACTGCCCGTACGCGATCCAGGGGTCGTAGGGGCGGCGGTCGAACATCAGGTCGTCGAGGTCCACGCCGCTCGTGTGGTGCCCGGCCGAGCTCAGCACGACGACGCGGGACGGTCGTCCGTGCTCGTCGGCACCGGCGCGCAGGGCGTCGTGCAGCCCGGTGACCAGTGCGTGGTGGCCGAGGTGGTTCGTCGCGAACTGCAGCTCCCAGCCCTCGGGCGTGCGCAGTTCCGGCGTCGCCATGACGCCCGCGTTGGCGATGACGACGTCGAGCGGGCCGGACCAGTCCCGGGTGCAGGCGTGGACCGACCTCTGGTCCGCGAGGTCGAGCGGCCGGACGTCCACGGCGGCGTCGGGGGTGCTCGCCCGGAGTCCGTCCGCCGCCCGCTCCCCCTGCTCGACGTTCCGGACGGCGAGGGTCACGGCAGCGCCGGCGCGGACGAGGGCTGCGGACGTCGCACGGCCGATGCCGGACGCACCGCCCGTGATCAGGACCCGAAGCCCTCGGAGGTCGAGTCCGTGCAGGACGTCGTCAGCGGCGGTGGTGGCGCCGAAGGGTGTGGTGGTCCTCATGGCGTCACTCCAGGCGACAGGTGTCGGCTTCTCCGGGTCGATCGGGCACCTGAGCGAACACGAAGTGTCGCTCCCAGGCACCATGGACTGCATGGCAACGACCGATACACACACCACCGCTCCACGACTGAAGACCTGGGTGTTCTGGCCGGCTGCCGTGATCGTGCTCGGCTTCGTCGTCTGGACCCTCAGCGCCCCCGCGTCGGCCGAGTCCGCCTTCGCCGCACTGCAGGCCGCCATCGTCGCGAACTTCAGCTGGTACTACGTCCTCATCGCGGCCGGCTTCGTCGCGTTCTCGCTCTTCATCGGCTTCAGCAAGTTCGGCGACATCAAGCTCGGCAAGGACCAGGACGAACCCGAGTTCTCCACCGGCTCGTGGTTCGCCCTGCTGTTCGCCGCCGGGATGGGCATCGGTCTCGTCTTCTACGGCGTGTCCGAACCGCTCAGCCACTTCGCCTCCCCGCGTCCCGGCGTCACCGGCGACGAGCAGTCCCTCGCCCAACAGGCCATGACGCAGACCTTCCTGCACTGGGGGCTGCACGCGTGGGCGATCTACGTCGTCCTCGGCCTGGCACTGGCCTACGCGATCCACCGTCGTGGACGCCCGGTCTCGATCCGGTGGGCGCTCGAACCGCTGCTCGGGTCCCGTGTCGAGGGCGGTTGGGGCAACGTGATCGACGTGATCGCCCTCATCGGCACGCTGTTCGGTGTCGCGACCTCGCTCGGCCTCGGCGTCATCCAGATCGGCGCCGGCCTCGAGAGCGCCGGCATCGCCGAGAGCAGCACCGTCAGCCAGCTCGCGATCATCGCCGTGATCACCGCGCTCACGATCGTGTCCCTGGTGACCGGCGTGACCAAGGGCATGAAGCTGTTGTCGAACTTCAACCTGCTGCTCGCCGCCGCCCTGCTGCTCTTCATCCTGATCGTCGGCCCGACCCAGTACCTGCTGCGCGACTTCGTGCAGTCCATCGGCGCCTACCTGCAGAGCCTGGTCGGGCTGTCGTTCAACGTCAGCGCCCAGCAGGGTGCCGCGGGTGAGGCATGGCAGGCGTCGTGGACGACCTTCTACTGGGGCTGGTGGATGTCGTGGGCCCCCTTCGTCGGGATCTTCATCGCCCGCATCTCCAAGGGCCGCACCGTGCGGCAGTTCGTCTTCGGGGTGCTCCTGGTCCCGACGGCGCTGACGATGCTGTGGTTCGCGGTGCTCGGCGGTGCTGCGATCCACCAGCAGATGAACGGCGGCGGTCTCGTCGGGTCGGACGGCTCCGTGGACGTCGAGGGTTCGCTGTTCACGCTGCTCGCCGACCTGCCCGCCGGCACCGTGCTGACGTTCGGCGCGATCCTGCTCATCGGCGTGTTCTTCGTCACGTCCTCGGACTCCGGCTCCCTCGTGATGGCGATGATCGCCTCCGGCGGTGACATCGAGCCGAAGAACTGGCTGCGGGTGTTCTTCGCGGGCGTCTCCGCGCTGCTCGCCGTCGCCCTGCTGCTGACCGGCGGTCTCAACGCGCTGAAGACCGCCGCGATCACCACCGCGCTGCCGTTCAGCATCGTGCTGCTCCTGACGTGCTGGTCGACGATCATCGCGTTCACCCGGGAGCGCCGAGCGTACGACCGGGCCGAGCGGGCCCTGCTGCTCGAGCGGGTCGGTGAGTACTACGGACTCGAGGTCGACGGACCTGCGCAGCGCGGCATCCGCACGGGGCTCGGGCGGCCGTGGCAGGCGCTGAAGCACCGGCTGCAGCCGGACCGGAACGCGGGGTCCGCGACGGTGCCGCATCCGGACCGTCCCGCGGTGGCGCTCGAGCCCGACCCGCCGGTGCGGGCCGGGGACGTGTCGCCCGACCCGGCGCTCGACCCGCGGCTCGATGCGACGGTCCCGCACGATTCCGGGCAGGCTTCCGCGGACCGGTGACCGGTCGGACGAGGGCCACGCCGCGGACGGGTCGTTGGCGGTCGTGATCCTCGTCGCCGGCAAGCGCTGGGCTGCACTGCACTGCACTGCTGCACGGGATCCGAACCGGCGAGTTGACACCGAGCAGCGTCCGGTCGGCGATCAGGTCCCGGACGGCGCGGCGACCGTCAGGCGAGCGTGGTCGACGTCGAGGACGGCGTGCGTGCCGAGCGGCACGGTGTCGAGGTCCTGGATGTGTCCGATGGGCAGGCCGCCGAGGACGGGGACGCCGAGCGCGTCGAGGTGGTCGCCGAGGGTGTCGAGGACGGTCCACCCCCGGTCCTCGTAGCCAGCGAACTGGTCGATGCTGCCGAGGGCCACGCCGACCACACCGTCGAGCGCTCCGGAGTGCCGCAGCTGTGTCAGCGCCCGGTCCACCATCCCGAGCCCCGCGGCACGGTTGACCTCGAGGAGGAAGATCCTGGCTTCGAGGTCGAGGTCCACGACCCCGACCGATCGCGCGAGCATCTCGAGGTTGCCGCCGAAGAGCGCCCCCTCAGCACGCCCCGCGGTGGTGAGCTCCGCCGAGAGGGCGTCGGCGTCGGCGTCGACGATGGTCTGGGCGCCCTCCATGAGCAGCCGTCGGACATGATCGGCATGAGCGCCGGCGATCGCACCGTGCAGCGTCGGGACGCCGGCGGCGTCCCACACACAGTGCAGCGCGGTGATGTCGCTGTACCCGATCAGCACCTTGGGATCGGCACGGAGGGCGTCGACGTCGACCTCCGGGACGATCCGGAAACTGCCGCATCCGCCGGTGGACGCGATCACGGCCCGGATCGCCGGGTCGCGGACCACGGTGTTGAGGTCAGCAACTCGAGCGGCATCGGTGCCGGCGAGGTAGCCGCGGTGGTCGAGTGCGTGCGGCGCGATCACCGCACGGAGGCCCCACGACTCGACCTGCTGGGCGATCCAGCCCGGCACGGAGTCTTCTGGCCACGACGCCGGCGAGACGATCGCGACGGTGTCGCCGGGGACCAGGGTTCGAGGTTCACGCGTCGTTGCTCTCATGCTCCCGGACCCTATCCAGCACCGCCGTCACCGCCTGGGGCGCAGACGACCGACCGGCAGGGTCAGTGCGCGTCGGACATCCCGCCGCTGATGAAGGTCGACGTGACGGTGTCGTCCGTCAGCCCGCAGTTGTAGATGGCGTACGGATCGTCGTGGCCGTCGAGGAACGTGAACGGGTAGGTGAGCTGGTGGTGGCCGTCAGCTTCCGTGTACCCGGAGGGCTTCTCGGTGAACGTCAGACGCACCCCGGCGGCCTCGGCGCCGATGGAGCACTGGTCGTACACGTGCTGCGCGAGCGCTGACACGGGCGTCGACGGCGCCGGCGCTGTTGCCGACGGTTCCACGGGCTCCGGATCTGCGACCGCCGACGCCGTCGCCGACCGGCTCGGCGTGCTGGCTGCTGGGGTCGAGGTCATCGTGGGCGTGGACGGAGCTGTGCCGGCGCTCTCTGGCACTGAGGCTCCGCTCGCCGTGGCGCAACCAGTGAGTGCGGCAGCGATGAGCAGTGCGGTGGTGGTGGCGGCGATGGTGCGTTGGCGCATGGTGTTCCCCCTGGTGATGTGGTTGCCCTCACTGAGGAATGTCGTGCAGCGGCCGATCCTGACGGACGCGGACTCCTCCACGCCGAACCGATCCCGGGGGACGGACGGAGCAACAGCAACGCCCCGTCGCGGGGCGACGGGGCGTTGCTGTCCCGGCCTGTCGTGCGCAGCCGGTCTTTCGGGGGTGTTACTTGATCTGTGCGGTGATGGTGGCGGTGCCGACGAGCAGGCCACCCTTGACGGCGTCGGTCTTGAACGTGCTGTTCAGCAGCGTCGCGGCGTCGTTGGAGACGTGGACGGTGGTGCCGGTGAGGATCGCGTTGTCACCCTCGAGCTGCAGCGGCTTCAGCGTCCCACCGTGCAGGGAGAACAGGTACGCGTTGGACGCAGCGACCTGCCCGTTGACCAGGACGTCACCGTAGAGCTTGGAGGAGCCCGGGTTCACCACGAAGTTCTCCAGCGTCACGGTCGTGCTGCCCGCGGCGAGCGTGAGACCGGAACCGTTGTGGTTCAGCAGGCCCTGCACGTAGGGACGGTACGACCCGTCCGGGGACCAGTACGTCACGGAGCCGGCGGTGATCGGGAACGACACCGCGCCACCGTCGAGCTTCGCCGAACCCGACACACCCGGGGTCAGGCCCAGGGACTTCAGCGCGTCGGTGAAGCCCGAGTCGAGCGCGACGGAGGTGTTCCCGCCCTTGACCTCGGGAACCGACGCGACCGGTGCCGGGATCTTCGACGACGACGAAGCGACGGTGTGGACCGTCGGGGTCGCGGCGTTCGCGGC